>JAUHXK010000019.1 GCA_030427405.1 Alphaproteobacteria bacterium | reverse complement strand
CGCAATCTCGTCGAACGGGTTCATCGACATCTTCACATTGGCGAGATCAACACCGCTACCGTCCGCTTTCACACGGACCTTCACATTATAGTCAATCACGCGCTTGACAGGCACGAGTACCTTCATTTTTGCGCTTTCTCCTCAAAAAACGGTAAGCCGCGACGCGACTCCACCAATGCTCTCGAAGGACTGAATAGCGTCTGAATTCGCGCGGCAACAGGGCAAAATCGTCACGTCTTGGGCTTGGGACGTCGCGTTTTGTCGTTTTTGACGTAACGGCCCGTAGCTTATCGGTTCGCGCCCGGCACCCATAATATGTCGGCCTTGCCGTTGTCGTTGGCGCATCGCGCCGCAACGAAGAACCAGTCGCTGAGGCGGTTGAGGTACTTTACGGCCACCGCGTTCACCGGTTCCATGTTGGTCAGTTCGACCGCCAGCCGCTCGGCCCGACGCGCGACGGTCCGGCATACATGCAATTGCGCGGCCAACCGCGACCCGCCGGGCAGGATAAAGCTGCGCAGCGGCTCAAGCGCGGCGTTCATCGAATCAATTTCCGCCTCAAGACGGTCGATCTGGGCCTGAACCATGCGCAGCGGCGGGTAATCGGCCTCGGCATCTTTTTCCATGTCCGGGCGGCAGAAATCGGCGCCAAGGTCGAACAGGTCGTTCTGAATCCGGGCCAGGGCGGTTTCGGTTTCACCCTCTGCCTCGGATCGCGCGACGCCGACAAAGGCGTTCAGTTCGTCCACGGTGCCATAGGCCGCCACGCGACCCGCATATTTTGCGACCCGATCACCGTTGCCAAGCGCGGTTTTGCCGTCATCGCCCGTTCGGGTGTAGATCTTGTTTAGGACAACCATTCACTGCACTCCTTGCCCACGCAAGTAAACGTAAAGCACGATCAGAATCACGGCAATGAACTGAAACAGGATGCGCAGCCGCATCATCTTGTTGCTTTTCTTCGCGGCGTCCGTTCCGCTTTTGCCAAAATTGGCAATGCCAAGTCCAAGAACGACAACAACCGCGGCCATTGCCAAAAGCAGGACGACCATTATCAGGTCCATGTGTTCACCGTCCGTGATTTGAGTGTCTCAGGCCATCTCTAGCCGTGGAACGCGGAAATGCGAACCGGTAATATCGTCTCAGATCCGGGACAGGATATTGTCGATCGCGCGGGTGGGAAGCAGCCGCCGAAGGTATCCGGCGATATAGGTCGGCGTGGTGACATAGTACCTGGCCTTTGGGCGCGGTGCCTCAAGTGCCTGCGCAAGCTTGTCGGTCACGGCCGAGGGCGGCAGTTCGAACCTGTCGGGACCGCTGTCTTCGTACAAACGCTTGAGCAGGCTTCCTTCGTACTTGTCCCGAAGCGCCGAGTTTTCCCAATCTATGAACCGTTCAAATACCGGGATGGCCTTTTCCCGCAACTTTGAGGTGATCGGTCCGGGTTCGATCAGGATCACGTTGATATCCGTATCCTGCAGTTCAAGCCGCAATGTATCGGTCAGCCCCTCTATTGCAAATTTGGTGGCGATGTAGGCGCCGCGCCATGGAAAGGCGATAAAGCCCAGAACGGATGAATTCTGGATGATGCGGCCATGCCCCTGTGCCCGCATGACGGGAATCACCTGGCGCGTCAGGTCGTGCCAGCCAAAGACATTGGTTTCAAAGATATGGCGCAGCCCGTCGACGGGAATATCCTCGACCGCGCCGGGAAGGCCATGCGCCCCGTTGTTGAATACGGCATCAATCGTGCCGCCCGTTGCACTTAATACCTCGTGCAAACCCGACGTTATGCTGTCGGAATCGGTGTAATCTATGCGCGGGCTGTCAAACCCTTGTGCCCGCAGGCGGTCGCAATCGCGCTGATGGCGGCAGGATGCAAAAACGCGCCAGCCGCGCGCACGCATACCGTGTGCCGCGTCCAAGCCGATGCCGGACGAGCAGCCGGTGATGAGGATGGATTTTTGCATGGGACCCCTGCAGTCGATTCTTGTCAAAAGCTATGGCGGGCTTTGACGCAGGGCAATCATGCGAAAGCGTCAGTTTGATGTTTTCCGCACCAGCGACGCCGAAATCCAGCCGACCTGTTGCCCGGGCAACACGCGCAGGCGCAGCCAGCCGGTCCCCGAGTCGCTCAGCACTTCGGCCTTTTGGCCGATCGCGGCTTTGCCGATGACCGGATAGATCGTGCCCGGTCCGTCGCGCATGTTGACGCGCGTGCCGGAAATCTCGCGGATGTCTTTCTGGGGTTCAGCCGAAACCGGGTTCTGCGCCTGGTCGGTCGACGGTTCGGGCGCGACCTGTCGCAGGGCCGCTGCACCTTCTTCCAGCGAGGCCAACGTGAAAGTCGCACTTTGGTCGTCGAACATCGACGGGGCCGAATTCAATCCGAATGCAACCTGTTTCAACAGCGCCTTTGTCTCGGCCTGATCCGGTTTCGGTGCAAGCTCGGCGGTCGACACGGGCAGTGGCGCTGGGGCCAGGGCGGCTTTGGTGACCAATTGCTCGGCGCGCGTTGATGCGGCCGACGTGGGGCGCGGCGCAGATGCAGCCGCGACCTGAACGGGCGGTGCCGATCGCACACCGCGCGGTTCAAAATCCGGACCGTCGCTCATCACGTAGAATGTCCAGCCAAGCATGGCAAAGGTAACTAGAATAAGGCGCGTCATGGCGCATCCCCCGGTAATCGTAACAACACAAGAATTGGCAGCAGAACTATGCGTTGAAGCCTATCATATTTTGACAGCGCTGTCGAAAAACCGGGGAAATCCGGGGGTTGTCTCCCCCTGTTGCAAAAAGCGCCACCTGCCTTTGGCAAAATATACGCAGATTGCTTTACCAAGCCGGGCGGGCGTCGTATCACATCATCTATGAACGATACTATCGACGACCCCAACATGGAGACCGCCGACAGCGCGGGTGAAGTAGCCGAGCCGCTGCGCCGCGCGATTGGCGAGCGCTATTTGACCTATGCACTCAGCACCATCATGCACCGCGCATTGCCGGATGCACGCGATGGTCTGAAGCCGGTTCATCGGCGAATCCTCTATGCGATGAGGGAACTGCGACTCAGTGCAACCGGAGGTTTTCGCAAGTCCGCGAAGATCTCGGGCGACGTGATGGGCAACTATCACCCGCATGGTGATGCCGCGATTTACGACGCGATGGCGCGCCTGGCGCAGGACTTCAACGTCCGCTACCCGCTGGTCGACGGGCAGGGGAATTTCGGCAATATCGACGGCGATAACCCGGCGGCCTCGCGCTACACCGAGGCGCGGATGACCATCGTGGCCGAGGCGCTGCTTGAGGGTCTGAACGAGGACGCCGTCGATTTCCGCGACAACTATGATGGGACGCTGACCGAGCCGGTTGTGCTGCCCGCTCAGTTCCCGAACCTGTTGGCCAACGGTGCCAGCGGTATTGCCGTGGGCATGGCGACGAATATCCCACCGCACAATATCTCGGAACTCTGCGACGCTTGTCTGCATCTGATCAAAACGCCGGATGCGCGCGACGACACGTTGTTGAACTACGTGCCCGGACCGGATTTCCCGACCGGCGGCGTGATCGTTGAACCGCCCGAGAATATCGCGCAGGCCTATCGCACCGGGCGCGGGTCCTTCCGTCTGCGCTGTAAATTCCAGGTCGAAGATCTGGGCCGTGGCCAATGGCAAATCGTCGTCACCGAGATCCCGTATCAGGTTCAGAAATCCAAGCTGATCGAAAAGATCGCGGAACTGATCCAGACCAAGAAAATCCCGATCCTCGCTGATGTGCGCGACGAATCCGCCGATGACATCCGTCTGATTCTCGAGCCGCGTTCCAAAAACGTGGACCCCGAGGTGCTTATGGGCATGCTCTATCGCAACTCGGACCTTGAGGTGCGGTTCAGCCTGAACATGAACGTGCTGATCGACGGGGTGACGCCCAAGGTCTGCTCGATGAAGGAAGTGCTGCGCGCCTTTCTCGATCACCGGCAAGAGGTCCTGATCCGCCGCTCGCGCCACCGGATGGCTAAGATCGACCATCGTTTGGAGGTCTTGGAGGGCTTTATCGTCGCCTTCCTGAACCTCGACCGTGTGATCGACATCATCCGGTATGACGATGACCCCAAAGCCGCGCTGATGCGCGAGGATTGGGGCATTGATCACGTCCGGGCCACAGATGAATCCGACTACGTCACGCCCAAACCGGGCGAGGGCGAACTGTCCGAAGTTCAGGTCGACGCGATCCTCAACATGCGCCTTCGGTCCTTGCGCCGTCTGGAAGAGATGGAACTGGTCCGCGAACGCGATGCGTTGATGGAAGAACGCGCGATGCTGGAAGACCTGCTGGCCGATCCTGCCCTGCAATGGGCCAAGATCGCCGAGCAGCTGAAAGAGACCAAGAAAACCTTCGGCAAAGACTATGAAGGCGGCGCGCGGCGCACGCAATTTGCCGAGGCTGGGCAGGTCGAGGAAGTGCCGCTTGAGGCGATGATCGACCGTGAACCGATCACGGTTGTCTGTTCTCAGATGGGCTGGATTCGCGCCATGACCGGCCATATCGACCTGAAGCGTGAGCTGAAGTTCAAGGACGGGGACGGCCCTAGGTTTATCTTCCATGCCGAGACCACCGACCGCCTGCTGGTCTTTGCCTCGAACGGCCGCTTCTATACTGTCAGCGCCGCCAACCTTCCCGGCGGGCGGGGTATGGGTGAACCGCTGCGTCTGATGGTCGATCTACCGAACGAGGCGCAGATCATCGACATCCTGATCCACAAGCCGGGGCGCAAGCTGCTGGTGGCCTCAGACGCGGGCAACGGGTTCATGGTGCCCGAGGATGACGTGCTGGCCCAGACACGAAACGGCAAACAGGTTTTGAACGTCAAAGGAGATGAGACTGCGGTAATCTGCAAACCTATCGTCGGCGATCACGTCGCGGTGGTGTCTCAGAACGGCAAATTCCTGGTCTTCCCGACCGAAGAATTGCCGGAGATGACGCGGGGCAAGGGTGTGCGCCTGCAGAAATACAACATGGCGCGCGGGCGTCAGGGTACGCTTGAACTGGATGGCGGATTGTCCGACATCACAACCTTTAACTGGGAAGAGGGCCTGAAATGGTCCATGGGTGGCGACAAGACACGGCACGAGGCGGACATGTCCCAATGGCTGGCCAAACGCGCCAGCGTCGGGAAAAAGCCCCCCTATGGCTTTCCGCGGGACTTTAAATTCTCGTGATCACGCTTTGGTTACGGTGGAATTCTGCCGATACGGCTTGGCACAAGTGGTTCGGGTGCGCTACATCCAATGAAAACAGGCCTATCGAGATGAAAACAATGCTTCGCATGCTGACCGTGATCACCGGACTGGCCCTTGTGTCGGCCTGCACGCAAACGCAGATCGACGAAGCCCCGGAAGACCTGGGCGCGTTCAAGCTGCGGGTGAACTATGCTTTTGCCGACAAGGCCGTTCAGGGCCCGGTATCACGCGATGCGACCCCGCAGGAATGGACCGAGGCCATTCAGAAGAATGTCGACTTGCGGCTGGGGCGCTATTCCGGAACGCAGGATGTGGATATTGGAATCAGCCTTGAGGGTTACATGCTGGCCCCGCCGGGCATTCCGGTAATCTACAATCCGAAAAGCACCGCGATTGTGCTGGTGAACGTCTACGATGTGGAAAAGAAGGAATTTCTTGCCAAGGGGAAGAAGTTCCAGGTGCTGGAAGACACAACCGGCGACAGCGCTTTGCAGGGTTCGGGGCATGTGCGCACCAAGCAGGAACAGATGAATGGCCTGGCGTTGAAGGTCGCGGACCGGGTCGAGGAATGGCTGGCCGAAGAACATAAGGAAAACGGCTGGTTTGCACCGGGTCCGGCCCTGGTTCAACC
Source organism: Alphaproteobacteria bacterium (assembly GCA_030427405.1). Lineage (GTDB taxonomy): Bacteria > Pseudomonadota > Alphaproteobacteria > Rhodobacterales > Rhodobacteraceae > Ruegeria. Next base: position 255 of record JAUHXK010000019.1, on the reverse strand, counting down.
GCTTGAAAACGACGGGTCGCTGCAGAATCCTGCGTGACATTTTGCTTTTCCGGCAGGATGTGCTTGATTTTCCCCCCTTAACCAAATATCTCGCGCGCGCAGATGCAATTCGGGACCAAGGGTCCCCCAAACCACAAAGGGCGCCTGAGGAATGGCAAAGGAAAAGTTTGAGCGTACAAAACCGCACGTCAACATCGGCACGATTGGCCACGTTGACCATGGTAAAACGACGCTGACCGCAGCGATCACCAAGTA
>JAUHXK010000009.1 GCA_030427405.1 Alphaproteobacteria bacterium | reverse complement strand
TCTCGTATGTCGAAGTGATCACACATGCCTTCCTGCCGGCGGCGATTTCCTACATCGCGCTGGTCTATATCGTGCACCTTGAGGCGGTGAAGCGGAACATGCCGACGTTGGGCGACCGCGACGTGCACCTGGCCCGGACCGTGGTCGGTATGCTGTCCTTTTTCCTGGTCTTCGCCGGGCTGTGCTATGCCTCGCAATTCCCGGTTGACGCGGTTACCACATGGGCCCCATCGGCGGCCGGGCTGATCCTCAGCCTCATTGTCTGCGCGATCTATGTGGCTCTTTTGTACCTGGCGGCTCAGGTTCCCGATCTGGAGCCCGATGATCCCAACGCCAAAGAAGTAACGCTGCCGGTCATCGCCGATATCTACAAGGCCGGTTTGCACTATCTTTTGCCGATCATCGTCCTGGTCTATTTCCTGATGATCGAACAGAAATCGCCGGGGCTGTCGGCCTTTTGGGCCACAACATTGCTGTTCGTAATCCTGCTGACGCAAAAGCCGCTCAAGGCGCTGTTTCGCGGTCAAAGCAACCTGCATGACACGTTCATCGACGGGGTTGCCGACCTGTGGCAGGGGCTGATCGACGGCGCGCGTAACATGATCGGGATCGCGCTGGCCACGGCCACCGCAGGCGTGATCGTGGGCACCGTGACGCTCACCGGAGTGGGGCAGGTGATGGCCGATCTGGTCGAGTTCCTGTCGGGCGGCAACCTGATCCTGATGCTGATCATGGTCGGTATCCTCAGCCTGATCCTGGGTATGGGGCTGCCAACCACGGCGAACTATATCGTTGTCAGCTCGCTGATGGCGGGTGTTGTGGTCGAGTTGGGTGCGCAAAGCGGGCTTATCGTTCCGCTGATCGCGGTGCATCTGTTCGTGTTCTATTTCGGCATCATGGCCGACGTGACCCCGCCGGTCGGGTTGGCCAGCTTTGCGGCGGCCGCGGTGTCGGGCGGGGATGCGATCAAGACGGGCTTTACCGCTTTCTTCTATTCCCTGCGCACCGTGGCGTTGCCGTTTGTGTTCATCTTCAACACGGACCTGCTGCTGATCGATGTGACCTGGGTCGAAGGGATAACGGTGGCGATATTCGCGACCATAGCGATCCTTGTGTTCACGGCCGGGACAATGGGGTATTTCCTGGCCCATAGCCGTATCTACGAAAGCGTTGCACTGATCCTGGTGGCCTTTGCGCTTTTCCGGCCGGATTTCTTCATGGACAGGCTTTCTCCGCCATATGCCAGTGTTGAGCCTGCGGCCTTTGTGGAGACCATTGGCGAAACGCCCCCCGGGACCGAGGTGCGCATGGTCGTCAGTGGCCCCGATTTCGACACGCTGGAAATGGTGGACACCACGGTCGTGGTCCCGGTCGGCAGCGAAGAAGGCGGTGCCGCACGGGTCGAGGCTATGGGGCTGTTGCTGCTGCCGGAAGACGGGCTGATCAAGCTGGAGGAGCCGATGTTCGGGTCGCCTGTGGCTGACGAGCTGGACATCTTCGATTACTATGGCGACGAGGCGGTCCGCCTGACCTCGGTCAGCCTGCCGTCCAGCCAGCCCCCCAAACAGCTGATCTATATCCCGGCGATGATCCTGCTGGGCCTGATCGCCTTCCTGCAACGCGGCCGTGCCGCCAGACAAGAGGTGCCCGCATGACACGTTCTGTTCTTTGTGCCGTGGATATCAGCAATGGCGAAATCGACGTTCCCGTGTTGGAAAAAGCGGCCAAGCTGGCCGACCTTGAGAATGCGCAACTGGATGTGGTGACGGTCTTGCCAGATTTCGGGGAAAGCTGGGTTTCCGGCTTTTTCCAGTCGGGCTTTCACGAAAAGGCGCTGGAAGAGGCCCAGCAAAAGCTGGCCGAGATGTGCGTCGCAACGCTGGGCAAGGACCGCAATGAAAAGGTCCGCCACGTGGTTGCCACCGGGACCGCATATCAGGAGATCCTGAAAACGGCCGAGGGCGCGGGATCGGACCTGATCGTGATCGGCGCACATAAACCCGATTTCAAGGACTATCTGCTGGGTCCGAATGCCGCGCGGGTTGTGCGCCATTCAACGGTTTCGGTCTACGTCGTCCGCTAGGGGTCGGGCTGGGCCGTGATGGCCGCAGCCTGTGCCTAGTAGCCTGTCATCTCAAGGTAGCCGCGCCCTGCGTGGCTGCCTGTCACTGTCACCGGGCCTTCCCAATATTCAAACCGCGTGCCCATCCAGGCGTCGGGCATTAGGGCCTGAACCTCGATATCGAGCGCACGGTCGGGTATCTCCACCCGCCAGCGTACCGGAATGTCGCGGGTGGCCACCGATGCGGTTTGCAGCGGTGTAAAGCTGACAGCACCATCGTTCAGTGCAGTGCTCTGGCCATCTGGTTCGATCCAGGTGGCCGAGGTGAAATCGCCCCGCGCGCCGCGCAGCCGAAACGCCATCAGCTTGTCGCCATCCTCAAGGCTGAGCGAGAACCAGTCCCATCCGCTTTGATCCGCGGCCAGCGGCTGTGACGACCATTCCCGGTCCAGCCATCCCTGTCCGGTCACGGCGACGTCGCCCTGGGGCAGGGACAGCACGCCCTGAACGGAATAGGCCGGTTGCGAGTAGTAATAGCTGGCCTGCCCATCGGCGGATTTCACCGAATAGCCCCTGTCGCCATGAAAGACCAATGGCCCCGTTGCCGTCAGGTTCAGGCGATAGGCAAAGTTCTCGGCGCTGGCGGCCAGGGTCAGCGCATCAGTATCGGCGCCCCGCATGTGCCATTCGTCGATCCAGGCCTCGAAAGGCTGTGCGGTAACCCCGGCCTGACCCGTCCCGCCGCGAGACAGGCGTTCAGCAAAGAAATGCCGGTCGGGCGTGGTCAGCGCCGCATGTCCCATCCAGATCTGAGGCGATTGCCATCCTGCCTGGTCGGACGGTTTCAGCGCCGATCGGAACAATGTCCACTGAACCCCGTAATCGCGCCCGTCCGCTCCGGTAAGATTGGCCGTCAGGTACCACCATTCGATGCGAAACTGCGGATGCGCCCCGTGATCGCGCGGGAACTGGAACTGGTAACCGGGGCGCGGGCGTTCAAACCCCGTGGCATCGCCACCCAGCCCGGCATAACCCTGTGCCAAGGCGGTCAGGGGCAGGACAAGGAATATTACGAGTGCTTTAACGTTCACTGGCAAAAACTCTCAGCAGGTCGGCGGGCGGAAGGCGGCGCAGCCGCCAGGCCGGAATAGCCGCAGCCGCGCCTGCAGCAAGGACTGTCAACACCAGCAGGCGCAGCCAATCGGCTGGGAAAACGGTCATCGGAATGCTCCAACCGAAGGCGCGTACATTTATCACGTTCAGCAAAAGCCACGCCAGAACCAACCCCAACGGCAGCGCCAGCGCAGCCGTCAACGTCGCCAGCAGGACCGAGCGCAGCACCTCAAGCCCCGCGATATGTGAACGGGTCAGGCCCAGCCCCCAAAGCGGCGCAACCTGTGGCAGGCGCTGGGTCCACAAGGTCAATAGGCTGGTCAGGATCGCAAATCCTGCAACCCCCAGTGTCAGGACGTTCAGTGCCGATGTCACCACGAAAGTCTGGTCGAAAATGGCCAGTGATTGCGCCTTCATGGTCGACAGATGAACGACCGCACCGGGGGGCAGCTCAAACCGGTCTTGCAGGTCGCGCGACAGGTTGGCGGCCTGCGCCGGGTCGATGCGCACGCCGATCCGCCGCGTGGGGGTTCCCGGCGCGATCTGATCGAGGCGCTGCATGGACACGATGGCCTGCCCGGTAGGGTTTCCGTAGTCGGAATAGACCCCTGCGATGGGCAGGTCGTGATCGCCGGACAGGGTCAGGCTGTCGCCGGGCCAAAGATCGGCGCGGCGGGCAAGTTGTTCATTGATCAGAACGGCGCGACCTGCATGAACCCGGTCCCAGACATCCGGGCCGGATGCGATCAGCGGCCATTTGTTGCGATAGGTGGCATCGTCCACGATCCCGTACAGAAACAGCGGGCCGGTACGGTGCGGCAGTTCGGTGCTTCGGATCGGCAGGACCGCATCCGCGCGCGGCCCGAGCCACTCCATCATCTGTGCACCTTGGTCCTGGCTGGTTGGTGTCACGTAAAGCTCTGAGGTCAGGCGCTGATCCAGCCATCCCGTGAAGGTGAGGCGAAAGCTGGACACCATGGTCCCCACGCCGATATTTGCCGCCAGCGCCAGCAGCAACGCCATAAGCGCCAGCGAAAGTCCGGGCAATTGCGCCTGCATATCCGCCCAGACCCATTGCGTGACCGGATGGCGCGCGCGGCGGGACAGGGCAGACAGGACCCACGACAACACAAGCGGCAACAGCAAGGCGGCGCCGGTCAGAATGGCGGCAAGTAGCCCGAACCCGGCGATCAACCCCTTGGTCCCCGCGAAACTTGCAATACCGCCCAGAATCAGGATCACTCCAGCCGCCGCGGCCATTGAACGGGCCCGAGCATTGCCGCCCCAGGCGCGCAAGCCCGGCCCGGACAGCAGTGGCATACGCGACAGCCGCCACAGCGCGTGTCCACTTGCGCCAAGCGTTCCAGCCAGTGCCATACCTATTCCGGTCAATGCCCACAGCGGTCGGAGGGTCAGATGCCCTTCGACCGGGGCGCCGTACAGGCCGCGCAACGTGACTGCCACGTCCGGCAACAGGGCACCGGCAATCAGGTACCCCAGAACCAGGCCGATCAGACCACCGGCCAGGGCGAAGGCCGTCAGTTCCGCCAAGGTGATCCAGACCAGTCGGCGCATTGGCACGCCCATTGCCCGCAGCGTTCTGATCATTCCGCGACGTTGCGCAAAGGCCAACCCGACGGTTCCGTGCACGATGAACAGACCAACCGCGAAGGCCAGCAACCCGAACGCTGACAGGTTGAGGTGAAAGCTGTCGGCCAGGCGGGCAGTATCGACCTGCCGGTCCGGGCTGTGGCGCACAAGCTCGGGCGCGATCTTGTCCAACGGGGGGCGTCCGATCGGTTGTTGCGGCAGGACGATCAGCCGGGAAATCTGGCCCTGTCTGTCCAGCAGGACCTCGGCAACCCCAATATCGGTCAGGATCACATCCGCCGGAATTGCATCAGAGGGTATTCGGGGTGGCAGGTCATCTCGATCCTGCAACAGGCGCGCAAGGGCAGGCGCAACCACAAGACGGCCCGGCGCGGTCAGCATCTGGGCCGGGTCCTGCGGTGCCTGATCGGGGGCGGTCTCGGTCAGTGCAGGAAGGGCTGGATAGGCCAACATGTCGACGCCCAGCACCCGCACCGCCCTGTTGCCGACATACAGGCGGCCATCGAGGACGGCGGCAACTTGCCAGCCCGCGCGGCGCAGATCGACATAGCGCGACAACGCAATGAACCCCGACCGGGCGCGCAATTCTTCAAACTGGCCCAGCCCAAGCTGCTGGCTTGCGCGGGCATAGCTGGCCCTTGCCTCGGCATTGATCGCCTGCACGGCCGACCACAGGCCCGTTGCCAATGCGATGCCCACCAGCAGCGTGACGACCTGCAAGCGATGCGTGCGCCAGTGTGACAGCAAGGCCTGAAGGACGGGACCGGTCATGCGATGCGGCCACCCACCAGCCGGGCCTGGCGGTCCAGGCGTGCGGCGATGTCTTGCGAATGGGTCACCAGCAACAGCGCCGCGCCGGTTTCCGCAACCAGCGACAGCATCAGGTCCAGCACGACGGCGCTGGCCGTTTCATCCAGGTTGCCCGTCGGCTCATCCGCCAGCAACAGGCGTGGCCGCATGGCCATGGCCCGACCGATGGCAACGCGTTGCTGCTGTCCGCCGGACAGGTTTTCGGGATAACGCTCCAACAGGTCGGCCAGGCCCAGGCGCTGCGTCAGCGTTGCGGTCCAGGCAGGATCGTCGCGTCCGGCAAGGCGGGCGTGAAAGGACAGGTTCCCCGCCACTGTCAGCGACGGGATCAGGTTGAATTGCTGAAACACCAGCGAAACGGTGTCACGCCTCAGCACCGCGCGCCCGGCATCGCCCAGGCCGGACAGTTTGGTGCCATCCAGCGTAATCTCGCCGCCCTCGAATCCATCCAGCGCGCCAACCAGGTTCAGCAATGTGCTTTTACCGCTGCCGCTTTCGCCGGTCAGGGCCAGGGTCTGACCGGTATCAAGCGCCAGCGATACGCCGTTCAGAACGGGTCTTGTCCGGGCATAGGTCTTGCGGACATCATCAACCTTCAGCAGCATTTCGACCTTCTCTTTCTGCGCGCCAGATTGAGCAGCGACAGCGCCCGCTGTCCAGCGCAGAGACCGACCCGGAGCCATTCGCCGCAGTTGCCTGCGTTCGCGGGGTTGTTCCCGGTGGCACTAGCGTCCATTCTGTCGGCGACACTTAGCGGAATACAGGACGACGCCATGACGCTGTCGCAACAGATAATTTGGGGCAGCGTCTATTTGGGCATATGTTTCCTGCTCGAAATCATGCTGCTGACATGGTGCACGCTGGTCTTGCGTCGCATGATCGACAAATGGGTGCTTAAGGGCAAAGTGCTGGCAACGGCCGGACCGATCTGTATCACGCTGGCATTCATCATCTTCATCCACACTGTCCAGGTCTGGATCTGGGCGATTGTCTGGGTGCTGGGCGACGTGTTGCCGGACTGGAATTCGGCGCTTTATTTCTCGTTGGTGACGTTCACCACGCTGGGTTACGGCGACATTGTCCTGGGCGAGGGGTTGCGGATATTCGCTGCATTTGCGTCGGTGACGGGGCTGCTGTCATTTGGATTGTCCACGGCTTTTATGGTTGCGGTCATGACGCGGGTATTTCAGGAACGGTTGCTGCCCTAAAGGATGGGGGCAAACAGGCGCGCGATGGGCGCGGCAAGGCGGATATGGGCGGGTTGCTGTGCAAGGCTGTCGGTCAGCTCATAGCTCGCCTCGAAATCGGTCTGCAGCATGTCTGCGGCCGCACCTGCGGCGCGGGGGTCGAACAACAGCGCCATGGCTTCGAAGTTCAACCGAAATGAGCGATTGTCCAGGTTGGTTGTGCCAACGGCGGCCAGGGCATCGTCCACCACAAAGACCTTTTGATGCATGAAGCCGCCGGTATAGCGGAACACGCGGACGCCGCAGTCGCGGATCTCGTCGAAATAGGCAAAGGCGGCCAGCCAGGGCAGGCGGTGGTCGATGACATCGGGCACAAGAATGCGGACATCCACCCCGCGCAGCGCGGCGTTCTGAAGGGCGGCCATGATGTCGATATCGGGCACAAAATAGGGCGACGCGATCCACAAGCGCTCTTGCGCTTCGGTGATCGCGGCAAAGAACATCATCGCCCCGGTTTCGGTATCGTCGCCGGGCCCGGTGGCCACCAAAAGCCCGTTCATGTCCTGTTCGGCTTCGCTTCCGGCCCAGTCCAGGTGATCAATCAGATCCTCGCCGCGGGCCCAGTGCCAGTCTTCGGTAAAGATCAGTTGCAACTGGCGCACGATATGTCCGGTCAGCCGGACATGCGTGTCGCGCCAGGCGCCGAACCGCGGGCTTTGGCCCAGATATTCGATGCCTACGTTATGGCCGCCGATGAACCCGGTCTCGCCGTCGATGATCACGGTCTTGCGGTGGTTGCGGTAATTGAGCTGGAACCGGAAATTCGGCCCCCGCTGCTGGCGTGGGTCGGCCACGTCCACTCCGGCCTGCCGCAAGGTTTCAAGATAGGCCGTAGGCAGTCCATAGCTGCCCACCCCATCGGTCATGAACCGCACATGCACGCCACGTTGGGCCGCGGCGACCAGCCGTTCCTGCAATTCGACGCCCAAAGCATCGTCCCGGATGATGTAAAACTGGACAAGCACATAGCGCGTCGCGTTGTCGATTGCCTCGAATATCGCGCGGAACGTGGCATCGCCATTGATCAACAGGTCTGCGCCATTGCCCCGCGATACAGGCAGATGCGCCAGCCGTTCAAACGGGCGCGGATTGATCTGCATCGTGTCGGGGTCTGGGCGTGAGTAATCAGCAAAGGTCTTGATGCCTTCGACCACCTGTTCGCTCTGCTGTCGCGCGATGCGGTAGCCGCGGAAACGGTGGTGGCCCAGGAACAGGTATAGCGGCACCCCAAGCACAGGTACGGACAGCAGGAAAACGGCCCAGCCAACCGCGCCCTGGGGGGTGCGCGCGGTCTGCGCGGCGCGGATGGAAAACACCACGGCCGTGCAATACAGCGCGAAAACCAGGCCGGATACCAGGACCGTCCACATCTGCTATTCAGCCCCGCTGCGGGTCATTGCGACCCGGTAAAGACGCGCGACCAGTCATTGGCCATGTCGACGATGACCCAGCCCATGTCGGGGCCGTTGTCCAGACCATCGGCCAACCGCCCGATCGCGCTGTCCCTGTCATAGGCCCATTCGCGTTCGGCATCGGTGTGATGAACCAGCACGCCCAGCCGCGGGCCGTCGCCAGCCGTGGTCCATTCCAGCATCGCGTAATCGCCGTCCGAGTTGCCAACGGCCATGATCGGGCGCCGCCCCAGCGTGCGTTCGATGTTGATCGGCTTGCCTTCCTTGTCGTCGATAAAGGCTACGCCCGGGGCCTTGGTGATCGTCGGCACGCCATCGACCATCTCATAGGTGCTGTCGGCATAGGTGCCCAGGATCTGTTCCGGCGGAATGCCATATGCGTCTTCGGTGAACGTGCGCATGAAATGCAGCCCGCCGCCTGAGACGATATAGGTGCGAAACTCCTCGTCGCGCAGGTATCGCAGCAATTCGACCATCGGCTGATAGGTCATCTGATCATAGGAAAGACCGGTATCGGGGTGTTGCGCAGTGTCCAGCCACTGTGACACCACCGCCTGAAAATCGTCCACGCTGGTCCCCGAATGTGACGCGTTTACAACCTCGATCAGGGCCTCATGGCCGCCCTCTGCCACGGCGGCAAGATCCCCCTTGGCGGCGGCCTCCAACACCGGAGAGGTCAGGATGTCCGGGTCTTGCGCCGCCAGTTCGGCCAGGCGCTCCATCGCGAAGATCAGTTGGAAATACACAGGCTGTTCGGCCCACAAGGTTCCGTCATTGTCAAACACCGCCACACGCGCCGCCGGGGTGACGTAATCCGCGCTGGACGGGTCGGTTACGGTTTCCACGAACGCCACGATCTGTTGCTTGGTCGCGGTGTCCTCCCAACTGGGAAGCGGGTCAGACAGCGCGGCGATGGGCAGGGTTGAGAGAAGGGCGGGAAGTACAAGATTTCGCATCTGGGTATCTCCGGGTAATAAAACAGGTTCTGACAAAGTCTTTGGTGATTTGGGCCTTCCTCCGGGTGTCCTTGCATCCGGTTGCCCGGCGTGGCCGGGACAGACAGGCGCGTTCTTGTGGCAAAGGGGTGGTATGTCGCATCATGTCTGGCCTCAACGTGATACCGGATCGGTATTGTTGCCGTCCAGTCTGCCGTCCAGCGACATCAGGATGGCAACCGGTCGAAGGGCCGGAATATGGCTGAAGATGATCAGGATGCACACGGTCAGTGGTACGCTCAGAAACGCTCCGATCAAACCCCAGACAGTGGACCAGAAAGTCAGCGCAAGGATCACCAGGAATGTCGACATGTTCAGGGACCGGCCCAGCATGGCCGGGTCCAGGAAGTTCCCGATCAAAAACTGGATGGTCCCGCAGCCCAGAACGATGATCAGAAAGGGCCCGACGGTTTCGAACTGAACCAGCGCGATCATCGCCGGGAAGATCACGGCGATGATCGACCCGATGGATGGGATGAAGTTCAGCGCAAAGGTCAGAACCGCCCATGTTTCCGCATATTCCAGGCCCAGCATGCGAAACACCGAATAGCTGATCCCGGCCGTAATCAGGCTGATGAATGTCTTGACCCCGACATAGCGTTGCAGGCTTTGGGAAATGGCATCCAGCAGAGCCGACAACTCGGCCCCGGTTTCGGGATTTCCGGCGGCCAGCTGGATCTTTTTGCGCATCGCCAGACGCTCGGCCATCAGGAACGCCACATACAGGCTGATCAGCAGGAACTGATTCAGCAACGACGTGGCGCTGCCCAGCAGCAACCTGGCGACATAGGACATGTCGATACTGACCAGGTTGTCGCGGATGAAGCTTGTGACGTCATTGCCAACCAGTCCGGTGATGCGGTTCACCGCCCCGTCGAACTGGTTTTCATAAGTACCGACCGAGCGGGCAAACTGCGTGGCCTGACTGCCCAGAATGTACATGATCATGAACAGCCCGGCCAAAACCACGGTCACCGCCGCGATATTGGCCAGCCAGACCGGCGCGCGGGTCACGGCGATAACGCGGTCGCTCAGCGCGATGATCAACACGTTGACCAGCAGGGCGAGCGTCAGGGGGATCAGGAACCCGGCACCGGCATAAAGCGCAAGCACACCCAGCGTGGCCACGATGGTAACGTCCCGCAGCACCGTCAACGACAGGCGGGGGCGTGTTCGGGTCTCGTCTGGTTTCGTGGTCATAACCGGCCCTCGGCCTGAATTGCCCGCGGGGTTCCCCCCATTGCAGTCAATCCTGCACAGCCGGGGCGGTTTATGCAATCCGCTCAGGCGTTTATCGGCGTGGATTTCTCGGAAAACCGCTCTGGGCGGGTTCTGCAGGTGGCCTGCGCACGCTAGGGTCTTTCCATGACACGCGCTGCGATTCCCCTGATTGGCCGTCTGCTGCAAGCCGTTTGGCTGTCGGTTCGCCGTTTCAACGACAAGAATGGGTTCGTGATGAGCAGCCACGTTGCGATGTCACTGATGCTGGCGCTGTTTCCCTTCGTGCTGTTCACGGTCGCGCTGGCCGGGGCGTTGTCGCAGGACTATGTCACCAACGAACTTATCGACCTGATATTCGGGGCCTGGCCAAAGGATGTGGCTGATCCGATCATATCAGAGCTGCGCGCGGTTCTTGCAGGGGCCGGGTCCGGGGTGATTACGCTTGGCGGGATTTTGGCAATCTATTTCGCCTCGAACGGAGTTGCGGCGGTACGCGCGGCCATGAACATGGCCTATCACGACGAGGACAGGTGGCCGTTCTGGAAAACGCGGCTGTTGTGTTTTGCGCTGGTAATCGCGGGGGGCGCGGCCATTCTGGCGATTGCCGCCGTCGAAGTCGTCTTGCCGGTCTATACGCAACTGGTGTCGGAAAGGACCGACGTGGACGTGTCCGAGTGGCTTTCAGTGGACCGCTTGCGCTGGACCTTTACCGTTGCGGTGCCTGTGGGGACCGTGGCCCTGGCACATCTGATCCTGCCGACCCGGCGGCACAGCCTGGCGCAGATTTTGCCCGGTGTCGTTCTGACGCTGGCCCTTTGGTCAGCGGGCGGGTGGGGGTTTTCCATCTATATCGCCCAGTTCGCGACCTATAGCGCCACCTATGCCGGGCTGGCCGGTGCGATGGCCGCGCTTATTTTCCTGTACCTGTGTTCGGCAATGCTGATCTTTGGGGCCGAATTCAACGGCGCGCTGATCGACCTGCGCAATGGCGACGGTGACAATGGGGGCCGGGGCAGGTGATGTCGTGCAATTTGGATGCCCGCGCACGGGTTTATGCCGGCCTGCTGGTGATCCTTGCGCTGTTCTGCGCGGGCCCGGCTGCGCAGGCACAGGACTATGTTGGGTCGCAGGCCTGTGTCGACTGCCATGAACAGCAAGCCGACGCCTGGCGCGGCTCGCATCACGCGCTGGCCTGGACCCCGGCCCAGGCGGACAATATCCGCGCCGATTTCGATGGGACTGCGTTTTCTCATGACGGGATGGATGTCACGTTTGACATAACCGGGGATGCCTATCATGCGCGCGTGACCGAAAAAGACGGGACAACCACCGCATACCGGGTTCATTCCGTTGTCGGGATCGAGCCTTTGCAGCAGTACCTTTTTGAAACCGAACCCGGCAGGTTGCAGAGCTTTGACGTGGTATGGGACACCGAAAACCAGACCTGGTTTCACCTTTATCCCGATCAGGATCTGCCGCCCGATGACGGCCTGCACTGGAGCGGCCCCTACAAGAACTGGAACGCGCGCTGCGCCGAGTGCCATGCCACGGGGTTTGCCAAGAATTACGACCCGCAGGCGCGGTCCTATCAGTCGCGGCAGGCCGAAATCGGCGTCGGATGCGAGGCCTGCCATGGGCCGGGCTCTGCCCATATCGACTGGACCGGCGGGGCATCCCTGGCACCGGGGCTGGGCGACGCGGGGTTCGCGATGCAATGGGGAAAGGGCCAGACCGAGGCTGAAATTCAGCAATGCGCTGGGTGCCATGCGCGCAGAGAAGCCCATGAGAACGGGTCTCCGCTGCCGGGAACGCCGTTTCACGACGCTTACAACCTGGCGGTTCTCAGGCCGGGTCAGTACCACCCGGATGGTCAAATCCTGGACGAGGTTTACGTATATGGGTCGTTCTTGCAGTCCAAGATGTACGCCAAGGGCGTCAGTTGCATGAACTGTCACGAACCACATGGCGCGACCCTCAGGGCCGAAGGCAACGGGATCTGCACACAGTGCCATTCACCGGCGGCGAACCCAGAGTTCCCAAGCCTTCGGAAGGCTGAATATGACAGCCCGGACCATCATCACCACGCCGAGGGCAGCCTTGGTGCGCAGTGTACGTCGTGCCACATGATCGAACGTGTCTATATGGGCGTTGACGGCCGCAGGGATCACAGCTTTCGCATTCCCCGCCCGGATCTGGGCCTGGGGACGGATGCCTGTACCGATTGCCATGACGACGAGGGGCAGGGCTGGGCCGCGCAGCAGATCGAAACCTGGTACCCGGAATCGACGCATCGGGCGGCTCACTATGGCTCGGCCTTTGCGGCGGCTTTGGATGGCGCGCCGGACGGTGCCGCCCGGTTGCAGGGCATCACCGCCGACCCCGCGCAACCCGGCATCGTGCGCGCGACGGCCCTGTACCTGCTGCAACCCTACGCATCGGCGGATATCGCCCGCGACGCCGCGCCACTGCTGGCCGCCTCTGATCCGTTGATCCGGGCGAACGCGGCGGCTTTGCAGCGCGCGGCCGATCTGCCCGACCGAATAGCGCGACTGGCGCCTTTGCTGTCTGATCCGCTGCGCAATGTCCGTATCGCCGCGGCCAAGGAAATGCTGACCGTGCCGCCATCGGCCTTGAACCCTGAGCAACGGGCGAACGCAGGACAAGCCATGTCGGACTGGCGCGGAGCCATGTCGAACCGGCTGGACTTTCCCGAAACGCATCTGGTTCTGGGTGGCATGGCGCTGACGATGCGCAACGCACAGGCCGCCAGACAGGCATTCCGCGAGGTCGTGACGCTGGATCCACAGCGGGCCGAGGCCTGGCCCATGCTTGTGCAACTGACCCAGATCACCAGCGGCCCCGATGCGGCCCGGCTGGTTCTGCGCGAGGGATTGAGCGCCGTGCCTGACGACCCCGCGTTGCGGCAGTTGCAAACCCAGCTTGGCCGCTGAAACGGCATGGAAGGGGCCGGATTGCGCCATCTTCCGGGCCAACTCGGGCGTTAGGGCTGTGGGGCAGGGGAATGGTCCCCGATCCCAAGAGGTGCCGCATGTCCGATCCGAAAACACCCGGCCAATTGGCCCCGGCAAAGGCTGAGAAGCTGCCGCTGGACCAGCGCATTGCCCGGCTGCGCGGCAGAAAACCTGTCGACATCAACCATGGCGAGGCCCTGTTGCTGCAAGGGCTGGCTGAGGCCTCATTGCGGGAACAACGCCTTGCCGGGGCGCAGGTGTCGCTGGACTAGGGGGAGTCGTAAGGCAGGATCAGCCGCGAAACCCGGTTGCCACGACGAATTTCTCGGAACTGTCCGAACGTGACGCAGGCGGTTTGACGTTGGCGACCTTTTCGAATTTCTGCTTGAGAAGCTTCTGCAAATCGCCCTCGGCCCCCCCGGCCAGAACCTTGGCGACGAATGTACCGCCCTGTTCCAGAACGTCGAATGCGAAATAGGCCGCGGTTTCACACAGGGCCATGATGCGCAGGTGATCTGTTTGTTTATGGCCCGACGATGCGGCGGCCATGTCGGACATGACCACATCGGCCTTGCCGCCCAGCCAGGTCTTTACCTTTTCATCCGCGTCATCATCCATGAAATCCAACTGATGGATCTCGGCCCCCGCGATCGGTTCGACCTCTTGCAGATCGACACCCAACACGGTTCCGGTTTTCTTGCCGGATTTCTCGCCCAGCGCATTCACCCGCTTGACGGCCACCTGGCACCAGCCGCCCGGCGCACAGCCCAGGTCGACCACACGCGCACCCGGAACCAGAAACCGGTATTTTTCGTCCAGTTCCAGTATTTTGAATGCAGCGCGCCCACGGTAGCCTTCGGCCTGGGCCCGTTTCACATAGGGGTCGTTCAGCTGCCGCTGCAACCAAAGGGTCGAACTGAGCTTGCGCCCGCGGGCGGTCTTGACCTTGACCTTCAGGTCCCGCTGTCCACGGCCTGAGGTGTTTTTTCCACTCGGTGTCTTCGCCATCAGAATGGTCCGTCTTCCAATACGCCGTCCGCGCTCATCTGAGCATAAAGCAAGCCTTCGCGCAGCCCCCGGTCCGCCACGGAAAGGCGGTCGGTGGGCCAGCAGCGCAGCAATGCCTGCAATATGGCCGAGCCGGACATGATCAGGGCTTGCCGGTCGTCCCCGATCCGAGGGTCGCGGCGCCGCCCCTGAGGGCCGAGTTCTAGATAGCCGCGTATGACCTTGTCAATCTGATCGCTGGTCATGCGCAGCCCGTCCACCTTGGTCCGGTCATATCGCTTGAGACCCAGATGCGAGGCCGCGACCGTGGTCACGGTTCCGCTGGTGCCGACAATCTGGAACCCCTCGCGGGTCTGTTCGTCCTTGTAGGGTGCGAAATCAACAAGGTTTTCCTCGAAAAACCAGCTCATCAGCGCGAAACGCGCGGAATCATCCTCGACGTCGTGAAACTGGTCGCGCAGAGTGGCAACCCCCAGCGGGACGCTGATCCAGTCCACGACCTTGGCGGCGGGAAAGGGGCTTTCGGCGCTGTGAAACCCGTTATGCAACCGCATGATCGCCGCAGGCCGGTCGCGGCGCGGCACCGAAGAGATGTCGATCCAGACCAGTTCAGTCGAACCGCCGCCTATATCGACAACCAGCAATTGTTCGGTCTTGGTCGAAACCAGCGGCGCACATGAGATAACCGCCAGGCGCGCTTCTTCCTCGGGCTGGATGATCTCGAGCGTCAGCCCGGTTTCGCGTTTGACCTGGCGGATGAAGTCGCGCGCATTCTTGGCACGGCGGCACGCTTCGGTCGCCACCAGCCGCATACGACGGACCTTGTTCCGCTTGAGCTTTTGCTGGCAGATTCGCAGCGCCTGAATGGTGCGCGCCATCGAGGACCGCGACAGCCGCCCGGTCCGTTCAAGCCCGGCACCCAGCTGCACGGACTTGGAAAAACTGTCTACCACATGGAACCCGCTGCCCTTGGGCTGGGCTATCAACATGCGACAGCTATTTGTCCCCAAATCCAGCGCCGCATACAACGCATCTGGATCGGGTCTTGCCGGCGCGGGGCTTTCGACCGCTTTCGGGAACGCGCCCGCACCTTTGGGACGCTTGGGCGCCATCGTAACGCCCTCCGAGTTTCGAGTTACCCTGACCCTAGGCGGGGCTTTGCCGACGTGCAAGTGAATTCAATTTTGAAATTAACAGGACTGTCACACAGCGTTCATACTGAAATGCGACCTGAGGGCCCGGAACCCGTTTAGGGTGATCCTTCCAGCATTCTGCAAGATACGGAGCCAGCCATGAAAGACGACCAAACCCTGACATTCGACGAATATGACGAGGTCATTAACCCGCGGCCCGAGGAATGCGAGTTTGACCGCATTGTCGAGCGCGCCCTGTCGCGTCGAGGTTTCCTGGGCGGGGTCCTGGCAATGGGCAGCTTTGCCGCTGTCGGTGGCTCGATCCTGCCAAGCAGCGCACGTGCGGCTGCCGACCGTTTCGCGTTTGACGCGATTCCCGTCTCGACCGCCGACGCGGTTACGGTTCCCGCCGGTTACAAGGCCGAGGTCATGGTGCGGTGGGGCGACCCGCTGTGGTCCGACGTGCCCGAGTTCGATCACGCGACCCGCGGCACGGCGGCAAGCCAGGAACGCGCCTTTGGTGACAATACCGACGGGCAGGATGTGTTCTTCCACGATGGCCACGTTTTGCTGGTCGTGAACAACGAATACACCAACCGCGATATTTTGTGGGGCAACAACCCCGATGGCAAACCGGCCTCGGATGACGATATCGCCAAGGGCATGATGGCGCATGGTGTGACGGTTGTCGAAATCGCCAATACCGACGGTACCTGGGCGATCGTCAAGGACAGCCCTTATAACCGCCGGATCACACCGCAGACCGATATGGCCATTACCGGCCCGGCGGCGGGTCACGATCTGATGAAAACCGCAGCAGACCCGTCGGGCACCACGTCCAAGGGTACCTGGAACAACTGCGGCAACGGCATGACGCCCTGGGGCACCTACCTGGCCTGCGAAGAGAACTTCAATGGCTACTTCTCGGCCGAGGATGAAAATCACGAGGTTAGCCCCGAACTGAAACGTTACGGCGTGTCCTCCAAGGATTGGGGCTATGGCTGGGCTGCGATCGACGCGCGTTTCGACGTGTCCAAGAACCCAAACGAGCCCAACCGCGCGGGCTATGTCGTTGAAATCGACCCGACCGATCCGAACGCGATGCCACGCAAGCTGACGGCGCTGGGGCGCTTCAAGCACGAAAACGCGGATGTCGTGGTCAACAATGACGGGCGCGTTGTCGTCTATATGGGCGATGACGAGCGCGGCGAGTTCCTGTATCGCTTTGTGTCCGACGGCGTTTACGCGGCGGGCGTCGACACCAACGCGCTGCTGGAAAACGGGACGCTTTCGGTTGCCAAGTTCAACGATGACGGCACCGGTGAATGGCTGGCGCTGACGCCCGAAACCACCGGGATGGCATCGCAGGCCGAAATCAGCATTCACACCCGTCAGGCGGCCTCGGCAGTGGGTGCAACCACGATGGATCGCCCGGAATGGGTTGCATCCAACCCCAACGCGCCCGAGGTCTATTGCTGCCTGACCAACAACAAGAACCGTGGCGTCAAACCCAATGCGGGCGGCGACGACACCGCGGCCAATGGTCCAAACCCGCGTGATGCCAACAACTATGGTCAGATCGTGCGGTGGCGGCCCGATGGCGGCGACCACGGTGCGGCCGGGTTCGGATGGGACCTTTACGTTCTGGCTGGCAATCCGACAGTGCATCAGGACGCCTATGCCGGGTCCGACAACCTGACGGCGGACAACATGTTCAACTCGCCCGACGGGTTGAAGTTCGACAGCAATGGCCTGTTGTGGATCCAGACCGACGGGAATTACGGCAACGAGGGCGATTTCGCCGGGCAGGGCAACAACCAGATGCTGGCAGGCGACCCGGTCACCGGTGAGATCCGCCGCTTTCTGGTTGGTCCGAACGAATGCGAGGTCACCGGTCTGAGCTGGTCACCGGATCGCCGTACGATGTTCGTCGGCATCCAGCACCCCGGCGAGGACGGAAACAGCCATTGGCCCGAGGGCGGCGATTCGGTTCCGCGTTCGGCCATTATCGCGGTCACGCGCGAAGATGGCGGTCTGGTGGGCTAATCCACCCGACATTGCAGATTGCAGGCCCCGGATGGCATTCGCCGTCCGGGGTTTTTGCCTTTATGTGCCGCGCTCATACAGACATTGAGAATTTTGATATGCGCCTTTCCGCCGAAATTGGCTAGAACCCGGCCATGTCCGCGTCGCAAAACGTCGTTTGAAAAGCGCCGTGTGTCGAAATCCGACCGACGCGGGCCCACATAGAAGTCTAGAACCGATCCATCCGGTTAGGAGGAATCAACAGCAATGCCCGACGTCACCATCGTTTACTGGCGCGACATTCCCGCCCAAGTCATTGTCGGCAAAGGCCGTCGTGGCGCCAAGCGGCAATTGGAAGAACGGTTCGAACAGGCCATCGACCGCGCTGCAATGAAGGTGAACGCCAAGGACAGCGATGCCTACCTGGCCGAGTGGCGCAAGGCAGAGCCTTTTGCGGTTGAGGGCGACCCGTCCGAAATCGCGGAAGCCCAGGCCAGCCGCCTTGAAACGGAATACGATCAGGACCGCATCAAGGCCCTGATCGCCAATGACGGTTGGGCATGAGCCCGAGACAGCTATGGGAGGCCGCAATGGCTTTGCTGAACTTCAAGAAACGCGATGCGGCCGACAAGGCCCCTGTGAACCCGACTGTCGAGGCTTTCTTGCAGGGCTATTCGATTGAGGTGATGCCGCGCACGGCTGAAAAGATCGACGATTTCCGCGACCTGCTGCCTGACGGTACGCGCGTCTATATCGCCCATATCGAGGGCACGCCGATTGACGACATGGTCAAGACCGCCAAGCGGATCGCGGCCGAAGGATACACGGTCATGCCGCACTTTCCGGCGCGGATCATCAAGGATGCGGCCACGCTGGAAAACTGGATCGCGATGTATCAGGGCGAGGCAGGCGTTGAACAGGCGCTGCTGCTGGCCGGTGGCGTTGCCAAGCCGCACGGCGATTTCGACAGCTCGATGCAGCTGCTGGAAAGTGGTCTGTTCGACAAGGCGGGTTTCAAGCGTCTGCACGTTGCCGGCCACCCCGAGGGGAACAAGGACATCGACCCCGACGGTTCGACCAAAAACGTCGACGACGCGCTGCGCTGGAAACAGAAATTCTCGGAAACCACCGATGCGGAAATGGCTCTGGCCACGCAGTTCGCCTTTGACGCCAAGCCGATCATCGCCTGGGCCGACAGCCTGAAAGAGGCCGGGATCGACCTGCCGATCCATATCGGCATCGCGGGTCCTGCCAAGCTGCAAACGCTGATCAAATTCGCCATCGCCTGCGGTGTTGGCCCGTCGCTGAAGGTTCTGCAAAAGCGCGCCATGGACGTTTCCAAACTGCTGCTGCCTTATGAGCCGACCGATGTGATCACCGAACTGGCCAACCACAAGGCGGCCAATCCCGACTTCAACATCACCAATGTGCATTTCTTCCCGCTTGGCGGCATCAAGACCAACGCCAACTGGGCCATCGAGAACGGCGGCGCCTCGGCAAAGCCCGTAAACTCCTAAGGACAGCCCATGACCCGTACAGTCGTCGAATCAAAAACAAAAACCGCCGTTCTGGGCTTTGACGAACCGTTCTGCGTGATTGGAGAGCGGATTAACCCCACGGGGCGCAAGAAGCTGGCCGCCGAGCTTGAAGCGGGCGATTTTTCGACCGTCGAAAAGGACGCGCTGGCACAGGTCGCGGCGGGCGCGACCGTTCTGGATATCAATGCAGGCGTTGTCTACAACTCGAACCCCAACCCCAACGAGACCGAGCCGCCGCTGATGCGCAGGATCGTTGAGCTGGTGCAAGGCCTGGTCGATGTGCCGCTGTGTATCGACAGCTCGGTTCCCGGCGCGTTGGAAGCTGGTCTTGAGGCGGCCGAGGGCCGTCCGCTGCTGAACTCGGTCACCGGCGAGGAAGAACGGCTGGAACTGGTTCTGCCGCTGGTCAAGAAATACAATGTTCCCGTTGTGGCCATCTCGAATGATGACACCGGCATCTCGGAAGATCCCGACGTGCGTTTTGCGGTTGCCAAGACAATCGTGGAACGGGCCGCCGATTACGGTATTCCGGCCCATGACATCGTGGTCGACCCTCTGGTCATGCCCATCGGTGCGATGGCAACCGCCGGTCAGCAGGTTTTCGCGCTGGTCCGCCGCCTGCGCGAAGAGCTGGGCGTGAACACCACCTGCGGTGCGTCCAACATCTCGTTCGGTCTGCCGAACCGCCACGGGATCAACAACGCGTTCCTACCGATGGCGATGGGCGCGGGGATGACATCCGCGATCATGAACCCGGTCGCCTTGCCAGTGACCCAGAAGAAGATCGCCGAAAAGAAAGAGGCCGTCGCCGCAGCCGGAATCATTCTGCCTGACGGCATGGATGACGAGACATTCGTCCAGATGTTCGGCCTGGGCTCGACCCAACCCCGGTCGGGCAAAGAGATGGAGGCAATCCGCGCCGCCAATCTGCTGACCAATAATGACCCGCATGGCGGTGAGTGGATCAGAAGCAATAAGCCCCCCGAAGCCGCCGGCGCCGAGGGCGAAGGTGCACGCGGGCGCCGGGGTGGCGGTCGTCGTCGACGGGCCTGACCCTCAGGCTGGCATTGCGATTTACCGGGCCGGGCAGACATGTCCGGCCCTTCTTTTCATGTTGATGCGGATCAACGTCCGCGCCGCGCACGACCGGGATAATGGGCAGGTAGCCATCACCGGGGGCCGCGTCCTATGTCCACGCACTTGCATCCGAAACTGTCCGATGTCGACCTTGGCAAAAGGCTTGGCAAATCCGACTATCTTGAAAAGCTTGACGACCTTCAGGCCCGGCTGGCCCGCATTCAGCAGGCCTTTTTGTTTCATGGCACCAAGGGCGTCATCGTCTTTGAGGGGTGGGATGCCGCAGGCAAGGGCGGGACGATCCGCAGGATCAGCCAGGCGCTGGACCCGCGCAGCTTCAAGGTTTGGCCAATCGGTGCGCCGCGAAACTACTACCTCAATCGTCACTACCTGCTGAGGTTCTGGGAAAGGCTGCCGCCCGAAGGCGCGATTTCAGCCTTTGACCGCAGCTGGTATGGCCGGGTTCTGGTCGAACGTATCGAAGGGTTTACGCCCGAAACCCGTTGGCGCGCCGCCTATCGCGAGATCAACGATTTCGAACGTATGCTGGTGGATGACGGCACCCGGATCGTAAAGCTGTTCTTTCACATCTCGCCTGACGAACAGATGCGCCGCTTTGCGGAAAGGCTGAAAAACCCGCTGAAACGCTGGAAACTGACCTATGAGGACTTTCGCAACCGGGAAAAGTGGGACCAAAGCGAAATCGCAATTGACGAGATGCTGGCCCGGACATCGACATCGGTTGCGCCATGGCATGTCATACCGGCCAACAACAAAAAATACGCTCGAATCAAGGCAATGCAGATCGTTGCTAAGGTGTTCTCCGAAGGGCTGGACCTTGACCCGCAACATCTTGACGGCAAAACGCTGGATGCGGCGGGCCGGGTTCTGGACGTGGATCAATCGCTGATCGACAGTTTGCGCGCGCGTACGGATTGATCAGTAAAGCGACTTGATCCCCGCCAATTGCTGGTGTTATTGAGCCTGACGCGGCGGGTATGATGTAATGGTAGCCTGTCAGCTTCCCAAGCTGAACGCGCGGGTTCGATTCCCGCTACCCGCTCCAATCTCTCAAACCTATCAACCCGTTCATCCCCGGCGCCTGCGACGCCGTCCTCCGCCCGACTCGGCGTCTCCGCCGCCGGTGTTGAAACTGGGGCTGGGCAGGGTAACGATCTTGGACAGTTCCGGAAACGGGTCCGTTTTGTGCGGAATCGCATTGGCGGCGACGAAGTGATCCTGAAACTTGGGTTCGATGGCGGTTTCGACCTTGGTGATTTCGCGCACAACCCGTTCGATTTCGGCCCGTGCGCCGATATTGCACAATGCTATGCGCGCGCCGGTGCCCGCCGCGTTGCCTGCGCTTGAGACCTTGTTAAGCGGCGCATCGGGTATCATGCCCAGCACCATGGCGTGCTTGGTCGAGATATGGGCACCAAAAGCCCCCGCCAGAACAACGCGATCAACCTTATCGACCTCCATCTCATCCATCAGCAGGCGGGCACCGGCATAAAGCGCAGCCTTGGCCAATTGGATGGCCCGGATGTCGACCTGCGTTACAGTGATGCGCGGACCTCCTTCGGCACTGGCATCGTAGATCAGGTAAGCATGAGTTCGGCCTTCGGGCACGCAGCGCGTGGTGCCGGTCTGCTCGGCTGATCCGATCAGGCCGTTTTCGTCTAGCAAACCCGCGATGCGCATTTCCGCAACGGCCTCGATTATGCCGGAACCGCAGATGCCGGTAATGCCTGTGGTGGCAATATCGCGGTCAAACCCGTCTTCGTCGGACCATTTCTCGGACCCGATGACGCGGAACCGCGGTTCCTTGGTAACGGGGTCGATTTCAATCCGCTCAATCGCACCGGGCGCTGCGCGTTGGCCCGAACTGATCTGGGCGCCCTCGAATGCCGGACCGGTGGGCGACGAACAGGCCAGAACGCGGCTGGTATTGCCCAGCAGAATCTCGGCGTTGGTGCCCACATCGACGATCAACACCAGGTCTTCGGATTTGCCGGGATCTTCGGACAGTGCAACGGCAGCGCAGTCGGCCCCTACATGGCCCGCGATACAAGGCAGGATATAGACCTGCGCGCGTGGGTTCATGCGGGTCAGGTCCATCTCGCGCGCGGGCAGGGACATGCTTTCCGAGGTTGCCAGGGGATACGGGGCCTGACCCAACTCGACCGGGTCCAGACCCAACAGCAGATGGTGCATGACCGGGTTGCAGACGAACACGGTCTCGACGATCAGATTTGCGTCAATTCCGGCCTCGTCGGCGATCGAGGATGTCAGATCATTGATTGCCTCGCGCACGGCTTTGGTCATTTCCCTGTCACCGCCCGGGTTCAGCATGGCGTAGGATACCCGGCTCATCAGGTCTTCGCCAAAGCGGATCTGCGGGTTCATCAGCCCCGAGGACGCCTTGACCTCGCCGGTTTCCAGATCGGTCAGATGGGCTGCGATTGTTGTCGAACCAAGGTCTATGGCCAACCCGTACAGCCCGCTTTCATGCAGGCCCGGCCAAATTTCAACGATGCGGGCGACACTATCCTTGTGGCCTTTGTGGACGGCGACCGTGACCTCCCATTTGCCTTTGCGCAAAACGGGTTGCAGCTTGGACAAAAGTGACAGGTCCGCCGTTGCGGCGGCGATATCCCATTGTTCGCGCAGGGCGCGCTCCAGCCGTTCCAGATCGCCGGTGGGTGAATGCATGTCGGGTTCTTCCACCACGACGAAATACAGGCGCGTGGCCGGGTCCATCGTGATTGCGCGCGCAGCGGCGGCCTTGCGGACGACCTGGCGGTGAACCTGGCTTTCGGGGGGTACGTCAATGACCACGTCCCCCTGCACGGTGGCCTGGCAGCCCAGGCGGCGGCCCGGTTTGAGGCCGCGCTTGTCGTCATAACGCTGTTCAACCGCGTTCCAGTTGCTAAGCGCGTCCGCGGAAACGGTGACGCCGTGCTTGGGGAATTCACCATAGCTGGGGGTGATCTGGCATTTTGAACAGATCCCGCGACCGCCGCAGACCGAATCCAGATCGACTCCCAATTGGCGGGCGGCCGTCAGGACCGGAGTTCCGACGGGAAAGTGCCCGCGTTTGCCCGAGGGCGTAAAGACGACAAGTGGGTCGGTGGTCATGATCTGCCTGCATTTTTCGTTTGCGCGTGTTGGCCACAGGATATGGGTTTGCGCGCAAAGGGAAAGGGCATTCCGCGGCAGGTTTTGCGCGACTTGCGTCGTTTTCCGGGTCACCGGGTCGGATGATCTGCAACAACTTGTCCGCAGGGGCTTTCCCTTGGGGACGATCCATGCAATAGGGTCACCGCCAAACGGGCTTATGCATGGGGTTTTCAGATGCAGATTCGTGAGGCACTCACCTTTGATGATGTTTTATTGGTTCCGGCCGCCTCTTCGGTGTTGCCGGCCACGGCCGATACCGCGACACGCGTCACGCGGCAGATTACCATGAATATCCCGTTGCTGAGTTCGGCCATGGACACCGTGACCGAAGCCCGGATGGCCATTGCGATGGCGCAGGCGGGCGGCGTTGGCGTCATCCACAAGAACCTGACGGTCGAGGAACAATCCCGCGAAGTGCGGCGCGTCAAACGGTTTGAATCCGGTATCGTCTACAACCCCGTGACGCTTCGGGTCGATCAGACGCTGGCTGACGCCAAGGCGTTGGTAGAGCGCTATAATTTCACCGGTTTCCCGGTAGTCGACAATGCGGGCCGGGTCGTAGGGATTCTGACGAACCGGGATATGCGCTTTGCCACGTCCGACGAAACGCCGATCGAAGTCATGATGACCTCGCAAAACCTGGCCATGCTGCAGGAACCCGCCGACCTGGAAGAGGCCAAAAGCCTGATGAAGGCGCGCCGGATTGAAAAGCTGCTGGTTGTTGACGGGCAGGGCAAGCTGACGGGTCTGTTGACGCTCAAGGATACCGAGCAGGCGGTGCTGAACCCGACCGCGTGCAAGGACCACTTGGGACGACTGCGCGTGGCCGCTGCGACATCGGTCGGGGATTCCGGTTTTGAACGATCCGAAGAGCTGGTGGATTCGGGTGTCGACATCATCGTCGTGGACACAGCACATGGCCATTCCAAGGGCGTGATTGACGCGGTGAAACGCGTCAAGGCGCTGTCGAACGAAGTGCAGATCATTGCCGGGAACGTGGCAACAGCCGATGCCGCGAGGGCGTTGGTGGACGCTGGTGCGGATGCGATCAAGGTTGGTATCGGGCCCGGTTCGATTTGCACCACGCGTATGGTGGCCGGGGTTGGTGTTCCGCAGTTGACCGCGATCATGGATTGCGCCTCGGCCGCTGGCGATGTTCCGGTTATTGCGGATGGCGGCATCAAGTTTTCGGGCGATTTCGCCAAGGCCATCGCGGCCGGTGCGTCCTGTGCCATGGTTGGCTCGATGATTGCAGGCACCGATGAAAGCCCGGGCGAGGTCATCTTGTACCAGGGGCGGTCGTTCAAGTCCTATCGCGGCATGGGCAGCCTGGGCGCCATGGCGCGCGGCTCGGCCGATCGCTATTTCCAGAAGGACGCGGCCAGCGACAAGCTGGTGCCCGAAGGGATCGAAGGGCAGGTGCCTTACAAAGGTTCGGCCAGCGCGGTGATCCACCAGTTGGTCGGCGGCTTGCGTGCGGCGATGGGGTATACGGGATGCGCCACGGTGGATGAAATGCGCAAGAACTGCAATTTTGTCAAAATCACCGGTGCTGGGCTGAAGGAAAGCCATGTGCATGACGTTCAGATCACCCGCGAAAGCCCGAACTACCGGGTCATGTAACCTGCGGCTCTGACCCGGCGCGAGCGCCGGGGAATACAGTGCCGCCATCACTTGGAACTTTGTCATGACCCCTGCCGCGCGGGTTCAGGCTGCCATCGAGGTGCTGGACGATATTCTGGGTGGAGTGCCCGCCGAAAAGGCCCTGACCGGATGGGCCAGGCGCAGCCGGTTTGCGGGCTCGGGCGACCGCGCCGCGATCCGGGATCATGTGTTCGGTGCCTTGCGGTGTCGTCGGTCCTTTGCCGTCCTTGGCGGGTCCGAGACGGGTCGCGGGCTGATGCTTGGTGGGGTGCGTGCAGCGCGTAAGGACCCCGACCAACTGTTTACGGGCGCACGCCACGCCCCGGCGCCGGTTGCACCGAGCGAAATCGCCCGCGACTTTGTCAGCGCGGCCGAGCGGTTGGATATCCCCGACTGGCTTTGGCCCGAATTCAACAGGTCGCTGGGCGCGGAAACCGAACAGGCCGCTATGGCCCTTCAGGCTCGAGCGCCGGTGTTCCTGCGGGTCAATTTGGCCCGCTGCGATCTGCCGACCGCGATCCGGGAGTTGGAACGTGACGGGATTGCCGTGCAACCAAATGCGCAATGCGAAACCGCGCTTGAGGTCACCGAAGGCGCCCGGAAAGTCGCGCAGAGCCAGGCCTATGCCACCGGTCTGGTCGAGTTGCAGGATGCGGCCAGCCAGGCGGTGACCGGTCTGTTGGATTTGCGCCCCGGCATGCGGGTTCTGGATTATTGCGCCGGAGGTGGTGGCAAGGCCTTGGCGATGGCCGCGCATTCTGGCGTCGAGGTATTCGCCCATGACGCTAGTCCAGACCGGATGCGCGATTTGCCTGCCCGCGCCGACCGGGCCGGGGTTTGCATTACGCGCGTGTCGTCCGCACAGCTTGCTGAAAACGCCCCATATGACCTGGTTTTGACGGATGTTCCCTGCTCGGGCAGCGGGTCCTGGCGCCGCGCACCTGCCGGAAAATGGGCACTGGATGCCGATCGGTTGGAGGCGCTTGGCGTTACGCAATTGGACATATTGCGCGCCGCTGCACCGCTTGTGGCAAAAGGCGGTACGCTGGCCTATGCGACATGCTCTGTCCTGGATGTTGAGAACCGTCAGGTTGTTGACAGGTTCCTGTCAGCGAACCCGGATTGGCAGATGACGGTCCAAAAATCGTGGCCGGTTTCCCACGGTGGCGACGGGTTCTATTCCGCCCACTTGACCAAGGCGTAGACTGAAAACAACTTAAGGTAGAGGACGCGATTATTCTTAAGCGTCCGTTAACCTTTCCCGTGCCGGTATGGGCGGGACCCTTTATTCGAGTTGTTGATGTCCGAAACAATTGATTACGTGACTGATCCCTTTGGCCGGTACAAACCGGGCGGGTTCAGGCTTATTTCTCTTGCCTTTATCGCACTGACCTTGTGCGTATTGCCCTTGCTGCGGTTTTTCCCGGCCGAATGGCGCGTTGGGGTGGGGGTCGTTGGGGCGTCCCTGCTGGTGACGCTGGCCCTTGTGTTGATCGCCAACAGAGTGGCCGAATATGCCGCCAGGGATGTCGGTGCGGTTCTGAAACGTCTGGTCCAGGTTGAAATGGCCCCAAGCGTTGTCACCGATGCCACGGGCGCGGTGCTATTTGCCAATGAGGGCGCGGTCCGCCAGTACCGCGCCATTGCCGGGGCTCGCCTGGATGACTGCCTGCGGTCGGTGTTCGCGAACCCTTCGGCGGTGTTGTTTCGGCTTCAATCGCGGGCAGCACGCCAGGGGCACGCGCAAGAGGGCGTCGCCACCAAAGGCCGAACTGTGCCGGTCACCGTCACCGATCTGGGCGGCGGACGGATGCTTTGGCGGATTGCGGACGAAGATCAAAGCCCGTGGTCCGACGCGCCTTTTCCCGTGGTCACCCTTGGGCGCGACGATTCCGTTTTGACGATGAACGCGGCGGCCAGTGCAGCGCTGGACCTGGACACCGGCGCATTGGAGGTCATCGCAAATGCTTGCCGCGGCTGCGTGGGACAGATGTTGTATTTGCCGACCGCCAAAGGGTTTGCGCCCGTCGCACTGTCCGAAATTCAACGGGTTGGGACCGTGCGCGATATCCTGATACTTCCCTTGCAGGACCGGCCCAGAGACCCAGAAGGCCCTCAGATCGGGGATCTTCCGGTGCCGGTTATCCGCTTGTCGCCAACGGGCGAGATTCGCGAAACCAACCGCCTTGCGGCGCGTCTGATTGGCGAGGTCGGCAAAGGCGCCACCTATATAGATCAAATCCTTCAGGGTTTGGGGGGCTCGGTGCAGGACTGGCTGGCCCAAACCGCAGAGCGGGACTCGGCCCCCCGGTCAGAGTTCCTGCGCCTAGCACGCAAAGACAAGGAAGTTTTTGTCCAGGTTACCCTGTCGCGCACCATGTATGACGGACAGGTCAGCCTGATTGCTGTCCTCAATGACGCCACCGAGCTCAAGACCCTTGAAGCCCAGTTCGTCCAAGGTCAAAAGATGCAGGCGGTGGGTCAACTGGCGGGCGGTGTCGCACATGACTTCAATAATCTTTTGACCGCAATTTCAGGACATTGCGACCTGTTGCTGTTGCGGCATGAAGAAAGCGACCCGGATTTCGGAGACTTGGTACAGATCAACCAGAATGCCAATCGGGCGGCGGCGCTGGTCAGCCAACTGTTGGCATTTTCAAGGAAGCAGACGCTGCGCCCCGAAGTTCTGGACCTGCGCGACACCATTTCCGACCTGATCCATCTGCTCAACCGCCTGGTGGGCGAAAAGGTTCGCCTGACGCTTAGCCATGATCCGGTGCTGAAACCGGTGCAGGCCGACAAGCGGCAGTTGGAGCAGGTGCTGATGAACCTCGTGGTCAATGCCCGCGACGCGATGCCGGATGGCGGGGAAATCCGCATCGAAACCGAGGTCGTGATGCTTGCGCGGCCCTTGTTGCGCGACCGCGCAACGGTTTTGCCGGGCGAATATGTCACCGTGAAGGTCATCGACAGCGGCGTCGGCATCCCGGCCGACAAGTTGCAGAAAGTGTTCGAACCTTTCTTTACGACCAAGCGAACTGGCGAGGGCACCGGGCTGGGGCTGTCAACGGCCTATGGTATCGTAAAGCAAACCGGGGGCTTTATCTTTGTGGATTCAGTCGAAGGTACAGGCACCGAATTTTCGGTCTACCTGCCGGTCTGCCCGGTTGTCGATGCCCCGGAACCAGCCAAGGTCAACCTGCCGTCCGCGCAATCGGCCCATCAGGGCGAAGGTGTCGTTCTGCTGGTGGAAGACGAAGCCCCGGTACGGGCCTTTGCGACACGGGCGCTGCGGCTGAAAGGGTATACCGTTCTCGAAGCGGATTCGGCGGAAACCGCGCTGCGCCTGCTTGAAGATGGCGACCTGAACGTCGATGTTTTCGTGACCGACGTCGTGATGCCGGGCATGGACGGGCCGACCTGGGTGCGCGAGGCCAAGAATACCCGGCCCGATGTTCGCGTGATCTTCATGTCTGGCTACACCGAAGGGGCCTTTGGCACATCCGGGCCGGACATCCCAAACTCGACCTTTCTGCCAAAACCGTTTTCGTTGAACCAACTGACCGAGGCGGTGTTTCAGCAAATGAACTAGCCGCGATCAAAGCGCGGCGGCGTGCAAGGCAAACTCGGCCGCGTGCGATTGGCGAAAGGCGGCTTCGGTTGCGTCGCTCAGGGACAGCGGCATTGCCGGAGAAACATTGTGCCGATCCAGGTGAATTTCGCCGCCAAGCCGATCCTGCAAAAAGGCCAAAATCCGGTCCTGGTGTTCGTATTTGAAGATATGTGTTGCGCCCTTGCCGTTGCTGCGGGTCCGAAAAAACTCGCTTTGGCTTCCGACATGGGCAAAGGGCGGGCAGGGTTTGGCCATATAGGCACGCACAAAGTCGTCAAAGCTTACCCCACGGGTCGAATGCGGATGACCTGCCAGCTCTTCGCGGCTGCGATACCGGTACCAGCTGCCCAGCCAATCGACCGGTTCGCGCACAATGGCCATGATTTCCATTTCCGTATCGTACATTTTGCGAAAAATGTTCTGGAAAAACCGATCATACCGCCGCACGGGCGCGTGTTTGAGGTCGGGTGGCCCGGTCACGACAATATCCGCCCGGTCCCGCAAGGCCGCCTGATAAGCAGTGCTGCCGGTTTTGGGCAGCGACAACAGAGCAAGGCGTTCTTCGTAAAAAACAAGCATTTAGCGGGATCTCTTTGCTTGGGTCAATAAGATCAGAGTGATGTAAACGAGTCTTTAACACAATTGCCCAAGAGTGAAGATTGAAAGTTTTAGTTGAAATGTTCTCTTTTTGATCTCATAAGGAACAAGAGGCGAACAAAGCAGTGATTGCCGCCCGTTCAAGGGTGTGACAAAAGGGAAGGCGACAGGAAAATGGCGGATCTTCTGACGATGAGCGACAAGAAAAACGCAGACAAGCAAAAGGCGCTCGACAGCGCGTTGGCGCAGATCGAACGGCAGTTTGGCAAAGGGTCGATCATGAAGCTGGGCGAAGACGCCAAGCAGGATATCGACGCAAGCTCGACCGGCTCGCTGGGCCTGGATATTGCTCTGGGGATTGGCGGTTTGCCGATGGGCCGGATCGTGGAAATCTATGGCCCTGAAAGCTCGGGCAAGACAACGCTGACGCTGCATTGTATCGCAGAACAGCAAAAGCGCGGCGGCGTCTGCGCTTTCGTCGATGCAGAACATGCACTTGACCCGCAATATGCGCGCAAGCTGGGTGTCGATCTGGACGAATTGCTGATTTCGCAGCCCGATACTGGTGAACAGGCGCTTGAGATTACCGATACGCTGGTGCGCTCGGGCGCGGTGAACATGGTCGTGGTTGACTCGGTGGCGGCGCTGACGCCGAAATCCGAGCTTGAGGGCGACATGGGCGACAGCAATGTCGGCGTTCAGGCGCGGCTTATGAGCCAGGCGATGCGCAAGCTGACCGGCTCGATCAGCCGTTCGAATTGCATGGTGATCTTCATCAACCAGATCAGGATGAAGATCGGCGTGATGTTCGGCAGCCCCGAGACGACGACAGGCGGCAACGCGCTGAAGTTCTACAGCTCGGTCCGTCTGGATATCCGCCGCATCGGTGCGATCAAGGACCGGGACGAGGTGGTCGGCAACCAGACCCGCGTGAAGGTCGTGAAAAACAAAGTGGCACCGCCTTTCAAACAGGTTGAATTCGACATCATGTATGGCGAAGGCATCAGCAAGATGGGCGAATTGCTGGATCTGGGCGTCAAGGCCGGCGTGGTCGAGAAGTCGGGCTCGTGGTTCAGCTATGGCGACGAACGGATCGGGCAGGGGCGCGAGAATGCCAAGCAGTATCTGCGCGACAATTCCCGCATCGCGTTCGAAATCGAAGACAAGATCCGCGCCGCGCATGGGCTGGAATTCGACATGCCGCCGGGCGCAGCCGACGAGGATGACATCCTTGAAGCGTAAGGCGCGCGCGTTCCGCGCGTGAACATATCCCCGCGCCTGCTGGCGATGAGGGGAACATACAGAACAGGGCGGCCCCGGACGGGGTCGCCTTGTTTCGTTTCGGGTGCGTGACCTGTGGACACCAGGGGGGCTGGGGGCTAAACCTGCGGGGATCAAGAATTAAGCGCGCCGAGAGAGCCCAATGCCAACCCTGAACGACATCCGATCGACCTTTCTGAACTACTTTGAAAATCAGGGGCACGAGGTCGTGGCATCCAGTCCGCTGGTCCCACGCAATGACCCGACACTGATGTTCGTGAACTCGGGCATGGTGCAATTCAAGAACCTGTTCACCGGCGTTGAAACCCGCGACTATCAGCGCGCGACTACGGCGCAGAAATGTGTGCGGGCAGGTGGCAAGCATAACGACCTGGACAATGTCGGCTATACCGCTCGTCACCATACGTTCTTTGAAATGTTGGGGAATTTCTCGTTCGGGGATTATTTCAAGAGCGACGCGATTCCCTTTGCCTGGGAACTGATCACCAAAGAATTCGGGATCGACAAGAACCGCCTTTTGACCACCGTCTATCACACCGATGACGAAGCGTTCGAGATATGGAAAAAGGTTGGCGTCCCCGAAGACCGGATCATCCGCATCGCCACCAGCGACAATTTCTGGCAGATGGGCCCCACCGGGCCATGCGGCCCCTGCACCGAGATTTTCTATGACCATGGCGATCACATCTGGGGCGGCCCTCCGGGATCAGCCGAGGAAGACGGTGACCGGTTCATCGAGATCTGGAATATCGTTTTCATGCAGAACGAGCAGTTCGAAGACGGCTCGATGGTGGAACTTGACATGCAGTCGATCGACACCGGCATGGGGCTGGAACGGATTGGCGCGTTGTTGCAGGGCAGCCATGACAATTATGACACCGATCTGTTCAAGACTCTGATCGAGGCGTCGGCCGGTGCCACTGGTGTCGATCCTTATGGGGATCAGAACGTGCATCACCGTGTTATCGCGGATCACCTGCGGTCGACCTCGTTCCTGATTGCTGACGGGGTCATGCCCAGCAATGACGGGCGCGGGTATGTGCTGCGCCGGATCATGCGCCGCGCGATGCGCCACGCGCATTTGCTGGGGGCCAAGGACCCTGTCATGCACCGTCTGGTGCCGACATTGGTGCAACTGATGGGCGCGCAATATACCGAGCTGGGTCAGGCCCAGTCCCTGATCGAGGAAACGCTGCTGCTGGAAGAAACCCGGTTCAAGCAGACACTGGACCGCGGTCTCAAGCTGCTGGACGACGAGGTGGCCGGTTTGCCGCAAGACGCGCCGCTGCCCGGACAGGCGGCGTTCAAGCTGTATGACACATATGGTTTCCCGCTGGACCTGACACAGGACGCGTTGCGCGAAAAGGGCCGCACCGTTGACACGGATGGGTTTGATGCGGCCATGGCCGAGCAGAAGGCCAAGGCCCGTGCGGCCTGGTCGGGCTCGGGCGAAAGCGCGGATCTGGCTGTGTGGTTCGACGTTCTGGACATGGCTGGCGCGACCGATTTTCTGGGATACGAAACCGAAAAGGCCGAGGGCCAGGTTGCCGCGCTTGTCGTTGATGGCGCCGTGGCTGACAAGATCGGGCAGGGTGGCACGGGCTGGGTGATCGTGAATCAAACGCCGTTCTATGGCGAAGCCGGTGGCCAGGTTGGCGATACCGGTGAAATTCGCAGGCTTGATGATCGCGACAATGTTGCGCGGGTCGAAGACACCCGCAAATTCGCAGATGGCAAGATTAATGCCCACAAGGTCACCGTCGACAGCGGTGTTCTGACCACGGGCGATGCGGTTGAGCTTGAAGTCGATCATGCGCGCCGCAGCTCGATCCGGGCCAACCACTCGGCTACGCATTTGCTTCATGAAGCGCTGCGCGAAACGCTGGGCGATCATGTGGCGCAGCGCGGTTCGCTGAATGCTGCCGACCGGTTGCGTTTCGACTTTAGCCATTCCAAGGCGCTGTCTTTGGAAGAAATTCAGAAGGTCGAGCGTGATGTAAACGAATTCATCCGCCAAAACTCGGTGGTCGAGACCCGGATTATGACCCCGGATGATGCGCGGGGTTTGGGTGCTCAGGCCTTGTTTGGCGAAAAATACGGGGACGAGGTGCGCGTTGTGTCGATGGGCAAGGCCCCGACCGGCAAAGGGCAGGACGGGGAAACCTGGTCGATCGAGCTGTGCGGCGGCACCCATGTGCGCCAAACCGGCGATATCGGCACCTTTGTTGTTCTTGGTGACAGCGCCAGCAGCGCTGGTGTCAGGCGGATCGAAGCGCTGACCGGCGACGCGGCGTTCACCTATCTTTCGGCTCAGGATCACCGTGTGGCGCAGGTCGCGCTTGAGCTGAAGGCGCAGCCCGATGACGTGGTGCCGCGGTTGAAGTCCCTGCTGGACGAACGCAAGGCACTGCAGAACGAAGTGGCGCAGCTGCGGCGTGACCTTGCCATGGCGGGCGGTGCAGGCCAGGGCGGCGGTGTCGAAGCGCGCGATGTAAACGGTGTCAAATTCCTGGCTCAGGCTTTGACCGGTGTGTCGGGCAAGGACCTGCCGTCGCTGATTGACGAACACAAAAGCCGCCTTGGCAGCGGGGCCGTCCTGTTGATCGCTGATACGGGCGGCAAAGCCGCCGTGGCGGCCGGGGTCACAGCCGATCTGACC
Source organism: Alphaproteobacteria bacterium (assembly GCA_030427405.1). Taxonomy (GTDB): domain Bacteria; phylum Pseudomonadota; class Alphaproteobacteria; order Rhodobacterales; family Rhodobacteraceae; genus Ruegeria. The sequence goes on along the minus strand of JAUHXK010000009.1, from coordinate 199,739 downwards.
GATACGGTTTCTGCCGTCGACCTGGTCAAAGCCGCGGTGGTCGAACTGGGCGGCAAGGGCGGCGGCGGTCGCCCGGACATGGCGCAGGGCGGTGGCCGGGATGCGTCGAATTCAGACGCGGCCATCGCAGCCGCTGCCAAACTTCTGGGAGGATAAGATGCCTGCACTTTGGATTGCGCATGTGACGGTTACAGATACCGAAGCTTACGGAAAATACGCCGAACTGGCCGGACCAGCGATTGCCAGTCATGGCGGCACGTTCATCGCAAGGGCTGCACGCTATGTGCAGTTGGAGGGCAAGGACAGGCCGCGCAATGTGGTTGCGCGGTTCCCATCGCTTGAAGCCGCGGTCGAATGTTACCACTCGGATGCCTATCAAAAGGCCCTGAGCCATGCCCGAGGCGCAAGCGAGCGGGAACTGGTCGTGGTCGAGATCGATTCGTGAGATTCGGTGGGGTTCATCCTTTTTGGGATGAACCCTCTTAGATTGACATAAACCTGTGAACAATTTTGGCGAATTGTTTCCTCACAGGCTTTTTCCGCAAATCTTTCCCTAGGGTAATGCGGAAAATTTCTAATGAAAACAGAGATTTGACAAAAATTTTTGCGCGAGTAAAGAATTTTCTCGCTCTAATTGTGTTCATGTCCGCCACTTTCCTGGACGTAAATGGTCACAAAAAGTGACGAATTTCCGCCGTTTTTTCCTCTCAACTTGACGAAAGATTGCCAAGGCAGCGCCGTTTACTGTTAGTTTCGGAAAACGCGATACGGTCCTGACTGGCAGCAATCTGCCGGATGCACATGGATCGAGGGACAGGCATGAAACCGATTGGAACCAGATTGGACGCCCGGATAGGGCAGGTTTTCGCAGGCTCGGGTAGGGCTGTTGCGCTGCTGGCTCTGGTCTGTGCCACGTTGACGGTTCCCACACATGCACAGGCGGCCGAGCCTGCCTTCATTCCCGCGCTTGCGTCCTCGCCCCCGCCGACAGGTGCCCGGCAGCTGTGCCGCGAATACACCTGGGCCTGCGCCAAAAAGCGGTCCATCAACCTGTCCAGCCAGCAAGAGCTGCGCCTGGTCAAGCAGATCAACCGCCGGGTCAACGCAAACACCGCATCGGTGACAGATCAATCGCAGTACAAAACCCGCGAGCGTTGGGCGTTGCCGACGTCCCGCGGCGGGGATTGCGAAGATTTTGCCTTGCTGAAGAAACGTGACCTGATCCAGGCGGGGATCGACCCAAGCAAACTGCTTTTGGCGACGGTTTTGGATTCCCGCAGGAATTCGCACGCCGTTCTTGTCTATCGCTCAAGCCAAGGCGACCTGATTCTGGACAACCTGACCAGCCAGGTCAAACCCTGGTCCAAGACCAATTACCTGTTCCTGCGGATGCAGGACCCAAAACAACCGCGGCGTTGGGTTGGCGTTTACGGAAAAAGCTAAGGCCAGGTCTCGTGTGACCGAAACGTCACCAAGACGGGTGTTAGAAAAAAAAGGGGCGAACCTCTGAGGTCGCCCCTGTTCTTTTGATCTGACAGAACTTTGTTCAGCGTGTCAGGTCAATTTGTTCGGGTCGGGTTGGCCCACTGGGTCCGCGTTGGGGCCGGGATCGGACGCGCCGCCCGAGCCATCGCCGGAACCGCCACCATCGCCGCCACCATCGCCAGAGCCGCCACCGTCACCGGAACCACCACCGTCGCCGGAGCCACCGCCAGAGCTGGAACCACCACCGGAGCTGGAACCACCACCGGAGCTGCCGCCATTGTCGTCATCGTCACCTTCGTCAGAGCCGCCGCCTGAGCCGCCGCTGCCACCGGACCCGCCGGTTCCGCCGCTGCCGCCGGAACCACCAGCGTTTTCGTCCGCAGGACCGTCACCGGACCTTTGGGTGAACGAACCGATCGATGCGGTGGGGAAGTCGGTCAGCGCCGCGGCAAACGCCGGGCATTGCTGCAGAACGCGGTCAAGAATATCTTCGAAATCCGCGCGGCGGTGCAAGTAACGCAGCATCTTTGCGTCGACGACAGTGCAGGCGCACAGAGTTTCGGTTGATACGGATTGCTTGGCGGTCCGAACCGTACATTTGTCGGCTGCCTGTACGGTGCCGGTCGAAACCATCGGCAGAGCTGCGGACACAAACACAAGGGATAACAGACGGGATTTAATGCGCATCGCGCTTCTCCTTTAACTCTTTACTAAATTCGTCGTCACTATGAACGCTAAAAACGGCGGTGTTTATGAACGACGTCACACTTTGGCCAAGAATACACCTTTATCAGGCCGGAATTGCAAGGGGGGCATTGAGGGATCGAATTGAAATTAATGCGCCTAAAAGTTGAATGTTCCATGAAAACAGGGCTGAAACGTGACGTGGGGTCAGGCGGCGCAGGTTTTCATGATTTTTGGATTCGACGCAAAAATGCCACAATAGGGTTCATTGTTTCCAATTTTTGCGCCGATCCAACACGCAGGTTACGCTGATTTCGCCATCCGCTTGCGTTCATGGGGGTCGAGAAAGCGCTTTCTCAACCGGATCGCATTGGGCGTCACCTCGACCAGTTCGTCATCGTCGATATAGGCGATGGCCTCTTCCAGCGAGAATTGAATATGCGGTGTCAGGCGGACGGCGTCGTCGGACCCGCTGGCGCGGACGTTGGTCAGCTTTTTGCCTTTCAGCGGGTTCACTTCCAAGTCGTTGTCGCGCGAATGTTCCCCGATGACCATGCCCTGATAGACGTCGGTCTGCGGCCCGACGAACATGCGGCCGCGCTCTTCCAGGTTCCAGAGCGCATAGGCAACGGCCTGACCGTTTTCCATAGAGATCAGCACACCGGCCCGGCGTCCCGGAATGGGCCCTTTATGGGCCACCCAGCCGTGAAAGACCCGGTTCAGAACCCCGGTTCCGCGCGTGTCGGTGAGAAACTCGCCGTGATACCCGATCAGCCCGCGCGACGGGACATGCGCGATGATCCGGGTCTTGCCCGCACCGGCTGGCCGCATCTCGACCAGTTCGCCCTTGCGGGCGCCGGTGATCTTCTCGATGACCGCGCCCGAGAATTCGTCATCGACGTCAATCGTGACCTCTTCGACGGGTTCCATACGCTGTCCGTTTTCTTCGCGAAACAGGACCTGCGGGCGCGAGATGCTCAGTTCGAACCCTTCACGGCGCATGTTCTCGATCAGAACGCCCATCTGCAATTCGCCACGGCCTGCGACCTCGAACGCTTCGCCGCCGGGCGTGTCGGTGATACGGATGGCGACGTTGGATTCGGCCTCTTTCATCAGGCGATCGCGGATTACCCGTGACTGGACCTTTTTGCCGTCGCGACCGGCAAGCGGCGAGTCGTTGATACCGAAGGTCACGGTTATGGTTGGCGGGTCGATAGGTTGGGCGGGCAGGGCCTCATCAACCTGCGGGGCGACAAGCGAATCCGCGACGGTCGCCTTGCTCATACCGGCGATGGTCACGATATCGCCTGCCTCGGCCACGTCGATCGGCTGCTGGGCCAGACCGCGGAATGCAAGGATCTTGGTGGCGCGGAAATTCTCGATCAGCGCCCCGTCGCGGCTGAGAGCCTTGAGGCTGTCACCGGCTTTCAACGTGCCGCTTTCGACACGGCCGGTCAGGATGCGCCCGATGAACGGGTCGCTGCCCAGCGTGGTGGCCAGCATCCGGAACGGCTCGTCCTTATGCTCGATCTGGGCCGGCGCAGGGACGTGGTCGACGATCAGGTCGAACAGTGCGCTGAGATCGGCGCGCGGGCCGTCCAGTTCCATGTCGGCCCAACCCGAACGGCCCGACGCATACATGGCCGGGAAATCCAGCTGATCGTCATCGGCGCCAAGGTTGGCGAACAGGTCGAAACATTCGTCCAGCGCGCGGTCGGGTTCGGCATCGGGCTTGTCGACCTTGTTCAGCACCACGATAGGGCGCAACCCCAGCGCAAGCGCCTTTGACGTGACGAACTTGGTTTGCGGCATCGGACCTTCGGCCGCATCGACCAGCAGGACAACCCCGTCCACCATGCTGAGGATACGTTCAACTTCACCGCCGAAATCGGCGTGTCCGGGCGTGTCGACGATGTTGATACGGGTGTCTTTCCATTCCACCGACGTGGCCTTGGCCAGGATTGTGATGCCGCGCTCACGCTCCAGGTCATTGCTGTCCATGGCCCGTTCTGAAACGGCCTGGTTTTCCCGGAACGCGCCGGATTGTTTGAGCAGCTCATCGACCAGAGTCGTCTTGCCGTGGTCCACGTGAGCGATGATTGCGATGTTGCGCAGGTCCATGAGAGGTCAGCCTTTGAACGGGAAGTTGCCGCGCCCATAACGCGGCCCGCGCAAATATGCCAGCCCTAACAGGACATCAATGCGTTGCCGTGTCAGAAAAAAGGTGGATGACCAGGATGCCCACAAGAATAAGGGTCAGCCCCAGAACTGCCGGCCAGTCCAGCCTTTGCCCGAACACGACAAAGCCGATCAAAGCGATCAGTACGATGCCCAGGCCCGACCAGATTGCATAGACGATGCCCACCGGCATCACCCGCAGCGTCAAACCCATCAGGTAAAAAGCAAAGCCGTATCCAACAACGACCAGAACCGAAGGCCAGAGCCGCGTGAACTGTTGGCTGGCCTGAAGAGCCGTTGTTCCGATCGTTTCGGCAACGACCGCCAAAAGAAGAATCAAATAGGCCTTGGGCATCTTGGGTTCGCTCCGCAGGGTTTCGGGCAGATTGATCACGACCTTGTCGTCCGGGGCAAGCGATTTCGCCCCGTTTGCCTGCGCTGGCCAGCGCCGTGGATAGTGAGAACACGTTTCCGTGGGGTCAGGTAAACCCGACTATGGGAAACGCCACGTCCGTGATACTCAGGCCGCGTATTAGTTTCCTTTTTATCGAGTTTTGAACAATGACGACTTTTGCGAAATCCGTCATATTTGCTTCGGCAATCATCGTGGCGCTAGGGTGGCTTGTAGGCGGGGGGTCCGTCGAGACAGACGCAGCCCAAATTTTTGAACGATTGAATGATCAAGCGGTATAGGCGCCGCTGATAAAAAATTTGGGAAAGGGGCTTTCGGGCTCCTTTTTCATTTTTATGGGCTATTCACCGATCGCCGTTCATAGATCGTCAGGCGCCAGTTGCGGCACCCACTTGTGCAAAATGCGCCTTTAGCTGCGGATGCAGCCAATCCCATAACTGTGGCGCGCCACGTTCAATCGGAACACCGACCCGGTCTTCCAGTTGGGCCAGTGTCACGTTGTAATCCACCCATGATCCGCCGCCCGTTTCCAGGTTGGCAATCGGCGTCTGCACCCGGTCCACTGCTTTGGCAAACCGCGCATCCGGGCTGTTGGCCGCTTCGAATTCGTGCCAAAGTTTCAGGAACGCGTCGTGCTGATCGCGGGGCAGCAGGCCGAACAGGCGTGCGGCTGCGGCCTCTTCGGTGGCCGCTTGTGCGGCATGATCGACCGCACCGTGAATCGGATTGTCGCCTGCGTCGATCTCGACAATGTCATGCAGCAGAAGCATTTGAACAACCCGGTCGATTTTCACACCCGGCAGTGCGTATTCGGCCAGAACCCAGGCGTGCAGCATCACATGCCAGCTGTGTTCGGCCGAGTTTTCGAACCGGTCCTCAGACAACAGGCGCGATGCGCGCAACACCGATTTCAACTTGTCGGCCTCTGCCAGGAACGGGATCCGCTGGATGAACGCGTCGGATGTGCCCGGCGCAACGCCGGACAGCAGCGATGTTGCATAGGTGTAAGCCTGCGGAAAATCATCCTTCAGGTATGCGGCACGACCTTCTGCAAGGTTGGCGCGCACAACCTCAAGGTGGTCGGGGCGGGGTCGAGTGGCGCAGAGCACCTGAAACAAGGGCTGGCACCGGTCCAGCTTTTTGGCAAACCGCGCATCGGTGGTCTCGTCAGCCTCGAACTCTTGCCACAACGCTAGGAAAGTAGTGGCCTGATCGGCTGGCAGAATACCGAAAAGCTGCTGCGCCGCAGAGCGTTCCGCGCGGGCTACTTCCAACCAATCCGTTTCCAGGTGAATGGGGTGGTCGCCCGTGATGATCTCGACAAGGTCGTGCAGCAGCAGCATCTGGATAACACGATCAATGCGGGTATCAGGGTCCGCGAAGGGCGCCATGACCAGGGCCCACAAGGCCAGGTGCCAGCTGTGTTCGGCTGAATTTTCGGGGCGGGACTGATCCAGAAGGACATTCGCCCTCTGGACCGTTTTTAACCTGTCTGCCTGTTTCAGAAACGCGACTTGCGCAGACAGCCGGTCGGTCATTGCTTTTCAATCGCCTTGAGTTTGGAGCGATGTTCCGACAGGCGCTTGACCAGGAACTGCCGGGCCTTGCGTTCGGCCAGACGAACGCGAATTTCGGTCAGGTAGGCCTCTTCCAGCGACTGCGAGGCCGCCCCCAGAACATCGCCAACCTCGACATAGAACCGGTCCTGGCCGGTTTCATCCATGACCTTCATCGTGTCTTCGGCCAATTTGGCGGCCAGATGGGTGATGGTGTCGGTCATTACCGCGTGGTCTCGGTCAGGCGGCGTTTCACATAGTCGCTGACATCGGTGATCATCGTATCCATGTGCTGATCCTGGAAAAAGTGATCCGCGCCTTCGACCTCGGTATGGGTAATGGTGATCCCCTTCTGCTCGTGCAGTTTTCCGACCAGCGCTGTGGTGTCGGCGGGCGGCGCCACGCGGTCGGCGGTGCCGTTGATGATCAGGCCCGAAGACGGGCAGGGCGCCAGGAAGGAAAAGTCATACATGTTTGCCGGCGGCGATACGCTGATGAACCCGGTGATCTCGGGGCGACGCATCAGCAATTGCATCCCGATCCACGCACCAAACGAGAACCCTGCGACCCAGCAGTGTTTCGAGTTGTTGTTCATCGACTGCAGGTAATCCAGCGCCGAGGCCGCGTCGCTCAACTCGCCCACGCCCTGATCGTATTCGCCCTGGCTGCGGCCGACGCCGCGGAAATTGAACCGCAACACGGTAAAGCCCATGTTGTAGAACGCATAGTGCAGGTTATAGACGACCTTGTTGTTCATGGTCCCGCCGAATTGGGGATGCGGGTGAAGCACGATTGCGATCGGTGCGTCTTTTTCCTTTTGCGGGTGGTAGCGGCCTTCCAGGCGGCCTTCGGGTCCGGGAAAAATCACCTCGGGCATGTGTGCTTTGGTCCTGTCTTTTTTCCAAACGGTGCCGGGATATACTTGACGGATTTCGTCGGGCACCTTAGAACGGTTCTAACTGATTTTGCTTCGCGCGAATGCGCTGTCAGTGGGAGATACGCACTGGCTGCGTCGGCGTCAATGTTTTCGCGCGTTACTTGCCATGAGGAAACGAAAATGAAGCTTTCGACCAAGGGTCGTTACGCGATGGTCGCGCTGGCCGATATTGCCCTGCAACCGGCAGACAAGCTGGTTACGCTGGGTGAGGTTTCCGAACGGCAGGACATTTCGTTGCCCTATCTTGAGCAACTGTTCGTAAAGCTGCGCCGGGCCGATCTGGTGGCGTCCGTCCGTGGCCCCGGCGGCGGGTACAGGCTGGCGCGTCCGGCTTCGGAAATCCGGGTCGTGGAAATTCTGGCTGCGGTCGATGAAACGGTCGATGCAATGCACAAAGGGGCGGGCGCATCCGGCGGATCGTCCGGCAGCCGCGCGCAATCACTGACCAACCGTCTGTGGGAAGGGCTGAGCGCGCATGTCTATGTCTTTCTGCATCAAACGCGCCTTTCGGACGTCATCAAGAACGACCTTGCGCCATGCCCCGCGGTGCCAAGCCTGTTTTCAGTTGTCGATGAGTGACCAGAGCCGATGATCTGTCGCTTGCAGAAAAAGATGCATCCATGAAACGTGTTTACCTCGATCATAATGCGACCACGCCGTTGCACCCCGAGGCGCGCGCGGCCATGATCGCGGCCATGGATCAATGCGGCAACCCGTCCTCGGTCCATGCCGAGGGGCGGGCCGCCAAGTCGATCGTGGAAAAGGCGCGCGGGCAGATCGCCGCGGCATTCGGCGCGGATGGGGCCGATATCGTTTTTACATCGGGGTCGACCGAAGGCGCTGCACTTGCGCTTGGCGGTCGCAACCTGCATGGCGCAGCAATCGAACATGACGCCGTAAGAGCCTGGATTGACCAGGATTTGGCGGTTTCGGCGGATGGTTCGGTTGGCGTGTCCGATGCGGGTTCGACGACTTTGCAACTGGCAAATTCCGAAACCGGGATTATCCAAAAGCTGCCCGACGGGCTGGCGGTGACCGATGCCACCCAGGCTTTTGGCAAATTGCCCATCGCCTTTAATTGGTTGGGGGCGGAAATGGCGTTGATTTCGGCGCACAAGCTGGGCGGGCCCAAGGGTGTTGGCGCGGTCGTGATGCGACGCGGTACGGATATTCAGGCGCAGATCAAGGGCGGCGGGCAGGAAATGGGCCGCCGGTCGGGCACCGAAAACGTGATCGGCATAGCGGGGTTTGCCGCCGCCGCCGAGGCAGCAGCGCAGGATTTGGCCAATGGTGTCTGGGAAAAGGTTGCGCACCTTAGAAATATTCTAGAAAAGGCCCTTGAGGCGGGGTCGCAAGCCCTTACCTTTGTGGGGCAAGGCCAGGAACGGTTGCCAAACACGTTGTGTTTCGCGGCCCCCGGCTGGAAGGGCGAAACGCAGGTCATGCAAATGGACCTGGCCGGGTTTGCCGTAAGTGCCGGTTCGGCCTGCTCCAGCGGCAAGGTCCGGGCAAGCGCGGTGTTGACCGCAATGGGATTTGACGAGGTGACGGCGGCCAGTGCGATCCGGGTATCGCTGGGGCCCCAGACGACGGAAGAAGATGTGTTGCGTTTCGCTGAAACGTGGCTGGAAAAAGAAAAACGGTTTCGCGCGCGCGCCGCGTGAACTCTAGGAGGGTAAGTTATGGCCGCTTTGGACCAGACCCAGGTAAAAGAAGGTGTCGATCAGGAAACCGTGGACGCGGTACGCGAGGTCGGAACCTATAAATACGGGTGGGACACCGATATCGAGATGGAATATGCGCCCAAGGGCGTAGGTCCCGACATCGTGCGGCTGATCTCTGAGAAAAACGAAGAACCGGAATGGATGACCGAATGGCGTCTGGCCGCGTTCGATCGCTGGAGCCAGATCGAAGAGCCGAAATGGGCGATGGTGAACTATCCCGAAATCGATTTCCAGGACCAGTATTACTATGCCCGGCCCAAGTCGATGGAAGAAAAGCCCAAGTCGCTGGATGAGGTCGACCCCAAGCTGCTGGCCACTTATGAAAAGCTTGGTATCCCTCTGAAAGAACAAATGATTCTTGCAGGCGTCGACGGTGCCGAGGAGGCCCCGGCCGAAGGTCGCAAAGTTGCCGTTGATGCGGTATTCGATTCCGTTTCCGTCGGCACCACCTTCCAGGCCGAGTTGAAAAAGGCCGGGGTCATCTTTTGTTCGATCTCGGAAGCCATTCGTGAACATCCCGAATTGGTTCGCAAATACCTCGGCTCGGTTGTTCCGGTTTCGGACAATTTCTATGCCACGCTGAACTCGGCGGTCTTTTCGGACGGGTCCTTTGTCTATGTGCCGCCGGGTGTCCGCTGCCCGATGGAGCTGAGCACCTATTTCCGCATCAATGCCGAAAATACAGGCCAGTTCGAGCGCACGCTTATCATCGCAGACAAGGGCTCGTATGTGTCTTATCTGGAAGGCTGCACCGCGCCGCAGCGCGACACCGCACAGCTGCACGCGGCGGTGGTCGAGATCATCGTCGAAGAAGACGCCGAGGTGAAATACTCGACCGTTCAGAACTGGTTCCCCGGGGATGAGAACGGCAAGGGCGGCATCTACAACTTTGTGACCAAGCGTGCGGATTGCCGTGGCGATCGGTCCAAGGTGATGTGGACGCAGGTTGAAACCGGCAGCGCAGTGACATGGAAATACCCGTCCTGCATCCTGCGCGGCAATGAAAGCCAGGGCGAGTTCTACTCGATCGCCATCACCAACAATTACCAGCAGGCCGACACCGGCACCAAGATGGTTCACCTGGGCAAGAACACCAAGTCGCGGATCGTGTCCAAGGGCATCAGCGCCGGCAAGGCGCAGAACACCTATCGCGGGCTGGTGTCGATGCATCCCAAGGCCAAGGACAGCCGCAACTATACCCAATGCGACAGCTTGCTGATTGGTGACAAATGCGGGGCGCATACGGTTCCGTATATCGAGGTCAAGAACAACTCATCCCGTGTCGAGCACGAGGCGACCACCTCGAAGGTCGATGACGATCAGCTGTTCTATTGCCGTCAGCGCGGCATGGACGAAGAAGAAGCCGTGGCACTGGTTGTCAACGGGTTCTGCAAGGACGTGCTGCAGGCCCTGCCGATGGAGTTTGCAATGGAAGCGCAACAGCTGGTTGCGATTTCGCTGGAAGGCTCGGTCGGCTGATGGCGCGCCAGTCCCGACATCGTTTCGGACGCGACCGCGTCCTGACAGCGTTGGGATATGCGCTGCCGGTTTTGGGCGGTGTTCTGGGCGTGGCCTATGTCAACATCAGGTACATGGACTTTATCAACCCGGTCTGGGCCATTGGCGGTGGGGCGATCCTTGGATGGATCGCCGCGCGTACCTTGCGCCGGATCCTGGGATAGAAACAATCGGGCCGCGGGGCCCAACGCGAGACGCAAAAGGACAAAAAATGCTGGAAATCAAATACCTGCACGTACAGCTTGAAGAAGAGGACAAGCAGATTCTCAAGGGCGTTGATCTGACGGTTGAAGCCGGCAAGGTTCACGCGATCATGGGGCCGAACGGCTCGGGCAAGTCGACGCTCAGCTATGTGCTGTCGGGGCGCGACGGCTATGAGGTGACCGAGGGGTCGGCCACGCTGGAAGGCGACGACCTGCTTGAGATGGAGCCGGAAGAGCGTGCCGCCGCCGGTGTATTCCTGGCGTTCCAGTATCCGGTCGAAATTCCGGGCGTCGGCAACATGACCTTCCTGCGCACAGCGGTGAACGCACAACGCAAGGCGCGCGGTCAGGACGAGCTTTCGGCGACCGATTTTCTGAAAGTTGTGCGCGCCAAGGCAAAATCCCTGAAGATCGACGCAGACATGCTGAAACGTCCGGTCAATGTCGGCTTTTCGGGCGGCGAGAAAAAGCGCAACGAAATCCTGCAGATGGCCATGCTGGAACCCAAGATGTGCATCCTGGACGAGACTGACTCGGGGCTTGATGTGGACGCCATGAAACTGGTTGCCGAGGGCGTGAATGCGCTGCGCGACGAAGGTCGTGGGTTTTTGGTGATCACGCATTACCAACGCCTGCTGGACCACATTCAGCCGGATGTCGTTCATATCATGGCTGACGGCCGGATCGTGAAAACCGGTGGCCCGGAACTGGCGCTTGAGGTGGAAAACAATGGCTATGCCGACATTCTTGCCGAGGTGAACTGATGGCTTTGCCCGAAGTGAAACAAACCGCGACCGAGGCGCGGCTGTCTGCGATGTCATTGCCCGATGCGGGTTGCACCCGTGCCGCACGCGAAGACGCTTTGGCGCGCGTCCGTGAAATGGGCCTGCCGGGGCGGCGCGACGAATATTGGAAATACACGCGCCCCGACACGCTGGTATCCCCCGATGTAACCCCGGCCGAGGTTTTCGCATCCGACGAACCCGTCATGTTCGACGGGTTTGATCGGCTGAAGATCGTGTTTGTCGACGGTGTCTTTGATGCGGATGCGTCCGACGATTTGTCGATGGAAGGCGTCACGATCGACCGGATCGAAGACATTTGCTGCAAGGATATCCACTGGGCCAAAGAACTGTACGGCGTGTTGGAAGCGCGCGGGCAGCAGCCGGTTCAGCGCCCCTTGGCCGCGTTGAATACGGCCTTTGCGCGTGATGGGGTTGCAATTCATGTCACCGGCAAACCAAGCCGGCCCATCAGTTTGATCTACCGCCACGGTTCGGAAACATCGGACGCGATGTTGCACCACATCATCCGCGTCGAAAGCGGGGCAGAGGTCACCATTCTGGAAAACGGCCCGGCCGCATCGCGGTTCAACAAATGCATGGAAATTGACGTGGCCGATGGCGGCGTCCTGCATCACGTTCGGGCCCAGGGCCGCGATCACCAGCGTCGTGCCGCAACCCATATGTTTACCCGTCTTGGGGCCGCTTCGGTCTATAAGTCCTTTACCCTGACGGTAAACGGCGTGCTGACCCGCAACGAGCAGGTGGTCGAGTTGACCGGCGACGATGCCGTGGCACATGTGGCCGGTGCCTGTGTCGGGGACGGTGATTTTCACCACGACGACACGGTTTTCATCACCCATGACGCCGTGAATTGCGAAAGCCGCCAGGTCTTCAAGAAGGTTCTGCGCAACGGCGCGACCGGGGTGTTCCAGGGTAAAATCCTGGTCAAGGCGGGCGCTCAAAAAACCGACGGTTATCAGATCAGCCAGTCCTTGCTTTTGGATGACGACAGCCAGTTCCTCGCCAAGCCCGAGCTTGAGATCTATGCCGATGACGTTGCCTGCTCGCACGGGTCAACCTCGGGTGCGATTGACGACACCGCCTTGTTCTACCTGCGCTCGCGCGGGGTTCCGGTGAAGGAAGCGACCAATATGCTGACGCTGGCCTTCCTGGCCGAAGCCGTGGACGAGATCGAGGATCAGTCGCTGGCGTCGGATATCGTGACCCGTCTGGAAGGCTGGCTGGCGCGGCGCAGCTAATGCCTGTGACCGCCGATATCGTGGCCACGTATCGTGGACCGGGCCGCGTCGTGCGGCGCCTGTTGGATATGGGGCCGCGCGAAGATCGCGCGCTGGCCTTTGTCATGGCGTTTTGCGGCGTCGGGTTCATCGCGCAATTGCCCCGACTTGCACGGCAGGCGCATTTGGACGGTGAAGACCTGAACATGTTGATGGGCGGCGCACTTTTGGGATCGGTCATCATCCTGCCGCTGCTATTGTACCTGGTCGCCTGGATCACGCATCTTGGCGCCAGGCTTTTTGGCGGCAAGGGCACATCTTATGGCGCGCGGCTGGCGTTGTTCTGGGCCTTGCTGGCCTCGACGCCACTGGTCTTGCTGAACGGGCTGGTTGCCGGGTTCATCGGTCCGGGACCTGCACTGACGCTTGCGGGGCTGACCTGGGTCGCCGTATTCGCCTGGTTCTGGGCGTCCGGCATCCGACAGGCCCAGGGGGCAACAGGATGAACGCGGCCTATCTGGGAAAGCTGACGGGTCTGACACTGCGCGATCCGGCCGAGGCCGCCCGCCATCTGATGGCGCGCAATCCGGGCCGCGATGTGTTGTGGCTGGTGTTTTTCCTGACCATCATCCTTGCAACCATGGTTCAGCTGACATCGGATACGCTGATACCGGTCGAAGACCCTGCCATGCAGACCTTGGTGCTTTCGGCGCCCCAATACCTGGCGACTGCCGCGGCGGCCCTGATGCTGAGCATCGCGACGTTCTTCTATGTCGGGCGTTTCCTGGGCGGTGCTGCGTCCTTTGATGACATCATGATCCTTGTCATCTGGTTGCAACTTCTGCAGGTCGCGGCGCAACTGCTGAGCCTGCTGATCATGATCATTGCGCCTGATCTTGCCTTTCCGCTGGTCTTGGCCACAATCCTGTTAAGCCTTTACATCACCGCCCATTTCCTGGATCAGGCCCATCGTTTCGGGTCACTGGGGCGATCGGTTCTGGTGATGTTCCTGTCTGGTGTTGTGGCCGTCCCCTTTGTCCTCGCACTGTCCCTGATTGGGCCCGTATAGAGAATTGATGCAGATGTACGATGTTCAGAAAATCCGCGATGATTTCCCTATCCTGTCGCGAGAGGTGAACGGCAAGCCGCTGACCTATCTCGATAACGGGGCATCCGCGCAAAAGCCGCAGGTGGTGATCGATGCGGTGACGCAGGCCTATGCTCAGGAATATTCCAACGTCCATCGCGGGCTGCATTACCTGTCCAACCTGGCGACCGAGAAATACGAATCCGTGCGCGGCACGGTGGCGCGGTTTCTGGGCGTGGCGGATGAGGATGAAATTGTCCTGAACTCTGGCACGACCGAAGGGATCAACCTGGTCGCCTATGGCTGGGCTATGCCGCGCCTGCAGGCCGGCGACGAGATCGTGCTGAGCGTGATGGAACACCACGCCAATATCGTGCCGTGGCATTTCCTCAGGGAACGGCAGGGCGTTGTTCTGAAATGGGTTGATGTCGACGCCCAGGGGGCGCTGGACCCGCAAGCCGTAATCGATGCCATCAGTCCGAGAACCAAACTGGTGGCAGTCACCCATTGTTCGAACGTTCTGGGCACAGTGGTTGACGTCAAGGCGATCACCGAAGGCGCCCATGCCAAGGGCGTTCCGGTTCTGGTCGATGGCAGCCAGGGCGCAGTCCACATGCCGGTCGATGTTCCGGATATCGGGTGCGATTTCTATGCCATCACCGGGCACAAGCTGTATGGGCCGTCCGGTTCGGGCGCGATCTTTATCAAATCGGAACGCATGGCCGAGATGCGCCCCTTTATCGGCGGCGGCGACATGATCAAAGAGGTCTCGAAGGATCAGGTCATCTATAATGATCCGCCAATGAAGTTCGAGGCCGGAACCCCCGGTATCGTCCAGACCATCGGTCTGGGGGTGGCACTGGATTACATGATGGATCTGGGCATGGCCGAGATTGCCAATCACGAGGCCGACCTGCGGGATTACGCGATGCAACGGCTGTCCGGCCTGAACTGGTTGCAGGTTCAGGGCACCACCGCCAACAAGGCGGCGATCTTCAGCTTTACGCTTGATGGGGCAGGGCACGCCCATGACGTTTCAACGATTCTGGACAAGAAAGGTGTCGCCGTCCGCGCCGGGCACCATTGTGCAGGCCCGCTGATGGACCTCCTTGGGGTGACGGCGACCTGCCGCGCCAGCTTTGGTCTTTATAACACCAGGTCCGAGGTCGATACGCTGATCGACGCATTGGAACTGGCGCATGATCTGTTTGCATAACGTCGCGCTGAACCGGGGTCAAAACGCTGATTTCCAGTTGCGCCCGGTTCGGAACAAGGTTAGCTAACGGCTCAGGCACCTGTAGCTCAGCTGGATAGAGCGCTGCCCTCCGAAGGCAGAGGCCAGAGGTTCGAATCCTCTCAGGTGCGCCATTTTCCGTAACAGTTCAAGTTCAGAGGCACGGGCGCAGATTTGCGCCTTTGGGGCCACGGCCCAAGTGCACCCAAAAAGTGTGCGGGTCGAACGCGATTATTTTGCAAACCCAAAACAAAAAGAGCGCCAACGCCCCGGACGGGCGCGCGCTCGAACAAATAACGAAACGGTTTGTAGTGGTCTTATCCGCGCCAACTGCGGACCACGCCGCAATCCATGTGGACGAAGTTGGAGCGGTAGTATTGCCCCACACCGCCTGCACGGCAGGACATCGCCGCCTTGGCCATTTGCGAGACCGAGCGGGACGACAGGCGCAAATCGGCTGCCTGACCTTTCATGTGAAGCGAGTTCTTCGCCACACCGCGCGACCGGGACCGCAGCATCGCGTTGGTCTTCGGCGACCGGTAACCCGAAAGCAACATGTAGGGTTCGTTCACGTCCAGAAGGTTGTGCGATGCGGCCATGATGTCCAGCGTGCGCAGGTCCATGGACTTGGACTGATCCGTGCGCCAGTCGCGCATGAAGTGGTTCACTTCCTTCACGGCGTCCTTGATGTATTTGCCATCCACCCAATAGATCATGTCGATCCGTTCACCGGTGCGGCCCGAATACATGCGAATACGGCGAATATCGCCACCCCCGCGAAGGAACCCTGCTGCATTGGAATAAGTCGGTGCTGCTGCGACTGCTGTCGCGGCGAATGCGCCCAATAGGGCACGCCGGGTCATGCCCGATGTACTGCTCTTGGTCATTTTCTGTTTCGTCCCGTACTGTTCCTGCCTGCGCACGATGTTACGCGCGCTGTCTTAATTTTTTCCCATCCCAGATGCGGAACTTATTGCACAGACGGATTCGTGCGCCAAGAAGTCTTTGGTATTCATGTTTTCAAGGGGGAAATTTCGGCAATTTTTTGCGCAATTGACACAGGGCGGCTTATAAAACGCGCAAACCGGCGGGTGACAGGCGCTGCGATGCAAACGCGCATCAGGACCCCAAAGATGCGGCGATCTGATGATATTGTGAATGGACAAGACCCTGTTGTCCCAACCATATTTGTTCGGCGCAATGCGCTGTTTTGTAAGTTATTGAAGTGCCAAGGCCATCCCATGACGTCTGTTTTTTCCAAGCCTACCTGTTTGATCCTCGCGGCATGCCTGGCCGTTTCCGCCAGCCTTGCGCGGGCTGAAACGCCGGCCGCGCCAAGCACCGCGTTTCAAATGGCGGTGGCAGAAAAGGTCGCGACCCTTCCAAATCTGGCGGCATTTTATCGCGAAACGGCGTTTCAACCCGTTTGGGTCGGAGATACCGAACAGCATGCGGCGCGCCGTGCCGCGCTGATTGCGGCGCTATCGGCAACCAATGTACATGGTCTGCCCGAGGCCCGGTATGACGTTCAGACGATTTTGAATAAGATGGATCAGGTCGGTTCGGTGCGCGACCTGGGTCTTGTCGAGGCCGAACTCAGCCGCCTTTTCCTGAAATATGCAGATGATGTTCAGACTGGCATCCTGCGTCCCTCCGACATTGACGCAGGTTTGGTGCGCCAGGTCGAGCGTCAGACTGCCTCTGACCACCTGGGCGCGCTGGTTGCGTCGGACGATGGAGCCTATATCCGCGACCTTGCGCCTGCGTCCCTGCAATATACCGCGCTGCTCAAGCAGAAGCTCGCATTGGAAAACCTGATGGCCGCTGGCGGTTGGGGTCCGACAGTGCCGGCCAGCAAGCTGGAATTCGGCGACAACGGACCAAGTGTCATAAAGCTGCGTAACCGCTTGGTTCGCATGGGTTATATGGCGCCGACCGCCAGCCCCACATATGATGACGCATTGAAATCAGCGGTCCAGAGTTTTCAGCAGGGGCACGGGCTGGAACCCGATGGTGTGGCCGGAAAAGGAACCATTGCCGAGATTAACCGACCCGTCAGCGACCGTCTGAAATCGGTCATGGTCGCGCTGGAACGCGAACGGTGGTTGCCGCGCCAGCGCGGCGCGCGGCATGTTCTGGTCAACCAGGCCGATTTCTCGGCCAAGATCGTGGACGAAGGCCAGGTGACATTCGAGACCCGCGCCGTGATCGGCAAGAACACCCATGACCGCCGCAGCCCCGAGTTTTCGGACCAGATGGAACATATGGTCATCAACCCCAGCTGGTATGTCCCGCGTTCCATCATCACCAAAGAATATCTTCCGAAACTGCGCGCGAACCCGAACGCGGTTCGGCATCTTGAGATCACCGACCGGCGTGGCCGTCAGGTGAACCGGGGCGCCGTGGATTTCAGCCAGTTCAGCGCGCGAAGCTTTCCCTTTGCGATGCGGCAGCCGCCGGGCAAAAGCAATGCGCTTGGGCTGGTAAAGTTCATGTTCCCCAACAAGTACAACATCTATCTGCATGATACGCCTCAGAAAAGTCTGTTTGCCCGCGAGGTCCGCGCCTTTTCGCACGGCTGTATCCGCCTGGCTCAGCCCTTTGAGTTTGCCTATGCGTTGCTTGCCCTTCAGGAAGAAGACCCAAAGGCGTTCTTTCACCGCGTTCTGAACTCGGGCAAGGAAACCAAGGTTGAACTGGACAAGCCGGTTCCGGTTCACCTGATCTATCGGACCGCATATGTCGGCCCCAAGGGCGATGTGCAATACCGGCGCGACGTCTATGAAAGAGATCGCAAGATTTGGGCCGCCCTGCAAAAGGCAGGGGTGGCCCTGCCGGACGTTCAGGGGTAATCACTGGGCCCACGTCCTGCGACAAGGAAGCCCGACATGCAGTTTACCGTAAAGCAGATTGCCGACGCCTTGGGCGCGTCGGCCGAAGGAAGCACAGGCCTGACAATCCTGCGCGCGGCCGAGCCGGGGGATGCCGGGCCAACTGACCTGGCCATGGCGATGTCCCCAAAATATGCTCAGGCTTTGGCGCAGGGTACGGCCCGCGCGGCTGTCGTCTGGGAAGGCGCCGACTGGAAGGAACTTGGGTTGGAGGCCGCAATTTTCGTACCGCGTCCGCGCATGGCGATGGCAGGTATCACTGCGATGCTGGACCGGGGGCAGGGCGTTGAACCTGGGGTGCATCCCTCTGCGGTGGTCGATCCGACGGCCGAAATCGGCGACGATGTTTCGATCGGGCCGCTCTGCGTGATCGGCCCGCGCGCCCGGATTGGCGCGGGCTCGGTTCTGGGTGCCCATTGTGTTGTGGGCATGGATGCCAGCCTTGGCGAAAACGCGCTGCTGCGCGAAATGGTCAGCATCGGCGCCCGCGCCCGGATCGGAGACCGTTTCATCGCCCAACCCGGCGCGCGGATTGGCGGCGATGGGTTCAGCTTTGTCACCCCCGAGGTCTCGGACGTTGAGAATGTGCGCAAGACCATGGGCGACAAGGGCGACGCCAAGGCACAAAGCTGGCTGCGCATCCATTCGCTTGGCGCCGTCGAAATCGGCGACGACGTCGAGCTTGGTTCAAATTGCACCATCGACAATGGGACGATCCGCAATACGGTCATCGGAAGCGGCACCAAACTGGATAACCTTGTTCATGTCGGACACAACACGCGCGTCGGGCGCGATTGCCTGCTGTGCGGACAGACCGGCGTTTCCGGATCGGTCGAGATCGGCAACAATGTTGTTCTTGGTGGCCAAACCGGTGTCGTCGACAATATTTTCATCGGCGATGGGGCCATCTCTGGCGGGGGGACCAAAATCCTGTCCAATGTGCCCGCCGGACGCGTGATCATGGGCTATCCGGCCGTCAAAATGGAAAGCCATACCGACATGTACAAGGCACAGCGCCGCCTGCCGCGTATTGCCCGCGACGTAGAGGCACTTAAAAAGGCTGTTTTCAAACAGCCCCCGAGCGATTAAATCATCCCCAACTCGTCAACCAGGGGACCGACATGAGCATCAGCGACCGCGTTATCGCAATCATTGCCGAACAGGCCGTGCTTGAACCCTCGGATGTGACGCCCGACAGCACGCTGGAGGATCTTGGTATCGACAGCCTGGGTCTGGTAGAAAGCATCTTTGCCATCGAAGAAGAGTTCGACATCACCGTGCCGTTCAATGCCAATGAACCAACGGCCAGCGATTTCGACATTTCCAATGTCGCCGCAATCATTGCGGGCATCGAAAAACTCGTATCGGAAAAGGTCTGACAAGCGACTATGAAACGCGTTGTCATTACAGGTGCCGGCACCATCAACTCGCTTGGTCATTCGGTTTCGGATACGATGGAGGCCATGCGGGAAGGCCGGTGCGGGATATCCGAGCTGGAGTTTCGTGACGTAGATCGGCTGGCAATTAAGATCGGCGGCCAGGTTCGCGGATTCGAGGCCGAGGGACGTTTCAACCGTCAGCAGATGACCCTGTATGACAGGTTCACCCAATTCACGCTGACCGCTGCAAAAGAGGCAATCGATCAGTCCGGCCTGGTTTTTCATGGCGAGCTTGCGGCGCGTTCCGGCGTGGTGCTGGGCACGGCCGGTGGTGGCGTATCCACCTGGGACGACAATTACCGCTCGGTCTATGAAGACGGCAAGAACAGGGTGCACCCGTTTGTCGTGCCCAAGCTGATGAACAATGCGGCCGCAAGCCATGTGTCTATGGAACACAACCTCAAGGGCCCCAGCTTTACGGTTTCGACGGCCTGCGCGTCGTCCAACCACGCAATGGCTCAGGCCTTTCAGCTGGTCCGCAGCGGGGCTGCACCGGCAATGGTTACAGGCGGGTCCGAATCCATGCTGTGCTTTGGCGGCGTCAAGGCGTGGGAAGGGTTGCGCGTGATGTCCAAGGACGCCTGCCGCCCGTTCAGTGCAAACCGCAATGGCATGGTGCAGGGCGAAGGCGCCGGGATTTTCGTGTTTGAAGACTACGAACATGCAAGGGCGCGCGGTGCGGATATTCTGTGCGAGGTCGTGGGCTTTGCCATGTCATCGGATGCCTCGGATATCGTGATGCCCAGCAAACAGGGCGCAGCGCGGGCCATTTCCGGCGCGTTGGCCGACGCAAAGCTGAACGCCAGCGATGTCGGGTATATCAACGCCCACGGAACGGGCACGGCCGCCAATGACAAGACCGAATGCGCGGCGGTTGCAGACGTATTCGGGCCCCACGCGGATGAGCTGATGATTTCGTCCACAAAGTCCATGCATGGCCACCTGATCGGCGGCACCGGCGCGGTTGAGTTGCTGGCCTGTATCATGGCGCTGCGTGACGGGGTAATCGCGCCGACCATCGGTTATCAGGAGCCCGATCCGGAATGCGCGCTGGACGTCGTACCAAACGAGGCGCGCGAAGCCTGTGTTGACGTGGCGCTGAGCAATGCATTTGCCTTTGGGGGTCTGAACGCGGTGCTGGCCCTGAAACGGGTATAAAAAAGCCGCCGCGGGGTGCGCGGCGGCGATTCATTCGGGTTTCGTAAGCTTAGTTGACGTTTACGCCCAGACCGTCAAACCCGGCGGTAAAGCCACTGAGCGACATGTCCATGTTCAAAATCTGGTCGGGCAGGCGTGCGGGCACCAGCGACAGAACCGCCTTTGAGCCGCCCTTCATTGCGTCAATATCGCCTTGCGTCAGGCCAAGCTGTGCCACGCAGCCGATCGGAACGCAGTGATGATAATTGTAAAGCTTGCGCGGCGCGCCGTCGATCGACACCGCAAGCTGCGCCTGCAACAGGGTTTCAAGCGGGACGATCACATTGGCCCAGGCCACCGCCGCGCCACCTTCGGGCAGCTTGCCCACGGTGATCTCGGCAATCGGCTCGCCTTGCTGGCCGTTGAGGATCTGGACCATGGCGCAGGGGTCTTCGCCGGTTTCGGTCTTGATGCACGAAACCTCCCAGTCGCCTGATGTTTCCTTGATGTATTGCTCACCAACGCGGGGGCCGGATTCACCCAGGTCCAGGTCAGACGGAACCTCTCCGGATTGCTGCGCCTCTGCTTCCGGCTGGGCTTCGGTTTCCTGCGCAAACCCCGCGGTGCCGCAGAGCAGGGCCGCCGCAAGGGTGATAGGGGTCAGTTTCTTGATCATAAGTGCCTCATAGTTCTGATCGGACTTTTGCCCCGGTCTAACACCCTGTTCCCGCGCTGTCAGGGTCAAAGCTGTATTCGGCACCGCATTCATACGATTTTCCGCCGACAAAAGATGGGAAAAAAGTCCGCCACAACCCCATCTTCAGAAAAGGAAAAAGGGAGCCGAACGAACGGCTCCCTTTCGGTAATGTTTCTCCCCGTCGGACTGGCCGACTTATTTATGGGCAGACGTTACGAAAGGGCATCACGTCGGTCAACTGCTAACGTCAAAATTTAATGTTCGCGCGGGGGAAATTCAGGCGGTTTCCAATTATCCGGCAAAAAAGCCGTGCCCGAGGGCACGGCCAGTCGACAGGGAGGAAGTAAACCACCCCCACGCAGCGACGCGGAAGCGGTAAATTGACTATCGCAGTCAAAGGTTAAGTTTGTATGCTGGCCTCAGATCGGTGCTAATCGGGACAGAAAATACATGAGTGACAGCATTTTTATTGGCGGTGCAGGTGCCGAGTATGGGCAACCCGAAGAGCTTGCGCTGAAATACGCAAACCGCCACGGATTGATCGCAGGGGCGACCGGAACCGGTAAGACCGTGACGTTGCAGATCCTGGCAGAAGGGTTTTCCAAGGCCGGCGTGCCGGTGTTCCTGTCCGATGTCAAAGGCGACTTGTCCGGGCTTGCACTGTCGGGCAGCGATACCCACAAGCTGCATTCGGCCTTTATGGAACGGGCCGGACGAATCGGCCTGTCCGACTATGCCTACGGGGCCTGTCCGGTGACGTTTTGGGACCTGTTCGGCAACCAGGGTCACCCGGTAAGAACAACTGTGACCGAGATGGGCCCTTTACTGTTGTCGCGCCTTCTTGAACTGAGCGAAGCCCAGGAAGGCATCCTGAACATCGCGTTCCGTGTTGCGGACGAAGAGGGCTTGCCGCTTTTGGACCTCAAGGACCTGCAATCCCTGCTGGTCTGGATCGGTGAAAACAGATCGAAACTGTCTCTGCGCTATGGGAACGTGTCCACCGCGTCGATCGGGGCCATTCAACGCAGGTTGCTGGTCCTGGAAAATCAGGGCGGCAACAGCTTGTTTGGCGAACCGGCGCTGGCCCTGTCCGACCTGATGCGCACCGATGCGGCTGGGCAGGGGATGGTCAACATCCTTGCGTCGGACAAACTGATGGGGGCGCCGCGACTGTACGCGACCTTCCTTCTGTGGCTGCTGAGCGAATTGTTCGAAGAACTGCCCGAGGTTGGTGACCCCGAGAAACCAAAGCTGGTTTTCTTTTTTGACGAGGCGCATCTGTTGTTCGAAGACGCGCCCAAGGTGTTGGTGGATAAGGTGGAACAGGTTGCCCGGCTGATCCGGTCCAAGGGGGTGGGTGTGTATTTCATCACCCAGAACCCGGCGGATATTCCCGAAGACATCCTTGGGCAATTGGGGAACAGGGTCCAGCACGCGCTGCGTGCCTTCACGGCACGGGATCGCAAGAATTTGCGGCTGGCTGCGGAAACCTATCGTGAGAACCCCGAATTCGATACCGAGGCCGCCATTCGCGAGGTCGGCGTCGGTGAGGCCGTCACCTCGATGCTGCAGAAAAAGGGCGTGCCCGGAGTGGTTGAACGCACCTTGATCCGCCCGCCCGCATCGCAATTGGGGCCGATTACCGATGCCGAACGCACGGCGATTATGGTCCGCTCGCCGATGGCTGGAAAATATGACACTGCCGTTGACCGCAAATCGGCTTATGAGATCTTGCAGGCAAGGGCCGAACAGGCCGCGCGCGAGGCCGAGGCCGCCGAGGCAGAAGAGGTCGTGGAACAGCAATCGCCGATGCAGCGTGAATTCGCTTCGGCGCGCAGGTACAGCGGCAGCAGGGTCGGGCGATCCACTGCGCGAAAAACGCGGAAGACCGACAGTTTTGCCAGCGCCATGAGCCAGGCCGTCATCAAGGAACTGAAAGGCACCACCGGTCGGCGGATCGTGCGCGGAATTCTGGGCGGCCTGTTTCGCGCCAGATAGATAGCGTCAGCCGACGCCCGGCGGGGTCGGTGGCCCCAAGCCGGGCGTCAATGCGCCTAGCGGTTCAGCCGGCGCTGGCCTTCCTGTTTGCAATAGGCGTCCGCCTCGGGGACCGACATCTTTGTCGCAGGGAAATCAATTGCCCGGTCCCACGAAATCCGGTCGGGACGATAAAGCTGACAGGTCACCACGCCCTTGGGCGTCTGAACCTTGACTGGTGTGGTTTCCAGTTCCTCGGGGGTCGGGATGCAAGCGGTCAGCATCGCCAGAACGGGCAGAAGCCCGGCGGTTTTGATCAGGGGGGTTTTCATCACGAAATTGTTCTCTTTTTGGTGTCAACAGAATTGATCGTTACAGATCGGCAAGTGGTGTGAGTGAATGCCGGTACTCCACCGCTGAAACATGCAGTGGTGTACCGGCATAAGAAATTTACGCGCGCCAATCAAGAAACCTGTCCTGTTACGCGGCGTTATCTCGCCAATGTGAATGAAACGAGAACTATTTCTCGGGGATCAGACCCCTTGGGCTGAATCTGAGAACAAGCAGCAGAATCAATCCCATGGTAAACAGACGCATATGGGCCGCGCTGTCTATCAGGTGGGATTTCAGCGCGCTGCCATCCGGCATGCCGGTCGTGATCAGGTTCATCAGCCACAGCCCGATGGGTTCGACCTGAACCCACAGGAACCAGATCAGAAACGCGCCCAGCACGGCGCCGAAATTGTTGCCTGACCCGCCGACGATCACCATCACCCAGACCAGAAAGGTAAAGCGCAGCGGTTGATAGGCGCTGGGGGTCAGCTGTCCGTCCAGTGTGGTCATCATCGCCCCTGCAATGCCGCAGATGGCTGATCCCAGCACAAAGATTTGCAGGTGGCGGCGAGTGACATCCTTGCCCATTGCCTCGGCCGCGACCTCATTGTCGCGAATGGCGCGCATCATGCGGCCCCAGGGGCTGCGCAAGGCCATTTGGGCCATCCATAGCAGGGCCAGCAATACGACCATGAACAACAGCGAATAGCCAAGTTTGACGGACAGGGTCGAAGCGGTGACCGGGTCCAGGCCAAGCCAGTCGGCGCGGGCGATAAATCCGGGATCCTGTTGCAGGTCGACCTCGTAACCCACTACGGGTGCGGGGCGCGGGATTCCGTAGACATTCTTGACGCCACGGGCCAGCCAATCTTCGTTCTTCATGACCGCGATGATGATTTCAGCGATCCCCAGCGTGGCAATCGCCAGATAGTCCGAGCGCAGCCCCAAGGCGGTCTTGCCGATCAGCCATGCGGCCCCGGCGGCAAGCAATCCACCGGCAGGCCAGGCCAGCAACACCGGCAGGTTCAGACCGCCGATATTCCCGGCAATTGCGGGATCGATGGCCTCGACCGCTGCAATGCTGGGATCAAACACCGCGCGGTAGACAAAGAACCCGACGATCAGGATCGCAATGATGGCCAGGGTCTGAGCCCGGCCTTTTGGCATGCGGGTCGCAACCAGAACTGCGGCGACCACGGTTGCAGCCCCCAGCAACAGCGCCAGGACAATGCCATAGCCCCCGGCGGACCACGCACCAGGTGTCGGCGGCGTCGAAACCAGCACGACCGCCAGACCGCCCAGCGCCACGAAACCCATGACGCCGACGTTGAAAAGTCCGGCAAAGCCCCATTGCAGGTTCACCCCGATGGCCATGATGGCCGAGATCAGCCCCATGTTCAGGATCAGGATTGCCGTGTTCCAGCTTTGCGTGAAACCGGTCAACAGGATCAGGCCGCCGACAATGGCGAAAAGCAGAGTGTTTTTGACGGGCTCGGTCATACCGCTTTCCCTTTGAACAGGCCGGTGGGCTTAAACAGAAGAACAATCAGCAGGATCACGAAGCTGACCGCGAACTTGTAGTCGGTGGAAAGGAACTGCACCAATCCCGACGGCTCCAGACCTTCTGGCGCCAGGTAGGTCAGCACTTTCTTCCAGGCATAGGTGATGGTCACCTCGGAAAAGGCGATTATGAACCCGCCCGCAATGGCCCCCAGAGGGCTGCCAAGCCCGCCAACGATGGCCGAGGCAAAGATTGGCAGCAGAAGCTGGAAATAAACGAAGGGCTTGAAGCTTTTGTCGAGCCCGTAAAGGACGCCCGCCGTTGTCGCCAGGGCCGCGACGATGATCCATGTGATCATCACCACACGCTCGGGGTTGATGCCGGACAGCAGCGCCAGATCCTCATTGTCTGAATAGGCGCGCATCGACTTGCCGGTGCGGGTCTTGTTCAGGAACCAGAACAACAGCGCCACGGCGACAACGGCCACGATCACGGTAATGCCCTGAGAGGTTTTGATCGCCAAACCTTCGCGCAGCCCGGTCATAGCTTTGAAATCCCGCGCCGAGACAATGAAACGCGCCCCGTCCGAGAACCTTTGATCATCCGGCCCGATGATGAACCGCACCAGACCGTTCATGATGAACATCACGCCCATCGACACGATCACCAGAATGACCGGCTTGGCCTTTTGTTCGCGGTAAAAGCGATAGACCAGTCGGTCAGTAATCAACACCAGAACGATGCAGCCCAGAATGGCGAAGGGCAGGGCAAGCAGAGCCGTCGGCAACGGCCCGAAACTGACCCCGGCGGCCTGCAGGCCCCACGTGACCAGCACGGCGATCATCGCGCCAAAGGCCATCGTATCGCCATGGGCAAAGTTCGAGAACCGCAGGATGCCATAGATCAGTGTCACCCCCAGAGCGCCCAGCGCCAACTGGCTGCCATAGGCGATTGCGGGAACAAGAACGAAGTTGGAGAGCGCCACAAGGGCGTTGAGGAAGTCCATTAGTTCGTTACCTCATTTTCCAAGTTCGTTTGGCTTTTTGGTTTCGATGCACAGAGAGGAAATACAAGCATTGCAATCACTGGCCTCACCCCCCCAAGAAACTCTTACGAACCTCGGGATCGGCCAGCAGTTCCTTGCCCGTGCCGGTATAGGCATTCCGCCCCTGAACCAGCACATATCCCTTGTCCGCGATCTCCAGCGCCTGACGGGCATTCTGTTCGACCATCAGGATCGGCAGACCGGTGCGCGAGACCTCGATGATCCGGTCGAAAAGCTCGTCCATCACGATGGGCGAGACACCAGCGGTGGGTTCGTCCAGCATCAGCACCTTGGGCTGGGTCATCAGTGCGCGGCCCACGGCGACCTGCTGGCGCTGGCCGCCCGACAGCTCTCCGGCCGCTTGGTTGCGCTTGTCGCGCAGAATAGGGAACAGGTCATAGACCTGCTCCATCGTCTGGCTGAAATCGTCGCGGCGGATGAATGCACCCATTTCGAGGTTCTCTTCCACCGTCATTGACGTGAAAATGTTCGACGTCTGAGGCACAAAGCCCATGCCCCGCTGAACCCGGTCTTGCGGGGTCAGGTTTGTGATGTCTTCGCCATCCAGCCGCACCGCGCCCGCGCGGACGTCCAGCATCCCGAACACGGCCTTCATCGCGGTGGATTTTCCTGCCCCGTTCGGGCCGACGATCACGGCGATTTCGCCCTTGTCGACTGCGATCGTGCAGTCATGCAGGATGTCCGGCCCCTTGCCGTACCCCCCCGTCATGGTGTCGCCAATCAAAAAGGGGCCGCCTTCGACCTTGTGGGTTTCACCGCTTTTGCGATGCGCGGGTGTCATGGTTCCGGCGCCATGTGTATTGGCGATCGAGCGGTCCTTGTTGCCTTTGTCGTCGTGATATGGATTGTCGCTCACGCCCCGGCCTCCAGCTTGTCCTTGTTTTTCAGGCCGGTGCCCAGATAGGCCTCGATCACGTGTTCATTGGCTTTGATCTCGTCCAGCGTGCCCTCGGCCAGTACCTTGCCCTCGGCCATACAGATGACCGGGTCGCAGATCTTGCCGATGAAATCCATGTCATGCTCGATGACCACGAAAGTATATCCGCGTTCCTTGTTCAGGCGCAGGATGGTGTCGGCAATGGTCATCAGCAGGGTCCGATTCACACCTGCGCCAACCTCATCCAGGAACACGATCTTGGCGTCGACCATCATGGTGCGGCCAAGCTCCAGCAGTTTTTTCTGCCCGCCCGAGACCTGACCGGCCTTGTGGTCGGCCAGGTGTTCGATGGTCAGAAACTCCAGCACCTCATCGGCCTTGGCGCGCAGGGCGCGTTCTTCGTTGGCGATCCGTTTGCGCCCGAACCAGGTGTTCCACAGCGATTCACCTGATTGTGCGCCCGGCACCATCATCAGGTTCTCGCGGCAGGACATCGACGAGAACTCATGCGCGATCTGAAAGGTGCGCAGCAGGCCCTTGTGAAACAGCTCGTGCGGGGGCAGGCCGGTGATGTCTTCGCCATCCATGGAGACACGGCCCGACGTCGGAGGAAGAACGCCCGCGATCACGTTGAAAAGAGTGGTTTTTCCGGCTCCGTTCGGCCCGATCAGGCCGGTGATTGAGCCTTTTTGGATTTCCAGCGATGCCCCATCCACCGCATGAAACCCGCCGAAATGCTTATGCACGTCTTCGACGACGATCATCTTATCCCCTAGCCGCCGTTTTCGGCGTTGTTGCCCCATCCCTGTGTGAAAGGTGCGGCCTTTTGTCATTGAAACAGCCCGGACACAAGGCCCGGGCTGCTTGTTTTTATGACCGTTCAGTCCTGATCAACGGAAGTTGACGGTCTTGTTTTCGCCGTCGGTGACTTCGATCTCGCGGTAGGATCCCGCGCTTTCGCCGGGGCCGATCAGCTCAACACCGGATGCACCGACATAGTCAATGTCCTGACCCGCAGCCAGCAGTTCCAGACCTTTGGCCAGTTCACCGGGATAGATCTTCTCGCCCGGTTCGTTGGCAACATCCATGATCTTTGCGCCATATTCGGCCGGGTTGGTCGAACCTGCGGCCTGCATTGCCAGCATGAACAGCGCAGCCGCATCATAGGATTCGGGCGAATAGGGCGACGAACCGTCAAAACCCGCGGCTTCGGCCATGGCAAAGTACTTTTCAGCGCCTTCACCGCCCGAACCAGCAATCTGACCGAACGAGCCGTTCAGGTCGGGGCCGACATTTGCGGGCAGCGAGTCACCGATCATGCCGCCGGGCAGACCGAATGTGTCAAACGCACCGCTGTCCAGCGACGATTGGATGATGCCCAGACCGCCCTGGTCCAGATAGCCCGCAACGACCAGAATGTCGCCACCGGCCGAGGCCAGCGCGCCCACTTCGGCCGAGTAGTCCGCCTTGCCGTCTTCATGCGCGGCCACGATGGTCACTTCGCCACCGGCTGCCTCGAACGAGGACTGGATCGCGTCCGCCAGGCCCTTGCCATAGTCGTTGTTGGTATAGGTCAGCGCGATCGAACTGATGCCACGGTCTTTCAGGATATCGGCCATCACCTGGCCTTCGCGCGCATCCGACGGGGCGGTGCGGAAGAACAGGCCGTTATCTTCCATGGTCGACAGGCCGGGCGAGGTTGCCGACGGCGAGATCATGACCATGCCATTGGGGATGGCGACGTTTTGCAGGATCGCACCGGTCACACCCGAGCAATCGCCCCCGATGATGCCAGCCACGCCGTCGGCGATCATGCGTTCACCGTTCGAGGTCGCCAGACCGTTGTCGATACAGCCGGTGTCGGCCCGTGACGCGGTCACAGCGGCACCGTCCAGCAGTTTGCCGGACTCGGTGACTTCGGCCATGGCCAGCTCGGCGCCGGCTCCCATGGCCGGGGCCAGCGATTCAATCGGACCGGTAAACCCGAACAGAACACCCAGCGATACATCATCGGCCATTGCGGTGCCCGCCATCAGAGCGGTTGCTGCAGTTGCAGTAAGCAGCTTTTTCATTTGGTAACTCCCTGTTTGGAACGTATTCGTTCTGCCCTAGACCCTAGGCAAGCAATTCAAAAAAGAAAAGTCCAAAGAAACCGTGCCTTTTGGAGATACAATCCTATTTAATCCCAGTGGCTTGGCGCCTTTGTTGGCGGTCAGGCCGGGATAGGAGCGCGGTGTAATGAAAACCCTTTACCTTACGTTGGTCTTCCTCTGCGCCGCAGCGGGCGCGATGTCTGAACAGGTGCAGACGTCTTTGGGACCTGTGAATGTGGAAAAGATGGCGGCAAACCTGGATACGCCCTGGGCAATCGGCATCCTGCCCAATGGTGCCTTCCTGGTGACCGAGCGTAGCGGGACGCTGATATATGTCGACCAAGGGCGCACGCGTTCGGTATCAGGTGTGCCCAAGGTCGCGACCACGGGGCAGGGCGGATTGCTGGACGTGACGATCGCACGGGATTTTGCGCAAAGCCGCGAAGTATTTCTGACCTTTGCCAAGCCACAAAAGGGCGGGGCAGGCACAGCGCTGGCCGTTGCGCGATTGTCGCGCAACGGCGGACGACTGACAGATACCCGCATCCTGTTCGAGGCACGCCCCGGTGGAACCGGGGGCAGGCATTTCGGATCTCGGGTTGTCGAACGTGCCGACGGGACGCTGTTTGTAACAGTAGGTGAACGCGGTGACCGGCCCGCGGCCCAAGACCTGTCCACCCACCTGGGCACGGTGGTCCGGATTCGGCGCGATGGCGCAGTGCCCCCCGATAATCCCTTTGTGGGCCGGGACGGCGCGCGGCCCGAAATCTGGTCTTATGGCCACCGCAATCCGCAGGGCGCGGCCTTGGATGCGCAGGGGCAGCTATGGGTGTCGGAACATGGCGCCCGCGGCGGGGACGAGGTCAACCGCGTGCGGCCCGGTGCCAATTACGGGTGGCCTACAATCTCGTACGGGACGCATTATTCCGGCGAAAAGATCGGCGAGGGGACCGCGAAGCCGGGGATGGAACAGCCTGCACATTATTGGGACCCCTCAATCGCACCGTCCGGTTTGCTGGTCTATTCGGGGAAACTCTGGCCCGAATGGAAAGGCGACATCTTTGTCGGTTCGCTCAAGTTTGATTATATCTCACGACTTGCAGGCAATCCGCTGCGCGAGGTTGAACAGATCAAAGGGCCCGAAACGGAACGCGTCCGCGATATTGTCGAAGGGCCGGACGGCGCGATCTGGTTCCTGTCGGTCGGGCAGGGTGCCGTTTACAGGATGGTGCCCTTGAAATAGCCTTCGAAGGCAGGGTGGATTTTGGGATGTGCGACTATGAAATCGAACTATGCGAAACTATCCCGCCAAGGCGGGAACTGAACGCGATCCTCACGCAGTATTACCGGTTGATCGTCAGCAGGATGCAGGACATGGGGTTCAAGATTGACCCCGCCGCCCCCCAAAGCGCGCTGGACGAATTCTGGGCCAACACAAACGACTACCTGCCGCCAAACGGCTGTCTTGTCGTCGCCCGAGACAGCGGGGGCAAGATTGTCGGGTGTGGGATGATGAAACGGTTCGATCAGCAGACTGGCGAGTTGAAACGGGTGTTCGTCACCGAACAGGCGCGCGGTACTGGCACCGGGCGCGCACTGATCGAGGCGCGGGAACAGGCCGCCCGCGACATCGGGTTAACGCGGCTGATTGCCGATACGCTGACCCCAAATGTCGAAATGCGATCCCTGTACCCCAAGCTTGGTTTCATTGAATTGAACGAACCGATCAGGACGACAACCTATCTGGATCAGCCGATGTTGCGGCCGCATCTTCACTTTTTCACCAAAAACCTGTGACCTGCCCCCGATTGCGGGCGCTTAGACGGACAACCGTCCGGCCTGCGCCCCGCGTTCCCGGTAGGGGGTGGTGTTGTAATGCGCCCGGTAGCATTTCGAGAAATGGCTGGGCGAGGCAAACCCGCAAGCAAGGGCCACGTTGATGACGCTCATATCGGTTTGCATCAGCAGGTTGCGCGCCTTGTGCAGGCGCAATTCCATGTAATACCGCTTGGGCGATCGGCTCAGGTACCGGCGGAACAGGCGTTCCAGTTGACGGGTCGACATGCCGACATCCTTGGCCAGGATCGAGGGCGAGATCGGCTCCTCGATGTTCTTTTCCATCATCAGGATGACCTGGCTCAGCTTGGGGTGGCGGACACCGATGCGGGTGGGCGTAGACAGGCGCTGCGTGTCTTGGTCGGTCCGGATCGAGGAATAGATCATCTGATCCGCCACCGCATTGGCGAGATCTTCGCCAAAATCCTGCGCGATCATCTTCAGCATCAGGTCAATGGACGAGGTGCCGCCCGCCGTTGTCATCCGGTTTCCGTCTATCTGGAACACGGATTTCGTCAGTTCGACATTTTCAAATTCTTCGGAAAAACTGTCTGCGTTCTCCCAGTGAATCGTGGCACGTTTGCCTTCCAGCAAACCGGCCTTGGCCAGGGTATAGGCCGCCGTGCACAAGCCACCGATCTTGACGCCCTTGCGGGCCTCGCGGCGCAGCCAGTTCAGCACCTTCTTGGTTGTCGCCGCCTGCACATCGACGCCGCCGCAGACGATGATCACTTCGTCACGCTGCAACTCACCCAGGTCGGTGTCCAATTTGAACGTGGTGCCCGCCGAGCAGGTGACGACCTCGCCATCCTCGCCCGCCAATGTCCAGGAATAGATTGGCCGATCAGCCATCCTGTTTGCGATACGCAAGCTGTCCAACGCCGAAGCAAAGGACAACAGCGAGAACCTTTCCAGCAGGACGAAAACGAAATTCAGCGGCTTTGCGTCGCTGCCGTCCACTGGGACAACTTGGCGTTGCTCTTGCATGGCGAACTGTCCTTGATTTCCGAAACCGCACTTCCCAGCACGCGGCGGATTTGCCCGCCACATTGCTCAAAGCTTGTTTGCGTCGTCAAGAGGCGTAAATGGGATATGGCCACCCGGACCTGCATTTTGTATAGAGACGGCCTGAAATAACTCAGCGGAGATCAAAGCTATGACCGAGTGGCAAAAAACGAACTGGCGCAACAAGCCCCGAGTTCAAATGCCCGACTATACCGACGCGGCCGCGCTGGCCAAAGTCGAGGCACAGCTTTCGCAGTATCCCCCGCTGGTTTTTGCAGGCGAGGCGCGGCGGCTGAAACAGCATCTGGGCGCTGCCGGTCGCGGCGAAGCCTTCCTGCTGCAAGGTGGGGATTGTGCTGAAAGCTTTGAACAATTCAGCGCTGACGCGATCCGGGATACGTTCCAGGTCATGCTGCAAATGGCCATGGTCCTGACCTATGGCGCCAAGGTTCCGGTGATCAAGGTCGGGCGTATGGCCGGACAGTTTGCCAAACCGCGCAGCGCACCGACCGAGGTCGTCAATGGCGTGGAATTGCCCAGCTATCGCGGTGACATCATCAACGAACTGGCCTTCACCCCCGAGGCACGGATACCGAATCCGGCCAAGATGCTGCAGGCCTATACGCAGGCCGCGGCCACGCTTAACCTGCTGCGCGCCTTTTCCACGGGCGGTTTCGCGGACATGAGCCGGGTGCATTCCTGGACGCTGGGGTTCACCGGTGAACAGGATGTGCAGAAATACTCGGAAATCGCAGACCGGATTCAGGACACGATCGATTTCATGGGCGCCGCCGGAATAACCGGAAACACCACGCATGAATTCTCGACCGTCGAATTCTACACAAGCCACGAAGGCCTGCTGCTGGAATACGAAGAAGCGCTGACGCGGATGGATTCGACCTCGGGCAACTGGCTGGCAGGGTCCGGGCACATGATCTGGATCGGCGACCGCACCCGGCAGCCGGATGGTGCGCATGTTGAATTCTGCAGCGGCGTGCTCAACCCGATTGGCCTGAAATGCGGACCGACGACAACAGCCGAAGACCTGAAGGTTCTGATGTCCAAGCTGAACCCCGACAACGAAGAGGGGCGGCTGACCCTGATCGCCCGCTTTGGTGCGGGCAAGGCGGGCGAGCATCTGCCGCGGCTTATCCAGGCCGTGAAAGAGGAAGGCGCAACCGTGACTTGGGTTTGCGATCCGATGCATGGCAATACGATCAAATCGGCCACCGGCTACAAGACGCGCCCGTTTGATTCCGTCCTGCGCGAGGTCCGCGACTTCTTTGGCGTGCATGAAGCCGAAGGCACAATCCCGGGCGGCGTTCATTTCGAGATGACCGGACAGGACGTGACCGAATGCACCGGCGGTGTCCGTGCCGTGACCGAAGAGGACCTGTCGGACCGCTACCACACGGCCTGTGACCCGCGCCTGAATGCCACGCAATCGCTGGAACTGGCCTTTTTGGTCGCCGAAGAGCTGACCAACCTGCGCCGCAACGGCAAGAAACGCGCGGCCAGCTGACAGGCGCAATCACCAAAACGAACGGCGGGTCAGGTACCCGCCGTTTTTCATTGCCCCATCATTCCTCGCGCGAGGCGACCAGGCGCAGGTGATTGGCCGGGCGCTTGAACCCGTCCTGATCTTCGGCAAACCCGGCCGGTGTCTTGTGTGCAGGTCGAATTCGGGCCGGTATGTCCGATACCGCCCTGACACTCTGGTCCGACACGGCAAAGCGCCGCGGCGTCACGCCGATTGCACCGTCGCTGACCATCACGCCCAATACCCGGCTGACATCCCCCAGATCGCTTTTCAGCGGCAACAGGATCATGCGCGCCTGCAGGCGTGCCCGACCAATCTTGCCGCCTGAAACAAGGCCCAGTTCCGCAATCGACGGGCCGGCAAATACCTGTTCCAGAACGTCCACGGCATCCGAACGCGCGCTAGGCTCGAAAAACGAGGTCAGCGGCATGCCCCGAACCTCCATCCCTGCGATCTTGTTCAGGTGGCTGCCAGCCAGGCGGAACCGGGCCAGACCAGGCGCGATCCGTTCCAGGATGAAGGTGTATTCAAGAATGTTCTCCAGGCCGCGCGGGTCGATTTGAGACCGCGCAGGCACGCCATCCTGGCCCAGCAGGGCGGTCCAATAGGCCTCGGCCTGACGGATGGGTGTTACTGTGCGCCCACTGTCAAAGCGGTCCATTGCAACGATCTTTCCAAGTTTGGTCCCGGAAATGTTCCCGAAGATAGTTTTCATCTTTAACCCCCTGCGCCGATCGTCTGACATTTTCCTAAAATGTTCCACATCTGGCAGGGTCATGGATGACCCGCCTTGTGATGATCAGTCTGGCACGGGTTGATTCAATTTTGGATCAATTCTTTAACGAATGGTTAACCCGGGCCGATCAGGGGCAAACTCAGCAAACTCTTGCTCTGGGGCCGGGGATGGCATTAGGTGCGCCAAACGGGCGATACACGCAGGAAAGGGCAGGTATGATCAGATCCATGACCGGGTTTGCCTCGGGCAAGGGAAGCTTTGGCGCTCATAGCTGGAGCTGGGAACTGCGCAGTGTCAACGGCAAGGGCCTGGACATGCGGGTTCGGGTGCCGGACTGGCTGACCGGCCTTGAGGCGGCGCTGAGGGCAGAGTTGTCCAAGCAGGTACGGCGCGGCAACGTGACCCTGTCCCTGCGTCTGAGCCGCGACGACACGACCGCCGATTTTGCCCTGGACGAAACCGCTGTCGCCACGATTCTGAATGCGCTTGCCCGCACCGAGGCGCTGGCCGCCGAACGCGGGGTGTCGCTGGTGCAATCCCGGGCGTCGGATCTGCTTTCGCTGAAGGGGGTCATGGAAGCCGGAACCGACAGCGATGACCCGGCACCGCTTGTGGCGCATCTGACATCCGCGTTTTCGGGGCTGCTGGCGGCGTTCCTGGACATGCGCCAATCCGAGGGCACGGCATTGGCCACCATCCTGAACGCACAGTTGGACACAATTGAACAGCTGACCACCTCCGCAGCCGACCTGGCCGAAAAGCGCAAGGCCGCAATGGCCGACGCGCTGCGGGAAAACCTGAAACTGGTGCTGGATAACAGCCAGGGTGCCGACCCGGACCGGGTTGCACAGGAACTGGCGCTGATCGCGGTCAAATCCGATATTACCGAAGAGATCGACAGGCTGTCGGCCCATGTCGCCGCGGCCCGCACCTTGCTGAACCAGGACGGCGCCGTGGGTCGAAAGCTGGACTTCCTGATGCAGGAGTTCAACCGCGAAGCCAACACATTGTGCTCCAAGTCCCAGAACTCGGACCTGACGGCTGTTGGCCTGGAGTTGAAGGCGGTGATAGACCAATTGCGCGAGCAAGTGCAGAATGTCGAATAAATACAAGGACACATGACATGACGGATCGCCGAGGTCTTTTAATCATCCTGTCGTCGCCATCGGGCGCGGGGAAATCCACGCTGGCGCGTCGGCTCATGTCCTGGGACCCCGCGCTGGAGTTTTCGGTTTCGGCCACGACCCGCGCGCCCCGCGACGGCGAAGAACATGGGCGTGAGTATTACTTTCTGAGCGAGGAAAGTTTCAAACAGCAGGTTGCCTCAGGTCAGATGCTGGAACATGCGCATGTGTTCGGGAACTTCTACGGATCACCCGCAGGGCCAGTGCGCCAATCCATCGAGGCCGGGCGGGATGTACTGTTCGACGTGGATTGGCAGGGCGAGGTTCAGATCCGCAATTCCGAACTGGGCAAGCACGCGCTGTCGATCTTTATCCTTCCGCCGTCCATTCGCGAACTGCGCCGCCGTCTTGAAACACGCGGCCAGGATTCCGAAGACGTGATCGCGCGCCGCATGCTGAAAAGCTGGGACGAGATCAGCCACTGGGGGTATTATGACTATGTTCTGGTCAATGATGATCTGGATTCAACCGAAGAAAAGCTGAGGACGATCGTCAGCGCTGAGCGCATGCGCAGAATTCAGCAGCCCAAGCTGCAAAACCATGTCCGCACCCTGCAAAGCGAATTCGAGGCAATGTCATGACCGTTTACGCATTGGGGCCGCATGTGCCGCAAATTCACGCCGATACCTGGGTCGCCCCGGATGCAAATCTGGTGGGCAAGGTGGTGCTGGAACAGGGCGCCTCGGTCTGGTTTGGCTGCACCATCCGCGCCGATCACGAAGAGATACGGGTCGGGCAGGGCAGCAATGTCCAGGAGAACTGCGTCATGCATATCGACGCGGGCTTTCCGTTGACCATCGGCCGCAACTGTACCATCGGCCACAAAGTGATGCTGCATGGCTGTACGATTGGCGACAACAGCCTGATCGGCATGGGGGCGATCGTGCTGAACGGCGCAAAAATCGGGCGGAACTGCCTGATCGGTGCGGGGGCGTTGATTACCGAGGGCAAGGAAATACCGGACAATTCGCTGGTCATGGGGGCGCCGGGCAAGGTCGTGCGCACACTTGATGACGCCGCCGTTCAGCGGATTGAAATGAGCGCGTTACATTATCAGGAGAACATGCGCCGATTCCGGGACAGCCTGGTACCGGTTCCTTTTGAAACAGACGCGCGATAGCCCAACCATGTCCAAAGAGTTGCTTGCCGAATTCGTGTCGGCCATCCCGATGCCGGCCCTGGTTGTGGACCAGACCGAACGGATCATTGCGACGAATACGGATGCCAAGACCCTTTTGGGCCAAAACATCACTGGCCGCCATTTCGCGACGATCCTGCGGCAACCCCAGGTCATCGAAGCGTTGGAGCAAAGCCTGCGCACCAAGGGTCCCGCAACAACACGCCACCTTGCCAATGACGGTGCACAGGACACCACATTCGAATTCAAGTGCCGATACATGAACGGCGTTGGCGCAGCCTCGGGCGGGGCGGTTCTGGCGATCTTTCAGGATATCACGCATATGGAACAGGCCAGCCAGATGCGTCGGGACTTTGTGACCAATGTCAGCCACGAGTTGCGAACTCCGCTGACCGCGTTGATGGGGTTCATCGAAACCCTGCGTGGCCCGGCGCGTGACGATCCGGGGGCGCGCGACAGGTTCTTGCAGATCATGGACGAAGAAGCCAGCCGCATGAACCGGCTGGTGGGCGACCTGCTGTCGCTGAACCGGGTCGAAAGCCAGGAACGTATACGTCCCAAAAATGACCTGGACCTGAAAGGCCTGCTGGCCTCAACACTGGATTCCCTGCGCCCGTTGGCTGAAGGCGCCAAGGTCGAGCTTGGCCTGAAGGCGCCTGATGAGCCGGTACTGGTGAAAGGCGACAGCGATCAGCTGCGACAGGTTTTTACCAACCTTGTCGAGAATGGGATCAAATATGGCGGCAGCGGTGGCAGCGTCGATATTCGCGTCACCATATCAGACCGTGATGCCGCCATGCGTGGCCCGGCGGCGCGCATTCAGGTGGTCGACAAGGGGCCGGGCATAGACCCCCAGCACCTGCCGCGCCTGACCGAAAGATTCTACCGCGCCGACAGCCACCGCTCGCGGCAATTGGGGGGCACCGGTCTGGGGTTGGCCATCGTCAAGCACATCGTCAACCGTCACCGGGGCCGCCTGCGGGTCGAAAGCGACTTGGGCAAGGGCACGGTGTTTACCGTCATCCTGCCGCGCCAGGCCGGGAATTGACGGGCGCTATCGCCCTGAGACCTCACGCGGTTGGATGCGACTGACCTGAGGTAAAAACCCAAAAAGACGTTCCTTGTCATAAAACTGTTACGTTGGTGTCACAAAAGCTTTGCCCAAGGCCCCTAGGGGTTCGGCCAGGATCATCATGGGGGTGATCATGAACACTTCTCTACCAAGGAGACTGAAATGTCCTTTGTGAAACTGTCGGCTTCTGCCATTGCCATTGCTGCCGTATCGGCCACCGCAGCCGCTGCGCGCGACAACGTCCAGGTTGCTGGTTCGTCGACCGTGCTGCCCTACGCTTCGATCGTTGCCGAACTGTTCGGCGAAAACACCGATTTCCCGACACCGGTTGTTGAATCGGGCGGTTCCTCGGCTGGCCTCAAGCGTTTCTGTGAAGGCGTTGGCGAAAACACCATCGACGTTGCAAACGCATCGCGCGCCATCCGCGAAAAAGAAATCAAAGCCTGCGCCGAAAACGGTGTCACCGACATCATGGAAGTGCGCATCGGTTATGACGGCATCGTCTTTGCAAGCCAGCAGTCCGGCCCGGCCTTCACCGCGTTCCAGCCTGCCGACATCTATAACGCAATCGGCTCGAAAGTCATGAAAGACGGCGCTCTGGTCGACAACAGCTTCAACAGCTGGGCCGAATTCAACGCCGACCTGCCCGACGTGGAAATCGCCATGTTCATCCCCGGCACCAAGCACGGCACCCGTGAAGTGTTCGAAGACAAGGTTCTGCTGGAAGGCTGCGAAGCGACCGGCGCAATGGAAGCCATGGTTGCCGGTGGCATGAGCGAAGATGACGCCGAAGATGCCTGCCTGGACGTCCGCACTGATGGCAAGTCGGTGGATATCGACGGTGACTATACCGAGACCCTGGCGCGCATCGACACCAACCCCAACGGCATCGGCGTGTTCGGCCTGGCGTTCTATGAGAACAACACCGACAAGCTGAAAGTCGCCACCATGGGCGGCGTATCGCCTTCGACCGAGACCATCGCGTCGGGTGAATACCCTGTTTCGCGCCCGCTGTTCTTCTATGTCAAGAAAGCGCATATCGGCGTGATCCCCGGCCTGAAAGAATACGCTCAGTTCTTCACCGCTGACGAGATCGCAGGTGGTTCGGGCCCGCTGGCCAACTATGGCCTGGTTGCCGACCCTGAACTGGCCGCGACCCAGGATGCGATTGCCAACGAAGTAACCCTGGGTTCGGACAGCTAAGTCCGCCTTTGGTTTGAACAGCCCAGAGGGCGGCGCGACCCGCCGCCCTCTCAGCGCCCCGAATTTTTCCCAAAACCAGACCTGAGAGGGTGTCATGCCAATCCTTTGGCTTTTCCTGATCGTCATTGCAATCGCCGCCGTCGGGTATGTACTCGGGCGGTCGCGCGCGCTTCAGAGCGCGGGGGGCGACAGCCGAAACCTGCATTCCTTGCCCACATTCTATGGGGCAAATGTCGCGCTGAAGACGGTCGTACCGGCCTTTGGTCTGTTGATTATCTGGCTGTTGGCGCAGCCGCTTTACGTAAATTCCCAGATTTCCGGGATGATCCCTGACACCGCCATCAAGGAAGGGTCGTCCCACAGCCTGGTCATGGCCGAAGTCCGCCGCACCGCCGACGGGCTGGACAATGCCGTGGCGCAGGGACAGATCGCCGAAACCGAGGCCCGCGACGCCCAGGCCGATGCAGCGGACATGACCCAGCGCCTGAAGGATGCGGGTCAGGTCGTGACATCCGAGATCACGCAACCGGTTCTGCGCGCCGCGCAGGGATACCGGGTTATGACGGCCTCCGGTTACAAGATCATGTCCATAGCGGTGATCGTGGTGGCGATCGCCGGCGCGGTGTTCAGCCTGTTTCAGACGCATTCGGAATACCGTGCGCGCAACGTGGTCGAGCAGGGTATCCGCATTCTGTTGCTGGGCGCTGCATCCATCGCGATTTTGACAACGGTCGGGATCGTTCTTTCGCTGGTGTTCAACACCTGGGAATTCTTCAAGCTGTACCCGGCAACGGATTTCTTTTTTGGCAAAACCTGGGCGCCCAGTTTTTCGGGGCGCGGCGGGTCGTCATCTTTGGGCATCCTGCCCTTGCTGTGGGGCACCTTCTACATCTCGCTCGTGGCGCTGTTGGTCGCTGTGCCAATCGGCCTTTTCGCGGCGATCTACCTGAGCGAATACGCCTCTCCAAAGGTCCGCGCCTTTGCCAAACCTCTGCTTGAGGTGCTGGCCGGTATCCCGACCATCGTCTACGGCTTGTTTGCGCTGCTGACCGTCGGGCCCCTTTTGCTGAGCGTCTTTGGCGATGACGGGCTGGGCTGGATGAAAGCGGGCACGGCGGTCATGACCGCGGGTCTGGTGATGGGGATCATGCTGATCCCGTTTGTCTCGTCGCTGTCGGACGACATCATCAACGCTGTTCCGCAGGCCATGCGGGATGGGTCTTACGGTCTGGGTGCCACGCAATCCGAAACCATCCGCCAGGTCGTTCTTCCGGCCGCGTTGCCGGGGATTGTCGGCGCCATCCTTCTGGCCGCGTCGCGGGCCATCGGGGAAACCATGATCGTGGTTCTCGGCGCTGGCGCAGCCGCCCGCCTGAGCCTTAACCCATTCGAAGCCATGACCACCGTCACGGCCAAAATCGTCAGCCAGTTGACCGGGGACGCGGATTTTGCCTCGCCCGAGGCGCTGGTGGCCTTTGCCCTGGGGATGACCCTGTTCATCCTGACACTGGGGCTCAATATCTTTGCCCTCTACATCGTGCGCAAGTACCGGGAGCAGTACGAATGACCGACGCAAGCATGCAGACCCCCGAAACGGGCCGCCACTCTGTTTCGCTGACGGCCACGGACGCGCACACGCGCAAACGGGCCAATGCCGAAAAACGGTTCCGCGCCTATGGGATTGCGGCCATTGCAACAGGCCTGTTCTTTCTGGTGGTTCTGTTCACATCCATCCTGTCCGAAGGGATACCCGCCTTCAAACGCACGGTCATAAGTGTCGATTTCACCCTGACCGAGGCGCAGCGCACCGAAGCCGAAGGCGAGTTGTTCAAGACCAAGGCCTATTCGAACCTGTTCATTGCCGCCCTGAAATCCGAGCTGGATGAGCGCGGATTGAATGTCGCGGTCGACGAGGCCGCCATCGAGCGTCTTTTGGGCAAAGTCGGCGGAACCATCCGCACATTCTACAGCGACAATCCCGACAAGATCGGCGAACCGGTCGCGTTTGACCTGACCGCGTCAAGCCGGGTGGACGGGTATTTCAAAGGCCGCGTGTCCCGTGATACCATGCAGGACAGCCGGTTCCTGCAGAAAAGCGACCTGGACCTTGTTGATGCACTGGAAGAGGCCGGGATCGTCAAACAGGCGTTCAACTGGCCCTTTATCACCGGGGCGGATTCTGGCGTGGACAATCCGGGCGGTGCCGGGATTGGTGCCTCGGTCGTGGGATCATTCTTCATGATGCTGGTTGTCCTTGGCCTGTCGCTGCCCATTGGTGTGGCCGCGTCGATCTATCTGGAAGAATTCGCGCCGCAGAACCGGTTTACCGACCTGATCGAGGTGAACATTTCGAACCTGGCCGCTGTTCCGTCGATCGTCTTCGGTATCCTGGGTCTGGCCGTGTTCATCCAGTTCATGCACCTGCCGCAATCGGCACCCCTGGTCGGGGGGCTGGTGCTGACCCTGATGACCCTGCCGACGATCATCATCTCGACCCGCGCATCGCTCAAGGCGGTTCCGCCGTCGATCCGCGATGCGGCGCTTGGGGTAGGGGCCTCGAAGATGCAGGCGGTATTCCACCATGTGCTGCCGCTGGCGGCCCCCGGCATCCTGACCGGTACCATCATCGGACTGGCGCAGGCACTTGGCGAGACCGCGCCACTGCTGCTGATCGGGATGGTCGGGTTCGTGGCCCGTGGATACCCTGACGGTTTTCTTGCCGGGTTTACCGAGCCCAACTCGGCCATGCCGGCCCAGATCTATACCTGGGCTGCGCGGGCGGATGTCGGGTTTTATGAAAAGGCATGGGGCGGGATTATCATTCTTCTGATTTTCCTGCTGTCGATGAATATAAT
Organism: Alphaproteobacteria bacterium; assembly: GCA_030427405.1. Taxonomy (GTDB): domain Bacteria; phylum Pseudomonadota; class Alphaproteobacteria; order Rhodobacterales; family Rhodobacteraceae; genus Ruegeria. Next base: position 158,118 of record JAUHXK010000009.1, on the reverse strand, counting down.
CGCTATCATCCTGCGCCGCCGCTTTGAACGCCGCTGGTAAAAAGGGGCCTGAACAATGAACGACATGTCGCGAGTGGAGAGAGAAGTGGACACGAACGAAATCAAGCTGGAGTGCCGTGACTGCCAAGTCTACTACGGAGACACTCACGCTATCAAAGATGTGAATGTCGACATCGAAGACAAAACCGTCACCGCCTTTATCGGCCCATCAGGTTGCGGCAAGTCGACATTCCTGCGCTGCCTGAACCGAATGAACGACACGATTGATGTCGCCCGCGTCGAAGGCTCGTTCCGGCTGGACGGTGAAGACATCTATGACAAGCGCGTCGACCCGGTGCAGCTGCGCGCAAAGGTCGGGATGGTGTTCCAGAAGCCGAACCCGTTTCCCAAGTCGATCTATGACAACGTGGCCTATGGGCCGCGCATTCACGGCCTGGCCAAGAACAAGGCCGAGCTGGACGAGATCGTCGAAAAATCCCTGCGTCGGGGCGCGATCTGGAACGAGGTCAAAGACCGTCTGGATGCCCCGGGCACCGGTCTGTCGGGTGGTCAGCAGCAGCGTCTGTGCATCGCCCGTGCCGTTGCGACTGAACCCGAGGTTCTGCTGATGGACGAACCCTGCTCGGCGCTGGACCCGATTGCCACCGCGCAAGTCGAGGAACTGATCGACGAATTGCGCAGCCAGTATTCGGTCGTGATCGTGACGCACTCGATGCAGCAGGCGGCCCGCGTCAGCCAGAAAACCGCGTTTTTCCACCTGGGCAACCTGGTCGAGTTTGGCGAAACCGGACAGATTTTCACGAACCCCGTTGATCCGCGCACGGAAAGCTACATTACCGGCCGGATCGGCTGAGAGCAGGTATTCAGATATGAGCGAACAACATATTGCATCCGCGTTCGACCGCGATCTCGAGGCCATCCAGGCCCATATCATGAAAATGGGCGGGCTAGTCGAAGCCTCGATCATGGGCGCCGCGCGCTCGTTGGAAGAGCGGGACGAAGAGTTGGCCGACCAAGTCCGCAAGGGCGACGCCGCCATTGATACACTCGAAGAGTTGATCAACGAAGAAGCCGCCCGCGTGATTGCGCTGCGCGCGCCCACGGCTGGTGACCTGCGATTGGTTCTGTCGGTGATGAAAGTTTCAGGCAACCTGGAACGCATCGGGGATTATTCCAAGAATATCGCCAAACGGACCTCGGTTCTGGTAGAAGTCTCCCATATCGACGGCAGCGCCGCGGCCCTGCGGCGCATGGCGCGTGAAGTGGAGCGTATGCTGCGTGACGCACTGGATGCCTATATCCAGCGTGACGCCGAACTTGCCGCCGACGTCATCGAACGCGACGCCGAAGTGGACCAGATGTATAATGGGCTGTTCCGCGAACTTCTGACCTTTATGGCCGAGGATCCGCGCAACATATCCTCGTGCATGCATTTGCATTTCATCGCCAAGAATATCGAACGCATGGGCGACCACGTGACCTCTATTGCGGAACAGGTGGTGTATCTTGTTACCGGCGAACGTCCGACTGAGACGCGCACCAAGGCCGATACGACGTCACAGACCGTTTAGGAGATCGTTTCATGTCCGCGGATCAACCAACCGTACTGGTGGTCGAGGATGAACTGGCCCAACGCGAAGTGCTGGCCTACAACCTCGAAGCCGAAGGGTTTCGGGTATCCAAGGCCGGCAACGGCGACGAAGCGCTGTTGCTGGTCGATGAAGACAGCCCCGACATCATCGTCCTTGACTGGATGATGCCCAACCTTAGCGGGATCGAGGTCTGCCGGCGCCTTAAAATGCGGCCAGACACCCGAACCATTCCGATCATCATGCTATCGGCCCGGTCGGAAGAGGTGGACAAGGTTCGGGGCCTGGAAACCGGCGCCGATGACTATGTGGTCAAACCCTATTCGGTGGTTGAACTGATGGCGCGCGTCCGCACGCAGTTGCGCCGCGTACGTCCGGCGACGGTTGGGCTCAGGCTGGAATTCGATGACATCATCCTGGATTCAGAAACCCACAAGGTCAGCCGCGACAGCAAACCACTGAAACTCGGCCCGACCGAGTTCAGGCTGCTGAGCACATTCATGGAAAAACCTGGCCGGGTCTGGAGCCGAGAGCAGCTTTTGGACAGGGTCTGGGGTCGCGATATCTATGTCGATACGCGAACCGTGGACGTGCATATCGGACGGTTGCGCAAAGCCCTGACGCAGCATGGCGGCAACGATCCGGTTCGGACAGTGCGCGGCGCGGGGTATGCGCTGGGGTAACCTTGGCGCAGATTGCAGGCCTATCTGGGCAAGGTTTCTTCGACCTGCGCCTGCGACCCGAGCCAATGACGAAACTCGCGTAGATTTGCGTCATCCGATTTCGTCTTGGGCCAGACCAGGTAATAGGCGCCCATTGTCTCGGTCGTGTCGGGAAACAGGGGGACCAGGTCACCCGTCGCAAGGTCTTGTTCGATCAGGTAATTGGGCAGCAACGCCGCACCCAGTCCGTGCAACGCGGCCTGGTTGATCGTCGTGAACTGATCATACACCGTGCCGGGCAGGGGTCCCGCATGCTGAACACCCACCTGCCGGAACCAGTCCTGCCATGCCCGCGGTCTGGTCTGGATATGCAACAGCGGCATCCGCAGCAGATCCTGCGGGCTGTTCACCGACGCCGCCGCCAAAAGTTGCGGCGCGCAAACGGGCACGACACGTTCAAGACGCAACAACAACCGGTCCGTTCCAGGCCAGTCAGTTTCGCCAAAATGCAACGCGGCGTCAAAGGGTTCCGCCTCGAAGTTGAAAGGGCGAAGACGGGTTGCCATGTTGATCGTGATCTCGGGGTGGCGGCGCGCAAAGTCAGGCAGTCGGGGTACCAGCCAGCGCATCCCGAATGTCGGCAATATGGCAAGGTTCAGGGTCCCGCCAGCAGGTGCGACATGCAGCTTCAACGAGGCTTGCGCGATCAGGTTCAACCCTTGCCGAATATCAGCAACATATGTGCGCGCAACGGGCGTCAGCGACAGGCGCTTTCTTTCCCGGCTGACCAGCGAAACACCCAATTGCGCTTCAAGCGTCTGCAATTGTCGGCTGACCGCGCTTTGGGTCAGCGCAAGTTCCTCGGCCACGGCCGAGGCCGAACCGAGACGGTCCAATGCTTCGAGCGCCCTAAGCGAGGCGATTGACGGATATAGGCGGCGAGAATGGTTCATCTATTCCCTTTACTCATGAAACATTGCCAATGTCTTGCTGTTTTTTGCCCAAACCGCAGGGTAGGGTGCACGCAACCCCTGACAGGAGGACTATTATGACCGCCGCCGATACACGACCTGCCCTGCGCGACAAGGATGCGCCCGATCTTGGCACATTCACATGGCAGGACCCGTTCCGGATTGCCGACCAACTGACCGAGGAAGAACGGCTGATCGCGGACAGCGCCCGGGCCTATGCGCAGGAAAAACTGCAACCGCGTGTGACCCAGGCGTTCCAGAGCGAGGAAACCGACCCCGATATCTTCCGTGAAATGGGCGAAATGGGTTTGTTGGGCACCACCATCCCCGAAGAATACGGAGGCATCGGCGCAGGCTATGTCACCTATGGTCTTGTCGCGCGCGAGGTCGAGCGGGTCGATTCCGGCTATCGCTCGATGATGTCCGTCCAGAGTTCGCTGGTCATGTACCCGATCTATGCCTACGGAAGTGAAGAGCAGCGCCAAAAATACCTGCCCAAACTTGCCAGTGGCGCATATATCGGCTGCTTTGGCCTGACAGAACCGGATGCAGGCTCGGACCCGGCGGGTATGAAAACGCGCGCCGAAAAGATCGACGGCGGCTATCGCATCACCGGCACCAAGATGTGGATTTCGAACGCGCCGATTGCAGATGTATTTGTTGTCTGGGCCAAGTCCGACGCCCACGATGGCAAGATCCGCGGCTTCATCCTAGCCAAAGGCATGAAGGGCCTCAGCGCACCGAAAATTCAGAACAAGTTGAGCCTGCGTGCTTCGATCACCGGCGAGATCGTGATGGACGGCGTCGAGGTGGACGAGGGCGCGTTGTTGCCACATGTTCAGGGGTTGAAAGGACCGTTCGGGTGCCTGAACCGCGCAAGATACGGGATCAGCTGGGGTGCCATGGGCGCAGCCGAAGCCTGCTGGCATGCCGCGCATCAATACGGTCTGGACCGGAAACAGTTCAACCGGCCGTTGGCGCAGACGCAATTGTTCCAACGCAAGCTTGCCGACATGCAGACCGAGATCTCATTGGGCTTGCAAGCCAGTTTGCGCGTCGGCCGGTTGATGGATCAGGCACAGGCCGCGCCCGAGATGATCTCGATCATCAAACGAAACAATTGCGGCAAGGCGCTGGATATCGCGCGGATGGCGCGTGACATGCACGGTGGCAACGGAATTTCACTGGAATTCAACGTGGTGCGCCATATGGTCAACCTTGAGACCGTGAACACATATGAGGGGACACATGACGTTCACGCGTTGATCCTTGGTCGTGCGCAGACCGGGTTGCAGGCATTCTACTAGGGTCATCCATTGGTCGCGTAATCGGTATTATGGTAAAGAGCAACGTTAGCAGATGCAGGCGAATACGGGCTGACGGCGTGTTTTCAAGATGTTACGCTGGTCTTTAAACGCAGCCAAGGAGCGCGCCCTATGGACCTCAATGGAAAGACGGTTGTCGTTACCGGTGCTGCATCGGGTATCGGAAAAGGTCTGGCCGAAGGTTTCGCAGACCAAGGCGCGCGGATCGTCTGTGCCGATATCGATGTCCAGGGCGCGCAGGATTTGGCGCGGCATTTGGGCGGACATGCGTTCGAATGCGACGTTTCCAGGGAAAGCGACATTCAGGCACTGATTGCCCATGTCGAAGATCAGATCGCACCGATTGATCTGTTCTGTGCGAATGCGGGCATCCTGACGCTGGGCGGCCCGGAAACTTCTGACGAAGACTGGGACCGGACCTGGAAAACCAATGTGATGTCCCAGGTCTGGACGGCGCGGCATCTGGTGCCGCGCATGTTGACGCGCGGCCACGGCTACATCCTGATCACCGCATCGGCTGCGGGTTTGCTGAACCAGCCCGGTGCCGCACCGTATGGTGTCACCAAACACGCATCCGTCGGATTTGCCGAATGGCTGGCTTTGACCTATGGCCATCGTGGCATCAAGGTTTCCGTTCTGTGCCCGCAGGCCGTGCGATCCGAGATGATGAAAGGTCACGAGTTTTCAGTGGCGTCCCTGGACGGCATACTTGAACCCAAAGACGTCGCCGAGACCTGCGTTCAGGCATTGCGCAAAGAACAATTCCTGATCCTGCCTCACGCGCATGTTCAGGATTATATCCGTTCGAAATCAGAAGATTACGACCGCTGGATCGCCGGAATGAACATGTTGCATCAACGGTTTTCCGACGCGGATTAACCCGGCTTTCGCGCACGCCGCAACAGACCCTCTTGCGCGACCGATGCGACAAGAACGCCGTCTTGCGAATAAATCGAGCCACGATTGAAACTGCGCCCCTGCCCGGTCCATGGTGCATCCATGGAATAAAGATGCCAGTTCTGAAACTGGACCGGTGCGTGGAACCACATCGCGTGATCCAGGCTTGCGCCGTTGATCTCTCCGGTGAACCAGCTTAGGCCATGCGGCCGCATCCCCGAGCTTAACAACCCCATGTCTGACGCATAGGCCAGCAACAGGTGTTGGGTGATGGTATCGGCCTCGTTCGCGGCATTCATACGGAACCACAAGTGGTTGGTATCGCTTGATTTCTCAGGCTGAAACAGGTCAAGCGGTTCGACCTCGGTCACTTCGATGGGGCGTTCGCGCATCAACTCGGCGCGCAGGCTTTCGGGAACGCGGGACATGTATTTGGCGCGCAAATCATCCCGCGAGGCATGAAATTCAGGGGCCAGAACATCCGGCATCGGGTGCTGATGGTCCCAGCCGTCGTCCTTGATGTGGAAAGATGCCGACATGTTCAGGATTTGTTTGCCATGCTGAATGGCCACAACGCGCCGGGTCGTGAACGAGCTTCCATCTCGCGCCCGATCAACTTGATAAATAACGGGAATATCCGGGTCGCCGGGGCGGATGAAATAGGCGTGCAGCGAATGACACAGGCGGTCATCCACGGTGCGGTACGCTGCGGCAAGCGCCTGCGCGATCACCTGCCCGCCGAATATCCGCATGGGCGTTTCGCCGCCGGATCCGGTTCCGCGAAACAGGTCCACTTCCAGCCGTTCGATATTCAACAGGTCCAGCAGGACACGTTCGGCCTCGGTCATGTGCGAATCTCCGGTTTTGGATGCCAGGTTGCGCGTATCAGCCGCCCGGCGATCAATCAATCAGCGCGCCATGGACAAGCGCCTTGAGTTCCGACCGGGACGGGTACGAACTGGACGGTGAAAGCTGGGTATAGAAGACCACGCTCAGATCATTTTTGCGGTCGATCCAGAAAAAGGTCGACGCCATACCGCCCCAGCTGAAATCGCCGACCGACCCCGGTGTGCGGGCCCTGCCCGGGTCCAGAACCACGGCGCCGCCAATACCAAAGCCCATGCCATCCATTGGCTGTTCGGCGAAACTCTGTGGTCCCATTGATGCGATGTCGCCCGGCAAGTGGTTGGACAGCATGAAATCCAAGGTCTTGGGGCTTAGCAACCTGCCCTGCCCCGCCTTGCCCCGATTTCGAAGCATTTCAGCAAATCGCATGTAATCGTCGATGGTACTGACAAGACCACCGCCGCCGGAAAAGGTCGTGGTGGCTTCAAAGGGCGAATGCCCGGCCTGATCAACCAGGCGCAATGTGTCGCCGCCCGACTGGGCCGTGTTCAATGCCATCGCGTCCCCGGCCAGCGGCGTATAAAGCGATGCAAACCGGTCCAGCGCATCGGGCGCCACCGAAAATCCGGTTTCTGACATGCCCAGTGGGCCCAGTATATGATCGGCAAAGAACTGGTCCAGCGGTTGCCCCGAAGCAACTTCGACCACGCGCCCGATCACGTCAATTCCGACCGAGTATTCCCAGCGCGTGCCGGGCTGAAAGCCCAAGGGCAAGCTGCTGAGCTTGACAACATTGTCGGACAGAAGTCCTTGATCCGGTTTGAAAATCAAGTCCAGATCATCCATCGCTTGCGGCAGGACGCCCGGGTTGAAGGGATAGCTGAGACCGCTTGTATGCGTCAGCAATTGGTGCAGGGTCGGAGTTGCGGCATCTTCGGTCTGGTCAATCCGTATGGCCCCATCAACCAGCGCCTGCATATCTTTGAATTCGGGCAAGAAATCTGAAACCGGGGCGTCCAAGTGGAACATTCCGCGCTCGACCAGCATCATCAGCGCAACACTGGTTACCGGCTTGGTCATCGAATAGATCCGGGTCACGGTATCGCGCTGAAACGGCAGGTTCTTTTCGACACTACGAAGACCGCAGGCATGAAACAATACGTCTTGCCCTTTGTGGGAAATCAGCACCGCGCAGCCGGGGTATTTTCTTTGATCGACATAGCCCTGCATCCATCGGGGAATGCGGCTCAGGCGTTTCTCATCAAATCCCATTTCAGGCTCAAATTCCTGTTGTCTTGTCCATTCGGCCAATCATGCCGTTTCGCTGCGGCAAACGACAGTCAAAAATGGCGGTTTTCTGATTGAGCAGCGTTCAGGTCCGATCTGCGCGGTTGCCAGCCTGCGTTGCCGGGGCGCAATCCGCGCGACGCCAAAATGACGAAGACCTTGAAAATTTCCCCTTGATTGCGACGCAGTCCCGCACGGCCTCTTGCGGCGCGTGCTATTGATCCAGCGCAGACAACCCGAACTTGGCAAACCCCGGCACGTAAGAGCCCAGTATTCGCGCCCGGTCAGGGTCCGAGGCATTGCCGTCAAGCGAACGTTTGTAAACGCCTTGCAGAATTCCGGCCATGCGGAAAAAGTTGAACGCCAGATAGAACCCGAAATTCTCGATCCCCGGCAAACCGCGACGCCTGCAATAGCTTTCTATAAACGCGGCATCCGACGGCAGACCCAGCTCATCGCGGTCAACACCGGCCAAACCACGCCCGTCCTTTCCGGGCGGCATCTGCCATTGCATGATCACAGCCGCAAGGTCGGCAAAAGGGTGACCGATGGTCGACAATTCCCAATCCAGAACACCGATGCACCTGCTGCCACCCCGTTCGAACATCAGATTGTCGATCCTGAAATCCCCATGCACCAGCGTTCTTTGCCCGTCATCCGCCGGGATCGACGCCTGCAATCGGGTTATCAGATCGTCCATATCAGCGATCGTTTCGGTTTCAGAGGCGCGGTATTGTTTTGTCCAGCGCGTGACCTGACGTTCGAAATAATTGCCCTGAGGCCCGAAATCAGACAGACCGACAGCGTTGATATCCACGTCGTGCAGATCGGCCAGAACCCGGTTCATTTCGTCCAGAACGGCCTTGCGCGTTTCTTTTGTTTCGCCCGGCATCGTCGGTTCGAAAAAGCCGCGCCCCTCCAACCGTTCCATCACGTAGAAGGCCGATCCGATGACGGCGTCATCTTCGCAAAGCAGGTACATTTCCGGCACCGGAACTTTGCTGTTGCTCAAGGCGCGCTGAACGCGAAATTCGCGATCCACGGCATGCGCCGATTTCAGCAATACGCCGGGTGGTTTGCGGCGCAGAACATAGGTCCGGCCAGGGGTTTGCAACTCGTAAGTCGGGTTTGACTGGCCGCCGGTAAACTTGGTGGCGGTCAACGGTCCCTGATACCCGGGCAGGTTCCGTTCAAGGTAGGCATCGACCGAAGCCAGGTCCAGATTGTCCAGATCAGCAGGCATGTGCGTGGCCTCCGTTGTTGCGATCCCGCGCTCTATAGGGCGTCGGCAAAGATGTTGCCGCCCGTAACCACATTGATGCCACCTGATACGGGAATGACCGCGCCGGTTACATAACCGCCGCCGGGGCCGCACAGAAACAGCAGACAGCCACCGATATCTTCGGGGCGGCCAACGCGCCCCAGCGGTACTGACTTTCCGACTTTCTCGCGCTTGTCCGCATCGGCCGTGGCAAAGGCCGTCATGCGCGACACGAAGGGTCCCGGCGCGATGGCGTTTACCGTCACCCTGAACGGCGCAAGCTCTTTGGCCAGGATTTTCGTCAGGTGAATAACCGCCGCCTTTGAGGCCGAGTAGCTGTAGGCGCCATCGCCCATCGGCACTTCGCCCATGACCGACGCCACATTCACAACGCGCGCCGGATCCTGGTCCGATCCGGCCTTCATCAGCAATGGCAGCAATTTCTGCGTCAGGTCAAAAATCCCCGCAACGTTTACGGACATGACCTTATCCCAGGCGTCATAGGGGAATTGCCCCATTGGCGCACCCCAGGACACACCGGCATTATTCATCAAAATATCAAGGTTTTGCACGCGGCTGTTGACCTCGGATACCAGCGCATCGATGCCCTCCTGGCTGCCGATATCCCCGGCGAAACCTTCGGCCGAACCTGGCGCATCCAAGGCGTTCAGTTCCGCCGCGACGGCCTCGCAGGCGTCGCCCTTGCGGGATGCGATCAACACCCGTGCGCCCCCGCGCACCAGCGCCTCGGCGGCCATACGCCCGATCCCGGTTGCGCCGCCTGTGACCAGCGCCGTTTTGCCCTGGACCGAGAATAAGAGTTCCGGTGTCATATCGTTCCCTTTGATAAATGCGACGCTTGCAACGCAGCCCCCCGATCCCGGGTTTCGGCCCGTTTGGGACCGACCGCCTGTTTCGCATCGCAACGTTGCATTTTGCTATTTCCTTGACAATAACGGCCTGTGCTTCATCGTGCCTGTTCCGACAATGGTTGCGAACAGAGGGCCGAATGCAAGCGTTACTGAGCGTCGCGCCGGGTGGACCGGAAACACTGGAACTGACCACCCTGCCCGATCCCACCCCCAAAAGCCGAGAAATCCTGGTTCGGGTGCGCGCCGCCGGTGTCAATTTCCCCGATACCCTGATGATCAATGACCTGTACCAGATAAAACCGCCGCGCCCATTTGCGCCCGGGGGCGAGATATCGGGCGATGTCATCGCGCTGGGGCCGGATACTTCGGGCTTTGCCGTCGGAGACAGGGTGCTGGCCTTAACCGGTTACGGGGGGTTTTCCACGCATCTGAACATCAAGGCACAGGCCGCGATCCCGTTTCCGGCCAGCATGCCCTATGACGATGCCGCGTGCTTTGTTTTCACCTACGGGACATCCTATCACGCGCTGAAAGACCGGGCCGCGCTGCGAGCAGGCGAAACACTTCTGGTGCTTGGGGCGGCAGGCGGGGTCGGGTCGGCCGCGATCGAGCTGGGCAAGGCCATGGGCGCGCGGGTCATCGCCGCCGTCTCCTCGACCGACAAGGCCGCGTTCTGCAAATCCGTCGGGGCAGATGAAACAATCGTCTATGCGCGCGATATGACACACGAGGCGCAAAAAGAATTGTCTGCTCAGATCAAGGCGCTGGCAGGCGGCGACGGGGTCGATGTTGTCTATGACGCGGTTGGAGGGGACTATGCCGAACCTGCCCTGCGCAGCATGGCCTGGAACGGCCGCTTTCTGGTGGTCGGGTTCCCGGCCGGGATACCAAAAATCCCGCTCAACCTGCCGCTTCTCAAAGGGTGCCAGGTTGTTGGCGTGTTTTGGGGCGCATCCGTTTTTCGTGATCCCGCGGGGCATGCCTCCAACATGAAGGACCTGTTTGACCTTTACGGCAAAGGTCAGATCAAGCCGCGCATTTCCCAACGCTTTGACCTGCCGCAGGCGGCGCAGGCCCTGACCCTTTTGGGTGACCGGACGGTACTTGGCAAAGTCGTCGTGACCATGGGGGATGGTTGAGGCAATCCGAACCGCCGCCATGCCCCGCCAAAGGACGCCACCGAATGACGCCACCGAACCATTCGCGTCATAAGCGCGCGGCCCGGTGGACATGCCCACCATTTCGCGTTTATCAAGCATCAATGGGGACATTGAGAAAATGCACAATATTCTGGTACTGAATGGCCCGAACCTCAACCTGCTGGGCACACGGCAACCCGAGGTCTATGGCCATACCACATTGAAAATGATCCAAGACCTGTGCGTGGCGCATGGTCAAAGCGTCGGTCTGACGGTCACCTGCGCGCAATCCAACCACGAAGGCGTCCTGATCGACGCGATCCATGACGCCAGGGGAAAACAGGCCGGTATCGTACTGAATGCCGGGGCATTTACTCACACATCCGTGGCGCTGATGGATGCGATCTCGTCCGCCCAGGTCCCCGCGGTCGAGGTGCATCTGTCCAACATTCACGCGCGCGAGGCTTTCCGGCACAAATCTTTCATCGCCCCCGTGGCGCTTGGGCAGATATGCGGTTTCGGCGCACAAGGCTATGTCATGGCGCTGGACGCGCTGGCGGTCCATCTTGGTGATGGGGTCGCCGGATGACCCTTGGCGAGTACCTGAACTTTGTCAGCTATGCCAAGACGCTGGAAGAGTTGTGGGACGCCCATTGCCGGCAGATGGGGGGCTTTGGCTTTGATCGTCTGCTGTATGGGTACACGCAATACCGAACAAAGACATCCCTGGGTGACCCCGAGGATTTCGTGATCCTGTCCAACCACTGCAAGGAATACCTGGACGGGTTCCTTGCCGGCGGGCTGTACTTTCATGCGCCCATGTTGAAATGGGCCCTTCAGAACGAAGGCGCAGCCAGCTGGCGCATGATCAACGATCTGAAGGCTGACGGTGCGATGACCCCCGAAGAACGCCGGGTCGTTGATTTCAATGCGTCCAAGAACATCACTGCCGGATATACCGTCAGCTTCAACTCTGTCTCGTTGCGCTCAAAAGGGGCCATATCGCTGGCTGCCCGTGAACTGACCCAGGACGAGGTCGACGCCGTCTGGGCGAAACACGGGCATGACATCCTGTTGATGAATAACATGGCGCATCTCAAGATCCTCACCCTGCCCTATAACGCCCCCAACAGGGCGCTGACAAAACGTCAGCGCGAGGCACTGGAATGGGTCGGTGACGGAAAGACCACGCAGGATATCGCCCTGTTGATGGGCCTGACCTCGGCCACCGTTGAAAAGCATCTGCGCCTCGCCCGCGAGGCCCTTTCGGTCGAAACCACGGCCCAGGCCGTATTGAAGGCCTCGTTGCAAAACCAGATGTTCGTGATGGAAGCCTGAACCGGGAAAACAGCCGGCTCCAAACGGCAAAGTTTACCTAAGGTAAGGAATCCATGACTTTTCGAATCTCGCCAAAAAATTGCACAATCGCAACGTTCCGTGAGTGGTGGCTTTTGCCAAAGGAACATTTGGTCGGATCTTTGTGATTTCAGGGCTCTCCGGTCGCTCTGACACTGGGGCGCATATTCGTCCGCGTACCTTTTGTTGGAATTTTTGAGGGGCCTCGACCATCCCCATCATGCGGGGCCCCTCAATCCCCACCTTTTCTCCCCGCACCCCTTTGGTGACTTCGTCCATCGCCCGTCGAAATTGGCGCGGTATGCGGCCCCAAACGGGCCGGGCATCCATCGCCGTTGAGCATGAAAAAAACCGGCTGCGCAGGCGCGCAACCGGTTGATTTTTCTGTATCGTCGGCCAGGGCCGTGACGATTGACTTAGCCCTGAGCAGCCTTGGCAACTTCGGCGGCGAAGTCTTCTTTTTCCACGACGATACCTTCGCCGACTTCCATGCGGACAAAGCCGGTGACGGTTGCGCCCGCTTCCTTGGCGGCGGCTTCGACGGTCAGGTCAGGGTTAACGACGAATTGCTGGTTCAGGAGCGTCGACTCAGCCACGAATTTCTTCATACGGCCGATGATCATCTTTTCGATCACCTGCTCCGGCTTGCCGGATTCGCGGGCGATGTCCATCTGAACCTGCTTTTCCTTTTCGACAATCGCGGGGTCCATGTCCGCTTCGGACAGGGCGGCAGGGTTTACCGCGGCGATGTGCATCGCGATCTGCTTGCCGATGGCTTCGTCGCCACCTGTCAGAGCAACCAGAACACCGATCTTGCCCATGCCGTTGGTCGCCGCGTTGTGGACGTAGGACACAACCGTGTCGCCCGACAGTTTGGCCATACGGCGTACCGACATGTTTTCACCGATGGTGGCAATCTTGTCGGTCAGCGTGTCCGACACGGATTTGCCGCCCAGGTCCGCCGCCAGCAGCGCGTCAACATCCGCGACACCTTCAGCAGCATAGGCGATCTTGCCAACCATTTCCTGGAACTCGGCGTTCTTTGCAACAAAGTCGGTTTCCGAGTTCACTTCGACCGCAACACCGTTGCCGCCATTGACGTGAACAGCAACCAGACCTTCGGCCGCGGTACGGCCCGATTTCTTGGCCGCCTTGGCCAGACCCTTGGTGCGCAGCCAGTCAACGGCTTCGTCCATGTTGCCGCCGGTTTCAGTCAGCGCTTTTTTCGCGTCCATCATGCCTGCGCCGGTCTGGTCGCGCAGTTCTTTCACCATTGCTGCTGTGATTGCCATCTCTTGGCTCTCCTCAATTCAAACGGAATTGGGGCAGGTCTACCCTGCCCCACATGTCAATAACGTGACGGGCAGCTTACGCTTCGGCCGAAGCGTCTGCTTCTGCAGGGGCTTCCTCGGCAACGGCTTCTTCAACCGGTGCTTCTTCGAAGGCACCCAGATCAACGCCTGCTGCACCCATCTGAGCGGTCATGCCGTCCAGAGCGGCGCGGGCGGCCAGATCACAGTACAGAGCGATTGCACGTGCTGCGTCATCGTTGCCGGGGATGATGTAATCAACACCATCGGGCGAGCAGTTGGTGTCGACAACAGCCACAACCGGGATGCCCAGCTTGTTCGCTTCGGCGATTGCCAGGGATTCTTTCTTGACGTCGATGACGAACAGCAGGTCAGGAACGCCGCCCATCTCGCGGATACCGCCCAGGGATGCCTGCAGCTTGGCCTGGTCACGCTCCATGCCCAGACGCTCTTTCTTGGTCAGGCCCTCGGCACCGGTTTCCATGGCTTCGTCGATCTGGTTCAGACGGTTGATCGACTGGGAAACGGTTTTCCAGTTGGTCAGCGTGCCGCCCAGCCAGCGGTGGTTCATGTAGTACTGAGCTGACTTTTCAGCGGCTTCGGCGATGGGCTGAGCTGCCTGACGCTTGGTACCTACGAACAGCACGCGGCCGCCTTTGGCGACGGTGTCACGAACGGCCTGCAGAGCCTGGTCCAGCATCGGAACAGTCTGGGTCAGGTCCATGATGTGGATGCCATTGCGCGAGCCGTAGATGAACGGGCCCATGCGGGGATTCCAACGCTGTGTCTGGTGACCAAAGTGAACGCCAGCTTCCAGAAGCTGACGCATGGTGAACTCGGGAAGAGCCATGCTATTTTCCTTTTCCGGTTTACGCCTGGGCGGGGGTGAAAGAAGCGGATGCTCCAACCGGCGGCATTGATGAGGATGTCTCCCTCAAAAAGGCCAAACCCCGCCTGCGGGTTTGAATGGCGCGCGTATACGGCAGGACGTGCGTCAGCGCAAGGGCCAAATGCCCCTATTTTTCAAGCCGCGCCAAGCTGTGCGCATGGCGCACCGCCGCCTCGCAATGCGCCGCCAGCGCCTTGCGGTTTTCAAAGTCGCTGACCTTGGCAGGCTCATGATAGATCAGCTCGACCGCCCCCTGCCTGCGCGCGCCAAGCGTCTTGAGAAGATGCGGCCCGAATTCCATGTCTCCCCACCAGCCATAGAACCTGTCCGGTTGCCCTTTGGGTGCGTGGAACACAACCGAAACCGGCTGAACATACATGAAATTGCGCAATTCGTCTGCGAAGAACGCCGCAAACAGTGTTGTTTTAAAAGGCAAAACCCGCAACCCGTCGGTCGAGGTTCCCTCGGGAAAAAACAGCAGTTTATGGCCCGCCCTCAAACGCTCTTGAAAAACCCGTGTCTGTTCCTGCGCCTTTTTGCGGTCGCGTTCGATAAAGACTGTGCCTGTGGCCCGCGCAAGCCAGCCGATGCCGGGCCAGTTGGCGACCTCGGCCTTGGACACGAAATAGATCCGCTTGCGCGCGTTCAGCGCGAATATATCCAGCCACGACGTGTGGTTGGCCACCACCGCGCCGGATTCGCGCATCAATCTGCCCGACACCCGAAACCCCATCCCGAGGATTCGGAACGCGTTGCGGCATACAAATTGCGTGACGAATGGCGTAATCGGACGGCGTAGACCAAAAAGCGGCCGTTCGACCAGCCGAAGCACCAGCAACACGGCCAGACCGCCGAACACCAAGGCGGCCAGCGGCAGGCCGCGTATCAGAACCAACACCCATTCCAGCGGGCCCAATATGATGGGATCGGGTGCATCTTCGCTGTTCCAAAGCGGGTCGTTCACCGTGTCACGCCCCGCCGTAGATGCGTTTTTGGCGGTCATTCATGCGCGCCGTGTCAAGGATCAGGCAAACGTCGGTTGTGTTGAACGCGCGATCGACGAACGCCCCCTCGCCCACAAAGCCCCCCAGCCTCAGATACGCCTTTATCAAGGCGGGCACCTGAACCATGGCCGCCCGACGATCAAGGTCGGCTTCCGCAACCAGGTCCATGGGTTGAAAGGCATCGGCCTGGGCCCGCACCCTGAGGTCGGGTGGCGCCAGATGGTTGTGATGCAACATGGACAGAGGCTGCGCCAGTTCTTGCGGGTCCGTCCCGTGAAAGCTGGCAACGCCAAACAGAACCTCGACCTGGTGTTCCGCAACATAGGCCGCAAGCCCGTTCCACAGGTGGTACATCGCCATACCGCCGCGATAGTCGGGATGCAGGCACGAACGCCCAAGCTCCAGTAACTTGCGGCCGCCTTGTTTCAGCACCGTCAGGTCATATTCATCCTCGGAATAGAACTGCCCGACCTGCGCGGCGCGCGCGCCCGGCAAAAGCCTGTAGACACCAACGACCGCGCCGGTCCCGTCGTCGATTGCCAGCATGTGGTCGAAATAGGGGTCGAACCTGTCCCGCTCCAACCCGGCCTGGTGATCGACCATCTCGCCGCCGCCGCCCAGTTCGCGCACGAACACGTCATAACGCAGCCGCTGGGCCGCGCGCAGTTCTTCGTCGGTTTCGGCCAGTTTGACTGTAAAGGAAGGGCCTGCGTCCGGCATTGAGCGTTCCGTTCTTGTTTTCGCGCTGATACCGCAGTTGGCGGGCCGATGGCAACATGCGCGGGAAAGCCGGGGCGTTAACCTTTCCTAAACCAGTTTCACAGATCAAAGACAGGCATCAGGGCGATGCGTGTCCCGTCGATTACCACTTTCCCCTGCTCGCGAAAGTTTACGGTGATCTTGCCTGCGATGTTGGACTGAACCTGTCCAACGCCCCAATCGGGGAAATCCGGGTGGCGGACAAACATGCCCGGTGCAAGTATGGCATTCAGGTCTGTCATGCGGTGAC
This sequence comes from Alphaproteobacteria bacterium, assembly GCA_030427405.1. Lineage (GTDB taxonomy): Bacteria > Pseudomonadota > Alphaproteobacteria > Rhodobacterales > Rhodobacteraceae > Ruegeria. Next base: position 141,701 of record JAUHXK010000009.1, on the reverse strand, counting down.
TCCGGTCCGGCAAAAGGCAGATGCAGCAGGAGGTACGCATGGGCGCATCGGACGTCAACCTGGCCGAGCTGGTCGGTTCCCGGATCTGTCACGATCTGATCAGCCCCATCGGGGCTGTGACGAACGGATTGGAGCTGCTGGATATGGTCGGATCAGCCCGCGGCCCCGAGATGGACCTGATCACCGGCAGCGTGGCCAGCGCCGGCGCGCGTATCCGGTTTTTCCGTGTCGCCTTTGGCGCCGCCAGCGATCATCCGCTAGGAAGAACGGAAATTTCCCAATTGCTGAGCGATATTCAGAATGCGGGCCGGGTTCGGGTTCACTGGGCCCCGTCCGACGCAGTGCCGCGCAGCTTGGTCAAACTGGCTTTCCTGGCCACCATGTGCTGTGAAAGCGCGATGCCCCTGGGTGGCGATGTTCAGATCGCATCACAGGACGGCAAGCTTGATTTGACCGGTTCAGCGGATCGGCTGAGCATCGACAGCGCACTTTGGAAAGGGTTGCAAACTGGCCGGTTCGAAACAGGCCTGACCCCGGCGCAGGTGCAATTCGCGCTGTTGGCCGAAACGGCCCGCGCACAAGGTCGGCGGATCACGCTGGAAACAGCGACAACCCGCATCGCCTTGCGGCTGTGACGGCGCGCCCGGTCAGGCCCGCGTGGCCCCGTCACCCGTCACCAGGTACTTGAAGCTGGTCAATTGCGCGGCCCCAACCGGGCCCCGCGCATGCATCTTGCCAGTTGCGATGCCAATCTCGGCCCCCATCCCGAACTCGCCCCCATCCGCAAACTGGGTCGAGGCGTTGTGCATCAGGATGGCGCTGTCGAGTCGCTGAAAGAATCGCGCTGCTGCGGCGCTGTCCTCGGTCATGATGCAATCGGTGTGGTTGGACCCGAAACTGCGGATATGCGCGATTGCCGCGTCAATATCGGCAACCGGTTTTGCGGCGATCACGCTGTCCAGAAACTCTTTGCCCCAATCGTCATCGGTGGCGGCAACCGTCCCGTCAATGGCCAAGGCTCCGGCGGCATGCACCTCGACGCCACTCGCCAGCAAGGCGGCAACCACGTCGCGGCCCAATGTCTCGGCCACGTCCTGATGAACCAATAGGCATTCGGCCGCACCGCAAATTCCGGTTCGCCGCGTCTTGGCGTTCAGCACAACGTCAAGCGTCTTGCGCGGGTCGGCGTCCTTGTCGACGTAGATGTGAACGATCCCCTCCAGATGCGCAAAGACCGGCACGCGGGCTTCGCGTTGCACCAGCCCGACCAGCCCCTTGCCGCCGCGGGGCACGATCACGTCCACGCAATCCGTCATGGTCAACAATTCCTGCACCGCGGCCCGGTCGCGGGTCGGCACAAGCTGGATGGCATCCTCGGGCAGGTTCGCGGCCTTCAACCCCTGAACAAGGCAGGCGTGAATGGCCACCGAGGAATGCAGCCCCTCGGACCCGCCCCGCAAAATTACTGCATTGCCGGATTTCAGGCACAACGCGCCTGCATCGGCTGTCACGTTGGGGCGGCTTTCATAGATCACGCCAATCACGCCCAGGGGCGTGCGCACACGCTGGATATGCAGACCGGACGCCATATCCCATTCGCTGAGTACCTCGCCCACGGGATCGGCCTGTTCGGCGACGGCGCGCAGCCCGTCGACCATGCCCTGAATGCGGCTTTCATCCAACATCAGACGATCCATCATCGCCGGGCTCAGCCCCTTTTCGCGGCCAAATTCCAGGTCTTTCTTGTTGGCCTCGATGATATCGGCGCGATTGGCCCAAACCGCGTCTGCCGCCGCAATCAGGGCTGCGTGCTTGCGCTCGGCACTGGCATAGGCCAGTTCGCGTGACGCTGCCCGGGCCCGTTGCCCCAGATCGGCCATCAGCGCGGGGATGTTGTCAAAATCTTTCATCTCATGAGCCTTTCTCGTCATCCGTCTGTTGCGCCGCGAAATTTTGCCATGTCACAGCGCCAGGTCGTCCCGATGTATAAGAACCGCGCGTCCGGGATAGCCCAGCGTGGCCTCGATTTCCGAGGATTTTCGCCCCTTGATGGCGTCGGCCTCCTGCGCGGTGTACCGGCTAAGGCCCTGCGCCAACCGGCGGGCCATAGGATCGAATATAGCAACCGGATCGCCCCGGCCAAAATCGCCGGTCACCTCGACGATACCGGCAGGCAACAGGCTTTTGCCGTTGCTCAAGGCCCTAGCCGCGCCCGCATCCACCACAATTTCGCCCCGCGGCTTCATCGCAGAAATCCAGCGTTTTCGGGCAGCCTGCGGGTCCATGGCCGCCGTAAACCATGTGCAATTTGCGCCATTTTCAAGCGATTTCAGCGGGTTCAGGGTCGATCCTTCGGTGATGACCATATCGCAACCGGCGGCAGTTGCCATGCCGGCGGCCAGCAGCTTGGTCTTCATTCCACCCTTGGACAGCCCCGAGCCCGCATCGCCTGCCATGGCCTCGATCTCGGGGGTGATCGTGTCAATCACGTCAAAGCGTTTTGCCGTGGGGTCTTCGGCAGGGTTCCCGGAATAGAACCCATCAACATCCGACAGCAGTATCAGTTGGTCGGCCCCAACGGTCACCGCAATCTGGGCGGCCAAACGGTCGTTGTCGCCATAGCGGATCTCGTCGGTCGCGATAGTGTCATTTTCGTTGACGATCGGAACCACACCCAGCCCCAGCAGCGTTTCCAGCGTCGCGCGCGAATTCAGATAGCGGCGCCTGTCCGCGCTGTCCTCAAGCGTGACAAGAACCTGGGCGGTGGTGATATCGTGTGGGGTCAGCGCTTCTTCGTAAGCGCGGGCCAGCCTGATCTGCCCCACTGCGGCGGCGGCCTGCGATTTTTCCAGCGCAAGGGCCGCCTTGGGCAGGCCCAGAACCTCGCGCCCCAGCGCGATCGAGCCCGAGGACACAAGGATAACGTCAATCCCCAGCCCCTTGAGCCATGCAACATCGCGCGCCAGGGCATGCAGCCATTCGGACCGCAGCAACCCGCTTTGGCGATCCACCAACAAGGCTGACCCGATTTTGACGACCAGCCTTTTTGCCCTGGTCAGGGTTGCCACGTCGATGTCTCCTCGGCGGGTTTTTGACGCAGCCTGTTCTCATCAATCCGCGATCGCAGGGCGCGCAGAACCTCGGTGACGCCCAGATGGGCAACCCCGGACATGGTCATGACGGGACCACCTACCGCATCCTGCAGCGCGTCCCTGGCCTGGTCGCGCTCGTCATCATCGAGCGCGTCGATCTTGTTGAGTACGGTGATCCGCGGTTTTTGTGCAAGCTCCCCGCCATAGGCTTCGAGTTCGTGAATAATCGTCCGGTAGTCGTCGGCCAGGGTTTCCGAGGTTCCGTCGACCAGATGCAGCAGAACCGCGCAGCGTTCCACATGACCCAGGAACCGGTCACCGATTCCGCGCCCTTCATGTGCACCTTCGATCAGGCCGGGAATGTCGGCAACGACAAATTCGACATTGTCCACGCCGACAACGCCCAAGTTGGGGTGCAGCGTCGTGAACGGGTAATCCGCGATCTTGGGGCGCGCATTCGACGTGGCCGCCAGAAAGGTCGATTTGCCCGCATTGGGCATGCCCAGCAGGCCAACATCGGCGATCAGCTTCAGCCGCAGCCAGATGGTCCGGTCGATCCCGGCCTGTCCGGGGTTGGCCCGGCGCGGCGCCTGGTTGGTGGCCGATTTGAAGTGCAGGTTGCCGAAACCGCCATTGCCGCCCTTGGCAAGCAGGAACCGCTGACCGACCTCTGTCAGGTCACAGATGACGGTTTCTTCGTCCTCATCCAGAATCTCGGTGCCGACGGGAACCCGCAGGATGATGTCATCGCCATCCTTGCCGGTGCGCTGCTGCCCGCGGCCGGGCTGACCGTTCTTGGCAAAGAAATGCTGCTGATAGCGAAAGTCGATCAGGGTGTTCAGCCCATCCACGACCTCGGCCCAGACAGACCCGCCCTTGCCCCCGTCGCCCCCGTCGGGGCCACCATATTCAATGTATTTTTCGCGCCGGAAACTGACGCAGCCATTACCTCCGGCCCCGGACCGGATGTAGACCTTTGCAAGATCGAGAAATTTCATGTCTGTCCCCTACTGCAAAGGCCCCATCGGCCACAAGTCAGAGTTTCTTTGTATATGTCCAGGTGGGCACGTTTGCGTCGCGCGCCACCGAATAGCTTTCGGCATCGCCCAGATACTGGAACCCGCAATGGGTCAGTACCCGCGCAGAGGCCGGATTGTCCTGAAACACGCTGGCAAACATTGCCGCGTTGTCCAGCGGATTGGCCATGACCAGCGCTTCGACGGCAAGCGAGGCAACGCCTGTATTCCAGTAAAGGGGCGCAACCCAGTACCCGACCTCGGACTGGTTGCGATCCAGCCGTTGCAGGGAAATCAGCCCGATCAGCTCCGGACCGCCATCCTTGGTGGCATCCAACGCCCAGACGTCTTCGTCCCGGTCCTCTGCCATCGCACGCGCCACGAAAGCCTCGGTCGAGCCCGGCGGCAACGGATGCGGAATGGTCGTCGTCATGCGCGCCACGCGCTCGTCGCCTGCATAATGTTCGATGAGACCCATATCCGAACGGCGCACAGGGCGCAGATCGAACCGCTCGGTTTCGATGACCGGCTGATTGATTATCGTCTCAAGTTTCATGAGTGCGTTCCTCCTCCGAACAACACGAAATTTACGACAGCAACAGCAAAACCAATTACCCCGTACACCAGATATTTTCGCACCCGCCGATCTTCAACCGCGCGCGCGGGTTCGCCAAAGGCGAAAACCGGGAAAATGCGTGCTGTGTCAGTCATCAGGGCATACGATCAAAACAGTGTTAAAACGACAAAGGGGACCGGCATTTTCTGCCGGTCCCCCATGAATTTTCAAACCTTATGGGTTTCGGCTTACTCTGCGGCCTCCGCCACTGGCAGGACCGAAATAAAGGTGCGGTTCTTCAGTCCCTTGTGGAACTTCACGGCGCCATCGGTGGTTGCAAAGATGGTGTGATCCTTGCCCATGCCCACGCCTTCGCCCGGCCAGAACTTGGTGCCGCGCTGACGTACGATGATGTTGCCTGCGATGGCCGCCTGGCCACCATACAGTTTCACGCCAAGGCGGCGACCAGCTGAGTCGCGACCGTTACGGGAGGAACCGCCAGCTTTTTTATGTGCCATTCTCTCTCTCCTTAGCCTTTAGCCAGTTCTTTGGCCTGTTCGATCCAGCCTTCACGCTCGATCCGGCCTTTGAACGACAGTTTCTCGTCCATAGCAGCAACGTCTGCTTCCGTCCATGCCGCGATTTGTGCAAAGGTGGTGATACCAGCCTCAAGAAGCTTTTTCTCAAGTGCCGGGCCAACACCGGACAGTTTTTTCAGATCGTCCGCGCCAGCGTCGGCAGCGGGTGCCTCGGCCTTTTTCGCAGCGGCTTTCTTGGCCGGCGCCTTTTTCGGAGCAGCAGCTTCGACAGCTGATGCAGAAACCGAACCGGTTGCAGCCTTGATGCCCGACTTGTCAGCGCCCGACGACAGGATGTCGGTGATCTTGACCAGGGTCAGCTTTTGACGGTGACCAACGGTACGCTTCGAGCTGTGCTTACGACGGCGTTTGACGAACTTGATGACCTTGTCACCTTTGATCTGTTCGATCACTTCGGCCTGTACGCCAGCACCTTCGACGAACGGTGCACCAACAACCGGAGCGTCGCCGCCCAGCATCAGAACATCGTTGAATTGAACTTTTTCACCTGCGTCGGCAGCCAGCTTTTCAACACGGAGCACATCGCCCGCCTGAACCTTGTACTGCTTGCCGCCAGTCTTGAGGACCGCAAACATGCGTCTTTCCTTTTCATTCCCGCGTTCTGTGGTCCCCTTTCGGGCGTTTCGGCCTCAAGTTCCTTGAAAGCCACCTCGAACAGCGCGCCCTTTTCGGGCTGTGTGACGACCCGGGGACCATAGGCCCAAGGTCAATAATAACGATACCCGGCGCGGAAAGCCCGGCCGGGATGCGCGCTTATCAGGTCAATCGGATGGAAAGTCAACCATATTCCGAGGTCAAAGTTCGGAGGCCCCCAGAACCTGACCGACGGTTATTCCCAACTGGTACGAGATCTCGTTATACATCTTGTCGATACCGTCGAAAATGGCGTCATTCAGCGCCCGCCCGGTATCGGTTCGGGAAAAGGCGATATTGCCCCTGATCTGGGCCTCGTCAAGCGGTTGGTAGGCCAGCATAAGAAACGAGAACAGCCAATCGCGCGTGTCGCGTTCGACCTCGTCCTTGTGGGCCAGCAATTCGGCCAGCAAGTGCCCTTCGTCAGGTGGGGTGCCCTGCCCGTTGGCCATTCCGCGGAAGAAACTGTAATCCGAGGTAATCGTACTTTGCACATTGCGCGCGATCAGATCATTGACCTCGATATATTCTTCGATCAGCAGAAAACGTCCGCCATCGCGATCCGCATCCCGCAAGGCCGCCTGCGCCATCTGGGTAACCGCCTCGTCCATCATCGCGCGGCGGGCCGAGTTTTCGAGCGAGACGATCACCTGCCCCAGGTCGCTTTCGAAAAAGGTGGCGGCCTGCTCCAACTGCTGCTCGGTCAGCATACCTGACAGGCTTTCAGAGATCTGGCCCGTCATCCAGACCGGGTCATAGATGTCTTCGATCTGGGCTTGAAAAAAGGCGCCGCCCGCGCCGCCCAGAAACCCTTCATCCAGCTTTTTCCCGCTACTGACGCCTTCTTCGCGCAACACCTCGACCACCTCGTCAAGGCGCATGGCGCCCGTCAGCCTGTCGACCAGTTCGTTGGCGCTGGCTGGCATACACAGGCCCACAATGGCCACGAACAGAACCAAAAACCGCTGCATCAGATGTCTTGCGCCGGGCGCAGCTCGGCCATACGGGCGGCCAGAACCTCGAACCGCATGGCCATGATCTCGTATTGGATCGCGTTGAGCAGCTCATAGACTTCCTGCATCAGCGGCGCTTCGAGCGCATCGGCATATTCATCTACATCCGCATCTGAAAACGTCTGATACGTATAGGCCGCGCCGGCCAGCGACGACAGTTGCAAAGACCGCCGCATCTCGGGTTCATTGGCCTTCATCATCTGTCGCAATTCGTCGCCGCCCAATTGCAGATCAATCACCCCCGAGGCACTGGCCGCCAGAAGAAACCGCACCTGAATTTCCTGAAGCGCCCGCACTGCAGTTCCGCTTGCATCGATGGCCCGGTTCATCCGCTTGAGGCTTTCAACCCGGTGCGACCCCTCCTGGATCAGGTCCGAAACGATTTTCTGACCCTCAAGTTGCTTGGCCTCGTCATCCTCGACCAGGTGCGATGCGTTTTCTGCTGCAACCAGCCTTTGACCCAGATCAGTGGCATAAAACTCGACCGCATGGGTCAAGGCCTGATCGCTGAGCGTCTGCTCCAGGATCGTGACCGCGGTCTCATGCATTTCGCCGGTGTCGAACACCTCTTGGGTCAGGCGCGTCCAATCCGCGCCGAATCCGTCGGGATCAAGCCCTAGCATGCCCGGCGCCGAGGCGGATGCCAGCGCGATGCTTTCAAGCGCTACATCGAAACCGGTCGTGGTCAGAAATGCCTCGATCCGGTCCCTGTTTGCCGCAGCCAAAGGTTGGGCCAGGGTGGCAATGACAACAAGCGGGACCAGGAAGGCCACAGAACAACAGCGCAACAAGTGTTTCATGCCTATCAACCTAGGCAATTTCGCAATGCAGGCAACGGAAAAACCCGACTTGGCGATTTTCGGGAATTTTCCGCTTGCACCGTCCGGGTTTCGCAACTAAATCCCCCCCTCACAGACCCCCGCGGAGAGGTGCCGGAGTGGTCGAACGGGGCGGTCTCGAAAACCGTTGTGGGTGCAAGCCCACCCAGGGTTCGAATCCCTGTCTCTCCGCCACTACCCCAAATCGGGGTCCAGGCACAGTTTCCCAACGCAACAGATTTCTGGCGCACGACCGGTGCATGCGGCGTGTTATCGCCACCGCCGACACGCCCGATCAGCGCAGCACGGCCTATCCCCGCACCATGCCGAATATTTCCGGGTTTTCCCCTTTGATCCCAGGTAGTTTTTCAGCATCTCTGCGGCGCATAGTTCAAAGGAGATCATCATGTCCCGCCTTATATATATCGTCATCATCGCAGCTATTGGTGCCGGTGCTTATTTCTTTCTGGCCAAACCGGAACAAACGCCCGTCGAACAGCTTCAATCCGCCGCTGAAGAGGCAGGAGAAGCCGCAAGCGAAGCAGCCTCGGCCGCGCAGGATGCCGCCAGCGATGCCCTGACAGACGCCACCGAACAAGCCGGACAAGCGGCCTCGGACCTGGCGGATCAGGCAACCGAAACCGCCCAGCAGGCCGGTGAGGCCGCGTCCGACCTGGCCGACCAGGCGGGCGAACAGGTTGCCGCGCTCGCCGGTCAGGGACAGGAGCTGTTCAATTCCTGGGTCCAGGACGGCATGCTGAGCGCCGAACAGTTCGATTTTGACAAGATGGTCGCATCGGTTCAGGACAGTGATCTGGCCCAGGGGCTCAAGGATCAGGCCCTTGCGATCCTTGAAGAAATCAAGGCCTCGCCCGAAACGATTGCCGAAAAGCTGCAAGAGCTGCAGGCGTTGCTGACCCAGCAATGATACCGGTCGGGCCTGCCGTTTGGGCGGGCCCCGCATACCGCAGACACAGGGGGTTTTCCGTCACGTCAGGTGACAGATGAATTGACGGCAAGGGGCGCTTTTGTTTGGCTTGGGCCAACAGCGCCCCTTTTTGCTGCCTGCCCGGTTTGACACGTCAAAGACCGCTGCGAAGAACACGCGAAATCCGGACGCCAACCCGTTCAAAACAAGGAAATTTCACATGTCCGACCTGCCCAGCTCGATGTTTGCCGTCATTCAGTCCCATGACGGGTATTCGGGGACCGCAACCGGCCCGGTGATCGCGGATGCCGCAGATTGGCTGGAAAACGCGACCTTGCCGGTTTCGGCGCCGGGCGCGGGTCAGGTCCTGATCAAGCTGCGCGCGGCCTCGGTCAACCCGTCGGATATTCATTTCATTAAAGGCGAGTATGGCCAGCCGCGCGTCAAAGGCAGCCCTGCCGGGTTCGAAGGATGCGGCGACGTGATCGCAACCGGACCGGGAGCCGAAGCCTTGCAAGGCCTGCGGGTCGCCTTTGTCGCCGCCGGGTCCGGCGCCTGGGCGGAATATGTGGTAACCCAGGCCCAGATGTGTATCCCGCTGCGCCCCGATATCTCGGACGAGGATGGTGCCGCGCAGATCGTCAACCCGATGACCGCTATGGCCATGGTCGATATCGCGCGCAAGGCGGGCGACTCGTTTGTCGTGTCTGCGGCAACCAGCCAGCTGGGCAAGCTGATGTGCAGCCTGGGGCGCGATCTGGGGTTGAAGCCCATCGCCCTGATCCGGCGCGCCGAAGCTGCCGATATGATCCGCGATGCGGGCGCGGCCGAGGTTCTGGTAACCGGTGATGCCGAAATGACCGAAAGATTCGCCGCCATCAGCGCCGACCTCAAACCGCGGGTCTTCCTGGATGCTGTCGCCGATCAGCAATGCGAACAGGTCTTTTGCAACATGCCCAACGGTGCGCGCTGGGTATGCTATGGCAAGCTCAGCACCGAGTTGCCCAAGTTGACCCAGATGGGCCAGTTGATTTTTATGAACAAGCGCATCGAAGGGTTCTGGCTGACTCAATGGATGATGTCGACTGCTCCCGAAGACCAGATGGGCGTCGTTGCCGAAGTTCAGGCCCGGTTCGCCGACGGCCGTTGGAAAACGGATGTTTCTGAACGGCTTACGCTTACAGATGTGGTGCCAAATCTTGCCGATGCACTAAAAAAGAGTGACGGCAAAGTCATTATCACGCCATAGTAGGTCCAAACGGCGGGCAAATCGAAGGCCCGTTGGGAACAATACCGGCGCAACCGGTATAGGGAGGACAGTTTGGACAATGCGCAGCTGCTGATCAGCGGGCTGGCGAATGGCTGTGTCTATGGCCTGATCGCCCTGGGGTTCGTTCTGATCTACAAGGCCACAGAGGCGGTGAATTTTGCCCAGGGCGATTTCATGATGCTGGGGGCCTTTGTCACCATCGGGCTGACGAACACCGAATATATGGGCCTGCCCTTCTGGATTGCGCTGCCGGTGTCGCTGGGGATCATGGGGGCGCTTGGCTATCTCGTTGACCGGCTGATCATCCGTCGCCTGTTCGGAGAAAGCCAGACTGCCGTCGTGATCCTGACCATCGCCCTGGGGTTCGTGATCCGTTTTGCCGCCGGGCTGATTTGGGGCCACGAGCCGCAGACCCTGCAAAGCCCTCTGGCCGGTAAGGAAGTCCGTCTTGGCGGGCTGGTTCTGGGGATGGAGGATGTTGCCGTCATCGTGGTGACGGTCCTGCTGACCTGGGGGCTGTATGTTTTCTTCAGCCGCACCAAGCTTGGCCTGGCGATGCAGGGCGCATCGCAGAACCAACTGGCGGCCTATTACATGGGAATACCCGTCAAACGGGTTCAGGGGTTCATCTGGGCACTGGCAGGCGTGGTGGCCGGAATTGCCGGTATCCTTTTTGCGGCCAAGGGATCGGTTGACCCCACAACGGGGCTGATGGGCATCAAGGCTTTTGCCGCGGCCGTCATCGGCGGCTTTGGCAGCCTGCCCGGCGCCCTGGCCGGAGGGTTGATCGTTGGCGTCATCGAACCCTTTGCCAGCCGGTACATCGCCGCCGGATACAGCCAGATCGCCCCGTATGCGCTGTTGCTGGCGGTGCTGATTTTCCGGCCCCACGGGCTGTTTAGCCAGGTACGGGTCAAGAAGGTCTGATTTCCATGCGAATAGTTTTCAAAACCAACTACATGCAGGATATTCGGCCATGGAAGGACAGGTATCAGCTGTGTCTGTACCTGGCTCTGATCGCCCTCGTTGCGGCGGCACCGTGGTGGCTGGATGCGTTCTATCTGGGCGAATTGACCAACGTCCTGATCTGGGCCATCGCCGGGCTGGGCCTGATGATCCTAACCGGGCATACCGGCCAGGCCAGCCTGGGCCACGCCGCGTTTCTGGCCTTTGGCTGCTATGCCAATGTCATCCTGATCGAAAATGGCGTGCCGTTCCTGGTGGCCTTCCCCCTGAGCGGGGTCCTGACAGGCATTGCCGGTGTGACCGTCGCCATTCCCGCCTTGCGCCTGCACGGCATCTATCTGGCCATTTTTACGCTGGCGCTTTCGATTTTGATGGATGACATCATCGTGCTGGCCGAACCGCTGACCGGCGGTGTTGCTGGCAAATACATGGGCGGCGTTGAAATCTTTGGCCATCTAGTCGACCGCTGGGCCACGCCGGAACAGTTTTTTTGGCTGGTGCTGGGCGCCGCCATTTTGGTGACGCTGGGCTATATCAACCTGCTGCGCGCGCCACTGGGCCGCAGCTTTATCGCAGTGCGCGATTCCGAGGTCTCGGCACAGGCGATGGGCGTGGACATTGCCCGCACCAAGATGATCTCGTTCGCGCTGTCCTGTGCCGTCACCGGTTGGGCCGGTGCGCTGATGGGCCTTTATGCAGGGGCCTTCAACAACGAAACCTTCAGCGTCGTCATATCCATCCAACTGCTGATGATGATCGTCATCGGCGGGCTGGGGTCGATCCACGGCGCGTTTCTTGGCGCGATCGTCATCGGGTTTCTGCCTCAGTTCCTGTCGATCGCCAAGGAATATGTCGGCGCCGCATTCGGAGGCAGCACCGTGGCCATTCCGGGGTTGGAATTCGGCATATTCGGAATGATCCTGATCGCCTTCATCCTGTTCGAGCCGATGGGCCTGTACGGACGCTGGCTGAAGATCCGGACATGGTTCGAACTGTTCCCATTTTATCGCAAGGACATGTTCAAACGGCAGAAATCTTATCTGCGGACGGAGCGCCTGAGATGAGCTTGCTTGCCTTTGAAAACGTCACGCTGAAATTCGGAGGCCTGACGGCGGTCAATGATCTTTCGTTCGAGGTTCACGAAGGCGAAGTCTTTGCCATTGTCGGCCCCAACGGGGCGGGCAAGTCGACCGTGTTCAACCTGATCTCGCGGTTCTACACGCCCCATGCTGGCGCGATCCGGTTCGACGGTCACGACCTGCTGAAGGTGAAACCGTCTGGGGTGGCCGCCTTTGGCGTGGCGCGCACATTCCAGAATATCGAGCTGTTCGAGCATGCGACCGTTCTTCAAAACCTGCTGGTTGGCCGCCATCGGCACCGCCGCACCAACCTGGTTTCCGAGTTGCTATTTGCCCCGTCCGCGCGCCGCCAAGAGATCGAGAACCGCGAGAAGGTCGAAGAAATCATCGACTTTCTGGACTTGCAGGCCTTTCGCGACAAGCTGATCTCGGGCCTGCCATACGGTGTTCGCAAGGTTGTCGAGGTGGCCCGCGCCCTGGCCACTGACCCCAAGCTGCTGTTGCTTGACGAACCCGCGTCGGGCCTGTCGGTCGAGGAAACCACCGACATGCGCTGGTGGATCGACGATATTCGCCGCCAAATGGGCATCACGGTGCTGATGGTGGAACACGATATGGGCCTGGTGTCCGGTGTCTCGGACAGGGTACTGGCCATGGCGGATGGCGCGATGCTGGCATTGGGCAGCCCCGCGCAGGTGCAATCGCACCCCGCTGTTGTCGAGGCGTATCTGGGGAAAGCCTCATGAGCGAGCCGATCCTGAAAATCCGCAATATCGAAAGCTTCTACGGCCCAATCATGGCTATTCGTGGTGTGTCGCTGGATGTGCACCCCGGTCAGATCGTTTCAATCCTTGGCGCCAATGGTGCGGGCAAGACGACGCTTATGAAAACCGTCTCGGGGGTGATGGACCCGGAAAAGGGCACCATCACATTTGACGGGGCGCAGATACAGGGCTCGGAACCGCATAAGGTTGTCCAGCGCGGCATCGTCCACGTGCCCGAGGGGCGCGAGGTGTTTCCCCTGATGACCGTCGACGAAAACCTCAGCCTGGGTGCGTATACCCTGACCGACAAGGCCCAATTCGACCACGACCGCGAGCTGGTCTTCAGCTATTTCCCGGTTCTGAAGGAACGGCGCAACCAAGAAGCGGGCACCCTGTCGGGTGGGCAACAGCAAATGCTGGCCATTGGCCGGGGGCTGATGGCCAACCCAAAGATCATGCTGCTGGATGAACCCTCGCTGGGTTTGTCGCCGCTGCTGGTTCAGGAAATCTTTGGCATTCTCAAGCGGCTCAATGAAGAACAGAACATGACGATGATGCTGGTCGAGCAAAATGCAAACGCGGCGCTGGAGCTTGCCCATCACGGCTATGTCATGGAAATCGGCCGCATCGTCATGGACGGAGAAGCCAGCGACCTGATGCAATCCGAAGACATCCAGAACTTCTATCTTGGCGTCAAGGAAGAAGGCGCGCGTGAAAACCGCCGGTGGAAACGCAAAAAGACGTGGAGGTGACCCAGATGGACGCAAGCCCCCTGCCCCCGCAAATCACGATCAACGGCGTTCAGTTCAACGCGACGCCGGGTCAGCGGCCGCTGCGGGTTGATGGGTGTATGACAATCGGCCAGCTGTTTCAAAAACGGTGCGCCGACCTGGGACAGCGGACCGCGCATCGCGAAAAGGATTTCGGGATATGGAAGTCGTTTTCATGGGCAGATTACTGGCAGCACGCCAAGTGGATCGGCCTTGCGTTGCGCCAGCTTGGCCTGAACCGGGGTGAGGTTGTTTCGATCCTGTCCGAAGACCGCAAGGAATGGGCGTGGTTCGACCTTGGCATCCAATGTGTCGGCGGGATCACCTCCGGTGTCTACACCACCGATTCCGCCAGCCAGTTGCAATATCTTGTCACCGACAGCGACAGCCGCTTTCTGATCGTCGAGAACGAAGAACAGCTGGACAAGTTCCTGGAGGTCGAAGACGCGCTTCCGTCGCTGCAGAAGGTCATCATTCTGGATGACGAGGGGCTGCATGACCTGAACCATCCGCGTTGCATGATGATCGCGGACCTCTACGCGCTGGGGCAGCAGGCCGAAGCCCGGGACCCTGACCTGTTCGAAGCCGAAATAGAAAAGACTTCGCCCCAGGATACGGCTCTGCTGATCTATACATCCGGCACGACCGGACAACCCAAGGGCGCGATGCTGAGTAACGAAAACATCCTGGCCGCCATCGAATCCGGTGCCCGCGCCCTGCCGACGCTTGAGACGGACGAACAGCTTTGTTTCCTGCCCCTTTGCCATATCCTTGAACGCGACGTGTCGATTTATTTCCCGCTGGCGGGCAAATGCACCGTCAATTTCGCAGAAAGCCCCGAAACGGTTTTCGCCAACCTGCAAGAGGTTTCGCCAACCACCTTTACCGCCGTGCCGCGCGTCTGGGAAAAGATCTATTCGCAGGTCTTGATTATGGCGCAAGAGGCTACGCCCGCCGGTCGGGCTGCTTTTGGTCTGGCGCTAAAGGCGGGGATGGCGCGGGCCGAGTACATTCATCGCGGCGAACCGGTTCCGGCAGGTGTCGCGGCGCGGTTCTGGTTGTGGGACAGGCTGGTCCTGCGCAACCTGCGCCGGATGCTGGGCATGGACCGGCTGCGCCGGGGCGGCACTGGCGCGGCGCCGATCTCGGGCGAGCTGCTCAGGTGGTACTGGGCCATCGGCGTCCCGCTGGTCGAAGGGTTCGGCATGACCGAAACCGCGGGGATTGCGTCACTCAACACGCCCGAAATCAACAGGATCGGCACGATTGGCCAGCCCGTCATCGGCAATGATCTGCGCATTGCAGAGGACGGAGAAATCCAGATCAAAGGGTTGAATGTGTTCCAGGGTTATTGGCGCAACAACGCCAAAACCGCAGAGACCTTTACGGCAGACGGCTGGTTGCGCACCGGGGACATGGGCCACCTGGACGAAGACGGGTTCGTGTCGATCACCGGGCGGCTCAAGGACATCATTATCACCGCAGGCGGCAAGAACATCACCCCTGCGGAAATCGAAAGCCGATTGAAGTTCAGCCACTATATCTCTGACGCCGTCATCATCGGGGATCGTCGCAAGTTTTTGACCGCTCTGATCATGATCGACCAGGAAAATGTGGAAAAGCTGGCCCAGGACCGCAAGATCCCGTTCTCGAACTTCGCCTCGCTTTGCGCGGCACCGCAGATCCGCGAGTTGATCAGCCAAGAGGTCGCGGCGGTAAACAAGGAATTTGCCCGCGTCGAACAGATCAAGGATTTCCGCCTGATTGACGTGTTGCTGACCGCCGAGGATGATGAACTGACCGCCACCATGAAGCTGAAACGCGGCTTTGTGGAAAAGAAACACGCGCATCTGATCGAAGACATGTACACATAATCAAAGGGAAACACCCAAGGGAGGAGAACTCATGAGGAACGTGTTCAAGCGGATGGCGACAGCTGCCGCGATGACAGCAACGGCAACCGTGGCACTGGCCGATGTGCAGGGCGTATCGGATGACGAAATCGTCATCGGTTCCGTCAACGACCTGAGTGGTATTTTCGCGGCTGTCGGGGTTCCCGCAACCAAGGGCGCCAACGTCTTTTTTGACCGCGTAAACGCCAATGGCGGCGTCCATGGCCGCCAGATCCGCTATGTGGTCGAGGATAACGGTTACCAGATGCCGCGGGCGATGCAGGGCTACAACAAGCTGCTGAACCGCGACAAGGTTTTTGCCATGCTGCAATCGCTGGGCACGCCGATGAACCTGGCCGGGTTCAAACTGTTGGACCCCAAGGGCATTCCCAACGTGGCCCCCCTGTCCGCCGCCCGGCAAATGCTGCAAGAGCCGGTGACCAACAAGTTCACTTCATTCAGCAGCTATTACGACCAGTCGCTGGTCGGCGTGAAGTACCTAGCCGAGACCTTTGGCGGGCAAAACGTATGCACGATGTACCTGCCCACCGATTTCGGCAAAGAGATCCTGGAAGGCAGCCACGCCGGGGCCGAGGCCGCGGGGATCACCTTTGCGGCCGAAACGACGCATAAACCCGATGAGACCGATTTCGTCGGATCACTCAGCAAGCTCAAGGAAGAGGGCTGCGATATCGTTACCATGGCGCTTGGCGTTCGCCAGGTCATCACCGTTGTGGGGACAGCCAAGAAAATGGGGCTTGAGGACATGAAGTTCCTGGGCACCTCGGCCAGCTTTCTGACCGTGGTGGCGCAGGTGCCCGGTGGCGTGACCGAAGGGTTCTATGCCGCGGCATCCTGGCAAGACCTGTGGGCCCGCGCCGAAGAACCCGCACCAGCCGCCTTTATCGAAGAATACAAGGCCGCCACAGGCGAAGACCCGGTCGGGTTCTCGATGCTGGGGTATGCGGCTGCCGAGCTGATGGTCCGCGCACTAGAGGCCGCCGGCCCAGACCTGACCCAAGAAAGCTTTATCGCCGCAATGGAGACACTGGATTACCAGGACGATTTGGTCGGAAACCACATGACATTCAGCGCCGATGATCACCAGGGCGCGGATTCGGTCTATGTGAACGTAGTCGAAAACGGGGCCTGGAAAATGGTGTACGAAGAATAAGATTCGGAACGCCCTGTCGATCGCACGGGGCGTTCCGTCCACCGGGTTTTCGGGCAGACAGGTTTCAACCCGTCGCTTGACTTGAAAAATACGGTACCCCTAAACTCGATCCCGAGGGGGATATCGAATATCGCTAGCCATTGTTTTGGCACGGATTTTGCGGGTTTTCCCGTGGCGCTTCGGTGCGGTGTTCGATGTAAAGGGTTATAGTTTTCGTGAACAAATTTCTAAAAAACGCCGCATTGGTTCTTGCCGTTACAATTTCGCTACTTGCAGTGATCGAGATTTCCGTCCGGCTGTTTTTACCGCAATCGGTCGACACGACCTATTATGTTGGCGAAACGCTGGCGCTTAAAAACCCGGTGACCGGACATGTGAACCGGCCCAAAACCCGCGCGGTCCTGTCTGCGCCGGAATTCGAGGTCGAATATATCGTGAACGCCCGCGGCTTCAGAAGCGCGGCGCTGGACGATACCCTGCTGCCGTCCCCGGACGCCGTCAAAGTTTTGTTGTTGGGGGATTCATTTGTCTTCGGCGCCGCCAACCATTTCGAAAACATCTGGCCGGAAGTTCTGGCAAAACGCTATGAGAACGAGGACCAGAACGTCGAAATCATCAACGCCGGCGTTCCCGGCTATGACACTTCGCAACAGGCATTGTACCTGGAAACGCTATTCGAAACCTATCAGCCCGACATTGTGGTGCTGACCTTTCTTCCCAACGACCTGTTTGCAAACCGGCCCATCGAAACCGAAAATGGTCAGGACAATGCCCATGGCGATGCTCGGGCGGTTGTGAAATCCGGCGTCGGGAAAAAATCGCATCTGCATTCCCTTACCCTGCTGAAACGGATCATCATGGCCACGGATGCGGCCTATACGCGCCTGTACCTTCTGACCCCAAGAAAGGCGTTCTTCACCGCGCCCGCGTCGCAAGAACTGCTGAAACAGGCCGACACGACCAAGGACATCATCCTGCGGGCCAAGCAGTTCACGACCGAACGGGGCGCCGATTTCATCGTCCTGTCGGTGCCGCAACTATTCCAGGTTCTGCATTCCGCCAGTGGCCGCAGCGGGGATGGAATTGACCCTGCCCTGACCGACGACGTGTTTTCAGAGTTTTCCGCAACGCATGGCATCAACTGGGTTAAGGCACTGCCGATCCTTGCCGAAACCTATCGGCAAAACGGCGTCGATCTTTACCACAGATTCGACGGTCACCTGAATGCCACCGGAAACAAGCTGCTTGCCGACATCGCCTATGACGCCCTGAAACCGATGGTTTCCCAATAACGGCACCCAATGGCCCAAAGAAAATTGGCGACCACGCATCTGCGTGACCGCCAATCCTGGTCTTTTTGAATTGTCCCGGACGCGATTAACGCTTCGAGAACTGGAACGAACGACGCGCTTTGCGCTTACCGTATTTCTTACGTTCCACAACACGGCTGTCGCGGGTCAGGAAGCCAGCGGCTTTCAGGGCGCCACGCAGCGACGGATCGTACAGTTGCAGCGCTTTCGAGATGCCGTGCTTGACCGCACCGGCCTGACCGGTCAGGCCACCGCCTTTGACGGTTGCAACAACGTCGAACTCACCTTCCACACCGGCAACCTGGAACGGCTGGCGCAGGATCAGCTGCAGAACGGGACGAGCGAAGTACTTGTCCTGGTCTTTGCCGTTCACGGTGACCTTGCCGGAACCCGGCTTGATCCAAACGCGGGCAACAGCGTCTTTACGTTTGCCGGTGGCGTAGGAACGGCCCAGCTCGTCACGTACGGGTTCACGTACGATGACTTCTTCGGCCACGGTTTCAACGCCTGCGACGGCGCTCAGCTCTTCGAGAGTATTGATCTGATCAGCCATCGGTCATTAGCTCCGGGTGTTTTTCTTGTTCATGGACTTGACGTCCAGAACTTCGGGCGCTTGCGCCTCGTGGGGATGCTCGGCACCGGCATATACACGCAGGTTGGTCATTTGCTGACGTGCCAGACGGTTGCCCGGCAGCATGCGCTTGACCGCCTGGGTCACGACGCGCTCGGGGTGAGCACCTTCCAGGATCTGCTGTTTGGTGCGCGACTTGATGCCGCCCGGGTGGCCAGTGTGCCAGTAGAAGTTCTCTTCGCGCTTCTTGCCGGTCATCTGGATTTTGTCAGCGTTGATCACGATGACATTGTCGCCCATGTCCATGTTCGGGGTGAACGACGCTTTGTGCTTGCCACGCAGGCGCATGGCGACGATCGAGGCAAGACGGCCCAGAACAACGCCCTCGGCGTCGATCAGGATCCATTTCTTGTCGATGTCTGCAGGTGTTGCAGAAAAGGTTTTCATGGCAGGATAGTCCTGTTTGATGTGAAAGACCGCCCCTTACCGAGGCGGTCCGAATTCGATGGACGGGTTTTATGGGCAGATCACCTGCACGTCAAGAACCGACAACCAGTATTTTGCACGCTAAATCAAACGGTTAAAAAATAGGTATTATTTTACCCCAAAATCAAACGCTGATTTGCTCGGGCGGGTTGTCCAGCAGGCTTCGCAGACGCAGCATCGCGTTTTCGAACTGCTCCAGGGAAACATGTCCATTCATCGCAATGCGTACGGCATTTGGCGCCCGCCCGTCGCGCAATGCGAACTCATCGGCAGATCGCAATTGAATACCCTCACGCTCGGCGGCCCGACTGAAAGCAGCCGAGCGCCAGCCGGATGGCAGGTTCAGCCAGACAAAGGGAATGTCGGAATCCCAGTTCAGATCGAACCCGCCCAATGCATTGACGGCGACACGGACATATTCGCCCATTCGCGCACGAACATCTGCCGCAAGCTTTGGCGCGTCGGGATGTCCAAGCAACAACCGGGTCAGTTCGGCCAAGGGTTGAGCCAGACCGAAATACCCGTATTCGGCGGATCGGCGCAGGTCGCCGCTGCGTTCCTTGGGGGCAAGGGCAAACCCGACGCGCAGGGCTGGCGTCAGGATTTTTGAGATCGACGATACGTGCCAGCCCCGTTCCGGGGCCAGCGCCCGGTAACAGGGCGCGCGCGCCTCGCCCATGCGGTAACAATCATCTTCGATGATCTGAAGGTCATGTTTGCGTGCAACCTCGACGACTTCTTTGCGCCGCTCCAACGGAGAATGCCCACCGGTTGGATTCTGCACCTCTGGCGAAACGCAAATGGCCTGCGCATCGGTCTGCCGCAGGATATGATCCAATGCGTCGGGGCTGATCCCCCATTTGTCCATCTTGACGCCGACCACGTCGGCCCGCATCAACTCTCCGGCGCGGCGGAACCCGGCATAGGACAGGTCTTCGACCAGAACAACTGGCCTGGGTCCTTTGAGAACGGTTTGAAACACGACGCACAGCCCGCTTTGCCCGCCATGGGTCAAGACGATGTCATCAGCAGTGAAGGCCCCCAGCGGAAAATCGGCCAGCCAATCCACGACGACCTGTCGCACAGGCAGATAGGCGTCACGTGTCGGATAATTCATGAACATGGCCGGATCGCCTTGGGCAACCTGCGCCAGGCATGACCGGATCAGGGCCACCTGCCCCACATCCGGAAGCCGGGGGCTGAACAGGCTGACGCTGGCATCATATTTGTCGTCGCGCAGATGCAGCTGCCGGGACCAGACATCATCCAGCAAGGGTGTCTTTGCAGGCGCAACAAATGTACCACGCCCAACCTCGGCCCGCAGCAACCCTTCTTCTGTCAGAATTGTATAGGCCCGCGCCACTGTTCCTGGCGTAATTTGCAGCCTATAAGCCAGCTCGCGCACCGGAGGAAGTTTAGCTCCGACTTGTAACGCCTTGGTATCTATCGCTTTGCGAATGGCATCGGCGACCAGGGTGTATTTCGGCCCTTTGGTATCGGGCAGCGCGCTTGGCCAAATTGTATCCATTACAATTCTTTCTTTGCCTTCGGTACAATTCTAAATGTATCAACCTTTACATACCGAACATTTTTGCTTTGTGTCAATACAATTTGAAAGGACCCACGAAATGACACGCACAATGCACACATCCGCCCTCGTGCTTCTGAACGACAGCCCCCGGCTGCCGCTGATCGCTGCTTTGGCCGTGCGTTTTGCTGCGACAGTCACCAAGTGGGAACAGCGCCGGCGCAGCCGCGTCAACCTTGGGCGTTTGGATAACAGAATGCTGAAGGATGTCGGGCTTTCCCGTCACCAGGCCCACCGGGAAACGACCCGCTATTTCTGGATGAACTAGGATATCCCCAGTCCCAATTCGGGACCTCTTCCTGGGCCGGGGCTCGTCCCCGGCCATTTTTCACCCAAACGCCGCGGCGGCGGACCCTTCCGGCGGCAGCGAATAGGTCATGCTGGCACGTGCCACGGCCTTGTCCGAGCCGTCGGAATACATCAACACATCGCCCACCGCCAACGTGCGCCCCAGCTTCAGCAGCCGGCAATGGGCAATCATGTCGGAACGCCCTTCAGGTTTGCGCAGGAAGTCCATCGAACTGCTGGTCGTGACGGCCAGCGACTGCCGCCCCTTCCGGGCCAGAACCATCGCGTAAACGCACACATCGGCCAACCCGAACATTGACGGGCCGGATACTGTACCACCGGGCCGCAGATGACGGTCTTGAACCACAAGGCGCATCGTGATTTCATCTTCGCTGAGATCCTCGACGACAAAATCGCTGTGCACCTGCGGGAAGACCTGCCCAAGGTATTCCGTCAATTCCGCCTTGTTCATTGCCAATACCATGCTTCCCCTCCGTGTTCTGCCGCCCTAGAGTTGGCCCGACTGCTGGTGGAGGGCAAGATGACAATTCTGGAACGTAACGACACAGGCGCGGTTGCGCGGCTTCATATGAACGCCCCCGACCGGCTGAACGCCCTCAGCGACGAGATGCTGGCCGCGCTGCAGGCGGAACTGGAAAGCCTGCGCGGCGATCAGTCAATCCGGGCCGTCATCCTGTCGGGGGCGGGCAAGGCGTTTTGTGCCGGGCACGACTTGAAACAGATGACGGCAGGGCGCCAGTCTGCCGATGGTGGCCGGGCGTATTTCGAAGACCTGTTTACCCGCTGCGCCCGCATGATGATGTCCATCCAGTCCCTGCCCCAGCCGGTCATCGCGCAAGTCCACGGTATCGCCACGGCCGCCGGGTGCCAGCTGGTGGCCACCTGCGACCTGGCCGTCGCGGCCGAAGGCACCCGGTTTGGTGTAAACGGCGTCAATATCGGCCTGTTCTGTTCGACACCTATGGTGGCCCTCAGCCGTAACATCCCCCGAAAACAGGCCTTTGAAATGCTGACCACCGGCGATTTCATCACCGCCGAACGCGCCGCCGCCCTGGGGCTGGTCAACCGCGTGGTGCCCGAAATGCTGTTGGAGCATGAAACAGTGTCTCTGGCCGAACAATTGGCGTCCAAGCTGAAAACGGCCGTAAAGATCGGAAAACAAGCGTTCTACGAGCAACTGCACATGCCACTTGACCAGGCCTATGACTTTGCCGGAGGCGTAATGGCCGAAAATATGCTGGATCGCGAAACCGAAGAAGGGATTCAGGCCTTTATCGAGAAAAGATCACCAAATTGGCCTCAATGAAGCAAAGGTGTTACACAATTTTATCGACTGTTCGCATTTTTGCACTTTTCAAAAGGGCAACACTGTGGCAAAGGTGGGTCAAGGCTAAGGCCTGAAGATACTTTTGGGTCGCCGTGGGCGGAAGGTCCCTCCGAGCTGGTCTCTCTCACCGGCGTTGACATTCCCGCAGCGGCGACCCCAAGAATCCCCTTCCCGACAGACCTGCAAATGAACGGGCACCCTGTGTGCCAAACGTCCGATCCTGCCTATCTGCGCAAGCATCGTTGCGGTTGCCGGAACTCTGCCCTATTTGGCTGCCTATGACTGAGACATTACATATCGTGGGCGGCGGCATGGCCGGGTCCGAGGCGGCCTGGCAGGCGGCGGAAATGGGCGTTGACGTGGTGATCCACGAAATGCGGCCCAATGTTGGCACATTTGCGCACCAGACCGGAAACCTGGCTGAAATGGTCTGTTCCAACTCGTTCCGTTCGGATGACGACGAACAAAACGCAGTCGGGCTGCTTCACTGGGAGATGCGCGCAGCAAATGGCCTGATCATGGCCACCGCAGATGCGCACCGACTGCCTGCGGGCGGGGCGCTGGCGGTTGACCGTGATCCCTTTGCGGAAAGCGTTACCCAAAAGCTGAAGGCCCACCCGCGCGTTACGGTTACCGCGCAGGAAGTGTCTGACCTGCCCGATCACGGTCACTGGATCTTTGCCACCGGCCCGTTGACCTCACCGGGGCTGGGACAGGCGATCCGCGCCCAGACCGGGGCCGATTCGCTGGCGTTTTTCGACGCAATCGCGCCAATCGTCTATGCCGACAGCATTGATATGTCCCAGGCCTGGATGCAGTCGCGCTATGACAAGGGCGAAACCGAGGAAGAGCGGACCGCATATCTGAACTGCCCCATGGACCGCGACCAGTACGAGGCGTTCATCGACGCGCTGCTTGCCGCCGACAAGACCGAGTTCCACGAGGGCGAAACCGCCGGTTATTTCGACGGCTGCCTGCCGATCGAGGTGATGGCCGAACGCGGGCGCGAGACTTTGCGCCACGGCCCGATGAAACCCGTCGGCCTGACCAACCCGCATCAGCCCGAGGTCAAGCCCCATGCGGTGGTTCAATTGCGGCGCGACAACGCATTGGGCACGCTGTTCAACATCGTGGGCTTTCAGACCAAGATGAAATACGGGGCCCAGACCGAGGTGTTCCGGATGATCCCCGGCCTGCAAAACGCCAGTTTCGCGCGGCTTGGCGGTATTCATCGCAATACATTCATCAACTCTCCGACTTTGCTGGATGCGCAGATGCGGTTGAAATCCAGACCCAATATCCGGTTTGCGGGACAGATCACCGGCGTCGAAGGCTATGTCGAAAGTGCCGCGATGGGGTTGCTGGCCGGTCGGCTGGCCGCATCCGAGATCCTGGACCGCCCCCTGCCCCCGGTGCCACAGGACAGCGCCATGGGTGCGCTTATTCATCACATCACCGGTGGTGCCGAGGCCAAGACCTTTCAGCCCATGAACGTGAATTTCGGCCTGTTCCGCCCGGTTGACGGGCTAAAGGGCGGGCGCAGGGGCCGCAAGGACCGGTACAAGGCCTATACGGACAGGGCAAAATCGGCCTGGACCGAATGGCTGGCGCATTGCTGACTGGACGCTGCCCCTTGCGGGGGCCTAACATGCGACATGACCAAAAAGTACCTGGCCGACACCTATCGCCTGACCACAGCTCAGGAAACGCGGTCCCACTATCAAAAATGGGCCGCGTCCTATAACGAGGAAGTTGGCGAACATGGCTATGCCACACCTGCGCGGGTGGCCGAGGCCCTGTGGGCCACGATGCCCGAGCCGCAAACCCCGATCCTGGATTTCGGATGCGGCACCGGTCTGTCGGGCGTTGCGCTGCATGCGGCGGGCTTTCGGGTCATTGATGGGCTCGACCCGACCCCGAAGATGCTTGAAGGCGCCGCCGCAACGGGTGTCTACAGAACCTTGTCGGGGTTCGACATCGCCGATCCCGATCCGCTGACACCCGAGAGTTACAAGGTCATGACCGCAATCGGTGTGATTGGCGCAGGTGCGGCGCCCCCACAAACCTTTGACCTGCTGATGAATGCCCTGCCCAAGGGCGGTTACCTTGGGTTTTCCTTCAACGATCACACGCTGGCCGATCCGGCCTATACGGTCCGCCTGAAAGAGTGGCTGGACATGGGCGCGGCGCGTCTGCTGTTTCGGGAACATGGCCCGCACCTGCCGGGTCTGGACCTGAAGTCTGATGTATACATAATTGAAAAAACGTGACTTTCACCACTCGCTTTGCCCCATCCCCGACCGGTCCTCTGCATCTTGGGCATGCCTATTCGGCCATACTCGCCCATGACATGGCCGCGTCGCGGGGCGGCGTGTTTCTGCTGCGTATCGAAGACATTGACCGGTCGCGTGCCCGACCAGAGTGGGAACAACAGATTTACGACGATCTGGAGTGGTTGGGGCTGCGTTGGCCAGAACCCGTGATGCGTCAGTCAGACCGCCTGCCGCTCTATGACCAGGCGCTGGACAGGTTATGGGCGCAAGGATTGCTTTACCCTTGTACATGCAATCGCAAGGACATCGCCGCGGCCGCCAGCGCTCCCCAGGAAGGTGCACCGCTGCACGGGCCAGATGGGATCATCTATCCCGGCACGTGTCGCAAAACGCGGATTCCGGGCCAACCCGTTACCCGGGACAGGCCAAGAAACATCCCCCTGCGGCTGGACATTGCGGCGGCAGCACGCAAGGCAACCACGTCAGCGCCCGGAACATCCGGCTTTCAGGAATTTGGCGCAGACCCAAATGGTGAATCCGGTCTGATCAATTTCACGCGTGACGAGTTGATCCGCACGGTTGGCGACGTCGTCCTGTCCCGCCGAGACATGGGCACATCCTATCACCTGTCCGTTGTTCTGGACGATGCCGAACAAGGCGTAACGCGGGTCGTGCGGGGCCAGGACCTGTTCGACGCGACCCGAATACATGTTCTGTTACAGACACTTCTTGGCCTGCCAGTGCCCGAGTATTTCCATCACCGCCTGATCCGCGACACGGGCGGCAAACGCCTTGCAAAGCGCGACGATGCCCGTGCGATTGCCCGGTTCCGGGACGATGGTGCCTCGCCTGCCGATATCCGGGCAATGGTCGGCCTGGATCAGCCCCGCCCGGTCAGCTCATCGGCGTCATGATCTCGGTCTCGATGCCGTCGCGAACAGCCGTATAGAAACAACTGCGCCGGTGGGTGTGGCAGGCCGCCCCCGTCTGGCGCACCACCACCAACAGGCAGTCCCGATCGCAATCCACGCGCAAATCGACCAGCTCCTGAACGTGCCCCGATGTATCGCCCTTGATCCAGAACGCCTGGCGCGACCGCGACCAATAGGTCACGCGCCCGGTTTCAAGCGTGCGGGCAACAGCTTCGGCATTCATCCATGCCATCATCAGGACCTCTCCGGTTCCTTCCTGTTGCGCGATTGCAGGTACAAGACCCGCCTCATTGTATTTCAGTGTCGACGGATCGAACGAGACAGTTTGCGTCATGGCAAAAACCTTTTGCATCCCAGAGGCTGGCCACTATGTATGGGGAACAGGCAACGAGGGAAACCCATGTCCGGCGAAACCGACCTGATCAAACTTTATTCCGGCCGAATTCTGGCACTTGCCGCCGATATCCCCCATCTGGAACGGCAGGCAGACCCGGATGCAACGGTCAAGAAACGGTCACCGCTTTGCGGGTCTACCGTTACCGTGGACCTGTCGTTGCGCGACGGACGGATTGCCGCGTTCGGACAGGACGTAAAGGCCTGCGCGCTGGGGCAAGCCTCTGCCTCTGTCGTCGGCGGTGCCTTGATCGGAACGACTCGCGCTCAGGTCGAAGCCGCGCGCGACCAGCTGTCGGCAATGCTGAAAAAGGACGGACCGGCCCCGGACGCACCCTTTGACGGGCTCGAAGTGCTGATGCCGGCCCGCGAATACAAGAACCGGCACGCGTCGATCATGTTGGTTCTGGACGCCACTGCCGAGGCGTTCGAAAAAGCGGAACAGGCCGACTGCGCCTGATCGTGGCCTTTTGCGTCCATCGCGTCTAGTCTCCTGCAGAAACCAAGGAGAGCAACGCGTTGGACAGCCTGCTGGAACACTTCGTGACATTGTGGGTCGTGATTGACCCGATTGGCACCATTCCTGTCTTCATAGCCGTCACCGCAGGTGTTGAAGCCGCCGCGCGCCGCCGCACCGCGTTTCTGGCCGCTGCCGTCAGCGCGGGCATTTTGCTGTTCTTCCTGGTGTTCGGCCAGATCCTTATCGACGCGCTGGATATTGGCCTGAATTCCTTTCAGGTGGCTGGCGGCATCATCCTGTTCCTGTTTGCCCTGACCATGATTTTTGGCGAAAGCAAACCCGAATCCGATCAACGTTTTGGCCAGGAAGAGGCCGCAGACGACACGCGCAAGCCGAATCCCGCGATCTTTCCGCTTGCGGTGCCGTCGCTGGCCTCTCCCGGTGCCATGCTGGCGATCGTCATCCTGACCGACAACAACCGCTATAGTATCGCAGATCAGGGTGTCACGGCACTGGTCATGTTGGCGGTCATTGCCATCGCCGCAATCCTGATGCTGCTGGCCGATCCGATCATTCGCGTCATCGGGCATTCAGGATCGGCCATCGTCAGCCGCGTGATGGGTATGATCCTGGCCTCGGTTGCGGCAAACTCGGTCCTGTCTGCGCTTTTGGAGATCTTCAAGACCGGGCAGCTTTAAGCCTGAAAAGAAAAGGCCGCCGCTCTTTCCGGGCAGAAAGGGCGGCGGCAGGTAATGCGTTTCTCATGTTGGGTCCGGATTTCCACGCTGGGGCCGAGGCATGGCCCCTTCAAGGGTCTTGGGACAGGCAGGTCACCCTTGACTGAGATGGGTAAGACAAGCGCGGCGTGATCGGCACGAGATCGCAGGCAGGAAAGCTTAGAACCCCAAGGGCAGGTGAAGGGCGACCATCAGCATGACAACCAGAGAAACGGCCCCGGCAGCGTCTTGCAAAATCGTTGCTTGCGAGCGGCTGAAAGCGGTCTTGATCTGGGTCAGCATGGTGTCACCTCCGGTCAGGGCTTAATCATTTGTTGACCTTTTGTTCTCATATTTTTCACCCTCGGTAAAGAACTTTTTGAGAACATTTGTGAACTTTCGTGGATTTCCCGTCTAACCAACTGAAATCAAACGTATTGCCTGATCCTGTTTCATCAGCCACAACAACACCCGCGCGGCCTTGCCCCTGTCCGAGGTCAGGTCCGGGTCGGACGACAGCAACGCCCGCGCGTCCGATTGCGCAATGGCCATAAGCCCGGCCTGCCGTTCCAGGTCGGCAATCCGGAACCGCGGCAACCCGGACTGGGCCGTGCCGATAACATCGCCGGCGCCGCGCATCTGAAGATCGGTTTCGGCGATGCGAAAACCATCTTCGGTCTCACGCAGAACCTCCAACCGCTTGCGCCCGCCTTCGCTTAGCGGCGGTTGATACATCAGCAAACAGGTCGAAGCGCCCTCGCCGCGCCCGACCCGGCCGCGCAATTGATGCAACTGCGCCAGGCCAAAGACCTCGGCCCGTTCGATCACCATGATCGTCGCGTTGGGAACGTTTACGCCGACTTCGATCACGGTGGTGGCAACCAGAACCTGGGTCTGCCCCGATTGGAACGCAGCCATTGCCGCATCCTTCTCTGCCGCGGGCATCTGCCCGTGAACCAGGCCCACCACGCCCTCACCAAGTTCAGCGCGCAGGCGTTTGAAACGGTCTTCTGCCGCCGTCAGATCGGACACTTCGGATTCGTCGACCAACGGGCACACCCAGTAACATTGCCTGCCGTCCCGAATGGCCTGCCGCAGGTGCTCGACCACCTCGGCCATGCGCGGCGTGCCCAGGATGGCGGTTTTGACGGGCTTTCGGCCAGGCGGCTTTTCATCCAGAACCGACACATCCATATCGCCGTATTGCGCCAGTGCCAGACTGCGCGGGATGGGTGTGGCGGTCATCACCAGAACATCCGCTCCCTGCCCTTTTTCCGACAATTCCATGCGCTGGCGAACGCCGAAACGGTGCTGTTCATCGACGATTGCAACCCGCAGATCACGGAACGCGACATCCCCCTGAAACACCGCATGTGTGCCAACCAGAATCTGGATCGCTCCGGATTTCAGCGCCTCAAGCTTGTTTCGACGCTCGGCCCCCTTGTCGCGCCCCGTCAACAGCTCAAGTACAACGCCGGCCTGTTCGGCAAGCGGGCGCAATCCTTCAAGATGCTGACGCGCCAGAATTTCCGTCGGCGCCATCATGACCCCCTGGCCACCGGCTTCGACCGCGACCAGCAACGACATGAAGGCGACCAGGGTCTTGCCCGACCCCACATCCCCCTGAAGCAACCGGTTCATCCGCGTCTGCCCCGCCATGTCGGCGGCGATCTCGCCGATGGCGCGTTCCTGCGCTCCGGTTGGCCGGTATGGCAGGCTGTCCAGAACGCGGGACTGCAACTCGCCAGTTCCCTGACTGACAATCCCACGCGATTTGCGTTCTTTCTGACGCGCCAGAGCCAGGGTCAGTTGGTGCGCCAATAGCTCGTCATAGGCCAGTCGCTCGCGCGGCAGTGAAAACGGCGACACATCATCTGCGCCTTGGGGCGCATGTGCCATGCCAATGGCCGCCTGCCAGTCCGGCCAGTTTTTCTGGGCGCGTTGGGCCGGATCAATCCATTCGGCCAGGTCCGGTGCGCGGGACAGCGCGCTGCGTGCCGCCCGAAAGGCCGTTTTCTGGGTCACGCCCTGTGTCAGGTGATAGACCGGTTCGAATTCTGGGATGCTGTCACCTTCGGCCAGAGGCGCGACATGATCTGGGTGGACCATCTGCGCCTGCCCGTCAAACAGTTCAAGCCGGCCTGACACCAGCCGCAATGCCCCCTCGGGCAGGATCTTCTTCAGGTAGTCACCGCGCGCATGGAAAAAGACCAGCTGGAAACCGGTCTGTGCATCCTCGACGTAAATACGATATGCGCCGCCCCTGTTGCGGGGCGGACGGTGGGCGCCGACGGTAACGGCCACCGTCAGCGTGGATGGCAGATCCGCCCCCTGAACGGTGTCGCGGCGACGCCTGTCAATGACCGCATAGGGCAAGGCAAATATCAGGTCTCGGGGCGAGGCAATATCCAACTGCCCAAGCAGTTGCGCGGTTTTGGGGCCGACACCGTCCAGCGTTTCCAACCCCGCAAATAGCGGAAACAGGCTTTCGGGGCGCCCGCTCATGCTGGGGTGATCAGCTGCAGCCAGCCATCCTCGTCCAATGTCCGAACGCCAAGTTCGGCGGCCTTTTTCGCCTTGGACCCCGCACCGGGACCCGCGATCAGAATATCGGTTTTCTTGCTGACCGAGCCTGACACCTTGGCGCCCAAAGCTTCGGCGCGGGCTTTCGCCTCGGCGCGGGTCATCTTTTCAAGCGTGCCGGTAAATACAACCGTAAGCCCGGCAACCGGGCTGCCCTCGGTCTTTGGTTTCGTGGCGTCCTGAACGTCGAGCTGCGCAACCAATGCGTCGATGCTCTGGCGTTCGGCCTGCTGGGCAAAGCTGGCCACAAGGGTCTGGGCCATGACCTCTCCGACGCCGTCGATGCCAAGCAATTCCTCCCATTCAGGGCCGGTTCGGTCGGCAGCCGCGGTAATGGCCCGTTCAAATGCCTCCCAGCTGCCGTAATGGGTTGCGATCAGGTTCGACGCCGCCTCGCCCAGATGGCGGATGCCCAAAGCGAACAGCAACCGGCCAAGCGGGATTGCGCGCTTTTCCTCGATTGCGGCCCACAGGTTTGCCGCGCTTTGCACGCCCCAGCCCTTGCGGTTGGCAAGCTTGTTCAGATTGGCTGCGTCCCGCTTTTGCAGCGTAAATATGTCAGCGGGTGTTTTCACCGGCAAATCGGGGTCAACATAAAATGCCTCGACCTGGCGGGCCCCGAGACCGTCAATGTCAAAAGCCTTGCGAGAGACGAAATGTTTCAGTTTTTCGACAGCTTGCGCGGGGCAAATCAGACCGCCCGTGCATCGCCGCACCGCGTCGCCCTCTTCCCGGATCGCGTCGCTGCCGCATTCGGGGCACCTTGTGGGAAAGTCATAGGCCACAGCATTATCGGGGCGCTTGGACAGATCGACATCGGCAACCTTGGGAATAACGTCGCCCGCACGATAGACCTGAACCCAGTCGCCAATGCGAATGTCCTTGCCGTCACGAATTTCCCCGCCTTTCGCATTTCGCCCGGCGATGTAATCCTCGTTGTGGAGCGTCGCGTTTGATACAACGACACCGCCCACGGTGACTGGATGCAGGCGGGCCACAGGGCTGAGGGCACCGGTCCGCCCGACCTGTATGTCGATCCCTTCGAGCCGGGTCCAGGCAAGTTCTGCGGGAAACTTGTGGGCGATGGCCCAACGCGGTGTTGTCGAGCGGAAGCCAAGGCGGGATTGCAAGGCGAGGTCGTCAACCTTGTAGACGACGCCGTCGATGTCATAGCCCAGCGTCGCACGCTGTTCCTCGATCAGGCGGTAATGGGCCAGAAGTTGATCCGTCGTATCACAAACCTGCGTCAACGCATTGGTATCAAACCCAAAGTCGCCCAGGCGCCTGATTGCGCCCATTTGGGTATCTGACAATGGTTCAGACAATTCCCCCCAGGCATAGGCAAAAAACCCAAGCGGCCGCGACCGGGTGATCCGCGCGTCAAGCTGGCGCAAGGATCCGGCAGCGGCATTGCGCGGGTTGGCAAAACTTTTGCCGCCGGTTTCGGCCTGCCGCGCATTCAGCGCGTCAAAATCCCGGTGGGACATATAGACCTCGCCCCTGACCTCAAGAATGGCTGGCGCATTCTCGATATGATGCGGAATGCCCTGAATGTTCAGGGCATTTTCAGTGACGTTCTCGCCGACCTGACCGTCGCCCCGCGTGGCGGCCTGCACCAGCGCTCCGCGCTCATAACGCAGGGACAAAGACAGCCCGTCAATCTTTGGCTCGGCGGTGTAGGACAGCGACGCATCTGCCCCCAGCCCCAGGTATTTTCGGACCGAGCGGTCAAAATCCGCGACGTCGGCAGCATCAAAGGCGTTACCCAGAGACATCATGGCAACCGCATGGGTGACCTTGGTGAAACCGTCGGCCGGGCGGGCACCGACCATCTCGGACGGGCTGTCTTGCCGTTTTAGGTCTGGAAAGCGCAGTTCGATCTCGGCGTTGCGCCGCTTCAGCCGGTCATATTCCGCATCCGAAATCTCGGGCGCGTCCTTGGCATGGTATTGATCGTTGGCCCGCAACAATATTTGCGCAAGGCGGGCCAGTTCGGCCCGCGCCTGATCTTCGGACAGATCTTGCACCAGAATGGTTTCGGTCATGGCCTCGCCCTTCACGGAATCTTGGACCCTAGTGATAGGGCGAGGCCATGGCCAGGTCCAGACGTGCTGAGCCGTGAGTGATGGCGCCGCCCTGGACCACGGCGGCGGTGTCTTGTCGGTTCAGGCCCCGACGGCCATACGGGTATCTTCGACGGTATTGGATTGCGGATCTCTCAGCACATATCCCCTGCCCCAAACCGTTTCGATGTAATTGTCGCCGCCCGTCGCATTGCTGAGCTTTTTCCGCAGCTTGCAGATGAAGACGTCGATGATCTTGAGCTCGGGTTCGTCCATGCCGCCGTAGAGGTGGTTCAGGAACATTTCCTTGGTCAGAGTCGTGCCCTTGCGCAGGCTCAAAAGCTCAAGCATCTGGTATTCCTTGCCGGTCAGATGCACCGTTTTTCCGTCAACCTCGACCGTTTTTGCATCCAGGTTCACAGCGACCTGGCCGGTATGGATCACCGATTGCGAATGTCCTTTGGACCGGCGAATGATGGCGTGAATGCGCGCAACCAGTTCTTCGCGGTGAAACGGCTTGGTCAGGTAA
Source organism: Alphaproteobacteria bacterium (assembly GCA_030427405.1). Lineage (GTDB taxonomy): Bacteria > Pseudomonadota > Alphaproteobacteria > Rhodobacterales > Rhodobacteraceae > Ruegeria. Next base: position 109,591 of record JAUHXK010000009.1, on the reverse strand, counting down.
TCATCGGCGCCAAACCCGAACCCCTTGATCTTGCTTTCCGTGTCATCCGCGCCCGACAGGATCAGGATCGGGGTTTCGACCCGCGATATCCGCAACTGCCGCAAAACCTCGTGTCCGTTCATGTCGGGTAGGTTCAAATCAAGCAGGATCAGGTCATAATCATAGAGTTTCGCAAGATCGATCCCTTCTTCGCCAAGGTCCGTTGCATACACGTTGAGATTGGCGTGCGTCAGCATCAATTCAATGCTTTTGGACGTTGTCGGATCATCCTCGACAAGAAGTATTCGCATATTACTGCTCCAATTCGGGTCAAATTATTCCTGCTAAAATCGAACCTGAATAAAAATGGTTAATCTGACGTTACCGCTGATTCATTTATTCACTTTCTACCTTAGGTTGTCGATATTTTTTTAAGGCCGTGGTCTTTAATGCGTCCACACCGTGTTCCGCGACGGCCGAAACCCAGGCATTGAATTCTTCGTCGCTGATCCCGTATTTCTTTTTGGCGTCGGACAGGGTTATCAGGCCGTACAGCACCCCCCGCACCACCATGGCCTTGCGCGAGGCGACCCAGCGTTTGGTGTCAGTTGGAGGCAAATCGGCGCGCGTCAAAACCGTTCCGTCCGGCAGGTTTACCGATCGCGGTCCTTCAACTTTGTGCAAATACATCTTTCGACCCTCTTCTTGCTGCGACAAAGTTGGATCAGCCTACTTAATGTGCGGTGAAACCGCCCCTTGAGAGTGTCTAGAATTTTCCTATATTCTGCCGGTCTTCATTAACGCGAACGGACAGGCGATGGCCCTCGATACCAAGACACCTCTGAACTCGCTCGGATTTGCCAAGCCCCCCTCGGAAACAAGGGTTGTCGTGGCCATGTCCGGTGGCGTCGACAGTTCCGTTGTTGCCGCGCATCTGGCCGATGAGGGCTATGATGTGGTTGGCGTTACGCTACAGCTTTATGACCATGGGGCGGCATTGGCCAAGAAAGGCGCCTGTTGCGCCGGCATCGACATTCACGACGCGCGCCGTGTCGCCGAGGAACGCGGCTTTCCGCATTACGTGCTGGATTACGAAAACATCTTCAAGGACGCGGTCATCGACGAATTCGCCGACAGCTATCTGGCGGGGGCCACCCCGGTGCCCTGCATCCGGTGCAATGAACGGGTCAAGTTCAAGGATCTGCTGGAAACAGCCCGGGATCTCGAGGCTGATTGCATGGCCACCGGCCATTACATCCAGCGCAAGGACGGCCCGAACGGCCCCGAATTGCACAGCGCAGCAGATGCCAACAGGGATCAGTCCTATTTCCTGTTTTCAACAACGCCCGAGCAATTGGATTACTTGCGGTTTCCTCTGGGCCATTTGCCCTCCAAGGACGCCACGCGTGAAATGGCGGCGCAATATGGGTTGGCGGTCGCGGACAAACCCGACAGTCAGGATATCTGTTTTGTTCCCAACGGCAATTACGCCAGCGTCATCGAAAAGCTGCGCCCGGGTGCCGCCGAACCCGGCGAAATCGTTCACGCCGATGGGCGTGTATTGGCGCAGCATGAGGGCGTGATTCACTATACGATCGGTCAGCGGCGCGGGCTGGGCATTGGCGGGCTGAGCGAGCCCCTATACGTCGTCAAACTGGATGTGGACCGCAAACAGGTTGTCGTCGGCCCCAAGGAAATGCTGGCAACCCGCACGATTCCGGTACGCGAGATCAACTGGCTGGGCAACGCAGGCTTTACATCACGCAAGGAATGGCATGTCTCGGTCAAGGTCCGATCAACCCGCCCCCCGCGCGACGCAATCATCCGGCCATTGTCGGAAACCACCGCCGAGGTCGAGTTGCTGACCCCCGAAGAAGGGGTTTCGCCCGGACAGGCCTGCGTGTTCTACGAAACCGAAGGCAGCCGCATCTTTGGCGGCGGCTGGATATGGCGCGGGTACTAGATTGCGTCCGTCCATGAATTGCTGAGGATATAGAGCCCCGCGCAAATCATGACAAAAGGGACCAGCTTTTCAATCCGACGGGCCAGGCCGTCGGTTTGCTCCGAAAAACGCCCGCCCAGCAATCCCAGCATCGCCAGCCCCAGCGCGGCCATCCCCGCACCTGCAAGACCGGCAACACGGAACGCGGGCGCAGAATCCGCCAGCAACGGTGCCAAGACCGCAAAAGTGTCCATGGACAGGCTGACAAAGAGCAGCATTGTCACAAGGACAGGCGCGCTTGACGATATCTGAAACCGCGCCCCGTCGCCATTCGGCCTGAATTGCCGGGCGACGCCCAACAGGCCCAGACCCAAGGGAACAAAGCCCAGATATCCGGCCCAGTGCGGAATGACATCGTCGACGCCAAGTGCCAACAGCGCGGCTGCGGCGATCACGACCACCTGCGCCAGCAAGAACCCCGCCACCGCCCGGTTCGGCCCCGAAACCAGAACCAGCCCCAGCAAGGCCGCCAGATTGTCCAGATTGGTCAGGACCTGGGTCATAAAGGCCGAGGCCCCAAAGACCACATATTCAGCCATCATGCCGGCAGACGCTCAAGGATCGCCCGGGCCGCGCGCAAACCGGGGGCTTCGCCGCCGCGCCCAAGCCGTTGCATGGTCACGGCCATTGCATCCTGTTGCAGGCCCGGTTTTTCGGCGACCGCAGACAAGGCGGACGCGATCGTCTGAGGCTGACAGTCATCCAGCAAGCATTCGGGAACGGCCCGCGTTTCGGATACAAGATTGACAAGGGTCACCGTATCCAGCTTGACCAAACGCTCGGCCACCTTTTGGGTCAGCCACGACAACCGGTAGGCGATAACCATCGGTGTGTTCTGTGCGGCAAGCTCTAACGAGACAGTGCCGGATGCCGCCAGCGCAAGTTCAGCCGCAGCAAAGGCCGCGCGTTTTTGCCGTGACGCATCGGCAGGCGTTAGGTCACGCGGATCAAGAACAATTGGCGTGCCGGGCCAGTCGCGGACATGCTCGGCAACGGTGTCTGCGATATGCGCCACCGCCGGAACCACGACCCGCATTTCGGGACGATCCCGCAGGAACAGGCCAAGCGCCTCGCCGAAGACAGGCGCCAGCCGGTCAACCTCGCCCCGCCGTGACCCGGGCAGTGCCAACACGAAGGGCGCGTCGCCCAAACCGCAGGCCCCTCGGAATGCGGCCTGGTCTGCATCATTCGCAACAGGTTCGTTCACAACCGGATGCCCGACAAAGTCGCACTCCATCCCGGCGCGTTCCATATAGGGCGGCTCGAACGGCAACAGCGCAAGAACATGGTCGATGACCTTTGCCATCTTGTCCGCCCGCCCCGGGCGCCAGGCCCAGACACTTGGGGCGACATAGTGAACCGTTCGCAAAGTGCTGCGCGCCTTGACCAGACGCGCCACCCGTAACGAGAAATCGGGGCTGTCTATGGTGATCAGCACGTCGGGTACGATGTCCAGGACGGCCTGTGCCGTTTCTGCGATGCGCCGCTTGAGGTGAAAGAACTTTGGCAACACCTCGACCAGGCCCATGACGCTGAGCTCGGCCATGGGAAACCGGCTGTCCAGTCCCTGGGCCTGCATCAACGGGCCGCCGATGCCGTCAAATGTGACGCCCGGCACCAGGGCTTTCAGCCCCTCCATCAGCGCGCCGCCCAGCCGATCCCCCGAAGGTTCGCCGGCCACAAGGAAAACGCGCATCAGACGGCCCGCTCGCGCACGACAAGGAAAAGACCCAACCGGTCACAGGCTTCCAGCACGCGGTCCTGCTGCAAAACGATTACACCGCCCTTTTCAAGAACAATGCCGGCCAGACCAGCCGCGGCGGCTGCGGGCACCGTGTCAGGTCCGATGGCAGGCAGGTCCGCGCGGCGATCTTGTCCGGGCTTTGGGCCTTTGAACAGGATGCCGCCCCCCGCATCCGGGCGCTGGGTCAGCGATTGCAACATCCATGCAGTGCCATAAATGCCCTCGACCGCCAGCGCCTGACCTTTGGACACAACACAGGCCTGACCGATATCGGCATCACCCATGGCACGCAGAATACCGGCCGCGCGGTCGGCGTCGGACAAATCGGCCTCTGTGGGCGTGGTCTGCGTCAGGCACCCCAGCGGCGGCAGAATATCCGGGGCAAGGCCATGGGCCGGCAGCACCTCGAACCCCGCATCTTCGAAAATGCCGATCACGGCGCGCAATGCACCGTCATCGCCGGACATGATCGCCTTTTGCAGTACCGGAACCAGCGGCAACGTTGCCGCGTCAATACGGGCCGGGTCAACCTTGGGGCGGCGCACGGCACCGGCCATGCAAATGCGGGTTACCCCCCGCGCCTTGAGATCAGCCACGAAACTGCCGAGTGTTTCCAGAGGAAAGACAAGATCCGCCTCAAGCCTGTCTGGCAGAAACCCTTCCATGGCGCAGATCAGGGGCTGTTCATCCAGCCGTGCAACCACTTCGTCCGGCAAAAGGCCCGTGCCCGCAATCAATGCCAGCATCGGCTTACTTCCCAGGCGTCAGGAAGGACCGGTCAGTATGCCCGGTGACAAACTCGACAATACGCTGAACGTATTCACTGTCATTGCCGTCGCCCACCCGGTGCGCCCGGTCCATAAAGGTGCCCTGCCCCTCGGACAATTCACGGAACGCCGCCCGCAGGGCCGAGATATCCTCGCGCGGGACGCCGCGGCGTTTCAGCCCGACCAGGTTCAGCCCGTCCAGCACGCCACGCGGCGCCTGCACAAGCCCATAGGGAATGACGTCATTGGCAACCATCGTCAGCGCCCCGATAATGGCGCCCTGTCCCACGCGCACCCATTGATGCAAGCCCGAGATGCCGCCTACGATGACGTCATCCTCGACGATGCAATGACCAGCGGCGCCGGAATGGTTGACCATGATCACGCGGTTGCCGATCTGAACGTCATGGGCCACGTGAACACCGGCCATCAGCAGGCAGTCATCCCCGATACGGGTGACACCGCCGCCACCTTCTGTTCCGGTGTTGATGGTGACATGTTCGCGAATGCGGTTGCGCTTGCCGATTTCCAGACGGGTATTTTCCCCGCCGAACTTCAGGTCCTGCGGAATTTCGCCAATGACGGAAAAGTTGAAAACGACCGTTTCTTCGCCGATTTGCGTTTCGCCGGTCACCACGACATGAGATTTCAGCTCAACCCCATCGGCCAGCCGCACCTGGGCGCCGACATAGCAGAACGGGCCGATCTTGCAGCCCTGCCCGACCTGGGCACCGTCTTCGATGATCGCGCTTGGGTGGATATCGCTCATGCCGTCTTTTCCATGTCCCAGTCGACATAGGCCGAAAACTCGGCTTCGGCCGCGACTTCGCCATCTACGGTTGCGCGGCCGCTGAACTTGAAGATCTTGCCGCCCTTCTTGCCACGCACGGTTTCAACATGCATTTCCAGAACGTCGCCCGGCACGACCTTGCGGCGGAATTTGCATTTGTCGATATTCATGAAATAGATCAGCAATTCGCTGTCGATGACATCCATGCCCACGCCCAGCATGACGCCGGCGGTCTGGGCCATCGCCTCGACAATCGTCACGCCCGGCATGATCGGTGTGCCAGGAAAATGCCCCTGGAAGTGGGGTTCGTTCATGGTGACGTTCTTGACGCCAACGGCCGAGTGATACCCGGAAATATCCACGACCTTGTCAACCAGCAGAAACGGATAACGATGCGGCAGAATACGCTGTATCAGCTGAATGTCGGCGCTCTTGGTTTCCGTGGTCATAGTGCAGAATTCCTGTTTTGGACGTCTCTTTCCAGCGTGGTTAGCAATCCCGGCCACCAAGGGCAAGCACACCTATTGATCGGCGCCGCTTTCCAGTGCCTGACCGTCGCCAATCGCGGCGTTGATCCGCGCGATGGCCGCATCCGTCACGTCCGACGCGTCCGAGCTGAGGAAAACGCTGGAGCGTTCGATGATCATTGAGGATCCGGTTTCGCGCAACAGATCGATCAGAACCGGCTGTGCCAGATCAAAAAACATGTTGCGGGCCTCTTCGCTGCGGCGGGCAAGGGCATCAAGCTTGGCGCGCTGCCCATCGCGGTGCGATTGAACCTTCTGGTCGAACGCCTGGGCCAGCGGGAGAAACTCGTCTGCGGCGAGCGAGGATCGCCTTTCCGTCAGGTCTTTTTCCTCTTTGCTCAGTTCCTGAACGATGCGTTCGTTTTCCTTGGCCAGCACGCTGCTTTCGGTCTCGATCTCGCGAAAGACACGCTGGCCGAACTCCGATTCCGCAAACAGCCGCTCGCTGGAAATGGTCAGAACACCCGATTGGGGCACGCCAAGCTGTTGGGCCGATGCCGGCGCCGCCACTGTCAGCAGGCACAAAACACACAGGGCCCGAAACGGGCCCTGCATGATATTCACGACGGATGCGAACATGACGTCAGAACTGAGCCTGAATGGTCAGGTCAAAGTTCTGCACCTTGTCGAATTCCTCTTTCTTGACGGCCTGCGAGAAGTTGAACCGCAGCGGGCCAAACGGCGTATCCCACAACAGCGAAACCCCAACCACATGGCGGATCGAGCCATCGGCCCCGACAATATCCGCGCCATTCGTGTTTACGTTGCTCACGTTGTAGAGGTTGCCGAAATCATAGAATACGCCGCCCCGCAGCCCAAGCTCTTCGGGCAGGCCAAGCGGGAAATCCGATTCCAGACGCGCAACCCAGTAGTAGTTACCGCCGATCCCGTCATCCTGACCAGAGGACAGGTCACGCGGGCCGATACCGGCGGGCTCAAACCCGCGGAACGTGTTGGGGCCAAGAACAAAACGGTCGATGGTTCGGCTGAAATCATTGCCGCGCCAGTGCAAGGCGCCCATTTCCAGCGATGCCCGCAACGTAACCTCTTCGTTCAGAACCTTGGTCTGTGCAACGGTCCGTGCCGTTGTCTTGAAGAACTGATTGTCGCCCCCAAGACCCGCGGCATCCACGCCAACCTCGAACAGAACACCAGCATTGGGGTTCAGACCACCCAGACGGCTGTCATAGACATAAGACAGCCCCAAGGTGCTGCTGACCCGCTTGCCTTGTGCAATCTCGGACGAGATCACCGCACCATTGGTTTCGTCATCCTGCTGGGTCATCTCGCTGCGGTCCCAGCCGTACCTGACGCGCAGGGCCGAAAGTTCGCCAATGGCATAAGTCAGCTGCGGGTTCAGGAATACCCGTTTGGTATCATAGCTGGCAAAGCTTGAATTGGTGCTGGCCAGGCCAAGCCCCAGGTCAAAGCGCAGCTTTCGCCCCAGAAGATAGGGTTCGGTGAAATTGATCGTGTACTGTTCGGCATCCTGCGCGGTCGAAAGGGTAATTCCCAGGTTCTGTCCGCGCCCCAGGAAGTTCGATTCCCTCAGCCCGATCGCAATCCCGAAACCATCCGAGACCGAGTAGCTGCCGCCCAGGCTCAGCGACCCGGTGGGTTGTTCCTCGACATCCACGTCGACAATTACCTGGCTGGGCGTGGACCCCTCGCGGGTTTCCACATCGGCCACCGCAAAGAAACCCAGCGCGCGGATGCGCTCGGCGCTCTGGCGGATTTCGCGCGGGTTGAACGGGTCACCTTCGACGGTGTCGAACTGACGGCGAATGACCCGGTCCAGGGTCGTAGTGTTGCCTTCGATATCGATCCGTTCGACGAAAATGCGCGGACCCTTGGTCAGAACAAACTCGACATCCAGCGTCAGGTCGCGGTCATTGCGTGTCACGCGCGGTTCGATCCGCAGGAAATCGACGCCCTGCTTGATGCCCAGCCGTTCTTGGCGGGCGATCGAGTTTTCGATCAGCGTCGGCGAGTAGATAACACCGGGTTTGATCTTCAGCGCGTCCTGATAGGGCGCGGGATCAACACCGGGAATTTCGCTGACGGTGGTAATCCTGCCAAAACTGAACTTCTGACCCTCGGTGATGTTCATCACCAGGAAGAACGCATCCCGCTCGCGGGTGAACTCCACGTTTGCGCTGTTGACCCGGAAATCGACATAGCCGCGCGACAGGTAGAAATCGCGCAGGACCTGTTTGTCGAACTCGATCCGGTCGGCAATAAATGTATCGCCGCGCAGGAATGTCCGCAAAAAGTTGGCTTGCTTGGTTTCAAGCACGCGACGCAGGCGGCGGTCGGAATAGGCCCGGTTGCCGACAAAGCTGACACGCTCGATCTCGATCGTGGTGCCTTCGGCAACCTCAAAGACCAGATCGACACGGTTGTCGCTGCGCCGGATAATCCGGGGAATGACAGTGGCCGCCACACGGCCTTGTGCCGAATACACCTCGGCAATCAGATCGGCGTCGGTTTCGGCCACTTGCGGCGTGAACACGCGCCGCGGCTGAGAGGTTATGACCTCCATCAGCACGTCGTCCTTGACCCTGCGGTTCCCTTCAATGCTGATCTTGTTGATCGTCGGGTATTCCTGAACCTCGATCAGCAATGTGCTGCCGCTTGGGGTCAGTTCGACTGTTTCAAAAACACCACTGTCAAGCAAACGCTGATAGGCGTCGTTCAACTGACCCGCAGTCACCGATTGCCCGGGTTCGATTCCGGTGCGGGCAATGATCGTCGAGGTTTCGATCCGACGATTACCCTCGACCTTGAAGCCGCTGAAACTGTAATTCTGAGCCAGCGCGCTTTGCGGCAGAACCGTTAAGGTCATTGCAGCAAAAAGGAAAAAAATTGTAAGCGCGCGCCACAAAATATTGTCTTGCGGCGATTTCGCACCGCAGGATATGCCCGTGCCTCTGCTGTAAGCCATATTGTTCTCTACCTAGAATTTTCAGACTTTAGCAGTTGAGTAACGGGATTGATTGGTCTTGTCAAAAGCCCAAACAGCACAGCCCGCCAGCGGCGTGCGGCGGGCCGTTTTCCACATGATGGGAAGAATCACATTCCTGCGAGATATGCGCCCGCCGCCAAGGCCAGCGCAGTGGCACCGAAGCTCAGAAAAACGTCCCAGTTCAGAACGAAAAGGAAGCTGAAGCCTTGATAGGATTTTTGCAGCGTCTTGGTCATGGCGCGTAAGCCCATATAGGAAAGTTGCCCCAAACATTAAAAATGAATTGGGGCAATTTTGCGGCTTTAGCGTGCCGGGGCCGCCTTATTCAGCAAAACAGGTCGTTGCTGACGGAAAACAACATCAGGCTGAGGATGATGGTGACACCAATCCCCATCAGCACCCGCAGCGCCAGGTCGCTGGGCGGTTTTCCGGCAACGGCTTCATAGGCATAGAACACCAGATGCCCCCCATCCAGCGCAGGAATCGGGAACAGGTTCAACAGGCCCACCGCCGTCGAAAGCACGGCGATAAAGAAGATAAAGCTTTGCGCGCCCTGGCTGGCCATGGCCCCCGAGGTTTCGGCGATACCGATTGGCCCGGACATGTTGCACGTGCTGATTGCGCCGGTAACCATGTGCCAGATCCCTGACAGTGACCCTTCGATGATGCGCCCCGTTTGCTGGACACCGCCGGTCAGCGAATCCCACAAACCCGCAGGTTCGGTTGCCGGCACCAACATCATCCCGCCCACGATGCCGATCCGCCAATGCGTGACGAAACCGCCATCGGGTTGCGGTTCGTCCGTGCGCCGCGGCGCCAGGGCGAATTCCAGTTCGGCCCCATCGCGCCATACATCCAGCAACAGAACCTTGCCGTCCGACCCCTCGACATGTTCCTTGAGCTGTTCAAAGGCAAAGATCGGATCACCGTCAACGGCAGTGATGACATCACCCTGCGCCAGCTGAATATCCATCGCGGCGCTGCGTGGGGTGACCTGCTGGATCAGCGGCGGAAACAGCCAGGGCGCGGATACGTCCAGCGTCTGGCCGTCGCGGATCACTGTGTAGTCCAGCACGGGTTCGACCGGCAGCGCCTCGGTATAGTCGGACCAGGCCCCCTCTTGATCGAAATCGGGGGTCGGCATCCCGGCGATGGCGATGATCTCGTCCCCGTCCTGCAATTCCTGCACGGTGCCCGGCAACGGATGCAGCGACCCGACGGTCAGCGGTTCGCGCGAAACGCCCTGGGACCAGAAGATCAGACCGAAAACCAAAATCGACATGACAAAGTTGAAGACGGGCCCGGCTGCCACAGTCGCCGTCCGCGCCCAAAGCGGCGCGCCATGCATGGTCCGCCGCAGCTCTTCGGGGCTTTGCTCGGATATTTCGTTCATGGCTTCTTCGTCCTTGCCCGAAGCCGCATTGGCATCGCCCAGGAACTTGACATACCCGCCAAACGGCAACAGCGCGATCTGCCACCGGGTGCCGCGCTTGTCGGTCCTGCTCCACAATACGGGGCCAAACCCGATCGAAAACACCTCGGCGTGGATACCGGACCAGCGGCCCACGATGTAATGGCCATATTCATGGACCGCGACGATCACCGACAACGCGATGATGAATGCGCCAATCGTATAGGCAATGCTTCCGAATTGCGGAATAAGAGAGAAAATGTCCAAAACGTTTATCCTGCTCGTTGTACCACGGCTTCATCCACCCACTGACGTGCCAGATGGTCCGTTTGCTGTACGTTATCAAGTGACAAAGGGGCATCAATATGGCTGCCGTCGGTCTCGAACCGGTCCAGGACCGACGCCACCATGTCGGCCATGTCCAAAAACCTGATCCGACGCGCGATGAAATGGTCCAGCGCCCGTTCTTTGGCGGCGTTGAAGATTGCCCCCGACAGGCCACCGCGTTCCATCACAGCACGCGCAAGCCGTAGCGCCGGATACCGCTCGGGGTCCGGGTCAGCAAAGCGAAGCTGGCCCAATTGCGACAGATCCAGCCGGTTGACCGGCAAGGCCCGCCGGTCAGGCCAGTGCAGCGCATAGCCGATGGCGTGACGCATATCGGGCGCCCCAAGATGGGCCATGACGGCGCCATCGCAATACCCCACCAAGGCATGCACGATGGATTCGGGATGAACCAAAACCTCGATCCGGGACGGGTCTATGCCAAAAAACTCTTTGGTTTCGATCAGTTCAAGCGCCTTGTTGAACATCGAGGCGCTGTCGATCGTAATCCGCTGCCCCATGTCCCAATTGGGATGGCTCGACGCTTGTTCGACCGTCGCATTGGCAAGCTCTGACACAGGCCAGTCACGAAAGGCGCCGCCGCTGGCGGTAATGATGATCCGTTCCACCGCGCGCGGGTCTTCGCCCACCAGCGCCTGGAACACGGCCGAATGCTCACTGTCCACCGGCAGCAACCGTGCGCCATGCGCGCGCGCGGTCTCAAGCACGAGCGGACCGGCGCAAACAAGCGTTTCCTTGTTGGCCAACGCCAGGGTTGCCCCCTGTTTCAGGGCCGCCAGCCCCGGCGCCAGCCCTGCCGCGCCTACGATAGCAGACATGACCCAATCTGCGGGCCGCGCCGCTGCTTCGGTCAGGGCAGCCTGCCCGGATGCCGCCGCGATCCCGCTGCCGGCAAGCGCTGTACGCAGGTCATCCAACCGGGTGTCATAGGCGGTAACTGCCACATCCGCCTTCAGTCGCCGCGCGTCCCGCGCAAGCTGTTCGATATTGGCGCCGCCTGTCAGGGCAACCACGTCATAGGCATCGGGGTCGCGCGCAATCAGGTCGATCGTGTTCTGACCAATCGACCCGGTGGCGCCGAAAATCGACACTTTGCGCATTACATGCCTCCGGGGGCGTAGAAGATGCCCGCGATCAAAACAAACAATGCAGCCCCCATCATCCCGTCGAAACGATCCAGAAACCCGCCATGGCCGGGGATCAGGTTCGAACTGTCCTTGACCCCGAATTTCCGCTTGGTCGCGCTTTCGACGATATCGCCCGCCTGGCTGGCCATCGAGGCCAGAACCGAGACAAGGACAAAGGTCAGACCAAACCCGGCCTGCGCGCCGACAATGGCACCCACAACGGCCGCGGCGGCCCAGCCGCCTGCGGTTCCCGACCAGGTCTTCTTGGGGCTGACCCTGGGCCAGAACTTGGGGCCTCCGATCAGCTTGCCGACAAAATACCCGGCAACATCCGTGGCAACCACCACGGCAATCAGCCAGATCATCCAACCGAACCCCATGTTTTCGCGGATCGAAATGAACCCAAGCCCGGCTGCCGCGATCCAGATTGCAAATAACAGGTATGTGCCCTTGTTCCGGCTGATCTGTCCGGCCCCGACAAGCGCGGGCGCAACAAGAAACGGGACTTTGTACAGGGCGGGCAAGTGATAGCACAGGACAACCGCAAACCCGGTCAACAGTGCCATCTGAATCGCAAGCCCACCGCGCGGCGGGTCAATCATCCGCACCAGTTCCCAGGTCATCAGCCCGCAAGCCACGCCGATAAAGGCCTCGAACCACAGGCCGCCAACCCAAACTTCGATACCGCCAATCGCGACCAGAACCACCGCCGACAAAATGCGGGCGGTCAGATCAGACCATCGGCCGTCACTCATGCCGGCACGGCCCCGAAACGACGGTCACGCGCACCAAAGCTTTTACACAGGCGTTCCAGTTCGGCCGCAGTGAAATCCGGCCATAGCGTGTCGATGAATTCATATTCCGAATAGGCCGATTGCCACAGCAAAAAGTTCGAAATACGCGCCTCGCCGCTGGTTCTGATCACCAGGTCGGGATCAGGCAAAACCCGCGTGTCCAGGTACCTGGGCAGGGTCTCTTCGTCCACATCCTCGGGGTGCAGCTTACCATCTGCCACGTCGCGGGCCAGCCGCTTGGTGGCCCGGGCCACCTCGTCACGCCCGCCATAGTTCAGCGCCACAGTCAGATGCACCAGGTCATTTTCCTGGGTTTCACGCTCAAGCGTATCCATCAAATCGATCAGCTTGGCATCCAGCCGGACCCGGTCGCCGATGAACCGAACGCGAATTCCATTGTCCTTGAGGGTACGGGTTTCCTTGACGATATACCGCCGAAACAGGCTCATCAGCCCGGCCACCTCGACCTGGGTGCGTTTCCAGTTCTCGGTCGAAAAGGCAAATACCGTCAGGTACTTGACGCCCAACCCCGGGCACGCTTCGACAACCTCGCGGACCCGGCGCGCACCGGCGTGGTGGCCAAACAGCCGCGGCCTGCCCCGTGCCTGCGCCCAGCGGCCATTCCCATCCATGATGATGGCAACGTGGCGCGGTCCGGCAACCTGCGCGTTATGCGGGTCCTTGGGCATGGTGTCGGGCTCAGACCTGCATGATCTCGGTTTGCTTGGTCTCAAGCGCGCTATCCACGGCCTTGATCATCTGGTCCGTCAGGTCCTGCACCTCGGCTTCCCAGAATTTCTGGTCGTCTTCCGACATGCCATCCGCCTTGGCCTTCTTGATCTGATCCATGCCATCACGGCGCACGTTTCGGATGGATACCCGTGCATGCTCGGCATATTGCCCGGCAACCTTGCCCAGCTCGCGGCGCCGCTCTTCGTTCAGCTCGGGAATCGGCAGCATGATGATGGTGCCGTTCAGCTGCGGATTGATGCCCAGCCCGCTTTCGCGGATCGCCTTTTCCACCTTGCCGACAAGGCCCTTGTCCCAGACATTGACCGTGACCATGCGCGGCTCGGGCACGTTGACCGTACCAACCTGGTTGATCGGCGTCATCGAGCCATAGGCATCCACCATCACCGGCTCCAGCATCGAGGCCGAGGCCCGCCCTGTTCGCAGCGATGCAAACTCGGTCTTGAGGTTGGCCATGGCACCGTCCATGCGGCGTTTCAGATCGTCGGTGTCCAGTTCGAAATCGTCAGACATGCTGCTCACTCCCCGTATTCAGGTGCTGTTCGGATGGGTCATAAGCCATCGGAAATGGGATGTATAGCAATCATGATCAGGAATTGCCCCGATGGCCAGAGTTGTTTCCACCCCGTTCATGGGCCGAAATCAGATCGAAACCGGCCGGCCAATACGGCCGACCGGCTCATACCCAAAGACCCTGGCAATCAGGCATTCACGTCAACGACAACCCGCCCCTTGACCTGACCGGCCAGGATATCGGCGCCCAGCTGGTGCAGATCGCCTAGTCCCGCAGGACGGATCATCGCTTCCAGCTTGTCCATCGGCAGGTCGGTCGCGATGCGCTGCCAGGCCCGCAGACGGTTGTCGTATGGCTGCATCACGCTGTCGATGCCCAACAGGTTCACCCCGCGCAACAGGAAAGGAATGACCGTGGCAGGCAAATTCGCGCCACCGGCCAGGCCAACCGCCGCGACAGAACACCCGTATTTCATCTGCCCCAGGACCCGTGCAAGCATCGCACCGCCCACCGCATCGACACAGCCCGCCCAGGTCTCGCTTTCCAGCGGTCGCTTGGTGGTTTCGTTCAACGCGTCCCGTTCAACAATTGTCGTTGCGCCCAGCGATTTCAGATAGTCGGCCGTGTCGGGGCGACCGGTCACTGCCGCGACCTCATACCCAAGATGCGCCAGTATCGCTGTCGCGACAGAGCCCACGCCCCCGGCGGCCCCCGTCACCAGCACCGGACCATGCCCCGGGCGCAAACCGTGATCTTCCAACGCCATGACCGCAAGCATCGCGGTAAATCCCGCGGTTCCCACCGCCATGGCCTGGCGTGCCGTCAACCCCTCGGGCAGCGGCACCAGCCAATCCGCCCGGGCATTGGCCTTTTGTCCATAGCCGCCCCAATGCGCCTCGCCGACACGCCAGCCGGTCAAGACAACCTTGTCGCCCGGTTTGTACCGATCATCCGACGAGGCCTCGACCGTGCCGGCATAGTCGATCCCGGGAATATGCGGATAACTGCGAACCAGGCCGCCGCCCTTGGGCGACATGCACAATCCATCCTTGTAGTTCACGGTCGAATACTCGACGGCCACGGTCACCTCTGCCTGCGGCAGTTCTTCTTCCGCGACCGGACGGATGACGGCATTGGCCAGCCCGCTTTCCTCGTCCTTTTCCATAACCAAAGCATTGAACATGAAACACTCCTTTCATTCATTTGCGGCCAGCCCGTTGCTTCACCTGGCCCTAAATATCCCGGGGGAGTCGCGCAGCGACGGGGGCAGAGCCCCCTTCCCCGGCGTGCTACAACCAGAACTGATCCTGAACCGTGGCCCGGCGCATGCCATCGGGCGTTTCAACCTCCAGCCCGGTGCCCGGATCCCAGTGGCTCAGCCGCAGCATGCCGATCGACACATTGGTTCCAAAGTCGGGCGACCACGCCGCAGACGTCACTTGCCCAACCCGCTTGCCAGCGGCATAGACGGGCCAGGGCCTGTCGCAGGCACCGACAGGATCACCCTTTATGGCGATCGGGCGAATCTGCTGTACCGGCCCTTCCTTCGCCACACGCAGCAGGGCATCCCGCCCGATACAGCCAATGGCCGTATGGGTGTTGCAGAACTTTCCCAGCCCGCATTCATGCGGCGTGTTGTCATCGGTCATGTCGTTGCCATAGGACAGCAATCCGCCCTCGATCCGTTCAATAATGTTGGGGCACCCTGCCCGCACATTCAGATCTTCGCCCGCTGAAAACAGCGCGTTCCAAAGCGGCATGCCGATATCCGCACCCTCGACGTAAATCTCGAAGCCGCCCTGCTTGGAATATCCCGACCGGGCCACGGCCAGGCTGCGGCCCTGAAACTCGAACATGTCGAACTTGAAGAACCGGATATCGCGAACCCGGTCCCCGAATACACGCGCCATCAGTTCGTCCGCCTTGGGACCCTGCACCGCCAGGGGCGACACATCCGGCTCATCCACCAGCACATCCAGGCGATAGCCATTGGCGATGCCCTTGACCCACAGCAACAGATCGCTGTCGGCAATCGAAATCCACCAGCGGTCATCGGCCATTTTCACCGCGACCGGGTCATTGAGCATACCGCCTGTCTCGTCCACGATGGGCACGTAATAGCACTGCCCCGGCAGCATCCGCCTCAGGTCACGCGGGGTCAGCATCTGCATCAGCCGCCCGGCATCCGGCCCCCGCAGCTCAACCTGCCGTTCGCAAGAGACATCCCAGACCTGAACATGGGTCTTGAGATGGCGGTAATCCGCCTCGACGCTGTCAAATACGGTGGGCAGCAACATCCGGTTGTAAACCGTATATCCCTTTACCCCTGCCGCCTCGACGCCGTCGGAAAAGGGTGTCCGGCGCAAGCGCCGCGATATCGAAATCTGCGTCATTCACCCCTCCTGCGGTAAAAACACCAGGTCACTGACCGGAGCATCCGAGCCCAAAGCGGTCAGCATCTGGTGAATCTGTCCCCGATGATGGGTCTGATGATTGAACATATGGACGATACATTGCGCAAAAGGCCGCGTGACTTCGGCACCCTTGGCTGCCGAGAACCAGGAGAAATCGCCGTCCAAAAGCTCCGCGCCCAGCGTCGCTGCCCAATCGCCGATCCGCTTGTCGATCTCCTCGCGCAGGGGCAACCACTGGGCCAGCCCCTCGCACAAGAGCACGCTTTCGGAAATCCCGCCGCCGGGACCCTGGCCGCCATCAAAACGCGAAATCCAGATCCAGTCACCCCACAGCAAATGGTTCGCCGTCCCCAGAATCGACCCGAAAAATGCCCCCCGGTCCTGGTGCAAATCGGCTTCGGACAGCCGCGCAAAGAACGCCGCCAATTGTTTGTTTTGCCAATGACCATACCGCGCCATTTCGCGCGCATAATCGCCGGTAATCATCACTTTGGCCCGTGCCAGTCGATCGGGCAGATTTCGGCGGACTTGCCGCCAAAGTCCCAGACCCGGCCATAATCGCGCACTTTCGACTTGGTGCCGCGCGCCACGATGATATCCGGCCCCATCCAGTATTTGGAATTGGACACCATGACGGGATGTTCCGGGTCTTTTCCGGCCAGCATCTCGATCTCGCCCTGGATCTTGCGCCCGATCATGATCCGTCGCTTGGACCCATCGCGCTCGATCTGAACCGGAGCCCGCTCGGCCCCGATGATCTCGCTCACCAGCATTGTGAACAATCCCGTCGTGCCGCCCGCCTGACCGCTGAATATCTGCAGCAACCCGTTATAGGCCTTGCCGCTGGCGCGTTCGTCCACATAGGCGGCAACCTTCCATTGCCCTTCCCCCATGCGTCCGGGAATATCGACCAGCAAACCGACATTCAGACCCGACAGGTCCTCGCCCTCGTAATGGCCTTCGTCGATGATGATCCCCATCCAGGCATGGCAATGCCCTTCGGTGGGCGGATGTGCGCCCAGCGATACCACGCAGGGGCAAAAGACGTCGCAAGAGCAGTTCAAAAGCAATTCGCCCTTGATGGCCCAGTCCGTCGGGCTCATCTCGCGCCGCTTTGGATTGGGCATCCGGCTGTCGATCCGTTGACTGATCGGCAACCTGTCGGCTTCTGGTTTTCTGTTCTTCGCCATTGACTTACCCTCCGTACACAATGTGATGGGCGATCAGCAGGATGCCGCCCGCGATTAAGGCAAACCCCACCGGCCGCGTGATTGCGTGTCCGATTTGGGGCAGTTTTTCCAAGACCATGAACAGTGTCGCCAACCCCATCCAAAGCAGGCTCATGACGCCGCCCACGAACCCAAGCGCCATAAACCCCCAGCAGCAACCAACGCAAAACGCACCCAGCCCCAGACCCATGCGCAATCCGCCCGTGAAACCGGTTTTCCAGTAGCTGAAGAAATAGGTCATGGGCGAATGGCAAACGCCGTGGCACACCTCTTTGGCGCGGGTGAACTGAAAGGCGCCGACCGCGATCAGCAACCCGCCCGCAAGATAGGGCGTCTTGGCAATGCCCAGCATATCAACCGCACCGCCGAACAGCAGCGCCAGTTGCAGCCCGGCAATGGCAGCGGCGAATCCGACCCAGACCAGGAAATACCCCGCCAGCACCCCGATCCACCCGGCACGTGTGCCATTGGCGCTGTGGATCAGGTCGTCATAGCTGCGCAAGGTCGGAACCAGGGTCGGCAACATCATAGCTGCCATCATGATCGCCCACATCCAGAACAACGGGCCGAACTCGGCCATGGGCATGTACATGTCCATACGCGGATCCATCGCCGCCATGGCCTGCCCCATAGGGCCGGGCCGACCGACCCAGTCCAGATCCATGTCGCGGCTCATGGTGAACATCATCCACCAGGCCCACAGGATCGCGATGTAAAATGCCAGCCAAAGCCCGCTGCGTAGAACCGCGCGACTCACTTCGCCCTCCCGACTCAGTCCTTGCATTTCAAATGTCAGACTTTTAAATGTCAGACAAATAAAAAATTGCGGAACCAGGCCCCGGCCATGAAAATCGACCCAAAGAAACCAGCCGATCTTTCGGCGCAAATCGCGCAGGCGATACGGGATGCCATTGTGTCGGGACGGTTGATCGTGGATGAGCGACTGCCATCCGAGGCCGAACTGGCAGATCAGTTTCATGTCTCGCGCCCGACGGTACGCGAAGCCCTGAAACGCCTTGCAGCCCAATCGCTTATCCGCACGCAGCGCGGTGCCTCGGGCGGTGCATTTGTCAACAGGTTGAGCTTTGAGGACGCCTATTCGCAGCAAATCACGACCTCGACCCTGCTGCTGTCCATGAATGCCGTCAGTTTCGACACCGCCTGCGAAGCGCGCTATGCGCTGGAACGCGCCTGTGCGCCGTTGGCTGCGGTAAGACGCACGCCCGACCACCTGGCCACCATGCGCGCCGAGATTTTCCGGCAGGCACAACCCGGACTGACCGACGAAGCCTTTTGCGCCTCGGACGTGGCCTTTCACCGCGCCCTGGTGGACGGGGCCGGAAATCCGGTTCTGTCCTATCAACTGGCGGGTGCCGTCGAAGCGATGCAACCCTTGATGAACATGATCACGTTTTCCGCGCGGTCTCGCGAAGAGATCATCGCCCTGCACAGCCAGATCGCGGATGCGCTGGAAGAGAATGATGCCCCGGCGGTGGATACGGCTTTGGTCGCGCTTGAGGCGTATACGCGTCAGTTGGCCTGCAACGTCGCCGAACGTCACCGCAAACCGGCCTGAGCCCGCACCGACGCTTTTTCTCGCCTCGGTCACGCCACCCAGAGCTGACCCGAGCATGAAGATATGCGGACAATATGCTGTAACGAAACACTTTTTCATTCTGCATTCGGGAATTGCATCCCGGCACGACCTCACCTATATAAGATATGTCCTTCGGGACTATGGACATAAACGCGCTCGTAATAAGCGGATCGGACCCGGGGGCGGTACCCGGCGGCTCCACCAACCATCCTTCGTTTGGGGATTTTGGGGCCGAAATAGGATCGACGAACGTCTAAAGGGGTTAGCTTTGTCTCGGCTGTCTGCCACCGTTACCGGCGAAAATAGTACAATTGCAAACGACAATCGTGCTCCGGTTGCAGTTGCTGCGTAAGCAGTAACAAGACCGAAACTTAAGCCCTTGCGCCTAGCCGCGTAAGGCGGGGTTCGCAGGTACCTGGCAACAGAAACCTGCATTTTCCCGATATGTCTGCATTTTTGAACCGCCGCTCCCGTGCTTGGTTCAGAGTTTGTTCACCCCTTTGCGGCATCCTGATCCGCATCAGACAGGAGAGTTGGGATGACGCATTCAGAGATACTCAGGGCATGGTATTCCGAGGTTTGGGAACAGGGAAACACCGACGCGATCGATCAGTTTTTTGCTCCCGA
The DNA here is from genome assembly GCA_030427405.1 of Alphaproteobacteria bacterium. Taxonomy (GTDB): domain Bacteria; phylum Pseudomonadota; class Alphaproteobacteria; order Rhodobacterales; family Rhodobacteraceae; genus Ruegeria. The sequence continues at coordinate 90,009 of JAUHXK010000009.1, read as the reverse complement.
AACAACCGCCGAAGGGCTTATCCCGGAAATGCAGGTCGGTGCTGACGATTTTCGCGATCTGGTCACGGCCTTCCGCCACGTTCTTGGTGAAATCACGGTCGATTTGCCCAAGATCATCGAAAACGGGGATTGGGTTTCCGCCATTTTGCACGTCCGCACCTTTCGGGCCGACAACGGTGCCCCGCTTGAGGTTTCGGGACAAGTCATGGCTCGTTTCAAGGGGAACAAAATGGTCGAGGCCTACAATCAGTTCGACTTCATCTCGTTTTTTGAACAACTGGGGCAGTTCCCGCTTGATACCTTGCCCGTATGCATGACCGGGCAACGTCTGGATTGGGCCTGACGCTCGCCTGATTGCCGCCTTGACCGCCCGCGCCGATCCGCGCTAGCAAATCGGCACGGGGTAAGGGTGCGAACACCCCGCAAGTCAGGTTTTCAAAGCCCTATCGGGGCTGCGGCCCAAGTTTCGCATGTATCCGAACGACGCCAGGAGACATGCCTTGCCCGCCCCTCAGCCCTCCCCGTCGATGCGCGAGATTATCCGTGTTTTCGGGCGGATCGGCCTTTTGTCCTTTGGCGGCCCTGCTGCGCAAATTTCCCTGATGCATCAGGAATTGGTCGAACAGCGGCCCTGGCTGGACGAGCAGACCTTTCTGAGGGCGCTTTCCCTGTGCACGTTGCTGCCGGGTCCCGAGGCGATGCAATTGGCAACCTATGCGGGCTGGCGATTGCGCGGCGTGCCGGGCGGTCTGATTGCGGGCGGGCTATTTGTTCTGCCCGGTGCGCTGATTATCGCCGTACTCGTGGCGCTTTATGCCTCCTATGGCTCTGTTCCATTGGTCCAATCGGCCTTTCTGGGCGTGAAGGCGACTGTGATCGTCATCGTTTTGCAGGCGCTCAGGACCCTGTCCCGCAAGGCGCTCACGGATGGGCGGCACCGGCTGGTTGCAGGGCTTGCATTCCTTGCCATCTTTGCGTTGAACCTGCCATTTCCGCTGATTGTTCTGACCGCAGCCCTGTGGGGCTATGCCCTGTCCCGCGACACGGCGCCCGGGCCGCAACCGGTGAACACGCCAAGGGCGCTGGCAACCCCAGTTCGGACTGCCGCGATCTGGCTGACCCTGTGGCTTGGGCCCCTTGGGCTGCTGCAAGTGTCAGGTCACGCCCTGCTTGCCGATCTGGGCTGGTTCTTTGCCCGCCTCGCCGTCGTCACCTTTGGCGGGGCCTACGCGGTATTGGCCTATATGACGCAAACCGTGGTCGACAGTTATCACTGGCTGAATACCGACCAGATGATCGACGCGCTGGGCCTGGCCGAGACCACCCCCGGCCCGTTGATCCTGGTGACGCAATTTGTCGCCATGCTGACCGGCCAAATCGCCGGAGGCGCCCCCCTGGCCATAGCCGCCGGGGCCGTTGCCCTGTGGGCCACCTTCGTTCCGTGTTTCCTGTGGATTTTCCTGGCTGGCCCGCATTTGGAGATGATTGCCAACCGTCCGCGCCTGGCCGGCGCGATGCATGCAATCACCGCCGCGGTCGTCGGAGTGATTCTCAACCTATCAGTGTGGTTCGCCCTAAACGTTCTATTTGAGCATTTGCCGGTCAAATCCTGGGGCCCGCTTTCGGTGCCCGTACCGGATGTGGCAACGCTGAACCCCGAGGCGCTGGCGTTAACAGCCGCCGCCGCCATACTGATTTTCAGGCAAAAACTGGGTTTTGCGCCAACTTTGGCGATCATGGGATTGTCTGGCGCAGGATTGCATTTTATCTAAACAATCCGGCACAACCCGCTCTTTCGTTTCCAGCCGAATCCCCTATGCTGAGAACAACCACTTTCGAGGAAAACGCATGTCGCAAGACATTGACTATGGGAACCTGATGCACACGGCGATGCGCGGTCTAATCAAGACTGTGCTGAACGAAGTTGCCGAACACGGCCTGCCGGGCGCGCATCACTTTTTCATCACCTTCGACACACGTCAGGACGGCGTGGAACTGGCGGATTGGCTGCGTCAGCGCTATCCCGACGAGATGACCGTGGTCATGCAGCATTGGTTCGAAAATCTTGAGGTCGGCGAAGACGGGTTTTCGATCACGCTGAACTTCGGTGATACGCCGGAACCGCTGTACATACCCTACCTCGCCATCAAGACATTCGTGGATCCGTCGGTTGAATTTGGCCTGCGGTTCGAAAGCCCCGATGACGAGGATGATGCCGACCTGATCACCGAAGAGTCGATCGAGGTTGAGGTTGAAGAACCCGATCAGCCGCATGACGCGGATGTTGTGTCGCTGGACAGTTTCCGCAAATAAGAACGTCCGGTCGCCCTTACCGTTTTTCCAGGAAGGTCTGAACCGATCTGGATTTCAGGCCATCCCTGAATCTGGAAAAGGACAGATCCAGCCCGTTCTCGGTCAGTGTCCGGTCGAATTGCTGAAGCTCATAGCCGCCTCTTTCGTCGATAAACAACGAAAAAACAGTCAGCGTTGCGCCGTCGATCCGCCCCCAGACAAAAGGTTCGCCTTTCATCGGGTCCAGCGGCACCTCATGGCCGAAAACATTGCGTTTCATCGCGGCTGAAAAGACGTCCGGGCGATCCGAGGGTCGAAAATCGACCGAGTATTTCTGTTCTTTGACGCGACCGTCGCCTTTATAGGTCGTTGTTCGCCAACTGACATTAAACCCGTCAGACGTTTCATGGATCGAAACGCTCATGTCGCGCGGTGTGGTCTCTCCGCTTGCGTCCACAACGTCGGCCGAGCCGACATAATCCCCGACAAACGGCGCAATGTCGGCCGCTTCGGCCAGTTTGGGAAGCGCAGATGCCCAAACCACCGCAACCAGTGCAAGAACTCCAACAACTGACAGCCGGGCCCGGTCACGAACGCGCATGAAAATCTCCACCAAGTTTACATCTTTATTCTAGCCGAGCCACGCGCGCCCGCAATGGCGCTGATTGTCCCGAACACAAGAAAATGACGCACCCGGTTGCCTATACCTTTGACGCCCTTGCGTTTAAGGTGCGCGCAACTGGCCGATTGCGCCACAGGGCAACTGCGGCTAAACGGCATACGATTGCATACCCGACGGAGTGACAGATGTCCCAAACCCGCACCGAATCCGACAGTTTTGGCCCGCTGGAGGTCCCTGCCGACAAATACTGGGGGGCGCAAACGCAGCGTTCGATCATGAACTTCCCCATCGGCTGGGAAAAACAACCCGTGGCCATCGTGCGCGCGCTGGGCGTTATCAAAAAAGCCTGTGCCATGCAGAACAAGGCGACCGGCAAGCTGGACGCAACGATTGCCGACGCGATCATTCAGGCCGCGGGCGAAGTGATCGAGGGCAAGTTCGACGACAATTTCCCTCTGGTCGTTTGGCAGACAGGGTCAGGCACCCAGTCCAACATGAACTCGAACGAGGTCATTGCGAACCGCGCGATCGAGATTCTGGGCGGCGTCATCGGCTCGAAAGACCCGGTTCACCCCAATGATCACTGCAATATGGGGCAGTCGTCGAATGACACTTTCCCGACCGCCATGCATATTGCCACGGCCATGAGCGTGCGCGATGTTCTGCTGCCGGGTCTCGAGAAACTGGCATCCGGGCTGGAGCAGAAAGCCCAGGAATTCAAAGACATCATCAAGATCGGCCGGACCCATACTCAGGACGCGACGCCTCTGACCTTGGGGCAGGAATTCGGTGGCTACGCCCACCAAATTCGTCAGGGCATCGCCCGCGTGAACGCGGCTCTTCCGGGCATCTACGAACTGGCCCAAGGCGGCACCGCCGTTGGCACCGGTCTGAACACCCAGAACGGTTGGGGCGAGGCGGTCGCGGGCCATATGGCCGAGATTACCGACCTGCCCTTCGTGACCGCTCCGAACAAGTTCGAAGCGTTGGCGGCCCATGACGCGATGGTTTTCATGTCCGGCGCGTTGGCGACGATCGCAGGCAGCTGCTACAAGATCGCCAACGACATCCGGTTCCTGGGCTCTGGCCCCCGCTCGGGTCTGGGCGAGTTGATCCTGCCCGAGAACGAACCCGGATCGTCCATCATGCCCGGCAAGGTGAACCCGACCCAGGCCGAGGCGCTGACCCAGGTTGCGGCCCATGTGATGGGCAATAACGCAGCGATGAACTTCGCAGGCAGCCAAGGGCATTTCGAGCTGAACGTCTATAACCCGATGATGTCCTATAACCTGCTGCAGTCCATCCAATTGCTGGGCGATGCTGCCGACAGCTTTACGGAACGGATGCTGCTGGGCATCAAGGCCAATGAGCCGCGCATCGACAAGCTGATGAAGGAATCGCTGATGCTGGTCACCGCACTTGCCCCCACAATCGGCTATGACAACGCCACAACCGTCGCCAAGACCGCGCACAAGAACGGTACCACGTTGAAGGAAGAAGCCATCGCGCTGGGCTTTGTGGACGAAGCGACTTTTGACGCGGTCGTGCGCCCCGAACAGATGATCGGGCCCAAGGACTGATGGGAAAGCCGGTCAACCTGAACCGGTATCGCAAAGAAAAAGCACGGGCTGATAAAAAGGCCCGTGCTGACCAAAACGCCGCGAAGTTCGGACAGTCCAAAAAGGACAAAACGCTGGCAAGACTGCGTCGCGAAAAACAGGACAAAACCCTGGACAACCATGAGCTGGACGAATGAGCGACGGCCCGGTGAAACGCTCGCTCACGCTCAAAGGGCATCGGACGTCGGTGTCTCTGGAAGATGAATTCTGGTTGGCCTTTCGCGACATCGCACGCGAGAAAGACATTCCAATCAATGTCTTGGCGGCGGAAATTGATGTTTCCAGAAATCCTGAAACGGGATTGGCATCTGCCATTCGCGTATTCATCCTTAATTGGTATCGCTCGCGTTCCTGAACGCTTGCAATTGAACTGCGCTGCGGCCTAGAGTTTCTGCGAACAAAAGGTGTACGAACATGAGCGATACAGTTCCCGGCCCCGATGGAAAACCGCGCTGCGCATGGTGCCGCGCTGCGCCCGAGTTTTTTGAATATCACGACAATGAATGGGGCTATCCCGTTGCGGACGATCAGAAATTGTTCGAGAAACTATGCCTGGAAAGCTTTCAGTCCGGATTGAGCTGGCGCACGATTCTCAGCAAGCGTCAAAACTTTCGGAACGCGTTTTGTCAGTTTGATTTCAATGCAGTGTCGCAGTTTGATGAAGCGGATGTTGAGCGTCTTTTGCAAAACGAAGGGATCGTTCGGCACCGCGGCAAGATCCAAGCGGTTATCAACAACGCCAAAAGGGCCCAGGAGATTGTCGCCTCACACGGATCGCTGGCCGCCTATGTCTGGTCCTACGAGCCGTCTGCCCCGGGCAAACCGCAATCCGCCTCGACATCGGCCGAATCCATCGCGATGTCGAAAGACCTGAAAAAGCGGGGCTGGAAATTTGTCGGACCGACCACGGTGTTTGCCTTCATGCAGGCAATGGGCCTGATCAATGACCATGCCGAAGGGTGTTCCATGCGTGAAAAAGCGGCGCAATTGCGCCGCTCGTTCACCAGCCCCGCCTAAGCAGGATGACACTCAGACCGAGGCCTGGAAGATCTTTGTGATATTGCCGCCCAGGGCCGCGCCGAAATCGGCATCTGATTGCTGTTTCGACAGGCCTTCGGTCAGCGCGCGCGAGAATGACGCGATCATCTTCCCGTTCCGGGCCAGCAGCGCACAGGCTTCTTGCGTGGAATAGCCACCCGACAGCGCCACCACCCGCAGGACGCGCGCATGATCCGCGACCGTGTCATACAGGCCGTCAACACTGGGCAGTGTCAGTTTAAGCATGACTTCCTGGCCTTCGTCCAACTGGTCAAGGTTCTTCAGGATTTCCGCTTTCAGAATGTCCTCGGCTTCGGCCTTGGTGGCCGAGTGAATATTCACCTCGGGTTCGATGATCGGAACCATGCCAGCGGCCAGAACCTCGCGCGCGACGTCGAACTGCTGTGCGACCACGGCGGCGATGCCTTCGGCATTGGCCTCGTGAATGACAGACCGTTCCTTGGTGCCGAACACGTTGTCGGCCTTGCCCAGCGTTTCCGCCAGACCGGGGATCGGCTTCATCAACTGGACGCCATTAGCCTCAGCCTCAAGCCCCTTGTCGATCTTGAGAAACGGAACAATACCCTTCACCGACCAAAGATAGTCTGCAACTTTGCGGCCCTCGATCTCTTCGCCCAATGTGCGCTCGAACAGGATCGCGCCGATGACCTTGGCGCTGGTGAAATCGTCTGCAAGGATAATCCGGGCCCGCATCTTCTGGATTTCGCCGAACATTTCTTCGTCCGAGCCGTAATCGGATGCCTCAACGCCATAAAGCGCCAGCGCCTTGGGTGTGGATCCGCCGCTTTGATCCAGTGCTGCAATGAATCCTGCACCCGTTGTCATCTGCGCGCGCTGTTCTGCTTTGGACATAACACTTTCCTATTCAATACTGATTCCGCTTTATGCACCCGCATACAACATGGGGCCAACCGATGGTAGTTTGTTAGCGCCCACTCAGGCGCAGCCATATTCCGTCGCGCGCGCGCACGGTCAGATGCGCAACCGGGACCGGGTCCCGCCCCTGGATCGTGTCAAACCGGAAATACCGCAGCAACATCGACAGCAACAGCGGGCCCTCGACCATCGCGAACCCGGCCCCGGTACATACGCGTGGACCCGCCGAGAACGGCATAAAGGCCTGACGCTGGCAAGCCCGACCGTTTTCCGTTTGCCAGCGGGCCGGGTCAAATTCGTCGGGGCGTTCCCACAGGCGTTCATGCCGCTGAAGGTGCCAGGGGCTGAGGACGATTTGCGACCCGACGGGCACATCCCGGTTGCGAAACCGTTCCGGGCAGGTGTTTTCGCGCACCATCATCGGAACCGGCGGGTACAGGCGCAGTGCCTCGCGAAAGACATCGCGGCTGATCCTGAGCCGGGACATGGCTGCGAAATCCCCTTGGTCAAGCGCCGACGCCTCGGCTGCGACCTTGTCCTGCCAGTCCGGGTAACGCGCCATCAGGTACAGCGCCCAGGCCAGAGCCGAGGCGCTGGTTTCATGTCCCGCCAGAAAGAAAATCGCGACCTGGTCGATCATCTCTTCGGTCTCGAAACAACGGCCGGTTTCGGGGTCGGGCGTGGTCATGATCTTGGTGGCAAGGTCATCGGGCGCCGTACCCGCCCGGATCGCCGCGGCCCGGTCCCGTGTCAGTTGCCCGATCAACGCGCGGATCTCTCGGGCATTGCGCCGCGTGCGGCCCGAATGCAGGCGTGGCATCCACTGAGGCATTCGCACAAATGCGGCAAGGTTCAGCAAGGGCTGCGCGCGCTGATAGTCACGGAATTTCTCGAAGACCTGTGCTGCGATCTCATGCTCGATCGGAACCGAAAAAAGCGTGCGGAAAATCACGTCGGCGGCGACGTGGCTGGTGATTTCTTCGACCTCAATCTCGGGGTCTGGGGCGTGTTGCAATCGCCGGACACAGGACCGGGCGGCATCCAACATGGCCGGAAACGTATCCTTCAGTCGCCCGCCTTCGAATGCTGGATCAATGATCCGGCGCTGCCGATTCCAGGTTTCGCCATTTGTCAAAAAGACCGAGTTGCCCAGCAAGGGGCGCAACCCCTCGCGGATCCGGTCGGATTTCGGAAAGTCGTCGGGCCGGTCCTTCAGCACGATGTCGATCAAATCCGGCTGGTTGATCATGTAGGACCGGAAGAACAGCGTGCGGAACTCGGCCATCCATGCACGATAAAGCCGCTGCGGTTGCGCCGACAGTATGTCCTGGCGAAACAGCTTGATATAGCGCCACAGGGGCACGTTATCGGGCCGGGGTTCCGGTTTGGGCGGCGTCATGAGACCACCGAGGTGAAACCGGATACCGCGGTTTCGATCCGCGATTGCGAGGGTTTTCGCCCGTGAAACCTTTGGGCCAACGTCCGGGGTCCCGCAGTGATCTGGAAATAGTCGTAATCGCCCGGTCGGTCAAAAGCGCAGAGATACTGAAAATGCAGCCTGAAGAACCTCCAACGCAGCGCCTTCCAACGCTCAGGTGACAAGGTTTGAGTGAAGGCCGCCGACAGGACCAGCGGGCCACCTTTGCCCTGGCTTGCAACGCCGCTGACGGCGACCGGGTCGCACAGGGCAAAGGCACAGCCGTCACCCGGCGCGGACACATCCACCCAGTCGACATCCGGGCACGCCGACAGAAACTGCAGATCACCTCGTAACTTGTCAGCGCCGGGAAGGAACGAGACCATGGGAACCACCTGCCCCAGCGTCAGAAACGACAGAACCGGACGCTTGTCGGGCAGATCGTCGCGCCGCAGCAGGTCGGCCAGAACCGAAACGCCCAGATGCGCGCCCGAACTGTGCCCGACGACCAGAACTTCGTCGACATCCGAGCTCAGAGCCTGCGCGACACATGTGCAAAACCCATCCAGCCGCTGCTGCAAATCCGGCGAGATCGTCCCGTAGCCGCGTGCGGTATGGGCATAGTCATGCATCAGGTAATAGGCAAACAGCTTGTTGTCGATCTTGCGGAACCAATGCAGCAACCCATAGGCGGCGATACCCGCAGGCAACAGCGCCGCCGTGCCAATTACCGGGTTCAGGACACGCATCAGCCCCCATCCCATCGCCACGGCCAGGATCAATTGCGCAATCAGCATCCCAACAGGGTAAAGTGCCGCGATCACCGGCCCCTTGCGCAGACGCATCAACCGCCACAGCGCGCCGGTCGACACATAGGTCCAGGCGGTGCGAACCAGTTGCGCATATGTTGCCGGGATTGTCCGGGCCATACTGTCGCGGACGATATCGGACCAGACCAGAACCTCGACCTGCGACTGAACCTGGGCGCCCTCCTGGCACGAGGCAACGTTCCAGCCATAGACGCCGCCCCCCGATTTCGCCGATACCGTGATCTCGTACCCCGATATCCCGGCCTGCGCCCGGCTTTCGGTTCGGTAAAGCTCGCGGTAGCGGCGCGGGTGGAACGGGTCATAGCCGGGAATGTAAAATACCCGGCGCCTGCGCACTGCTGGTTGAGGTGACTGACTGCTCATGACCCTGCCTTTTGATCGGCAGACTAGCCCAGCGTTCCGGTCAAGGTAAGACCCGCTGACGGACAGGCTGTCGCGGGGGCCAACCTGTCAGCCCAAGGTCGCCAGGGCCGGAAATGTCTCCAGCAGCCACCAGCTGAACTCTGTGAACAGCCCGGTGATCAGCATGATGCCGACAAACAGCAATAGCCCACCCATGACCTTTTCGATCGTGCCCATATAGGGCTTGATCCGGTTCATCACGGTCATCGACCGGTTCAGGAACATCGCGGCCAAAAGAAACGGTATCCCCAATCCCGCAGCATATACCCCCAGCAGCAGTGTACCCCGCGCGACGGAGGCCTCGGACGCGGCCAGCGACAGAATCGCCCCAAGCTGAGGACCAATGCAGGGCGTCCAGCCAAATGCAAAGGCCAACCCCAGGATATAGGCGCCAAATACCGACCCACCGGAATCGCCGGTTTCGACCCGCGCCTCGCGGTCCAGAATCGGGATGCGGAAGACGTTCAGAAAATGCAGGCCGAATACGATGACGACCGCCCCTGACAGCTTGGCGAACAATTCCTGGTTCTTCAGCACGAACGCGCCAAAGGCCGACGCGGTAAAGCCCAGCAACAGAAAGACCGTCGAAAGACCCAGAACGAAAAACAATGCCGACAGCGTCGCCTTGCGCCGCGCCGCGGCCTCGTCCTGCATCTCGTTGATGGTCACGCCGCTCATATAGGCCAGGTACGGCGGAACAATCGGCAACACGCAAGGCGACAGAAAGCTGATCAGCCCCCCGATCAAGGCGATGAACATCGCGGGCAACAGCCCTGCGTCTATGATATCAATTCCGAACATGCCTCAGCACATAGGGTATCGCGCAGACAAGGTCACGGGGCTATTCGGTCACATCCGCGTGCTCAGGCGCTGGACACGGTCGCATCGGCAAAATACTTGTGGCGCATGACCACTGATATCGAAACCCTGGACGCGCTGGGCCTGTTGTGCCCGCTGCCGGTACTCAAAGCCCGAAAGCGGTTGAAATCCTTACCCGCAGGCGGCCGCTTGCGCGTGCTTGCCGACGATCCGGCCGCGATCATTGATGTTCCGCATTTCTGTACTCAGGCGGGGCACAAGCTGCTCAGCCAGGAAGAGGCAGACGGACATCAAGTCTACGTCATCCAGAAATCGGGCTGACACCCGCGCAGAATCGAAAAAGGCGGGCAATCGGCCCGCCTTTCGCTTTACTGACCCAGGGACCACCAGCCTCGGCGCTTGGGTTTGGCCGGTGCCGGTTCAGGTTCCGGCTCTGCCGCTGCAGTCGCCATTTCCGGCTCGGCTTCAACAACCGGGGCTGCGACCTCTTCGGTCGTGTCCTGCGCCTCTGCCTGGGTTTCCGGGGTTTCGGCGTCTGCCTCGGTGGCCTCGACGGTGGCCTCGTCCGCCTCGGCGGCGGCGTCGCCACTGTCGGGTTCAGCACCCGCGTCGGTCGCGTTGACCTCGACCACATCGGCGGTGGGGGTATCCTCCGCAGGCTCTGACGCGCTTGCAGCTTCGGTGCCATCGGTTGCAACGGGCGTATCCTCGACGGTGCTGTCGGGGTTTGCCGCATCCTTGGCGGTGTCCTCATCCTTTTTGCGGCGGCGCGGTGCGCGGCGTTTCTTGGGCTTGGCCGGTTGTTCGGCCTCAGCCGCCACCTCGGGGCTTTCGCCTTCATCCTTGGCCTCGGCCTGCGTTTCGCTCGGCTCTGCCTTGGCGGTGCCTGCTTCGACGTCTGCCGACGCTTCGTCCTGATCGCCGGATGCCTCAGGCGCATCGCCGGAATTGTTGCCCTTCTTGCGGCGACGCCGACGGCGTTTGCGCTTGGGCTTGGCTTCCTCTTCTGCCTGCACCTCTTCTTCGGCGTCGTCTTCGGATGCGTCGACCAGGTCCATCAACGAGGCATCAACCGATACGACCGGCGCCGTCGCCTCGGGCACGACCCGGCTTGCCGTCTTGAATTTCTCCATCGAGAAGTCCGGGCTGACCAGGTGAACATCACCCTCCAAACGGACGGACAACCCGTAACGGGCCTCGATCTGGGCGATATGTTCGCGTTTCTGGTTCATCAGGAAATTGGCGATGCTGACCGGGCAGCGCACCAGAACCTCGCGCGACCGGCGGCGTGTGCCTTCCTCTTCGATCTGACGCAGGATCGACAGCGCCATATTGTCGTCCGAGCGGATCAGGCCGGTGCCATGGCACGCCGGACAGGGCTGCGTCGTGGCCTCGATCATGCCGGGGCGCAAACGCTGACGGCTCATCTCCAGCAGGCCAAACCCCGAGATCCGGCCCACCTGAATACGGGCCCGGTCGGTTTTCAGCTTATCCTTAAGGCGCTTTTCAACGGAGGCGTTGTTCTTGCGCTCGTCCATGTCGATAAAGTCGATGACGATCAGACCGGCCAGGTCACGCAGACGCAACTGACGCGCTACTTCCTCGGCAGCCTCAAGGTTGGTCTTAAGCGCGGTTTCCTCGATCGAGCCTTCCTTGGTCGCCCGGCCCGAGTTCACGTCGATCGCCACAAGCGCCTCGGTCACACCGATAACGATATAGCCACCCGATTTCAGCTGAACGGTCGGGTTGAACATGCCCGCCAGATAGCTTTCGACCTGATAACGCGCGAACAAGGGCAGCGCGTCTTCGTACCGTTTCACGTTCTTGGCGTGCGACGGCATGATCATCTTCATAAAGTCCTTGGCGATGCGGTATCCGCCCTCGCCTTCGACCAGAACCTCGTCGATATCCCGGTTGTAAAGGTCACGGATCGACCTTTTGATCAGATCGCCTTCCTCGTAAATCTTGGACGGGGCAATCGATTGCAGGGTCAGTTCGCGGATCTGTTCCCACAGGCGCTGAAGGTACTCATAGTCGCGTTTGATCTCTGACTTGGTCCGCTTGGCACCCGCCGTCCGTACGATCAGACCCGCCCCGGTCGGCACGTCAATCTCGGACGCGATGTCCTTCAGCTTTTTGCGGTCGGCGGCATTGGTGATCTTGCGACTGATACCACCCCCGCGCGCTGTGTTCGGCATCAACACGCAATAGCGCCCTGCCAGCGACAGATAAGTTGTCAGCGCGGCCCCCTTGTTGCCCCGCTCTTCCTTGACCACCTGCACCAGCAGAACCTGGCGCACCTTGATAACTTCTTGGATCTTGTAACGACGCGGACGCGGCTTGCGCGGCGGGCGAATGTCTTCGCTGTCATCCTCATCCGCAACGGATTCGATCGAATCGTCCTTCGAGGTTGCGTCGGCGCGATCATCGCGCGCGGTGTCGTCATCGGCACCGTCCTCGCCAGGCTCGGAGGCATCCGCGGCCTCTGCCGCTTGCGTTTCCGCCTTGTCGTCAACTTGCGCGGCGTCGTCATCGCCGGGCGCGCCGTCTGTGTCTTCTGCAGCCTGCTCGCCGGCCTCTACGGCTTCGGCCTCGGGCGCTGCGTCCTGCTCGGGCGCTGCATCGCTTGCGTCGGGCGCGTCTACCGGTTCTTCAACCGGCGTTTCGGCAACGCTTTCCATGGGCGATGTGCCCTCGGGAACCTCAGGCCCACCTTCGTCACCTGAAATGTCCAGGTCGATAGTCTCCATGCCCGACGGTTCGGACGATACTTCCAGCGTTTCAACCGGATCGTCCGTTTTTACATCCGCCGCCTTCGTCCGCGACCGGGACCGGCGCTTTTTGGGCTTGGCTTCATCGGCCTCGTCGCGCGCCTTCATCGCCTCGGCATAGGCGCGCTCCTCCTCCATCAGCGCCTCGCGGTCGGCGACGGGGATCTGGTAATAGTCCGGGTGGATTTCGGAAAACGCCAGGAACCCGTGCCGGTTGCCCCCGTAATCCACGAAGGCCGCCTGCAGCGACGGTTCGACCCGAGTTACCTTTGCAAGATAGATGTTGCCAGCAAGCTGGCGTTTGTTTTCGGATTCAAAGTCAAACTCCTCAACCTTGTTTCCGTCGACCACCACGACGCGGGTTTCCTCCGCGTGGGTGGCATCGATAAGCATTTTCTTAGCCATGTGTCCTTGGTGCACCGCGCCAAACGCGTTGTCCTGACCTGTCCGGGCGGACAGGCGCTTTTGGGGTGGTGTCTTGTCAGGGCGATATCGGACGGCGCGCGGCAGGGTCTGGCTCTGTGGCCCCCTGCCCGTTTACTCAATCGTTGCGCGCGCGTCATCGCGGTTCTTCTCCGACAGGCGCGGTTGCCGCTGCCTGCCCATTTATTCCTTTCGCCCGTCAGAACGGGCTCAGGTACTCAACTGCCCCATAAGGGGCACAATCGGTCTGCTGAACAGCGTGGGTATGATCCTCGGCACCGGATCAGCAGCGAAACTCAAAGATTCGGGACTTCTGAGCTACAAAATGCCCGGCCCGTCCGCACACAATAAAAGCAGTCCTGTGGAAAAGACAATGGTCAAACTGCATCCCGACCCAAGAACGCGCTGCAGGATAGCTTCATCTGGCCCGAAATATCCCGGGGGCGTGAATTGGCCGCAAGGCCAAGAGAGGGGGCTGGCCCCCTCTGGCACCGTTACAGGTAATCCGACCTTTGCAGTCCGTATTTGGCCATCTTTTCGTTCAGCGTACGGCGTGGCAGGCACAGCTCGTCCATGACCGAGGCAATCGACCCCTTGTGGCGGCGCATCGTATTGTCGATCAGCATCCGCTCGAACGCCTCGACATATTCCTTCAGCGGCTTGCCCTCGGTGGTCATCACCGGCTGCATCTCCTCGTGATCCGACATCAGAAGCGAGGCAATCGTCCCCGATCCGCGACGTGACTGCAAAACCGCACGCTCGGCGATATTGATCAACTGACGCACATTGCCCGGCCATGGAGCCTGCAAAAGCTGCGCCGCTTCCTGGGCGCTGACCTGCGGTGCGTCGCACCCGTATTCCTCGGCGAATTGCTCGCTCAGCCGGGTGAACAGTGTCAGGATATCTTCTCCGCGCTGGCGCAGTGGCGGCATGGTAATCCGCAGCGCGGCAAGGCGATAGAACAGGTCCGGACGCAGAACATCTTCAGAGGTTTTACCGGCCTCTTGCAGGTTCGAGATCGCAACGATCCGGGTTTCCGCCGGCGTCCCCTGTTCGTTCATCACGCTCAGCAAACGAGCCTGCAAGGTGTCACTCAGCGCCTCGATATCTTCAAGAACGAGTGTTCCGCCGCGGGCTTCTTCGATGGCGGGCAGTTGCGCATCCTCGGGCATCATCGGCCCGAACAGACGTTTGGACAGCACCTCTTCTTCCAAGGCGGCACATGAGACCAGAACGAATTTCTTGCCCGCCCGGCTGCCGACCGCGTGCAGCGCATGCGCCACCAGCGTCTTGCCAGTGCCGGTTTCTCCGTCGATCAGAACATGACCATCGGCCTGCCCCAGGTCCAGGATATCCTCGCGCAACCGCTCCATCACCGGGCTGGCGCCGATCAGTTTGTTCATGATCTGCGTACCGCCGGACAATTCACGCCGCAAGGCGCGGTTATCCAGGGTCAGCCGCCGGACATTGCTGGCCCGTTTGGCCAGTTCGGACATGCGGTCAGGGTTGAAGGGCTTTTCAAGAAAGTCAAAGGCCCCGACCCGCATCGCCTCGACAGCCATGGGCACGTCGCCATGCCCGGTGATCATGATCACTGGCAGCGTGCTGTCGGCCCCCATCAGCTTTTTCAACAGCTGAATCCCGTCCATTCCGGGCATCTTGATGTCCGAAATCACGATCCCCGGATAATCGGGTCCCAACACCTTGAGCGCATCTTCGGCGCTGGCAAAGGTTTCGGTGTCGTAACCGGACAACGCCAGCCATTGGCTGATCGATTGGCGCATGTCCTGTTCATCATCCACGATGGCGATTTTCATGGCCTGTGCCATAGTCGTACCTCGTTATTCAGCGGCCTCAAGGCCGTCACTTCCCAGTATAGGCAATTGCATCTCGAACACCGCACCGCCGTGCTGTCCGTTGCGTGCAGTCAGCCGTCCCCCGTGGTCGTTCACGATCCCGGACGAGATGGCAAGCCCCAGCCCGACCCCGTCGCCGGGTCGTTTGGTGGTATAAAACGGCTCAAACAGGTTCTCGATATTTTCGATTCCGTGGCCATTGTCGCGAACGGTCAGAACCGCTGTATCACCGGCGGCCAGAATGATTTCCACGTCGGGTTCCGCCACGGATTTGGTTGCATCCAGGGCATTGCGCAACAGGTTGACCATGACCTGTTCGATCCGCATCCGATCCCCCATGACCACAACCGGTTCTTCGGGCAAAATCTGCGTGATCTTGACGTGGCGCTGACGCAGTTGCGGCTCCATCATGGAGAGGGATGAGGCCAGCGCTTCGCCAAGGTTTACTGGCGAAAACGCATCCGCCCCCTTGCGGGCATAAGATTTCAGCTGGCGGGTAATTGCCCCCATTCTTTCGATCAGGCCGTCAATGCGGCCAAAGCTTGCCAGCGCCTCTTCCGGACGGTTGCGCCGCAACAGCAGACGCGCACCGGCAAGATAGGTTTTCATCGCTGCCAAAGGTTGGTTCAATTCGTGGCTGACCGCCGCGGACATCTCGCCCAACGCGGCCAGTTTTGAGCTTTGGGCCAGCGTCTGTTCGGCAACTTCCAGCGTCTTTTCAACCCGTTCCCGTTCGGCAATTTCGCGCTGTAGCCGCGCATTCAATGCGCGAAGCTCCGCCGACTCGCGCTGAAACAAGGCCACGCGCAACGCCGCCCTGCGACTGAGCGCATAAAAGGCCAGCGCCAGAAGAATCGCGAACCCCATGATTTCCAGCGCCAGAACACTGTTCACCTTTTCGCGGATCGACGAATAGGTGGTGAACGAAGCCATCTGCCAGCCCCGGAACGGGATGCGGGTTTCCATCCGCATGACCGCCTCGCCCTGCAGGTAGGCATCGGGCGGCAGGGCCGTCCAGTCGGTGGTGGCGCGAATGGCCCGCTGGATCGCCCCTTGCGGAGGTTGCCGCAACATGGCGGCGGCCTCGTTCAGGCCGCGCCATTGCGGTTCAGTGGACAAGATGATCGTTCCGGTGCTGTCCGTGACCATGACCGCATCCGAAATCCCGGCCCAGGCACGTTCGAACTTCTGCAGGTCCACCTCGACAACGATGACCCCCAGGATCTCGGCGCCGGCTTCCAGCCTGCGGGAATAGACAAAGCTGTAGCCACCGGATTCGCGTGGGATGACCGAAAAGATCGTCGCGTTGGACCTGATCGCATCCACGAAATACGACGTATTGCGGTGCGCCTCTCCCAGGCGGTTGCGGTCGGTTGCAGCAACCGACCTGCCATCGCGGTCCAGCAGCATCAACGAGGCGGCGCCGATTTCTTCGACGAATGAGATGAGCCGTTGGGTCGACAGGGAAAAATCGCTGGATTGCAGGGCCGAGATCAGCGTCGGATCGCGGGCCAGCAGTTGCGGCACGATGGCGTTGCGGCGCAGCTCGCTCAGCAAGTTGCCCGAATACAGCGCCAGGCGCAGTTCGGCCCGGTTGCGCGTGGATTCGGTAAACCGGTTGGTCAGAAGGCTGTTGGTGATCCAGACCGTTGCAACGGTCGCCACCAACAACACCAATACAGCCAGCCGCAAGCGCCAACCCAGTGGCGCACCGCGAAATTGTCCCAGGGCACCGGCCCAGACTGACTGCAGCTTAGAACTCATTTCCAGAGGCTACGCCCCCGCGCCGCCGACCTCAAGTCACGCCGGGGTCAGGACACCCGACAATGCGCGGAAGAGCGCCGTTCCATCGGTGCCGCCATGGCCTTCATCGGCTGCCCGCTCGGGGTGTGGCATCATCCCAAGCACGCGACGGTTGTGCGAAAGAATGCCCGCAATATCATCGCGCGATCCGTTGGGGTTATCGGTATAGGTAAAGGCGATCCGGTCCTCGTCGCGCAACGCCGAAAGCGTCGCGTCATCGGCAAAGTAGTTGCCGTCATGATGCGCAATCGGGATTCCGATCACATCGCCTGCGTTATACCCTTGGGTAAAGGCACTGTCGCTGGTTTCGACCTTAAGGCCCACAGTCTTGCAGATATATTTCAGACCGGCGTTGCGCAGCAGCGCGCCAGGCAAAATTCCGGTTTCGGTCAACACCTGAAACCCGTTGCAGATGCCGATGGCATAACCGCCGCGCTCGGTATGCTCGACAACGGCCTTGCAGATCGGCGATTGCGCCGCGATCGCACCGCAACGCAGGTAGTCGCCATAGGAAAACCCGCCGGGGACACCGACAATGTCCACACCGCTTGGCAGGCTGTGGTCCTTGTGCCAGACCATATCAACCGAGAATCCGGCCTGTTCAAAGGCAACGGCCAGGTCGCGGTCACAGTTGGACCCAGGGAAAACGATCACGGCTGCGCGCATGGCGAACACTCCTTGCTCAGACTTGGGTGTGGAACTCAGATAAGTTCGATCTCGTAACGTTCGATGACGGTGTTGGCCAACAGCTTTTCGCACATTTTGGTCACATCAGCCTCGGTTGCACCATCGGCCAGTTCCAGGTCGATAACCTTGCCCTGACGAACGCCGTGAACCTGATCAAAGCCCATGGCACCCAACGCGTGACGCACAGCCTCGCCCTGCGGGTCCAGAACCCCGTTCTTGAGCATCACATGCACCCGTGCCTTCATCTTTGTCACTCCACCTGTGTCCCGGCGCGGCCGGGGCCTGTTACGTTGCCGCGGGGATAGCGTGCCTTTGCCCGCTAAACAACCCAAACTCGCACAAAGGTCTAACCTCCTGCCGACCCGGGCGCCAATTGCGGGTAATGGGCGTCGATCGCGTGAAACACCCCGGTTGTGACCATCTCGATCGAAACCGCCACCAAAAGGATGGCCATGATCCGCGTGATGACATTGATCGCCGTCGCCCCCAACATGCGCGAGATCTGATCCGCAAAAGCCAGACCAAGCCCGACAATCGCACAGGCGATCAACGCGGCCGACCCCAAGGTCACGATCTCTGCCCCGTCCGAAAGCTGGTGCGAAAATACGATCGTGGTGGCGATCATCCCCGGACCGATGGTCAGCGGAATGGCCAGCGGCACGACTGCAAAGCTCAACTTGCCGTCCTGTGCAGCGCCGGTTGATGCAGCGACTGCCGCCTGGTCTCCGGGCGCGCGATCCTCGGCGTTCAGCATGGACATGCCGATCCCAAAGATGATCAGGCCGCCTGCGATCCGAAAGGACGGAACATCAATGCCAAAAACGGACAGAATCTCTTCGCCGACAGCCACCGCCGCCAGCGCAATGACGGTGACAGAAATGGTGACGACCGCCGCAACGCGCCGCCGCTCGGACCGGGAATAGCCCGCCGTCATGTTCAGGAAAATCGGGATGTTGTAGAGCGGATTGAAAATCGCCAGCGCCGCGGCAAGGAATTTGAAGAATACGGCCTGGTCAAACAACTCGGTCATCGCATCACGCCCCCGCGCAGCCCCTGTTCATGCGATGAAAACACCACATCCCGCCAAAATGGAAGAATTTGCTGTAAACAACGCCGAAACAGGGGCCGAACCGGTCAGTTGATCAGGGTCGGTTTGGTGACCTGGCCCGTCTTGGGCAGAACACCCAACCGGCGCGCGACCTCGGAATAGGCATCGGTCAGGCTGCCCAGGTCTCGGCGGAACACATCCTTGTCCAGTTTTTGCCCGGTCTCGATGTCCCACAGCCGGCAGCTGTCGGGGCTGATCTCGTCCGCAACGATAAGCCGCTGGAAATCGCCCTCGAAAACCCGGCCAATCTCGATTTTGAAGTCGACCAGGCGGATACCCACGGCCAGCATCATGCCGCTCATGAAGTCGTTGACGCGCAAGGCCAGGCTCAGGATATCATCCATGTCCTGCTGGCTGGCCCAGCCGAAGGCCGCGATATGCTCTTCGGTGACCAACGGATCACCCAGCGCGTCGTCTTTATAGCAATATTCGACGATCGGACGCGGCAGTTGCGTGCCCTCGGCAATGCCCAGACGTTTCGACATCGACCCGGCGGCATAGTTGCGCACGATCACCTCAAGCGGCACGATCTCGCAGCTGCGCACCAGTTGTTCGCGCATGTTCAGGCGCCGGATGAAATGGGTCGGCACGCCGATCTGGTTGAGACCGGTCATGAAAAACTCGCTCAGGCGGTTGTTCAGAACGCCCTTGCCGTCGATAACGTCCTTTTTCTCGGCGTTGAACGCGGTGGCATCGTCCTTAAAATACTGCACGATCGTCCCGGGTTCGGGGCCTTCGTACAGAATCTTGGCCTTGCCTTCATAGATCTTTTTGCGACGCGCCATGGGCGACCTTTCCAGTCTGGGGCGAGGGAATGAGTCCCTTCGCGTTGGCGTCCTCATAGTCCAAGGCCCCCTTTCCCGCAAGTTCATGCCGCCCGAGAGGCTTTGACACAGCGCAAATACCTTGAAGACAGACCGTCATATGGTCATATCATTGGTACAGAAATCGCAATCCGGGGGATTCCCAGACAATGACCACGTTCGACGAACGCGAAAACGCCTTTGAGGCTAAATTTGCCCATGACGAAGAGATGCAGTTCAAGGCGCAGGCGCGCTGCAACAAGCTGCTGGGTTTGTGGGCGGCCGAGAAACTCGGCAAGTCCGGTGCGGATGCGGATGAATATGCCAAGACAGTGGTGATTTCCGATTTCGAAGAGGCCGGGCACGAAGACGTCGTCCGTAAGGTCGCGGGCGACCTTGGCGAATTGTCCTCTGATGACGAGATCCGCGCCAAAATGGCAGAGCTGCTGCCCGAGGCGAAATCGCAGGTGCTGAGCGAAACCGATTAAGGCCCTGTCGCGGCACTCATGATCTTCATGAGATTTATGAGTTTGATTTGACGCCCCTGTCATGAGACACGGGGCGTCTCTGTTTTCATGGCCCCTGGCCCATTTGCGGAACATCCCAATGACAAACGCACTCAGCACACTTCTGGACACCGCAGACGCCATCCTCGCCGACGGCGCAACGGGTACGAACCTGTTCAACATGGGGCTGCAATCGGGCGATGCGCCCGAGTTGTGGAATGTCGAGGCACCGGACAAGATCCGCGCCTTGTATCGCGGCTCGGTCGAGGCCGGCAGCGATCTGTTCCTGACCAATACGTTCGGCGGAACGGCGGCCCGGTTGAAACTGCATGACGCCCAGAACCGGGTGGCAGAGCTGAACCGGGTCGGTGCCGAGCTGGGCCGTGAGGTCGCCGACGCCGCCGGGCGTCCGGTTGTCGTGGCAGGGTCGGTTGGCCCCACGGGCGAAATCATGCAGCCCGTCGGAAGCCTGTCCCACGCCGACGCGGTCGAGATGTTTCATGAACAGGCCGAGGCACTGAAAGACGGCGGCGTGGATGTTCTGTGGCTTGAGACCATCAGCGCGCCAGAAGAGTTCCGCGCCGCGGCCGAGGCCTTTGCCCTGGCCGACATGCCCTGGTGTGGCACGATGAGTTTTGACACCGCCGGCCGCACGATGATGGGTGTGACCTCGGCGGACCTGGCGCAATTGGTCGAAACCCTGCCCAACCCGCCGGTTGCATTCGGCGCCAATTGCGGCACCGGCGCGTCGGATATCCTGCGCACCGTCCTCGGCTTTGCCGCCCAGGGGACCGAACGCCCCCTTATTTCCAAGGGCAATGCGGGGATTCCCAAATATGTTGACGGCCATATCCACTATGACGGCACCCCCGAGTTGATGGGGCAATATGCGGTCATGGCGCGGGATTCTGGTGCCCGGATCATTGGCGGATGCTGCGGAACGATGCCCGCACATCTTCGCAAGATGCGCGCGGCGCTGGACAGTGTTGCGCGCGGCGACCGGCCCACGCTGGAACAGATCACCGACGCATTGGGACCGTTTTCCTCGGCATCGGACGGCACCGGCGACGATGCCGGCGCCCCCGAACGACGCACGCGTCGCCGCCGCAGGGCCTGACTGGGCCTGACCCGAACAGGGCTAAGGCCCTGGGTCAGCGCCCCTCGAACCGCGCGGGGCGTTTTTCCAGAAAGGCGACAACGCCCTCGGCAAAATCGCGCGTACGTCCGCAATCCCCCTGAAGATGCGCTTCGGTCGCAAGCTGTTGCGGCAAGGTCCGGTCATAGGTGCCACGGATCGCCTGTTTGATCGCCCGGAAACCGGCCGTGGGGCCATTGGCCAGGTAATCCGCGCGCTTGCGCCAATGGGCCGCAAAGTCGTCATCGGCGACCGCTTCCCAGATCAGCCCCCAGTCATCTGCCTGCCGGGCGCTGATCTTGTCGGCGAAGAGGGCTGCGCCCATGGCCTTGGCAAACCCCATCTGCCGGGGCATGAACCAGGTTCCGCCGGCATCGGGCAAAAGGCCGATCCGGGCAAAGGCCTGCAGGAAATAGGCGCTTTCGGTGGCGATCACCACATCCGCGCACAGCGCCAGATTGGCCCCTGCCCCGGCAGCAGGCCCATTGACCGCCGCAATCGTGGGCACCGGACAGTCATATACTGCCTGCAACATCGGCTCATACTCGTCGCGCAAGGCGCGCTCCAGATCGATTTTTCCGGTGCTGGACGCATCGCCTAGATCCTGGCCAGAGCAAAAGGCTGCGCCAGCGCCCGTCAGCACGATCGCCCGTGCATTCCGTGCAGCATGGGTCATGGCATGCGTGATTTCCGCACGCATCTGCGTGGTCAGCGCGTTCATCTTATCCGGGCGGTTCAGCGTCAGCACCGCCAGACCGTCAGTTATGTCCAGTTGGACCGCTTCGTAATCCATGAATTTCCTCACCTGCGCATAGCTTTGCCCGACCCTGCCGCAGATGACGACCGAGGGAAAGCAAGACGGCGCGTCAGTCTTCGAGAATCCGGCGCAGGCGCTCTTTCTCGGCATCGCTCAGGACATCGGCATCAACCGCGTCTTGGTTTTGCGCGCGGTTGCGCAGAAAGCTCCACCCCATCCCCGCAGCGATCAGCAACATGATCGGCCCGGCAAGCCACAGCAGCAGGTTCGACCCGGAGGCGGTCGGCTTTAGCAGCACATATTCGCCGTAGCGGTCAACGATAAAGGCAACGGCCTCTTTGTCGGTATCCCCGGCAACCAGCCGTTCGCGCAACAGGATCCGCAGGTCGCGGGCCAGTTCAGCGTTGCTTTCGTCGATGCTTTCGTTGCGGCACACCAGACAGCGCAACCCGGTACTGATATCGCGCGCGCGGGCCTCAAGTTCGGGATCGTCCAGCACCTCGTCGGGCTGAACCGCAAACAGGGGCGTGGCGACAAGCATCAGGATCAAAGCAATGCGTTTCATTCTGCCGGCACCCCCGATACAGGTGTCTTGCGCGCCCCGGCCGCAACCCGGAACCTGCGGTCAGACAGGCTGATCACTCCCCCAAGCGCCATCAGGATGCAGCCGCCCCAGATCCAGTTGGCCAAGGGCTTGATATAGGTCCGCATGACCCAACCCCCATCGGCCTGCTGATCGCCGATGACAACATAAAGGTCCCGGAGGAAACGATAGTCGATTGCGGCTTCGGTCGTGGGCATCCGGGCCACGGGATAGTCCCGTTTTTCGGGGTGCAGCGTCGTTATGGACCGGCCGCCCTGTTGAACCGCAACATCAGCTGTGGTCGAGAAGTAATTCGGCCCCTGAACCCGCCGAACCCCTTCAAGGGTCAGGGTGAACTGCCCAACCTCAAAAGGCTGACCGGGCTGCACCACACGAATGTCTTCGACCTCCCAGGCGGTCAGCCCGGCAATGGCGAACATGGTGACACCCAAGCCGGTATGCGCCACCGCCTTGCCCCAGTCGGCACCGGGCAGGCGCATCAGCCGCTTCAGGTTGCCCTTGCGCCCTGTGCGGCTCCACAGGTCGACGACGGCGCCAAAGGTAATCCAGGCCCCCAAGAACAGGCCAACCGGCCCAAGCAGGCTGCGGCCCGTCTGCATCACCCAGACCAACAGCGCGACCGAAACCGCCAGAACAAACGCATAGCGCATCGACCAGGCCGCCCGGCCCAGCTTGCCCCGTTTCCACGGCAGCGTCGAACCGACCGGCAGGACAATACCCAGCGCCACCATGAACGGTGTAAAGGCGGCATTGAAATACGGTGCGCCGACCGACAATTTGCGGTCAAAGGCCATCTCGGCCACCATCGGCCACATCGTTCCGAAGAACACGACGAAACAGCTGACCGCCAGCAGGATGTTGTTCACGACCAGCGCGCTTTCGCGGCTGACCACGCCAAAGACGCCCTTGGCCTCCATGGCCTGCGCGCGGGCGGCGAACAGGGTCAGCGCCCCGCCGATGAAAAAGATCAGGATGATCAGGATGAACACGCCGCGCTCGGGGTCGTTGGCAAAGGCGTGAACCGATGTCAGCAGCCCGGACCGCACGATGAATGTCCCGATGAGCGAAAATCCAAAGGCAATTATCGCCAGAAGGATGGTCCAGCTTTTCAGGGCCTCGCGCTTTTCGACAACGATGGCCGAATGCAGCAACGCGGCGGCCAGCAGCCACGGCATGAACGAAGCATTTTCGACCGGGTCCCAGAACCAGAACCCGCCCCAGCCCAGCTCGTAATAGGCCCACCATGACCCAAGCGCGATACCGATTGTCAGGAATATCCATGCGGCCAGTGTCCAGGGTCGGACCCAACGGCCCCAGGCCGCGTCGATACGCCCCTCGATCAGCGCCGCAACCGCAAAGCTGAAGGCCATGCTCAGCCCCACATACCCCAGGTACAGGAACGGTGGATGGAAGGCCAACCCCGGGTCCTGCAGCAACGGGTTCAGGTCGCGCCCGTCGAACGGGGCAATTGCCAGCCTGTCAAACGGGTTCGACGTGAACAGGATAAAGGCAAAGAACGCCACCCCGATGGCCCCCTGAACAGCCAGCACCCGCGCCTTGAGCGTGGGAGGAAGACCGCCGCCAAAGAATGCGGCCATCGCCCCGAATATGGTCACGATCAGCACCCATAGCAGCATCGACCCCTCGTGGTTTCCCCAGGTGCCGCTGATCTTGTAAAGCATGGGCTTGGCTGAGTGGCTGTTTTCGACCACGATCCGCAACGAGAAATCGGAAACCACAAAGGCCCAGATCAAGGCCGAGAACGCAAAGGCCGTCAAAAGGAACTGCGCGATTGCCGCTGGTTCAGCAAAGCCCATCCATCCGGTCCAGCGTTTTGCCGCCCCGATCAGGGGCACGACACTCTGAACCATGGCGACAAGAAAGGCGAGGATAAGGGCGAAGTGGCCAAGTTCTGTTATCATGCGCCCGGTATAATCCGCCGCCCGACCAAGCGCCAATCACTTTCGCCCGGAATCCCCGCACAAAGTGTCGCGGTCTACGTGTCCCGCAACCGGCGCCAGTCTTCCAGCGCGGGATTTCCATCTTGCGAAACGCCCCCTTCGCGCATCTCTTCCTCGGACCAGTCCCGGCGCATGCGACGCAGCGCACCAAGGTTCGACATGACGACCGGGGTTCGCGCCATGGTCGTGGTGATGTCCCGCTGCAAATCCTGAACCTTGGCCTGGTGGCGGGCTCCGAAATAGAACGACACGATGACCCCCAAAAGCCACCACAAAGGTTCAGGCACCAGCGCGATACCCTGCATGCGCGCTGAAAACCAAAGCGGATCGACCATTGCAACGACGAACAGGCCCAGTGTCCCAAGCGCCATGGCAGGCCGGGGCAACCTGTTCAGACCGTCGATAACCTGGTCAAAGCGCCCTTTGCGCGGCATCTGGAACTCGCCGCCGAACTGCGCCATGGCCTGCCCCTGAACCGTCACCGACCGTTCCGCCCCTGCTTCGGCATTTTCGCGGAACACTTCGGCCGTTTCCCGAACAAGGTTGCGGTCGTCGCCGAAAAGCAGGCGCAAGAGACCGGAAATCAATCCCATGCCGCGACCCTCCTTTGGAATTGGGCGTCATTCAGATGATAGGCAGGCGACAGGAATTCCTCTGCCCGCCTTATCCAGCCGCCCTTGGTTCCTGCACGGGTGCGGGCATATTTGCGCGATGCCGGACGCCGATCGGCCAACCGGAAATAGTAATTCCTTCGCGCAACGCCATAAGCATCCCGCAGGGCGATCGGGTCAGGGTCTGCCGCCAGATGCGCCGCGCGCGCTGTCTGGGGGCCCATTGCCCCGTCAACGCCGACGTCAAACCCCATCTCGCATAGCAGCGTCTGCAACAGCCGCACCGCAGCCGAGCCCGCGTTGACATACATGTCAAAAAGCGACGGCTGCAGCGCCTGGGGCACCAGCGCCAATCTCGGGCGGTCAAAATAGTGCCGAACGAATATCTCGACCGCCTGCCCTCGACCCAGCGCGGCCACGTCCGACCGGTCCACGATCCCGTCGCCTGTTATGTCCAGGCCAAGCCTGCGCAGGGTATGGATCGTGACGCCGAACTTGGTCGCGCCACCCGGATCATCCGGGTCATCGACAAACCCGCCCTCGCGCGTCACGATTTCCTCTGCAATCTGCTGAACTGTCTGCATCGCCACCACCTTTGTTGTGCCGTGGCAAATGCTGGCGAAAACCGATTAACTGCGTCCAAAGGCAAAGGGCGCTGCATGATTTGAACATGCAACGCCCCGGTTGGTTTCAAGTCCCCGCCACACGGATGCGCGGGGCGACGCCTCAGCTATCCTCGGCCTCTTGATAAAGACCCTGTTCCTTCAGGGCATCGACGACCTCTTTCGGCATATAGGTCTCATCGTGTTTGGCCAGGATTTCGGTCGCCTCAAACACGCCATCCACATAGCGCCCAGTGCCGATCATGCCCTGGTTTTCGTCAAAGAGGTCCGGCAAAACGCCTTTGAAGGCGACCGGAATGCTTTCGCCGCCATCGGTCACCACAAAACGGACCGTTTCCCCCTGCCCCCGGATGATCGAGCCTTCTTCGACCAGCCCGCCCATCCGAAACACTTCGGTCGGCTTGGGCGGTTCGGCCACGACTTCGCTGGGCGAGCGGAAATAGTTGATCCCATCCTTGAACGCGAACCCGATCAGGACTGTGGCCACCAAAAGGGCGGCGATCGACATCAGAATGACCTGTACGCGGCGACGTTTCTTAAGCGTTTTCATACCGTCCTCACGGGAAAAGAGGTGCCATCATCAGCCCCCGGGTTTCGACTTCACCTAGCATCAGGTTGGCATTCTGCAAGGCCTGCCCACTGCTGCCTTTTGTCAGATTGTCCAGCGCCGCAACAACGATTGCCCGGCGTTCGATCCGGTCGGCAACAACACCGATATGGCAGAAATTCGATCCACGCACATGGTGCGTCGACGGCGTTTCGCCAAACGGCAGCACTTTGATGAAGGGTTCGTTTTCGTAGGCTGTGACCAGCGTATCCTGGATGCTTTGCGCGTCACCCCGGACATAGGTCGTGGCCAGGATACCCCTGTTCGCCGGAATCAGATGCGGCGTGAACTGGATGTGAACCGTGCGCCCGGCCAGTTTTGAGAACTCCTGGTCGAACTCTCCCAAATGCCGGTGCGTACCGCCGACGGCATATGCGTTGGTGCCCTCGCTGAGTTCGGCATGCAGCAGGTTTTCCTTAAGCGACCGCCCGGCGCCCGACACGGCGCATTTCAGGTCAAGAATGATGTCATCCAGATCAATCACCCCGGCCGTGATCAGCGGCCGCAGAACGTATTGACCTGTGGCGGCATTGCAGCCGGTTCCGGCGACAAGCCGCGCGGCGCGGATCTCATCGCGGTAGAATTCGGTCAGGCCGTATACCGCCTCTTCCTGCTGCTCGAGCGCGGTGTGGGGATTGCCATACCATTGCTCGTAATCCGCGCCGTCACGTAACCGGAAATCGGCGGACAGATCGACGATTTTCAGGGATTTGGGCAGCGCGCGGATCACCTCTTGGCTGGTTTTATGCGGCAGCGCGCAAAAACACAGGTCGACCTGGTCAAAGTCGATCTCGGATATTTTGCACAGCTGCGGCAAGTCCAGATGCCGCAAATGCGGGAACACCTGCGCCATCAACAGCCCGGCTTTGCGCTCTGCGGCCAGAGCGGTGATTTCCATGTTCGGGTGCTCGGCGATCAGCCGCACCAGTTCGGCACCGGTATAACCCGAAGCGCCCAGAATTGCGATTTTATGGGTCATGTCAGACCTCTTTTGCTTGTGTGCCACATGTCAGGACCGCCGATGTGACGGTCCCTGAGTTAAGGAAAGGAAAGTCGGCCGTCCTTGACCTAAGTCAGGCAGCCTGAAACCGGATTTGTCGTCGCAGGAACTGTGTTGCGCGGTCGCTGACAACGTCCGGCTTGCCGGTGGTCAGGAAACCGCCCTCGCCCGTTCCCATCATGCCGGGATGCCGTTGCAGATAGTCGCCCAGGCTGGCCGCAACCAGATCCCCCTGGCTGAAGACCTGCACATCGTCACCAAGCGCTTTTTGGAACGATTCCGCCATCAGCGGATAATGCGTGCATCCCAGAATCGCCGCCTGCGGCTCGGGCATCTTGCGCTTGAGCGCATCCACATGGCTGCGCACCAGAGCCTCGGCCAGGATCATGTCGCCGTCTTCGATGGCGTCGACTACGCCGCCGCAAGCCTGCGCCTCGACATCCACGCCAATCGCCCGAAAGGCAAGTTCGCGCTGGAACGCCCGGCTTGAGACTGTTGCAGGGGTCGCAAACAGGGCCACATGTTTGACCGCAACTTCGCGTGGCGGGCTGTTGTCGCCCCATTGCCGCTCGGTCAGGGCCTCGATCAGGGGGACGAAAACGCCCAGCACGCGCTTGCCTTCCGGCACGCCCTCTTCCTGCATCCGGCGCAGCGCCGCGGCGCTGGCGGTGTTGCAGGCCAGAATCACCAGCGCACAGCCCCGCGACCAAAGCTCGTTCACGGCCTTGCGGGTGAGCTGATAAATATCCTCGGCGTCACGCACACCGTAAGGGGCATGCGCACTGTCCGCATAATACAGGAAATCAACGTCGGGCAGATGTTTCTGCGCGGCGTTCAGGACGGTCAGCCCGCCCAAACCGGAATCAAAGATGCCTACTGCCATTTGCCCCTTCAGGCGCGATGCCGTTCCTCGAATTCATAGCCGTAGTCATAGGACTTCAACGGCTCCGGGGACAGCTCATACGTGGCTTTGCGCAAGAAATCCATCATCTTGCGCGTGTCCTTGCTCAGCGGGTCCAGAACATCGCGGCCAATAGGTTCCCCGATCACCACCTTGACGGGCGTATCGACGCGCTTTTTGAACTCTTTGATCAGCAGCCCCATGCGCAACGTGTTGTGCAGATGGCTGGCGATTTGGAACAGGCGGGACGTGTGCCCGTCAAAATAGACCGGTACGACAGTCGCGTTGGACTTGGCCACCATCCGCGCCGTGAACCCGCGCCAACCGGGGTCCATCGGATAGGCAAACGGCTTGACCGCGGTGCTGACCGTACCGCCCGGAAATATCCCGATCGCCCCGCCATTGCCAAGGTAATCCAGTGCGGTTTTCCGCGTCTCAAGGTTCAGCTTTACGGCCTCGCGCGTGTCGTCAAAGGAAATCGGCAGGATGATCCGGTCCAGGTCTTCGGCCTTGCGAAACACACGATGTGCCAGAATGCGGAAATCGCCTCGGGCCTGGGCCAGAATATGGCCCATCATCAACCCGTCCAGGATGCCGTAAGGATGGTTGGCGATCAGTATCAGCGGTCCGTCGCTGGGGATATTCGACAGTGCGCCGCCGACGACATCCAGTGACAGGCCATAGCGTTCGACCATGACCGTCCAAAAGTCGCGCCCATTCGCCACGTCTTTCTCGTAGCCGTCGGCGCGCTTGATCAACCGCAGGCGCCCGGTGGTGTTCTCCATCAATCTGATGACCATCCGGCCGCCCTTTGTTTCGGCGGAATACGAATAGGAAATGTCACGAGCGACATGGCGGCGCGAGGGCATTTGGGTCTCCGATCTGTTACCCGCTAAATAGCGGCAGGTAACAATTTTGCCTAGCCTGCGTGACAAATCCGTGACGGATTACTCGGCTGCCGCCTTCAACTCTGGCCCTCCGCTGCGAATAACCGCCAGCAATTCCTCGCGCCGCTTGGCAGCCTTGGCTTCGTTTGCAACCAGAACGGGGCCAAACCCGCGAATGTCCAGTGGCAAGCGCGCCAGGGCAATCACCGCATCGCGGGTTACCGCATTGGCCTGGGAGAGAACCTCTTTCATGTCGGTTTCATATTGGCGGATCAAAGCCCGTTCCATGCGCCGTTCGGCGCTGTACCCAAAGATATCAAGCGGTGTGCCGCGCAGTTTCTTCATGCTGGCCAATATGCGCAATGGGCCCAGAAGCCATTCGCCGAATGCCCTTTTTTTTGGGCGCCCGCTTGCACCGGGTTTGTTCAGGAATGGAGGTGCCAGATGAAAGGTCATCTTGAACGTGCCGTCAAATTCCTGCGCCGCCTTGTCACGACTTGTCAGCAACAGGCGCGCCACCTCGTATTCATCTTTGTATGACAACAGCTTGTGATACCCCAGCGCAACCGCCGCGCGGATATCGGCATCCTCAATGGGGTCCACCAGCTTGCGGTACCTGCGGGACAAACGCCCGCCCTGATAGTCGGTCAGATGTTGCGTGCGGGTCTCGATTTCCTGTTCCGTTGTGCGCGGCAGGTCCGAGACGTTCGGTGCGACAATCCCCGCCACTTCGGCGGGATGCAGAACGGCCCAACGACCGACGTCAAAGGCGCGCTTGTTGCGGTCAACCGCGGCGCCGTTCATTTCAATCGCCCGAAGAATCGCATCATGACTGACCGGAAGCAGGCCGCGTTGCCACGCCGCGCCGAAAACCATCATGTTCGAATAGATCGAATCGCCCATAACCGCGCGGGCCAGTTCGGTCGCGTCGAACAGGGCCAAACCGTCCTTCAGACGCGCCTCCAGCGCAAGCTCCAGCCGATCCGCGGGGATGGTGAATTCGGTATCGCGGGTGAAATCGCCGGTGATGATCTCGTGGCTGTTGACCACGGCACCAGTCTGACCGGTCCGCGTCAGGCCCAGGGTTTTGGCACCGGCCGAGACGACAAGATCGCCGCCGATCAGCGCATGTGCTTCACCTGTCGCCACGCGAATGGCGCTGATATCCTCGGGCGCATTGGCAAGGCGGCAATGGATATGAACCGCGCCTCCCTTTTGGGCCAGACCGGCCATTTCCATCATCCCGGCCCCTTTGCCGTCGATTTGCGCCGCCTGGGCCAGAACCGCACCGATGGTCACGACCCCCGTGCCGCCGACCCCGGTGATGACGACGTTATGCGTGCCGTCGATCACCGGCAGGTCAGGCTGAGGCAAATCCGGCAAATGCAGGTCGGTGGTCGCCTCTTTGCGGATCTTGGCGCCTTCAAGCGTGACAAAGGACGGGCAGAATCCGTTGAGACAGGAGAAATCCTTGTTACAGCTGGACTGGTCGATCGCGCGCTTGCGGCCAAGTTCGGTTTCCTTGGGAACGATCGAGACACAGTTCGACTGGACACCGCAATCGCCGCAGCCCTCGCAGATATCCGAGTTGATGAACACGCGTTTATCCGGGTCCGGGAATGTACCGCGTTTTCTGCGCCTACGCTTTTCGGCAGCACAGGTCTGCACGTAAACAATGATCGATACGCCTTTGATTTCCCGAAACTTCTTTTGGACTTCCTCCAGCTCGGAACGCTCAAATGTCTGAACGCCACCCGGCAAGGACTTGAGGTCGATATCCTCTTTTTCATCATAAACCACGGCCACGTCGCGCACGCCCATGGCCTTGACTTCGTTGACAATTCGCTCGGCGGTCAATCCGCCTTCGTTGTCCTGCCCGCCGGTCATTGCGACCGCATCATTGAACAGAATCTTGTAGGTGATGTTGGTTCCCGCCGACAACGCGGCGCGGATCGCCTGAACACCCGAGTGGTTATAGGTGCCGTCGCCCAGGTTCTGGAAGACGTGGTCCGTGTCCGAGAACGGCTCTTCCCCGATCCAGTTTGCGCCCTCACCGCCCATCTGCGTGAAACCAGTGGTGTTCCGGTCCATCCACTGCACCATGTAATGGCACCCGATCCCGGCATAAGCGCGGCTGCCGTCCGGCACTTTGGTCGAACTGTTATGCGGACATCCCGAGCAGAAATAGGGCAAACGCGCCGCGATTTCTTCGGCATTGTCGGCCCGGCGGGCCTCGGCCAGGCTGGCTAGACCGGCGCGCACACCGTCAGTGTCGCGCCCCTCTTCCACCAGGATACCGCCAATCTTTTCGGCAATCATGATCGGGTCCAGCGCGCCGCGGGTCGGGAACAGTTCTTCGCGGTGCAACGCCCCGGCACCGCCCTTGTACCAGCCATAGACACGCCGCCCACGGCGGTCGTCAAATATGGTTTCCTTGACCTGAACCTCGATCAGCTTGCGTTTTTCCTCGACGATGACAATCAGGTCCAGACCTTCGGCCCAATCGTGAAACCCCTTCATATCCAACGGAAATGTTTGCCCGATCTTATAGGTCGTAAGGCCCAGACGCTCGGCTTCGTTCTCGTCGATGTTCAGCAAGGACATGGCGTGGACAAGGTCCAGCCAGTTCTTGCCGGCCGCCGCGATGCCGATCTTGGCACCGGGTTTACCCCAGACCCGCTTGTCCATCTTGTTGACATGGGAAAAGGTCTCGGCCGCAAAGCGTTTATAGTCGATGATCCGCGCCTCCTGCAGGTGCGGCGTATCGCCCAGCCGAATATTCAAACCACCGTCGGGCATGTCGAAACTGGGCGCGACCAGTTGCACCCGGTCCGGGCGGCCATCGACGACCGAGGTGACCTCGATCGTGTCTTTCATCGTCTTCAGCCCGACCCAGACACCGGCAAACCGGCTGAGCGCAAACCCGTAGATGCCGTAATCCAGTATCTCTTGCACCCCTGCTGGGCTGACGACAGGCATATACATGTCCACCATGGACCATTCAGACTGGTGCAGAACGGTCGAGCTTTCGCCGGTGTGGTCATCGCCCATCGCCATCAGCACGCCGCCATGTTGGGCCGTGCCCGCCATGTTCGCGTGGCGCATGACGTCCCCCGAACGGTCGACGCCCGGCCCCTTGCCATACCAAAGGCCAAAAACCCCGTCGAACTTGCCATCGCCGCGCAGACCCGCCTGCTGGCTGCCCCACAGGGCGGTTGCGGCCAGATCCTCGTTCAGACCGTATTGAAAGACCACGTCGCTTTCGGCCAGTTGCTTTTGCGCGCGCGACATCTGCAGATCGACCGCCCCCAACGGCGACCCCCGATACCCGGTCACAAGACCCGCGGTATTCAGGCCCGCGTGACGGTCCCGTTCCTTTTGCAGAAGCATCAGGCGAACAAGCGCCTGCGTACCATTCAAAAGCACAGGGCTTTTGGATAGATCGAACTTATCGTGTAGCGAAATCTTCGGCTGACTCATCTGACGCCTCCCCGTCAAATTAGTGTGCTGTATTTCAAATCATTTTAGGTCATAATTTCTGACCTGTATAGCAAATTTCCCATATTCCTGAGCGTTTTCAGTGTTTGATTGTGGAAATTGTTACCTCTTTCATATAGGCGTGCCGAAGAATAACGAAAGTTGCGAACATGGACTGGGACAAGCTCAGAATATTTCACGCGGTCGCCGATGCAGGCAGTCTGACCCATGCGGGTGACAAGTTGAATCTGTCACAATCCGCGGTCAGCCGCCAGATTCGCGCGCTTGAGGAATCGCTGGCGGCCACCTTGTTCCACCGTCATGCGCGGGGCCTGATTCTGACCGAACAGGGCGAGTTGCTGTTTGATGCCACCTCGGCCATGTCCAAGCGCCTGGACACCGCCGCCGCACGTATCCGCGACAGCGAGGATGAGGTGTTCGGCGTTCTGCGCGTGACCACCACGTTCGGGTTCGGCACCCTTTGGCTGGCCCCTCGCCTGCCCAAACTGTACGAACAGTATCCCGACCTCAATATCGACCTGATGCTGGAAGAACGCGTGCTTGATCTTCCCATGCGCGAGGCCGACGTGGCCATCCGCATGAAAGAACCCAGCCAGGCGGACCTTGTGCGCAAGCGGCTGATGACGATTCAGATGATGCTGTATGCCACCAAGGACTATCTTGCGGCGCATGGCGGCGTCCCCGAGTCGCTTGAGGATATTTCGCGCTATCGCCTGATTTGCCAGACACCCTCTGCCCCCCAGGTCGGCGTCGGCGCATCAATGGTTCGGCATCTGATGACCTATGAACCCAGTTCCCTGCTGACCGTGAACAACTATTTCGGGGTGCTGCAGGGCGTGCTGCACAATCTCGGCATTGGCGTTCTGCCCGATTACGTGACCGACGACTTTCCTGACCTCGTGCCGGTTCTGTCCGATATCGAAAGCGCGGATGTCCCTGTTTACCTGGCCTATCCCGAAGAGCTTCGGCACTCCAAGCGCGTTGCTGCGTTCCGCGACTTTGTTCAGGACGAAATCATTGCGCATCGCAAACAACTGAGGCAAATGGGAAAACTATAGCTATGCGCACAATGCATAGCGGCCATACCACCATTGCGCCCAAAATACCTTGATCAGACAAACTGTGATCCCTAAATGAGCACTCGAAGGCGGTGATGCTGAAACGCTCATCATCTTCATACCTCCCTGTTGGACTACGGCCGAGCTTTATGCTCGGCCTTTTTTTTTGGCCTGCCCTCATGCAGGGAATTCCCCCTGCGGCGCAATTTTTCTGGGAAATTGGCACCCGCCTCACTATGATGCCGGAAAACAATAGATTTCTGACTTCGAGGGAAGCCCAATGTTCCACCTGACGCGTCTTATTCTGGCGTTGATACTTGCCGTCTTTGTCGCTGCGCCGTCTATCGCGCAAGTGCCCATGACGGGCACATCATCTTCAACACCCGCACCCGCGACCGTTCCCGAGGATCTGACACCCGATCAGGTCGATGACCTTGTCGCCCGCATGTCGGACGATCAGGTGCGCGCGCTGTTGCTGGAACGACTGGACGCGGTCGCAGCCCAAAAGACGGCGGCACCTGCTAAAAAAGGTCTGGTAACCCGGATCAGCGACACCGCGAACGGGCTGGTCGCATCCTGGCTGGACGTGATCAAAAAGGTACCCAGCCTTGTGACATTGCAATTCGAGGCGATTTCGAATTTTGCAACGACCTTTGGCGCTGCGGGTATGATGAAACTGTTTGGCTTTGCGGTTTTGGCCGTGGCGATCGGTTTTGCTGCTGAAAAGCTGGTGGGTATGTGGACGCGCCGTTGGATCAAGGCGGTTCCCGGAGATGCCGAGCATGATTTGCGCGGCGCGGTTCTGTTTCTGGTCCGCCGGTTCTGCCGCGAATTGCTGGGCCTTGTCGTCTTTTATTACACGCTGGTCCTTGTCGGGCGTCAGCTTTTGGACCCCGAACAGATTGCCCAGGTTGCGCCTTTCGTGTTCTTCCTGATCTGGTTCCCACGGCTGGGGGCCGCGATCTCGCGCTTTGTGCTTGCGCCGGAAAGGTCGGAACTGCGGCTGGTGAATATTGACGACCATTGGTCAAAATACCTGCACCGCAACCTGATCGGTCTGTTCCTGCTGATCGGGTTCACCATGTTCATCATCCGGTTCAATACTCTGAACGGGGTTGAGATGAGCGAGACAAGGCTGGGCTTCTGGCTGAACACCTCCATTCACATCTATATCGGCCTGATCGCATGGACCGCCCGCAGCGGGCTAAGCGACATGATGCGCGGGACAGACCCGGACCGGACCGAGTTTGATGAATGGGTGGCACGGATGTACCCCTATTTCGCAATCGGTGTTTCATTCGTCATGTGGCTGGTGGTTGAATACCTGTCCTCGACACGGGATCCGCAACTGGTCGCCATGGCGGCAGAGGGTGCCCATTTCGCGACCATGTTCTGGCTGTTGATTGCGCCCGCGTTGGATACGGTGATCCGCGGGTTGGTGCGGCATTTGCAACCCCCGATGCTGGGCGATGGACCGGTTGCCGAACGCGCCTACAAATCGACCAAGCGCAGCTATATTCGGATCGGGCGTGTTTTGGCCGGCATCCTGGTTGTTCTTATGATCGCCAATGCCTGGGACCTGGACCTGCAAGAAATTGCCGGTGCGGGGTCGGAATCCGGCGGCAAGGTGATCCAGTTCTTCATCATCGCCGCCATCGGCTATATCCTGAACGAAGTTGTCTCGCTCTGGATCAACCGCCGATTGGCCAAGGAACAGACAGCAGCCGATCAGAGCCCCGACGAAGAGGCTGGCGAAGGTGGCGGTTCAGGCGGGTCGCGCCTTGCAACCGTTCTGCCGCTGTTGCGGGTCACCGCACAGGTCGCGATCGCGGTGATCTTTACCCTGCTTGCGCTGGGCGCGCTGGGCCTCGATATCACGCCGCTTCTGGCTGGTGCTGGTATCCTGGGTCTGGCCATCGGTTTCGGTGCCCAGAAACTGGTGTCGGACATCGTGGGCGGCATCTTCTTTCTGGTCGATGACGCGTTCCGCGTCGGCGAATATGTCGATGTCGGCGGCACTACCGGTACGGTCGAGAAAATCTCGATCCGGTCGATGCAACTGCGCCACCACCGCGGCCCGGTACACACCATCCCTTATGGCGAAATTCAAAAGCTGACCAATTACAGCCGCGACTGGGTCATCATGAAGCTGAAATTCACCGTGCCCTTCGACACCGACCCCAACAAGGTCAAGAAGATCTTCAAGAAGATCGGTGCCGAGATGATGGCGGACGAGACCCACAAGGACGGGTTCCTGCAGCCATTCAAATCGCAAGGCGTGTTCGACTTTGACGATGTCGGGATGATCATCCGCGGCAAGTTCATGGCCAAACCGGGCAAGCAGTTCACGCTGCGCAAGGAAATCTTCAACCGGGTCAAAGCCGCGTTCAAGGAAAACGGGATCGACTTTGCCCGCCGCGAGGTTCGTGTCGCGATACCGGGTCTGGACGAGGCCGAAAACCTCAGTGATCAGCAAAAGGCCGCGATCGGTGCGGCCGCCGCCGATGCGGTGAACAAGGAACAGGGCCCGGCCTGAGGCCACATGTCCCGAAAGGCGCCGGGCCAACCCCGGCGCCTTGATCAGATTGAACGGTGAAATTCCGTACGACGCCGGGCTTTGGCCGTTCTGCCTCTTGCGCCCGGCATTTCCACAACAGGCTTCACCACGTTTGAAACCAACGTCACCGCCCAAGACGCGCCGCTGTCGGGTACGGCCAGAATACTTGGTCGACGTTTCGAAGGGCTGGACCGGCATCAATCTGGATGAAGACCAGGTGTATATCTATGTCGGCCAGCGTTTCTGACCGGTCTGCGCGGGTTTGACCCTTCCCCCCGGCGCGCCCTTGCCCTAAAAGGCGCGCAATCTCGGCCACCCATGAGAACAGGACAGACGATGCAAGAGCCCGCCATCACACCCGATCTGATTGCTGCACACGGGCTCAAGCCCGACGAATACGAGATGATCCTTGAAATCATCGGGCGCGAGCCGACGTTTACCGAGCTGGGCATTTTCTCGGCGATGTGGAACGAGCATTGTTCCTACAAATCGTCCAAGAAGTGGCTGCGCACCCTGCCCACTTCGGGACCTCAGGTGATCTGCGGACCGGGTGAAAATGCGGGCGTGGTCGATATTGGCGACGGTCAGGCCGTGGTGTTCAAAATGGAAAGCCACAACCACCCGTCCTACATCGAACCTTATCAGGGCGCGGCAACCGGGGTTGGCGGCATCCTGCGCGATGTCTTTACCATGGGCGCGCGCCCAATCGCGTCGATGAACGCCCTGTCCTTTGGTGAGCCGGGCCATCACAAGACCCGCCAGCTTGTGAATGGCGTGGTCGAAGGCGTCGGCGGCTATGGCAACTGCTTCGGCGTACCCTGCGTGGGTGGCGAGGTCCGGTTTCACCCCGCTTACAACGGCAACTGTCTTGTGAACGCCTTTGCCGCAGGTCTGGCCGACAGCGACAAGATCTTTTACTCGGCCGCATCAGGCGTCGGCATGCCAGTTGTCTATCTTGGAGCCAAGACCGGTCGTGACGGCGTTGGCGGCGCAACCATGGCCTCGGCCGAGTTTGACGACACGATCGAAGAAAAACGCCCCACCGTTCAGGTTGGCGACCCGTTCACCGAAAAGCGCCTGATGGAGGCGACGCTGGAACTTATGCGGACCGGCGCGGTGATTTCCATCCAGGATATGGGTGCTGCGGGCCTGACCTGTTCCGCTGTTGAGATGGGTGACAAGGGCGGCCTTGGCGTGCGTCTGGATCTGGAAAACGTGCCCCAGCGCGAAGAGAATATGACCGCATATGAAATGATGCTGTCCGAGTCTCAGGAACGCATGCTGATGGTTCTCAAGCCCGAGCTTGAGGCCGAGGCCCGCGCCGTGTTCGAAAAGTGGGACCTGGATTTTGCCATTGTCGGCGAAACCATCGCCGAGGACCGCTTTCTGATCGTTCACAATGGCGAGGTCAAAGCCGATCTGGTGCTGTCGAAACTCTCCTCGACCGCGCCCGAATACGACCGCCCCTGGGTGGCAACACCCGAGGCCGACGAGTTGGCCGAAGTGCCACAGATCGACCCGATCGACGGTCTGCGCGCCCTGCTTGCATCGCCCAACTATGCGGGCAAGCAATGGGTCTATGAACAATATGACACCATGGTCATGGCCGACACCGCCCGCACGCCGGGTCTGGGTGCGGGCATGGTTCGCGTGCACGGCACCGACAAGGCGCTTGCGTTTACGTCCGATGTGACGCCGCGCTATGTGCGTGCCAACCCGGTCGAGGGCGGCAAGCAGGCGGTGGCCGAAGCCTATCGCAACTTGACCGCTGTGGGCGCCAAGCCGCTGGCGACAACCGACAACTTGAATTTCGGCAATCCCGAAAAACCCGAAATCATGGGCCAGTTTGTCGGCGCCATTCAGGGTATCGGTGAGGCGGTCGCCGCGCTGGACATGCCGATCGTTTCGGGCAACGTTTCGCTGTATAACGAAACCGACGGTCAGGCGATCCTGCCGACCCCGACCATTGGTGCGGTTGGTCTGCTGTCCCACACCGATGAAATCATCGGCAACGAGGTTCGCGAAGGTCACGTTGCGCTGGTCATCGGCGAAACCAAGGGCCATCTGGGTCAGTCGGCCCTGCTGGCCGAGGTTTTCAACCGCGAGGACGGCGATGCGCCCCACGTCGATCTGAACGCCGAAAAGCGCAACGGCGACTTCATCCGCGCCAACCGCGAAATGATCCGGGCCTGCACCGACCTTGGCGATGGTGGTCTGGCGCTGGCGGCATTCGAACTGGCCGAAGCCGCAGGTGTCGGGGTGCTTCTTGACGACGCGCCGACCGACTTTTTGTTCGGCGAGGATCAGGCCCGCTATCTGGTCGCCTGCAACTTTGATCAGGCCGAAGCGCTGATGATCGCAGCCGGTCAGGCCGGTGTCCCGCTTGTTTCGGTTGGCCGCTTCACGGGCGACAGCGTGCGCATCGGCGGGTCCGAAGCTCCGCTTGCCGATCTGGCCGCCACGTTCCGCACCAGCTTTGCCGAAGCCGTCGCCTGACACGCAGCGAAACGGATTGCGAAACCCGCGCATGGCAGCGTGGGTTTCGGGTTTTCCCGGCCCTGCCATCTGACCCTTGCGCGCCCCGGCGCACCGCTCTACATCTTGGGAAAGACCTTCAGGAGTGACCTACATGCCGATGAGCGCCCACGAGATCGAACACCTGCTGCGCGAAGCCTTTCCGGATGCGGAAATCCAGGTGGGCGGCCATGACGGTGTCCATATGGCCGCCATGGTCGTGGACGAGAGCTTTCGCGGCAAGAACCGGGTGCAACAGCAACGCGCGGTTTACGCTGCGCTGAAGGGCAAGATGGACGGCCCGGACGGCGAATTGCACGCGCTGGCGCTGACGACGAAAGTGCCGGAGTGATCTTGGCCCGCCGCCATGTGACCCGTGCCCACACGGCCAGGATATGAGCGGCTGGCTTTTTTGGATATGCGGCATCGGCAGTCTGATCGTTGCCGCCGCGCTGATCGAAGCCTATGTGAAGCGGAACAGGAACCGAAACCTCGCCGACATGCGCCCCGACCCGGACAAGGTCAGCAAGGTTGGCGGCATAGAAAGATACGGGCTTGATCCGCTGGCCATGGCGCAGGCTGAACACCAAAGGCTCGAAAAGGAAGGGTGGACCGCCACCCGGTTGGAAAACGAACCAAACGGCCCAAATGCGGGCAAAGAGGACAAGCAAGATGAGCGACGTTAAGACCCAGATCGACGAAACCGTCAAAGCCAATGATGTGGTGCTGTACATGAAAGGCACCAAGGAAATGCCGCAATGCGGGTTCTCGTCCCGTGTGGCCGGGGTGCTGAATTTCATGGGCGTCGATTACACAGACGTTAACGTTCTGGCCGATGAAGAGGTGCGTCAGGGCATCAAGGATTATTCCGACTGGCCCACTGTTCCCCAACTCTACGTCAAAGGCGAATTCGTCGGCGGGTGCGACATCATCACCGAGATGACCCTGTCGGGCGAGCTGGACACGTTGTTCGACGAAAACGGCGTCGGCTATGACAAGGACGCTGCGGACAAGATCCGCGAAGCCAACGCCTGAACAGGTTTTAGTGACTGCTACAGTCCCTGAGCACCACACGTTCGGGGGCCGTGGCGGCCTGACCCTGGTGGCTGATCGTGGCGTTCCAGCCTTTTGACCGCAGGATATAAGTCCCCTCGCCGGCCACGGATTCATACCGAATTCCAGACCCGCTTTCGACCTGGCGCATCGGGATCAATTGCCCGTCCAACATCATCGCCGCGGCACCGGGCCCGCCGGTTTCATTGAAATAGACAACTGACAATTCGGTGTTGTTCTCACAGGTGAATGACACTGGCAGGATGTCGATTTCCGCCAGTGTCGCCGTTGCCGAAACCGAAAACAGGGCCGCCCAGATCGCTGTGTGCAAACGGGTCATCCGGCCGCCTTTTCTTCGATCACCGATGCCAGTGCCTCGGCCTGGGCGGCCAGTTCCGCCAGCGTGTCCGTAACCGACGGCGGAACCACGGCAACTTCTACGCGTTCGGGCTCTGGCGGGGGCGCGCTGCGCAAGCGGGTCAGCTCTGCCTCGACCTCGGCCAGCTTGGCTTCGGTCGATTTGATGCGCTCGTCAAAGGCCGCCGTCTTGTCGGCCAGCATCAGCCCCGCCATCAACAGCATCCGGGATTCCGGCATCCTGCCGATCTGATCGGACAAAACCTGCGCTTCGTCATCCAACAGCTTGGCCGCCGCCTGCAGAAACGGCTCTTCGCCTTCCTGGCAAGAGACTTCAAAGCCGCGCCCACCGATATGAATGGTCACCTCGGGCATTATTCCACCTCTCCTTCTGCAAGGCTGGCCTGGGTCAGCAAGGGTTCAAGCCGGGCCAGAACCGCATGGGCCTCGGCGGCGTCCGTTGCGCGCGCTGCGCGCGTCGCCTCCAGTTCGGCCGCGGTGGCGCGGTTCAATAGCTCGGCATCGGCAACGCCACCTTCGGCGGCCGTCCGCAATTCTTCGACACTTGCCTGCAATTCTTCGTTGGCCTTGCGCAGCCTCTGCAGGTCATCATCCAGGCGGGACATCGCCGCGCCATGGCTCTTGCGCTCGGCCCGCAACATCTCAAGCTCGCTGTTCAGTTCGGCAACCCGTTCGCTATCGGCGAGCTCTGATGCAAGGCGCGCGTTTTCGGTCTCAAGCTCTTGCGCCCGGGCCGCCGCAGCCCTGATCTGATCCAGTTCGCCGCGCAGGGCCTCGACCTCGCCGCTGTCAGCCTGTGCCGCACGCAATGTCTCAATCTCGGCCTTCAAAGCAGCAAGCTCATCCTGGTTTTCCAGCGCCGCCTTGGCGTCGGCCAATTCGGCCCGCGCTGCCTCGACCGAGGCGAGCCGGGCCGTGGCCTCGGCCAGCTGTTCGCGCAGCGCCCCGGTTTCCGCGTCATCGCCCGCAGATGCGCGCAGCGCTTCAAGATCGGCGCGCATGGCGTCCGTTTCCCGTTCATGCCGCTCTTTCAGCGACTTCAGGCGTTCTTCCAGCTGGGCATTCGCCAGCCGTTCCTCATCAAGCGCGGATTGCAGATCGGGATCGGGCGCAGACAGTCCCGCGGGTGCGGCGCGCAGGCCGTCTGCGCTTGCGCTGATCCGCTCCATCGCCGCGACGATGCGCCGTTGTAGTTCTTCAATCTGACTCATTGCCCCTGCCACCTCTTTACCAAGGTTCCTTGTGTCGCGCGGCGCGCCGAATCAAGACCCGCCATGCTGCGCCCTAGTCTAACGGAATGTTCCGGAAAATACCCACTCTTTGCTTTCAACGGCTTGAGCTGCACTCTTGAACCAATCACAAGGCCCGTCAGGTGGTTCCACTTGCACTTTGACCTCTGGATGGTATTGAGCCGACAATCTGCTTGTAATCCAAAGGAACAACGCCCGTGGACCTGACTGCGCTGCGCAATGCCAACCCCGAACACTGGGACAAGGCTGCGGCCATCCGCACCCTGACCCTTGACGCCGTCGCCGCCGCAAATTCCGGCCATTCCGGTATGCCGATGGGCATGGCGGACGTCGCGACCGTGCTTTTCGAAAAGCACCTGAAATTCGACGCGTCAAACCCAAGCTGGCCGGACCGTGACCGGTTCATCCTGTCGGCGGGCCACGGTTCGATGCTGGTCTATTCGCTGCTTTATCTGACAGGCCACGCCGACGTCACCTTGGAAGAGATCAAGAATTTCCGCCAGTTGGGTGCGAAAACTGCGGGCCACCCCGAGAACTTCCTGGTTGACGGGATCGAGACCACCACCGGCCCGCTGGGCCAGGGTATTTCAAACGCCGTGGGTTTTGCCATGGCCGAAGAGATCCAGCGCGCCCATTACGGCAAGAAGGTCGTCGATCACTATACCTATGTGATTGCAGGTGACGGCTGCCTGATGGAGGGCGTCAGCCAAGAAGCAATTACTCTGGCCGGTCGTCACGAGCTGAGCAAGCTGATCGTGTTCTGGGACAACAACAACATCACCATCGACGGCACCGTCGATATTGCCGACCGTACCGACCAGGTCCGCCGTTTCGCGGCCTCGGGCTGGCATGTGATCGAGATTGACGGCCATGATCCCAAGGCGATCGACGCCGCCATCGTCCAGGCCAAAAAG
Organism: Alphaproteobacteria bacterium; assembly: GCA_030427405.1. Taxonomy (GTDB): domain Bacteria; phylum Pseudomonadota; class Alphaproteobacteria; order Rhodobacterales; family Rhodobacteraceae; genus Ruegeria. Next base: position 47,808 of record JAUHXK010000009.1, on the reverse strand, counting down.
TCGAACAAGCCGACCATGATCGCCTGTGAAAGCCATATCGCACTGGGCCATGCCGCACAGGATACCTCCAAAGGCCACGGCGCGCTGACGGATCAAGAGCAACTCAAGGCCGCCAAGCAAGGCTATGGTTGGCCGCATGACGCGTTCGAAATTCCCGCCGACGTGAAATCGGCATGGGAAGCCATCGGTGCCCGTGGTGCCGCCGAGCGTGTCGCGTGGGAAGAGCGTTTCGCCCAGATCTCAGAACGCAAACAGGCCGAGTTCAACCGCGCCTATGCGTTTGAAGCGCCCAAGAAACTGGCCGGCGCGATCCGCGCGTTCAAAAAACAGATGTCCGAGGATCAGCCCAAGCTGGCCACCCGCGCCTCGTCCGAGAAGGTTCTGAACGTCGTGAACCCGATCATGACCGAAACCGTTGGCGGCTCTGCCGACCTGACCGGTTCGAACAACACCAAATCGGCCGATATGGGCGTGTTCCTGCCGGAAAACCGCAAGGGTCGCTATATCCACTACGGTATCCGCGAACATGGCATGGCCGCTGCGATGAACGGCATGGCGCTGCACGGTGGCATCCGGCCCTATGGCGGAACGTTCATGGCCTTTACCGACTATGCCCGCCCGTCGATGCGTCTGGCCGCGCTGATGAAGGTACCGTCGGTCTTTGTGATGACCCATGACTCGATCGGTCTGGGCGAAGACGGCCCGACCCACCAGCCGGTCGAGCATTTGGCGATTTCGCGCGCGACGCCGAACACCTATGTGTTCCGCCCCGCCGACACCGTTGAAACCGCCGAAGCCTGGGAACTGGCGCTGACCTTCAAGGACAGCCCCTCGGTTCTGTCGCTGACCCGCCAGGGCGTGCCGACCGTGCGCACCCAGCACAAGGGTAAGAACCTGACCGCGCAGGGCGCCTATGTTCTGGCCGAGGCCGAGGGCAAGCGTCAGGCCATCCTGATTGCAACCGGGTCCGAGGTTTCGCTGGCGATGGAAGCCAAGGCGATGCTCGAAGCCGAGGGCATTGGCACCCGCGTCGTCTCGATGCCGTGCATGGAGCTGTTTGCCGAACAGGACGAAGCCTATCGCAAGCGCGTTCTGCCCGCAGGCGCGGTGCGTGTCGGCATCGAGGCCGCCGTGCGCGCCGGTGGCTGGGACCGCTGGCTGCTGGGCGAGCGTGGCCGCGAAGCCAAGGCAGGCTTCATCGGCATGTCGGGCTTTGGTGCCTCGGCCCCCGCTGGCGAGTTGTACAAGCATTTCGGCATCACCGCCGAAGCAACCGTTGCCAAGGTCAAGGAACTGCTGGGTCTCTGATTACAAGCAGCGGATTGCGCAATCAAAAAAGGGCGGCCCGGGCCGCCCTTTCTTGTTGTGGGGTCAATGTGATCCGGACTTGCCCGGCAACAAAGGCGCGATCAGCTTGGTTGCAACCGGGATCAGGACAAACCCGTAAGCCAGCCCGAAAATCCCGTCCATCGCAGCCTTCGAAATCCACTCTACGGCTCCGACCCATTGTTCCGACACCGAATGCCCGATGGCATAAGCCCAGTCATGGATATGATGCCCAAGCCAGCCAAAGCCCAGAACCTCCATCCCGTGGATGACGATTGATCCGCCGACCCACAGCATGGCCGCCGTGCCAACGATCGACAGGGTTTTCAGAACCGTCGGCATTGCCTTCACCAACCCGCGCCCCAGGCCCCGCCCAACCGGTGTCGGTGCGTTCTGCGCAAGAAACAGCCCCACATCGTCCATCTTGACGATCAACGCAACCGATCCATAAACCGCCAGCGTTACGCCAAGGCCCACAACCGCCAGGGTCGCGGCCTGCATCCACAGGTTCGGTGCCTCGATTGCCGACAGGGCGATGGTCATGATCTCGGCCGACAGGATGAAATCCGTCTTGATCGCGCCCTTGACCTTCTGTTCCTCCAGATGGCCCGGGTCACGCACGCTCATGTCTTCGTCGATGACGTGACTGCCATGCGGGAAAAGGACGTGAAATATCTTTTCCGCGCCCTCGAAACACAGGTAAGAGCCGCCGATCATCAAGAGCGGCGTTATCAGCCAGGGCGCGAAATTGGCCAGCAAAAGGGCCACCGGCAACAGCAGGATGATCTTGTTGAACACCGATCCCCGCGCGATCCGCCAGATGATCGGCAATTCGCGTGCAGGCGCGAAGCCTTGAACGTATTTGGGCGTGACCGCAGCGTCGTCGATAATCACCCCCGCAGTTTTGGCACCGGCCTTGCCTGCTGCCGCCACAACATCATCCACGGACGACGCCGCAACCTTGGCGATCCCCGCCACATCATCCAACAGGGCCAACAGACCGCTCATACCGCTTCCTTTCCTCTCACCCAGGCGCAACCGGACCCTACCTGATCCCACGCTTAGCGCAAGCGTTAGCGCAATCGGCCCAGGTTTGCGCTAACACCTTAAAAATATGTCACTTTTCCCCTTTTGAGAATTTCGATTCACCGCTATATGGCCTGCAACGCAAGCGCATTTGGAGACGTCAGATGACCATCAAGGTCGGTATCAATGGTTTTGGCCGCATCGGCCGCTGTACCCTGTCGCATATTGCCGCCTCGGGCCGGAACGACATCGAAGTGATCAAGGTCAACGCAACCGGACCTTTGGAAACCTCTGCGCATCTGCTCAAATATGACAGCGTTCACGGCCGGTTCCCGCGCGATGTTTCGATCAATGGAAACACCATGGATCTGGGGCGCGGACCGATGGAGATGTTTTCGACCTATGACATGAACGAGTTGGACTGGGATGGCTGCGACGTCGTTCTGGAATGCACCGGCAAGTTCAATGACGGTCACAAGGCCAAAACCCACCTGGACCGCGGCGCGCGCAAGGTATTGTTGTCTGCGCCGGGCAAAAATGTCGACAAGACGATCGTCTTTGGCGTCAACCACAACACACTGACCGCAAATGACAACATGGTGTCGAACGGGTCGTGCACCACGAACTGCCTGGCGCCGCTGGCCAAGGTTCTGGACGAAGGCATCGGCATCGAACACGGTATCATGACCACCATCCACGCCTATACAGGCGACCAACCCACGCTGGACCGACGCCACAGCGACCTGTACCGCGCCCGTGCCGCGGCCATGTCGATGATCCCGACCAGCACCGGTGCAGCGGCCGCGCTTGGCGAAGTTCTGCCCAACCTCAAGGGTCGGCTGGACGGCTCTGCCATCCGCGTCCCGACACCGAACGTGTCGGCGGTTGATCTGACCTTCCGCGCCGCGCGCGATGTGACCGTGGACGAGGTAAACGCCGTTGTGCACGAGGCCTCCAAGGGCCCGATGCAACGCGTCCTGGGCTATGAACCGGCGCCGCTGGTCTCGACCGATTTCAACCATACCGAGGAAAGCTCGATCTTCGCGCCGGACCAGACCCGCGTCGTAGACAACCGGATGGTTCGCGTACTTGCGTGGTATGACAACGAATGGGGTTTCTCGGTTCGCATGGCCGATGTGGCCGCCGCGATGGGCCGCCTTAACTGACACCCGCTTGCCCGCTTGAACAGCTTGGCCCGCTCAGGTTATCTGGGCGGGCTTTTTCGTTCGAGGACATGATGACCAATCAACTCGCCATCTGGCTCGGGATTCTCATTCTTGGCGGGGTCATGCTGGACTATGCCGTCTTCGGTGCGGAAAACCTGCTGTTCCTGAGCAAGAAGCTTTTCGACTTTCTGGACTGGCTGGCATTCTGGCGCTGACAGAGGTTTTGCTTGACTTTTTCGCTCATCTGCATTTGTTAGCGCTAACTAGATTTTCACCGAAGCCGCACGGCTCATCAGACGGAGCGTAACATGACCCTCAAACTGGCAATCAATGGCTTTGGACGTATCGGACGTGGCGTTTTGCGCGCGGTTATGGAAACCGGCCGCACAGATGTCGAGATCGTCGCCATCAACGATCTTGGTAAGCCCGAGATGAACGCGCACATGTTCGAGTTCGACAGCGTGCACGGACGATACCCCAACCCCGTCACCCTGACCGAAGCCGGCCTGGATGTCGGCGCAGGTCCGATCCGTCTGACCAGCGAACGCAACCCCGAGGACCTGCCCTGGTCCGATATCGACGTTGTTCTGGAATGTACTGGCGTCTTCCGCACCCGCGAAGCTGCCGAACGTCATTTCAAGAACGGCTCCAAGAAAGTGCTGATCTCGGCCCCTGCCCGCGGCGACGGCGCGGTCAAGACCGTGGTCTTTGGCGTCAATGACAACGAACTGACGGCGGCTGATACGGTTGTGTCGAACGCATCCTGCACGACGAACTGCCTGTCGCCGGTTGCCGCTGCGCTGGATGCCGGGCTGGGTATCCTGCATGGCAACATGACCACCGTTCACGCCTATACCGCCAGCCAGCCTGTGCATGACACTGCTGGCAAAGACCCATACCTGTCGCGCGCGGCGGCCCTGTCGATGATCCCGACCACCACCGGTGCGGCCGCGGCCGTTGGGCTGGTGCTGCCGCAACTGGCGGGCAAGCTGACGGGTCAGGCGATTCGCGTCCCCACACCCAACGTGTCCGTGGTCGATCTGGTGGCCGAGGTTTCGCGCCCCACCACCGAGGACGAAGTCAACAAGCTGTTCGTCGATGCCGCCGCCAAGATCCCGGGCGTTCTGGCTGCGGAAAGCCGTCCGCTGGTCTCCATCGACTTCAACCACGATTCCCACAGCTCGACCGTTTCGCTGGCCGAAACCAAGGTCACCGACGGAACGCTGGTTCGCGTACTGGCCTGGTACGACAACGAATGGGGTTTCTCGAACCGGATGCTGGACACGGCTGCCGCGATGGGCGCGCTATCCTAAGCGGTCACGCAACGCATCATTGACCAGGGGCGTGACAAACCGTGACACGTCCCCGTTCAACCGGGCAATTTCCTTGACCAGTTTGGACGCAATCGCCTGGTGGCGGGCCTCTGCCATCAGGAACACGGTTTCAATCGAATCGTCCATCGCGCGGTTCATGCCAACCATCTGAAATTCATATTCGAAATCGGCAACCGCACGCAGGCCGCGCACGATGATCTGTGCGCCCACGTCGCGGGCGCAGTCGATCAACAGGTTTTCGAACGGATGCGCGATGATCTCTGTTCCGGTCTGCGCGGTCAGATGGGCACATTCGGCCTCGATCATCGCGACCCGTTCCTCCAACGTGAACAGCGGCCCCTTGTCCCGGTTGATCGCAACCCCGATCACAAGCTTGTCGACCAGCGCAGCCGCCCGCCGAATGATGTCGATATGGCCCAGGGTGATCGGGTCAAAAGTTCCGGGATATAATGCAACCCTCATCACGCCCTCCTGCGCAACAATATTTCTGCGCAAGCAAACATAATCTTGCCGCGGGCGCAAGTGGCGGCGGCGAGCCTGGCCCGGATTAGTGCCCCATGATCATGCCTTCAAGGGCGTCCTTCTCCATGGCCAGCTCGGCCAGTTGTGCCTTGACCACATCGCCCAGCGTGACAATGCCGACCAAACGACCGTCTTCGACCACCGGCATATGCCGGAACCGTCCATCCGTCATGCGGGTCATGATATCCTGCACGGTGTCCTGTCGGCTGGCCGTCACCAGTTCCCTGGTCATGTAGGCGCTGACAGGTTCCTGCAGACAGCCGCTGCCGCTGGCGGCCAATTCTCTGACGATATCACGTTCGGACAGAATCCCGGCGGCCGTCTGCCCCCCATCCTGAGACACCACCACGGTCCCTATGCGCTTTTCGGCCAGGATTTTCGCGGCGTCGGACACGGTCGTATTCGGCTCGACCGTCACGACCCCGTCTGTTGGCTTTGATTTCAGAATGGCCTGAACAAGCATAGGTAAAACCTCCGAAATTACTTTACGATAGTCAAAGCGTTGCCGGATTGGCGAAAGCTGTCAAGCCAGACCTTCGGCTTCCAGCCTGGTGATCTCGTCGCGGATGCCGCGGGACAGCACATCAGCGAACCGGTTCAAGCGCTGATTTCTCTGATCGCCCTGGTGACGCACCAGGTAGAAACTGCGGGTCAGACTGACCTGATCCACCAGAAAACGTTCAAGCCCGGGATGAAATGGCAAGGTAAAATCATGCGCCACGCAAATACCGGTCCCCTGCGAGACCTGGCGCAGCTGAACCGAAACCGAGTTCGAGGCCAGCGCCACGCGGTCGATCCCGATGTCGTTGAGGTAATCCAGCTCTCGGTCGAAGATCATGTCCGGTATGTACCCAATCATCCGATGGCCGGACAGGTCGTCGACATTGCGAATGGTGTCATGCCGGTCCAGATAGTCCTGCGTTGCCACAAGATGCAGCTTGTAATCGCTGATCTTTTTCACCAGCAACTTCCCCGCCGTCGGCGCACTGACGGTAACGGCCATGTCCGCCTCGCGCCGCGACAGGTTGATGATGCGCGGCAAGGCCAGGATCTGAATATCCAGATCGGGGTTGGCCTCTCCGATCCGCGCGCAGACCTGCGGCAGCAGGTAGTTCGCACACCCATCGGGCGCGCCGATCCGAATCTGGCCGCTAAGCGATTTGCTGGCCCCGGCCAAAGCGCCTGTCGCGGCGCGCATCGCTTCTTCGGCCTGCAAACCGTGTTCAAGCAGTCGCTCTCCGGCTGGCGTCAGCACATAGCCCTGTTGAGACTTGGTAAACAGCGCCGCATCCATGGCCAGTTCCAACCGGGCAATCCGCCGGCCAACGGTTGCCGGGTCGATTTTCAGAATACGTCCGGCAGAAGAAAGGCTTTCCTCGCGCGCGACGGACAGGAATATGCGCATATCGTCCCAGTTCGGCGTCATTTACTGGCGTCCCTTTTCCATCACTCAGGCCATCTTTGCATTTTTGCAAAGCTCTTTTGAAACATTGCCTCTGTTCGATAGATTTCTGCAAGCCTATTGTGCAATCAAATTCATCGGAGGAACCATCAATGCAAGACCTGACCCATTACATCAACGGAGAGCTCAAGGCCGGAACATCCGGTCGGTTCGACGACGTGTTCAACCCCGCCACCGGCGAAGTTCAGTATAAATGCCCGATGGCCAGCGCCGACGAAACCACCGCCGCAATCGAAGCCGCCGCTGCGGCGCAACCGGCCTGGGGTGCAACAAACCCGCAAAAACGCGCGCGCGTCATGATGAAGATGGTTGCGCTGATGAACCGCGACATGGACAAGCTGGCCGAAGCGCTGAGCCGCGAGCACGGCAAGACCATCCCCGATGCCAAGGGCGACCTGCAGCGCGGCCTGGAAGTCGTTGAATACTGCATCGGCGCCCCGCAGATGCTGAAAGGCGAGTTCACCGACAGCGCAGGCCCGGGCATCGACATGTATTCCATGCGTCAGCCTCTGGGTGTTGTCGGCTCGATCATGCCGTTCAACTTCCCCGCGATGATGCCGTTGTGGCACGTTGGTCCGGCACTGGCCTGCGGCAACGCCGTGGTCCTGAAACCGTCCGAGCGTGACCCCTCGGTTCCGCTGATGCTGGCCGAACTGTTCGTCGAAGCAGGCCTGCCCGCAGGTGTGTTCCAGGTCGTCAACGGCGACAAGGAAGCGGTTGACACCATCCTCGACAGCGAGATCATCCAGGGCGTCAGCTTTGTGGGTTCGACCCCGATCGCGCAGTATATCTACAGCCGTGCCACAGCCAACGGCAAACGCGCACAGTGTTTCGGTGGCGCAAAGAACCACATGATCGTCATGCCCGACGCGAACCTGGACCAGGCCGCAGATGCGCTGATCGGTGCCGGTTTCGGCGCGGCAGGCGAACGCTGCATGGCAATCTCGGTTGCGGTTCCGGTTGGCGAAGAAACCGCCGACGCACTGATCGAAAAACTGATCCCGCGGATCGAGAAACTGAAGGTTGGCCCCTACACCGCCGGCAATGATGTCGACATGGGTCCTGTTGTAACCGCCGCCGCCAAGGAACGCATTCTCGGCCTGATCAACTCGGGCGTTGAGCAAGGTGCGAAGCTGGTTGTCGACAACCGCGACTTCAGCCTTCAGGGTTATGAAGACGGCTTCTTTGTCGGCCCGCACCTGTTCGACCACGTCACGCCTGACATGGATATCTATACGCAAGAGATCTTTGGCCCGGTGCTGTCGACCGTTCGCGCCGGTTCGTATGAAGAGGCTCTGAAACTGGCGATGGACCACGAATACGGCAACGGAACCGCGATCTTCACCCGTGACGGTGACACCGCGCGTGACTTTGCCAGCCGTGTGAACATCGGCATGGTCGGCATCAACGTGCCGATCCCGGTTCCGCTGGCCTATCACACCTTCGGCGGCTGGAAGAAATCCATGTTCGGTGACCTGAACCAGCACGGCCCGGACAGCTTCAAGTTCTACACCCGCACCAAGACCGTGACGTCCCGCTGGCCGTCGGGCATCAAGGAAGGTGGCGAGTTCAACTTCAAGGCCATGGACTAAGCACCTGGTCTGCAAGACAGCAAAAAACACAGGAATCGGCCCCAAGCGGGCCGATTTTTTTGGCATAAACATGCCAATGCGCCGGATTGCCCGAAATCTCACGATAAATTCAGGGCGCGCCTCTGGAATTAGCTGGATCAGCGCCATACTTTGCCCTCGAATTCCAGTTCGAGCAGCACATCCCCGGAGGCTCCCTTGACCCAGTTTCGTATGACCCGTCGCTCTGCCCTGTTTGGGGCGGCATCGCTGATCGCCACACCGGCCCTTGTTCGCGCACAAAGTGTCGACGCGTTTCCGCAGGACGAAGACGCCATCAGCACTCAATTGCCGGTACGCCGGAACATCTCGTCCTTTTCGCAGCAAAGCTGGCAGGACCATTTCGACGCTTTGGGTGTGGGTTGCCTTTTGGCTGACATCACCAGCCGCGCGGTGCATTATTGGGGGCCGGATGGTACCTACAAGCTGTATCCCAGCTCGGTTCCCATGAGCGAGGAACTGACCAAACGTGGATATACCGAAGTGGTGCGCAAGCGCGAAAACCCAAGCTGGACACCGACCGCTTCGATGCGGGAACGCGACCCCTCGTTGCCAATCAGCGTCGAAGGCGGCGTGCCCAACAACCCGCTTGGCACCCGCGCGATGTATCTTGGATGGCCCGCCTACCTGGTGCATGGCACACATGACACCCGCAAGATCGGACGGCAAAGTTCATCGGGTTGTATCGGGCTCTACAACCAGCATGTCGAGGAACTGTACCCGCTGGTCAAGGTCGGCACCAAGGTGCGTCTGGTCTGACCGGCGCAAATCGGCACTGTGAATGACAAGGGGCAACGCAGGTTGCCCCTTTTGTTTTGCCGGGTTCAGATTTTGCGCACCCAGATGCTTTGCGCACGCCCGTCTTTCAGAAACGGCAGCGCCTCGGCTGCATCCGGGCGGGCCTGCTGCAGGTAATAACCCGGCCAGAGCATCTCGTAGGCCCCGGACTGCAACATGGCATGCAACATGTATTGCTCGCCCCACCCCGGACAATCGTAGAAAAAGCGCTTGGGGTATTCATAGGGCAGGAATACATCGTGGACATGGATCACAACCCCGGGCCTCAGGGCTGGGATGATCCGGCAAAAAAGATGCGCGACATCGTTGCTCATGCGGACGACGTGGCTGGAATCGATGAACAGGATATCCCCGGCCTCCAGTTCGGAAAACAGCCCCGGATCAACATCCTCAAGCCGTTTTTGCTCGAACCGATCAACCACATGCGCGATATCTGCCCGCGGATAGGGATCGATTGCGGTGATTGTCGTGGTCAGATCACCGTCAATGATCGCCTGCCGGGTAACGCGGGTCGAGTTCCCGCAACCGACCTCGATCACACGCTTTGGCTTGTGGCGCCGCACCATCAGATACAGCGCGTCCGCGTCCGGGCTGTCGTAGTAGCCGTTATCGGTGCGATAGCCGGTCTGGTTGCGCGCAGGGTCTTTCAACGCGTCCAGTTCGGCCGCATGGGTTTGGTATTCGCCAGTCAACGCGCCAATATCAAAGGTCTCCATCCCCGGCGACAGCGCATAGGCCGGGCGGGTCAACCCGCCTGCCCGTTCAAAGGTTTCAAGCCGGGCACGTTCCTCACGCTCGGTGCTCTTGTCGATCAGCTTGACGCCGACGCGGTCCAAAACGGCATTGATCCGGGGAAATTTCCTGGGTTTCACGGCGCTCTCCGTTTTAGGGCGGGTTTCTCCCCGCTCCTTACCGCCGGTTGTGCAGGCTGCGCAAGAACCCCGGCCCCAAACCCTTGGCAAAAAGCCAATTTCCGTATTCACTGATCGGGCCAAGGAACGGGAGGTCCGCACATGCAGCAGGAATTCACGCTGGGGATCGAAGAGGAATACCTGTTGGTCGATCGCGACGGGTTGCACCTTGCCGAAGCACCAGCCGCCCTGATGGAGGCCTGCCAGGCCGATTTCGAAGGCCAGGTCAGCCCCGAGTTCCTGCAATGCCAGATCGAGGTGGGCACACGCCCGCACACCACCATCGCCAGCGCGCGCGAAGACCTGAAACGTTTGCGAACCTGCGTGGCGAAACGGGCAGCCGAACACAATCTAGCGCCAATCGCCGTGTCCTGCCACCCGTTTGCCAATTGGAAGGACCAGCACCACACCCGCAAGGAACGGTACGATGCGCTGCAACACGCGCTGGGCGGCGTGGCGCGGCGCATGCTTATCTGCGGTATGCATGTCCATGTCGGCATCGCCGATCCGGCCCTGCGGGCTGATCTTATGCCGCAACTCAGTTATTTCCTGCCGCATCTGCTGGCGCTGTCGACATCCTCGCCCTTTTGGAACGGCGAAGATACCGGCCTGTCATCCTATCGTCTGACCGTCTTTGACAACCTGCCCCGGACAGGGCTGCCCCCGGTATTCGGCAGCTGGGCCGAATATGAACGGACAACCGGCATTCTGGTCGAACTGGGCGTGATCGAGGACACGTCGAAAATCTGGTGGGACCTGCGCCCATCGCACCAGTTTCCGACTTTGGAAACCCGTATCATGGATGTGCAGCCCCGCCTGGAACACACTCTGGCGCTGGCCGCGATGGTGCAGGCCTTGTCCCGCATGTTGTGCCGCCTGAAAGATCGCAATCTGCGCTGGCGGCAATATGACCGGTCCCTGATCGGCGAAAACCGCTGGCGCGCGCAGCGCTATGGCGTTGGTGAAGGCCTGATCGACTTTGGCGACAGATCCATCAAGCCCATGCCCGAACTGATCGGCGAGTTGATGGGGATGCTGGCCGAAGATGCCGAGGCTCTGGGTACCCTGTCCGAACTTGCTCAGTTGCGCCAGATCGCCGAAACCGGCACCTCGGCGACCCGCCAGCGGCGGGTTCACGCCGAGGCTGCGGCTGCAGGTCAGGATCCCGGCAAAGCGGTCGTCAAACACCTGATCGAGGAATTTCACGCCGATCTTTGACGCCATTTCCCCGATTAAACCGGCGAATGCAACCTGCGCACCGCCTCGCAAACATGGCGCTTTTTCATTCTTTGAACCTGCCCGCGTCTAAAGATTGCTGGGCCTGAAAAATTTCTGTAAGGATTAGGAAATAAACAACCGTTCAATTCACTGATTTGCAGAGGAGGCAAGCCATGGATTTCGCTCTGACCGAGGAACAGACCGCCATATTCGACATGGCCCATGCCTTTGGGCAAGAGCATATCGCCCCCTTCGCCCGGCAATGGGAAACCGAGGGCACCATACCTAAAACCCTTTGGCCACAGGTCGGCGAACTGGGCTTTGGCGGACTATACGTTTCAGCCGAAAACGGCGGCTCGGGGCTGACGCGCCTGGATGCAACCCTGGTGTTCGAAGCGTTGTCCATGGCCTGCCCCTCGGTCGCGGCGTTTCTGTCGATCCACAACATGTGCGCCAAGATGCTGGACAGTTTTGCCGATGACGCGCTGAAATCCCGCATCATGCCAAGCGTGTTAAGCCTTGATACCGTGCTCAGCTATTGCCTGACCGAACCGGGCTCGGGCTCGGACGCGGCCGCGCTGAAAACGCGGGCGGAACGGACAAACGAAGGGTTCACGCTGAACGGCACCAAGGCGTTCATCTCGGGTGGCGGCTATTCTGACGCCTATGTCTGCATGGTGCGCACCGGAGAGGATGGGCCCAAAGGGATCTCAACGGTCTATGTCGAAGACGGAACACCCGGGCTCAGCTTTGGCGCGCTGGAAAAGAAGATGGGCTGGCTAAGCCAACCGACCGCGCAGGTGCAGTTCGATGATTGCAAGATACCGGCGGGCAACCTGGTCGGCACCGAGGGCGACGGGTTCAAATATGCGATGATGGGCCTGGATGGCGGGCGGCTCAACATCGCGTCATGCTCGCTGGGCGCGGCCCAGGCCGGTTTGGAAATGACGCTGCAATACATGTCCGAACGCAAGGCTTTCGGAAAGTCGATCGACCAGTTCCAGGCCCTGCAATTCCGCCTGGCTGATATGGAAATCGAACTGCAGGCCGCCCGCACCTTCCTGCGCCAGGCCGCATGGAAACTGGACCAGGGCGCGCCGGACGCCACCAAGTTCTGCGCCATGGCTAAAAAGTTCGTGACCGAGACCGGATCAAAGGTCGTTGACCAGTGTCTTCAACTGCATGGCGGCTATGGATACCTGGCTGATTACGGTATTGAAAAGCTTGTCCGCGACCTGCGTGTGCACCAGATTCTGGAAGGCACCAATGAAATCATGCGCGTGATCGTCGCCCGGCAAATGCTGACCAACCGCTGAGGACCCCATGCCCGACATCGACATTCGCACCACTGGCCGCGCAGGGCGGATCACGCTGACGCGTCCGCAGGCGCTGAACGCGCTCAGCTACGACATGTGCATGGCCATCGACGCGGCCTTGTGCAACTGGCGCGAGGACGACACGGTCGACCTGATCATCCTCGACGCCGAAGGCGACAAGGCCTTTTGCGCCGGCGGTGATATAGCCGAGCTTTATGCCACCGGAACCCGCGGGGATTTCGCCTATGGCAGAACCTTCTGGCGGGATGAATACCGCCTGAACGCGCTGATATTCGAATACCCCAAACCGGTGATCAGCTTTCTGCAGGGGTTTACCATGGGCGGCGGTGTCGGCATCGGGTGCCATGGCAGTCACCGCATTGTCGGCGAAAACACGCAAATCTCGATGCCCGAATGCGCGATCGGCCTGGTTCCCGATGTCGGTGGCACGCTGATGCTCGCACTGGCGCCGGGCCGCCTGGGCGAATACCTGGGCATCACAGGCCACCGAATGGGCCCCGGGGATGCAATCCTGGCCGGTTTCGCCGACCACTACATCTCGCGGGCCGAATGGGCCGGATTGATCCAGCAGCTCGAAGCCTCGGGCCGCGTCGATATTATCGGAACCCATGCACACACGCCGCCAGACAGCTCTTTGGCCGGCCTGATACCACAGATCGACCAGTTTTTTGGCGGCGAAACACTGGGCGACATTCTAACAGGGCTGAATAGCGATAATTCAGAGTTTTCTGCGCAAACACTAAAAGTTATGCGACGAAACTCACCCTTGTCTATGGCTTGCACGATTGAAATCCTTCACCGCTTGCGCGGCCCGTCCCTGACCATGCGCAAAGCACTGGACATGGAATACCGCTTCACCCATCGCGCGATGGAACATGGTGATTTTCTGGAAGGTATCCGGGCCCAGATCATTGACAAAGACCGTAATCCCGCCTGGCAATATGCGGACAAAAACGTTCCGGGCGTGGCCGTTTCGAAGATGCTGCAACCGCTGGGCGCGGATGCGCTGAGTTTTTCTGAGGAGTAAGGGATGAAGATCGCATTCATAGGACTTGGCAACATGGGCGCGCCCATGGCCGCCAACCTGGCCCGCGCCGGGCATGATGTTACCGGTTTTGACAGGGCCGAGGTCTCGGTCGAAGGTGTGACAATGGCCGCATCCGGCGCCGCAGCGGCAGACGGGGCAGACGTTGTGATCACGATGCTGCCGAACGGCCAGATCCTGCGCGCCGTCGCAGACGAAATTGTGCCCGCCATGCAATCCGGCGCCGTTCTGGTCGATTGCTCCACCGTCGATGTCGACAGCGCCCGCGCCGTTGCGCAACAGGCAGTCGATGCAGGGCTGCTTGCAGTCGATGCACCGGTCTCCGGCGGTATCGGCGGCGCGTCAGCAGGCACCCTGACCTTCATGGCCGGAGGATCGGACGCCTCTTTTGCCAAGGCCGCACCGCTCTTTGACATCATGGGACAAAAGGCCGTTCATTGTGGCGCATCCGGCGCCGGGCAAGCGGCAAAAATCTGCAACAACATGATCCTGGGCGTCACCATGATTGCGACCTGCGAAGCCTTTGCGCTGGCCGACAAGCTGGGGCTCGACCGGCAGAAAATGTTCGATGTCGTCAGCACATCCTCGGGGTACAGCTGGACCATGAACGCATATTGCCCCGCCCCGGGCGTCGGCCCGCAAAGCCCGGCGGATAACGACTATCAACCCGGCTTTGCCGCCGAACTGATGCTCAAGGACCTGCGTCTCAGCCAACAGGCAGCCGACAGTGCGGATGCAGACACCCCGATGGGTCAGGCCGCAACCGCGCTCTACGAACAATTCGTGGAACAGGAAAACGGCCTGGGCCGCGATTTCAGCGCCATGTTGCCACGGTTCGAGAAACGCGGGCGCGGCTGACCCGCGCGCGCCGGCCCCTGTTCATCTGGCCATAAATATCCCGGAGCGCGAGGCAGAGCCTCGCACCCCCCCCCAATCACATGCGGCGTGCGCCCGGTTTCGGGCCTATTCCGCCGCCACGCGCGCATCGTCCAGCATCGGCTTGAGATATCGGCCGGTATGGCTATCGGGGGCTTCGGCGACCTTCTCGGGCGTGCCTTCGGCCACAATCTGACCGCCACCGTCGCCGCCCTCGGGCCCGATATCGATGATCCAGTCGGCGGTTTTCACCACGTCCAGATTGTGTTCGATCACCACCACGGTGTTGCCCTGATCGACCAGTTCATGCAGCACTTCCAACAGCTTGCGCACATCCTCGAAATGCAGCCCCGTGGTCGGTTCGTCCAGGATATACAGCGTCCGCCCGGTTGATCGTTTTGACAGTTCCTTGGACAGCTTGACCCGCTGCGCCTCGCCGCCGGACAGGGTTGTCGCCTGCTGGCCCACCTTGATATAGCCCAGGCCCACGCGGGCCAGCGCATCCATCTTGTCCCGGATCGATGGTACGGCCTTGAAAAAGTCCTGCGCATCCTCGACCGTCATGTCCAGAACGTCCGCAATCGACTTGCCCTTGAACTTGATCTCCAGGGTCTCGCGGTTATAGCGGGCCCCCTTGCAGGTTTCGCAGGTCACATAGACGTCGGGCAGGAAATGCATCTCGATCTTGATGACACCGTCACCCTGGCATGCCTCGCACCGCCCGCCCTTGACGTTGAAACTGAAACGGCCCGGCTTGTAGCCGCGCGCCTTGGCTTCGGGCAGGCCGGCGAACCAGTCGCGGATCGGGGTGAAGGCCCCGGTATAAGTTGCTGGATTTGAACGCGGAGTTCGACCAATCGGGCGTTGGTCTATGTCGATCACCTTGTCCAGGTGCTCCAGTCCCCTGATCGTCTCGCAGGGCGCCGGCGTCTGGCGCGCGCCATTCAGCCGCATCGAGGCCGTCTTAAACAAAGTCTCGATGGTCAGCGTCGATTTGCCCCCGCCCGACACACCCGTCACGCAGACGAACTTGCCCAACGGAAAATCTGCCGTGACATTCCTGAGGTTGTTCCCGCTGGCCTTCACCACGGTCACTTTCTTCTTGTTCCCTTTACGCCGCTCGGTCGGCACCGGAATTTCCCGTACCCCCGACAGATACTTTCCCGTGACCGAGGCCGCATCACCTGCGATATGTTCGGGTGTGCCATGGCTGACGACCTGTCCACCATGCACGCCCGCGCCGGGACCGATGTCAAAAACGTAATCCGCCTCTCGGATTGCCTCTTCGTCATGTTCTACGACGATCACCGTGTTGCCCTGATCGCGCAGGTTTTTGAGCGTTCCCAGCAAACGGTCATTGTCGCGCTGATGCAATCCGATCGAAGGTTCATCCAACACATACAAAACCCCCGTCAGGCCCGAGCCGATCTGGCTGGCCAGCCGGATACGCTGGCTTTCGCCGCCCGACAGGGTGCCGCTTGAACGTGACAGCGTAAGGTATTCAAGTCCCACATTATTCAGAAATCCTAGACGTTCGCGGATTTCCTTCAGGATCGCCCGCGCGATCTCGTTTTTCTGCACTGAAAGGTGGTTCGGTGCATCCTCGACCCAAGCCAGGGCCTCGCGGATCGACATCTCGACCACCTGCCCGACATGAAGCCCGGCGATCTTGACGGCCAGCGCTTCGGGGCGCAGACGATACCCGTGGCAGGTGCCACAGGGACGATTGTTCTGATAACGCTCGAATTCTTCACGAATCCAGGCGCTGTCGGTTTCGCGGTAGCGACGCTGCATATTCGGGATCACACCCTCAAAGCTGCGGGTAACCTGGTAAACGCGCCCACCTTCGTCATAGCGAAACTGGATTTCCTCGTCGCCGGACCCACGCAGGAACACGTGTTGTACCTTGGCCGGCAGGTCCTTCCACGGCGTGTTCTTGTCAAACTCGTAATGCCGCGCGATGGCTTCGATGGTCTGCAGGAAATAGGGCGATTTACCCTTGCGCCACGGCGCCAGCGCCCCGTCATACAGTTTGAGCGTCTGGTCCGGCACCACGAGGCGTTCGTCAAAGAACAACTCGACCCCCAGACCGTCGCAATCGGGGCAAGCGCCAAAGGGCGCGTTGAACGAAAACAGGCGCGGTTCGATTTCGGGGATCGTGAAACCACTGACCGGGCAGGCAAAGTTCTCGCTGAACGTGATCCGTTCGGGGTCCCCTTCACGCGGTGCGGTCTCAAGAATGGCAATCCCATCCGCCAGATCCAACGCGGTGCGCAGACTGTCGGCCAGCCGGGTTTCCATGCCCTCTCGCACCACCAGACGGTCAACCACCACGTCAATGTCATGGCGGAATTTCTTGTCCAGCGTGGGCGGCTCGTCCAGCTCGTAAAACGCGCCGTCGACCTTTACACGCTGAAATCCCTGTTTGCGCAGCTCCAGAAATTCCTTCTTGTATTCCCCTTTTCGGTCCCGAACGATGGGCGCCAGAAGGTACCCGCGCGTGCCCTCTTCCATCGTCATGATCCGGTCGACCATGTCCTGCACCTGCTGCGCCTCGATCGGCAGTCCGGTGGCCGGGCTGAACGGCGTCCCGGCGCGGGCAAACAACAGCCGCAGATAATCGTAAATCTCGGTCACGGTTCCCACGGTCGAACGCGGGTTTTTTGACGTCGTCTTCTGTTCAATCGATATCGCCGGACTCAGACCGCTGATGTGATCCACATCGGGCTTTTCCATCATGTCGAGGAATTGGCGCGCATAGGCCGACAGGCTTTCGACATAGCGCCTTTGGCCCTCGGCATAGATCGTATCGAAGGCAAGCGACGACTTGCCCGACCCCGACAACCCGGTGATCACCACAAGCTGGTCGCGCGGTATATCCACGTCGATGTTTTTGAGGTTATGTTCACGCGCGCCGCGCACCTCGATATTCTTAAGCTCAGCCATCCCGGCCCCCAACACACAAGTCCCCTAGAGATAAGCGAGCCGCGCCGAGTCTCCAACAGAAAAATCAGAACAAAGTGTGAACAGCGGGTTTTTCGCCGACGCGATGCAGTCAATAGTGCATGATCAGGGGCGCGGATGTCCGCGCGTGATGCAGATGTCATGAAATTCGAAGAAATGGCGCGGTTGACGGGGCTCGAACCCGCGACCCCCGGCGTGACAGGCCGGTACTCTAACCAACTGAGCTACAACCGCGCATTTTGGGTCTATGTCCGATCCGTTTGCCCGGATCAAAGGCTGGCAGCGATGGCGCGGTTGACGGGGCTCGAACCCGCGACCCCCGGCGTGACAGGCCGGTACTCTAACCAACTGAGCTACAACCGCCCGCTGCCCGTTCATCTCAGAACGTTGGGGTGTATTATGGGTCTGCCCCGACCTCGTCAAGCGGCCATTTGAAGTTTTTTCCGCAAATTCATTTTTTTGACCCGACCATCCACGGGGCGTGTTTGCACACATCCCCAAATTACGCCGTGCCGCCGATGGGCAGCGGTGCCCTTCGCGCAATTCGACATTCGGGCGCCTGCCCCGACCACGTTCAAACCCACTCGGCGCTGTGCAGTGTTTCACAACCCAAAAATGTGTTGTCCCCGCAACAAGACATTCAATTTGGCTCAAACCGATACACTTGGCTGCGCGGTCCAGATAAACGTCGCTTTGCGGGCCGGCGTATTAAAAAGCCGTTCGCCAAACCAAAAAAGACGGAGCAGAAAAGTGAAAACAGCTTTTGTTTGCAGCGCATTGACGGCTGCAACCATTGCCGGTGCAGTTCAGGCGGCCGAGATTACCGGCGGGTATATTGACCTTGGCTATTCGACCTTCACCGACAGCAACCTGGGTGACGTGTACAACCTGAACGGTTCGGGCGAAGTGGCGTTCTCGAAATCCTTCAGCACGCAGCTTGATCTTGGTGGGTACCGCTTTCAGGACGAAGACCTGGATGGCAACGGTTTTACCCTTCACGCGAATCTTCACACCGGCAATAGCGCATCCTTTGGCGCGTTCTACGGCCGCGACAACCTTGAGCATGAAGATTTCCAGTTCTACGGTCTGGAAGCGGGTTTCGACGCAGGAACGGTTGAAATCGAAGGGTATATCGGTCGGCAGGACCTGAAGGGTGTATCCGATGCGGATGGCACCGTTCTCGGCATCGCAGTGTTCAGCGACATCAACGACAAGTGGGAGCTCAACGCCAAATACGACCTGCTCGACAATGTCGAGGGTCTGCTGGACGTGAACACATTCTCTGTTGGCACCGCGTATAACCTGACCGAACAGGCCGAGGTTTACGGCGAGCTGGGTACGGCCCACATGTCTGTTGGCAATGCCAGCACGAACGAAGCCTTTGTCGGTGTCGGCGTTCGGATGAACTTTGGCAAATCGCGCGGAACGACCTTTGGCCGCCGCGGCGTTCTGACCAAGCTTCCCGGACTTTGATACATGCTGCGTCCCGGCGGGCAACTGCCGGGGCGCGCAAGGCGGCCGATGGTCGCCAATTGACTTGCGGCCTGCGTTGACTCGCGATATGAGGCGGCCTCACGGGTGATTAGCTCAGTGGTAGAGCGCTTCGTTCACATCGAAGATGTCAGCGGTTCAAATCCGTTATCACCCACCACCTTCCCCTACCCTTTTCCACGCCTGCCATTGCGCAGTTGCCAGCGCTGCCTGCAGCGGATTACCTTGTTGTCACCGTGCAGAGCGTTCGATGCCTCTGCCTCATGACAAGGCTGCGCATGGCCATATTGAAAAGGGACATTGGCCTGGTCGGCCTGACCTTTATCTCGGTTGGGGGAATTATCGGGTCGGGATGGCTGTTTGGTCCCATGCTGGCTGTTCAGCATGCCGGACCCGCCGCAATCCTGTCCTGGATCATCGGCGCCGTGGCGATGTTCATCCTGGCCATTACCTTTGCCGAGATATCCGCAATGCTGCCGATACCGGGCGGGATCGCCCGCGTGCCGCATTTCTCGCACGGCAATATCGTTTCCATGGCAATGGGGTGGACGGCCTGGATCGGCTACAACACGACCGCACCCATCGAGGTCGAGGCGATGTTGAAATACCTTGCGCCTTATGCCCCCTGGCTGCACAACGCCGAAACCGGCGACCTGACGGGTGCGGGCATTCTCGTTGCCTTGTTCTTCATGTTGGTTTTTGTTGCCATCAACGCGCTGGGGGTAAAGTTCTTTGCCCGGGTCAACGCGGTCCTGACCTGGGCGAAACTTGCGATTCCGGTCGGATTGACCGTTTTGCTGATAGCAACGCGCTTTGAATCGTCGAATTTCACCAGCCCCGACGGGTTTGCACCTTATGGGGTTCAGGGCATCATGGCGGCGGTATCGACAGGGGGCGTGATTTTCTCGTTCATCGGATTCCGTCACGTTGTGGACATGGCCGGAGAAGTCCGGAACCCGAAATTCGCCATCCCCACGGCCCTGATCCTGTCAATCGTTCTGTGCGCCGCGATCTACCTGGGGCTTCAGGTCGCCTTTATCGGCGCGCTGGACGCAAACATGCTTAGACAGGGATGGGCGGGTCTGAATTTCGGTGGCCAGGGGCCTTTGGATGCGGTCATCATGTCCGTCGGGCTGGTGTGGTTCCTTAGCCTGCTGAACGTTGGCTCGGTGATCGGGCCTTTTGGCAACGGCCTTGTTGCGACGGGATCGAATGCCCGTATCGCCATGGCATTGTCCCAGAACGGGTTCCTGCCCAAAAGGCTTCAGGTGCTGTCAGCCTTTGGTGTGCCGCTTTGGGCGCTGGCGCTGAATTTCCTGATCGGGATTTTGTTCTTGCTGACGGTTCCGTTTACCACGGTGATCGCCCTGAACGGGGCGGCGATTGTGCTGTCCTTTGCGGTCGGCCCCATCGCTGTCGTGTGCCTGCGCGATCTTTTACCTGATCACCCCCGCTCGATCCGCATTCCGGCCGTGCGGCTGACCGGTGTCACGGCCTTCGCAATCGCCACGCTGATCGTTTATTGGAGCGGTTGGGACACGGTCTGGCGCCTGGCAATCGCGTTGATTGTGGGTCTGGTGCTGTTGCTGGTTCGGTTCCGCGGACGGCTGGACGAAATGGATGTGACCGAGGCCCTCTGGCTGCTGCCCTATTTCATCGGGATCGGGATGATCTCGTATCTGGGCCAGTTCGGCGACGGCGCGTTGCAACAGATCCCGTTCGGCTGGGACATCGTGTTGTGTGTCCTGTTCTCGGTGGTGATCTTCGTCCTTGCGGTACGCTCTGCCCTGCCCGCGCGAAAGTTCAACCGCTACATCGCGGAAGAAGAGGTTCTTGACCCGGCCAAACCGGTAATCGGCTTCTAGGCCCAACAAAAAAGGCGGGGTTTCCCCCGCCTTCGTTTCAGAGCAATGGTCCCGATCAATGCGCCGTCTGGCTTGGCCCCGACGCATCCGAAGCCTTGGCCGCGGCCGCTGCGGCCTCTTCTGCGGCCTCGTTCCATTCGATCGGTTCGGGCGCACGCACCAGGGCGCGGCTGAGAACCTCGGACACATGCGAAACCGGGATGATTTCCAGCCCTTCTTTCACATTGTCCGGAATCTCTGCCAGGTCCTTTTCGTTTTCTTCAGGGATCAGAACCGTCTTGATCCCGCCCCGCAGCGCGGCCAGCAGCTTTTCTTTCAGCCCGCCAATCGGCATCGCATTCCCGCGCAACGAAACCTCGCCGGTCATGGCGATATCCTTGCGCACCGGAATACCGGTCAGAACCGAAACGATCGAGGTGACCATCGCCAGACCGGCCGACGGACCATCCTTGGGCGTTGCGCCATCGGGAACGTGAACGTGGATATCCAGCTTGTCGAACTGCGGTGGCTTCACCCCGATCTGGGGCGAGATCGACCGCACATAAGACGACGCAGCGTCGATGGATTCCTTCATCACATCGCCCAGCTTGCCGGTGGTCTTCATCCGACCTTTGCCCGGCAGCTTCAGCGCCTCGATATGCAGCAGATCGCCACCGACGGATGTCCACGCCAGCCCGGTGACCACACCAACCTGATCGTCCTGTTCGGCCAGCCCATACCGGTACTTGGGCACGCCCAGGAAATCATCCAGATTGTCCGGCGTCACCGTTACGGTTTCGGCCTCTTTCTTGATGATCTTGGTCAGCGATTTCCGCGCAACCTTGGCGATTTCACGTTCAAGGTTCCGTACGCCCGCTTCGCGGGTATAGGTGCGGATGATCGACTGCAGCGCGTCGTCAGTCAGTTCAAATTCCTTGGCTTTCAAGCCGTGGTTCTTGACCTGCTTGCTGATCAGGTGCTGTTTGGCGATCTCGCTCTTTTCTTCCTCGGTGTAACCGGCCAGCGGAATGATCTCCATCCGGTCCAGCAGAGGCCCAGGCATGTTATAGCTGTTCGAGGTCGTCAGGAACATCACGTTGGACAGGTCATATTCGACCTCAAGGTAGTGGTCCATGAACGTGCTGTTCTGTTCCGGATCCAACACCTCAAGCATCGCCGAGGCCGGATCGCCACGGAAGTCCTGCCCCATCTTGTCGATCTCGTCGAGCAGGATCAGCGGGTTCGTGGTTTTCGCCTTTTTCAGCGCCTGAATGATCTTGCCGGGCATCGAGCCAATGTACGTCCGGCGGTGACCGCGAATTTCAGATTCGTCGCGCACCCCGCCCAGCGAGATGCGAATGAACTCGCGCCCCGTGGCTTTGGCAACTGACTTACCCAGCGAGGTTTTACCCACGCCCGGAGGGCCAACAAGGCACAGGATCGGGCCTTTCAGCTTTTTCGAACGCTGCTGAACCGCCAGATATTCAACGATCCGTTCCTTGACCTTCTCAAGCCCATAGTGATCGGCATCCAGAATGTCCTGCGCACGGCCCAGGTCCTTTTTGACGCGGGATTTATTGCCCCACGGCAATGCCAGGATCCAGTCCAGATAGTTGCGCACAACCGTTGCCTCAGCCGACATCGGGCTCATGTTGCGCAGCTTTTTCAGCTCGCCCTCGGCCTTTTCGCGCGCTTCTTTCGACAGCTTGGTTTCGGCAATCTTCTCTTCCAGCTCGGCAACTTCGTTGCTGCCATCCTCGCCATCGCCAAGTTCCTTCTGAATGGCCTTCATCTGCTCATTCAGATAGTATTCGCGCTGGGTCTTCTCCATCTGGGTCTTGACGCGGGTCTTGATCTTTTTCTCGACCTGCAGCACCGACATTTCGCCCTGCATCAGGCCATAGACTTTTTCAAGCCGCTCACTGACGCTGAGGGTTTCCAGCAATTCCTGCTTTTGCTCGACCTCGATACCCAAATGCCCCGAGACCAGATCGGCCAGCTTGGCCGGTTCCGTCGTCTCGCCGACAGCCGCCAGCGCTTCTTCGGGGATGTTCTTGCGTACTTTGGCGTAGCGTTCGAATTCATCAGCCACCGTGCGCAACAGCGCCTGCGTGGTGGTGACGTCGCCGGGAATTTCGGTCAGGTACTCGGCGCGGGCCTCGAAGAAATCTTCGTTCTCAAGGAACTCGGTGATCTCGACGCGGGCCTGACCTTCGACCAGAACCTTGACCGTTCCATCCGGCAATTTCAGCAGTTGCAGCACATTGGCCAGCACGCCCGACCGGTAGATACCGTCAATCTCGGGGTCGTCCACACCGGGGTCAATCTGGCTGGACAACAGGATCTGCTTGTCATCCTGCATGACCTCTTCCAATGCGCGGACCGATTTGTCACGGCCCACGAACAGCGGCACGCTCATATGCGGAAAAACCACGATATCGCGCAGCGGCAGGACGGGGTACGAGGAATTCAGAGGCTCTTGCATGCTCTATCCTTATCTTTGGCAAGACGGCACCGGTCCCTGTTCAGGCAACCCATGGCCGTCTCCTGTCTTGGACGATAAAGGTGGGGCGCGGACTGCGCCATTTCAACCGTGTCGCCATGTTTCAAATATCAGCATGGCCCGAGCATTGCCGGACTGCAAGGCATCGGGCCAACATATCCACCGAAATTCCCCGTTCCGCAGAAAAACCGGTCAAATCGGTTCGATATCACCCTGGGCGCGCCGCGCATGGAAATTGGCCTGCCAGGTCTCAAACGTCCCCGATGCGATGGCGTCGCGCATGCCCTGCATGATGTCCTGAAAGTAGTGCAGGTTATGCCAGGTCAACAGCATGCCCGAGATCATCTCGTTCGAACGGAACACGTGGTGCAGATAGGCGCGCGAGTAGTTCGAGCAGGCCGGGCATGTGCACTCTTCGTCCAGGGGGCGCGGATCGTCCGCATGACGGGCGTTCTTGATATTGACCACGCCGTGTCGCGTGAATGCCTGACCGGTGCGGCCTGAACGCGATGGCAAAACGCAATCCATCATGTCGACACCGCGCGCCACGGCCCCCACGATATCGTCGGGCTTGCCCACGCCCATCAGGTATCTGGGCTTGTCTTCCGGCAGGAAGTCGGGCGCGTAATCCAGGCAGGAAAACATCGCTTCCTGCCCCTCGCCCACGGCCAGACCGCCGATGGCATAACCTTCGAACCCGATATTGCGCAGCGCCTCGGCGCTTTCTTCACGCAGGTCTTGTTCCAACCCGCCTTGCATTATCCCAAACAGCGCGTGACCGGGGCGATCCCCGAACGCATCTCGCGACCGCTTGGCCCAACGCATCGACAGTTGCATCGACTCGGCAATACGCTTGCGATCGGCAGGCAGCGACGGGCATTCATCGAAGCACATCACGATGTCCGATCCCAGCAAGCGCTGGATCTCCATCGACCGTTCCGGCGTCAGCTCATGCTTGGATCCATCAATGTGCGATTTGAAGGTCACGCCCTTTTCGGTCAGCTTGCGCA
Source organism: Alphaproteobacteria bacterium (assembly GCA_030427405.1). Classification (GTDB taxonomy): domain Bacteria; phylum Pseudomonadota; class Alphaproteobacteria; order Rhodobacterales; family Rhodobacteraceae; genus Ruegeria. The sequence continues at coordinate 23,347 of JAUHXK010000009.1, read as the reverse complement.
GCCCCGCCAGAGACATCACCTGAAACCCGCCAGAGTCGGTCAGAATCGGACGTTCCCAATTCATGAACTTGTGCAGCCCACCCAATCGGTCGATCCGTTCTGCCGTAGGGCGCAACATCAAGTGGTACGTATTGCCCAGCAGGATATCGGCCCCGGTTTCGCGAACGCTTTCAGGCATCATCGCCTTGACCGTAGCGGCCGTTCCCACCGGCATGAATGCAGGCGTTCTGACATCGCCGCGGGGCGTGCTGATCACACCGGTCCGGGCCTTGCCGTCGGTGGCTTTCAGATCGAATGAAAAAGCTTTGGTCATCTCGTCGCCTCGGGGTCGGTGAACCGCGCAGCACTTGCCTTATCTGCCACGCCAATGCAACCCGTCAGGGCAAGGACCCGACCCTGTCGGTGAACAGGGACATGACTTGCCCCACGTCGATACCACGACACACACGCACCGGCGGACGGTCGGCATCGGGCCGGGTTGCCCCGCGCTCGTCGCCCTGCTGGATGACTCGCAGGCCCGTGGCCTGGGTTTCAAACAGGTGTTCGTGGCTGCAGGCAATCACGGCCGTTGAATCGTGCAACCCGCACCCTTCCAGCCCCGCAACCTCGCGATAGAAATTCAGGTAGAACCGCGAAATCTCGCGCAGGAACCCTCCGGTGTCGGGGGCTTGGTCGGCAAGCGCGTCGAAATCACGGGCCGCGAACAACGTCTGCAGCGTCACGTCCAGACCCACCAGAACAGTCGGGGCACGTGCCTCAAAAACCGCATCCGCGGCGAGGGGATCATGATAGATATTGGCCTCGGCATGTTCGGTCACGTTGCCGTTGCAGAACACGGCCCCGCCCATGATCACCAGCTTTGCAAGGTTTTGCACAAAACCCGGATCAAGCCGGATCGCATCGGCGATATTGGTCAGCGGCCCGATGGCGCAAACGACAAGCTGGCCCCTGTGCAACCGCGCCTGTTCGACCAGAAACTCTGCCGCGCCCTGCGCGTGGTTCTGGCCGATCTCGGGGATGTCCGTTACGTCACCAAACCCCTCGGGACCGTGAACATGGGTCGAAGGCGCGTGCTGCTCCCCTTGCCACCCCTGCGCAGCCCCCTGCGCAACCGGCACATCAAGACCAAGCTTATGCACTAGATACCGCGCATTGCGGCTGGATTGATGGACATGTGTGTTCCCGAAAACCGTCGTCAGACCAATCAGGTCAAGTTCGGCGGCGGCGGCGGAATAGGCGATGGCCATGGCATCATCAATGCCCGGATCAGTGTCGATAATCAGCTTCATACCGCCCCGATACCGCAACGCGCACCCGATGAATAGCGCGAACACCGTCCTGCACAGGCCGAATTTCACCAACACAGCGCCTTGCTTCGGCCATCAAACCCACCATACCTGAGTTGAAAATGTGCGACTCAGACCCCAAATGTATACCATCGCACACAAAAAGAGGACAGAAATGACCGAAGATCAGATTATCGACTTGCTTTCATCCAACATCATTTTCCTGCTGGCGGCCGTTCTTGTCATTGCCGTCATTCTAAAAGGCATCAAGATCGTGCCGCAGTCCGAGAAATACGTCGTGGAACGGTTCGGGCGCCTGCACTCGGTCCTGGGGCCCGGCATCAACTTTATCGTTCCGTTTCTTGACGTTGCCCGGCACAAGATATCGATCCTGGAGCGGCAGTTGCCCAATGCAACCCAGGATGCAATCACCAAGGATAACGTGTTGGTGCAAATCGATACTTCGGTGTTTTACCGCATTCTCGAGCCGGAAAAGACCGTTTATCGCATCCGCGATGTGGATGGCGCCATCGCCACCACGGTGGCCGGTATCGTGCGGGCCGAGATCGGCAAGATGGATCTGGACGAAGTACAGTCCAACCGCGCGCAACTGATTGAACGCATTCAGGAAAGCGTAGAAACCGCCGTTGACGACTGGGGTATCGAAGTGACCCGGGCCGAGATTCTGGACGTGAACCTGGACCAGGCAACCCGCGACGCGATGCTGCAACAGCTGAACGCCGAACGCGCCCGCCGTGCGCAAGTGACCGAGGCCGAGGGTCAGAAACGCTCGGTCGAGCTTCAGGCCGACGCGGAACTCTACGCCGCCGAACAGACCGCCAAGGCGCGCCGCATCCAGGCCGAAGCCGAAGCCTATGCCACCGGCGTTGTGGCCAAGGCCATTCAGGATAACGGCATCGAGGCCGCTCAGTACCAGGTTGCGCTGAAACAGGTCGAGGCGCTGAACACGCTCGGCGCCGGCTCGGGGTCGCAGACAATTATCGTTCCCGCGAACGCGCTCGAAGCTTTTGGCGACGCCTTCAAGATGCTGAAAGGTGGCAAGTGATGGCTGATCCGTTCTGGCTGACCTGGTGGCTGTGGCTGGCGGCAGCGCTGGTTTTGGGCATCCTCGAAGTCGCGCTGCCCGGTTTTATCTTCCTTGGCTTCGCGGTTGGTGCGGCAATCACGGGCATCTTTCTGGCCATACCGGGGATCGCGCCGTCCCTGCCCGTCCTACTGCTGATTTTCGCGGTCCTGTCACTTGTGGCGTGGCTGGTACTGCGCCGCGTGTTTGCCCTGCCGCATGGTCAGGTAAAGACCTTTGACCACGATATAAATGAATGACCAGCGGTGGCGCCCGATGCGGGCGCCACGGTAGCTCTGGACGCTGCTTCGGCCTTTCCCTATATATTTTATCAGAAACAGCTCCGAGGCATAAATGACTCATCCCAGTGAACAGCTTGAAGGCGCACCGCTTATCGCGCCGTCGAATGTCGAGCACCCGCTGTACGACTCGATTGTCGAAGCCTGCCGCACGGTCTTTGACCCGGAAATTCCAGTCAACATCTATGATCTTGGGTTGATCTATACGATTGAAATATCAGACGAAAACAGCGTCAAGGTCATCATGACGCTGACCGCTCCGGGGTGCCCTGTCGCCGGGGACATGCCCGGCTGGATCGTCGAGGCCGTCGAACCCGTCGCCGGGGTCAAGGATGTGGATGTCGAACTGACATGGGAGCCCCCTTGGGGCATGGAAATGATGTCCGACGAAGCGCGGCTTGAACTTGGGTTCATGTAATCCGGGTTTTATCCACAGAAATCAGTGAATTGTCATCAAACGGTGATCTTTGCGTTACCGTTCCGTCCGACGCCTGTCACACAACTGCGCCACAAGGCACGCGTGCTGGCGCATCCCAGTGTTTCGCAGGACCCGACCTAGTTCAGGCCCGGTTTTGCTGAAATCCAAAGACCAGTGGGTTCCGTCCGCCAGCCGCTTGGGCTCTGATCGACTTGATTGATCCCCCCCAAATGTTCAGATCCCGGAATTTGGGCCGCCCTTGCCCGGGGGCGGTCCTTTTACCTGAAAGGCACGCACCCATCGGTCGGTCATCATTTCAAACCGCATGTGGATTTGATTTCCGCCCCTCGTTGGTTCAACTGATCGACGTAATCGCCTGATAACATTTCCAACTTCTTATTCTCATTCCCCGCAATCAGCCCAAGCAATGCGCCTGCCGGTGTCAAGGCGACCACGCTTTCCAGCTGCTGGTCCTGTGCATGCTTTCTTTCAGCCGCGATTGCCCTCAGGTCGCCCTGGGCCGTTGCACAATTGACCGGATGCCGCTTGGGGTCTGGTTTGGCAACGGCACCGCCGACCGTGACCAGACTGACAAGAACCGCCAGTTTCAGACCCCGCCGTGTTGCCCGGTTACCCTTGTATGCACCTGCCATTTGAACCCCCTCCTCTCTTGTTCGATCACACAGACCATCATGGTCTCTGCGCGATACTGGCAGGTTAGTGTCATCCGGCTTGGCAAGGCAAGAACATGCATTTTCGCCGCAGCATTGCAGGAATGCGCAGTTTAAGCCGCCGCCTCTCTTGAGCCTGCAGGCCGTCAGCCTTAGATTAAGCGTATCGCATGACGACGGAGATTTTCATGTTCGGCATTCCCGGCAAACAAGCCGTGACCATAACGGCCAAAGCCGCAGAGCAGATCGTGCGCCTGATGACATCGGGCGGGCATGCCGGTTTGCGCATCGGCGTCAAGAAAGGTGGTTGTGCCGGTATGGAATACACCATGGATTACGTCGACGAGGCCGACCCGAACGATGAGGTGGTCGAAACGGACGGCGCCCGGGTGATGATCGCCCCCATGGCGCAAATGTTCCTGTTTGGCACTGAAATCGACTATGAAACCTCATTGCTGGAATCCGGTTTCAAGTTCCGCAATCCGAACGTCGTCGATGCCTGCGGATGCGGCGAATCCATCAAGTTTGACGAGTCACTGGCAGCGCAGAGCTAGGGTTTGTCCTGCAAATGCAGGTAGGTTTCGTTGAACCGCTGCGTCAGATGCTCGCCCGCAAGGATTGCGTGATCGGCACCCGGCGGGGCGACGTTGGTGTCGTAGGACGGGTTAAAGAACAACGGAACGGAAATCCGTTCATGATGCCCGCCCCTGACACGGTGCAGCGTCGCCTTGACCGCTCCGGCGGTCCAGAATTCCAGCATTTCGCCAAAGTTGATGACAAAGGTGCCGGGTTCGGCGGTAACCGGCTCCCATGTGCCGTCGGGCATGCAGACCTCAAGGCCCGGACGCCCATCCGTGGCAAGCAGGGTCAGACAGCCGTAATCCGTATGTGCCGCGATGCCAAAGTCTTTTTCGCCAGCCCATTCCGGGCGTGACGGATAGAAATTCCCGCGCAGCAGGGCCATTGGCGTTTCAAACGCCCCGTCCAAATTGGTTTCTGAATGCCCAAGCGCAACGGAAATCGCGCGCAGTACACGCATGGCCACATCGCTGGCGTCGGCATAATAGGCCTGAACCGTCTTGCGAAATGCAGGCAGTTCCTCGGGCCAGAGATTGGGCGCATAGACGCTTAGCCCACGCGATGCATAGGTGTTTCCCGGCGGCAGTTCATAGCCGCAATCGAACACCTCTTTGAAGTCAGGATTCGCATCGGGATCAACCTGTTCGGACCGCGGCGCGCCCCAGCCCCTGTTCGCCCCTGTCCGGGCCATGTCGACACTGGCTTTGACCGGGTCCGGCAACCGGAAAAACCGCAAGTAGGCATCCATGACCGCGCGCACCCGTTGCGCATCCAAACCGGTATTGGTCACTGTCAGAAAACCGACATCGCCAACCGCGCGGGCCAGCCTGTCCAATTCGGCCGGGTCGCGCCGGTCCAGCTGTTCTAGGTCGAGATTTTCAATCATGGGCAACTCGATTCTGATGACGGCATCCTGTCGCTCAGGTCGCAGGCCCGCAACCGGAATTGTCAGCCCGCGTAAGCGGTGATAACTGGAACGCAGATTACCGAAACACCGAGGAGACAAGGACATGCGGCAGAAACTGGCGGCAGGCAACTGGAAAATGAACGGAACCAAGGCCAGCCTTGCAGAGCTGGACGCCCTGGCCAAAGCCCATCCTGATCCATCGGTCGATATCCTGATCTGCCCGCCGGCCACGCTGATTGACCGGGCCGCACAAGGGGTTCAGGGCACCGGTGTCGGCATCGGCGCCCAGGATTGTCATGCCGAAACGTCGGGGGCGCATACCGGTGATCTCAGCGCGACTATGCTGGCGGATGCGGGGGCAACCCATGTCATCCTCGGCCATTCGGAACGGCGCGAGGACCACGCAGAGCATAATAAGGACATCCGCGCCAAGGCCCGCAGCGCGATGGATGCCGGTCTTGTGACAATTATCTGCGTCGGCGAAAGCCTGGAACAGCGCGAGGCGGCCAATACGCTGGACATCATCGGGGGCCAGCTGTCGGGCTCGATCCCTGACCAGTCGACCGGAGAAAACCTGGTAGTTGCCTATGAGCCGATCTGGGCCATCGGCACGGGCAAGGTCCCGACCCTTGATGAGATTGGCGAGGTTCACGACTTTATCCGGTCGCGGCTTGAACATCGCTTTGGAGAAGGCGTCGGCCGCTCTGTTCGCTTGCTCTATGGCGGGTCGGTGAAGCCAGGAAATGCGGCCGAAATTTTCGCTGTTTCCAACGTCGACGGCGCTCTGGTTGGCGGTGCCAGCCTGAAGGCCGCCGATTTCTCGGGCATCATTGACGCGCTCGAAGCAGTCTGACCCCCTGCCCTGTCATCACCGCCCCCGTTGCTTCGGCCCCATTTGCCGAAACCTGGTGGCGGTGACGCAGATTTGTTTATTTGAAGATAGAGCGCGCCTGAACGATGCGATAAGGCGGTACCTGACAAAAGACAGGCCCGCCCTTGCAGGCCCGGCCGGCATTGGGGGAATGAGCGGATGACCGGACAAAAGGTCTGTATCGTATGCATGAAATGGGGCAAGGCCTATGGCGGTGAGTATGTGAACATGCTTTACCGGGCCGTCCGGGACCACCTGTCGCTTGATCATGACTTTATCTGCATCACCGACCGGACCGACGGGCTGGACCCCGGCATCACCTGCCACCCTTGCTTTTCCGCAACTGGAAAAACAGCTTTGGGCGCATGGGAAATGGCCCAAGCTGCTGATGTTCGACCGCAAAATCGTCGGGCAATATGATGCGGCCGTGTTTCTTGACCTTGATCTTCTGGTCACCGGATCGCTGGACCCGCTGATCGAGATCGTCCAGGACAAAGGCGGGCTTTACCTGATGCCGAAATTCCGCGGCCTGATCTGGCGCATGATCCCGGCGGCGTTTTGGGATCGGTTCCCGGGCTTGATGAATCGCGTGACGCGCGGGAATTCCTCGGTTGTCGGATTCCGCCCCGCCGAGCAATTTCACCTGTTCGATGCGTTTGACGGCGACAAGCACCTGCCGAAATACGAGAACGACCAGAATTACATCTCGGACCTGGCCCATGATCGGAAATTTTACCCCAAGGGCTGGTGCATCGGGTTGATTCACCTGGTTCCCTATTGGCCGTTCGGGTTGATCTTCAAAACCTACCGCAGACACCCCAAGCGCCCCAAGATAGTGATTTTCAACGGCCGGCCCAACCCTGACGAACTGGTCAGCGACGCGGTCGGTTACTGGGGTGCACGCCGCCGCAGGGCGTATGGCGGCATCGGCTGGGTGGCTGATTATCTTCAGAAATACAGCGGCTGACATGCAAAAGGCGGGCCGGTTTCCCGGCCCGCCCGCACCAACAAAAGCGTTGGCTAGTTGGTGACGATCTCGGGCCCCATAAAGGTGTTGGGCAACACCGTCGAGAGCCATGGGATATAGGTCACCATGATCAGGAAGACGAACAGAACCGCCAGGAATGGCAGCGCCGCCTTGACCACGCTCATCATCGGCATTCCGGCCACGCCGGATGTGACGAACAGGTTCAGACCAACCGGCGGCGTGATCATGCCGATTTCCATGTTCACGACCATGATGATCCCCAGGTGAATCGGGTCTATGCCCAGCTCGATTGCGATTGGGAACACCAGGGGTGCAACGATGACCAACAGGCCCGAGGGCTCCATGAACTGGCCGCCGATCAGAAGGATCACATTGACCACGATCAGGAACGTCACCGGACCAAGACCGGCTGACAGCATGGCCCCCGCGATATGTTGCGGCACCTGCTCGTCCGTCAGGACATGTTTCAGGATCAGCGCATTGGCTATGACGAACAGCAGGGTCACTGTCAGCTTGCCTGCCTCGAACAGCGTGTGCTTGGTGTCCGGATGGAAAAAGGCCGTCACCAGGGCAATCGGTTTGCGCATCAGCGATATGTTGCGCGCATCCCCTTCGACATGCAGCGGCCCCATATCCTTGTACACGAAACTGGCAATCAGGAAGGCATAGACCGCCGCGACCGCTGCGGCCTCGGTCGGAGTGAAGATACCGCCGTAGATACCACCCAGGATGATAACGATCAGGAACAGGCCCCAACCAGCCTCACGGGCCGACGTAAAGATCTCGCCCCAGCCTTTCCAATCCCCTTTGGGCAGGTTCTTAACCTTTGCCATGACATAGATCGTGATCATCAGCATCAGCCCTGCCATAAGGCCGGGAATGACCCCCGCCAGGAACATGCGCCCGACCGAGACCTCGACCGCGGCGGCATAGACCACCATCACGATGGACGGAGGGATCAGGATGCCCAGCGTTCCGGCATTACAGATCACACCGGCGGCGAATTCCTTGGAATACCCCACCTGCCGCATCCCGGCGATGACGATGGACCCGATGGCCACCACGGTGGCCGGAGACGACCCGGACAGCGCCGCGAACAGCATACAGGCAAACACGCCCGCAATCGCCAGACCGCCCGGCAAATGCCCCACGCAGGCGATCGAAAAGCGGATGATCCGGCGCGCCACGCCCCCCGTTGTCATGAAAGACGAGGCCAGAATGAAGAACGGGATCGCCAACAGGGTAAAGTGCCCTTCGAACGCCTCGAACAACGTGCCCGCGACCGACGCCAGCGAGCTGTCGGAATAGATCAGCAGGAACAGGGTCGAGCTGAGGCCAAGCGAAACCGCAATCGGAACACCGATCAGCAGCAAGCCGATGACCATAGAAAACAGGATTACGACGTCCATCAGTCATGCTCTCCTTGCTGCGCGCGAACTTCTTCGATCTCATCCTCGACCTCGTGGCTGGCCACGATGCGGTCGGTCTGACCGCGCACGATCTGAACGGCGACCTGCGCAAACCGGATAACCAGCAGCAGCATCGATAGCGGCAGGATGAAATACGGCACGACCTTCGGCAGTTTCTCGTATGCTTCGCCATAGTTTATGAGGTCTTCCAAAAAGCGCAGCGGAGCCACCATCGGGATATCGTCGACCTCGTAAAAGCTTTGGCTTCGGGCACTTGTGTCAAAGCCCGTCGGGAACCACCTGCCGGACGTCGGCGGCAAATCCGCGAAAACGGCCCAATAGTCATAAGCCCCTTTGAGCAACAACAGCGAGAACGCCAGGCAACTACCGATGGCGATCAGCGCCAGAACCTTGCGCGGCCCCGGTGCCAGCATGTTCAGCACAGCATCAACACCCAGATGGGCGTGCTTTTTCACCGCGTATGACGCCCCGAGAAGCACAAGCCAGCCAAAAGTAAATACCGTCAGCTCCAGCGCCCAAAGGATGTTGGAATTAAACACGAACCGCGCGATCACGTTGGCAAAGGTCACGACCGTCATCAGGCCCAACAGCAATGCGATCAGGGTTTCTTCGATATGGTCGACCAGTCCTGACGGACCGGAATTCGCACCAGACATCACGTTGTCCCCACATTATTTTTGAAATTGGTCGGCGTCGGGTCTAGGGCGACCGGACGGTGCTGTTGCCCGGGGCCAATGGGCCCCGGACACAGAAGGTGTTTGGATCAGAACCCGGCGTTGATCGCCTGGGCCGCATCGATCTTGTCCTGACCGACATCGCCTGCAAACTGGTCCCAAACCGGCTTCATGGCATCAACCCATGCGGTGCGCTGTTCGGGCGTCAGTTCACGAATGGTGCCACCGGCATCAATGATCGACTGCTTGGCAGCTTCGTTGACCGAAAACGCTTCTTTGTTCCGGGTCTCAGTCACTTCGGACATGATGGTCAGGAACTGATCCCGGACTGCGGGGTCCAGGCTGTCGAGCCAGTCAACATTGGTGACCACCAGATAATCGATGATGCCGTGGTTGGTCTCGGTGATGCCGTCCTGCACTTCGAAGAACTTCTTGCCATAGATGTTCGACCAGGTGTTTTCCTGCCCGTCCACAACGCCCTGCTGCAGCGCGCCGTAAACTTCCGAAAACGCCATTTTCTGCGGGCTGCCGCCGATGGCTTCCATCTGTGCAACAAGCACGTCCGAAGACTGGACACGGAACTTCAGCCCGTCCGCGTCGGACGGATCGACCAGCGGCTTGTTGGCCGACATTTGCTTCATGCCGTTGTGCCAGAACGCCAGCCCCTGCAGGCCGCGGCGCTGCATGCTGTCCTTCATGGCCTGCCCATCGGCCGAGGCCTGGAACGCGTCGACCGCTTCGATATTCTTGAACATGAACGGCAGGTCGAACAGGCGGAACTGCTTGGTGAATTTCTCGAACTTCGACAGTGAAGGCGCGGCCAGTTGGACATCGCCCTGCAACATCGCCTCAAGCACCTTGTCATCGTTGTACAAGGTCGAATTCGGATAGACCTCCATGCACATGACACCCTGCATCTCATCGTTCACGCGCTGCTCCAACAGCGCCGCGGCGATGCCTTTCGGGTGTTTGTCAGAATTGGTCACATGCGCAAACTTGACGACGATCTCGCCTTCCTCGCAAGCCGCAAAGCCGGCAGTAGCGGTTACCGACAGTGCAAGCGCGGTTGCAGCCGTTGTCAGGAATTTCATTTGGTTTTCCTCCCAGACTTCCTTGGTCACTCCAATCAGGCACCACATCGGCGCCTCACGGGACGGAGTGAAGCGAATCAAATCTCGCCGCTCAACATTTTGTCGCCATATTGGCGCGGCGCTGTTTTATTGTTCTTTTACAGACCACTAAATGGTGTGAAACAGATGTGTGATTCGTCTGCCCTCGACCATTGTGCGAAAAACCGCACGGCAGATTCGCATATTGTGCGAAATTCCGCACTAAATGCGAATCACCCGGTATCCGGCGCCGCCCGAACCCGCCATGCGATCAAGGTATTGCCGCCATGCCCCCCCCGACAGCGGATCGGCGGCGACGACTGCGAGTGGTTACCTGCGATAATCTTCAGGCCTGATCTTGTACCGGGCCAGCTTGTCGTAAAACGTCTTGCGCGGCAGTTTCAGCGCCTCGGCCGCTGCGGATGCCTTGCCATTGTGACGGCCAAGGGCGGCAATCAGCAAGGACCGCTCGACCCGCGCCATCTGTTCGCTCAGGCCCAGGTCAGCCGCCTGCGCGACCTCTTCGGGCATTCCCAGAACAAAGCGCATCGCCGCCGACATCAGCGAACGGGCATTGCCCGGCCAGTCGCTGGCCATCAGCGACGCCAGGTGCTCTGAAGAAACCTCGGGCGGTTCGATCCCCGATTGCTCGGCTGCCTGGGCGACATAATGGCGAAACAATACCGGGATATCCTCGGGCCGTTCCGCCAGTGACGGGATACGGACCCGCATCACATCCAGGCGATAGAACAGATCGGCATGAAAACGACCCTGTTCCGACAGGGCGGCAAGATCCGCCGTTGTTCCGGCCAATATCCGAACGCCAACCCCCTGCTCGATCATTTCCAGCGCGGCGTATTGCGTGGCTTCGGGCATGGCCGATACTTCGTCCAAAAACAGCGAACCGCCGCTTGCGACCTCGCACATTTCGGTCAAATCGCTGGCGGTCAGCCCGGATGAGGGACGTTTTACAAATGGTCCCTGCCCGACAGGCGACATCAGGTGCACCACTTCGGCGACCTTGGAAATCCCGCTTCCAGGTGGGCCCGTCACCAGAACTTCGGCGCCGGTCGGGGCCACGCTGCGCACGCGTTCCCGCAGCGTTTCGGCCTGCACGGATTGCCCGAACAGCAACCGGGCAGCCGGATCGCCCCGTTCCAGCTCACGCTTGATTTCGCGCTGATCCATCACCCGGTCGCGGGCCGCATAAGCCTTTTCCAGAACCAAAAGCAGGTCGGCCGCGGCGCAGGGTTTTTCCAGAAAATCAAACGCACCCTGCCCCATCGCCTGTACGGCCATGGGAATATCTCCTTCGCCGGTCAGAAGGATCACGGGCAATTCGGGATCGGTTTCACGCGCATAGGACAGCAGATGAAACCCGTCCCGCCCCGGCATCCGGATATCCGACACGATAACTCCGGGAAAACCCGCGACGATGTGATCCTTTGCCGCGACGAAAGACCCGGCCGAAATCACCTTGTACGCGGCCAGTTCCAGCGTCTGGGCCAGCGCTTCGCGAACAGATGCATCGTCATCTACCAACAGAACCTGCCGGGTCATACTGGTGCCACCTCTTTATAGGGTTCCAATTCGACGGTGAACCGGGCGCCTTCGGGTGTGTTTGTGCCCCTGATGTCGCCTCGGAAACTTTGGACCAGACCGTAAGAGATCGAAAGACCGAGGCCCATGCCATCATCTGACGCGCCCACGGTCTTGGTCGTGTAAAACGGTTCGAACATCCGATCGGTGTCGGCGATGCCGGGCCCGGTATCGGTGACCGATACCGAAAGACGCGCGCCCTCGGTCAGCGTGATCGTGATTTCGCGCCTGGGCTGCCCGGTCATTGCGTCGGCGGCATTGTTGATCAGGTTGACGAACACCTGAACCAGCCGCACCTCGCCCCCCCAGGCAAAAACCGGCCCGTCCGGGGGCCGCCAGCTCAGCCGGATGTCTTCCGCGCGCAGATGCGTTTCGGTCAGTTCGACCGCAGTGTTCAGAACCTGTACAAGATCGACCCTGCCCATCGGTTCGCTTTCGTTGCGGGCAAAGGCCCGCAGGTTCTTGATGATCCGCGCCATTCGCGCGGCCATATCCGATATCCGGCCCAGATTTTCGCCCGCCTTGCCCGAATTGCCCCGATCCAGAAACGCGGCGCCGTTATCGGCAAACTGACGGATCGCCATCAGCGGCTGGTTCAATTCGTGACTGATACCGGCCGACATCTTTCCCAGAGCGCTGAGCTTTCCGGCCTGAACCAGATCGGCCTGGGCTTTCTTAAGGGCGGCTTCGGCCTCTTTGCGTTCTGCAACCTCGCGGGTCAGCGCCGCATTGGCCGCCGTCAGCGCCCGCGTGCGCCGGGCCACGCGGCTTTCGAGGACGGCATTGGCCTCGGCCAGGGTGCGGCGCCTTTCGGTCGCCAGAAACAACAGCGCCCCGAATGCCAGACAGATCCCGGCCACAGCCGCGGCCTGCAATGTCGCCAGCCGACGGGCCGGGGCCACGTCCATCAGGACCTCACCTGTCATCCCGATGACCGGCAATTCGCGCGCCAGGTGCAGCGCCGTTTGCGGCAGGTACGGGCCCCATTCCATCCGCCACAGCTCATGCGGACCGGAATGGAAAACGGAAAACTCGGCCTCGCCATCCTGCGGGGACAGCCCGACCTGCCCCGGCGCGCGCCGCCAGAACAAAAGGTCGGACCGGTTTGAGATAAAGACCAGCCCGGCGTCATCAACAAAGAACACGGCCTCGGTACTGCCGCGCCACGTTCTTTCGACATCTTCGACATCGGCAATAACGATCAGCGCACCGATCACCTGCCCGTCAGCGTCAAACGCGGGTGCAGCATAGGTATAGATGCGGTTTGCGCCCCCAGGGGGCACCCAGGTAAAGTTGCGGTCCGTGCGCGTTTGCAGGCTTTGATGTGCGCTTCCCAACGCGCCGTGCATCGCCCGTGTGAACGCGGGGTGATCCCGAACCGATCCCCGGACAATGTCATGAGCCGCAGCCATCACCCGCCCGTCGGTATCCGCAAACAGAACATCAACCGCTGCCGTCTTGTCCGACACCTCAAGCAGCAACTTCCCGGCCTCGCGCCGCTTGGGCAGGCTGTCGAGCTGCCGTAGGGACGGATGTGCCGCCATCAGCACGGCCAGTTCCTGATAGATTTGCAATTGCGAGCCCAGGCCGTCGGCGGCAAGCGCCAGATCCGCCTCGGCCTGTTCGCTCAGCTGCGTCAGGGCCTGCCTGAACCCATAGGACCAGACGGCCACCGACAGCAGGATGACCGCGCTCAGGAAACCGATGATAAGCCCAAGCCGTTGCATGTAACAGGGTCTTGCATTCGCCGCGCCTTATGGCAAGCCCGCGCGGCACGGGTTTGTTCGCCGCATATAGCGACAGGTCTGGGTTTTCGATGACGGCCCGCGCCGCCCAATCCGCCCCTGCCGGTTAAGGCGCGCCCACACCGTTCAGCGGCAGCATTGTGGTCGACTTGATTTCCTCCATCGACAAAAGGGCCGTGACATTGTGAACGCGCACCTCGGAAATCAGTGTCTGGTAAAAGGCGTCATAGGCGCGGGCGTTTTTGACCCTGACTTTCAGGATATAATCTATATCTCCGGCCAGCCTGTGCGCCTCTTGCACTTCGGGGCGGTCACGCAGCGCCTTGAGGAACTTGCGCTGCCAGTCGGCCTCGTGCTCGGATGTTCGGATCAGAACAAAGAACGTAGCCTCGAACCCCAGCGCCTCGGCATCCAGCAGAACGGTTTGCTGGCCGATCACTCCGGCCCCTTTCAGCTTGCGGATTCGATTCCAGACCGGCGTCTTGGAACTGCCGACCCTGGCTGCGATTTCATCCAGCGACTGGCTGGCATCGCGCTGTAACTCGGCCAGAATTTTCCGATCTGTATCGTCTATTCGAACCGACATTCCAAATTTCCCTTCGATTTAAAACCAATGTCCCGACTTGCGCAGTATCTGGAACAAATGTCCTTATTTGCCCAGCAATATGGCGCAGTACCGGGAATATTTCCTATATTGCACAGCAAGTCAAACAACAGCCGGACCAACCTCGATGCAAGGTTCACAACCACAGCGCACCACAGGGCACGTCGATTTCGTCGGCGCAGGCCCCGGTGACCCCGAACTGCTGACGCTCAAGGCGTTGGCTGCGTTCGGGCGCGCGGATGTTGTCTTGCATGACCGCCTGATCAGCCCCGAAGTCCTGAGCCTGGCTGGCCAGTCGGCGGACCTGGTGGATGTGGGCAAAAAAGGCTTTGGTCCGTCCTGGAAACAGCAAGACATCGACGCCTTGCTGGTCAAATACGCGCAAGACGGCGCGCGCGTCGTGCGGCTGAAGTCGGGCGACGCCACGGTTTTTGGCCGGCTGGACGAAGAAATTGACGCGCTGGATGCCGCCGGTATCAGCTGGGCCATCATTCCCGGCATCACCGCGGCATCGGCGGCCGTTGCCGCCATCGGCCAAAGCCTGACGCGGCGCGGCCGCAACGCATCGGTCCGGCTGCTGACCGGCCACGACATGAAGGGCTTCGCCGATCATGACTGGACGGCGCTGGCGCGCCCCGGCGCAGTCGCCGCAATTTACATGGGCAAGAAATCTGCCCGTTTCATACAGGGGCGTCTTTTGATGCATGGCGCTGATGGCGCCACGCCAGTGACCCTGGTTGAAAACGCCTCGCGGCCCGACCAGAGGGTCGTGGCCACCACTTTGGACAGCCTGTCCGACACCCTGGCCACTGCCGGGATGGATGGCCCTGCCCTGACCTTTTACGGCCTTGCCCCGCGCGACGCGGCCCGTGCCGCCACCGAATTAAAAGAGGAGCTTGCCTGATGGCCCGCGCTTTTACCCCAAAAGTCGTTACCGCGAATGACCTGCTGGAAGGCGACGTGATTTATCTCACCGAGGATGACCGCTGGTCGCGGGAGCTGTCCGAGGCCGAGTTGATCACCGACGAGGCCCACGCTCAGGTTCGCCTGCTGGACGCCTCGCGCCAGGTTGGCAAGATCGTCGGGGCTTATCTCGCCGATGCCGTCGCCGGGGATAACGGCCCCGAGCCCACCCATTTCCGAGAGGAATTCCGCCGGACTGGTCCGTCCAACTATGCCCACGGCAAACAGGAATCCTCTCGCGCGCAGCCCCGGACTTGACCTCAGGCCGATCTCTCCCCATCTGGCCCCGGTTTCGGGGCTGCAAAAAGGACAGCTAGACATGTATCGCTACTCCGAGTTCGACACCGCATTTTTGGCAGAGCGCAACGCCCAGTTCCGCGCCCAGGTTGAACGCCGCATTGACGGATCGCTGACCGAAGACGAATTCAAGCCCCTGCGGCTGATGAATGGCCTGTACCTGCAGTTGCACGCCTATATGCTGCGGGTTGCCATCCCTTACGGCACGCTGAACAGCGCGCAAATGCGCCAATTGGCGCTGCTGGCCGAAAAGTGGGACAAGGGCTATGGCCATTTCACCACGCGTCAAAACATCCAGTATAACTGGCCGAAACTGAACGACGTGCCGGATATGCTGGACGCGCTGGCCGAAGTTGGCATGCACGCCATCCAGACCAGCGGAAACACCATCCGCAACGTGACCGCCGACCATTTCGCCGGTGCCGCCGCGGATGAGGTCGCCGACCCGCGCCCCTATGCCGAGCTGCTGCGCCAGTGGTCGACCGACCACCCGGAATTCCAGTTCATGCCGCGCAAGTTCAAGATCGCCATCACCGGCAGCGAAAACGACCGCGCCGTGATCAAGGCGCACGATATCGGCCTGCAACTGGTAGAACGTGACGGCGTTCTGGGCGCCCGCGTGATCGTGGGCGGTGGTCTGGGCCGCACGCCGATGATCGGCAAGGAACTGTCCGAATTCGTCGCCTTTGACGACCTGCTGGCCTATCTGGAAGCCACGGTTTCCGTGTGGAACCAGATCGGCCGCCGTGACAACAAGTACAAGGCACGCATCAAGATCACCGTGCATGAGCATGGCATCGACGCCATCCGCGCCAAGGTCAACGAGCGGTTCCTGCAGGTTCGCCCGCAGTTCAAAGGCGCTGACATGGCCCTGCTGGAAGAGATCAAGGACCACTTCGCGGCTCCTGATTTTCGCGAAGGTTCGGTTGCATCCTTCGAGTCCGCCTATACCAACGATCCGGTCTTCCGCTCGTGGGTCGATACCAACATAGCACCGCACAAGAACGCGGACCACGCGATCGTCACAATCTCGATCAAGAAACACGGCCAGACACCGGGTGATGCGACAGCGGAACAGATGCGCGTGATGGCCGACCTGGCAGAAGAGTTCGCCTATGACGAACTGCGCATCAGCCATGAGCAGAACGTGATCCTGCCGCATGTCCACAAATCGGATCTGCCCGCGATCCACGCGAAGCTGAAAGAGTACGAGCTGGCAACCGCCAATATCGGCCTGATCAGCGACATCATCGCCTGCCCCGGCATGGATTACTGTGCGCTTGCCACGGCCCGCTCGATCCCGGTTGCGCAACAGATCGCGACCCGGTTCGACGAGCTGAAGCTGGAGCATGATATCGGCCACCTGAAGATCAAGATCTCGGGCTGCATCAACGCCTGTGGTCACCACCATGTGGGCCATATCGGCATCCTCGGTCTGGATCGCGCGGGTGTCGAGAACTACCAGATAACTCTGGGCGGCGACGGCACCGAGACCGCAGCCGTGGGCGACCGCACCGGGCCTGGCTTTGCCTATGACGAGATCGTGCCGGCGGTGGAACGCATTGTTGAAACCTACCTGGAACAGCGCGACAGCGCCGAGGAGACATTCCTGCAGACCTATCGCCGTGTCGGCATGGCCCCGTTCAAGGCAGCCCTCTACCCCGAGGCGCAGGCCAATGCCGCTTGACCTGATCCAGACCGAGCTGGGCCGGGACCGAAGCGAGTTGACCGAACGGGTCAACGCGCTGAACGCCCGGTTCCGCCACCACAGCGCCCATGACGTGATGCATGGCGCGCTGGAGGAGATCGACGCGCTTGCGCTGGTGTCCAGCTTTGGCGCGGAATCCGTGGTTCTGCTGCATATGGCCGCCGTGGTCGACAAAGCCACGCCGGTCCTGTTCATCGACACGCAGATGCTGTTCACCGAGACGCTGGAATACCAGCAAGAGGTCAGCGAACGCCTGGGCCTGAAGAATGTCCAGATCATCCGCGCCGATGACCAGGATGTTCAGCGCGACGACCCCTATGGCGCCCTGCGCCTGCGCGACATGGATGCGTGCTGCAACCTGCGCAAGACCTTCCCGCTGCAACAGGCGTTGTCGGGGTATGACGGCTGGATCACTGGTCGGAAACGGTTTCAGGCCGGGTCGCGTGCCGCGCTCGAATTCTTTGAGGTCGAAGACGGCACCGGCCGGATCAAGGTCAATCCGCTGGCCCACTGGGCGCCTGAAGATGTTCGGGCCTACATGATTGAAAACAACCTGCCTCGGCATCCGCTGGTGGCCAAGGGATACCCGTCGATTGGCTGTGCGCCCTGCACCTCGCCGGTCAAGGAAGGCGAAGACCCCCGCGCCGGTCGCTGGCGTGATCAAAACAAGGAAGAATGCGGCATTCATTTTGTCGATGGCAAGATGGTGCGCGCCGGAGAAAAAACATGAACGTAATCGTAACGGATGCGGGGTTTGCCCCAGATGACTGGACAGACGGGTTTGTCACGCTGGACGATGCCGCGAACGATGTCGTGGCATTGGATGTTCCTTCGGACACGGACCCCGATGAATTGTATGATCGCCTGGGCACTGCACAGATGGTCCGCATCGATTTCCCGTCCTTTGCCGACGGGCGCGGCTTTACCATTGCGCGCACCTTGCGGCTAAAGGGCTACAAGGGTCGTCTGCGGGCCAAGGGCCATGTGCTGGCCGATCAATACGCAATGGCGCGGCGCAGCGGTTTTGACGAGGTCGAAATCGACGGTGTCCTGGCAAACCGGCAACCCGAAGATCAGTGGCTGGCCCGCGCCGACTGGAAAGAGCACAACTACCAAGCACGCCTGCGCGGCTGACGCCGCCTTCGCCAGCTTTTGAGGCAAAGGGGCAAACTGTCCCTTTTCCTGACTTGGATCAAAGATTAAACGGAGATGTCGGTTTAGCAGACCGGTAGTGAAACGATGACAGAGATGAAGCCCGTGAGTGAAGCAACAGCCGTGAAGGCCCCCGTTCTGCCCGACGCCCAGACCGTGACCGAGGTCAAGCACTGGACCGACCGCCTGTTTTCCTTCAAAGTGTCGCGCCCGGCCTCGCTGCGGTTCCGTTCGGGCGAGTTCGTCATGATCGGCCTGTTGGGCGACAACGGCAAACCCCTGTTGCGCGCCTATTCGATTGCGTCGCCGTCCTGGGACGAAGAGCTGGAGTTCTACTCGATCAAGGTGCAGGACGGCCCGCTGACCTCGAAGCTGCAGCACATCCAGCCCGGTGACCAGATCATCCTGCGGCCCAAGCCGGTTGGCACGCTGGTGCATGATGCCCTGCTGCCCGGCAAGCGCCTTTGGTTCTTTGCAACCGGTACAGGCTTTGCCCCGTTTGCCTCGCTGCTGCGCGAACCGCAGACCTATGAAGATTATGACGAGGTCATCATCACCCATACCTGCCGCGACGTGGCCGAGCTGGATTACGGCCGTGAACTGATCGACAGCATCCGTCAGGACGAAATGCTGGCCGAGCTGATCGGCGAAGGGTTCGCAGACAAGATCCGCTATTATCCGACCACCACCCGCGAACAGAGTCCCAAGATGGGCCGTATCACCACGTTGCTGCAAGATGGCACCGTGTTTGCGGATCTGGGCATCGAGGGCGGTATCAAGCCGGAAACCGACCGCGCCATGGTCTGCGGCAGCCTGGCCTTCAACCACGACATCAAGGCCATCCTGGAAGAGTTCGGCCTGCGCGAAGGCGCGAATTCCGAGCCCAAGGAATTCGTGATCGAAAAGGCCTTTGTCGGCTGACCCGAGCCCGGGGCCGCCAAAACTGATTGCACCGGCCCCGGCACTTTGGCGCGGCACGAGATTTTCCTGCGCGCACGCCTTTATGGCGCTTGAAAGAACAGGCGTCTCAGTTTAAGTTCCCGGCTCGGAATTCGGCAACAATCAAAGGAATGAACCCATAGCCCGCAGACCTCACAACGCGCCGCCTCAACGAGACACCGGCCCGCGCGTCAATGACAAGATCCGTGCCCCCGAAATTCGCCTGATCGGCGCAGAAGGCGAAAATGTCGGGGTGGTTCATCCCGCCAAAGCTATGCAACTCGCCGCGGATGCCGGCCTTGACCTGGTCGAAATCTCGCCCAATGCAAACCCGCCCGTTTGCAAGATTATGGATTTCGGCAAGTTCAAGTACGAACAGCAGAAACGCGAAAGCGAAGCCCGCAAAAAGCAGAAGATCATCGAGGTGAAAGAGGTCAAGTTCCGGCCCAACACCGATACGCATGACTATGACGTCAAGATGCGCAACGTGTTCAAGTTTCTTGAAAACGGCGACAAGGTCAAAGTCACCCTGCGGTTCCGTGGCCGTGAGATGGCGCACCAGAACCTTGGACGTGAATTGCTGGAACGGGTCGCAGAAGACATCAAGGATCTTGGCAAGGTCGAGAACATGCCAAAGATGGAAGGCCGCCAGATGATCATGATGATCGGCCCGCTGCCGCAAAAATAAGGCGCTGGTAAAAGACTATTCTCAAAGGCTCCGCCGTAACGGCCGGAGCCTTTTTTGTTCAGTCCGGTCTTGGTCAGGACGCGGTCATAGCACCTGCGCCAGCGCACGGCCCAGTTTGGCGACCATCTCGTCAACCTGATCATCTTCGATGATGAAGGGGGGGGCCAGCAAAACATGGTCGCCGTGCTGGCCGTCCCGTGTTCCGGACATCGGATAGCATATCAGCCCTTCGGCAAAAGCCGCTTTCTTGATCTTGCCTGCAACACCCCGCGACGGATCAAACGGCCGCTTGCTTGCCCTATCTTCGACCAGTTCAATCCCCCGGAACAGGCCGCGCCCGCGGATATCGCCGACATGGGGGTGCTGACCCAAGGCCGCGGTCAGGGCCGATTGCACCTTTTCACCCATGACGGCGGCGCGGTTTGAAAGATCCTTGCCGGTCAGTTCGGTGACAACCGCCAGCGCCGCGGCGGTTGCGACCGGATGGCCGACATAGGTGTGGCCGTGCTGAAAAAATCCTGTTCCGTCGCAGATAGCATCATAGATACCGGCGGTACACAGCATCGCGCCAATCGGCTGGTACCCTGCCCCCAGCCCCTTGGCTATGCACAAAATATCCGGTGCGATCCCGTCATGATCACAAGCAAAAAGATGCCCAGTCCGGCCCATACCGCACATGACCTCGTCAAGGATCAGCAGAACGCCATAGGTATCACAGATCTCGCGAATGCGTCGAAAATATCCCTGAACCGCCGGGACCGCGCCCAGGGTTGCGCCGACAACAGGCTCGGCGATAAACGCCATGACAGTGTCGGGTCCCAGGCTCAGTATCTCGTCCTCCAACGCGTTGGCAACGCGCTGACCATAGTCAAAGCTGCTTTCACCGGCAGGCTTTTCGGCATATTCATAGCACGGCGCGATATGGCTCATTTCAATCAACATGGGCGCGAATTGCGCCCGCCGCCAGGCGTTCCCGCCCGCCGACAACGCCCCGAGCGTGTTCCCATGATAGCTTTGGCGTCGCGCGATGACCCGGCGGCGCTGGGGTTGACCGACTTCCAGGAAATACTGCCGCGCCAATTTGATGGCGGCCTCTGTCGCCTCTGAACCGCCCGAAACGAAGTACACCTTGTCCAATTCACCCGGAGCGTTCCCGATCAACAGATCCGCCAACGCCTCGGCGGGTTCGGATGTCATGAACCCGGTATGCGCAAATGCAACCCGTCCGACCTGGTCCTGTACGGCCCGGATAACCGCCGGGTTCGAATGGCCAAGGCAAGAGACCGCAGCATCGCCGCAATCCAGGTACCGGTTGCCCTGCGCATCGATCAGATAGCACCCATCCCCGGCCGCAGCGACCGGAAGTACCGCCTGGGTATGGCGCGGAAATACATGTGACATCTTATTGTCCCCTCAAAACGCTTACCAATGCCGCGACCGAGGCCGCGTTGTCCGACCAAGCGACACCGTCGGAATCCGTCGTGCTGTTCTCGAACCCTACACGAATATCAGCGCCGCGCCGGGCAGCAGCCAAAAGACACCCGTGTTCCTGCGCCCCAAAGGCACAGACCATCCATCGTCCCCCCTGTTCCGGAAACCTGTCCAGATCATCCGGCACCGATCGTTGCCTATCTGCATAACGGCCCAGAACAAGCAGACATTCGGATTGCTCTGCCCGAACGATCCCGGCGGCGCGCCATGCGCTCAGCACCGCCGCGTCCGCGGCATCGTACAAGATATGCTGAACGCGCGTCCCCTGGTCTGCGCACAGCCCATAAATCCGGTCAGCCATATCATCCGCCCGCGCGACCTCGCGGACCGAGATCGACGCCCAATCAGGCCGAACATCCCGCAGGCACGCAAACTGGTCCGACACGCCGAAAACCCCGCCGGCCTCGGTCGTGATCTGAACCTGCATTTCGGGAACCTGCCGTTTGAGTGCGGCAATCGTTTCCCTGTATTGCCCGGACTCCAGGGTATGGCGCCCCGCATGGTCCCGAATATGCAGATGTACACCCTGTGCCCCCGCAATGTGGCAGGCGCTGGCCGCGTCCACGATCTGACCGGTCGTCACCGGCAACCGGGGATGATCCGCCTGCGTTTTGCGCGCACCATTCAGCGCCACAAGGACATAGGGCATCTGGCCACGAACAAATGGGGCATCGGGTGAAACTGAAACCTCAACCATCAGGAAACCTCGGTCGTTTCCCTAAGGTCTACGCGAGATAATGGCGTTTTCAACTTGCCAGTATGATAACATATGTTTTTTCTGCACTATGCTCCACACGCCCAGACAGATCAGCGACCACCTGCGTCACGACATCGGCGCGATGCCGACCCAATTGCAGGCAGCGGCCAAATACATCATCGACCACCCTGCAGAGTTCGCCATGGACCCGATACGGGTGACCGCCGACAGGATCGGGGTCAGCACCAATGTCCTGGTCAGATTGTCCCGACGCCTCGGCTTTTCTGGTTTCGAGGCGCTGCGCCAACCCTTTCGCCAGGCCCTTGTGACCGATACCGAGCCTCGCCTGGACCAAGGCTGGGTGGCCGATCTGAGAAACCGGGACGACTTGGCCAAATCGCAGGCGGCTTTTGCCCAAAACGAGATAAACGTGGTCACCCGCTCGCTGCGCCTGCTGGACCCGGACACCGCAAAACAGGCATTGGAGTGCATAATTTCGGCCCGCCGGTGCTATGTCACGGCAACCCGCGCAAGCTATGCCCTGGCCTATTACTTTCACTACGCCGGGCGCATGGCGCATCCCGACATGCAACTGGTTCCGCGACATCAGGGCTCTGCAATCGACGACCTTCTGGAAGCAGCCGACAACGACTGCCTTGTGGCAATAACCGTCCACCCCTATTCGGCGGACACGATCCGTTCCATGAAGTTTGCGCGCAAACGCGGGATGAAAATCGTGCTGATCTCCGACAGCGCGGTGATTGCCCCCAACGTCGATCCGGATGTCACACTGACGGTCAGCACCCGATCAGAGCATCACTTCTCCAGCTTCTCCGGGGCCATGGCTGTCCTGGAATGCCTCCTGGGCCACCTGTTCAAAGCTGGCGGAAAGGCCGCGCGCGACCGGGTCGATGCCTATCGGACCGCCCGCGAAGACACCGGGGCCTATTGGGGGTCAAACCGCCTCCCCCGTCTGCACCCCAGCTCGCGCCCCCCGGGCCGATAGCCCGTGGGGTTTGCGTTTTGCCTCAGGCGCTCGCCATTACGGCGCGTTTTGTCATGACGCTGACGAGATGTGCGCGGTATGCTTTGCTGCCATGCAGGTCGGCGATCATGTTTGCGGGGTTTATGCTGAGGCCGGTCAGGGC
>JAUHXK010000008.1 GCA_030427405.1 Alphaproteobacteria bacterium | reverse complement strand
TCAACATGAACAACACACGCACCACACTGCGCCGTGTCACACCCAACATGCGTCCCGGTCAAAGACAGTTGATCACGCAAAAATCCAGACAATAACGTCCGACCCTCAACGTCACCCTCAACCAAACGACCGTTAACGGTCATCGATACCTTCATGAAATCCTCCCTGATTTACATTTTTAGCCACCGAGCAAACGCTTGACCCATCCTTTCTTTTCGACAGGAGCGTCGCCGTCTTGTTGTGCTGAAACCTCATCGGACACCGGGATGTCCGGCGCCTCATCCGCTGGCGGAGACTGCGCGTCATCGCCTTCGACCGCCGTCTGAAACCGCTCGAAAAACTGATCGGCAAGCTTTCTTGCGACCCCGTCGATGACCCGGCTGCCAAGCTGTGCCAGCTTGCCGCCGACCCGCGCGTTTACGTCATAGCTGAGTTTCGTGCCCTCTGGGGTTTCTTCCAGCGTGACACTGGCGTCGCCCTTGGCAAAGCCGGCGGCCCCGCCTTTGCCCTCGCCAGAGAGTTTCAGACTTTCATGTTCGACCATGTCCGACAGGGTCACATGCCCTTTGAAGGTGGCTTTGACCGGTCCGATTTTCTGAACGACCACGGCGTCGAAACCGTCATCCGGACTGCCCGTCATCTCTTGGCAGCCGGGCAGGCATTCCTTTAGAACATCTGCGGATAACAGCGCATTCCAAACTTCGGAACGCGGTGCCGCGATCACGCGGCTTTCGTGAAGTTCCATGTATTCTCTCCAAGCGGTTAATCGTAACGCTACGCGGTGATTGCCACCCTGCCTATTCGACTAATGGCGTAGTCAGCGCAGCTTGGGTGGATAGTGCGAAAGACCGTATTGTCGGAAAATCTCGGCGATGCGGCCATCCTGAAGCGCCGCATTTATAGCATCGTCCACCGCATAGCTGAGCCCGCGATATGCGAAATGCACGGCAACGCCGCTGGTCCAGTTTCCGACCGCAAACCCGGGCAGCGGTGGGGCGTGAATGTCTAGATCGTCGGTCAATCCGGCCTCAAGCTGGGCGCGCGGGCCCATGGCGGCCATGGTTTCACCGGCCCCAAGCGCCTGCATGGCTGCGGCCATCGTGGGGAAACGGCGCATGTTGCGCGACAATTGCCCGCCGGGAAAGGCGGAAAGATAGAAATCGGCGATCGAGTCATTTTCAACGGCGACAGAATCGAACCGGAAATACGCGGGCAGGGGAGGGTCGTCGGGATAGGCGTCGCGGCGGTAGGCGATCGCGATCTCTTCGACATGGTACTGGCCGGTAAACACCACCTGTTCGACGCGACAGGCAAATTCGCTGTCATAGGGGACATGCAGCATGACATTGGCCACGCGGCCGTTGATCAGCGGACCTTTCCAGATCCAGTTACGCAGGTCCGCTTCGAGGTTTTCGCCCGCGGCGACAAGGCGAAATCTTGGCTCGACGCCCAGATCCGCGGCGATCAGCCTGCCGATTTCGACATCGACGCCCTTGATCTTGCCGTTTTCCTCATAGGACCAGGGCGGAAAATCCTCATAGGCGGCAAAGTCGATATATCCACGTTCGATGATGGTATCGAGATCGGCGCCGACAATGTCCCGGCTGGCGTTCTGAGGTTTAGGCTGAGGCACATGATCCTCACATCTCGCCAGCAAAGGACTGCCCAGAAGCAGGCCCAGCGACAGGGAGATTAGGAAGATGCGGCGGATCATGTGCCTCAATCTGCCCCGCTATTGCGCGGCAGACAATCCAATAGTGAGCTGTTCGGCGGCTTCCGCGAAATCCGGGGTATCGCCCGAGATCAGCAGGGCGGCCCGCAGCGCGACACTGTCGGCGACCGGTGCACCCGAGCCGGTCTCGATGGTTCCGGCGATCTCGGTCAGTTCAGCCTGAAGCGCATTTGTGTCGCCATCGGCGCCGTCTGCCATCGCCGCCAATTGATCGCGGATCTGCTTGAGCCGTTCCGAATGGTCATCCAGCGCCCCGTCGTCGGGCCGGGTTTCGATATAGGTCCGGATTGCCCAGGCCGCTTTTTGGCCGAGCAGGTCCCCGAAGGCCGGCATCTTGGTGATGCCGTTCTGCGTGTATCCTTCGCGAAAGCGTTCGATATACCATTCGTCGCCATATTCCTCGGCTTCGAGGTAACGCAGGTCGGGGGCCAGACCGCCCGAAACAACGCCCAGCCCGTGGCAGCGCGCGCAGTTCTGATTATAGCCCGAATCCCCGATCTTGATCGCCTCGGCCCAGGTGTCTTCGCCCAGCCCGCGATAAGGGTTTTCGATCAGCCATTCTTCCCCCACATCGGGCAGGGCATCGGTATCGACCGGTTGTGGCGCCACATCACCATGGGCAAGCGCCATGTTTCCGGCTGTCATGGCAGCGAACAGGGCACAGTAAAATCCGAGACGCATCTTGTCCTCCTTCAGACGCTTTCCCCGGTCATAGCCGACGTAGAATCAGCGCGAAATTCGACCTTGGTTGAACATGGGCCGCTAGTTGCGACTAAGGTCGGATTTCATCGCAGCTTGGCGCCGTTCTTAAATGCCCCCTGAGGAGGACGACCAGCAGATGAACCGAATTTTCCGTATCGTGCTTGCGGTTCTGGCGTTGCCTATGTCTGCCCTGGCAGAGGTTGCGATCCCCGTTACCTATCTGCAGTTGCAGGTCGCCCGTCCGCCGGTTCTTTCGAACCTTGACCCAATTCCCGATGACTTGGGAGTGGCTGGGGCCGCCCTTGGGTTGGCGGATAACCTGACCACGGCCAAATTCCTGGGTCATGCTTATAGTCTGACGGTTGAAACCGTTCCTGAAGATGGTGATTTCACCGCCGCCGCGCGCAAGGTTCTGGCCGAAAGCCCATTTTTGATCCTGGATGCTCCGGCGGCGGCCCAGCTTGCCGTGGCTGACCTGCCCGAAGCGCAGGGCGCGGTCCTTTTCAATGCCTCGGCGCCTGATATTGCCCTGCGGCAGGATCATTGCCGGGCGAACCTGTTGCACACGCTGCCATCCGACCTGATGCGCGGCGACGCGCTGGTTCAGTTTCTGGTGCGCCGGCGCTGGGATGACCTGGTGCTGGTGGCCGGCGATCACCCCGGCGACCGGGCCTTTGCCGATGCGCTCAGGACGTCTGTCGCAAAGTTCCGCCTGAGCTTGCAGGGCGAAAAGACTTGGGTTTTCGACGCGGATATGCGGCGCAACGCAGCGCAGGAAGTGCCTTTGTTCACGCAGGAATTCGGTGATTACGACGTGTTGCTGGTCGCCGATGCGCTGGACGATTTCGGCCGCTATATTGCCTACAACACCTGGCAGCCGCGTCCGGTTGCAGGGACTGAGGGCCTGCAACCTGTCACCTGGTCGCCGGTGATCGAACAATGGGGCGCGGTTCAGATGCAGAACCGGTTCGCCGATCACGCAGGCCGGGGGATGCTGCCGCGGGATTATGCCGCCTGGGCGGGGATGCGCGCCCTGGGTGAGGCGGTAACCCGCACAAATTCTGACGATCCTGCGGTTCTGCGATCCTATCTTCTGTCTGCCGAATTCGAATTGGCGGGGTTCAAAGGGCGGGCAATGAATTTCCGCCCCTGGAACGGACAACTGCGCCAGCCGATCCCGTTGGTCACGGATCGGGCGGTTGTCGCCATGGCGCCAATCGAAGGGTTTCTGCACGAACGGACAGAACTGGATACACTTGGCGTCGATCAGGCCGAAAGCCTGTGCACTGCGTTTACGGAGTAAAGGTAATGAGGAAAATCGCGACACTCGCGCTTGGGTTCTTTTGTACGACCGCAGCGGCTGATGAGATATGGATATCGAATGAAAAGGACGACACGGTCAGCGTTATCGACATCGAAACGCTTGAGGTCATCAAGACATATGACACGGGCGAACGACCGCGCGGGATCACCTTTTCCAAGGATTATTCCGTTCTGTATATCTGCGCGTCCGATAGCGACGCGGTTCAGGTCATGGACCCGGAAACCGGCAAAATCCTGCACGATCTTCCCTCGGGCGAAGACCCCGAACAATTCGTCCTGCACCCCAATGACCGGCATCTTTACATCGCCAACGAAGACGATGCGATCACGACTGTGGTGGACACCCAATCCCGTCAGGTCATCGCGCAGATCGATGTCGGGATCGAACCAGAGGGCATGGCCGTTTCCCCGGATGGGAAAATTGCGATCACCACATCCGAAACCACCAACATGGCCCACTGGATAGACACCGAATCCCAAGAGCTGTTTGCCAACACACTGGTCGATTCCCGGCCCCGTCATGCAGAATTCGTGAAGGACGGAACCGAATTGTGGGTGAGTTCCGAGATCGGCGGCACCATCACCGTGTTCGACGTGGAAACACAGACCGAAAAGGCAAAGATATCGTTCGAGGTCGAAGGCGTGCACCCTGACCGGGTTCAGCCCGTGGGGTTTGAACTGTCTGACGGGGACAAGACGGCATTTGTTGCCTTGGGCCCGTCGAACCACGTCGCCGCCGTGGATGCCGAAACCTATGAGGTCGAGGATTACATCCTTGTCGGTCGGCGTGTCTGGCACATGGATTTCAATTCGGACAAATCGCTGTTGTTTACGACCAACGGCGTATCGGGCGACGTGACGGTGATTGATGTCGCCGCA
This sequence comes from Alphaproteobacteria bacterium, assembly GCA_030427405.1. Classification (GTDB taxonomy): domain Bacteria; phylum Pseudomonadota; class Alphaproteobacteria; order Rhodobacterales; family Rhodobacteraceae; genus Ruegeria. The sequence goes on along the minus strand of JAUHXK010000008.1, from coordinate 242,805 downwards.
CGCGAGCCAATCAAGACCATAAAGGTCGGGCGGTTCCCCTGGGGCGCTGCCTTCCGACCGACGGACTGAACTTATCAAGGAGATTTGATCATGAGAAAACTGGTGGCCGTGGCCGCGATGCTGGCGCTTGCACTCCCTGCGGCATCGCTGGCGGACAATGACGACGATGACGACGACGGGTTCGGGTTGGCCGGGCTATTGTCTGCGGGCAACAAAGAGGACCTTCCGCCGGTGATCCTGTCTGCTGGCATGCCCTTGTCAGACGCGCCCTGGGAGCTGAAATCAGGAACCTATTACGAGTTCGAGATCCAGGGTGACGGCAGTCAGGAGCTTGCCATAGTCGGGCCCGAGTTTTTCCGCGCCATCTGGATTGACGAGATTGTCGTCGAAGGGTTGGAAGTTCGGCCACTGGGTCTGGATTCCATCGAATTCGACGAGGCGGGCGAAATGGAAATAGGCTTTGTCGCGATCAAGCCCGGCAGCTATTATCTGAAGGTTCCCGGCAGCACCGGGGAAACGCAGAGATTGGAGATTACCATCAAGTGACCGGGCTTGCAGTCCGCAACGTCAGCTATAGCTACGGCTCGAAACGCGCCCTGGATGATGTGAGCTTTCACGTCCCGCAGGGTGCGTTTTGCGCTTTGCTGGGCCCGAACGGGGCAGGTAAGTCCACCCTGTTTTCGCTGATGACGCGGCTGTTCACGACCTCTGAAGGAGAGATCGAGATCGCCGGGCACAACCTGGCGCGCTCGCCCAGAAAGGCGCTTGCGCAGATCGGTGTGGTGTTTCAGCAGCCCACTCTGGATCTGGACCTGAGCGTTCAGCGCAACCTGTCCTATTTCGCAGCCCTGCACGGTCTGTCGGGCCGGTTGGCGCAGGACAGGATCACGGCCGCGCTGGAACGGCTGGACATGGCGGAGCGCGCGGCAGAGCGGGCGCGGGACCTGAACGGGGGGCATCGCAGGCGGCTGGAAATCGCGCGCTGCCTGATCCACGCCCCCTCGGTCCTGTTGTTGGATGAACCCACGGTGGGGCTGGACGCCGCATCGCGCAAGGCGATTACGCACCATGTCCACGACCTGTCCCGGCAGGACGGCATGACGGTTTTGTGGGCCACCCATCTGACGGATGAAATCGCCCCGGACGACCAAGTCGCCGTCCTGCATCGCGGCAGGCTTTTGAAACAGGCGCAATGCAGCGCACTGACCGCAGGCCAGCCGCTGCAGGATGTGTTTCTGACCATGACCGGTGAAACCGCATGACGCCCGCACTGGTCGCATTGCAGGCCATCACCATTCGCGAGGGGCTGCGCTTTGTCCGCCAGCGCAGCCGGTTCATTGCGGCGCTGATCCGCCCGCTGGTCTGGCTGGTGGTATTCGCCGCAGGGTTTCGCGCCGCGCTGGGTCTGTCGATTACGCCGCCATATCAGACCTATATCACCTACGAGATTTACATTGTTCCCGGCCTGTGCGGAATGATCATTCTTTTCAACGGCATGCAAAGCTCTCTTAGCTTGGTTTATGACCGTGAGATGGGGTCGATGCGCCTGTTGCTGACCAGCCCGCTGCCGCGGTGGTGGCTGCTGTTTTGCAGGCTGTTCGCCAGCACCGCGATTTCTGTTCTGCAAGTGTATACGTTTCTGGCGGTTGCCGCACTTTATGGTATCGACATGCCCTGGCAGGGCTATGTGCTGGTTCTGCCTGCGCTGCTGGTCAGCGGCCTGATGCTCGGGGCGCTTGGCCTTGCGCTGTCGTCCGCCATTCGTCAGCTTGAGAATTTCGCCGGCGTGATGAACTTTGTCATCTTCCCGATGTTTTTCCTGTCATCCGCGCTGTACCCGCTTTGGAAAATGGCTGAAAGTTCGGCGCTTCTGCGCGATATCTGCGCGATCAATCCGTTCACCCATGCGGTCGAATTGATCCGCTTTGCCCTTTACGGGCAGTTCAACGCGATGGCCTTGTTCTGGACAATGCTGGCAGGGCTTGTCTTTGCGGGTGCCGCTTTGTGGGGTTATGACCCGGCGCGAGGCATGAAGCGTCAGTAGAGGTGACCCTTTCTACGACCATAGCAGGCGTGAAACCGACGGAGACCTGGTGTATTTTGCCCAAAAACAGGAGGACCCCCATGTTTCGCATTGCTGTTGCCTGTCTTGTTGGGGCGTATTTGCCGATGGCGGCCCTGGCGCAAACCGTCGAAGATGAACACGGTACGCTGAACCCTCAGGACACGGGGTTTGGCCGCGTCCTGAGCAATATCGAAAACGGTGTGATCGACATGCCGACCTGTGCCACGGGGTATTACATCACCAAGTCCGGCAGGCACGAAATGGCGCGCGCCTTGTTCGAAGCCTGCGCCGAGGCCGGGTATACCGGCGCCATGACTTGGATGAGCCAGCTGGACAACAACGCTCTGGGCGGTGACTATAACCCGGATGCTGCGGCCCGGTGGGATAAGCGGGCCGCCGATCTTGGCGATCCGGTTGGCAAGTTCAATTACGGGCTGGACCTCATGCGGGGGCACGGCGTGGCGCGAAACGAGGATCTGGGTCGCGCCTATGTCGATGAGGCCGCCCGGAACGGTTTGAAGATTGCCAAACGCCTGCAAGGCGCGGGGTATGATTTGGACGAAGTGACGCCGGATGCGGATAACTGGAAATACGCGCCATTGTTCTGAAAGCCGCACTTTGGGTGTCTGAATCACCGGAATTTGCCCGATTCTACGACTAAAGGATGATGGGTTTGCCCCTGTTTTATTGACCTGCGTCAAGCTTTTGCCGCCTGCGCCCAAGGTACACTTGGGCAAATCTAAGGAGGCTCAGATGAAACAGGTCGCACTTGCATTAGGCATGGCATTTCTGACGGTCGGGACGGTTCCGGCCAGTGCGCAATCCACTTATGACAGGATCAAGGTCGACGCGGGCGAGACACTGTTCTTTTCCGAATGCAGGCGCTGTCACGCGCCGGACCCGACAGACCCCAGCTATGGTCCGCAACTGGACAATATTGTCGGGCGGCAGGCCGGGACCGTTCCTGGATATGAATATTCTTCAGCCTTGAAAAACTCGGGTATTGTCTGGACCCCGGCTGCCCTGCGCGCCTGGATGGAGGATAACGACGGTTTCATGCCCGGAACCAAGATGCGCCATGTTGGCATCGAAGATCGCACCGTTCAGGATTTCATCCTGGCGTATCTGGGAAGTATCTCGGGCAAATAACCCGCCGAGGTGGTCGGATCAGCGGATGATGATTTCCGGCAGCCAATGGGCGTCGGGGTCGGTTTCGTGGATATCCGCCCGCCCAATCGGCCTGCGCGTCCCCGGTGCTGGTGGGATTGCCAACAGGCCCATATCAACCTCGAAAAGGTGTCCTGAAAGCTGGTCGCCCTCGACGCTCAGCTTGAAATACAACCCGTTCCACATGTCGATCCCATAGTCGGTGGCGCCTTTGTGTACAAACAGCAGGTCGTATTCCAGATCGGTCAGTTCATCGTCAGAGACCCGCCGGTCGATGTCATAGGGATAGGGCAGGTGGCACCAATGTTGCCGCGGCCCCTCTAGGCATCGGAACGGGCGCATCGACAGGAAATGCTGTGCAAAGACATCCCTTGACAAATCAAGGTCATAGGTGGCTGTTCCGGTTGCGGGATCGGCGTGAAATGTAACGTGGCCTATGGTGATCTCGGTGCCGTCTACGGCCCTGAGTGTGATTTCTTTCTGTCCCGAAAACGGGTCTGCCAAGGCCCCGGTGCAAGTGCCGAGAAGGGCCAGAAACACTATCCGGAATGTGCGCTGCATGGTGTCCTCGGTCAGGGAATTTGAACCCTGTCGAGCCTAGGCCGGATGCGCCGAATTCCCCCTACGACCATTGTGCAATTTCGTGACAAAGGCGGTCTGGAAATAATGATCGCGCCAATAATCCCGAAGTGTCGGAGATTCGGCATGGAGGAAAGACAAAAGTCTAGGGAGGATACCGATGAGCCGGTTTATCATGGCTGCGGTCGCAAGCGTTTTAGTTGCAGGCACCGCTTCCGCAGAAGTTACCGAGGACGATCTGGCCAATGACCAAACGATCACGACCCAGGTTGTGACAAACGGTATGGGCCGCCACCTTCAGCGTTATAGCCCGCTGGAGACGCTCAACAAAGACAACGTGAAAAACCTGCTGCCGGCCTGGGCTTTCAGCCTGGGGGGCGAAAAGCAGCGCGGCCAGGAAACGCAGCCGCTGATTTATGACGGGATGATGTATATCACCGGGTCCTATTCGCGGCTTTACGCAATCGACCTGGCGACCGGCAAGGAGGTCTGGCAATACGACGCCCGCCTGCCCGAAGGGATCCTGCCGTGCTGTGACGTGGTGAACCGCGGTGCGGCCATTTATGGCGACAAGATTTTCTTTGGCACGCTGGATGCGCGCATCGTGGCGCTGGACATGAAAACGGGCGACGTGGTCTGGCGTGACAAGATCGCTGACTACAAGGCGGGCTATTCCTATACTGCGGCACCGCTGATCGTCGATGGGCTGATCATCACTGGCAATTCGGGCGGTGAATTCGGGATTGTTGGCGAGGTTCAGGCGCGCGATGCCAATACGGGTGACATTGTCTGGACCCGTCCGGTGATCGAAGGCCATATGGGCACGCTGAACGGCGAAGAAAGCACCATGACCGGCGAGTTGAACGCGACCTGGCCCGGTGACATGTGGAAAACCGGCGGCGGCGCGACCTGGCTGGGCGGCTCGTATGACGCCGATACCGACACGCTGATCTTTGGGGCGGGCAACCCTGCGCCTTGGAACTCGTGGCTGCGCGACGCGGGCGAGCCGACCGAGGGCAACAAAGGCGACAACCTCTATGCGGCCAGCCGCATCGGGATCGACCCGAAAACCGGCGATATCAAGTGGCATTACCAGACGACCCCCCGCGAAGGGTGGGATTATGACGGCGTGAACGAGGTCGTGGCCTATACCGACCGCGAGGGTAACAAACGTTATGCCACCGCGGACCGTAACGGCTATTTCTACGTCCTCAATCGCGAAGATGGCGCGTTTGTTTCCGCCAACCCCTTCGTCAAGGACATCACATGGGCTGATGGCATCGACGACACGGGCCGTCCGATATTTGTCGAGGGCAACCGCCCGGGCAATCCCTCGGCTGCGGCTGACGGAAACAAGGGCGAGGTCGTGTTTGCGTCGCCGTCCTTCCTGGGTGGCAAGAACTGGATGCCGATGGCGTTCTCGCAGCGGACCGGCAATTTCTATGTTCCCACCAACGAATGGGGCATGGATATCTGGAACGAGCCGATCACCTATAAGAAAGGTGCGGCCTATCTGGGTGCTGGCTTTACCATCAAGCCGAACTACGAAGACCATATCGGATCGCTCAAGGCGATTGATCCCGATACCGGCGAATGGAAGTGGGAATTCAAGAACGATGCTCCGCTTTGGTCGGGTGTGATGACCACGGCCGGTGGGCTGGTGTTCTTTGGCACGCCAGAGGGCGAGTTCATCGCGCTGGATGACGAAACCGGCGAAAAGCTGTGGTCGTTCCAGACCGGCTCGGGCATCGTCGGACAGCCCGTGACCTGGGAACAGGATGGCGAGCAATATGTCTCGATCATCTCGGGCTGGGGTGGCGCGGTCCCGCTGTGGGGCGGCGAGGTGGCCAAGAAGGTCAACTATCTCAACCAGGGTGGCACCTTGTGGACGTTTAAACTGCCCAAGGAACTGGCCTCGGCCAACTAAGCCTAAAGCTGATACCAACCCAGAACGCGCCCGCATAGCCGGGCGCGTTTGTCGTTATACGACTTTCCGACAGTTGGCCTGCCCCTGATGGCTTGCTAGGCTTTCCTGGAACGGTACGATTGGATTGCAAAGGCCGGACCTATGCTTGCGAACAAGGTTGACGACGTGGATTTCGAAAACGTTCTGATCGTGGATGATCACCCGCTGTTTTGCGATGCGCTGTCCATGACATTGCAGTCGGTCGCCCAAATCGGAGAGGTGCATACCGCAGATCGGCTTGAAGCTGCGCTTGGCCTGATTGCCAATGGGTTAAAGCCTGACGCGGTCATGCTGGACCTGAACCTGCCAGATGTGGATGGGCTGGACGGGTTGGTGCGCCTCAAGTCGGCGGCAGACGCACCGGTGATCGTGGTGTCGTCACTGTCGGACAACCGGGTCATCAGCCAGGTCATACATGCGGGGGCATCCGGGTATGTTCCCAAACACAGCCAAAGGGACGTGTTTCGCACCGCGTTCGAGGCTTTGACCCACGGCAGGACATTCCTGCCCGAGGGATGCGTTCTGCTGGACGCCGATGATACGGATGAACAAAGCGACGCCGTCAGCCGACTGGGCACGTTGACCAATCAGCAAGCTCGTATTTTGCACCTGATCTGCGAAGGAAAGCTGAACAAGCAGATCGCGTTTGACCTGTCGATTGCGGAAACCACTGTAAAGGCGCATGTTACGGCCATCATGCGCAAGCTGGGCGTGCAAAGCCGCACCCAGGCGGTGCTGATCGCAAAGAAGGCGTCCTTTGCCAGCGTCTTGCAAGAGCACGGCTAATCTGCAAGGTTTCTGAGATCGTCGCGCTTTTAGGGAGGAGGCACGATGAACCAAGCTGCCGGGTGGGCATCAGCCTGCGCCCGAGCGCCAGGCATCGTAAAAACCGCGTTCGCCCGATACGACTCGGATGAACCGGTGAAAGAGATCGTCCAGTTGCTGGGCGAAGACAAGCTGGCGCTTGTCATTTTGTTCGTCAGCGCAAACGCTGATGCCGCCGCGGTTATCGCCGAGGCCGAAGCCGCCTTTGCACCCACGCAGGTCGTCGGCTGTACCACGGCTGGCGAACTGGCTGACGAAGGCTATAGCGAAGATCAGATTGTCGCCATCGGGTTCCCGCAGTCGCATTTCCAGACGCGCGTGGTGTTGGTGCCCGATCTCGACAGGTTCAATGCGCAGCACATCATTGATGAGATGATCCGGAACCGAAACGCCATGATGTTGGCGCAACCGGATTGGCATCACGAATTCACCTTTCTGATGATCGACGGGTTGTCGACCAAAGAGGACAATCTGACATCGGAACTGGCGGTCGGGCTGGGGCCGGTTCCGCTGTTTGGCGGATCAGCGGGGGACGGAACGGCCTTTGGGCATACCTTTGTCCTGCACGAAGGCAAGGCGCTTGAAAATGCAGCCATCCTGACCCAGGTGCGCACAAACTGCCCGATCAAGGTGTTCAAATCGGACCACCTGGTGCCAAGCGCACAGCGCATGGTCGTCACGGATGCGGACCCGGCGCGCCGGGTCGTGCGCGAAATCAACGCAGAGCCAGCGGCGCGCGAATATGCGCGCATTCTGGGCAAAGACCCCGAGCAACTGACCGCGTTTACCTTTGCCGCGCATCCGGTCGTTGTCCAGATCGGCGGACAGCATCACGTGCGTGCGATCCAGCGGGTCGCGGGCAATGGCGACCTGGTGTTCTTTTCCGCAATCGACGAAGGCCTGGTCCTGACGTTGGCGGAACCGCTGGACATGGTGCGGCATCTGGAACAGGAAATCTCGGTTCTGACGGCCGAAATGCAGCCCGACACCATTTTGGGTTGCGACTGTCTTCTGCGACGGCTGGAAGCCCAGGAAAAACAGATGACCGGCGCGTTGTCCAAGGTGCTGGCCAAGAACCATGTGGTGGGGTTCTCGACCTACGGAGAGCAGTATAATTCGCTGCATGTGAACCAGACCCTGACGGGGGTTGCCATTTATCCTCCGGCAAAATGACCTGATATGCATCAGTCCCTGATCGACCCGAATGACCCGCTGGAACGTCAGAACGAAAAGCTGCTGAAAATCGCGGCTGCGCTGATGCGCCGGGTCGAGGAATCGACCGACGCCACGGGTGCGGCCTATGCGCAGTTTCAGCGCGCGGCGATGCTTGAGGAAGAGGTGCGCGCGCGCACCCATGATCTGGAACGCGCGCTTGATCTTCTCAACGATTCCAACGCCCGTCTGGCCGAGGCGAACCGGGAAACCGAAGCGGCGCGGTCCAACCTGGCCAATGCGATTGAAACGGTTCGGGAAGGGTTTGCCCTGTTCAACCTCGATGAGGACCTGGTCATGTGCAACAGCCGTTTTGGCATGCACATGCCCGATATTCAGGACAAATTGCTGCCCGGCTTGCGGTTTTTCGACTATGTCGCGCTTGTCAGCCAGTCGGAATACCTGTCGTTGCCCGAGAACGAAACCGCGCAAGATTGGGTCACGCAGCGCATGGCGCGGCATGCGGATGACCATGTTGTCTTTAATGTCCGCCTGACCGGCAACCGCTGGATTCAGGTCTCGGAACATCGGACCCCCGATGGCGGAACCGTCATCCTGCAGACCGATGTCTCGGATATCATGCGCATTGAGCGACAAGAAAGGGACAGGCTTCTTGACGATCAGGCGCGGCTGATCCGGGCCACGCTGGAACATATCGACCAGGGCGTGTGCATCTTTGACAAGAAACAGCGGCTGGTGGGGTGGAACAACCGGGCCAGCGAGCTGCTTGCCATTCCCACGGCCGAGTTTCGCATGGGATCGCAATTTTCTTCAATTTTCAAACGCCTGGGCTCGAACATTCGGTTCGAGGGCGGCGCGACCAGTGCCGAATTCCTGGCCTGGATCGACAGCAGTACCGAGCGGTCGCCGCTTAACCTGCAGATACATAGCGGGCGTTCCAAAATTCTGTCGGTATTTGCGCAGGAGATGCCGGACCGCGGTTTCGTTATCTCGTTTACCGATATTACCGACGAGACAAAATCGGCCAAGGCGCTGGTCGAGGCCAAGGAACTTTTGGAACATCGTGTCGAGGCGCGCACCGAAGAGCTTGCCGACGCGCTCAAAGACGCCGAGCGGGCGAATGCCTCTAAATCGCGCTTTGTGGCTGCGGCCAGCCATGACCTGTTGCAACCGCTGTCGGCGGCCAAGCTTTATGTCGCAGCCCTTGGCCGGGGGTTGGACGAAATGGATGCAAGGGCGGTTTCGGAAAAGGCGGAAAGCGCGCTGAACAGTGTCGAGCATATCCTCGAAGCACTTCTGGATATCTCGAAACTGGATTCGGGGCGCGCGTCGGTGCATGAATCCGCGGTTCCGCTGGGCGAGTTGTTCACCCAGTTGGGGGATGCCTTCCGGCCCGTTGCACAGGCCAAGGGGCTGGAGTTTCACCTGGTTCCGACCAGCATCGTGGTGCGCAGCGACGCCAGCTATTTGCGCAGAATTCTGCAGAACCTGGTGTCAAATGCCATCCGCTATACCGAAACGGGCAGGGTGCTTGTGGGCGTGCGCCGACGCGGCAAAGCCGTCAGCATCGAGGTTCACGATACAGGGATTGGGATATCAGAAGACCAGCAGGAAATCGTGTTTCACGAGTTTCAGCGCCTGCATTCGGATGCAAGCGCGGCAGAGGGCATGGGGCTGGGTCTGGCGATTGTCGAAAGGGCATGCGGATTGCTGAACCACCCGATCCGGTTGCAATCCCGCGTAGGCCAGGGAACCGCGTTTTCGGTAACGGTGCCGCTGATGCCCTCGGCGCCCGCTGTGCAAGGCGGCAAGGAGGCGGGCAACGCCTCGGGGGCGGCCATAGCGCAAAGCACGATTGCCCTGCTGATTGAAAACGATGGCGATTTGCGCAACGCGCTTACGATGACGATGGAAAGCTGGGGCGTCCATGTCATCGAATGTGCGGGTGAAGAGCAGGCCGCCAGCCTGTTGCGCGAAATCGAAATTCAGCCGGATCTGATCATTGCCGATTACCAGTTGGACAATGCGCGTTCCGGTGTGGACGCAATTCAGAACCTGACGGCCGAGTTCGGTTCGGTTCCGGCCTGCGTCATCTCGGCCAACCGGTCCGAGGATTTGGACAAGGCCTGCGCGTTGAACGGGTTTACGTTGATCCGAAAGCCGATAGATACGCAAAAGCTGATGTCTTTCCTTCAGGATTGTCGGGGCGGCGCCCTTGTCAGCACGGACGCATAGCGCCGCAGTGATTGGGTGTCATCTCGATGAATGCCGGTCGCACGTGGCGGGTGATCTGGGCCACTTACCGGGTATCCCATTGTTGATCTGGACTTGCAGGACGCACTGACGATAAGTGGGGCTAAGCGAGCAGCGAAAGGAAATCCCGTGCACAGTGGCGACCGGCAAACAGGGGGCAGGGCCTTTTATATCAATCTGGACCGTGTGCCGGAACGCCGGGACTTTATGGAGGCCCAGTTCGCCCGGGCGGGGTTGGTCGGCGCACAACGGTTCAGCGCGACGGATGCCCGCCAGAGCAACGCGTTGGACGGAAACGGATACGTTGCCGGTGTGGGGTCCCGCTGGGGCCTGACCATCAGCGAGATTGCGTGTTTCGAAAGCCATCGCGCCATTTGGAAGCTGATGGTTGATCAGGGCCTGCCCGCAGCCGCCATATTCGAGGACGACGCCGAGCTTTCGGTCCACGCCGGAACGATTGTCCAAGAGCTTTTGAACCATGCGACGTCCTTTGATCTGGTCAAGCTTGACTATTCTCCGCGGGTTTTGCGCTTCGAGGCCGAGACAAAGATTGGCTCTGTCACGGTCCGGCCTCTTCTGGAAATGGCCCCCAGCGCGGCCGCTTACATCCTTTCGTTGGAAGGGTGCCGGAAGCTGCTGGATTGGTCCGAAAGCTATTCCGATCATCTGGACGATTTCCTGACACTTCCCCGGCCGGATTGGCGCATGTTCCAATGCTTTCCCGCCTGCGGGGTGCAAATGATGTGGGCGCGCAATCAGGGTACCGCGGACCATTTGGTTAAAACCAGCGAGCGGACGCAGGACAAAAGCATCAATAGCGGGCTCGACAAGGGGCCGGTTTGGTTCCGTCTGCGCCGAGAGCTGCAAGCGGTCAGCCGAAAGCTGAAATGGCGTTTGGGGGGGCAGTCCAGGTTGCTGCGGCAGGGCGGGTTTGTCGGTCTTATCCCCTGCGCCGAGGACCTGAACGCCTGAGCCCATACTCGGGCAAGGATGTGGGCCTGTTTTGGTGCGCCAAAGCGGCGCCCAATTATGCATTAACTAAATAGGCTTTTTGGTGTAATGTTCTGGTGTTTATCCTGTAAGCACCGGTGTTTGTTATGAGTCAGTCGATCTATGAAAAATACGGCGGGTTCAAAACCATCAGCCGGATCGTGATGTCTTTTTACGAACTGGCGTTGGAATCCGACCAGATCGGCGACTATTTCGAAGATATCGACATGCCGCGCCTGATCGACCACCAGACCAAGTTCGTTTCGTCGCTGGTAGGTGGCCCTGCGTCGTTCAGCGATGACCGTATACAGGCGGTCCATCGCCACCTGAACATCTCACATGACGATTTCAACGAAATGTCCGATCTGTTTGCACAGGCGCTTGAGATGCATGGAATGGCCGATGCGGACATTCAAGTCGCGCTGTCTGCCATCGAAGAAAAGCGCACTATAATCGTCGCCCGGAACGCTGCATGAGCATTTTGGCCATCAACGAACATTTGTTGCGCGCGATTGGCGTCGGGGTCGCCGTGTGCCGCGCCTCGGACTTGGCCATTGTCTTTCACAACGGTCCTTTTGCCGAATGGTTCGGCACCCCCGAACCGGGCCAGACCATTCTGGATATCTTGCCCGACCTTGACCCCCGAGAGTTGGATGACGTCAAACAATCAGGCCTGAGGTATTCAGCCGAACTTCAGATCAAACCCAAGCGCCGGACCCTTATCTTTGCCACCTCTATTTCGCTGGCCAACGGGATGGACGAACAGATTCTGGTCGTCGAATGTCAGAACATCACCCGAATTCGCGAACTTGAAAGCATGATCGACAGTTATTCTACCATGGTCGAACGCAATACGCGCGAACTGGAGAGGGAAAAAGAGCGGGTGGAGCGGCTGCTGCTCAACCTGATGCCGCGTGCCGTTTACGAAGAGTTCAAAACCTTCGGGGTGGTCACGCCTCAGCTGTTCGATCAGGTGTCAGTGGTCATGTTGGATTTCGTCGGGTTCACTGATTTCGCGGCCAAAACGGACCCGACCGTCACCCTCAGCGAGTTGAATGACATCTTCACCGCCTTCGACCGGATCGTTGAACAATTCGGCTGTGAACGGATCAAGACCATCGGTGACGCCTATCTGGCAGTTTCCGGAATGCCGGACGCCACCCCCGATCACGCAACCGCCGTTGCACATTGCGCGGTGCGGTTCCTGCGCTACCTGGAGCGGCGCAACGAAAGCCACCCCCATAAATGGCAGGCGCGCGTCGGCCTGGGAATGGGGGCGGCGGTCGGTTCGGTCGTTGGAATTCAGAAATACGTTTATGACGTGTTCGGCCCGGCCGTGAACCTGGCATCGCGGTTGCAGGTCTTTGCCAACCCCATGCATATCGTCGCACCGGAAGAGATGAAATACGCGCTGATCGACGAGTTCCAAGTGTCGGATATCGGTCCGGTCGACATCAAGGGGATTGGCGTGAAGGACCTGATCAACGTCACCTCGCGCCTGAACGTGCCGCAGGGGAGAAGGGCGTTTTAGCCCGGTGTCACGCGTCGGGCGGCACAAGCCCCAATCCACGCAGATAGATACCGATCCCGGATTCCAGAAGGTCTTCGGGCGGGAAGGGCGAGCTTGCCCCGGTGTTGCGCGCATAAAGCTCGACAACCCCGTGGCTCATTGCCCAGATATGTGCGCTGAACATTGACGCGGGCGGGCGCTTGTCAGGTGGGATGTGCTGCGAAAGATCCTCGGCCGCCTTTTCCAGCACGCCCTTGGCCCTATTTGCCGCCATCGCCAGTTCGGGCGTCCGGTTCGGTGAGATACCGCTTTCGAACATCGCGATGTAGTGTCCGGGATGCTTGCGCGCAAATGCCAGATAGGCGCGCCCGGTGGCCTCGAACGCAGCCAGCGCCGAGGGTTGGCCCTTGTCATAAGCAAATTGCATCAGGTCCGCGAACATTTCGAACCCTTGCCGCGCCGCCTCGGCGATCAGGTCTTCGCGACCGTGGTAATGGCGATAGACCGCCGCCGGGGTCACGCCGGCGGTTTTGGCCGCTTCGGACAGGGTAAACCCGGTCGGCCCCTTGTCTTCGATCAGCGACAGGGCCGCTTCGATCAGGGCTTGCTTGAGGTTGCCATGATGATACCCGCGTTTGGTCATCGCGTGTTCAAACACCCCCATTTGGCGGGCCGCTGGGCTGGTTCTGATGTCCGGCTCTTTGCTGGCCAGGATGATGGCGCAAACTGTGTCACGAATAGCAACCTATTGGCCAAACGGCGAAAAACAAGGGTCGCATCAGGTCAAGAATCCCACATTTCCGGTCCGCCGCAGATGCTGGCATCTACTTCTCCGATGGCTTTGCGGTCCTTTTGGTCATAGTCCAGCGCGCTCAGCACGGTTCGGATGGCCGCCAAGCGGGCGCGTTTCTTGTCATCGGACCGAATGATCGTCCAGGGGCAGCGTTCGGAATGCGAACGGGTCAGCGTTTCCGCGATGGATTGGCTGTAGGCATCCCATTTGGCAAGGCCGGCAATGTCGATCGGGCTCAACTTCCATTGCTTCAACGGGTCCGTTTCGCGTGCAAGGAACCGGTTTAGCTGTTCGGCCCGACCGACATTGAGCCAGAATTTGAACAGATGGATGCCGTCGTTCACCAACCCGGTTTCAAGGGGCAGAACCTGGCGGAAAAACCGTTCACGTTCTTCCGGGGTGCAGAATCCAAAGACATTTTCCACGACGCCGCGGTTGTACCAGCTGCGATCGAAGAACACGATTTCGCCTGCTGACGGAAGATGGGTGATGTAGCGTTGAAAATACCACTGGCTGCGCTCTGCATCCGACGGTTTGCTAAGCGCCACGTTCCGCGCGCCCCGTGGGTTCAGGTTCTCGCGAAACCTCTTGATCGTGCCGCCCTTGCCAGCCGCGTCCCGACCTTCGAATACAAGAGCGACCCGCTGCCCCGATTGCCTGAGCCAGGATTGCATCTTGACCAATTCAATCTGCAGCGCATCCATTTCGGCGTCATAATCCTTGCCCTTCATCCGTTCCGAATACGGATAGCTCGGGTTGAGGATGTCATCCTTTTTCGCCTTTTCGATTGCCTGGCGAACGTCCTTGGGGGCGTCATTGCGAAAGTAGGTTTCGATTGCGCCGTTGTCCGATCCGGTCATTGGGTCCTCATCAAAAATCCAATTCCTACTATGGATTACGCGTGGACCTAACGCAAACCCGCACGCAGGGCGGCCCGGTCGATTGCCGCCGCGACCTCGGGGGCCGACACGACCTGCGGCATATGCCCGATGCCGTCCAGTTCGATCAGCTCGGCACCCGGAATTTGATCCACCAGGCGCTGCGAATGCCATTCCAGACCGACGGTCGTGTCGGCGGTTCCGTGCACGATTTCCGTCGGGACCGAGATTTCGCCGTAACGCGGTTGCAGGTCGGCAAGTTCATGCACCAGGTTGGCGCGCTGTTTCGCGTTTGCATGCATTGATGCACGCCGCATGGTCAGACCGGGGCCAAAATGCCGGGCATAACCCGCCGGGGCTACTTGCGGGGCAAAGACCTGATCCAGGGTTTTCGCAACAAACCAGTCCGGTGCAAAGGCGGTGATGAACGGCAGCGCAAGCGCGTTGCCCGCCGGGGTTGCCGCGACCGTGTTGAACGTATCAAGCGGCGTGTCCCAGGGAACTGCCGCCGGGGCAATCAGAACCAGGGCCGACAGCGCATCCGGGTGCGTCACCGCCCAGGCCAGCGAAACAGAGCCGCCATAGCTTTGCCCGGCCACGATGGGCTTGTGCGCACCCAGCTGCGCTGCGGCCTTTCGCAGGATGTCGGCCTGTTCGACGATGGTTTCTCCGTCGGGGTTGAAACTTTCGGAATATCCCAGCCCCGGCCTGTCAAAGACAATGACCCGATAGGTTTCGGCCAGGATCGGCGCCAGAGCAAATGTCATGTCGCGGGTGTTCCCGCTGGAGCCGTGGATCAGCACCACGTCGGGGCCGTTTCCCATGACCACCGCGTGAACCTGAACGCCGTCCACCTCGACCAACTGACCTTCGATTGGAAACGCGGCTTCTGCGCGTCTTTCGATCACGGCCGCGCGCCAGTTTGCAAAAGCAATCAACGCGACGGCGAAAAGGCCGAGGTATATCAGCGCCTTAAGTCCCAATTGCCGCCAGATCAAACGGGGTCGTCTGGTAAATCTCGTTGATCCAGTTCCCGTACAACAGATGTGCGTGGCTGCGCCACCGGTTCTGCGGGGTCCGCGTCGGGTCGTCGTCGGGGTAATAGTTGGTGGGCACGTTGATCGGCGTGCCGGATGCAACGTCCCGGTCGTATTCCTGTTTCAGCGTGTCGCTGTCATATTCAAAGTGATTGAAGATATACAAAGCGCGGTGTGCCTTGTCCTCGACCAGACAGGGGCCGACATCATCGCTGCCCAGCAAGGTGGTTAAACCTGGCGCGGCGTCAATCTCGGCCTGTTTCATTTCCGTCCAACGGCTGACCGGGATCACGCAATCATCCGAAAACCCGCGCAGGAACGGCGAAGCCGCATTCATGTTGCGATGCCGGAAACACCCAAACGCCTTGGCGTTCAGCATGTGTTTTTTGACACCGTGGAAATGGTTGATCATCGCCATGCCGCCCCAGCACACGCCAAAGGTCGAATGCACATTGGTTTGGGTCCAGTCGAACACTTCGCGGATCTCGTCCCAATAGGTGACGTCGTCGAATTCGAGATGTTCGATCGGCGCGCCGGTGATGATCAGCCCGTCGAATTTCTGATCCTTGACGTCCTGAAACGGCCGGTAGAATTCCTGCATATGTTCGGCGGCCGTATTCCGGGTCTGATGTTCGGTCATGCGGATCAGCGACAGGTCGATCTGCAACGGCGTAGCGCCGATCAACCGGGCAAACTGGTTCTCGGTCTGGATCTTTTTCGGCATCAGGTTCAAAAGCCCGATCCGCAGGGGGCGGATGTCCTGCCGCATGGCCTGATCCTCGGCCATGACCATGACGCCTTCGCGGGTGAGGACGTCAAATGCAGGCAGGTCGGAAGGAATCTTGATTGGCATTGGCTTCGGCTTTTGCAGAGGTACAGGAAGGTTGCTACTTAAGCGCGGCTGAGGCGCGCCTCAAGGGTGCGTTCGATCAACTCATCGAAATCACGCGCGTCCCGCACCTGTCCGATTTCGGTGGCGGTCACCGCCACGCCCCAGTTCTTTGCCATGGCCGCGTACCGCGGCTGACGGTGCGCCAGGGCCTGGGCATAGGTCCAGCGGATGAACGCATCCGGGTCAACCTCGGCTTCGGTGCAGCCATTGTGGTCCAGGTAGGCATCCCACACGCGGGTCAGGAAATCGGCCTGATAGGACATCGGCTTGGGCGCCTTGTCAAAGCGACGGATCAGTTCGTTGGTATGGTCGTCATCGCCCTTGATCCACACCATCAGGGTGCGGCGCGACAATTCGGTCAGGACCTGGTCGGCTGGATCTTCGGGATCAACCCATTCGCAGATGGACCCCCCGGTATCGCAGATGAAATGCGGGTAATCGTAAAGCCGCTGCGCCCGGTCGATGAAATACCCGGTATCCAAAAGCGCGTGTATTTCGGCCAGCCGAAACTGTTCCTGCCGCCTGCGGTATTCCGCAATTTCCAGCCCGCCCAGGTCGGGGTTTCCGGGCTTGCCCAGATAGGCGGAAACAGGTGTCAGGTTTTCGAACGAGATATTGGACCCGATATAGATCGAGTCCGAGAGCAGAAGCTCGCGCAGAAAGGGCACTTTCATCGCCTGGGCCTTGGCGTTGTCGGTGATGTACTCGCCCATGTACCGGGTCCCGATCCGGTAATCGATTGAATAGTGGAACCAATCACCTGAATCGCGCAGGATGTTCGAAACATAGGTCTTGCCCAGCCCGGACATGCCGAAAAACAGCACTTTCTTCCGCGCTGCACTGTGCCAGTCTTGTGCCGACCCGTAGATCATGATCCACCATCCCTTGTTTTGTCCTAGCTAAATCGGGCAGGGACCGGCGTCAATCGCGGCGACCCGATCTGCTGAGCACCAGCAAACCGATTGCAAGAATGGCGAACCCGGCAAAGGCCGTGGGCGGCAGGGTTTCGTCGCGCCACGATGCGCCCAGGACGATGGCAACGGGTGGGATGATAAGGGTAACAAGCAACAGGTTTCCGCTGCCGGCCCGTGCCAGAACCCGGTAGTAGAGCAGATAGGCGCCCGCCGTCGCGGCAACCGAGTAATAGCCTATCGCCATCCAGGTCTCGGCAGTCAGGTTAAATGACGGAACGCCGTCGACCACCAGCATGACGGGCAACATCATAACCGCCGACGCGGTCAACATGCCGGTGGCCGCTACCTGCGGCGACAATCCCGCCAGATGGCTGCGCGCCCAGACCGCCGCCAGCGCATAACTGAGCGTGCCGCACAAAATGGCCAACTGCGCCGCGCTTTGCAGGCTGAAACTGGAAAAGTTGTCCAACCCGATGGCCGTTGCGACGCCGGCAAATCCCAGCCCGACCCCCAACAGCCGGGGCCGCGTCAGCCTCTCGTCCCGGAAACACAAGGCGGCCACGAGCACACCGAATATGGCTGTGGTCGCATTCAGGATCGAGGTCAGACCGGTTGGAACGTAAAGCTGTCCCCAGGCCATAAGCGAAAATGGCAGGACGTTGTTCAGCAGGCCCATGACCAGAAAAGCCGCCCAAATGCGCGGTGACCGTGGTATGGCCAAGCCTTGGATCAACAGCACCGCCCACAATACGAGCGCCGCCCAAAACACCCGGTGAAAGACCGAGGTCACGACCGGGACTGTGTCCAGAACGATGCGGATGGACAGGAATGAAGCGCCCCAGATGACGCCCAGCAAGATCAGCTCGGCCCATGTGCGCGGGGAAAGGGATTTCTGCAAAGACATGCCCTGTGTGTCGCATCATCTTCGGGGCGGTTCGACCCGGATCATGCGAAAAAGGCCCCGCCGGTGGGGCGAGGCCTTGGATTGGTTGGTGCTGCGGATCAGTTCAGGGCGTAGGTGACTTGAACGCCCACGCTCCAGGCGCTGTTGCCCGAGAATTGCGCGCCCTGGTTTGTTGTCGCATCGCCAATATCGGTATAGCGGATGCCACCCGAGATTTTTGCCTGCTCATAGCTGTAGGTGCCGCCCAGGCCGATGCTCCAGAAGCCGTCGGTCGGACCCAGGTCCGATACGGTTGACCCGGTCGAGGTTTCATACCCCAGGGTCACGGCGCCAGAAAACTCCTCGGAGAACTGGTAGCCCAGACCCAGGGTGTAGGTGAAGGTGTCGTCGTCATAATCCAGCAGGTTGTCGCCGGTGATTCCGACATAAACCGGCGGGGCATAGACCGCCTGCGGCCAGTCCACCCAGCGGATCGAACCGAACAGCAGCGTTTTCGGTGCAACGCCCGTCTGGAAATCAAGGTTCACCGATTGCGGGGTCACAACCTCGGTCTGCGTGTTCTGCGAGATCAGACCAGCGGGAATCGGCGGAACCACGTTCGCGGATTCGGTTTGCGACAGGTCATGCGTGATCTTCGAGTTATAGGTCAGCGCCACCCGTGCGGCGATTTCGGGCTTTTCCCAGGCCACGCCCAGAACATAGCCAAAGTCGATTTCCGGGTCGATATCCGTTTGGTATCCGGCAGCCGCTGGGACGGTCACGTTGCCGGTCAAGCGCTGCGCGCGCAGGCCGCCGATGACACTGAAACCGCCATCAAACTTGTAGCGCAGCAAGGCGGTGATTGCGTCCGTGTCCGCCGATGCCTGAAGAACGCCGCTGCGGCCGCCAAAGGCTGCGGTCGGGTTCTGTGACAAAGGATAGTTCGACCCGTATTCGACATCCGCACCAAAGGGCTGGTCATAGACAAGCGCGAAATCCAACCTTTCGGTCAGGTCCGTTTTGTAACCAAGATGCGGGGTAAAGAAGCTGTTCGCGACATTTCCCGATTCAACACCGCCCAAGGTCCCGCTGACGCTGGGACTGGTATAGCCCAGCCGGAATTGTACTGCTGATCCTTCTTCGAAAATCAGGTTGATGCCTTGTCCACTGCGGTCCAAACCTCCCGCGTAACCTGCTGTCGCCCCAACACATAGTGCGCAAGCCGATAGTAGCGCCTTTCTCATTATTTCCTCCCCATTCACTGTCCAAAAAACCTCCGATGCGCGAACAGATGTTGCCCGGCCGGCGGTTTTGCAAAGGTCCCTGATAATCGCGTGGACGTTAAAAAACCGTCAACTGGTGACCATACGTTAGCTGCGGTTTCGTTACCGAACGTAATTTTTAGCGCACGGTCCGGCGAGTTGTTGCAACGTTGCTACGGTTTTCGGACCAGACGTTGAGGAAAATCCCGGCAAAAATGATTGCCGCCCCGGTCAATGTCCAGTGGTCCAGCGGTTCGTGGTACAGCAGCATCCCGACAATCGCGATGGTCGGCAGGCGCGCAAAGTCAAAGGGCACGACGACCGTTGCAGGGGCGATGGCGAGCGCATTTGTAATGCAGAAATGTGCCAGCAGTCCGGCGCACCCCACAAGCACCAGGAAAGGCGCTGTTTGCCAGGTCGGAGCGGCGATCTGACCATCCAGACCGGCGGCGGCAAACCCCAGGACGGCCTGCATCACCGTCAGCCAGAAGACGATGCAGCCAATGCTGGCAGTTTGGGTGAGCTTTTTGGTGGAGATCGTTGTAAGGGCAAAGAAAATCGCAGAAAGTGCCGCGCAGACAAGCCCGGGGTTGAGCGTGGCCGCGCCCGGTCTGGTTACAACCAGGATGCCGACAAATCCAATCAGCGCGGACATTGCCCGTAGCACGGTCAGGCGTTCTTTGAGCAGCAAGGGCGACAACAGGATGACCCAGATAGGCTGCGTGAATTCCAGCGCAAAGACCTGCGCCAGCGGGATGGCGCCCACCGCATAGAACCAGAGGTTCTGACCAGTGAAATGCAGTGTGTTCCGAACTGCGTGCAGACCCAGGCGGTCGGTCGAAACCTTCGCCCAGGTTCCGGTTGCGGTCAAAACGGCCATGACGATCAGAACACCGACGAAACTGCGGTACATCATGATCTCGAACGTATCGTGATGCAGGCTCAGTTCGCGGCCCGCGACGGCCATTGATGAAAACGAGGCAATCGCGCCGGTCATCCACAGCGCGGCCTTGCCGATTTGGGTCTTGTTTTCAACCAAGGCGGGCTCCGATGTTCGCTGGTGCTGCAATTGACCAATAGCCTTTAATTGCACGCCGGATGGCGACAAAAAAGCCGGGCAGTGCCCGGCCCTTTGCTTATTCCCATTCGATCGTGCCCGGAGGTTTCGACGTGATGTCATATGTACAGCGGTTGATCCCTTTGACTTCGTTGATGATCCGCGTTGCGGTTTCACCAAGGAATTCATGCGAAAAGGGATAGTAATCCGCCGTCATGCCATCGACCGAAGTCACGGCCCGCAGCGCGCAGGCATAGTCATAGGTGCGCCCGTCGCCCATGACACCAACGGTGCGGACGGGCAGAATGGCAACGAAAGCCTGCCAGATTTCGTCGTAAAGGCCGTGCTTGCGAATCTGGTCGATATAGATCGCATCCGCTTCGCGCAGGATCTCCAGCTTGTCGCGGGTGATCGCGCCGGGGCAACGAATGGCAAGGCCAGGTCCGGGGAAGGGGTGCCGACCGATAAAGCTTTGCGGCAGGCCTAGTTCGCGGCC
This sequence comes from Alphaproteobacteria bacterium, assembly GCA_030427405.1. Classification (GTDB taxonomy): domain Bacteria; phylum Pseudomonadota; class Alphaproteobacteria; order Rhodobacterales; family Rhodobacteraceae; genus Ruegeria. The sequence continues at coordinate 222,065 of JAUHXK010000008.1, read as the reverse complement.
CAGCGCGCGGACCTCGTCCTTGAACAATTCGCGCAGCGGCTCGACCAGTTTCAGACCCATTTTTTCCGGCAGACCGCCCACGTTGTGGTGCGATTTGATTGTCACCGAAGGCCCACCCGAGAAAGAAACGGATTCGATCACGTCCGGGTACAGCGTGCCCTGCGCCAGGAATTCCGCCCCTTCGATCGTGTCGGCATGTTTCTGAAAAACGTCGATGAACAGCTTGCCGATGATCTTGCGCTTGGTTTCCGGGTCGGACTGGCCATCCAATTCCCCCAGGAACAGATCGCTTTCATCCGCGTGGATCAGTTGAATGTTGTAGTTGTCGCGGAACATGCCCACCACTTCGGAGGCTTCGTTCTTGCGCAGCAGCCCATGGTCGACAAAGACGCAAGTCAGCTGGTCGCCGATCGCTTCGTGAATCAGGATCGCCGCGACCGAACTGTCGACGCCACCCGAAAGGCCGCAGATGACCTTTTTGTCACCGACCTGTTCGCGGATCTTGTCGATCATCTGTTCGCGATAGGCACCCATCGTCCAGTCGCCGCTGAAACCAGCCAGTTTCACGAAGTTTTCGTACAGTTTGGCGCCCTTGGGGGTGTGATGCACCTCGGGGTGGAACTGAACGGCATAGAAGTGGCGCGACGGGTCGGCGGTAATCGCGAAGGGCGCGTTCGGAGAGGTTCCGAACACTTCGAACCCCGGTGCGATTTGGCTGACATGATCGCCATGGCTCATCCAGACCTGTTCATCGCCATCCGCGAACCAGCCATCAAGAATGTCCAGCTGTCCCGATTGCTTGACAAAGGCGCGTCCGAACTCGGCGGTTCCATGTCCGCTTTCAACCTTGCCGCCCAACTGGTGCATCATCACCTGCTGGCCATAGCAGATCCCAAGGATCGGCACGCCCAGGTCAAAGATGTCCTGCGGCACCCGTGGCGAGCCTTCGCGCGTTACGCTGTCGGGGCCACCCGAGAAGATGACGGCGCGCGGGGCCATGTTACGAACGAATTCCATCGTAACGTTCTGATAGGGGTGGATTTCACAATAGACGTTCAGCTCGCGCAGGCGTCGGGCGATCAACTGCGTAACCTGGCTGCCGAAGTCGATGATCAGAAGGCGGTCATGAGATGTCTGGGTCATACCCCGGCTCTTAGGTCGCAAGTCCTGCATGTGCAAGCGCTATGACGCCCGCCGGGCGCATTGATCAACGCGGCGGGCTGCCCTGGGGGTGGCCAAGGGGCAAAATGGCCGGTGACGGGGATCCCATGTCGCTTTTCCCCCGATAGCGCCGTAATCTACATCTGGTCGGCCCGTGCCGTCATGTAAAACGCTGCCAACCTTAACCAAACTTACGGGATTATCTCATGACCGAGGCAAACACCCGACGCAGAGCGCGAGGCGGCGGTGGCGCCGCCCGCCGGGCCGAGCGCACCGCTGTCCGTATCGAGACCGCCAAGTATATTGAACGCAACATTCCGAATTTCGAGATCCTCAACGACGAGGCGCTTGAGATTATCGAAGCGAACGCGGAAACGGTTCTGGAGGAGATCGGCGTAAATTTCGTCGACAATCCTGCGGCGCTGCAGCGGTGGCGCGATGCCGGGGCCAGCGTCGATGGCGAACGGGTCCGCATCCCGCGCGGTCTGGCCCGTGAGTTGATCAAAACAGCGCCAAGCCAGTTCACGCAACACGCCCGCAACCCTGAAAAATCGGTTGTGATCGGGGGTCGCAACCTGGTGCTTGCGCCGGTCTATGGGCCGCCCTTCGTGCGTGACGCACAAGGCGGGCGCCGCTATGCGACGATGGATGACTTCAACAAGTTCGTAAAGCTGGCCTATATGTCCAAATGGCTGCACCATTCGGGCGGAACGGTTTGTGAACCGACGGATGTTCCGGTCAATAAACGGCACCTTGATATGCTGATGGCGCATATGACGCTTTCGGACAAACCCTTTATGGGGTCGGTGACCGATCCTGCCCGGGCCCAGGATTCGGTCGAAATGTGCGAAATACTGTTCGGCAAGGACTTCGTGCAGGAAAACACGGTCATGACCTCGCTGATCAATATCAACTCGCCCATGACGTTTGACGATGTGATGATGGGCGCGCTTGAGGTCTATGCGAAGAACAACCAGGCCTGCATTATCTCTCCGTTCATTGTGGGCGGCGCGATGGCCCCGGTTTCGGTGGCCGGAACCCTGACACAAGTGCTGGCCGAGGTTCTGGCCGGCGTCGCCTACAGCCAGATCATCCGCCCCGGCGCGCCGGTGATCTTCGGCGCCTTTGTCACCTCGATCGACATGAATTCCGGCGCGCCGACATTCGGCACCCCCGAAGCGGCCCATATCACCTATGGCGCAGGGCAGCTTGCCCGCAGGCTGGGCCTGCCATACCGCTCGGCCGGATCATTCTGCGGCTCAAAGCTGCCGGATGCGCAGGCCGCCTATGAAACAGCGAATTCGTTGAACATGGGGTTGATGGCGGGCGTGAATTTCATGCTGCATTCCTGCGGCTGGCTCGAAGGCGGTCTGGTGGCCGATTTCGAAAAGTTCGTGATGGATGCCGATCAACTGGGCGTTCTGCACGGGCTGGCCAAGGGCGTCGCTTATGACGAAAATGCCCAAGCCATGGACGCCATTCGCGAAGTCGGGCCGGGCGGTCACTATCTTGGTTGCGCGCATACGCAGGCCAATTTCAAGGAAGCGTTCTGGAAAACCGACCTGCTGGACTACAAGCCTTTCGAAACCTGGGAAGAGGAAGGCGCCCGCGATACAAGGGCACTGGCATCCGCGCGGGTTGACTTTTTGCTGGCGAATTACCAGCAACCGCAGCTTGACCCCGACATCGCGGCCGCGTTGGCGGCCTATGTGGCGGAAAAGAAAGCCTCGATGCCTGACGCCTTTACCTGATCATTGGTATTGCGAGGTGCGGCTGGCCTGAAACAGCTGCGCCTCGCCGATCAGCGCAATCAGCAGGTCCAGGTGCCGGACCAGCGAATAGGCAGCATCGTTGTCCCGCCGACGAGAGTTCTGTTCCTTTTCCATCTCGATCAACCGGATCAGGGCAGCGCCCGAACCCGGCATTGCACCATATCCGAGGATGCGTTGCAGGTGACGGTCCCGATCATAATCCCGCGCCCCGATCTTGGCGGCCCGCGTCAACAGGCGAGGGCGGCGCAGAGTCGTGATCATTGTCATAAGGTCCTGCATCGGGCGATCCTTTCGGTCTGATTTCAGTCGCCCTTTTGTGACACAACCTAAACGGGTGTTGCCTTTGGATCGTTCGCGCCGAACGATGGCTTCACGGCTGTTTATAATTTTGAATCAATTCTGGTTCGTGCCGCCAGCGGTTAACGAACGAGTAACAAAAGCCACTCTAGTTAGATTTGGTTAACCAAAATTCTTTGGCGGACAATTGAATGTAGTTCTGTCGATGAGGGCGAATAACTATGGAAAAACACATGGATTTCACCGTTCCGGCATGGGTTCCCGAAGGGGCACAGAGATATCTGGCGCATACCGAAGCGGGGCGGTCCATCCGTGACATCGCTCGGTCCGCCGGGTGTCACGCGTCAACAATTCTCAGGCAGATACGCCGGATTGAAATGCGGCGCGATGACCCGCTTGTGGACGCGGCATTGCAATCGCTGGCCCAATGCCATTTTCCGTCCGTGGATGACACGACGACCGGCTCTGCGCCGGGCATGTTTGCGCCAAGTGATGAGGATGCATTTTCATCCGAGCAAGAGACGTTTGACGGCGAGGCGCTGCGTATACTGCGGCGGCTGTGCGAAACCGGCGCGGTTCTTGCCGTGGCCGAAGAAATGGATAAGGCCGTGGTCGTGCGCGACAATGGCGAAACCGGAACCACGCGGACGGCGGTGGTGGAATGCGCCATCGCGCAGGCATTGGCTCTCAAGGATTGGATCAGCTGCGACAAACCAGGCCGCATTTCGCGCTATCGGATATCTGCCGCAGGGCGCGCGGCGCTGAGCCATCTGGTCGCCGAGGCCGAAAACCGTGCCCGAAGCCGCAGCGAATTCGGACTGGCCGAGGCGCAATCGCCCTTTCATGCGGCCGGTGCGCAGGCCGGGGGCGATCCGGGCAATGCCGTGCCCAGGCGCGCCCGCTACAGCGTTTCCGAAAGCCCGTTGATCGCCTTGTCCCGACGCAGGGATCGCGACGGAAAGCTGTTTCTGGACGAAACGCTGGTCAGCGCCGGAGAGCGGCTGCGCGAAGATTTCGAGCTTGCCCAGATCGGTCCGCAGGTTGCGCAGAACTGGGAGCGTTTCCTGACTGGCGGGGGACAGAACGGGCTCATGTTCGGGGCAGAGACCGGGCGGGGGTCATCGGCTGCGAGGGACCGTGTGGCGCGGGCGCTGGCCGACCTGGGACCAGGGTTAAGCGACGTTGCTTTGCGATGCTGTTGCTACCTTGAAGGGTTGGAGCAGGCGGAAAAACGCATGGGCTGGTCGGCAAGATCCGGCAAGATCGTTTTGCGGATCGCCTTGCAACGGCTAAAGCGTCACTACGAGGAACAATCGGATCAGGACCGAATGATCGGCTAGGTTGGCCGGGTTTTCCCATTTGATTGTCTTGCGGCTTTCGGCGCGCGTGATAAGTAAAGGTTATGAATTTTACGCTTAGGCAATTGCAATATTTCCGGGCCGTGGCGGCGCAGCGCAACTTTGGCCGTGCGGCACAGGTGTGCCATGTGTCGCAACCTGCTTTGTCAATTCAGATCAAGGCGTTGGAGGAAACGATTGGTGGCGCGCTGTTTGAACGGCGCGCGCGCGATATCCTCCTGACGCCGCTGGGCAGGGACGTTCTGGAACATGCCCGGCAGGTGCTGGGCGCGGCGGACCAGCTTGACAGGTTTGCCCGCGATCATTCAGCCGGTCAAAGGTCGCTTTCGGTTGGATTCATCCCGACCGTTGCGCCTTATTTGTTGCCGGGTGTTCTGGCCGGGTTGCGGTCTGGCGACCTGTCGCTTCGGGTTCAGATACGCGAAGCCCGGACCGAACGATTGCTGTCGATGTTGCGCGGCGGGGAAATTGACGCAGCCGTCCTGGCCTTGCCCGCCGGCGGAAGCGATATGAAAGAGGTGCCGCTGTTTGACGACCGGTTCCTTTTGGCCGGCAGCGCCGCGCGGCTGGGCCGCCTGACCACAGACCCCGACGCTCTGAGGCCGATTGATCTGAAGGCCGCCCAGCTTATGCTGCTGGAAGACGGGCATTGCCTGACCGATCAGGCGCTTGATGTCTGCGGGCAGGACCGGACAAGCGCCCAGATCAACATGGGGGCCTCGTCACTGGCAACATTGTCGCGGCTTGTGGCCGAGGGGTTCGGTCTGACCCTTATGCCGGAACTGGCGGCCCGTTCCGAATCCGAGGCTGTTCCTGGGTTGCAACTGCTGCGTTTCGGCGCGCCGGAACCGTTTCGGACCATCGGGCTGGTCTGTCGGGGCTCGACGGGCGACGAAGACCGGCTGGACCGGCTGGCAGGCGTCATTCGTGAAGTGGGGCAGGGTATCGTCACGGCAACCCGGACCTAAAGAAAAGGGCCCGCCAAATGGCAGGCCCCCGCTTTTTTCCAGCACCAACCCTCAGGCCAGGGCCGGTTCCTTGGCCTCGTTCAGATGGGCCATCAGGTTTTCCGGCGACGATTCGCCATAAGGATCTTCGGGGCAGTTATCCATCAGGCCGGGCTCTTCGAACCAGGCTTCGACGACGCCGTCATTGATGATGGCCGCATAGCGCCACGAGCGCATGCCGAATCCAAGGTTATCCTTGTCGACCAGCATACCCATCTTGCGGGTGAACTCGCCCGAACCATCGGGAATGACTTTGACGTTTTTCAGACCCTGATCCTGGGCCCATTTGTTCATGACAAAGCTGTCATTGACCGACATGCAATAGATCTCGTCGACACCCTTGGCTTTGAACGCGTCAAAGTTGTCCTCGAAACCGGGCAGTTGGTAGGTCGAGCATGTGGGTGTGAACGCACCGGGAAGCGAGAACAGGACAACCCGCTTGCCAGCAAAATAGTCGGCTGTGGTCTTGTCTTCCCAGCGGAACGGGTTGGGGCCTTCGATCGATGCGTCGCGCACACGGGTGTGAAAGGTAACCGCGGGCAGTTTTGCGCCAGTCTTCATGTTCGAACTCCTGTGACTTTGGAAATTTCCCATGTGGAGTAAAAGGAATCCGACCGGTCTTCAATGCCAGATACGCTGCAGTTGCAAAATGAGGTGTGGCTTATGATTTGGCTTGTAAAATTTGGGCTTTGATCGGCCGATCTGTGCTGTTTTTCTGCGCTTGCACGGCGGCAATGCATAGCGGTTATGCACGGCTGGCCTAATTCTTGCGCGCAAGCTATGTTATGGGAACACCGAATTGACCCAAAGTCAGGATAGACGACCGTGCGTGATCTGAAGATTCCCGAGCAACGCCATCCCGAAAAGGCACATCGCCCCGACAACGCTCAGCCCAAGAAACCCAACTGGATTCGCGTCAAGGCGCCGGGCGGGAAGGGATACGCAGACACACGCCGGATCATGCGCGACAACAACCTGGTGACCGTTTGCGAAGAGGCCGGGTGCCCCAATGTCGGCGAATGCTGGAGCCAGGGCCACGCCACCATGATGATTATGGGCGAGATCTGCACGCGCGGCTGTACCTTTTGCAATATTGCGACCGGACGCCCCGATGACCTGGACGTGTTCGAGCCGGGACGGGTTGCGCACGCGGTCGAAAAACTGGGCCTGAACCACGTCGTGATCACGTCGGTCGACCGGGATGACCTGACTGATGGCGGGGCCGATCACTTTGCCCAGACCATTCGGGCCGTGCGCCATCGGTCGCCGAAGACTACGATCGAGATTCTTACCCCGGATTTTCTGAAATGCGATGAATCGGTTCTTGAAACCGTGGTCGAGGCAAAGCCAGATGTGTTCAACCACAACCTGGAAACCGTTCCCGGCCTGTACCCCGAAGTCCGCCCCGGTGCCCGCTATTTCCATTCGCTGCGCCTGTTGCAGCGGGTCAAAGAGCTTGATCCGGCGATCTTTACCAAGTCCGGCATCATGGTCGGGCTGGGCGAAGAGGAACAGCAGGTGCGGCAGGTGATGGATGACATGCGCGCGGCGGATATCGATTTCCTGACGATCGGCCAATATCTGCAACCCACGCCGAAACACCACGCCGTAGATCGTTTCGTGACGCCCGAGGAATTTGCGGCCTATGAAAAAGCGGCCTTTGGCAAAGGGTTTTTGATGGTTTCGGCCACACCGCTGACGCGGTCGTCCTATCATGCGGGTGACGATTTCGCGCGCCTGCGCGAGGCACGCCAAAAGAAACTGGGCGCAATGTGACACCAGAGGTTCAGGCCTGGTTGACCGGGCTGCGGCGCGAATTGCATCAGATTCCCGATATCTCGGGGGATGAAGGCAAAACCGCAGAACGGATCTCGCAGATTCTGGAGACCTGCACCCCTGACAGCCTGTTGACCGGCATTGGCGGGCACGGCGTTGCGGCGGTCTTCAATGGGAACAGGCCGGGTCCCACGGTTGGTATCCGCTGCGAGCTGGATGGTCTGCCGATCCAAGAACTGTCGCACGCCGCGCATGCCTCGCGCCGTCAGGGCAAGGGGCATCTGTGTGGCCATGATGGTCACATGGCCATGGTCCTAGGTGTTGCGCGGGCGCTTGGGGCAACGCGGCCAAGGCGGGGCCGCGTGGTGCTGATCTTTCAACCGGCAGAGGAAACCGGGCAGGGCGCGCGGGCGTTCAGGGATGATCCGGCCTTTGATGCGCTTGTGCCCGACTTCCTTTTCGCGTTGCACAATCTTCCGGGGCTTGAGCTTGGCGAGGTGCAGTTGTGCAGAGGGCCCGCCAATTGTGCGTCGCGCGGAATGCGGATTGGATTGACGGGCAAGACAGCGCACGCAGCCGCCCCGCATGAAGGGCGCTCGCCCGCCGCAGCCCTTGCTGCTCTGATGCCTGCGCTGGCCGCGCTGGGGGCGGACGGCCCGTTGGTTGACGCCTATGCCCTGACGACCGTGACACATGCCAAGCTGGGCGCCGAGACTTTTGGCGTGTCACCGGGTCATGCGGAACTATGGGTCACGTTGCGCACGGTTTCCGACGCCCGGATGGCGCGATTGATCGAGGACGCGCAGAGCCTCGTCGGTCAAGTTGCAAACAAAGAAAACCTTTCCTTTTCAATATCCTTCGAGGATATCTTTACATCCTGCGCCAATGATCCACAGGCCGTTCAGCTGCTGTCTTCGGCCTGTCACGCGCAAGGTGTGACATGCCGACTGTCGGATCAGCCGCAGAAATTCTCGGAAGATTTCGGTCAGTTTTCAACCGGTTCCAAAACGGCGATGTTCTGGCTTGGTGCAGGGCGGACGCATTCGAAACTGCATAACCCGGACTATGATTTTCCCGATGAACTTATCCCGGTCGGGACAGGCATTTTTCTGTCGGCAATCGACGCGGTTCTGGGCCACCCGTCCTGAACCGTAGACTTGGTGAAAGCGCTGGGGGGGGGCTGCGCGTCAGTCTTCGATAAACCTGACCTTGCCGATAAAGGGCAGGTTGCGGTTGCGCTGCGCATAGTCGATGCCATAGCCCACGACAAATTCATCAGGGATCTCGAACCCGATCCAGTCGGACCGGAAATCAACCTCGCGCCGGCTGGGTTTGTCGAGCAATGCGATGGATTTCAGGCGATTGGGTTTGCGGCTTTGCAGCAGGTGCGTGACATGGTTCAGCGTATGGCCCGTGTCGACGATATCTTCGACGACCAGCACGTCGCGGCCCTCAATTGCGCCCCGCAAGTCTTTGAGAATGCGAACTTCCCGGCTGCTTTCCATTGCGTCGCCGTAAGATGAGGCCTCAAGAAAATCGACCTCGATGGGCAGGTCCAGTTCGCGGACAAGATCGGCTATAAAGACAAAGCTGCCCCGCAACAGGCCAACGACAACAAGTTTATCCGTGTTGTCGAACTCGGTCCGGATATCGCGGCAAAGCTCTTCGATCCGGGCAGCGATTGCTTTGGCCGAGATCATCTCATCTATCACATATGCGCGCTGGCTCATCGCTACCCCCTTGATCTTTGGCGCGCAACATACGACATGACGCGCCATTGTCACCTAATTATGCCAGAATGCGATGCCAGTTCACTCGGAAACCCGCCACCTGCCATACACAGCCCAGCAAATGTATGACCTGGTTGCCGACGTCGCGCGGTATCCCGAGTTTCTGCCATGGTGCTCGGCGGCACGCATTCGCAGGACATTCGAGACCGGCGAGGCGCAGGTGCTTGAGGCGGATCTGGTCATCTCGTTCAAGGTGTTCCGGGAACGGTTCGGCAGCCGCGTGACCCTGTTTGCACAGCAGCGCAAGATCGACACCGAATATCTGGATGGCCCGTTCAAGTACATGCGTTCGGACTGGCATTTCCAAGACGCCCCGGACGGTGGGTGCAACGTGTCCTTCCACGTTGATTTCGAATTCAAGAATGCCGTTCTGCAGGGGATTATCGGTGTGGTGTTCAACGAGGCCATGCACCGTGTCGTCCGCGCCTTTGAACAACGCGCCGCCGCGCTGTACGGCTGAGGCTTTACCCGCGCGGGACGAACGTTAGACTGCGCGGTATGAACGATCTTTCAACAGAGCTTGCCGCTTTTGCAGGTGGCCCCGTTTCGACCACGGCGCAGGCCCGGATTGTCACGTCTTTGTCTGCACTGGACTGGTTTGCCGTGGGGATGGCGGGGGCCAATGAGCCGGTGTCGCGAATTGTCCGGGACATGGTGCTGTCCGAAGGCGGCGCGGCGCAGGCGTCATTATTTGGCGGCGGCGCGGCCCCCTTGCGGGCAGCGGCACTGGTCAACGGCACGATTTCGCACGCGTTGGATTATGACGACACGCATTTCGCGCATATCGGGCATCCTTCAGTCGCCGTATTTCCTGCGGTGCTGGCGGTCGCTGCGTGGACCGACAGGCCGGTGGTCGATCTGCTAGAGGCCGCATTGGTTGGCATGGAAACCTCGGTCAGGGTCGGGCTTTGGCTAGGGCGCGCGCATTACCAGGCGGGGTTTCACCAAACGGCAACAGCCGGTGCCTTTGGGGCCGCTGTGGCAGCGGGTCGGTTATTCGGGTTTGATGCCGCCGCGTTTCGCCGGGTTCTGGGCCTGACGGCCACGCGTGCGGCCGGGCTGAAGGCGCAGTTTGGAACAATGGGAAAGCCTTACAATGCAGGGCTTGCAGCGTCGTCCGGCGTCGAGGCGGCGCTTCTTGTCCAAGCGGGATTTCAACCCAATGAACACGCGCTGCAAGGCGCCTTCGGCTTTGCCGCAACCCATAGCGGCGCGGATGACGCCACCACCGCCCTTGCCGGGCTGGGGGATGAATGGCTGTTCGAAAGCGTCAGTCACAAATTCCATGCCTGCTGCCACGGTCTGCACGCCGCGCTCGAGGCAGCCCGCGATCTGGACATCGCCGAACCCGAAGTGGCCGAGATCAAGGTGCATACCCACCCGCGCTGGATGAGCGTGTGCAATCAGCTTGCACCGACCACAGGGCTAGGCGCTAAATTCTCGTATCGAACGGTGATTGCGATGATGGCGACAGGGTATGACACGGCCTTGCCGGACAGCTATGCCGACAAGGTTTGCGCCGATCCGCGCCTTACGTCACTGCGGGACCGTATCACCGTGGTCGCGGATGACGAGATGTCAGAAACCCAGGCCCGCGTCGCACTTCTGCGCCGCGACGGCGCTCGGCGCGAAGCAATTCACGACCTGCTTGCGCCCATGGCGCTGTCGGATCGTGAAGACCGGGTTCGGGACAAGGCGGCCAAGCTGATCGGATCGGAAAGCGCAGACGCGATCTGGACCATGCTGCGCACGGGTGGGCGCGCAGCGGATCTTGCTGTTCGGATGGCGGGTTAGCTGACCCGCCAATGCAGCGGAAAGCCGGGATCGAACACTGTGACCGGGCCGTCTTCGGTGTCGATCTTGGCGGGGTATTCGACCACCTCACCCTTGGTAAGCGTGATCGTGTCCTGATTGACCGGCAAGCGATAGAATGCAGGGCCGTGCAAAGAGGTGAACCCTTCAAGCTTGTCCAGTGCATCCTGACGCTCGAACATCTCGGCCAGCAGCGACATGGTATTGGTCGCGGTAAAGCACCCGGCACAGCCACAGGCCATTTCCTTGTTGTCATCCGTGTGCGGCGCGCTGTCAGTGCCCAGGAAAAAACGCCCGTCGCCGGAGGTCGCCGCGTTCAGCAAGGCCAGCCGGTGTTCCTCGCGCTTGGCAACGGGAAGGCAATAGTAATGCGGTTTGATACCGCCAACCAGGATATGGTTGCGATTGATGATCAGGTGATGTGTCGTGATCGTCGCGCCCAGATCCGCGTCATTGGCCCTGACATAGTCCACACCGTTCGAGGTGGTGATATGTTCCATCACCACGCGCAATCCGGGCGTTTCCCTGCGGATCGGGTCCAGAACCCGGTCGATAAACACCGCCTCGCGGTCAAAGATGTCGATTTTCGCATCGGTGACCTCGCCATGGAGACATAGGGGCACGCCCACCTCGGCCATCTTTTCCAGGACCGCGCGCACCTTGTCGAAATCGCGCACACCCGAGGCCGAGTTGGTCGTCGCCCCGGCAGGATACAGCTTGACCGCCTTGATCAGCCCGCTGGCATGGGCTGTGGCCACATCCTGTGGATCGGTATCCTCGGTCAGGTACAGGGTCATCAGCGGTTCGAATGACATGCCATCGGGCAGGGCGCGCAGGATGCGGTCCCGGTACGCGGCCGCCTGGTCGCCGGTCACCACGGGCGGCACCAGGTTGGGCATGATGATCGCACGGGCGAAATGCCGGGCGGTTTCGGGCAGAACAGCCTGCAACATTGCGCCATCGCGCAGATGCAGGTGCCAGTCGTCGGGGCGGCGGAGTGTCAGGCTCTGGGTCATGCGCCCCGGCTAGCACAGGCCGAACGCGCCGAAAAGCCCAAGCAGGCGCATCCGCGTCGATTGGGTCTCGCGTGGGGCATCGGGCAGGTCTGTCAACCTGCCGGATCGTCGTAACCGGCAAGGCCGTCGCGGTCTTGACGCGCGCGCGCTGGCGTGACCTGTTGGGCCAAAGCGGAGAACCCAACATGACGCAGACAGATACGATCGATGCCGTTCAGGATATGCTTGCCAGCCAGGGATATGTCTGCGGCCGGGCCTTGGCCACGGTGGTGTTCCTGTCGCTGAAACTCGGACGGCCGCTGTTTCTGGAGGGCGAGGCAGGTGTCGGCAAAACCGAAATCGCAAAAGCCCTGGCCGCAGGGCTGGGCCGACGCCTGATCCGGCTGCAATGTTACGAAGGACTGGACGCGTCCACCGCCGTCTACGAATGGAACTTCCCGGCCCAGATGGTCGCGATCCGAACCGCCGAAGCCGCAGGTGGTGCGGATCGTTCCACGTTGCGAACCGAATTGTTTTCCGACGAATTCCTTGTCGAACGCCCGCTGCTGCAGGCGATGCGCCCCGACACCCATGGCGCGCCGGTGCTGCTGATCGACGAGTTGGACCGGACCGACGAACCGTTCGAGGCATTCCTGCTCGAGGCGCTGAGCGACTTTCAGGTAACGATCCCGGAACTGGGAACAGTCCAGGCGCCCGAACCTCCCATCGTCATTGTCACGTCAAACCGCACGCGCGAAGTCCATGATGCCCTCAAACGCAGGTGCCTCTACCACTGGGTCGACTACCCCGATTTCGACCGCGAGATCGAAATCCTGCACGCCCGCGCCCCCGAGGCCGCCGAGACGCTCAGCCGCGAAGTGGTGGCCTTTGTCCAACGCCTGCGTACCGAGGACCTGTTCAAGAAACCAGGCGTCGCCGAAACCATCGACTGGGCCAAATGCCTGCTGGCGCTCGACGTGATCAACCTCAGCCCCGAAGTCATCGGCGACACATTGGGTGCGATCCTGAAATACCAGGACGATATTCAAAAGCTACAGGGCTCCGAGGCCAAGCGCATCCTGGACGAAGCCAAGGCCACGCTCGAACCGGCCTGATGTTTCATCTTTTGCCAAATACTCCGGGGGGATGGGGGCAGAGCCCCCATGATCGCTGATGGCTGAAAGCCTGCCGCTCGATATCCCCGACAGCCCCAGGCTTGCGCAGAATATCACCCATTTTGCGCGGGCCCTGCGCAAGGCAGGCCTGCCGATCGGGACCGGGCGGGTCGTCGATGCCATTCGCGCGGTTCAGGCCGCTGGGTTCACCAACAAACAGGATTTCTACTGGACCCTGCACGCCTGTTTCGTGAACCGCCCCGAACATCGGGTCGTGTTCGCCCAGGTCTTTCGCCTCTACTGGCGCGACCCGCGATACATGGAACATATGATGGCCATGATGCTGCCCGCCATTCGCGGCGTACAGGAAGAACACAAGGCGGATGCGGGCGAAAAGCGCGCGGCCGAGGCTCTGCTGGACGGTGTTGAACGGGACGTGCCGGAAACACCGGACGATCAGGGCGAGACCGGGATCGAAGTCGACGCAACCCAGACCGCATCCTCCGAGGAGCGCCTGCGCAGCCTGGATTTCGAACAGATGAGCACCGACGAGATTGCACAGGCCAAGCGTATTCTGGCGCAGATGAAACTGCCGGTCCGCCCGATCTTGTCCCGCCGCGGACAGGCCAGCCATCTCGGTCACCGTATCGACCGTGCCCGTACCCTGCGATCGGCCATGCGTCAGGGCGGTGAGCTGCGCGACATCGCGCGGATGCAGCCCAAACCGCGCTGGCCCAACCTGGTGGTCCTGTGCGACATTTCCGGTTCCATGAGCCAGTACAGCAGGATCATCCTGCATTTCCTGCATGCTGTTTCAAATGCAAGGGGCGCGGGATGGGCGCGGGTTCACGCGTTCACCTTCGGAACGCGGCTGACCAATATCACGCGCCACTTGCATCAGCGCGATGTCGATGCGGCCCTGGCCGCCGCCGGGGCCGAGGCGCAGGACTGGGAGGGCGGCACCCGCATCGGAGAATGCCTGCATCAGTTCAACCGCGACTGGTCCCGGCGGGTCATGGGGCAGGGGGCGGTTGTTCTGCTGATCACAGACGGGCTCGAACGGGGTGACCCTGACCAGCTGTCCCACGAGATGCAGCGACTGCACTTGTCCGCGCGTCGGTTCATCTGGCTGAACCCGTTGCTCAGATGGGATGGGTTTGCCCCCAGGGCGCAAGGCATCCTGTCCATGTTGCCCCATGTTGACAGCTTCCGGGCAGGCCATTCCATTTCGTCCCTTCAGGACCTGGCCGCGGTCATTTCCAACCCGGAGGACCAGGGCGAAAAAGCGCGGCTTATGACCGCGCTTTCCGATGGGCGTTAATCGTTTATTCGACCTGCTTGGCGTTGCATTCGGCGGCCATTTCCATGGCTTTGTAGGTGCCCGTCAGATCAACGGTAAAGGCGAAGTCCTTTTCGGGAAACACGACCATGACCTTTTCCTTGGCCAGGCCCTCGGCAAAGGCGGGATTGTCGGACAGGACGTAGCCGCCCGAATACCCTTTGGTGATGTTGCCTTTCATACCGGTCGCTTCGCCCAGATAGATCTGGTCGCCCAAAAGGATCGCCACGGCTTCTTTCTCGCCGCGTTTGATGTCGGTTTCGGCCTTGGTGAACACACCGACATAGCCGACGCCCCGGTCCGCGGTCAGCCCCATCTGGACCACGTTTTCGGCGTCATCAATGGCTTCGATCAGGCAGGATTTCTTTTCGTTGTCGATAAAGACCTTCCATCCTTCGACCTCGCCATAGCGCTCGTAAGTGTCGGCAAATGCAGCGGTCGAACCCAGAAGGCCCAATGCCGCTCCCAGTGTCAGAATACGTTTCAACTGTTTGTCTCCGTTCACAAATTGTCTGGCAAAATGTGCAGGCAGTGCCTGCATGGGGCAGGCTAGTGGCCGAAGTCACTGCAATCAATGCTGAACTGCGCCACACCGCATCCTGTTCGTTCACAGGCGAAAAACAGCCAAGCCACAGCGCGTGCCGACCGTCGCGGGGCGCTCCGCCTTACCGATCGCTCGACGGGAAAAAAGGTGACGTCTCAGCACTCGTCGCCCATGCGGCCCCCGGTCCGCTTTTCATTGACGCAAACCTGCCTATGTTAGGGCAGAACAGGGACGGAGGGTTCCATGGATCGATTCGACAGTAGCCCGGAAACGGCGTTGAACTGGTACCGGACCGGTGGCGGTGCGGCTCTTGCGACCGTGGTCGAAACCTGGGGCAGCGCGCCGCGTCGGATCGGCGCACAGCTTGTGATCGGGGCAGACGGTCGGATCGAGGGATCGGTCTCGGGCGGCTGCGTCGAAGGCGCGGTGATCGTCGAAGCGCTGGAAGCGATTGACGAGGGCGAAGCGCGGCTGCTGGAGTTCGGCGTCAGCGACGAAGATGCCTTTGCCGTCGGTCTGGCCTGCGGCGGCACGATCCGCGTTCTTGTCGAACCGGTTGGCTCTGTCCTGCCCGAAAAGATGCTGGCCGACCTGGTTTCTGCCCGCGCGGCCCGTGAACCATTGGCCTATGAGGTCAATGTTGAAACCGGTCACCGGGCACTGCGACGCAACGCGTATCCCGAACGGTTGCGGATGGACAGGTCGGGGTTCGAAGAGGATGGCCAGACCTTCGTTGCCGTTCACAATCCCCCGTTGCGGTTGATTGTTGTCGGTGCGGTTCACATCACACAGGCGCTTGTGCCGATGGCGCGGATCGCCGGGTATGACCCCGCGATCATCGACCCGCGCGATGCCTTTGCCTCGGCCGCGCGTTTTCCCGGCGAAACGATCCTGACCGATTGGCCGGACGAAGCCGTTGCCAGGCTTGGGTTGGATGCCCGCACTGCCGTGGTGCTGCTGACCCATGACCCCAAGCTGGATGATCCCGCGCTTCAGTCTGCGCTGCAGGCGGGCGTGTTTTACATCGGCGCCCTTGGCTCGACCCGGACCCATGCTAAGCGGGTCGAACGGATGAAGGCTGCGGGCTTTACCCAGTCGCAAATCGACCGGATACACGGGCCTGTGGGCCTGGATATCGGTGCGGCGGACCCGTCGGAAATCGCCGTTGCCATCTTGGCGCAGATGACGGCCGTGCTGCGGGGCAAGGCATGAAATTCGGCCCAGTTCCGGTGACCGGGGCAGAGGGGGCCGTCCTGGCCCATTCGGTGCAGGTTGGCGACACCAGGCTGCGCAAAGGTGTCATCCTGACGCCGGATCATCTGTCGCAGCTTGCGGCGGCGGGTCACGGGTCGGTCATTGTCGCACGGCTTGAACCAGGCGATTGCCACGAGGACGAGGCGGCCCGAAAACTGGCCTCGGCGCTTGCCCCCGATCCTGACGCCGCTGCGCTGAAGGTCACGCAGCCCTTCACCGGGCGGGTGAACCTGCTGGCCGACGGCCCCGGCGTGGCTGTTCTGGATGTCGCATCCTTGCAGGCCTTCAACCATGTGAACCCGATGATCACGATTGCGACCGTGCCTCAGTATCAGCAGATGGGTGCGGGCGGCATGGTGGCGACGGTCAAGGTGATCTCTTACGCGGTTCCGGGAGAGGATGTCGCACGTGCGTCGCAACTGGCTCGCAATGCGATACGGCTGGCCCGGCCTGTTCACCGGACCGCTGGGCTGATCGTGACCGATATTCCGGGCGGCCCGCCCAACGAAAAAGGTATCGCCTCGATCAGGGGTCGGGTCGAGGCCCTTGGGATGGATCTTTGCGATGTACAAGCCGTAGCGCACCGGACCGAGACGCTTGCATCGGCCATCCGGCACATCGGCGGGGATGTGGTGATGATCCTGACCGGATCGGCCACATCTGATGTATTTGACGTGGCCCCCGAAGCGCTGCGCGCGGCGGGCGGTCAGGTCGATCGGTTCGGTATGCCTGTCGACCCGGGCAATTTGCTGTTTCTCGGCACGCTTGGTGACAGGCCGGTCATCGGCTTGCCGGGCTGTGCCCGTGCCCCGGCGTTGAACGGGGCAGACTGGGTATTGTCGCGCGTCGCCTGCGGGATCAAGACAACCGGCGCCGATATCGCCGGGATGGGCGTCGGCGGCCTGCTCAAGGAAATCCCGACCCGGCCACAACCCCGTGCGGGCCGCAAGACATAACCCGACCGAAAGACAGGCGCATGGGGCAGCGGGTTTCGCGCTGATCGCAGGGGTACTTTCCGGCCCCAAGCGCTCGCCGGGCATTTTATGTTCTCAATAAGAGACTTCCATGTTTAACTCGGGTGTGGCGAGGCACGCCAAAAGTGGGAGGATTTCATGAAGGTATCGATGACCGTTAACGGTCGTTTGGTTGAGGGTGACGTTGAGGGTCGGACGTTATTGTCTGGATTTTTGCGTGATCAGCTGTCTTTGACCGGGACGCATGTTGGGTGTGACACGGCGCAGTGTGGTGCGTGTGTTGTTCATGTTGATGGTGTTGCGGTGAAGTCTTGCAACATGTTGGCGCTTGAGGCGGATGGGGCCGAGGTTGGCACGATCGAGGGTCAGGCGCATGCGGACGGGTCTCTGAGCGTGATCCAGCAGGCGTTTCAGGATCATCACGGGTTGCAATGCGGGTTTTGTACACCTGGCATGGTGATGAGCGCTGCGGCCTTGCTGAAGGACAATCCGCGCCCGACGGAAGCTGAGGTGCGCAAGTATCTTGAGGGCAACCTGTGCCGGTGCACGGGCTATCACAACATCGTCAAGGCGATCATGGCCGCTTCGGGCCAGGATGTAAGCCACATCGCCGCCGAATGATGCCGCTGCGGGCGTAGGCAAGACGCCCGTGGGATGACAGGGGGTGCCTTGCGGCATCCGTTTATGGGAGGAGAACAAGCAATGCCCAAAGACAGTGGCATCGGAGCCAGTTCCAAGCGGCGCGAGGACGTGCGCTTTCTGACCGGAGCAGGCAATTATACCGACGACATCAACGTGGCCGGACAGGCCTATGTTTATTTCCTGCGCTCGGATATCGCGCATGGCCGGATCACCGGTCTTGATACCTCGGCGGCCGAGGCCATGCCGGGCGTGGTCAAGGTGTTTACCGGCAAGGATTTCGAAGGCGTGGGCGGCATGCCCTGCGGCTGGGAGGTGACCGACAAGCACGGCGCGCCCATGCAGGAGCCTGCGCATCCCATTCTGGCCCAGGGCAAGGTGCGCCATGTGGGCGATCCCATCGCCGCGGTTGTGGCCGACAGCCTGGAACAGGCCCGCGATGCGGCCGAGGCGATCGACCTCGAGATCGAGGAACTGCCCGCCGTGATCGACATGAAGGCCGCCGCGCAAGAAGGTGCTGTGCTGGTCCATGACGATCTGAAGAACAACATCTGCTATGACTGGCAACTGGGCGAGACTGACGATGCCAAGGTCAATGAGGTCTTTGCGGGTGCGGCCCATGTGACCACGCTGGATCTGGTCAACAACCGCCTGGTCGCCAACCCGATGGAACCGCGCGTGGCGGTGGGTGAGTATAAGCGGGGCACGGATGAGTACACGCTCTATACCACCTCGCAGAACCCGCATGTGATCCGCCTGCTGATGTGCGCCTTCGTGCTGGGCCTGCCCGAGCACAAGGTCCGCGTGGTGGCCCCGGATGTGGGCGGCGGTTTTGGCACCAAGATCTTCCACTATGCGGAAGAGGCGTTCTGTACCTTTGCCGCCAAGGCCTGTAACCGGCCGGTGAAGTGGACCTCGAGCCGCTCCGAGGCGTTCATGTCGGATGCCCATGGCCGCGATCATGTCAGCACAATCGAACTGGCGCTGGATGCGGACAATAACTTTATCGGGTTGCGGACCAACACCTATGCCAATCTGGGGGCGTATCTGTCGACCTTCTCCAGCTCGGTGCCCACATGGCTGCACGGCACGCTGATGGCGGGCAATTACAAGACGCCGGTCGTTCAGGTGAATGTCCGGGCGATGTTCACCAATACGGTGCCGGTGGATGCCTATCGCGGCGCGGGCCGGCCCGAGGCGACGTTCCAGCTGGAACGCGTGGTGGACAAGGCCGCGCGCGAGTTGGGGGTCGACCCGATTGCCCTGCGCCGTCAGAACTTCATCACCCAGTTCCCCTATGACACGCCGGTCGCGCTGACCTATGACACCGGGGATTACAACGGAACGATGGACAAGCTTGAGGCCGCCGCCGATCTGGCAGGCTTTGCCGCGCGCCGTGCGGCAAGTGAGGCCAAGGGCAAGCTGCGGGGCCTGGGCATCAACTGCTATATCGAGGCGTGTGGCATTGCGCCCTCGAACATCGTTGGCATGCTGGGGGCCCGGGCGGGTCTTTATGACGCGGCGACCGTGCGGGTGAATGCCACCGGCTCGATCAGTGTCATGGTGGGTGCGCATAGCCACGGTCAGGGGCATGAGACCGCCTTTCCGCAGGTTGTGGCCGACATGATCGGCATTGATGAATCGATGGTCGAGATCGTGCATGGCGACACCTCGAAGATCCCGTTTGGCATGGGCACCTATGGCTCGCGCAGCCTTGCGGTCTGTGGCTCGGCCATGGTGAAGGCCACCGAGAAGGTGATCGACAAGGCCAAGAAGATCGCAGCCCACCTGCTGGAGGCCTCGGAGGCGGATATCGAGCTGAAGGATGGTCAGTTCAGCGTGGCAGGCACCGACAAATCGGTGGCCTGGGGCGATGTGACCCTGACGGCCTATGTGCCGCATAACTTCCCGCTGGAGGTTGAGCCGGGGCTGGAGGAGACCGCGTTTTATGACCCGGCCAACTTCACCTTCCCCTCGGGCGCTTATGCCTGCGAGGTCGAGCTGGACCCCGAGACCGGCCAGGTGACCATCGAGGCCTTCACCGCCGCCGATGACTTTGGCAACATCGTCAACCCGATGATCGTGGATGGCCAGGTTCATGGCGGAATTGGCCAGGGCATCGGCCAGGCGCTGCTTGAGAACTGCGCCTATGACGAGAATGGCCAGCTGCTGAGCGCGTCCTTCATGGATTACGCCATGCCGCGCGCCGATGATGTGCCGTTTTACGGCGTGGATCATTCCAGCCAGACGCCCTGCACGCATAACCCGTTGGGGGTGAAGGGCTGTGGTGAGGCCGGGGCCATCGGCTCTCCGCCGGCGGTGGTCAATGCGGTTCTGGATGCGATGAATTCGGGCGGCAAGGCGGTGGATCACATCGACATGCCGGTAAGCCCGTCGCGCGTCTGGGCGGCGATGAACAGCTGAGAGGTTGGTGCGGCTGGGGGCTCTGCCCCCAGACCCCCGGGATATTTATAGCCAGATGAAGGGCGGATCCGCGCCTTTCGGAAAGGAAGACGAAATGTACAGTTTCGATTTTGAAAAGCCCTCGAGTATTGCCGATGCGGTTGCTGCGTTGGGGGCCGAAGATGCGCAGGCGCTGGGTGGGGGGCAGACCCTGATCCCGACGCTGAAGCAGCGGCTGGCGGCGCCGTCGGTCCTGGTGTCGCTGAGCGGGATTGCCGAGATGCGGGGCGTCTGTGTCGAGGATGACGGGGCGCTGGTCATCGGCGGGGCAACGCCCCATGCCATCGTGGCCGCCGAGGCGGCAGGATCGTATCCGGCGCTGGCGGCGCTGGCCGGTCAGATCGGTGACCCGGCGGTGCGCAATCGCGGCACCATTGGCGGGTCGGTGGCCAACAATGATCCGGCGGCCTGCTATCCGGCGGGTGTGCTGGGCTCGGGGGCCACGATCGTGACCAATACCCGGCAGGTTGCGGCGGATGACTTTTTCGAAGGCATGTTCGCCACCGTGCTGGAAGAGGGCGAGATCATCACCTCGGTCCGGTTTCCGGTGCCGCAGGCGGCGAGCTATCAGAAGTTCCTGCAGCCCGCGTCCCGCTTTGCACTGGTGGGTGTCTACGTGGCGCGGTTCGCCGACGGCGTACGTGTGGCCGTCACCGGCGCCAGCGAAGACGGCGTGTTCCGCTGGACAGAGGCGGAGGCCGCCCTGAACAAGGAATTCCGCCCCGACGCCCTGACCGGCCTCAGCATAAACCCCGCAAACATGATCGCCGACCTGCATGGCAGCAAAGCATACCGCGCACATCTCGTCAGCGTCATGACAAAACGCGCCGTAATGGCGAGCCTGTAGACAAGGAAGACGGACCAAAGCCAATAGCCCCGGGGAAGACATTCCCCGGGGTTTTTCCTTAGCCGAAAATAGTTTGGATCGCACCCTTGGTTGGAACACAAATCGCGACAGGATTGCCGGGTGTGCGTTTGAGCATTGCCGCGATCTCATTTGGTGTTGCGTGGCAAAATGCGGTGGAAAGTGCGTCGGCTGTGGTCGCGTCGGTCGCCTCGACGCTGACAGTCGACCAGACCGGGTTTCGAGTGCCGATCGTGTTCACGATATGCGACTGGCCATCGGCCAGCAGCATCGCGCCGGGGCTGGATGTTGCGACGGCCCGGTCCTTTAATTTTCGCGTGGCAATAAGCCCACGTTCAGGGTCGGAAATGCCGAGTGTCCAGTATCTGCCACCGGCGTGAAACTCGCCGATATTCACCAGTATGTTCTTCAGCCCGGCCTCGTGCAGGAGGCCCGCAACCCAGTCCGTTGCAAAGCCTTGGGCAATTCCGTTGAGCGTCAGCCCCTGCCCCTTGCCAAGTGAGATACGGCCCCGGTCCAGGCCAACACGGGACCAGCCGACCGCCATCCGGGCGGCTGCGGTATCCTGCCCCCGGGCATGTGCCGTCCAAAGGGTGTGAACCGTAGGATCGAACCGCCCCCCGGTCACGGCATGCATATGATCACAGTGACGCAAGAGGCGATAAAACCGGGCGTCCGGCGCCGCGACAAACCCATCCCGGTTCAACCGGGACAAAGCGGAGTGAGGCCGGTAGAGGCTGAACAGGTTTTCACATTCGGCCAAAGCGTTCCTGACCTGCGTCATCACGGTGCGCGCCTGGGAAATGTCTGCATCCAGCGTCAGGCTGACCTCGGCCCCCAAGGCGTGTCCCCGCCATCGAAAGGGTGTCGCCCGTGCGGGGCTGGCCAGGCTCGCGGCAGATATGGCCAGAAACCGCCGCCGGGTAATCATTGTGCCGCCACCGCGTCGCGGGTGCCCTTGCGGCGGGACAGGATCAGCGGGACACATTGCTGCGGATCATCGTGGATGGTGACGCAATCCAGACATTGAAAACACTCGTCATACCGTATTTTCCCTTGGCGCTCGATGGCGCCATATTTGCATTTGACGCGGCAGAGTTGACAGGGCGATCCGCATTCTGCCCGTCGTGCAATCCAGTCGCGCCCGCGCAGCAACCCTCCGATGGCCATGAAGGCGCCCAAAGGACACAGATAGCGGCAGAAGCCCTTGAACAGGACCATCGCCGCCACGATCCAGAAAACCGCATAGGCGACATAGTACCATTCGCGCAGGAAATAGGTGGTAATCGCGGTTTTGAAAGGTTCGACCTCGGCCGCCTTGTCGACCTGATCCGGCGCCACGAACACGGTGATCACAAGCGCGGCCAATACAATATATTTCAGCCATTTCAACCGCCTGTCCCATTTCGGCGAAGGCTCGACTTGCGGTATGCGCAGAGCGCGCCCCAGATGGTGCGCAAATTCCTGCAAGGCGCCAAAGGGGCACAGCCAGCCACAGAACAGGCCCCGGCCCCAGGCCACGAAGCCCAGGATCGCCACGGCCCAGACCGCCAGCGAAAACGGGTCATACACAAGAAAGGCAAAGCTGCCGCCTTCGGTGGCGGTGCGGATCACGCCCAAAACCGTCACGATCGACAATTGCCCCTGCCCCCACCAGCCGACAAAACCGACGACCACCGCCAGAACACCCAGACGAATGGGTGTGAATAAGCGCGCGCCTGCAAGCCTGTTCATGCCAAATGCAAGCACCGGGACCAAACCGACCAGAAAAACGCCAAGCCAGACAAGGTCCGCCTGACGATTGCGCAAAGCCTCGCGCCACGGCGGCACAGGCACATGCTGAACCGGTTGCAGAAAGAAGCGCGGCGGCGTTTGATGCTGGCTTTCCAACGTTACCGAGCCAATCTCGGGCTGGAACATCCCGTGCTCTCGCACCGCAAGCACCTTGAGCGTCCAGGGGCGCGACGGGTCGAACCCCAGCCTGCGATCCGTCCGCAGGATCATGGCAGCCCCCTCGGGCGCGTCGGGGACCAGTTCGACAAACAGGTCGGCATCCCGCAACGCAATGGGAAACCCGTCCTGTTCCGCCGAAATCCAATCCGGCGCTGTGTTGCGGACAAAGTCGTCGCTGACCAAACCGTGACGCGCAGATTCGATCAGCAGGATCGGCTCATCATTATCCGAGATTGCCAGAAAACGCTGAAGTTCATCGAACGTATCTTCGGCCAGAACGGCCCGCGCAATTGACTTTGGCCCCAGATCGACGATCCACAGGTCAAGGAAAGCCTCATCCGGAAACTCATTTGCCTCGGGATCATCCTCTGCCCAGAGCGTCCCGGAAAACAGGGCATCGACCTGCGCATTGCTTACCGTCTTGCGGGTTGCAATGCCCTGCGAAGCCAGATCGTCCCATGTCAGTGCCTCTTCGTGATCGGGATCGGGAAAAGCAGGCGGAGTAGTGGCCAGACCCTGCATCTTTTCGCGTGCGACAGCGAGCGCCGCGCCCATCACCGATTCATGGGCTATTCGCACGCTGGCCGTGGCCTTGGTTACGCCGTCAAGATAGACCAGCGACGACCCTGATGCGCCGTCGCCATAGGGCGTTCCCACCACAATGGAATCGGATATCGACAAACCGCCATATTGTTCGAAAAACTTGTAAAACGGCGCCTCGCCCAGCCCGGACACAAAGATCGGCTCGTTATGCGCGATCAGTTGGACATCCATGAACCGACCCTCGAGGTCCAGAACCACCAGCATGTTGATCGGTGCCCCGGAAAACCCCGGAAGCGGGGCAAGCGGTTCGGTTTCAAAGACGTATCCGGCCTCGCTCCCGCCCGAGTTCAGCAGCGCGTAGACGCCATTGTCACTCAGGCGCTCGCCCAGGGAAAAAGGCGCGCGAACATAGGGTTCCAACTGTTCACGCGGCAAGGGATCAGCCGATGCGCCCGGGCTGACCAGAACGCGGACGACAAGAACCGTGATCATCACAAGAAATGCGCGCATGGACGGAGACTATAAAGCGCAAGTGCCAAGCAACATTCGACGAAAGTCCTAGCGCGCGGCGCAATCCGTTCACATTTCCGCGCGCGGTATCGCGGCCACCAATCCCGACCCGCGGTCGGATACGACCAAAGCAGCATTTCCGAAAACCGGAACCAATAGTAGCTTTTCACAAACACCACGCAGCCACGGGAGGTCTTAATGGCTTGGAGCGCACCTAAACTCAAAGAAGTTAACTGCGGTATGGAAATCAACATGTATTCTCCATCCGAGGACGAAGGACGCGAACAGGACCGCGACCTGTTCTGACCCCCCCCTGACCTAGCGGAGGCCCAACGTGCATTTTCTGGTTCTAGGGGCTTCTGCGGGCGGTGGGTTGCCACAATGGAATTGTGGCTGCCGGAATTGCGAGGATGCGCGCAAAGGCGTGATCCCGCCTTCCGGCCAATCGTCGTTGGCCGTATCGGTTGACGGCGAACACTGGAGTGTTCTGAACGCATCCCCTGATATTCGCCAACAAATGCTGGACAACACGCAGCTGCACCCGCGCGCCCTGCGCGATACGCCGGTGCAGTCGGTGCTTTTGACCAACGGTGATATCGACCATATCGCAGGGTTGCTCAGCCTGCGCGAACAGACACCGTTTACCCTGTTTGCAACCCAAGACATCCTGGACGTGTTATCAGCAAATCGGGTCTTTGACGCGCTGAGCCGCGATAAGGTGGGGCGCAATCCGATTGCGCTGGACACCGATTTCACGCTGCAGGACGGGTTGAGCGCCCGTATCTTTGCCGTGCCCGGCAAAGTCCCGCTGTTCATGGAAGGCGAGACTGTCCAAACCGATCTGATCGGCGAACAGACCGTGGGCGTTCGTCTGGCCGGTTCCGGCAAGGTCGCCTATTACGTTCCCGGATGCGCACAGGTGACTGACACTTTGCTGGCCCAATTTGCAGATGCCGATCTGTTGTTCTTTGACGGCACGTTGTGGGACGATGACGAGATGATCCGCTCGGGCACCGGGATCAAGACCGGGCGTCGAATGGGGCACATCCCCGTCAGCGGCCCGGACGGATCTGTTGCCATGCTGGCCGGGGTGGATGCGGCCAAGGTCTTTATTCATATCAACAACACGAACCCGATCCTGCAACCTGACGGGCCGGAACATGCCTTTGTTCTGGACGCCGGGTGGCGCATTGCTCGGGACGGGCAGGAGATCGTGGCATGAGCCGGGAGACATTGGAGCGCCGCCTGCGCCAGATCGGCGCTGAACGCTATCACGACAAACACCCCTTTCATCACCAGTTGCACAGCGGCAAATGCAGCCCCGACCAGGTTCGGGCCTGGGTCATCAACCGCTGGGCCTATCAGGCGGCCATCCCGATGAAAGACGCGGCGTTCCTGTCGCGCTGCACTGACCCCGACATGCGGCGCGAGTGGCGATCACGGATCGAGGACCACGACGGCGGCATCGACCAAGGCGGTGGCATCCGGCGATGGCTGAAACTGGCCGAGGCCGTCGGGCTGGACCCGGATTATGTCGCCTCGGGTCGTGGCGTGCTGCCGGCGACGCAATTCGCCGTGGATGCCTATATCCACTATGTCCGCGACCGCCCCTTGTTGCAGGCCGTCGCATCATCGCTGACCGAGCTATTTGCCCCAAAGATTCACGAACAGCGCATCGAAGGGCTGCTAGAGCATTACGATTTCGCCAATCCCGACAGCCTTTCGTATTTCCGCAAACGCCTGACCGAGGCCCCAAAAGACGTCGCGTTCGGGCTGAAATGGGTGCTGGATCACGCTGACAACGCGGAAAAAGAAGACATGGCCTGTGATGCCCTGATCTTCAAAACCAACGTGTTGTGGGCCCAGCTAGACGCGTTGTGGGGCGCTTATGTCGAACCCGGCCGCATTCCACCGGGCGCATGGCGTCCGGGGGAAGGAATGCTATGACAGTCGGCCTGAAACCCGAAGATCGCCCCTATTTGCCGCGCGGCGTTCGGGTACATGCCGACAAGGTGCGCGGCCGGACAGTTTTGCTGGCCCCCGAGAAAGTTCTGGAACTGGACGAACCCGGCGTGGCCATCCTGTCACGCGTCGATGGGCAGTCGAGCATGAACCAGATCGTAACCGACCTGGCCGCGGCATATGACGCGCCCCCCGATCAAATCGAGGCCGACGTGCAGCGCTTTCTTGGCACGCTGCGCGCGCGGCTGTACCTGATGGTGCGGCAATGACCGTGCAACCGCCCATCGCGATGCTTGCCGAGCTGACGCATCGGTGCCCTCTCAGTTGCCCATATTGCAGCAACCCGACCGAGCTGGTGCGCAAGAACGCGGAACTGGATACCGATACATGGATCAAAGCGTTCCGGCAGGCGGCCGAGCTTGGCGTCCTGCAGGTTCACCTGTCCGGGGGCGAGCCCGCAGCGCGGCGCGACCTCGAAGACCTAACCCGCGGCGCCTCGGAAGCCGGGCTTTACACCAACCTGATCACCTCGGGCATTGGCCTGACGTCGCGCCGTCTGGATCAGCTCGAAGCCGAGGGGTTGGACCATATCCAACTGTCCCTGCAGGGCACCAATGCCGCCCTGGCCGACCGGATTGGTGGCTATCGCGGTGGGTTTGACCGCAAGATGGCCGTCGCCCAAGAGATCAAGGCCCGCGGCATCCCGCTGACACTCAACGCGGTTATGCACCGCCAAAACCTGGACGACCTGGACCGGACGATTGAAATCGCGGTCGAGCTTGGGGCCCGCCGGCTTGAGGTTGCTTGTGTTCAATTCCACGGTTGGGCCCTGGGCAACCGGGCCGCGTTGCTGCCGACACGCGAGCAGACGCAGGCGGTCAAGGCAACAGTTGCCGAAGCCGCGCGGCGTTTGCAGGGCGTCCTGGCCTTTGACTTTGTACCACCGGATTACTACGCTGATTACCCCAAGGCCTGCATGAACGGCTGGGGGTCGACCGGGCTGAACGTGACACCGGACGGAACGGTCCTGCCCTGCCACGCGGCCGAGACTATCCCGCATCTTGAGTTCCAGAATATCCGGGACCATGCGCTGGCCGACATCTGGAACGACAGCCCTGCGTTCAACGCCTATCGCGGAACCGACTGGTTGCCTGATCCCTGTCAAAGCTGCGAACGCAAAGAGATCGACTTTGGCGGCTGCCGGTGCCAGGCGCTGGCCCTTGCGGGCGATGCGGGGGCGACGGACCCGATCTGCCGGAAATCACCGCTGCACGCGCAGGTGACGCGCGCGCTTCTGGATCAGCCGAACGACCGGACCGACGCTTTTACCTATCGGGTCAACCCCTGACCTTCGGCCGCTACTGCAAACCACCAATCTGGCGGATCAGGTCAACAACCTGATCCACCCCTTGCCGGTGCCGCAGCGCGGTAAAGACGAATGGGCGACCGTTCCGCATTTTCTGGGCATCCCGGTCCATGACCTCAAGCGAGGCCCCGACATGCGGCGCAAGATCGGTCTTGTTGATGATCAGAACGTCCGACTTGGTGATTGCCGGGCCACCTTTGCGGGGGATTTCCTCTCCGGCGGCGACGTCGATGACGTATAGCGTCAGATCGGCCAGTTCCGGGCTGAACGTCGCCGAAAGATTGTCACCGCCGCTTTCGATCAGGACGATCTCAACATCGGGATGGCGCGTGCACATTTCGGCCACGGCGGCAAGATTGATGGATGCGTCTTCGCGGATGGCCGTATGCGGACAGCCGCCCGTTTCGACCCCGATAATGCGATCTTGCGGCAGAACCTGAAGGCGCATGAGCGCCTCTGCGTCTTCCTGAGTGTAGATGTCATTGGTTATGACGCCAACCGAATGCCTGTCGCGCAGCGCTTCGGACAGGGCGGCGGTCAGGGTTGTCTTGCCTGCGCCGACCGGGCCGCCAATGCCTACGCGCAGCGGGCCGTTCATATTGGTCATGTCTTGAAGATCCTTGAATATTGGGTTTCGTGCTTCATAGCACCGATATCGGACAGGAACGCGCTGGATTTCAGCCCGCCCAGCCCCGCCTGTACCGCGTCCGTTGCAATCTCGGAACAGAGCGGCGTCAACGTCCGAATGATGGTCTGCCCTTCGGTCTGGCCCAGCGGCACCAGGCGTGTCGCGGCCGCTGCCAGGTTGCTCAGGAAGGCTTGCAGGAACATCTGCGCCGTCAGCTCCAGCGGCAACCCGGCCCGCTGCGCGGCACAGCCGACGGCCACCGGATAGATCAACCCATCCAGCGTTTGGGGCCATATCCGCGAAACCGCATCGCAAAACGCCTGACCCTGCAACTGTGTCTCGATCAGCCGTTCGCGCGAGGATGCCAAGGCCCGGCCGGTCGCGTCCACATAGGTGAGCGCATCGGTGTCCTGCGCCCGATAGGCACAAGCCAGCAGGATACAGTCATTCCACCCGGCCCCGTGACGCAACACGGTTTCCACCCATTCGCGCGTCGCGTCGGCATCGGCCACATCACCTGAGTCGATGGCCCATTCCAGCCCGTGCGAATACGCGAATGCGCCCACGGGAAACGCAGGCGAAAACCATTGTGCAAGGGTCAGGACGTCAGTGTGCGTGGCCATGCGTGCGCCCATGGCCATAGGCCCCGCCTTCCGGCGTAAAGGGTTCGCGGACCGTGCGAACCTCAGCGCCGATCTTGATCAGCATATCACGAATGACGTGATCATCCTGGATCAACAGCCGGGTTGGTTCAATCTGACAGGGCGTGTGACGGTTGCCCACATGCCAGGCAATACGCGGCAGGTCCGGGGCAGTAATTTCCAGAAGGGTTTCGGGCGCTGCCTGAATTTCGACCTGCTCTCCATCCTCAAGAACCAGCGCACCGCCATGATCCAGAGATGTGGTCTGCGACAAATCCACCAGAATCTGTCTGCCGCTTTCGCAGGTCAGAACCTTGCGCCGCAGGAACCGGTCTTCGTAAGTCAGGCTCAGGTGATCTGCGGGGTCGCCATGCAGGTGATCGCAATACCTGCGCGCTGTGCTGAGGATGGCGCTCATGACAGCGCCTCCTCAGAACTGTGTGCTTGTTGCCTTAAAAGACCATCCGGTCGGCAAAAACGTGCTGTACGATCCGGTCGCGTGTCAGGCCGCGCTTGGCCAGGTCTTCGTCGCTGAGTGCGCGCAGGAACTCGATTTCCTTCGAACGCGAGTTTGCCTCTGCAACCTTCATCATCGCTGAGAAGATGTACTCGCCGATCGACGACAGAAGCCCGCCGATAGAAATGCCGGTTTGGGTGATTTTCAGTGTATGTGCCATTCGAACCCTCGGTAACTTTGGTTACGTTGCTGCTCCCTTGTGGTTCATATTTCGACATTTTTTCCTCGCTTAGAAGGGGTTGTTTCGTCATGGCCGGATTGCGCTTGCTGCAATGCAGCGACATTTTTCATCAGAAAAGAAAGTACCGCTGCGCCATCGGCAGGACCTCGGCGGGTTGGCAGATCAGGACCTCGCCATCGGCGCGTACCTCGTAGGTTTCGGGGTCCACCTCGATATCGGGGGTGGCGGAGTTCAGGATCAGGTCCTTCTTTCCGATGGTGCGGGTGTTGGACACTGCGACCGACTGCTTGGCCAACCCCAACTGGCCTGCAATGCCGTTGTCTTGGGCCGCGGCGCTGACAAATGTCACGGCGGAATGTTCGACCGACCGCCCATAGGCCGCGAACATCGGGCGGGAATAGACCGGCTGCGGCGTCGGGATCGACGCATTCGGGTCCCCCATCTGCGCCACGGCAATCGACCCGCCCAGCAACACCATCTCGGGTTTTACCCCGAAAAACGCTGGTGACCAAAGGACAAGGTCAGCCCTTTTGCCTTCTTCGATGCTGCCGATTTCACCGGCGATCCCATGCGCAATCGCTGGGTTGATTGTGTATTTCGAGATATAGCGGCGCACGCGGAAATTGTCGTTGTCACCGGCTTCATCGGCCAGCCTGCCGCGTTGTTTCTTCATCTTGTCAGCCGTCTGCCACGTTCGGATCAGGACCTCGCCGACCCGGCCCATCGCCTGACTGTCCGACGCGATGATCGAAAACGCGCCCATGTCGTGCAGAATATCCTCGGCGGCGATGGTTTCCCGCCGGATTCGGCTTTCGGCAAACGCGACATCTTCGGGGATGGACTTGTCCAGGTGATGGCAAACCATCAGCATGTCCAGGTGTTCTTCGACCGTGTTCACCGTAAAGGGCCGCGTCGGGTTGGTTGACGACGGCAGCACGTTTTCGTCGCCGCAAATCCGTATGATATCGGGCGCGTGGCCGCCCCCTGCCCCTTCGGTGTGGAACGCGTGAATGGTGCGCCCTTTCAAGGCGGCAACGGTGTTTTCCACAAAGCCGCTTTCGTTCAGCGTGTCGGTGTGGATCATCACCTGGACGTCCATGTCATCGGCCACCGACAGGCAGCAGTCGATCGCCGCTGGCGTGGTTCCCCAGTCTTCGTGCAGCTTCATCGCACAGGCCCCGGCATTGACCATTTCGACCAGCGCGGCGGGCTGGCTGGCATTTCCCTTGCCCGACAGGCCGAAATTCATAGGAAACGCATCAAGCGCCTGCAGCATCCGCCCGATATGCCAGGGTCCCGGCGTACAGGTCGTGGCCAACGTGCCATGGGCAGGCCCGGTGCCGCCGCCCAGCATGGTGGTCACACCCGAATGCAGCGCATCCTCGACCTGTTGGGGGCAGATAAAGTGAATGTGGCTGTCAAAGGCACCGGCCGTAAGAATCCGGCCTTCGCCTGCAATCGCTTCGGTTCCGGGGCCAATGATGATGTCGACACCGGGCTGCGTGTCCGGGTTTCCGGCCTTGCCGATCTTGTGAATACGCCCGTCTTTCAGGCCAATATCGGCCTTGTAGATGCCAGAATGGTCGACAATCAGCGCGTTGGTGATGACCGTGTCAACCGCACCTTCGGCCCGCGTGACCTGAGATTGCCCCATGCCGTCGCGGATCACCTTGCCGCCGCCGAACTTGACCTCTTCGCCATAGATCGTAAGGTCTTTTTCGACCTCGATGATCAGGTCGGTATCGGCCAACCGGACCTTGTCACCAGTGGTCGGGCCAAACATCGCGGCATAGTCGGGACGAGAAATCGAGACTGGCATGTTTTAACCCTTTTCTTGCAGGGCCGGCAGCGGCCCCATGACACGCTGGTTGAAACCGTAAACGATGCGCGCACCCGAAATCGGGATCAGACGCACCTCGCGCACCTGGCCCGGCTCGAACCGGACAGCGGTTCCCGCGGCGATATCAAGACGCATGCCAAGCGCGGCATCGCGATCGAAATCAAGGCGCGGGTTGGCCTCGGCAAAATGATAGTGGCTGCCGACTTGCACGGGTCGGTCGCCGGTATTTGCGACCCGAAGTACCGTAACCGCCTGATCTGCATTCAGGACCAGATCACCCTTTGCGGTCATCACCTCTCCGGGGATCATTTCCGGTTTACCCCCCAATAAACGGCGGCCCCCAGAACGGCGACAGCGGCCAGCAGAACGGCGCTCAGCGTGATATCCATCCCGTGCGGATGCAGATGCGCGCCTTCATGGGCCAGAACCGGGCTGGACATCAACGAGGCGACTGCGGTCAGCAGGTATTTCATCCTAAATCTCCTTCAGCGGATCGGGTTGTGAACGGTGACAAGCTTGGTTCCGTCTGGAAACGTCGCCTCGACCTGAACTTCGTGGATCATCTCGGGGATGCCCTGCATGCACTGGTCTGCGGACACGACATGCGCCCCCGCCTCCATCAGGTCGGCCACCGACCGGCCGTCGCGGGCACCTTCCACCACCGCATCCGTAATCAGTGCGATCGCTTCGGGATGGTTCAGCCGGACACCTCGGGCCAACCTCTTGCGGGCAACCTCTGCCGCCATTGCGACCAGCAGCTTGTCTTTTTCTCGGGGGGAAAGGTTCATGTCACATCATCCAGCATCTTGGAATTTCCTGGTAGTTCAGGCACCGCAGCAGTGGCAGCAGGGTTTGCCTGAGTTCAAAACTATCGTCGGCCAAAAGGCGGATCACCATGAGGTCACGGTCAAGCAGGCTTGCCCCGCCGCTGGTCGGTAAAAGGCCGCGAACCGTGGCCAATTGACCTTCGGCCGATGGCGAGGCGAAAACCGCAAGCGCCATTGCACCGGCACCGCCCGCCACGAAGGGACGCGCCAGATGGGCCTGCAGGTCACCGTCAAATGCAGTTACGTCCAGAAAGGCGGGTTCGCCGTCGCGGCGGATTTCCACGCGGTCCGCAAACCGGATGTCCGTCAGCGTTTCCCCCATGGCCG
This sequence comes from Alphaproteobacteria bacterium, assembly GCA_030427405.1. Lineage (GTDB taxonomy): Bacteria > Pseudomonadota > Alphaproteobacteria > Rhodobacterales > Rhodobacteraceae > Ruegeria. Next base: position 189,609 of record JAUHXK010000008.1, on the reverse strand, counting down.
CGCGTCCGAAAACCAGCGGTTCAACCAAAAGCAATTCGGACCCGGCCGACAAGTCGACGGTCAAACGGCGGTTCAATGCACTTGCGTTGAACAGGATCGTTTCCTGCGGCAACCAGTTGAGCCGCGCGCCAGCGTCCACCGTCAGGCGGTTGCGCACGCGGCCCATTGGCCCCGGCCGCGCCTTGTAAACGCGCTCGCATGCCTGTGTCGTCACCGTCAGATCGCAGCCCGAGGCCACATGCACCGCCGTTCGCATCGTATCGCCGCCCGTGACCCCTCCGGCTGTGTTCAAGAGTACCGTATCAAGGCCCGCGCCACGCGACCGCGGAAACAGGCATTTCAGGGACCCGGATTGACGAAACCTGTCCAGAACGGTCCTGTCACCAGTCCGCTTGGTCCTAAGATGCACCGAACCGATCGCGCGCGGCGGCGCATTGGCATCACCAGAGGATATGGTCGGAAGGTCAGTAATCAGAGGCCCCATGCAAAGCGTTTCCCGAAAATGTGTCTCACCGACGTGCAGGACGTGCATCGTCGGGCATCGCTGGCAACGCGACATCCGGCGGCTATGCCTGTTTTGCGTGCAAATATTTTCTAGTTGGTTATTTTTTGACCACCGCGAAAATGGCGATATCCAAGCCAGAAAACTACGCCGCGCGCCGTTGCGGAACAAATCTTTGCAACCGATTGCAACAATATTGCAAACATGCATAGTGTTCTGACCATGAAGACAACCGACTACAGCACCGCGTCCCGTTGCGGCGGGCAACTCAAATGAGCGTCACCCTGAAAGATGTCGCAAACCTTGCGGGCGTGTCGCGCTCGGCCGTGTCACGCACTTTTACCGAAGGCGCGTCGGTTTCGGCCAAGACGCGCAGCAAGGTTGAAAAAGCCGCCAAGGAGCTTGGCTACAGCCCGAATGCGCTGGCGTCTTCGCTGACGACGGGGCGGACCAAACTGATCGGCCTGATCTCCAACAATTTTCACAACCCGATCTTCCTAGAGGTTTTCGATCGGTTCACCTGCGCGTTACAGGAACGCGGCTTGCGCCCTCTGATCGTCAACCTGACCGACGAGACCGAGCCTGCGAACTCGGTTCGGATGCTGCGGCAATATTCGGTGGACGCCGCCATCGTCGCGTCCTCGACCCTGCCCGCAAGTTTTGCCAAGGCGTTCCACGACGCTGGCGTTCCGGTGGTCCACACATTTGGCCGCTCGGCGACCTCACCCGAGATCAATGTGGTCGGGATCGACAATGTTGAATGTGGCCGTATGGCCGCCCGGGAACTGATCTCGCGTGGCTATGAACGCCTTGGCTATCTGGGCGGCCCCAAAAGCGCGACATCGGCGCTGGACCGGCATCGCGGATTTCTGGAAGAAATCGGCAAGCATCCCGGGATCGAGGTGAGCGACAGTTTTGCCGAGGCATATTCGTTCCAGGCCGGGCGCGACGAGATGCTGCGTCTGTTGGCCGGAACCCCCGCCGAGGCGTATTTTTGCGGCGACGACATCCTGTCGATCGGCGCCCTGTCGGCGCTTTCCGACCATGGGCTGAAACCCGGACGGGATATCGGCATCATTGGACTGAACGACATGGCGATGTCGCGATGGGAAAGCATTGACCTGACCACCATCCACCAGCCGATCAAGCAGATCGTGCACGCATCCGTCGATCTGGTCGAAGCAATGCTGAAGCAGGCGCACCGTTATCCCGAAGCACGGATATTCCCCTGCCGGGTGGTCGAGCGGGGCACCCTTAGGCCCCGCCCCTGATCACCGAAACATCGGCGGGCGCGCGTCGTGCCATTGGCCTGCGTCCTTCGCCGATGCAACGGCGGCATGAACCGCCGCAATCGACCGGACCCCGTCAGGTGCGGTCGGCAGCCCATCGCGGGTTTCGCCCTGAATGGCATCCGCCAGGTCGCAATACAGGTTGGCCACCGCCAAGGGAAAACCCTCGGGATGGGCAATGGCCACCCGCGACAGACGCTGGGCGTCAGCATGCAAGCCCCCCTCGCCTTTTTCGATGATCTGCGTGCGGCCGCCGACCGGAGTATAGATCAGCTGATTGGGCTGTTCCGAGGCCCAGCGAAGCCCGCCGGTCTCGCCGAAAATCTGAATGTCGAACCCGTGTTGGCGCCCGATGGCAACCGACGAGGTCCACAACCGCCCGACTGTGCCTTTTTCGGTTCGGAAATTCACCATCGCGTCGTCTTCCAGAACGCGGCTGGAAATCGTCGAGGCCATGTCTGCGGACAGGGATTTCACCTCGTCATCACAGACAAAGCTCGCCATGTGCAGCGCGTGGATACCGCAATCGGCGAATTGGCCCGATACACCCGCCATAGCCGGGTCATAGCGCCAACGCACGCGCGGGTTGTCGGCATCTGTCGCATCGCCGTGATGACCGTGGCTGAAATTGGTCACGACCAGGCGCACCTTGCCCAACTCGCCTGCCCGCACCATGGCGCGGGCCTGGCGCACCATAGGATAAGCGGAATAGCAGTAATTGACCGCGCAGATCTTGCCCGAGGCTTCCGCAACCCGAACGATCTCTTCGCCCTCTTCCACTGTCATGGTCATTGGCTTTTCGCACAGGATGTTGAACCCGGCCTCAAGAAAGGCTTTTGCGATCTCGAAGTGGGTCGAGTTCGGCGTCGCGATCGTAACAAGATCGACCTTGTCGTCGCGACCTTTTTCACCGGCCAGCATCTCTTGCCAGTCGCCATAGGCACGATCTGCCGGAATACCCAGTTGCCGGGCATAGGCGCGGCCTGCTTCGGGACGATGATCCAATGCACCGGCCGCGAATTCGAACCTGCCATCGGCAAGCGCGCCAAGGCGATGCGCTGGCCCGATCTGGCTGCCTTCCCCGCCGCCAATCATTCCCCATTTCAGCTTTGCCATCGATATATCTTTCTCGAAGAGACCCCGGAACAGCCCCGAGGCATGGTTGGAAGTTAGTCGTTCAACACGCTTTGCCACTGGCGCGTTTCAGAAGATTTCAGCGCGGCGGCAAGCACACAATTCACCGCGTGCCCATCCCGAAACGTGGGCCAGACCTGCTGGCCGGTTTCAATGGCCTGCAGGAAGTCCTTGGCCTCGATGATGATCTGGTCCTGATAACCGGTGCCGTGGCCGGGTCCCTGGCAAAACGGCTCGTAATCGGGATGCGCCGGGCCGGTCAGGATCTTGGTGAACCCGCGCGATGCCTCGGGGCCTTCGCGCCGATACAGCCACAAAGCGTTCTGATCCTCCTGATCGAACCGAATGGAGCCCTTGGTCCCGGAAACCTCGTAGGCGTAGCCCATCTTTCGCCCTGTGGCCACGCGGCTGAAATACAGATTGCCCATGACCCCGCCCTCGAACCGGCACATGACCTGGGCATGATCGTCATTGGTAACGTCGCCGCCGGGACGGGTCCGGTGGACGGTCTCGATATCGGCCATCACTTCGGCAATCGGACCAATCAGGGCCAGCGCGCCATTGACCATATGCGGCGCCAGATCGCCAATAGTTCCGTTGGCCACCCCCTGCGTGCGCCACGTCGCCGGCGCGTCGGGGTCTGCAAGAAAGTCCTCGGTGTGTTCACCGCGGAACCACGTGACATCGCCAATTTCGCCGTCGGCAATCAAGCGGCGCGCGAACTGACTGGCCGGTGTGCGGATATAGTTGAACCCGACCATGTTGACCACACCGGCAGCCTCGGCCGCATCCACCATTGCCCGGCTGTCTGCAAGCGACGCGCCAAGCGGTTTTTCACACAGCACCGGCTTGCCCAGTGCAATTGCGGCTTCGGCGATGGGGCGATGCGTGCTTTGGGGCGAGGCAATCACGATAGCCTCGACGCGGTCATCGCGGACCAGCTCCATCCAGTCATCGGTTCCACGCGCGAACCCATAGGCCACGCGATAGCGTTCGGCACTTTCCGGCGTAGTGGCACAGATCATTTCAAGACGGGGCCTCAGGCCGGTGTTGAACACCGCGCCCACTGCGGACATGGCGACGGAATGCGCCTTGCCCATGTAACCGCCACCAATGATGCCAATTCCGATTTCGGGCATTCCTACCCCTCCCAAGATAGTGTTGCAACCGGTTGCAAAATCTGTATCGTGCGAGGGATCGCAATGCAAGATTCAATCGACTGCTCGCCGGGCTTTTAACGGAGGTTTCCAAACCGAAATGCGCCTTCCTCGATTTGCACGAAATCGGCAGCTTATCGTGCTTTGTTGCCACACCCATCGACCGATTGTTCGGACGCCCCACGTCCCCGCCGCGACCGGAACCGCGACATGAGCGCGCTGATTGACGGAATCACCGGCGGCCGTTTTGCGGTATTCGGACGCGCGGGAATGGACATGTTCGCCGACCCGATCGGTGTCAAAAGCGAAGACGCCGAGAGTTTCCGGGCCGATCTTGGTGGTTCATCCGCCAATATCTGCGCGGGGCTTGTCAAACTGGGGTGCCGGTCTTCGCTGGTGACGTCGGTGTCAGACGACGCGGTTGGCCGGTTTTGCCTGAACCGCCTTCGGCACTACGGGGTCGATACCTCATTCATTCGGATGGTCGGCGGAGAGTTTCGCACGTCGCTGGCGGTTTACGAAAGCCGGATCGAGGACTTTCAGAACGTCATCTACAGAAATGGAGCGGTCGACTTCGAAGTCACCCAAGACGACATGGACAAGGTCGCGTATGACCGGTTCTCTGCCATAATCTCGGCCGGAACCGTCTTTGCCGCCGAACCATCGCGCAGCGCGACGTTCCGGGCCTTTGACAACGCCCGTGCGGTCGGATTGCCGGTGATCTTCGATATCGACTACCGCCCCTACAGCTGGCCATCGCCCGACATAGCGGCCGAGGTCCTGTCGCGCGCCGGGGAACAAAGCGACCTGATCGTCGGCAATGACGAAGAGTTCGGGTTCATGGCTGGCGGTATCGACAAGGGTTTTGCCAAGGCGCAAGAACTTGCACAAAAGCCCGGCCGCATTGTGATATATAAAATGGGTGAAAAGGGCGCGGTTACCCTGGTCGACGGGCAAAAGATCCACACGGGCATTTACCCCGTGACAGCGGTCAAGCCGAACGGCGCGGGCGACAGTTTCATGGCAGGTCTTCTTGCCTCGATCGCGGCGGGCCATGATCTGGAAACCGCCGTCATGCGGGGATCGGCCTGTGCGTCGATCGTCGTGTCCAAACCCGGCTGCGCGCCAGCAATGCCCACCACATCGGAACTGGACGCTTTTCTTGCATCCCACCCGGGACCGACAGCACCGGATCAGGAGTAACCCATGCATATTGCACCATTTGACAACAAAAACAGCCCGATCGTCGACGCCGGTGACCCCACGGTGCCGCTGAATTATTTTAACATCGTCAAACTGAAAAAAGGCGAAGCCTTCGAATACCAGGTGCCGGGATACGAGACCTGCATCGTGCCAGCCACGGGCACCGTCGATGTCGATATCGAAGGCGTCGCGTTTGCCGCGCTGGGAAACCGGGGCGAAGACGTTTGGGACGGCGAACCCGAAGGTGTTTATGTGCCTGTTGGGGCCAAGGCACAAATGGTCTGTGTATCCGACGCGGCCGAAATCTTTGTCGCGGGCGCAAAATACGACAAGGTTCTGGACCCGTTCGATGTTCGGAACCATGACCTGGTTCAATACGGCAGCGACGACACGAAAACCCATCGCAAGATCAAGCACATACTCGGCCAGAAACAAAGCGACAAGGTCGGGCGCCTGCTGGTCAGCGAGTTGTATACCGTCGGACAGGGCGGATGGTCCGGCTTTCCCAGCCACAAGCACGACACCGACCGCCTGCCCGACGAAACCCGCCATGACGAGACCTATAACTTCCGTTTCAAACCCAAATGGGGATCGGGTCTGCAGATGTTGCAGCGCGAAGACAACGCCCCAGGCGACGCCTATCACATCGTCGACGGGTCAACCGTTTGCATCGACAAGGGCTACCACCCCTGCTGCGTGCTGCCCGGATACGAGATGTACTATTTCACCATTCTGGGCGGCCTGAGCCAACGTTCGCTGGTTCAGTATTTCCAACCCACCCATGCCTATCAGATCGAAACGATCCCGGGCATCAAGGATATGATTGCAAAGTTCAAATGACCCTGGCCACACTCTCGGATGTCCTGACCCCCGCTTATGAAAAAGGCTATGCCGTTGGCGGCCTTGTGACCCTTGGATGGGAAGATATGTGCGCCTATGTTGCCGCCGCCGAGGCGGAAAACGCGCCCGTGATCCTGCAGGCGGGGCCAAGCTGCCGCGAGCACACGCCCCTACCCGTTCTTGGCAAGATGTTCCGCCACCTGGCCGAGGGGGCCTCGGTCCCTGTCGTCGCCCATCTGGATCACGGCTATACGTTCGAGGAATGCAAGCAGGCGCTTGAAAGCGGTTTCACGTCGCTGATGTTTGACGGATCGCGCAAACCGCTGCAGCAGAATATCGACGAAACAGCGGCGATAGCCGAAATGGCGCACGCCGCGGGTATTTCCTGCGAAGGTGAAATCGGGTTTGTCGGCTATTCCGGCGGCGAGAATTCAGCTGGCACAGACCCTGACGAAGCCGCGCAATTCGCCCGCGACAGCGGGGTTGACGCCATGGCAATCTCGGTCGGAAATGTGCACCTTCAGCAAAACAAGGAAGGCGGTTTGGACGAGGATCGAATCCGCCTGATCGACGCCGCCACCGATATTCCGCTGGTCATTCACGGCGGCTCGGGCGTGCCTGTGGAACAACGCGCGCGGCTGGCCCGTGAAACCTCCATTTGCAAGTTCAATATCGGCACCGAACTGCGCATGGCCTTTGGCACCGCGCTGCGCGACGCGGTGAACAGCGACCCCAGCCGGTTCGACCGGGTCACGATCCTGAAGGATACGCTTGCGCCCGTTGAAAAGGCCGCCCGTACCGTCCTGCGGACGTTTGGCGCGCCGCCGCAGCGCTGAGGTTGATCCCGGCTCGCCGGATCGGTACAGCACGGCCCCGGCGAACCGGGGCCTGCAACGGGTCTAGATTGATCCGCCTTCAACCATGAAATTGCCGGCGCTGCACATGGCCGCGTCATCCGAGGCCAGGAACAGGACCATCCGGGCAACATAGACCGGGTCGATCGGATCAGGCAGGCATTGGCGGTCAACCTGCTTTGCCAGCGCCTCGGGCGTGACCCAAAGCTCTTTCTGGCGGTCTGTCATGATCCAGCCGGGAACAACGGTGTTCACGCGGATGCGGTGGTCGCCCAATTCACGCGCCATGGTTCGGGTCAAGCCGTGAACCGCTGATTTCGCCGTCGCATAGGCCGGGAACCCCGCCCCCGCTTCCCACCACGAATTCGATCCCAGATTGATGATCGAACCGCTGCCCCGTTCAATCATTGCCGGGGCAACCGATTGAATCGCAAAGAACATATGGCGGATATTGGTCGCCATACGCTCGTCCCAATACTCGGGTGTCACCTCGCGCCAATCGTGGCGATCGTCATGGGCGGCATTGTTGACCAGGACATGCGCGTTTCCCAACTGATCGCTGAGGTGCGCGAAGGCCCCGCGCAACGCCTCGGCGTCACGCAGGTCGCATTGCGCAAAGGCATGAGGCCCGTCCAAATCGGCCAAAAGCTCGGCCCCCGCCGCTGCGTTGATGTCGACGAACCCGACCCGGGCGCCCTGCTCGGCAAAGGCGCGGACCGTCAGCGCACCGATCCCACCGGCACCGCCAGTCACAATGACCGTCTTGTCCTTCAGACTGGGATAGCGCGCAAAACCGGTCATTTTGCATCGCGCTCCATGATCCATTCGACGGGCGGCGCGGGCACGAAACGCCACTTGCGCAGCGGTCCTGCCATGACGTTGAGGTAATACATCTCGAACCCATAAGGCGCGCCACATGGGTGATGCCCGCGCGGCACCAGAACGACATCGCCATCAGACACGGCCATCGTTTCATCGAGTTGCCCGTCATCGGTATACACACGCTGGATTCCGAACCCGTCGGCCGGGTTCAAACGGTGGTAATATGTTTCTTCAAGATACGTGATCCGGGGATAGTCGTCTTCGTCATGGCGATGGCTGGGATAGGAAGACCAGTGGCCGGCGGGCGTAAACACTTCGGTGACCAGCAGGCTGTCCGCGTAATCCTCGTTCTCCATGGCGATGTTGTTGATAAGGCGGGTGTTTGCACCCTTGCCGCGCTCGGTCAGCGTGATGCCGTCGGGGCCGATGCGCCGGGCGCTGTGTCCGCCCATTCCGGGGGCCGAGCAAACCGCCACGACACAATCCGTTTCGGCAACCGCTTCCCAATCGGTACCGTTGGGCAGATAGAGGCAATGAGGGGGCGTTTTCTCGAACACGTTCATCCGGTCACCCAAAACCCCCCAGTCCTGCCCGGCACCGGTCACCTTCGCCTTGCCTTCGACCATGACCAGAATGACCTCGCGATCGCCGGTCGCCTCGGCCGCCCGGTCCCCGGCGCGCAGCCGGTAAAGGCTGAACCCGACATAGCGCCAACCGGCGCTGGTGGGGGTGATTTCATGGACCTTTCCGCGGGCTCCAAAAGGTTTTCTCAACAAGTTCGTCATTCTGTTCGCTCCTCTTTGGGCGGACCGACACCGATCCGCCCGGTTTGTTACAATCAAGCCGCTTGCCGCGCCTGCTGGGCAGACAAGGCTTCGACCAGACGTTTCGTGGACCAGCCAGAGGCCAGCGCTTCGCGCAGCATGTCCGCCTGGCTTTGGGGCGCATTGCCACCAATCGGGGGGTCGGTATCAAGGTTGGTCGGAAACGCGTATCCTTCGCCTATCGCCGAAATCGCCGCGTCCAGGTCCGCATCCGTCAGATCGCCGCGTTGTTTCAGCGCAAGAAGCCAGGGATATGCGGCCTCGGACATGGCTCGCCGGTCGATCGCCTCCATCGCGCGCCCGAAGGCAGACGAGATTTGCAGCAAATTCGCCATCCGGTGAATATCCACGCTGTAATTCTCGCCCGCCGCATGGAACAGCGCCGGGTTGAAAAAGACCGCATCCCCCTTTTGCAGGGGGATCTGGATGCAGGTTTCGTCAAAATACGCTTGATATGCCGGGTCATGAAACGCCAGGTATCCCGCCGGGTAAAGCTGCGAAAACGGCAGCAGTTTGGTCGGACCGCTTTCCAGAGGCATGTCGCAATGGGCTACGGCCCCCTGCAGCGTCAGGGCCGATGTCAGCAGATGAGCATGCGCCGGAAAGCGCGACGCGGTGTCCGCCGACTGAAACCCCAGATGATAATCACGATGAGCCTGCTGCGCCTTCCCTCCGGGCCGCACCTGATTGACTTGCGCTGTCATCTGGTAATGCGGTCCCAACCAGGCCTCGCACGCTGCCGCCACGGCAGTATTCGCAAAATACAGCGCAAATCCTTCGGGGTCTGTCAGACAGTGCTTTTGCAAGGCATTCCAGATCCGGTCATTCGCCCCCGAGGCCGCAAAGTGATCGCCTTTGCCCGCGCCGCCAATGCGTTCATCGGCAATGATCTGTCGAAACACATCGCTGGCCCGGTCGATCACCGAATGATCGGCAAACGCGCCCTTCAACGCGATGACACCGGAAGAGCGGCTCAGCACATTGCCCCATTCGGCCAGCAGGTCCTGCCGCGCCTGCGGATCATCCAGCGTGGACCGCAATGCCTGCATATCATAGATCGGCACGTTCTTTTCGACCGCCGCGGCATGTGGCACAGACGCGGCGGTCAGATTTTGCGAAGTCAACACCTTGAATTCATCCAGATCACAGGATTCCCGGTCGAAATATCCAACAAATCCAAATTCCTGGTGCACCATGACGTTCTCCTTTCTCATGGCTTCGGTGTTGATCTTCAGATGCGTGTATTTAGGAAACGATCTCCAATCCGGCCTGCCCGCAGACGGAAACGATGTGCTCGTATCCCATTTTGGAATATTCGTAGGGCGGTGCCTTGGCCGGGTCCTGTTCGGCCTCGACCACGATCCAGCCATCGTAATCCATGGCCGCAAGCGCGTTTGCGACGGCCTGGAAATCGATGCAGCCGTCCCCCGGCACCGTAAAGGCGCCCGCGATGACGGCATCCAGGAAGCTGCGGTCGTTTTCGCGCGTGTCCTGAACCACCTCGGGACGGATATCCTTGAAATGGACATGCTGGATACGGTCGCCCCAGCGGTTCAACGTCGCCAGAACATCGCCACCGCCAAACAGCAGGTGGCCCGTGTCAAAGCACAGCTTCAGCTCGGGGCTCGACCCTTCCATCAGCCAGTTCACGTCATCTTCGCTTTCGATGATGGTGCCCATGTGGTGATGGTAAGCCATCGGCATGCCCTGATCGGCCATCCACTTTGCCAACTCGCCCAGCTTGGCCGCATAGGCCAGCACTTCGTCCCGAGACAGTTTCGGGCGGCTGTTGACCGGCGTGCCGATCTGGCCCTGAACGGTATTCGAACACTCGGCGTAAACGATGCAAGGGCTGTTCAGCGCCACGAACTGCTCGACCTGTTCGCGCACCGCGTCGCGTTCGGCCGCAAGGTCGTTGACCAGCGTCGCGCCCGAGCACCAGCCGCCGCACAGCGCGATCTGGTTGCTGTCGAGATAGGCCCGCAGCCCCTCGGTGTCGCCGGGCATGCGCTGACCGCGCTCGACGCCCGTATAACCGATTTCGCGGGCTTCCTTCAGCGCCTGCTCCATGGTGTAATCCGCCGTCAGATCCGGCAGGTCATCATTTTGCCAGGCGATCGGAGAGATACCGATTTTCACGCTCATTTCGTATTTCTTTCCTTGATTGCAGCCTCATAGGCCGCGCGTTTTTCGTTCACCGACGGGCGAACGCTGACTTCGGGAACAGCGACTTCCCACCAGGTCCCGCCATATTCGGTCGACGGATAGGGATCGGTGTCGATGACAACCACATAAGGCCCTTTGACCTCACTCCGTTTGGCAAGCGCCTCTTCCAGTTCAGCAATGTTGCTGACCTTGACAGAGGTTGCCCCCATCGAACCGGCATGCGCCGCGAAATCAATCGCCGAGGGGGTTTCGTGGTACGAATGGTCTAGAAGGTTGTTGAACTCGGCCCCGCCGGTTCCCATCTGCAGGCGGTTGATGCAACCATAGCCACGGTTGTCGGTCACGACCACGGTGAAGGACACGCCCATCATCGCGGCCGAGGCCATTTCCGAGTTGGCCATCATATAAGTGCCGTCGCCGGTAAAGCAGATCACGTCGCGCTCGGGCTGGGCCATTTTGATACCCATCGCACCGGCGATCTCATAGCCCATGCAGCTGAACCCGTATTCCATGTGATAGGCACCGGGGCGCGGTGCTTTCCACAGTTTGTGCAACTCGGCCGGCATGGTGCCAGCCGCGCACATGACAACGGTGTCGTCATGTGCCGCGCGCTGAACCGCACCAACAACCTGCATATCGGTCGGCAAGGCGTTTCCGTCGTCAGGTGCCGCGGTCAGCGTATCCACGTTGCCAAACCATTCGGACTTGAGCGTTTCGGGCACTTCGGGTGCGCGGTAGCCATCCAGCGCCGCGCCCAGTTCCGCCAGACCGACGCGCGCGTCGCTTTGCAACGGCATCGCATCATGTTTTGCGGCGTCATAGGCCGCGGTATTCAGGCAGACCAACTGGCGTTCGGGATTGGCAAACAGCCCCCATGACCCGGTTGTGAAATCCTGGAACCGTGTTCCGACACCAAGTACCAGGTCCGCCTCGGCGCAAACGGTATTGGCGGGCGCGCCACCCGTGACGCCAACCGGACCCAGGTTCAGGGGATGATCCCATGCCAGGCTGGATTTACCGGCCTGGGTTTCGGTCACGGGGATGTTGTGCGCCTCGGCAAAGCTTTGCAATGCGGCCGTCGCGTCCGAGTAATGCACACCGCCACCGGCGACAATAACAGGGCGCTTGGCGGATTTCAGTGCCTCTACCGCGCGCGCCAATTCATCCGTGTCCGGGCGAACCCGGCGCTGATGCCAGACCCGCGGCTCGAAAAAGCTCTCGGGATAGTCATAGGCCATGGCCTGCACGTCCTGGCAGAAGGCCAGCGTTGCGGGGCCGCAATCGGCCGGGTCGGTCATGGTCCGAAAGGCGCGCGGCAGGGCCGTCAACAACTGTTCGGGCCGCGTGATCCGATCAAAATACCGGCTGACCGGCTTGAAACAATCATTTGCCGAAACTGTCCCGTCGCCGAAATTCTCGATTTGCTGCAAAACCGGGTCCGGGCCCCGCGTGGCAAACACGTCACCGGGCAGGATAAGCACCGGAATTCGGTTTACATGGGCCAGCGCCGCAGCGGTCACCATGTTGGTGGCCCCCGGCCCGATGGACGAGGTCACGGCCATGGCGCGCCGACGGCCCAGTTGCTTGGCATAGGCAATGGCAGAATGCGCCATGGTCTGTTCATTGTGCCCGCGGTAGGTCGGCAGGCTGTCCTTGGCACCGTGCAGAGCCTCACCCAGACCGGCCACGTTCCCGTGCCCGAAAATGGCCCAGACACCGGCGATGAACGGCTCGCCTGCGTCGTTCATCTGTGCCCCAAGATAGCGCACCAAAGCCTGCGCCGCGGTCAATCGGATTGTCTTGCTCATCATGATCCCTTTCAACACATGCCGCTATGGGCAATCCGTCGGGTTTCGCGTTTTCGAAGGTTCAGGCACTTGCACCCCGCCTGATTGGGTTTGGCCACACGGGGCCTGGTTTTTGGTGACGCACCGCCGTTCCCGGCGGCGCATCCGATATCGGGCCGCTTAGATGGTGCCGCCCAAGGACCCTTCAAGTTCCGCCATTTCCTGGCCACCGGCCATAAGATCCTGCAGTTCCTCGGGGGTGATCTCGCCGCGCTGCGCGGTTCCCAGCGTCTTGCCACGGTTCAGAACCGTAAACCGGTCGCCAACCGCCAGCGCGTGACGCACGTTGTGGCTGATGAACACGACGCCGACGCCCTGGCTGCGCACCTTGTCGATCGTTGCCAGAACATTCGAGGTCTGGCGAACGCCCAAAGCCGATGTCGGTTCGTCAAGGATCAGGATTTTGGCCCCGAAATAGACCGCCCGTGCGATGGCAACTGTCTGGCGTTCACCGCCCGACAAGGTTCCGACCGCCTGGTCCGGGCCGCGCAGGTTGATGCCCATCTTGCGCATCTCTTCCATGCAGATGTCATTTGCCGAGTCCACGTCGAACCGCTTCATCAGGCCCCTGCCCTTGGTCGGCTCGCGCCCCATGAAAAAGTTTCGGGTCACGCTCATGAGCGGGATCATGGCAAGGTCTTGGAACACCGTTGCGATCCCGGCCTCCATCGCATCTCGGGGCGTATCGAAATGCAGCGGCTTGCCTTCAAAGAAGATCTCGCCCTTGGTGGGTTTGTGAACCCCGGACATCGTCTTGATGAAGGTGGATTTGCCGGCCCCGTTATCGCCAAGCAGGCAATGGCATTCGCCGGGTTTGACGTCAAAGCTGACGCCAGCCAGGGCGATGATGTTGCCAAAGTGCTTTTCGATGTCTTTCATTTCGACGATCGGTGCCTGATCAGAGACCGCATCGCCATGATGGAACTTGGTGTCTTCGGTCATATCAGCGCTCCCCGGTTACGCGTTTGCGGATTGCGTTGTTGAACAGAACCGCGATCAGCAGCATGGCCCCCAGGAACACCTGGAACCAATCCTGGTCGAAATCCGTGTAGGTGAGGCCAATCACGACCATCCCGAAAATGATGGCCCCAAAGAACGCGCCGATGGCCGAACCGTAGCCGCCAGTCAGCAGACAGCCGCCGATCACCGCGGCGATAATCGCCTCGAATTCTTTCTGGAAGCCGCGGCGCGCGTCGGTCGACCCGGCGTCGATCACGGTGATGATCGCGACCAGGGCGGCGCAGCAGGCCGTCAGCATGAACAGGGATACCTTGATACGGCTGACCGGAACGCCCGAGTTTGATGCGGCGGTCTTGTCACCGCCCGAAGCAAAGATCCAGTTCCCCGCAGGTGTTCTGAGAAGAACGTACGTGGCAACAAGGGCCAGTACGATGAACCACAGGATCTCGACCGGAACGCCCGGCACTTTCGGGGCACCGCTCTTGAAGGTGTCGATCATGCCATTGGCCGCCAGCCAGGCAAACAGGCCACCAAATGCTTCGCCCGAAAAGAAAGGGGCAAGCCAGTCGTTCTCGACCATGTCACGCACGCCACGCAACTGGGTCGAGCCGCCCGTGGCCGCCTTGAGCCCCACCAGCGACAGGCCGCGCAGGATAAACAGGAAGGCCAGCGTCACGATAAAGGACGGCAGACCCGACCGGATCACGATATTGCCGTTGATCGCGCCGACGATGGCCGCAAATACAAAAGTCATGGGAATGGCCACGATCAGCGGCAATTGCCAAGTCACCACGCAGACGCCGAAGAACAGCCCCGAGAAGGCAACCATGGACCCGATGGACAGGTCGAACTCGCCGCCGATCATCAAAAGAGCCGCACCAATGGCAAGAATGCCCAACTGCGCCGCCGGAGTCATAAAGTTCATAACCCCCGCCAGGGTGAACATCGACTCGTCTGCCGTGATGGCAAAAAAGATGAACACAAGGACTACGCCAGCCATGGCCCCAAGCTCTGGTCGTTTCATGAGCTTGGTCAGGAAAGGCTCTTTCTTGACCCTTTCGTCCCCTGCGAGTTGAGCTGAATCACTCATCGTTTCCTCCCAATGTATCTGAGACGGCGCGCATGCGCCGTCTCGCTGGTTTCAGATCGCGACCGAGATCAGCGAATGCCTTGTGCGGACAGTTCAATCACCTGGCCTGCCTTGTCGGCGGTGATCAGGTTCGGACCCGAAGGAACGTTGCCGCCCGGCATCAGGCCGAACTTGGCGTGCAGGCCCATGAAGTTCACCGACAGGTAACCTTGCAGGAACTGCTGTTGGTCGATGGCAAAGGCTGCATCGCCGTCAACAATGGACTGCAGGAAGTCTGCCGACAGGTCAAAGGTCGCGACGTTGACATCACGGCCCGACGCTTTGGCAGCGGCAACCGACGGTTCACCGGCTGTGCTTGCACCCAGCGCCATAACGGTGTCGATGCTTTCATCCGCGGCCAGAGCCGCCGCAACTTTGGATTCGATTTCCGCCGGATCGTTAGTTGTGGGCAGGACTTCTACATTGCCACCGAAACCTTCGGCAAAGCCCGAGCACCGCAGGTCCAGCGACACGTTGCCGACCTCCTGGTTCACACAGATGGCGCTTGATCCACCCATCGAAGCCAGCGCTTCGCCAGCGGCCTTGCCTGCATCAAACTCGTCCTGACCGACATGCAGCAGCGCACCCAGCCCTTTGGATACGTCCGATCCCGAGTTGATCGAGATGACCGGAATACCGGCTGCAACGGCGCGTTCGATTGACGGGCCAAGCGCATCTGCATCAGGGATCGAAACGATCAACCCATCGGGTTCCTGGTTCACGGCTGCGTCGATCAGCTGCGACATGGCAACCATGTCAAAGGTTTCCGGTGCGCGGTAGTCAACATTCACGCCCACGTCCTTGCCAGCCTGCTCAACACCGTTTTTCACGACGCTCCAGAACGGGTCGTTGGCCTGACCGTGCGAAACAACGATGATCTCCTGGGCGAAGGCGGGCGTTGCCAAAGCCAGGGCCCCTGCAGCCAGTGCCCCCTTGATGAATTTGTTCATTTGGTTTCCTCCCATTGGAACAATTCTATTGTCTGACGGGGTCTCTGCCCCGGCGATTCGGCCAAGCCGAATCTCTGCTACCCTGTTGGTCAGGGTCCCCTCAGTTTCCCTATATCGATTCATTTTGCAACCGGTTTCAAAAATTTTGCCGCGCTTACCTGTCTTCGGACAGACCCGACGGCACCAAGACCTCGGTCCTGGCGTGCATCGTAACCACGACAGATTGCGCCACGGCAGCAACGGCGAATGGTATCGCGCATCGCACAAAAACGCACCCACCACCCTTGGGCATCACGCTGCTCGGCAGGGCCCGGTCAACACATTGACCTTGCTAAGAAGTCGCGCCGAGAATAGTTTCTCGCGCAGCACCACCAGACCAGCAAAACCTTGCGCCGTCGACTTGGCGGTTTGCGTGCCGGATGGCAGGGAGGAAACCGACGACCACCCGCAACCTTGCCCGGCCACACTTGTCGTTTGGCGGGCCGCCCACGCCGCGATCCTCGAAAAGAACTGGACGTGGCGAGTCACGAAATTGGCGGCTGATTCCGGCCCATTTTGCACCTTGCCACGATAAAAAGTGAACATTGTTTTGCAACCGGTTGCAGGCCATATATTGTTGCACGAATCGGGGATTCGGATGCCCCATATGTGCGACCGTTAAGCAAAACGGGGCGCCGATCACCCCAGATCGACGCCCCGTTTTTTATGGTCGCGCCAGCGTGGTTCAGACAAACCTGTTGACGTAGTTTTCCAGTATCTCCTGCCGGCCCGACCGCGGGGATGGATTGATGTCTTCGGCCAGAACGCGGGTCGTAACTTCATCCAGATCAGAATTCAGCATCGCCTGCGCGCGAGGCGTTTCCCAGTCGGCATACCGGTTGGCCAGCGCCTCTTCCAACCCGCCATCCTCCAGCATGGCCGCGGCGGCCTTCAAACCCCTGGCGCAAACGTCCATGCCACCGATATGCGCGGCAACAAGGTCTTGAGGATCAAGGGATTGGCGCCGGATCTTCGCGTCGAAATTGGTGCCGCCCGAGGTAAAACCGCCCGACTTCAGGATATAGTAATAGGCCAAAGCAACTTCGGGTGTATTGTTGGGAAACTGATCGGTATCCCAGCCCGACTGGTAATCATTGCGGTTCATGTCGATCGACCCCAGCATTCCCTCGGCAGAGGCAACGGCGATTTCATGTTCGAAACTGTGCCCGGCCAGGATCGCATGGCCCTGTTCGAGGTTCAGCTTGACCTCGTTTTCCAGCCCGTATTTGCGAAGGAACCCGATGCAAGTGGCGGCGTCATAGTCGTATTGATGTTTCGACGGCTCCTGCGGCTTGGGCTCGACCAGAATGGCCCCCTTGAACCCGATCTTGTGCTTATAATCGACAACCATGGACAGGAACCGGCCCATATGGTCCATCTCGGCGTTCAGGTTCGTGTTCAGAAGTGTTTCATACCCTTCACGCCCCCCCCACAGAACGTAGTTCTCGCCCCCCAGCTTGTGGGTCGCGTCCATGCATGACTTTACCGTCGCGGCGGCAAAGGCAAACACATCCGGATCGGGGTTGGTGCTGGCCCCGGACATCCACCGTCGGTGGCTGAACATGTTGGCCGTGCCCCACAGCAGCGCGGTTCCCGTCGCCTGCATTTTCTCGCCGATATAATCGGTGATCTCATTCAACGTTCGCAGGTTGTCGGCAAAATTCCCCTGCTCGGGGCGAATATCGACGTCATGCCAGCAAAAATACGGCTGACCGAGTATTTCGAAAAGCTCGAACGCGATATCTGCCTTTATGCGCGCCCGTCCCATGTCATCCTGTGGATGCCAGGGGCGCTCAAAGGTCGAACCGCCAAACGGATCGCCACCTTCCCAGGCAAAAGAATGCCACCACGCGACGGCAAATCGCAAATGCTCTTCCATACGCCGACCCAGGACGATTTCATCCGGGTCATAGTGCCGGAACGCCAGCGGATTGGTGCTGGCGCTGCCTTCGTACCGGACCTTTTCGATCCCATCGAAAAAACCGCTGCTCACGTGTCCTTCTCCTTTACCTGATCCGGTGTCTTGCCAAGGATGATCATCGACAGAAGATCGTCATCCGTGACGTCGGCGATATCGACCGTCCCGACAAGCTGGCCGTTCTTCATGACCGACGCCCGGTCACACAGTTCCATGACGGCGTGAACGTCATGATCAATCAGGAATATTCCGATGCCCTGCGCCTTGAGCTGTTGGATCAGATCGGCAACCATCTGGGTTTCGTGCGGCCCAAGCGCGGCTGTCGGTTCGTCCATGATCAGAATCCGCGCGTTGAAATACACCGCGCGCGCAATGGCCACCGATTGCCTCTGCCCCCCGGACAAGGCCGATACCGGGTCATTGAACTTTTGAAAGTTCGGGTTGAGCTGCGCCATGATCTTGCGGCACTCGGCCTCCATCGCGGCGTCATTGACCAGACCGAAAGGCGTGATCAGCTCGCGCCCCAGAAACAGGTTCGACGTTGCGTCCAGATTATCGGCCAGCGCCAGCGTCTGGTAGATGGTCTCGATGTTGTTCGCGCGGGCATCCCTTGGGTTCGTGATCTCAACCGGCGTGCCGTTGATGCGGATTTCGCCATGGTCCATCTGGTAGGCCCCCGACAGAACCTTGATCAGGGTAGACTTCCCTGCCCCGTTATGGCCCAGCAGACCGACGACCTCGCCCGGATAAAGATCGACCGAAACGTGATCCACGGCCTTGATGCCGCCGAACGAGATCGAGATGTCGCGCATTTCGACCAGGGGCGGCTGACCGGACCCACGACCCGACGGCATCGCGGCGTCTTGTGCGTTATTGGACTGCATCATTTTGCCCCCAGTCGTTTGCGATAGACGATGTCGATATAGACCGCCAAAACCAGAACGCTGCCCACGACGATGTTCTGAAACGGCGCGTCCACACCGACCATGGCCATGCCCGATTGCAGGGCCTGCATGATCAACGCGCCAAGGATCGCGCCATAAATCGTGCCGATCCCGCCCGACAATGCGGTCCCGCCGATGACGGCCGCGGCGATGACGCGCAGTTCATCAAGCGTCCCGATGTCATTGGAATGGTTCGCCAAACGGGCCGAGGCCACAACGGCGGACAGCGCGCACAGGAACCCCATCAGGGCAAAGATCTTGACGGTCAGAAGACGGGTATTGATCCCCGACAGCTCGGCCGCGTCCGGGTTGCCGCCGGTGGCAAAGATATAGCGGCCGAACCGCGTCTTGCGGGCCACAATCGTCAGCGTCACCGCGACGATGATCAGGATCAGGACCGAGATCGGAAGACCATACCCCACGACCAGGCCCTCGGGCATTGTCTCTCCTTTGGCTTCAAACATGCGCTGCAGTTTGCGCGTCGGAATGGCATAGCTGTTCAGGATATAGACATACCCCAGGATCGCGCAGGCTATCACGCAGGCCAGTGTAGCTTCGGCCCAGGCCGGCTTGACCGGAAAGCCATGTGCCGCCTTGGCCCGGCGGGCGCTCCACAAGGCCCAGATCGCAATTGCGGTGGCAAACAGCCCGATCATCCAGCTTGCGGTTGTGCCCAGGGTACCGTTGGTTCCCCCGAACATCAGAAAGTTGCTGTCCAGCGGGCCGATTGTCTGGCCACTGGTCAGGTACCAGGCGACGTTGCGCCAGACCAGGAAACCGCCCAGCGTCACGATAAAGGCGGGAATGGTAAGGTATCCGACCATCCAGCCGTGAAACGCGCCGATCAACGTGCCCACCGCCAGCCCCACGACAAGGGTAATCGCCCAGGTGGCCGGATTGTCCAGGCCAAGCCCAAGCATATGCGGCAGCAATTCTGTCTGGGTCATGGCCATGACCGCCGATGTGGTGGCCAGCAAGGCACCAACCGACAGATCGATATGACGGGTCACGATAATGAACACCATTCCGCAGGCCATGATCGCAACCGAAACCGTCTGGATCGACAGGTTGAACAGGTTTCGCGCAGTCAGGAACCGGCCATCGGTAACGATGTTGAACCCAATACACAGGATTAAAAAGGCGCCGATCATGCCAAGAAGCCGCATATCCAGTTCCAGTTGCTGAAACAGGCCGCGTTTGACTTTCTGAGGTATCGGCTGAGATGAAGTGTCGGTCATTTCCGCGCTTCCATTGTCAGCTTGTGGCCCCGACCCGCGCTGCAGGCGGATCGGGGTATATCGGGTTAGTTACACGGCGCGGGGCCGTTTTCGACGCCCTGGCACAGGTCCTCAAGCGGGATCCATCCGGCATCGACAACAACCGAAAGATTGTCGCGGGTGATCGGAACGGGTGCAAGGAAGACCGAGTTCATTTCGGTGCCCCCCGGCGAGGTCCAGCTGACAACGCCGTCCACGTCAGACGGGCTGGTCCCGTTGCTCAGCGCCACGGCGATCTCGCCTGCCGCCTTGCCCAGTTCGCGCGCATCCTTCCAGACCGAAACGGTCTGGGTTCCCAGCGCCACCCGGTTCAGCGCGGCATGATCGCCATCCTGTCCCGAAACCGGGATGCCTTCCATACCCTGCGCGGTCAGCGCGGCGACCACCCCACCGGCGGTGCCGTCGTTTGAGGCGATCACGGCGTCAACATTGTTTTCGTTGGCGGTCAGGATCTGCTCCATGTTGCGCTGCGCGTTTGCGGGCAACCAGCCATCGGTATAGGCCTCGCCCACGATCACGACATCGCCGCTGTCAACAGCCGCCTGGATGATCTCTTGTTGGCCGCCCCGCAGAAAATCCGCGTTCGGATCCGTCGGAGACCCCTTGATCATGACATAGTTGCCCTTGGGCATCGCGCCAAAAACCGCGCGCGCCTGCATCCGCCCCACTTCGACATTGTCAAACGTCAGGTAAAAGGCCCGGTCGTCTTCGATCAGGCGGTCATAGGCGATCACCGGAATGCCTTCGTCTGCCGCGGCCTGAACCGCCGGGCCGATCGCCTGTGCATCCTGCGCCAGGATGATCAGGGCATCAACGCCCTGCGCGATCAGGCTTTCGATATCCGCAAGCTGTTTGGCCGATGACGATTGCGCATCGGCTGAGATATAGTCCGCACCGCCCGCTTCCAGAGCGGATTTGATTGCGGCCTCGTCGGTCTTCCAGCGTTCTTCCTGAAAATTGGACCAGCTGACACCCACCGTCGGATCGGCAAAGGCCGTTGTCCCCAACAATGCAACCACAGCAGACAAGCTGAGTAAGCCCTTCATGATTTCCTCCCATTTATCCGGGCCATCGCAAGTCGATTCGTGGCCCTGATCAAAGGTGATATCATATTTATTTCAGTCAGTAAAATATTTAGTCTACCAGAAGGGCTCAAAAAGAAATATGCTATCGGTCACGGAAGAGTCGCGGGGTTAAAATGCTGAAACGAAACGTTTCTTCAATTTCACTGGATCAACGCGAGGTAACGCGCCTGCGGGTGCTGGAGCATATCCGGACCAAGGGGGCGATCTCGCGGATCGACATAGCGTCCGAATTGCAAACCAGCCCTGCAACGGTGACTGCCGCCACGGCCGACCTGATTTCGGCCGGGATGATCAAGGAAACCGAAAGCGACGGAACCGCCCGCGCCAGCAAACGTGGCAGGCCCAGGGTCTTGCTGCAGTTGGACGGCAATTTCAGCCTGGTGGCGGGGCTCAAGGTTGCACGCCACCAGATATCGGTGCTTCTGGTCGATTTTGCGGGGGCCGAAATCACCTCATTTGAACACCCGTTGACCAACCCCTGCATGGACCCCCACACCTTTACCGAGACTGTGCGCAAATCGGTCGAAGGCGCCTGTGCCTCGATCGGCCGGTCCATTGATGACATGGCCGGAATCTCGATCGGGATCGCGGGGCTGGTGGATGCGGAACGGAACTTTGTTCACTGGTCCTCGTCCCTGACGGATCGGAATGTGGATTTCGGGCCTCTGTTGTCCGGCCACCTGCCCTGCCCGGCCTTTGTCGAAAACGACACCAACCTGATAGCCAAGGCGGAACAGCTGTTCGGGCTGGGGAAAGAGCTAAAGAACTTTCTGGTCATCACGGTCGAACATGGCGTTGGCATGGGTATCGTCCTTGACGGAAAACTGCACCGCGGCGAACGCGGGTGTGGTGCCGAGTTTGGCCATACCAAGGTTCAGTTGGAAGGTGCGCTGTGCCAATGCGGTCAGCGCGGCTGTCTTGAGGCTTATGTCGGGGATTATGCCCTGATCCGCGAGGCCAACATTGCCGGGCATGGAAACGAGGTACAGTCGGTCGCGGATGTCTATGCCAATGCAAAATCCGGCGACGCCCGGTCTGTTTCGGTGCTGGACCGCGCGGGCAAGATGTTTGCAATGGGGGTGTCGAACCTGATCAACCTGTTCGACCCCGAGCTGATCATTCTTTCGGGCGCCCAGATGAAGTTCGACTACTTGTCCTCGCCCGAGGTCATGACCCGCATTCGCCAGGGCGTGGCCGATGTCGACGCCCCGCTTCCCGAGATCAAGGTCCATCACTGGGGTGACACCCTGTTTACCAAGGGGGCTGCCGCATACGGGATCGAACAAGTGTCGATCCTGAAGGTCAAGGAGCTGGCGAGCCATGCGGATTGAAATCGCGGCGTTTTTCCTGACCGCTGCGGTCGCGCATGCAGGGACCGTGACGCCGGACTTCGCGACCGTCCCGGTATCGCCCCATGTTTACGATGGCGGGTGGGAGCATTTTGTGGGCGGCGGCGTGGCCGTGTTTGACTGCAACGGTGATGCCCTGCCCGACGCCTATGTGGCCGGTGGGTCGAACCCGGCCCAGTTATTCGTGAACACCTCGTCCCAAACCCTGTCATTTCAAGTGCAAACGCCGCCTGTGCTGGCCCTGGATCATGTCACCGGAGCGTACCCCATCGATATTGACAGCGACGGGATGATGGACCTGGCCATCCTGCGCGTGGGCCCCGACATCCTGATGCGCGGGCAGCCCGACTGCGCATTCGTACCGTTTGAAGGGATCGGGTTTCAATCGGGCGACCACTGGACCACCGGTTTTTCTGCCACATGGGAAAAAGGCCAGACCCTGCCAACGCTGGCTTTTGGCACCTATGTGGACCGTACGGCCCCGGACGGGCCGTTCGAGGCCTGCGATGCGACGCTCCTCTATCGTCCGAACGGCGGCACCTATGGGGCTCCTCGGCACTTGCGGCCGGGATACTGCGCGCTCTCGCTGTTGTTTTCTGACTGGGCGCGCACGGGCCGGCCCGACCTGCGGGTCAGCAATGACCGGCACTACTATGTCCGAGACGGGCAGGAACAGCTTTGGGCAATGGAACCCGATCCGCGCCTTTATACGGCAGAGGAAGGTTGGCAGCCCTATGCGATCTGGGGCATGGGCATCGCGTCCCGCGACCTGACCGGAGACGGGTTCCCCGAGGTTTACCTGACTTCGATGGGGGACCAGAAATTCCAGGTCTTTGATCCCGCATCAGGCGGGCCAACTTGGCGCGACGCAACATATGAACGCGGAACCACCGCACACCGGCCGCATACGGGCACGGATGGGCGGCCCTCGACCGGGTGGCACGCGCAATTCGGCGACGTGAACAACGACGGTCGCGACGACATCTTTGTGGCCAAGGGCAATGTCGAACAGATGCCCGACGCCGCGATGGACGACCCCAACACCCTGTTGGTACAGGGCCCCGATGGCCGGTTCACGGAAACCGCCCGGGCCGCAGGCGTCGGGTCAATGGCCAAATCCCGCGGCGGCGCGTTGACTGATTTGAACAACGACGGTCGCCTTGACCTGATCGTGGTCAATCGGGGCGCGCCGATGGAGGTGTTTCAGAACCAGACGACAGGCGGAAACTGGACCCTTGTCGCGGTCACACAGGACCGTCACAACCGCGAGGCCGCCGGAGCCTTTATCGAATTGTCATCGCCCACAGGCCAACATGTGCGGGAAATCACGATCGGCGGGGGGCATGCCAGCGGGATTGCAGGCTATCACCACTTTGGGTTGGCTGGGTCGGACCCAGTGCGGGTCCGTGTGATCTGGCCCGATGGAATGGCTTCGGACTGGATCGAAAGCGAAGCGAACCGGATCATCGAAATCCACCGCTGATTACCTGTCCACCGGCAGGCCGCTGGGAACCGCATCTGGCACGCCCAGGCGTTCGGCGGGGTCTTCCAGGCTGTGAAGAAAGGCAATCAGCGCCGCGATATCGTCATCGCTCAGCGCTGGTCCTGTCAGTTCGTTTGCCTGCGCGATGGCAGCCACGGCATTCGGGTCGGACAGAACCCGGGCATCGTCGACCCCCGGAAAAACCGGCAACACGGCCTGGTCCAGCCGATAGGCACGCAGCGACACAACCGGGTCAAGATGGTGGCGAATGACGTCTTCCAACGCGGCAAAGGCCCCGCTATGCCCGTAAGGCGCCGTAAGGGTCACGTTCCGCAGTGACGGCGTGCGAAAGCCAAAGGCGTCCTGTGCGCGTCCGGTGACCCGCAAACGCCCGTCATCCCTGGCGTGGTTTTCGAACCGCGCAGCCTTGCCCGGCCCGATCTGCGGCATCGCGATTGCGTGAAACCTGTGATCGGTCTGAAACCAGCCAGCGTGGCAGCGTGCACATGCGGCCTCGCCGTAAAACAGCTCGAACCCGCGCTGCGCGTCCTGCGACAGGGTAATTTCACCGCGCATTGCCCTGTCGAACGGGCTGTCATCCGCGCGCCATTCAAACGCGACGAAATCGGCTATGACGTTGGCAATCAACGCGAAATCCAGCGCCTGCCCCGGCGCGAGCCTCTCGAACCCTTCTGCGTATGCGGGGATTGCCGCAACCCGCGCGGCAATCAGGTCCCACGCCCCCCCTGGCTGAGAGATCAGGCCAAGGCGGACCGCCTGGCTTACGTCGTTCTCGGAATAGTGACCGGCCATTTCATCCGGCGACAGCACCGGAAACATGGCTTGCGCGGCAAGGGCCGAGTCAAATCCGGGCAGCATATGCGCGCCAAGCGGTGTTCGTATCCCGTTTGGCTGCGTCGGGTCATCGCCCAACCGGCCATCGTGAAAAAACGTCGTGAATTCCTGCGCACCCAGGTTCCACAGCCCCGGCGAGTTGCGCGGAATACGCTGCTCGGGCGGGTTGCCAGGGTCCACAACGCGGTCAGGGCCAAGACCCACCCCGCCCTCGCCAATCCCCAACGAGACCCCGTCCGAGGTACCGTGATCTGGGTGGTGGCATGTGGCGCAGCTGATGTTGCGGTTGCCCGACAGGATCGGATCGTAAAACAATAGCTGCCCCAGGTGCACGCTGTGCATGTCCGGCGGGTCGAATTGCGGCCTTGGCCCAAGGTCCTGCGCCAGTGTGCCCTGTCCCGTAAGGACCAAAGCGCTGGCCGCAATTGCTGTCCGCACCGTTTGCATCAGCCGGCCCCTGCGATTTCCAGGGTCAGCATCTGCTTGTATGGCTGATCGGGCGTGAAGATGACGGACGGAAACTCGGGCGTATTGACCGCGTTCGTGTATCCGGCCGGTTCGATGCACAACCCCGCCCCGGCCCCGAATGGGGCGCCAAGATGCGCACCCGTATACACCTGTGTGCCCGGTTGGTCGGACCGGACGGACATGGCGATACCGGACGGGGCCAACAATTCGGCCACGGGCTTGTTCCGGTCACGCGCGGGATCAAACAGAAAGAAATCATCCAGCGCGCGCCTGGCCGCGCTGATCTTGCGCAACCGCGTGAAATCCAGCCCCTCATCTGCCGCCGACAGCCGACGCCCCGTCGGAATACCCTCTGAATCCGCTTCGAGAACCTCTGCCGCGGCCAGTCGCAGACAGGTTTCGGCGATCCCGGATGTCTGGCCCAGAGTATAGTAGTTGTGTTGCGCAAGACTGATCGGCGTCGGGCGGTCCGGAACGGCCGAAATCGCATAGGTCAGCCGCCGTTGACGCAAGCTTACCCTGATCTCAAACGCCACTTCGGCAGGAAACCCACCCTCGCCCGGTTTGGACGTATAGGTCAGGACAGCGTCACGGTCAGTTTCCTGCGCGATGGTCCAGGCACAATGGCCCAGGCCCGCCGCGCCACCATGCAGCGTATGCGCCCCCGCATTCCGGTCCAGATCATAGCGCACGCCGCCAAGGTCAAACGCGGCGCCGCGTATACGGTTGGCAACGGGACCAACGATCGCGCCCATGCTGAATGTGTCCTGCAGGTACTGGCGCGGGTCGCGATACCCAAGGATCAACGGTATCTCGCCAAGCCGCCATGCCATCGTACGCGCGCCATAGCTCAGCACATCCAGGCGCATGTCGCCATCCGTCAGGGTAACCTGTTCAACTTTGCCGCTTAATGTTATGTTATTCATCTGTTTTTCGCCACTGAAGACAAAGCGCGATAATACCCCCGGAACTGTTCGTACCGGTCATCATAAGCCGCAAACAAATCGGCGCGCGGGCTGATCGTTTCCACGATTTCCGAGGCCGTCATCACATCCTGGGCATTTGCCCCCGTGGCCGCGCAAATGGCCAGGCGGGCCGCGCCGACCGCTGCGCCCAACTCACCGCCACCCGGCAAGGCCAAGGGCACTTTCAACACGGTAGCCAACCGCTCCAACCAGGGGCGAGACCTTGCGCCCCCCCCAACCGCCAGAAGCGTTCCGGCCTCGGTTCCGGTTTCGCGCAGCGCCTCAAGGCAATCCCGCATGGCGAATGCGACCCCATCCATGACCGCCATCGTCAGATCGGCCTGGTCGGTCGAAATGTCGACCCCAAGCAACGCGCCCCGAATATCGGCATCATTATGCGGCGTGCGCTCGCCCGACAGATACGGAAGAAAGGTAACATCCGCCGGACCCTCCAGCCGGTCAGGCACCGCCTGGGCTAGCGCGGCGGCTGGCTGCCCGACGGTTCTGGACAGCCAGTTCAGACTGTTTGTGGCCGACAGGATAACCCCCATCTGTATCCAGCGCTCGGGAACGGCATGGCAGAAACAATGCACAGCCGTTTCCGGCGCAGGCGCATAGCGGTCCTTGGCCACAAGCAAAACGCCCGACGTGCCGAGCGACAAGAACCCCTCGCCCTCGTTCACACTGCCGACACCGCAAGCTGCGGCCGCATTGTCGCCGCCCCCGCCCGCAACCACGATATGACCATTCAGCCCCCATTCGCGCTGCAGGTCGGACCTAAGTTGCCCGCCAGCGGAACTGCCTTCGACGAGGTCAGGCATCTGGTCAAGCTGCATATGGCTCAGATCCAGCGCGGTCTGCGACCATCGCCGCCCCCCGGTATCTAACCATGATGTGCCCGCGCTGTCTGACATATCGCCGACATAGTCCCCGGTCAGCCAGAACCTAAGATAGTCTTTTGGCAACAGGACCTTGGCAATTCTGGCATAGACCCCCGGTTCATTCAGACGCAGCCATTCAAGTTTGGGCGCCGTGAACCCCGGAAAGACGATATTCCCCGAAATCGCACGCATTTCGGGCATCGCATCCAACGCCGCAGCCTCGACCGCCGATCTGGTATCGTTCCACATGATGCAGGGCCTGAGAACCGCGCCATCGGCATCCAGAACCGTCGCCCCGTGCATGTGCCCGCTTAGCCCGATGCCCCGCAGCTGTGCAAACGCAGCACCATGCGCGGCCTTGAGGGCTGCAACAACCTGATCGCAGGCGGCGATCCAGTCCGAGGGGTTCTGTTCGGACCACCCCGGATGCGGCATTTGGGTCGCGACGGCGGCCTCGGCATCGCCGACAACAACGCCGCCCTCGTCCACAAGAATGCCGCGCAGACCTGACGTGCCCAAATCCAGCCCGAGATACATCCCAAACTCCCCCCCATTTTATTTTAGTTGGTAAAATTAATTGGACGCCGGGTTATGTCAAGCGTGGAATTCAGGCCGAACCGGCCGATCTGCGACCATGGGGAAACCGGCCCGGTCCTATTCAGGCACATGGCGAACGACGTGATCGCCCTCGATATCGCCCAGCGCCTGAAACAGGGCGTTGGAATTGGCGACACCGAATTTCTTGAGCAGCTTGGCCCGGTACACCTCGACCGTGCGGTATGAGATATCAAGCTTGAGCGCGATTTCCTTGCTGGTCAGCCCATCGGCAAGATAGGAAACGATCTCGCGTTCGCGACGGGTCAGGTCGCGATAAGGGCGGATTTCGGACAGGTCGGCAAAGCTCCAGACCGCGCGGCGCAGCGGTTGATCCGGCGTAAAGGAATGCCCCCTTACCCGACACCAGAACAGGCTGCCGTCCTTTCGGGCCATGATCCGTTCATCCCAATAGGTATTGGTTTCCCTCAACCGCTTGACCCCGCGATCCCGGACATTTGTGAACTCTTCATTCGTTGGGTAAAGGACTGAAAAAACCTGATTTTTCAAGTCCTCCACGCCATATCCGAACATCTCGGCGAAGGCGATGTTGTAATCGCGGATAACCCGGTTTTCAGTGACAACCAATCCAACCGGCGCATATGTGAACGCCAGTTCCGCGAACTGTCCGCTTCCAAAGCAGTCATCGATACGTGTTTCCACAATATTGCGTGCTCCGGCGCCGTTTGAAACCATTGTGATCGAAGAGTTACTCAAAAGGAACGGCCTGCGCAACGGATGCCGGGCCACGACATATGAGGGAGGAGAGAATGAACCCACTGGTGAAACTGGTTGGTGCGGCAGGGATTGCCGTGTCACTGGCCGGGGCTGCATATGCGCAAGACCCGGTCAAGATCGCGCTGGTCCACGGAATTTCCGGACACAGCTTCGAGGTGTTCTCGAAACAGGCCCAAACGGGGTTCGAGCTGGGCATCGAATATGCGACGGACGGGACCGGCATGGTCAAAGGCGTCCCGATCGAGATCATTCACAAGGACACCCAGTTCAAGCCGGATGTCGCCCGCGCGGTACTGGCCGAAGCCTATGGCGATGACGAAGTCCTGCTGGCCGTCGGCGCAACTTCGTCCGGTGTGACCAAGGGGCTGCTGCCGATCGCCGAGGAATATGAAAAGATCCTGCTGGTGGAACCGGCGGTTGCCGACAGTCTGACTGGCCCCGACAGCAATCGGTACGTCTTCAAGACCTCGCGCAACTCGTCCATGGACATGCAGGCGCAAGCCCTGGCGCTGAACCCGGATGAAAACCTCTATGTTGCGACCCTGGCCGAAGATTATGCGTTTGGCCGCGACGGCATCAACGCCTTCAAGGCCGCGCTGGACGGCTCGGGTGCGACGGTTGTGACCGAAGAGTACATCCCCCAGGGCACCACGGATTTCACCGCCGCCACCGAACGGATGTTCAACGCGCTGAAAGACAAGGAAGGCCGGAAGGTCATTTTGATCTATGTTGCAGGCGGCGGCGACCCGATGGGCAAGATCCAGGCCATGCAACCTGACCGTTTCGGCATCGAGATCTCGACAGGCGGGCATATCCTGCCGGTTCTGCCGACCTACAAGCAGGTTCCGGGCATGGAGGGCGCGATATACTACTATTACGAAAGCCCCAAGAACGAGATCAACGACTGGCTGGTCGCAACCCATCTGGACCGCTTTGACAGCCCCCCCGATTTCTTTACGGCGGGCGGCATGGCCGCAGCCCTGGCCGTGGTCAAGGCGCTGGAAACGGCCGAGGAATGGGAAACCGAAGCCCTGATCGAGGCGATGGAAGGCATGAGCTGGGAAACCCCGAAGGGCACGATGACTTTCCGCCCCGAGGATCACCAGGCGCTGCAGTCCATGTATCACTTCAAAATCCGCGTGGATGATGATGTGGATTGGGCCATTCCCGAACTGGTGCGCGAAATCACGGCGGATGAAATGGACATCCCGCTGGGCCGCTCGAACTAAGTTTGCTCTGCCCCGGCCTGATTGCGGGCCGGGGCTTGCCCAGACAGGTGCTATCGAT
Organism: Alphaproteobacteria bacterium; assembly: GCA_030427405.1. GTDB lineage: Bacteria > Pseudomonadota > Alphaproteobacteria > Rhodobacterales > Rhodobacteraceae > Ruegeria. Next base: position 160,049 of record JAUHXK010000008.1, on the reverse strand, counting down.
GTCGCAACCTTCTCTTGTCACCCGGGACCTGACGATCAGGTTTGGTGGGCACGTCGCCGTGAACGCCGTCAGCTGTGCGTTTAACCCCGGCGAGCTTACCGTAATTGTCGGACCAAATGGCGCCGGAAAGACCACGTATTTCAACCTGATTTCCGGGCAGCTGATGCCCAGTGCGGGTCAGGTCATCAAGGATGGCGTCGACATTTCGGCCATGCCCCCGTCAAAACGGGCGCATCACGGCATCGGGCGCGCCTTTCAACTGACCAATCTCTTCCCCCAGCTGAGCGTGCTGGAAAACATCCGCCTGGCGGTTCAGGCTCGGTCCGGCGAAGGGTGGCGGTTTCTGACGCGCACGCAATCCCTGACCGAGCTTGCAGCCAGGGCCGAACGCTACCTTGAGGCGACCAAGCTGAGTTCGGTCGCGCACCTTCCGGCCGCGGCCCTGTCGCACGGGGACCAACGAAAGCTTGAGGTGGCGCTTCTTATGGCGATGGAGCCGGACATCTACATGTTCGACGAACCAACAGCAGGCATGTCGCTGGACCACGCGCCCGACGTGCTGGACCTGATTGCCGAGATCAAACATGACCAGACCAAGACCATCCTGCTGGTGGAACACAAGATGGACGTCGTTCGCACGCTGGCCGACCGCATCATCGTTTTGCACAACGGAGAGCTGCTGGCCGATGGCGCCCCCGACGAGGTGATGTCCAGCCAGATCGTCCGCGACGTCTATCTTGGAAAATCGGCGGAGCCCGCATGACCCTTTTGTCCCTGAAATCCATGCAGACCAATATCGACCAATACGCGGTCTTGCATGACGTCACGCTGGATATTCCCGAAGGTGGCGTTTTTGTCCTGTTGGGGCGCAACGGCGCGGGCAAGACCACGACCTTGCGCTCGATCATGGGTCTGTGGAAGCCATCGCCCGGGTCTGTTCATTTCCGCGGGCGTGACATTTCCGGCCTGCATACCGCGGAAATCGCGCGGTTGGGCATCGCTTTCGTCCCCGAAAACATGGGCATTTTCGGCGGATTGACCGTTCAGGAGAACCTTGTGCTGGCAACCGCCAATGGCAGCTTTGATCAGGACCGGCTTGAACGTATCTGGCGATTGTTTCCCGCGCTTGAGACCTTTTGGACCAAGGCGGCATGGTCCCTGTCGGGCGGGCAGAAACAGATGCTTGCCGTTGCACGGGCCATTATTGAGCCACGCGAGTTGATCCTGATCGACGAGCCGACCAAGGGGCTGGCCCCCTCGATCGTAGACGCCATGGCCGAGGCATTTCGGGAAATCTCGAACAACACGACCATCCTTTTGGTCGAACAGAATTTTGAATTTGCGCGCGCGCTGGGGCGGGACATGGCGGTGATCGACGACGGGCGCATCGCACATACTGGGACGATGAGCAATTTCGTCGCCGACAAAGACCTGCAGGATAGCCTGCTCAGCCTATCTGCCTGAGGAACACATGGATCAGTTACGCATGACATTGGAACGTTTTGGCGGCGTCAATCTTTTGCCCGTCGCGGTCGCGGCGGTGGCTTTTGTCCTGATAGGCGCGCCATCGTCCTGGGTGACGCTGACGGTCGCCGGGTTGGCAATGGGGATGATGATCTTTCTCATGGCCTCGGGGTTGTCGCTGGTCTTCGGGCTGATGGACGTTCTCAACTTTGGTCACTCGGCCTTTGTCAGCTTTGGGGCATTCGTCGCGGCCTCGGTACTGGGCTGGCTGGCCGGATGGCTGGGGTCGGACAGCGTGGTTTTGAACGCAGCCGCTCTTTTTGCCGCCTTTACAGCGGCAATCCTCTTTGGTCTTGCCGCCGGGTGGTTCTTTGAAACGGTGATCATCAAACCGGTCTATCACGACCACCTGCGGCAGATCCTGATCACCATGGGCGCCCTGATCGTCGCCGAACAGATCATCCTTGCCATCTGGGGCGGTACCCCGATGAACGTCCCGCGCCCCGGTTTTCTTGAAGGGTCAATCATCATCGGTGACGTTGCCATCGAGATCTACCGCGCCTTCGCTTTCCTGTTGGGCCTCATCGTCTATGTCGCCCTATTCGCCACACTGAACCGTACCCGCATCGGATTGCTGATCAGGGCCGGTGTCGAAAATCGCGAAATGGTCGAGGCTTTGGGCTTTCGCATCGACCGGTTGTTTGTCGGCGTGTTCATGGTGGGGTCGGCCCTTGCCGCGCTGGGGGGCGCGATGTGGGCAGGGTATGAAACGCTGATCACCCCGGCACTGGGGGCGGAGTTGATGATCGTGGTGTTCATCGTGGTCATCATCGGCGGCCTGGGCTCGATCGAAGGTACGCTGCTCGGGGCTATCCTGGTGGGGCTGGTGGCCAATTACGTGGGCTTCCTGGCCCCGAAACTGGCCCTGGCCTCGAACATGATCCTTATGATGGCAATCCTGCTCTGGCGGCCGAACGGGCTGCGTCCTGCGGTGAGGTGACACAAATGAATGATACTCTCACCACAGGCTCTCTGACCGTGAAAATCATCGTTCTGCTGATCGCGGCGCTGTTGCTGTTTGCCCCTTTCCTGTTCCAGGATATCCGGTCGCTTGAGGTCGCTGCACGCATCTGCGTCTTTATCGTTCTGGTCGCCAGCTATGACCTGTTGATCGGCTATACCGGCATCGTCAGCTTTGCGCATACCATGTTCTTCGGACTGGGTGCCTATGGCGCTGCAATCGCCTTGCGGCAGATGGGTCCGGGCTGGGACGCGGTATTGACCGGCGCGGTGGCCGGAGCGTTTGTTTCGCTGATTTTGGCCATCGCTATCGGCCTGCTGTCGCTGCGGGTCAAGGCCATCTTTTTTGCGATGATCACCCTGGCGGCCGCCAGCGTCGCCATGGTCCTGGCCAGCCAGCTGTCCCAGTTCACCGGCGGAGAGGACGGGATCACCTATAAAGCGCCCGATCTTTTCAAGCCCGCAACCAAGCTGGCCGTGACCGACGACGGCAAGGTCGCGCGGCTGTTTGGCGTCAGGCTCAATGGCAAACTTGCGGCCTATTACTTCGTCTTCATCACATGCTTGGTTCTGTTCCTTCTCATGCTGCGCCTTGTCGGCTCGCCGGTTGGTACGGTTCTTAAGGCCATCCGGGAAAACGAGGCACGCGCCGAGGCCATCGGATACCGGGTCGTCGCCTATCGGACTTTCGTCTTTTGCGTCGCCGCGGTGATCGCTTCGTTGGCAGGCACGGTCTATGCGATCTGGCTTAAATATACCGGCCCGGACACCGCGCTGAGCTTTACGATCATGATCGACATCCTTTTGATGGTCGTCATCGGCGGCATGGGAACCATGTACGGCGCGGTCATAGGCGCGGTCCTGCTGGTTCTTGCGCAATATTACCTGCGCGACCTCATGGGAAGCGCAGCCGAGGCCCTGTCAAACGTGCCGGTTCTGCCCTTCATTCTCGAACCTGATCGATGGTTGTTCTGGCTGGGGATCATCTTCATCCTGCTGGTCTACTTCTTCCCGCAGGGCATCGCCGGGACGCTGGCCCGCAAAGGCGACAAGGCATGACCCTTCCCCGGTTCGCCTTCGTTCCGATCATGGATCACGAACTGCACGTTACCCTTTGGGGCGATCCGTCCGCCAAGCCCCTGGTCATGTGGCACGGCCTGGCGCGTACGGGCCGCGATTTCGACGAACTGGCTGCCGCCCTGTCTGACGAGTTCTTTGTCCTCTGTCCCGACACGATCGGACGAGGCCTGTCAAGCTGGTCATCCGATCCAAGGGCCGAATACTCGATCGAGTATTACTCGGGCATCGCAACAGACTTGCTGGATTTCTTTGAAATCGACCGCGCAGGCTGGATCGGCACCTCGATGGGCGGGCTGATCGGATTGCGCATGGCCTCTGGCCCGCTGGCCGACCGGCTTGAATATCTGATCGTCAACGACATCGGCCCTGAAATCCCCGGCCAGGCCATCGAGCGAATTCTATCCTATTCCGGAACCGCGCCCAGTTTTTCGGGCCTGCGCGAGGCCGAAACCTGGTTCCGCCAGACCTATGAACCATTCGGCCCCACCAATGACGCGTTCTGGTCCAGAATGGCGCGCAGCTCGGTTCGCAGACGGGATGGCGGCGGCTTTACCACACATTTCGATCCGAATATCACGATTCAGTTCACCGCCTCGGGGGACGAGTTGAAAAGCTGGGACAGGTACGACCGTATCCGGACGCCCATGCATGTCATCCGCGGCGCGACCTCTGACCTGCTCACCGGCGCGATTGCGGCCAGAATGCAGACAAGTGGCCCCTGCCCTGACGTGACGGTCATGGACGGTTGCGGCCATGCGCCCAGCCTGTCACGACAACAGGATGCCCGGCTCGTCCGCTCGGTTATCCAGCGCCTGACCTAAGGGCGCATCCGAGCGGCGGCCGGGGTCACTGCCCCAAGGCAGGTCCTGTAGAAATCACGAGAACAGCAAACCGCCGTTGATATCCACATTGGCCCCGGTGATGAACGAAGCTGCATCAGAGGCAAGGAACACCGCCAGTTTGGCAACTTCTTCCGACGTTCCCTCGCGCTTGAGCGGTGTGATCCCCGCAACATGCGAGCGCACTTCGGATTTGGTGAACGTATTGTGAAAATCGGTGTCGATCATCCCCGGGCAAACCGAATTGACGCGGATCTTCGGCCCCAATTCCTTGGCCATGGCGCGCGTAAAGGTCATGATTGCCCCTTTTGACGCCGCATAAACCGAGGCCCCGCCGCCGCCACCATCACGCCCGGCCTGGGATGCGAACGCCACGATCGAGGATCCTTCGGGCATGTGCGGCAGGCATTCGCGCGACACCAGCATTAACGATGTGAAATTCACATCCATCACTTTGTTCCAATGCTCCAGCGTCATATCCGCCAAGGTGACACGCGCGATCAGCCCGCCGGTCACGTGGATTAGCGAGTCAATCTTGCCAAACTCCTCGACTGTCTTGGCAACCAGCGCCTTGACGTCTTCTTCTTTGGTCAGGTCACCCTGCATGGCAAAGGCGCGACCGCCGGCTGCCGTGATCTCACGAACCGCACTGTCCGCGCCGTCGGCGCTGGCGTGGTAGTTGATAACGACGTTGGCCTTGGCTGCAGCCAGTTCCATGACACAGGCACGACCGATATCGCGCCCGCCGCCCGTAACAATCACCGTTTTTCCGTCAAAACTCATCTCTCTCTCCTCTAGGCATTTCGCTGTCGGGGCCGGTGCCGAATTTGGTGGCAAAGGCGGCGCCCGCGCTGCGGTAAACGGGTCATCGACCCAGAACCAATCCCGGACGTTCCTAGCCTATCGGCCGCGCAGTCTCAATACAAATTTTTACAACTTGAGCTATGCCACCTGCATAAAACACGCCAAGACCGGGTACCCGACCCGGCCCCGCTCCGCTTAGCCCACCGGGACCAATGCGCCGCGCTGGCTGACAACACGGGCAGAACAGTGCTGTGCCGCCTCCATGGCCTTGGGAAGGCCGCACCCGCTCAGCATTCGCGCCAGGAACGCGCCGTTGAACGAGTCGCCAGCAGCGGTGCTGTCGACCAGCTCTTGCACGGCTTTTACCGGCATCTCGAACCTGTCATCCTTGCGACAGGCGATTGTCGGCTCGGCGCCGTTTTTGACCACGACCAACTTAGCCCCAAGATCCAGGTATCGCCGGGCGGTCTCGTGCGGGTCACGGTCGCCGAAATTGATGGTCTCGTCTTCGAAACTGGGCAAGACGATATCCGAAACCGCACCAGCCCTGGACAGGGTTTCCAGCATGACATCACGATCTTCCCACAGCCGCGGACGGATATTCGGATCAAAGGCCAGAATCGCATTTTTCTTCATGTTATTGCGAATTTCGTCCAGCAAAACCTGCCGATCTTCTGATGGCAGGATCGCCAAAGATATCCCCGAAAGATACACAAGATCGGCCTTTGCCACACGCGCCCAAAGGGCCGAAACATCGCGCGCCATCGAGCGCGCGGCCGACGTGTCGCGCCAATAGCTGAAACTGCGCTCTCCATTCCCTAGGTGGATAAGGTACAAACCAACCGTGCGGTCGCTGAAGGTGGGGCAATGCCCGCACGAGATACCGGCATCTTCGATGAATTGACGCATCTCTTCAGAAATCCTGTCTGTGCCAAAACCGGTAAAGAACTCGGCCTTCCACCCGTCGGGCAGAAAGCCCCGCGCATACCAGAGCGAGTTCAGGACATCGCCAGCGAAGTTTTGGCACAAACCGCCCTCATCCCGCGACGCGATCTCGACCATACACTCGCCAATTCCCAGAAACGTATTCAATTCCGGCTCTTTCATGATTGTCATTTTCAAGCAGCATTTCCCAAAGATCGCCCAGCCATTTGCCGACGATTTGATTTACAAATATATACAATATCTGATCGGTTGTAAATCTTGCATACGCGCGAGATAAGGCAAAAGGCGCCCGCATATGCGCCCAGAGGCTGGTTAGATCCCCTGCCCCTCGAACACACGTTTGCGCGCGTTTTCGACATGCGCCCTCATGCTGAGCCGCGCGCGCTCGCTGTCCTTGGCCTCGATGGCGCGCAGGATGTCGTAATGTTCCCGCTGAACCAGTTCCATCCGTTCAATCGGCTTGGTCAATGACAGGTTACGGGTCAGGTTCATTCCGACGACGATGTTTGATTTCATCGATGTCCGCGCCGCCGAGAAATACTGATTTCCCGATGCATGGCAGATCATCTCGTGAAAGGTCTCGTCCAGATCGACACCCAACTCACCTTCGCGGATGCATCGGTCAAGCTCGGCCAGCGTTTCACGCATTTTTTCAAGATCGGCATCGCTGCGGCGTTCGGCCGCCAGATAGGCCGCCTCGCCCTCGATCGCGGCGCGGAACTCGAATGTTCTCTGGATATCGGCGATTGACCCCACGGGCGCAAAGTCGCGCACTGCGGCCTCGGGGCGGCGTTGGACATACGACCCGGACCCCTGCCGGGACACGATCACGCCATCTTCGCGCAATTGCTTGAGCGCCTGCCGCAAGACCGGGCGCGACACTTCCAGCCGTTCGCTGAGCGCGTGTTCGGTCGGAAGCTTTTCGCCGACCGGCGCCTCGCCACTGGAAATCATGGCCAATATCTTTTCGTACACCCGGTCTGCCAGAGTACGATCACCAGAACGCTTTTCCGGTTTGGGCTTGGGACTTGTCACAAGCTCTATCGGTTGTTTTTCCTTCTCCACGACGAAAACCTGTCCATAGTTTCGGGGTCGGTCGGCGGGTACAGTCCGAACGTCGAAGCGCCATTTTGCACCATCTCCAATACGAAGTCTTCAAAGATTGTCATTTCCAGCGCTTCGTCGGTGATTTCATCGGCCAGATGTGCCGGAATGCACACGACGCCTTCATTGTCTCCGACCAGAATGTCACCGGGAAAGATAGAGACCCCACCGCAGGCGATCGGGTCGTTGATGGCAACCGCGTGGTGCTGGATCAGGTTTGTCGGAGCACTGGGGCGGTGATGGTAGGCGGGCATCTTAAGCGCGCTGATCTCGGGTGCGTCGCGAAACCCGCCATCGGTGACGATCCCGGCACAGCCACGCGCCATGAGTCGTGTAACCAGGATGCCTCCGGCCGAGGCCGCCCGCGCATCCCCACGGGAATCGACGGCAAAAACCGCGCCAACGGGGCATTCCTCGACACCTTTACGTTGCGGGTTGGTGCGGTCCGCGAACGAGTCCAGCCCGTCAAGGTCTTCGCGCGCCGGAATGTACCGCAGCGTATAGGCTTCGCCGACCATATTCGGGCCTGGGTTCATCCTTTGGGGGCCGTGAAGATAAACGTTTTTGAAGCCGCGTTTGAACAAGACGGTGGTCAAGGTCGCTGTGCTGACGATCATCAGCTTGGTGCGCGTCTCCGGATTGAGGTGTGTCATCGTAATCTCCGTTCTTCACGCAGTTTGCAGTACGCCCTACCCGGCCCGTGCAGGTACTGCCGGGGCAAGGAACCGTCCCGCGCAATTCACGCGGGACCGTATCGTGATCAGTTCGCCCTGCTAGTCCAGCAAGGAAGGCAGGTACAGCGACACTGCCGGCACATATGTCACCAGGATCAGGGCCGCCAGGATGGCCAGGTAGAATGGCCAGATGGATTTCAGCGCCTGTTCGATCTTGATCTTGCCGACCGCGCATCCGACAAACAGGCAGGTCCCGACCGGCGGCGTACACAAGCCCAGCCCCAGATTGACCAGCAACATGATACCGAATTGCGTCGGGTCCATTCCAAGGTCCTTGACCACCGGCAGGAAGATCGGGGTGCAGATCAGGATCAGCGCGGCCATGTCCATGATCATGCCCAGAACCAGCAGCATGATGTTGATCATCAGCAGCACAAAGATCTTCTCTTGCGTAATGCCCAGCATAAAGTCGCTCAGCTTGTCGGGCACCTGGTACAGCGCGAGCAGATAGGCAAACGAGCTGGCAAAGCCGATCAGGACCATGACCATGGCTGTGGTGCGCACAGACGACACAACGGCGATCTTGAACCCGTTCCAATCCAGCGACCGGTAGACAAAGAATGTCAGCAACAGCGCATAGATGGCCCCGAACGCACCGGACTCGGTCACGGTAAAGACGCCCGACAACACGCCACCGACGATGATGACGGCGGTGATCAAACCGGGCACCGCAGCCACCGAAGCCCGCCAGACGGCGCCCCATCCGGGGAAAGCTTCTGCCGGGTATTCGTGCTTTATCGCAATGACATAGGCCGCAACCGCTAGGCAGACGCACATCAGGATGCCCGGAACGACCCCGGCCAGAAACAGCTTGGAAATCGAAATCCCGCCACCGGCGGCGACCGCGAAGATGATCATGTTGTGGCTGGGCGGGATGACGATCCCCGCGATCGAGGATGTAACGGTCACGTTGACCGCATAATCCGGCCGATACCCACGTTCTTTCATCACCGGCACCAGGATCGACCCCAACGCCGAGATGTCGGCAACTGCAGACCCCGAAATCCCGCCAAACAACATGCTTGAAAAGATGTTGACCGAGGCCAGCCCGCCGCGCACATGCCCGACCAGGGCCGAGGCAAACTGAACCAGACGTTTGGCGATACCGCCGTGCAGCATCAGCTCGCCTGCAAAAACGAAGAACGGGATCGCCAGCAGCGAAAAGACCGAGATGCCAGCGACCGAACGCTGAAACGTGATCAGCAGCGGAAAGCCCTCGTACCAGAAGGTCGCGGCAGCCGCGATGCCCATGGCGAAAGCAACGGGAAGGCCAATCAGAACGCAGCCAAAGAACATCCCAAGAAGAATTGCCAGTCCCATAATTCAGTACGCCTCTCTTCCAACGTATGTCTGACCCTTGGTCATGTAGATCACGCGCAGCACCGCCCGCAGGCCTGCAAACACAAATACCAACCCGCCGCACAAAAGGGCCGACAGGGTTCGGAAACTTTCCGGAATGTCGAGCATCGGCAGTAGCGTCGACCAACCAAAGTTGAACAGTTCGATACAGGCGACCAGCATCGCAAATCCAAACGCGGCCAGAATGATGTCGTTCACCAGCTTGAGAATACCACTGACCTTTTCACCCAGCGCATCCCTGAACATCGTAACCCCCAGGTGGGTGTTTTCATGAACGCCCGCGGCGGCCCCCAGATAGGCGATGTAACACACCAGCAGCAGCGCAAGCTGTTCGACCCATGTCGGCGTTGCATTCAGTACGTAACGTCCGAAAACCAGCCAGCCAAACGTAGCGACAAGAACAACAAGCGCGCAGGATGCTACCAGGATGCAAAGGCCGCTGAGCCTGTCCAATATCCACTCGATTTTAGGTACGATTCCGGTGTCCAACTCCATTGGACCGCCCCCCTTGTCTTTCTTTGTGGACCGTGCCCCGCAGTGGGCGGGACACGGCCTGTTCATGTTTTCCGATCACTCGGCGTTGCGGAACAGGTTCACAAGGTCGGTCATGTCCGGGTTATCGGCCAGAAAGGACTCGTAAACCGGTGCCATGGCAGCCTGGAACTCGGATTTGTCAGCGATCTCGTTGACCTCGACGCCACCGTTTTTGACAACTTCCATGGACGCGATCTCACGCTCTTCCCACAGCTTGCGCTGCAGTTCGGTCGAGTTGCGGCCAGCTTCCTTGACGATGTCCTGCTGCTCGGGGGTGAGCGCATCAAACGTCTTTTTGCTCATGCACAGGCATTCGGGAATGATCAGGTGCTGCGACAGCGAGTAGTATTGCGCAACCTCGAAGTGGTTGGTCGATTCATATGAGGGCGGGTTGTTTTCCGCACCATCCACGACGCCCGTCTTGATCGACTGGTAAACCTCGGCAAAGGCCATCGGCGTTGCGTTGCCACCCATGGATTCGATCATGCCGACAAACAGGTCGTTGTTCATGACACGTACCTTCATCCCAGCCACGTCTGCCGGGCTGTTGATGGGTTTGATCGAATTGTAGAACGACCGTGCACCTGCGTCGTAATATCCCAGCGGAACAATGCCCTTAGCCTCGAACGCGGCTGCAAGTGCCTCGCCCCCGGCGCCGTCCATCAGCTCGTGCATTTGCGGCACGCTTTTGAAGATGAAGGGCAGCGAAACGACGTTTGTTTCCGGCACGGCCTGACCCATCGGGCCAAGGCTGAATACACCGAAATCGATGATGCCAAGGCGCAGCTGTTCGATCGCGTCAGGCTGCGAACCCAGAACGCCGGCGTGGAACACCTCGCCTTTCAGATCATCGCCGGTCTTTTCGGTGACTTCGGCCATAAAGGCCTCCATCGCGTGAGACACCGGATAGTCCTCAACGTGAATATTCCAGCCGCGCCAGTCCTTGGCTTCGGCCGCTACGGTCGAAAGAATGGTGATCGAAGCCGCCAGACCTGCAACGGTCCCACGCCCCCAAAGGCTTGTGAAAGTCATGTGATTTTCTCCTCCTGACAAATTGTCGTCATATACCTTTCACAAATTACAAATTTTTACAATTAAAAATATTGGTAACTTTTCATCCCCTGTTTTCACTTGGAAAAACACCCTTGGGGCGCTCTGGGCGCTGGGGGTCAAAGGTGCTGCGCGCGCCAAGAGATTCGCGCATCTCGCCCCTGCCTGGCCCCGCTGATCGGGGTCAGTTCAGCCGTAGAGGGGTAAAGGCATGCGGGCGGGGGCACGCGGAACAGGGGTCCGTGCCGAGGCGCGGCACATGACACCCAAAGCGTTTCATTTGAAAAAGCTGACTACCACAAACTGTCATGGGCGCGCTGTGCAGCGGTCAGCCCGGCATCGAAGTACTTTTCGTAATATTCGTTTTCAACGCGGTGCGTTTGCAACCAGACACCCGGCGCATGAATGGCTTCGCAATGGGCCGGAAAACGCCCGTGGGTGTCATGGATATAGGTGCATATATCGCGGGCACATTCGATGACATCACGTTCGTACTCACCCGCTTCTTCAAGGTATTTCTGGCCAAATTCCCCCTTGTAGATACGGTCAAACAACGCGCCGTCCTTGTAGATACCGTTTGGTCCGAACTTGCCCTCTATCACTGCGTCCACGGCCTCGGACATGCTGGCGTAATACGGCGGGCACTTTCCCTTGATCAGGTGCTCGCCATGGTGGCGCAGGCCCACCGCGTGGGCGCGCACATGTTTCATGGCGGCAACCGGCAATGTGTGCCAGCGCAGCAGGTCCATCACCCGCCATTTGGGCGTGACATGGTCAAACCCCAGCATTTTGCCGTGACGGTCGCTGAACTTGGGATCGCCCATCAGAACAGGCGGAGATATCGCGGCGTGAATCCAACCGCCCAGCCCCATCGCCTCGGTGACAAGGAACAGGTTCTGCAACAAAAGATCGGCCTCGATCTGGGTCCGCATCTGCCCCAGAACCCCCAGCGGGATCTTGATATCGGGGTTCAGAAACCCGGATTTTATCCACTTCTTTACCCCTGCCGGCTGATAGAAGTTGCGGTCATCCACGATGACGGGGCGCGCCTTGTCGGGCTGCGTCAACAGGTACATCAATGCGTTGATATATTGGTGCGACAGATCGACGACCGGAAAAAAGATCGTCGACCCGGGCGTGTTCGACAAGAAACGGTTCGAATCCAGATAGGCCGGAAAATCGCGCATATCTCCGGGCACATCTATCCGGCGATCCAGGATCTGTACCTTGGCCTGCGCGGCGCGTTCGATCAGAACCTCGGGCGTCCAGTTGTCCAAGCCCCCCGTCAGCGGTGCAAGACGGCGCAGGAAATAGGTGCCGGTGTCGTTGATCATGAAGAAATGCGTGCCTTGCGCATTGTCCGGGCTGCCTGCGGTCCGGCCCTCCATCACAAGGTTCGGCTTGGACATGATCGGGTCACCGCTTTCGTCATCAAAGAACGGACGGTCCGGCATGGTCATCCCCGAGGCGCCGGTAGCGGCGATCAGGATCGCTTCCTGCAAGGGCGAAAGCGGCGACGGATCGTTTTGCGACTGCCAGCTTAACGAGCCCGCCACCACGTTCGACCCGCGGCCAACCCGCTTGGTCCGGCGGTTCCACAGCGTTCCGGCCAGCGGCGCGTTCAGGAACGCATCAAGCCCCTTGGGCCTTTCGGGCGACGACATGGCCTACCCCTCCTGCAGCTTGTGCCACGGCGCAAAGGCCGTTGCGGTCTTGGGCAGCACGGCTGCAAATTCCGGGAAATGCCGCAGCAGCACCGATTTCATGCCGTTTTCGGCGATCCAGTCCATGCCCAGTTTCGTATAGATTTCCGGCCGGAAATCGGTGGTCAGAAAGCGGTCGGACTGTAGGCGGCGCGACGCCATCAGGATAAAGACCCGGAATGCGGTGTCCGAAAATCCGAACCCATCCGGCGGTGTTTCACCCAGAAGGCCGATGACCGTATCAACCTTGTCTATGTCTCCGTACAGCTCTTTCAGGATACGGTTGGTTTCAGGGCTGGCCGTCAGGTCATCCCAATCGGTAACGGGCGGCATATGAAGCCCCGCGCGGAATGCGTTGTACCTTGGAACGCGGCGGGCGCGGGTACGCACGATGTCGACCACGGACAGGTCGATCAGTTCGCCGAAACGTTCCAGATTCTGCAGCGCCTTCGGAAAGTTGTGCAAGGTGATCGCACCGGGATGCGCGATGCCTTGTGAATAAAGGCAATCGCGCAACCCCAATGTCCGCAATTGCTCGTCCGTCTGTTCGCCCTGGATCGCAAGAAAATCGCGCCGGGCCTTTTCCCGGCCCGTTGCGTAGTCGTAAAAGATGTAATCGTCCGGGATCAGCGGATGCATCCGATAGACGGTTGCGAATTCTTCGGTCAGGGCATAGCGGCCGGTATGATGGTCCGGCTCGGTCTCGGGTATACCTTTGAGCGCGTGTTCATCGGTCAGCCAGATACCCAGCCGGGTTAGCCAGGATTTCGGCGGTCCGTACCAATTTGTCTTCATGCCGATATCCAACGCCTGCGTCCCCAATATGGCCGGGGTCCACTCTACCGTGTGTATTTTGGCGATCAGGGCAGAAACGATCAGGCGCGCGGTCTGATAGACCCGTTCGTCGTCCATTTTGGGGTATTCGCGCTGCAAGGCGTCGCACAGGACATTGTGTTCGCGGGCAAACAACGTGTGCAGCGTCGACAGTCCCAGCCACCAGCTTTCGTTGAAACCGGTCAGCTCAAACCCATGCACATTCTCGGGCAGATACCCTTCTTTCGTCAGCCTCAGCCGCGGGCCTTTCCTGTTTTTTGGACCTTCGCGCAGCTCCATCGCGGCCTGGTAATTGACCCCGTAAATCTGCGACCCGTCCCACCAGTGGGAGTTTTCGTTGGCAAACAGGAACGGGTCATCTGCACCCGCTTTCGGGATGTTGCCCGCAATGCGCATGGTGCGCTCGGGGTCAAGCTCGGGGCGGTTCTTCCAGTCGGGGTATCCTTCGGGGACCGGAACAACATCATCATCCTCGCCCAGCTTGCGCCGCTCATGCGCCACCCAGTCGTGAACCTGGAATTGAATCCACGACGCCGCCAGAATGTTCAGGATCTTGGCCGGGATGAAATCCTGCCTGTCCATCAGCTTGCGGGCGACAAGAAACGGGTTCGGGCTGTCTTCTGGCTGCTCTTGCAACGGCATGTTGCGCCCAAAGGTCGCCCCGGCCGCCCCCATCCGGGGGTCGGACAGGTCGTTATAGCTGCCGTCATATGTGCGATAGATCCGCTGCTCGGGGCTTGGTTCGGGCGGAACGGCGCGTGCGGTCGGCACCGGCTCTTCGGGGTCGGTATCAATCAGGTTCTTTTGCCTCAGATCGTGCCGCAGCGCATCGAGGTTAAGCAGTTGCACCAGCAGGAGCGGGATCTTGTGCCACGGTAGTCGGCGATTGACGGCACGCAGGGTCGAACGCGCCGCCGTCCCGAAAATGCGGTTCCGAACTGGCGGAGGGGACGCCTTGAACCGCTTCCCCTGCCGGTGCGTAGCTGACGCATCATAGACGGCTTTACGCGCCCTGTTCAGGTTGCCCAACGGGCGAAAGCCATGCGTCGTATTCCAGGGGTTGAACCCAAGTGTTTCAATGTCGAGCGCCTCGGCCAGCGCCTCCGGCGTGCTCAGGTCGCGCTGCGGCAATACCAGCTCAGCCACCTTGACAGGCGGGCTGACCATCTCGTCCCAGGCATGGGCCGCATCTTCGATCGGGGTCTGGTCTTCAGACACGAACCGCTGAACGTACAGGTCGAACGTGATGTCGCCGGCGGCTTGCCGCGACGAAAACTCGGATGCCAGGCGCGATGCCCCGGAAAAGGTTCCCGCGACCTGTGGCGTTGCCTGGGCAGGTTTGAACGTATATCGAACCGCCTCAGAGCCCCAGGCAATCGCGCCCCTGCTCCAATAGCTTTCCAGCGCGACACTGTCGCAGACACGCAAGGCCTCGCGGACATTGCCAAGCATTCGTCGGGTTTCAGACAGCCCCAGCACGAAACACAGGCGCACCAAACCGGCCAACTTGGACAGGCGCCCGCCCGCAAGAGCGTGGGCAAAGACTACGAACTGGCGCGCATTGCGCGCATGGGGCACCGGAAAATTCGTCGCCAGCAGGTCGTGATCGACGCCATCGGATTCGTGGATGCGCACCGCCAGGCCGCGCAGGTCCTTATCCTCGTCCGACTGGGTCTGGGATGACGCGTTGGAAAACCGTACCATTGCCGGGTATCTTGCATCGGGCTTGGCAAAGCCCACCTGCAGATCGTCAGGCAGGTCCGCGACAAACCGCAACTCGGCGCCCTTGAACGCAGCGATGGCCTTTTTGTGAAAGGCCCGGTCAACGGTACGCGCCCTACCCGCCGCCATCGCCTTTTGCTGGGCGGCCATCATCATCTCGGCCAGCGCCTTGGTTTCCTTCAACTCGGCCTCGGGCGAGCCTCCGACATAGATCTCACGCCACTTGGTATGGGATTCTGGGCTGCCATCCATGGTGGCCCCTCCTTTGCTATACGCCAAAGCGTGCACGAACGCCGTCCCAGATCGCGGCCAGCACGCCTTCGGGATGGGGTGAATAATTCGGCAAGGCCAGGCGCGTGATCCGCGCGTCGATCAATGCAGGCTTGCCGCTGGCCAGCGCCGCGCCAAAGGCGTCTTCGAACTGGGCCAGGGTTTCAGCGACATAGCCCTCGGCCCCGCAGGCGCGGGCATAGGCCGCGTAATCGGGGTTGTCGAACTCGGCCAGGCCGGTCTTGAAAAAGGCCGACAGCTGATACAGTTTGATCAGCTTGAATTCGCAATCGTTGAAGATCACCCAGACCACCGGGATGTCATATTGAACGGCGGTCATCAGCTCGAACCCGCTCATCAGATAGGACCCGTCGCCAACGGCGGCCACGACCGGGCGGTGCATCTGGGCATATTTTGCACCGATCACGCCGCATACACCGATCCCCATCGGGCCATAGGTGCCCGGTTTGCGGAAATTCTGCCCTTCCTTAAGCTCCAGGTAATACCCGGCCCAGGCCGCATGGGCCCCGGCATCAGCAAGCACGATCCCGCCCGGTGGCAGCATCTGCGAGATCTTCTGTACCATCTCGCCGGGATGCAGTTTCTTTTGTGGTGCGATGATGAACCGTTCGTCGTAATCCTTGGGCCGAAAGTCACGCCGGGCCACCTGCCCTACATCCGCATCCAGCCGGTCATACAAGCCCTGCAGGGCCTGCCGGGCGTCGCCCAGGATCACGTGGTCGGCCTTGTAGAACTTGTCGAACTCGCCCGCGTCGGCGTTGATATGTATCAGCGTTTTGCCATCGAACAGCCCCTGGTGAAAATCAAAGGTCGCGTGCTGCGCGAATGAATTTCCGACTGCCAGAACGACATCCGCCCTGGCAAACAGATCCCACGCGGCCTTGTGGCCGGAATCACAGTAAAGCCCGATTGCCAGTGGGTTTTCTTCGGCCACGATGCCCTTGCCGTCCATCGTCGTAAGCAGCGGAATCTGGAACCTTTCGACAAAGGCCTTGGTGACATCGTTGGCCCCGGCCAGAATCGCGCCGAACCCGGCCAGCATGACCACGGACTTGTCCGCCTCGATCGCGGCCTGCAATGTGCCCGCGACACTGTCCAGTGCGTCCGAACCCGGTATTACGCCCATTTGCGGCATACGCAGCGGCCGAAAGTTCGTCACTTCGACCTTGGGATCGGTGATATCTTCGGCCACGGCGACATGCACCGGGCCGGGTCGCCCTTCGAACGCGATATTTATGGCTTTCTGCAGGGTATCAATCAGGTCATTGGGGTCGGTCACCAGAAAATCGGCCGGTTCGCCGGTGTCGGGGTCCTTCTTGGTGACGGCCCGGAACATCATGCGCGAATCCGGTGTACGGGCCAGTCCGGATGTCTCGTTCAGCCCACCGCGCCCCTGCCAGGCCACGGTCGAATAACCACTAATCGCCAGCAGCGGGTAACTGTCGGTCAGCGCAACGCACATTCCGGAAATCAGGTTGAACGCCCCGGGGCCAGCCGTTGCAAAGCACACACCCAGCTTGCCGCTGAACATGGCATGCCCGCAGGCCATGAACGATGCCCCCTGTTCGTTCTTGGCGATAACCGGTCTGATCTGTTCGGATGCATCCAGCGCAAGCATCAGCCCGGCGGCGTTTTCGCCGGCTCCGCCATAGGCAGCATCGACCCCAATAGTTTCGAGCGCGGCGACCACCGCTTCGTAAACCCGCATCCAACGTCATCCAATAAATTCGAACAATATGCGAATAACATACCAGAATTTACCGTTCTGCGAAACAGTCTGAACCTGTCGCCGCGCAAGGGCCGCTTTCAGGCGCGCCGATACTGGCGTAAACAACCAAGCTAAAACCCGAGGTTGTTCGAGTGTTTCCAACGGCTTGTGAAAGCTACTGAAACTCTTCCACAGTCAGGCCGGGAAATTGCGCCGCGACCTTGCGCACGACATCCAGCGTGGCGGGCAGATCGGTCGTGTTGATGCCTTCGGGAACGCTGTCCGCCATGGCGAGATATTCGAGAAAGCTCAGAAGGTTGGCCAGCGCCTCGGGGTTTTGCGGATCGACCGAAACCGCATCGGCAAACCACCGGGCCGGGTCCCGATATGGCCCCGGATCACCGCCCATGCAACACAGCACCGAATCCGTCACGCCCAGCGCATTGCGGTAGTGGGTATCCGTTGGCGCCAATTCTGCCGCGCGCAGAAAGGCGGCGCGCGCGGCTGGCCAGTCATTTCTTTGCGTGGCCTGGATGATCCCAACCATACCATGGGCCATTGCCCGAATACCGGGTTCCGCCGCCGTCAACGCATTCTCAAGGTACCGGTTCAGCGCGCCTTCGGCCAGGTCCGGTGCCCGGCTGGGTGTTGGCGCAAAATCCGACGATTGGCGCGTTTGTTGCAGCCGCAAAAACCCCAGCATCCCGTTCAGAAAATCCAGTTCAGGCATGGCTTGATGCAAAGAGCGGGACACCTCGGGACTTACGCGTATGAACCCGTGGCTTGGTTGCCCGCCAAACATGTCGTCAATTTCGATCCAGCCCTGCCGGTCGATGATCCGAACGCTGAAAGCGCGCGGCTGATCGGCATGAAAGACCAGATCATCGCTTGCCGCATTGACGTCTGGCTGCGCAAAGACCTTGCTGGCCTCTTGGAAATCGACGTTGATCTGATTGAACAGGGCCTCTGACACGATCCGCGGCGCAAAGGTCACGTCCAGCACCGGCAGCGACGCCCGAAGCATCTGCTGCGTGTCGTCAACGCGCACAGGCAGGCTCTCGGTCGCATAGTTCAACTGGACCGGCATGCGATAGTCGAACTGATCCGAACCACGTCGGAACCCCCTGACGCGGGACTGAACAAATATCTGTTCGTCTTCCAGGAAGATGCGCCCCTGAAGAACGATCAGGATCTGCCCCTGCCGCACCGGAGGCGCGGCGCCGCCCACCAGCAACTGGTCCAGCACGACGTCCGGGTCACAGGTGTTGCCCAAAAACATATGCGCAACCACGCCCAGGCTGCCATATGTCGGTTGGTGCCAGCTGTCCAACTTGAACAGCCATGCCAACCGCTGGGCCGTGTCCTGCAGCCGCTCATGCCGTTCAGCATCGGTGTTTTCGGTATCCGCAGCCGTGGCCGCGTATTCAAGCGGAACGATATTGGCAGCGGCCCCTTCGAATATGAACGGCGACTCGCAGGCCGTTATGCCGCCCGCCCAAACAGGGCGACCCGCCAGAACGCACAGGCAGAGCACAAGAACGCCTAGCGCCACACCGCGCCGTGCTGCGTTATCGGGTACAGTTCCAGTCATCACTCGGACCCTCCGCCAGTTTGTTGCGGCAACGGATCAACGCACGCGCCCCTGCCCGCTGGATCGTCACCACGAATTTGCTGCAACACGCCAAGCGCGCTTTGGTCGCCGAATTCATCAACCGACCGCTCGTAGACGCGGGTCGCACCATCGCGCGAGAAAGCGCCGAGTTTTTCCCACTCGGCCTGCTGCAACCCCAGGAAACCGGGCCTGGGTTTGGCTGCATCCAGCGTGCCGATCGCGTCGCAATAAAATGCCCGCGACCGCAGCAGCAGGGTTTTGCGCTCATCCCCTTGCGGGCTGGCTTCGGCCGCCTTTTCATGCCGCAAGCCCAGCGCCAGCGCGGCCAGAAGGCGCAGCTCTGCGTTGCCCTGGAACAGGTCGGCCAGCCCGGCCTGTATCTGGGCCTGTTCATACAGCGCCTCGTGATAGCCTGGCATTCGGGGCGGCTGTGCATTGTGGAATTCATAATGCCTGAGGGGGACGACCACATAGGCAACGATGATGTCCCCGTCACTGACCCGCGCACCCACCTCAAGCAGAACGCGTTCGTCGTTCAGCACACCGGTCACGGTGGCGTCGTAGTTGTTGGATTCGCGCATCTGCCTTTGCGGGCAGTAGATGATCTTGGCCAATGACCCGAGCGATGCATCCGCCGTGTCGAAATGCATCTCGAACGCGGCCAGCAATGCCCGCCGTTTCCGCTCACTGACCGAGCGGACCAAGTCCATGGATCCGATAATCAGCTTGTTGACCGTGGGAGCCTCATTCGGGCACCCTTGCAATTGCGCCCTGACCGGCTGACCCATTACCACGCAAAACAGCACAGCAATCATCAGCGTTGCGACGATCCGAAAACGGACACGCCTTGCTTTTCGGACGGTTACCAAAACTTCCACCATGGTCTGTTCCTTTGTTGCGCCCGCGCGATCTGTTTCAACGACTTTTCAATGGCCTTTTGGAAATTCACCGCCTGTTCACCGGCTGGTACGCCCGCAATGCCGGGGTTTTGCTGCAGCCGCTGCAACGGGCCTGCCGCTGCCCGGCACGGGACCGATCCGGCCGTTTCAACCGCAACCTTGCGTGTCTGCCACCTGAAGGTCCGCGTGGGGTCGTCGATCACCCGGATGATGACCTCGCAAGTGGCGTCATTGGCGATCAATCCGGCCTGTTCCAGCCCCAGCTTACCCCACCCGACCTGCAACTCGTTGCCGTGTTCGACAATCTGCACCAGCGGATAGGCTGCAACACCGCCGAACCCGCCCAACGCCAGGGCAGTAGCCTTGGAGCGCGCCGGGTTGGTCGAGGATTCCTGGCTGTTTAACTCGATCACATAGGTTTTCAGCTTATCCGCCGCATCGGCGCTGAACTGGGCGCGTTTCAAGTCCAGCTCGACGCTCTGGATCAACAGGTAGCCAAGAAAAAATGCCACGCCCGTCTTGATCAACGCGGTCAAAAGATCGGCAAACCATTTACCCAGCGCATTCGGTTTTTTGTCTGGTTTTGCCGCTTCGACCGGCCTGTCCTGCCCCGTGCTGCGTGCATATAGAAACAGAGCTTCCGAGTTTTCAGAGCCCTCTTGCGTCGGGGTATGTGAAGCGTTCTCGACCATCCTGACAATGTCTGTGCGATCCTTGAACCAAGCCAAATCTATCACATTTTCGCCGAATCCCGAAGGCGCATGGCCCCCAAGCCCCCTGGACGGGGCCACTTTTCGGACACCTCCCTTGGGACAATCCGTGCCGCGCCAAGGGAAATGTGATAGGTTGGGCACCAGGCATTTGTTCAACGCACGAGGCCGGTTGTGGCGAAATCCGAGGTAAAGCTGCGCTATTTCGCAATTGCGTTGTTGCCCGTCTGCATTTTTGCGATTCATGAATTGATCCAGCACAACCTTATTGCTGTCGAACTGGACGTGCCGCACGGGATACTTGAACAAGACCGCCCCTGGCTCGAGTCGGTTGGGCGGTTCCGGTTCTTGGCCGCGTCATGGTTCTTTGCCGCGCTGGCGGTGCTTGCCGTCGCCATCCTTGTGCGCACGCTATCGCGACCCATGAGCGGCAGGACACGGGCCGCCGCCATAGTGACAACGCTGGCTATCCTGGCACTGGCGGTCACGCCGACCATTCAGCAAATCGCGTCGTCACAAGACCCGCGCATCTATCACCAGGTCGGGAAAGAGCTGTTCGAGTCCGCGTTGTCCCAGGGGGTGTTGCCGGGCTGCGCGGCGGCGGATGACAGGTGGCTGTTGGGTCGGTGCGGCGAGATCCCGGTGTTTTCCATGTTCCGCCGGGTTCTTGATATCATCAACGCCCTGGCCGGTCTGGCGGTTGGCGCGCTGATTGTCGGCATGATCCTGTGCCTGGCATCGGCCCATGAAACAGGCGCAGAACGGCAGGCACAGGAACTCAGCCGAAACCTGCGCCAGATGCGGCAGCAACTGTACCTGGCCAGCCTGATCCTGACCTTTGGCATGTTCTTTGCGACCAGTTGGATGTATTGGCCCCTGCCCCTGATTGCCCAAGGTGACAAGGCCGCCTACAGCGCCTTGGTGACGGCATCGGCCCTGTTTACCGGAACCTATTTCTGCCTGCTGATGCTCAGCTTTTACCTGCCCGTCGCTCTTGTTCTGGACAGCCGGATCAAACGCCTGGCCGAAGCCGTCAACCACAGCGGGGCCGAGGGCCCCGCGATTGACATCGACGACTGGCGCGCGGCGCATGGGCTGAAAGAAGGCACCAGCGACATCCTGCGCGCCGGGTTCGCATTGGCCGCCCCGATCCTGGCGGCCTTTGCCGGTGGCATCACGCCGCTGGCCTTATAGGACTGCAGCGCGCCTTTCGAAATAGACGTTTTTCTGGTATGATCCTGCCGCGGGCCGGACCGTCTGGCCCGCGTTTGCATGCGCCATCCGCCATGCCGCCAGACTTGGTCGCCGTCATCCCCAACACCTGCATTTCAGGTTTGGGAGGCGTCAGCAGCAAAAGACGGGCTGGGCGATTTCCGGCGGCAGCAGCGCAAGGACAAAGGGGGCCAGCGCGATTTCGACACGGCCACGCGGGCGTCAGCTGACGCGCTGCTTTGGCTTGAGGCGATGCGTGTTGCGCGAAAACCCCGGTCGCAGCCGGCCTGCGGGTCCATTTTGACCCGATCCGGCATTCGGGTTCCGGCGCGTTGCCGGGACGACCAGCGACATTTCACTGAATTACTCAGGGCCATACCGGCCCCGCTGCATTTAAGGAGACTGATATGGCCGACAACAACCGCCCCGATCCGATCCCCACAGATGAACTGCGCCGAATGCTGTTTGACCCCACGGTTCCGGACGAGGATCTGGCCGCCTACATGATGCTGGATGTCGGCGGAAGCCGCGCCTTTGCGCCCGTGGTCCGGGTGAACCCCGGCCTGTTGCTGCCGCCGGTTGCCGGCAGCGGGCTTGGCAGCGCGCTTCAGGGTGCAATCGCTCTGGGCGGTCTGAACGACGTTTCGCGTGAACGCAGGCGGCTGGAATACCGGGCCAGAATTGCGGCGGGTTGGAACGGCCTCAAGATCGTGTCGGAAGGTGACAGCTGGTTTCAGTACCCGTTCCTTTTGCAGGATGTTATCGACCATCTGTCCCGCAAACACGCGATCCTCAGCCTGGGTGCGGCAGGTGATACGCTGGATGACATATTCACCCAGAACGAGGTCGTCGCTGCCTGTCTGGCCGAACGCCCCGACGTTGTCCTGCTGAGCGGCGGCGGCAACGACCTGTTGGGGGGCGGCAACCTTGCGGCAGTGGTGCGCAACTTTACGCCGGGCCTGGATGCCGAGGGGCATATCACCCGAGCCTTTGACCGAACCCTGGATGCAGTGATCCGGCATGTCCGCAACATTACCAATGGTATCGCCGCCGCGGTTCCCGGCACACCGATCCTGATCCACACCTATGACCACGCCATTCCCGACAACGGCCGCTGGCTGGGTCGCCCTCTGCGATCCCGCGGGATTGTCGATACCGGGCTGCAACGGGATATCGTGCAGATACTGATTGATCGCTGGGCGGATGCCTTGGGCAGGCTTGCCCGCGAACCGGGATTGGCGGGCAAGTTGCATGTCGTCAATTGCCGCGGCACAGTCCCCGACAGCGGGTGGGAGGACGAACTGCACCCGAACTCATCCTCATTCGGCAAGGTGGCCCGCAAATTCGAAACCACCATCCAGCGCGTGACCGGCGGGGCGCAACCCTCGCAGGCGCTTGGTGCGCTTGGAACCCTGCGCCGCCCCGCAGCCGAGGAAACGGCGCTGGCAAACACCGTAATCCATCTGGCCGATCACTTTGACGAGGCCATTTTGCTGTCTGAAATCGGGCGCCGGGCATCGATGGAACGGACCGGCGCATCCGGTGCGATGATGGCAATGGTGCGCGCGTCCGAAAGCGTCCCCGAGGCCAGCCTGACCGGCGGCTACCCGGCCTTTCGGCAGCTAGGAGCCCGCATTCTGGCCCGCGCACATCGCGAGTTGCACGCGCTTTTGTGTGGCAAGGATGATGCCGACAAGGCCGACCGCGAGGCGCTGCGCGACGCCTTCAATATCGGCCAAGGGGCGTTGGCTGCCGCAATTGCCGGGCTGTTGGCCAGCGGCCCGTTGGGCCTGACAGCCTTTGTCGCCGCCCCCGTCGCGGCCATCATCGTGCGCAGGTTTCTTGCACCAAGCTGGGAAGAAACCTGCACGCTTTGGGGTGAAAAACTGCAGGATGGCGGCTCGGCCCATGCAAGCCTGAACATGGCGCAGCATGGAATTCAAGCGGTCAAACCCAACGCCGACCGGTTCTGCATGGCCTTCAAGAAAGCGCCGTCAGAGAACGATGCGCAGACGTTGCAAGGCGCAAAGGCGGCCTTGCTGGACAGCGCGAAATGGCCGCTCAATTCCGTAATCAGGGTTCGTTTCCTGGAAGGATCCGACCATCTGCGCGAACGGGTCGAACATTTTGCCCGGCAATGGGTTGCCGAGGATATGGCGGCGCTGACATTCGAGTTCGTCACCGAAGGCGACGCCGAAATCAGGGTGGCCTTCCAACAGGGCGCGGGGTCCTGGTCGCTGCTGGGCACCGACTGCCTGCTTGAAACCGATCAGACCAAAGCCACGATGAATTATGGCTGGCTGACGGACCAATCGGACGATGTCGAGATCCGCGAAGTCGTGCTGCACGAATTCGGCCACGCGCTTGGCCTGGTGCATGAACACCAAAACCCCGATGGCGGGATCGAATGGGACGAAGATGCCGTGATCGAAGACCTGTCCGGCGCCCCGAATTTCTGGGACGAAGCAACTGTTCGGCACAATGTTCTCAAGCATTACGAACCCGGCGAACTGTTGATGACCCAGATCGACCCGCTGTCCATCATGATGTATCCGATCCCCAACAAATGGACCGTCGGGGACTTTGAAACCGGGTTCAACACCGATTTCAGCCCATCGGACCGAGAGCTTATCCGCCGCGCCTATCCTGCGCTTTGAGGGTTGGCGGGCAATGGCGCAAAATGATCTGGCCCTGCTGATCGCGATAAAGCGGTACCCCGGCTTTGGCGGCAATGCCGCCTCGGGGTCACAAGACCTGAAAGGCCCTGAAAACGACGCTTCGGCCTTTTACGACTGGCTGACGGACCCCAATGGCGGGGACGTTCCGGCGGCGCATATTTTTCGCAAGACCTCGGCCGACTTTCCGGCGGGTGGCCAGATCGGCCCGGCGCAGGCACATCTGAAACAGGAACTGGATGCGCTCAGGGCCGAGCTGAAGAAGACCCCGAAAAAGCGCAGGCTTTACATCTATGTCAGCGGCCACGGGTATGGGCGGCGCCGGACCGAAGGCGGGCTGTACCTGGCCGATGCCACGCAGACCAGCCTGACGAACCTGTTCGTGACGGATTATTTCCACTGGTTTCTGGACGCGGCGCATGTCGACGAATGTGTCCTGTTCTACGATGCCTGCATGGATCAGGGACGCCTGGCCGCCCCGACCCCGATTCACTGGCGGCGAGAGATCCGCGTCCATGGTCACAACACCAAGGCCGTCGGCGCCTTTGCCGCGCGGTTCGCCGGGCGCGCTGTCGAGGGCACCATGGCTGATGGCAAGGCCCATGGCGCGTTTTCCTATGCGCTGAAACTGGCACTGGAAGGCGCAGCGGCGGTTGTGGACGCAAATGGCGACAGGGTGATCACCAGCGACAGTCTTCGGGACTATTTGATTGCAACCATGCACAAACTGATGACCGACGCCCAACGCCAGCACCCGATGGTGTCGACCGAGCCGGATTTCGGACCCTTTGACTCGCTGACGCTGGTCAAGAATGCGCCGGTGTTCCAACGCCCTGTCGAGGTTTCGCTGCCGCCCCCGGTTGCGAATGCAACCCTGCAACTGGCCAATGCCGCGCTGGACGACCTTGGCCCGGTTTCTGCCAGCGGCGGGCGCGTGACCCTGACGCTTGAGCCGGGGCTTTTCAATCTTTCGCACGATGATGGCTGGGAAGCCGCGTTCGAATTCACCGGCGCCGAAACCCTTATTGACCTTGAATTACAGGATCAGGACGATGCCGATACTGACAGTGCAGGCCCAGGATGAAACCACCGAGATATTCGTTGTGGCGACGGATTTCGCGCTTAGGGCCCGCGGCGCACGGCGGCTGAAACAGGACCTGGAGCCCGGCATCTACAAGGTCCGCGCCGTGTCGGGACGCAGCGAGTGGCAGCGCGTTGTCGTTCTGCGGGACAATATGAATATCGACGTCCCCACGATTGAGTTTGGCTCGGCGGCTCCGCTTGCCCATACCAGCCGAACCCATGAAACCCACATGAGCGCCGCAGAACAGGCCGCCCCGCCCGACCTGGACGAGGACACGCACGCCGCGTTTGCCCATTCTGCCGGACCAGCCAGCAGGCCGTCGCATTCGGGGTCTCTGGTCTTTATGGCGCGCTGGTGGACACCTTGGCACGACAGTGGCCCGCAAAAGTTGAACGACCCGGCCTGGGGCGCAAGCCTGGCCACCGGCGGCGGGCGGCGGCTTATGTCTCTGGCCTCGCGCGGCGAAGGCGCGCGGTACGAGGCGCAGACCGAGGCCGGATCACAGATCGCCCCCGTGGCCACTTGGTTTTCGGGCGATTTGGCCCAGGACCGTTATTCCGGTGTTTCGCTGCGCGCGCATCCCGGAATTTACACCCTTGGGCTTTACGACGGCGAAGGAAAATCGGAACAGCCCATAACCATTCTGCCCGGATGGCGCACCCATGTCTTTGCCCTATATGAGCCCTCGCAAGGCGGCGGCGGTGACGTCTGGACCGGGCCGCGCAAACGTCTGGTGGACATATCCGTTCACATCACCCGTGGCGGCCTGAGCGTATCTGACGACATCGTGCGCCTGACCGATGCGGCTAGGTTTGCGCTGGCTGACGAACGGTCCAGCGCGACCAGCGAATTGCTGAACTATGTGCGCGGCAAGTTTCAAAACCCGATGCTGGGCCTTTACGGCGCGCATCTTCTGCTGTTGCTGAAACAAAAGGCGTCCGCGGCCAGTATCGAGCGGCCCGTCGGCTATGATGACGGGTTGTTCCACGAAGTTCTTGAAAACACCGCGTCATTGTTTGGCGAGGATCATCCTGATATCGCCGCGCTGCGCGGGAAAGACGCACGCACGGAAACCCTACGCTTTCCGCCGATGCTGTCGCATGGATGGAAAAACCTGTTGGACGCCTCTGCCGACCGGCCCGAACTTGTGCCGCCACGTCTTTGGCGCCGAACCGCCCAGAGAACGCGGACAGAGCCGTTTTTTGCCTGGCGCATTCCCCAGTACCAAAGCGAGCAGATCATGCTTCGCCAGATCGACCTGACCCGCGCCGTTCTGGATGCCGCCGCCGAACAGGAACGCTATGACCCCGACGCGGCGGGTCTGCGGGACCGGGCGGCAGACCCCAAGATACGCGACAGCTTTGTGCGCGACTGCATCACCCGGTTCGAGGCCCCGCGATCCGTAATCGACATGATCCTGTGACCGTCATCCGGAACCGTTCCCGTCTGCGCCCAATAGTCACAACACAGCCCGAACAGTGAATATATCGTGAAAAGGCCGATGGCGGAGAGACAGGGATTCGAACCCTGGAGACGGTTTCCCGCCTACACACTTTCCAGGCGTGCGCCTTCGACCACTCGGCCACCTCTCCGTGCCGGCGATACTTGGACCATCGAAATTGATTTTGCAAGGCCCCTTTGACGGGATTTTGCAGCCGACCCGCAGATGCCAACACGCAACGGGTCCGGGCGGGTCAAACCTCGTCGCCGGCGTCAGAATCCAGGTCCGCCTCGGTCAGGTCCGCTGGGTGCGACTGGCCCGCATTGTCCGGTGCCGATACCGCCGGTTCGGGGTCGGACGGCTGCTGTGGTCTGTCTTTCAGAACTTCCGGGTTTCGCAACCAGAGATCACGCTGCGCGAACGGAATCTCGATCCCTTCTTCGACAAAACGTTTGTTGATCTCATGGTTCATGTCGGACTTGACGGACAGAACCCAGTTCACATCCCTCAGGATCGCCCTGATTTCGAAATCCAGGCTGTCTGCGCCAAACCCCTGGAACACAACGCTTGGTGCCGGGTTGGCCAGGACCATCGGATGGCTGTTTGCAATCTCACCCAGGATTTTCTCGACCCTGCGGGTGTCGGTGCCATAGGCCACGCCCACCGGAACAATCACACGGCCAACCGTGTTGCCGCGGGTGTAGTTGGTGACAACACCACTGATCAGGTCGGAATTGGGGACGATCACATCGGTACGGTCAAAGGTCTCGATCCGGGTTGAGCGGACCGAAATGTCGCGGACATATCCCATTTTGCCATTCACATCGATCCAATCCCCTTTCGAAATCGGACGTTCGACAAGCAGGATGATCCCCGACACGAAGTTTGAAACGATGGTCTGCAGGCCAAAACCGATCCCGACCGAGAGAGCACCGGCAACAATTGCAAGCGACGACAGATCGAACCCGGCCACCATGATCGCGGCAAGCGCGGCCAGGAAAATGCCAACATACCCTGTTCCCGCGACAATCGCATTCTGCCCACCGGGGTCGATGCTTGTTTTCGGCAGCAACGAGTTGCGCAGACCGCTCTGCAATAGCCGGGTCAGCATGTAGCCGATGGCGAAAACCGCAACGAAGGTCAGGAAATTGCTGGGCGAAATCGTAACGCCACCGATGTCAAAACCCAGCAGAAGCCGTGACCATGCCTCGCTCAGGTCGGTTTCCCGCGCGCCCCAGTAAATAGCCAGGATCGGTAGGGACAAGATGGCCAGCACGAACCCGACCAGAACGGAAAATAGCGAATCCCGCGCCGCATCGCCCTGCCCTGACACCCAGCCGTAAAGCTGGCTGACAAACCGCTGCAGGATCACAAGCGCCGCGATCAGTACAAGCGTCTTGACGGCCGGGAACACAACCGCCTCGGCCGCGTTGGTATAGCCAAAGACCGCAAGGATCGGGCTGACGATCCCAAGGACAAAAAGCGCGCGCCGCAAAAATTCGACCAGTTGGCTGAACCCGGCCGCCCGCGAAGACGACGCCTGTTCCGGCTGGTCGGATGCTTGTTCCTTGCTTCGTATTTGCCGGATACGAAGCAACAGAAGTGATGTGCCGATAATGATCGGAAAGCTGACGACCGCCCGTGTGGCATTCGGAATGTTCTCGATCTGCTCGAACAATATCGCCAGTTCATGAAAGATCAGCATGAAGGCCAACAGGTCGATATAAACCCGCAGCTCGGTGATCTTCTTGGCCGAAATCTTCTGGAAATTTTGGGCGGCCCCGAACAGGAAAATCTGCCGGCCTATCCAGTCAAAGTAAAAGATGATCGCGGCCCAATAGGGTATGTCCTGAAACAGCAAGCTCCCACGGACGCCCAGAACGCCCGTCAGGACCACGGCGGTGACCAGCAGCGTCACCCCCAACCACGGCAGGAAAATCCGAAACAGCGACGCCACAAAGGTCCAGACACCGCTGCCCTGACCACCGATGCGCCGCAAATAATCCCCGGCCCGTTCGGACCAGCGCTTTCCATAGACCAGCAGGATCGCCGCGACCACGACCAGGACAACAATCGCAAGCGCGCGCTCGCGCACCTGTTCGCGAACGGTATCAGATCGCAGATTCTCGGCGGTTTCGTTTGCAAGCCCTCGGGCCGCTTCTTTTATGTCGCTCCAGGCTGGGCCCCAATAGATCGGGTTGATCGGTGATGGCCCGCGCTTCAACAGCTCTTTCTTCTGCCGCGTTCGGATGATCTGGTCGATCTCACTGATCAACCCGTTGGCGCGACTGTAAGCTTCCTCGGAAATGATCCGGGGCACGCGAAGACTGTTCAGCTGTGCCTCTAGATGAGAACGCAGCTTGGCGATATCCTCGGGTTCATCCGTGCCGTCATCGGGCTTGGGCCCAAGGGCCTTGATCTGACTTTCGAGGGTCTGGATCCGGTCTGTATTGGCCCGCCGGGCCGTGTTGAAGTCTTCCCGGTAATCGTTTATTTCTGAACGTAAATTTTCAAGTGATGCATTCGAGGCGCGATTGGCCTCGATCACGGATTCGGCACGGTCCGCGGTGCTGATCCAGCCCTTGTAATATTCGCTTTGGCGATCTGACAACTGGGCCCAGGCGGTCCCGGCCATTGCAATGGTCGCAACCGCAGCAACAGCCAGAAACAGGCGGACCAGCCGCCCCATCATACGTCCTCGAAAACGCCGGGGATGCTGCGGGGGGCTTCTGTCATCCACTCAGGCACCGGAAGTTCCTTTTCACGCAGGAATTCGGGGTTGAACAGTTTGGACTGGTACCGGGTGCCATAGTCGCACAGCACCGTCACAATCGTGTTCCCCGGCCCCATTTCCTTGGCCAGCCGAACGGCGCCGGCGATGTTGATCGCGGTGGACCCGCCCATGACCAGACCTTCGTCCCGCAACAGATCAAAGATATAGGGCAGCGCCTCGGTATCGGTGATCTGGTAGGAATGGTCCGGCGTGAACCCTTCCAGGTTCCTAGTGATGCGCACCTGCCCGATCCCCTCGGCGATCGAGCCGCCTTCCATCGCGATCTCTCCGGTCGTGTAATAGGAAAACAGCCCCGCCCCCATGGGGTCGGCCAGACCGATCGTCACGCCCTTGGGCTGCAGCGCCTCGGCGACACCGGCCAGAGTTCCACCCGACCCGACCGCGCAGACGAAACCGTTGACCCGTCCGCCCGTCTGTTCCCAGATTTCAGGACCGGTGGTTTCCACATGCGATTGACGGTTGGCAACATTGTCGAACTGGTTGGCCCAGATCGCACCATTTGGTTCGGATTGGGCCAGCTCTTCGGCCAGGCGGCGCGAATAGTGGACAAAGTTGTTAGGGTTGCGATACGGCGCTGCGGGAACCTGAACCAATTGCGCCCCGGCAAGGCGCAGCATGTCCTTTTTCTCTTCGGATTGGGTTTCAGGGATGACGATAACGGTTTTGAAACCCATCGACGCGCCCACCAGCGCCAGCCCGATACCGGTATTTCCCGCCGTGCCCTCGACGATTGTTCCGCCCGGTTTGAGATCACCGCGCGCGATGGCATCGCGGATGATATACAGCGCCGCACGGTCCTTGACCGACTGGCCGGGGTTCATGAATTCGGCCTTGCCCAGAATTTCACATCCCGTTTCCTCGCTGACGCGGCGCAGCCGGATCAACGGTGTTTTTCCTACTGCGTCGGCAAGATCTCGTGCAATGCGCATGGCGCCCTCGTTTCAAATGGTAACAATGCAGATTTACAGGTGCCATGCCGCAACCACAAGGCGGGAGTCATCCCCGCAGGCGTTCGCGGTGACGCGCCAGCCAATGCGCCAGTGACAGCAGCGGCAAGTCCTTGAAACACCCCCGATCCACCCGGTCGATGAAATCGGCGAACGGTATGATCTGGCTGCGAATATCCTCGCCTTCGGTGTCCTTGCCCCCGGCTTGTGTCGTGTGCGTCAGGTCTGCAAGACCAACGAAAAGATACAAGAACTCGGTCGACGATCCGCTGGACGAATAGGCGCGCCCGGCGGGTTCCAGATGCGCAAGCGCGATCTGCGCTTCTTCTTGCGCTTCACGAAGTGCGGCAGCTTCCGGAGTTTCGCCCGGATCGATCATCCCCGCCACCGGTTCCCACATCCAGGGGTCCGGGTCGTCGATCAGAAAGACCGGGGGGCGGAACTGTTCGACCAGCAAAACCGTGTCGCGCTGCGGATCATAGGGCAGCACGACAACCGCGCTGCCCTGCATCAGCGCGCTGCGGTCCAGGACCGGCCCCATGGTGCCGTCATAATGGCGGTGACTGATCTGAATCTCTTCCATGCCGAAATAGTTGACATAGGCATGGGTGTGCCGATGCACGATCACATCCCCCGGCGACCTGCTGTCGGCACCGGAGCCGCGTTGCCGGGCCGCGAGTTTTGCCCAGGCGCGCGTGCGGATGGCCTGAAAACTGTCTGCAATCCGGTCGCAGCCGACCTTGCCATAATAGGCCATGACCTCGGCCGCCGCCGTGACCGAGACCGGGCCCCACGCATCCACCCAATCCCGCAACGACCACGGTTTGCCGGGGGTCCAGCGACCGGGTTTTGGGAAAAACACCTGTGCCTGAGCCTGCGTTTCGTCCCAAGCGGTCACGTTCAGGGTTTCTGTGCCATAGTCGAACCCGCCCTCGTAAAAGGCCAGCCGCGCCAGATCGTCCTCGGTCAGGTCCCGCACCAGCAACCCGGGCGCGGTATGCCCGGCCTCGGCAACAATCATGGGAAAGGGCTGATCCTGAACCCAATAAACCGCGTGGTCCGCAAGCGTTGCCTCGAAAACGGCAATCGCCGCTGCGGGCCGCCCCAATACAAGCTCAAGCAATGGCACATGACGCAATGTGCCGTAGAAAAACAGGTCTGCCAAATCCGGTCTCGTCTTCTGCGTAAGTTTCCTTAGCGCCAGCGCCGCCACGCGATTTCCGTCAGAATACCGGAGAGCAGCGCGCCAAATGCCAGCGTGGCAATGATTTCTGGTGCCAGCAATTGTTCCCCATAGGCGACACCGATCTGGAAGATGGCCAGCAGCGCCTCGAACGGTCCATCATAGCGATGCCGCATCGCCAGGCGGAACATCTCATAGGTGCCCTGCACGAATAGACCCCAAAACACCAGCGAGACAACACCGGTCAACCCGTTGTTGACAGCGGCCGTCCACCCCTTGCCGGCCCGCTTTCCCATGATGATCCAACCACACAGGAAGCCCAGGATCAGGTTGATATGGGTGAAATACCCATATGCTTTGCCCTCTTCGCCGTTGTCCATGATCATCCCGGAAACCAGAAAGGCCACCACCATCAGACAGGCCGCGGCAACAAGACGTGAGGCAGTGGGCATTCGCAGTTTCCGTTCGTCAGTTGGGTTTCGCTAGGGTGATCTGTGTCACATCGCAATTGCCCGTGTCAAAGGCTGCGCCACAAGCGGTCAAATAATAATTCCACATGCGGCGAAAACGCTCGTCAAAGCCCATATCGGCGATCTGATCCCATTTGGCATTGAACGTCTCGTACCAGCGCCGCAGCGTTAGGTCATAGCTGTGGCCAAACTCTTTCGAGCGCACGAAATTCAGACCCGCCGCGCCGATCTGTTCGCGCAGCACCGTTGGCGTCGGCAACATGCCGCCCGGAAAGATGTATTTCTGAATGAAATCGACACCGTTCCGGTACACATCCCACCGGTGATCGGCGACGGTAATGACCTGCAAGGTCGCCTGTGCGCCGGGCTTCAACCGGTCGCGAACCGTTTCGAAATAGACCGGCCAGTATTTCTCGCCCACTGCCTCGAACATCTCGATAGACGCGATGCCATCATACTGGCCGCGTTCATCGCGATAGTCTTGCAGCTTGAACGAAACCCGGTCTGAAAGACCTGCGTTATCAATGCGCTGCTGGGCAAAGTTTAACTGCTCTTGGCTGATTGTAAGGCCCGTAACCCGCAGGTCGCGTTCGCGCGCGGCGTATTCGGCGAACCCGCCCCAGCCACACCCGATTTCCAGGATGTGATCGCCGGGCTTTGCGCCCATTTCATCCACCAGGCTGGCATATTTGGCCGTTTGTGCCTTTTCCAGGCTTTCCTGCCCGGTCTCGAAGATGGCGCTGGAATAGGTCATGGTCTCGTCCAGCCACAGCGCATAGAACGCATTGCCCAGATCATAGTGGTACGAGATGTTCTTTTTGGCCTGGGATCGGTTGTTCCTGTGCAGCCAGAAACGCAACCGCTCATAGGCGCGAACCAGAAAGGCCCCGGTGAAATCATCATAAACCGTTTCGGTTCCCAGATGCACCAGGTCCATGAAAGACCGCAGGTCGGGCGTGCTCCACCCGCCTTCAAGATAGGCATCCGAAAAGCCCAGTTCGCCTTCGCGGATGAGCCGGGCAAATACGTCGGGATCGTGAATATCAACGCGCGCAACCGGGCCGGGCTTTTCGCCCTTGGATCGGAAAATCCGACCATCGGGCAAGGAAATATCCAACTGGCCAGCGTTCATGGACGCCAACATTCTGAAGACTTGCGCAAAGTATCTGGGCAGGTTTTCCTGCCCGTCTGTGGTCGTCAGGATCATCCGCTTTTCCCCTGTGCGGTATCGCGATCAGGCTAGGGCGGGATTCTGTTTCTGGCAAGTTTTCAGTTCCTTACCACCTTTTAGCATGGATTTCGGCCAATTCCGGCGGTGTCGCGCACCAGTTTCGGCGCCCTGCCCAACGACGTCAGGCAAGGCGGTACTTCAAGTCGCCCCCACCGGAATGCGATGCCCTCGTTACAGGACGCGGTCCAACGCGTCGATCAACTGCTCGATTTCGGCCGCCGAGGTATAGTGCGTGAAGCTGACGCGCAGGACCCCCTTGTCGAGGTCAACGCCCATCGCCTGCAACGGGCGCACAGCGTAAAAGTCCCCGCCACCGGCCATGATGCCGCGCTGCGACAGGGCGGCGGCCACCTCGTCTGCGGGTTGGCGCAAGGCTAGGGTCACTGTCGGCGCGCGCCGGGTTGCATCGGATGGACCGATCAGCCGAATGTCATTCCGGTCCTTCACCGCATCTAGAACTGGTTGCAACAGGGCGATTTCATGCGCGCGCATCAGATCATGGACAAAGGCTGCCCGGTCCGCCCCTGGCCCATCTGGGCCGCCATGGTGCTGGCACAAAAGATCGACGTAATCCGCCATACCGGCGCTGGCCGCAATCTGGGCATGATCGGGTCCGGCCGGGGTATAGCGTTTATAAAGTACATCCGCATTGAAATAATGCGCCTGGTTGGGCAGCATTTCACCCAGGGCTTGCCGGATCACCATGCAACCTTGATGCGGGCCATAGGTCTTGTAGGCCGAAAACAGGTAAATATCGGGGCCAAGGTTTCCGACATTGGGAAACCCATGCGGCGCATAGGACACGCCGTCGACACAGACAAAGGCACCGGCCGCGTGGGCAATCGCCGTTATCTGCGTCACTGGGTTGATCTCGCCAATGACGTTGGAGCAATGTGGAAAACAGACCAACCTGACCTTGTCGTCCAACAAATCTTCAAGGTGTTGCGGGTTCAGTGACCCGGTTTCCGGGTCAATCTGCCATTCGCGTATCTCGATCCCGTCGGCGGACAGGTTCCGCCATGGGCCTGAATTTGCCTCATGGTCCTGGTTGGTCACGATGATCGCCTCGCCGGGCTGCATCCATTGCCGAAACGCCTGCGCCAGAACATAGGTGTTCTGTGTGGTAGATGGGCCAAAGCTCAGCTCATGTGTTTCCACGCCCAGTATCGCGGCCATGCGCGCCCGCGCCTCGTCCATCTCAGCGCCGCCCAGCCGGCTTGCCTCGTAAGGCGCATATGGCTGAACTTTGCGCTGCGTATAAAACCGCGTCAGCCGGTCAATCACCGGCTTACAGGTATAAGACCCGCCCGCATTCTCGAAAAAGGCCTGGCCCTGCAACTCGGGCCGGGAAAACGCGGGAAACTGATCGCGGACATAGTCAATATCAAGAGTGCTCATAACACGCCCCTTTGTCGTCATGCGCCCTGCATTTGAGAATTGCCCACGCATGACCCCGGACCACCCTCTCCGAAAACATGGCAGGTCTTCCAGCCGAACCGGCAATACCGACATCCTGCGACGGCGGCACCGGCAGCCCCATTCGCGCCGTGACAGGCCCAAGGGACACGCGCAGTAAGCCCTTTGCAAACCAAATGGTCAAGCTCCCTGACTGATGACAGAAATTGTCATTGGGCCATGCAAGAATAAAGGTGCAACAAGCGACAAGAGGATTACCATGAGCTTTCAACCAAAGGACTTTCTGGTCTGGGGCGAACTGCCCGTATCGGATATGGACAAGGCGGTCGCCTTCTATGCGGCGGTGACGGGTGCTGATCTCAGCATTGATACATCCGGGCCGAACCCCATGGCGGTGTTTCGACCCGAAAATTCCAGCACTGGCGTCGGCCTGCACTTGTACCCTGGAAAACCTGCCAAGACAGGCCAGGGCTCCACGCTGCACCTGTCGGCGCAGGGACAGTTAGAGGACGTCATGACCCGCGTGACGGCGGCTGGCGGACAGGTGGTGTCCGAGCCGATCCGGGTTCCGCCTGGCCGGTTCTTCTATGCCCTTGACCCCGACGGAAACTCGGTCGGATTTTTCGAAGGTCCATAAACAAAAAAGACCCCGGCCAGGCGCCGGGGTCTTTCATCTCAAGGCCTGCTTTCCCGTTCAGCGGCGGCGGCGTTCGTTTGCCAGTCCGATGAAAATCGACACGCACATCAAAACCAGAACGATCGCAAACGGAAACCCCGTTGCAATCGCTGCAGCCTGAAGCGCGCCAAGCCCGCCGCCCAAAAGCAGCACAATGGCAATCGCGCCTTCCAGAACGCACCAGAACACGCGTTGCGCCGTCGGTGCGTCGGTCTTGCCGCCAGCGGTGATCGTATCGATCACCAACGAGCCCGAGTCCGAACTGGTCACAAAGAACACGACGACCAGCACAATACCGACAAAGGACAACAGCCCGGTCATCGGAAAGGCCTCGAACATCTTGAACATTTTTAGTTCAAGCGCCGCGTCCGACAGCGCCTGCCCTGACCCGGACAGCACCTGATCCAATGCCGCACCGCCAAAAACGCTCATCCACAGGGCGCCGACGACGGTCGGGATCAGGATAACGCAAGTGACAAATTCGCGTATGGTCCGACCCCTGGAAATCCGGGCGATGAACATGCCCACGAAAGGCGACCAAGAAATCCACCAAGCCCAGTAGAAGGTTGTCCAGCCCTGCATGAAATTGGTGTCTTCGCGGCCGACCCAGTTGGACAAGGCAGGCAAAGCGACGACATATTCGATCAAGCTGTCGAAGAACCCTGTCAGTATTGCGACGGTCGGGCCAACGATGAGAACCAGCAAAAGCAAAGCAGCCGCCAGAATCATGTTGGCCTCGGACAGGCGTTTGACTCCCTTGTCCAGACCGGCAACGACCGACACCAGCGCAAAGGCGGTAATCAAACCGATCAAAATAACTTTCATTTCGTCCGTAACCGGGACATCGAACAGATAGTTCAACCCGGCCAGCGCCTGCGTTGCCCCCAACCCCAACGAGGTTGCGAGCCCGAAAATAGTCGCGAAAACCGCCAATACATCAATGATATGCCCCAGCGGGCCCCAGGTCGCCTCTCCGAACAGGGGGTAGAACACGGACCGCATGGTCAGCGGCAAACCCCGGTTAAAGCTGAAAAACGCCAACGCCAGTGCCACAACCGCGTAAACGGCCCAAGGGTGCAGGCCCCAGTGAAAGATCGTGGCGGCCATTGCCAGTTTCCTGGATGCCTCGGGGTCTTCCAGACCCGCGCCCAGCGGCGCCCAGTCTGTACGAACCCCGTCTTCGCCAACGGCCACACCGCCAAGCGAGGCTCCATAATGCGAGATCGGCTCGGCTACGCCCCAGAAGACAAGGCCAATGCCCATCCCCGCAGCAAACAGCATCGAGAACCAGCCCGCATAGCTGTAATCGGGCTTGGCGTCATCACCCCCAAGCCGGATCGAGCCATAGGGGGTTACGATCAGCAACAGCGAGAACACGACAAAGATGTTGGCCGCCAGCATGAAGACCCAATCGAACTTGCTGGTCAGCGCCGGGCGCAACCATCCGAAGAACTCTGCCGCCTGCTCGCGGAAAACCAGCGAAAAGAACACGAATGCGATGATGGTCAGACCCGATACGGCAAAGACCGGGTTATGTACGTCCAGACCCAGGATCTGAACATTGTCCTGACCGACCTCATAGTCGGTCTCTGAGTTTTCTGTACTGTCAGACATACTCTCTCCCTCTCTCAAGTGGTGCTTAAGTCTTCAGCGAAGGGACGGGCCGACAGTTTCGCCACCGAGACCCAATGAACGCCAAAACCGACATCTGCGGCGATTTCTGGCCGCAGATGCGCGTGGAAAATCCGAAATGGAAATGGTCGGGTGACCGGGCCTCAGGCTCGGTCGCAGGTGGTCAGCCCTGAACCTTGGTATAGGTCCCCTCGCCCGCCAGGATGCCCTGGAACCCGCCGGGTTCATCCAGGCCGAACACGATCAAAGGCAGGTTGTTGTCGCGCGCAAGCGCGATGGCCGACGCATCCATCACCCGCAACCGCTTGGCCAGCACATCGTCGTAAGTGACCGTGTCATAGCGGACCGCGTCGGAATGGACCTTCGGGTCCTTGTCGTAAACGCCGTCAACGCCGTTCTTGCCCATGAAAATCGCCTCACAGGCCATTTCGTTGGCGCGTAGCGTTGCGGCTGTATCCGTTGTGAAATACGGGTTGCCGGTTCCGGCGGCAAAGATGCAGACACGCTTTTTTTCAAGGTGGCGCACAGCGCGGCGGCGGATATATGGCTCGCAGACCTCGTCCATGCGAATGGCCGAAATCACCCGCGTAAACACGCCCACCTCCTCCAGTGCCGATTGCATCCCCAGCGCGTTCATAACCGTGGCCAACATTCCCATATAATCGGCCGTGGTCCGCTCCATCCCCTGGGCCGACCCGGACAGACCGCGAAAAATATTGCCGCCGCCGATCACCATGCAGATTTCAACGCCCATTTCATGGACCGATTTGACCTCCTGCGCGATGCGCTGAACCGTCGGCGGATGCAGCCCGAATCCCTGATCGCCCATCAGCGCCTCGCCCGAGATCTTCAACATGACCCGTTTATAGGTCGTTTTCGCTGGGGTTACGGTCTCGGGGGGGGATGAAAGGCTCATGTTGCGCTCCGGGCTGGCACGGGTTTGTTTTCCGGCGCAAAATGAAGCAAAAGCCCAGCATGTTCAATGCGAATGGTCAGGATAAGGCGTCAAGACATGACCGATGACAGCTTAAGCAGGGCATTGGGTCAGCTTCCCCCGGTTCCCGACGGAAAACCGGTCTTGATTGCCGGGCCTACCGCATCCGGCAAATCCGCGCTGGCGCTTGAGATTGCCGATCGTTTCGGCGGCGTGATCGTCAATGCCGACGCCAGCCAGGTCTACGACTGCTGGCGGGTGATCACCGCCAGGCCATCGCCCCAGGAGGAAGCGCGCGCACCACATGCGCTGTATGGCCATGTCGCCTTTGACCAGACCTATTCAACCGGGCACTGGCTGCGCGAGGTGGTGCCGCTGCTGACCGGCGACAAGCGCCCGATCATCGTTGGCGGCACGGGGCTGTATTTCACCGCACTGACCGAAGGCATGGCAGACATCCCGCCAACCCCGCCGGATATTCGGGACAAAGCCGACCGCATGACGCTTGACGATCTGCTGTCGGGGATCGACGCCCGCACCCTTGGCGGGCTGGATGTGCAAAACCGGGCGCGCGTGCAACGGGCGTGGGAGGTCCAACAGGCCACTGGCCGTCCGCTGGCCCAATGGCAGGCCGAAACCGCACCGCCGAAACTGAACCTGCGGGATGCCGTCCCCATTGTATTCGATGTGGATCGGGATTGGCTGTTGGACCGGATCAACCGCCGGTTCGACCAGATGCTGCAGGCCGGCGCACTGCAAGAGGTCAAGGACATGCGCCCCCGGTTTGACCCGTCACTGCCCTCGTGCCGGGCGATTGGCGTGCCCGAACTGACCGGATACCTGGATGGCGAGATGACGCTGGAGGAGGCCCGCACGCGGGCCACGGTGTCCACCAGGCAATATGCAAAACGTCAGCGCACCTGGTTTCGGGCCCGCATGCGCGCATGGAATTGGATATCGCGCAGCGGCTGATTTCGCACCGTGCGGGCAACCGGGGACCAGTCGTGGTCACGGCGGCACAAATACCTTTGCAAGCAAAGCAAACCGACCGGACCGCAAGGTCCGATCACGCCCCGAGATGTCGCTTTTGAACCCTTAATGGCGGAAACGTACATTGACCTCCCGCCGAATCTGGTGCCGAATAACGCCATGGGGACGTAACGAAATCAAAGAACGAACACCCTCGAACCGATCGGCCGGGAAC
This sequence comes from Alphaproteobacteria bacterium, assembly GCA_030427405.1. Classification (GTDB taxonomy): domain Bacteria; phylum Pseudomonadota; class Alphaproteobacteria; order Rhodobacterales; family Rhodobacteraceae; genus Ruegeria. The sequence continues at coordinate 120,738 of JAUHXK010000008.1, read as the reverse complement.
GACTGGCCTGAGTGGTTCGAACCACTTTCAACGAAAATTCGCGTCACAGGGAGACATAAATGGAAAACGAAACACTGACCGGAACCTCGATGCACTGGGCGGCCGAGATGCACGCCCGCGAGTATCGCAGCGGAAATCTGAGCCGGCGGGAATTCATGGCGCGCACCACCGCGCTTGGCGTTACCGCATCCGCGGCCTATGGCCTGATCGGCCTGCAGACACCTGCGGCGGCACAGCAAGACGTTCCGCGCGGCGGCACCATCCGCTACCAGATGGAGGTTCGCGCCCTCAAGGACCCCAGGACCTATGACTGGACCCAAATCGCGACCTTTACCGCGGGCTGGCTGGAATATCTTGTCGAATACAACAATGACGGCTCCTTCAAGCCCATGCTTCTGGAAAGCTGGGAAAGCAACGCCGACGCGACCGAGCACACGCTGAATGTGCGCAAGGGCGTCAAGTGGAACAACGGCGACGACTTCACCGCCGCGGACGTGGCCCGCAACATCGAGATGTGGTGCGATGCGGCGGTCGAGGGCAACTCGATGGCGTCCCGGATGGCGTCCCTGATCGACGAAGGCACCCAAAAAGCCGCCGATGGGGCAATCACCGTGGTCGATGACCACACGGTCAAGCTGACCTGCAACGTACCGGACATTACCATCATTCCGGGCATGGCCGATTACCCGGCTGCAATTGTTCACAGCAGCCATGATCCCAACAATATGCTGGCCAACCCGGTTGGTACCGGTTTCATGCTTCCCGAAAGCCACGAGGTCGGCGTAAAGGGTGTGCTGGTCCGCAACGAAGACCACGAATGGTGGGGCTATGCCGCTGGCAAGGGCGGATATGTCGACCGGATCGAGTTCATTGACTATGGCACAGATCCGGCAGCGTTCCTGGCCGCCTACGAGGCGGAAGAAATCGACATGAACTGGGAATCGGTCGGCGAGTTTGTCGATATCTTCGACAGCATCGGTCTGACGCGCTCGGAAATCGCGTCGGGTTTCACCATCGTCATTCGCCCCAACCAACTGGCCGAAGACGCCGATGGAAACAAGATCTATGGCGACAAGCGCGTGCGCCAGGCCCTGGCCATGGCCGTCGACAACGAGGTTTGCCTGGAACTGGGCATGTCGGGCTATGGTCTTGCTGCCGACAACTGCCATGTCGGTCCGATGCACCCCGAATACGACTCGGCTATCACTCGCATCCCCTATGATCCGGCGGGCGCCAAGGCGCTGATGGACGAAGCCGGAATGGGAGATTTCGTGCACGAGGTTCAGTCGATCGATGATGACTGGCGCCGCAACACCACCGCGGCGGTCGTTGCCCAGCTCAACGATGCGGGTATTCAGGCGACGCACACGGTTCTGCCGGGCTCGACCTTCTGGAACGACTGGACGAAATATCCGTTCTCGTCGACCAACTGGAACCACCGTCCGCTTGGCACACAGATCCTGGCACTGGCCTACAAGTCTGGCGTCGCATGGAACGAGGCCGGATTTGCCAATGAAGAGTTCGACGCCCTTCTGGCAGAGGCAAATTCGATTGCCGATGTGGACAAGCGCCGCGAAGTGATGGCGAAGCTGCAGGCGATCATGGTCGACGAAGGCGTTGTCATCCAGCCCTATTGGCGGACTGCAATGCGCCATCACCGGGACAACCTGGTCGGCGTTGAAAAGCACATTGCCGACCTGCCGCAGCTCTACAAGTTCGGCGTCATTTCCTGACCTCGGAAACAGGCCGCGCCCTTTTGGGCGCGGCTTTTTCGCCCGGACAGGGCGACCATAAGAACAGCGATGCGCAGGACAGCCGAGACCCTGCGCCGGCCGACCAACAGGGGCAAACATGGGACTTTTCATTCTAAGGCGCGTCGGCATCATGCTGGTGACGGCGCTATGTCTGACATTCCTGGTCTTTTTCCTGACCAATCTCTATCCGAACCTGGAAAAGCTTGCGAAAACGCAGGGCAATTTTCGGATGTCGGATGAGCAGGTCGAAAGCTTTCTGGAAAAAGGCGGGTACCTGCAGCCCGTTCCGGTCAAATACGGCGAATGGTTGGGCGTCCTGCCATCATACAGGCATGTCAACGAGGATGGATCGGTCCAGGGGCGCTGCATCCTTCCGGGGCAGTCCGGTGACGAGGCCCCCAATTACTGTGGCATCCTGCAGGGGTACTGGGGGTATTCCACGGTTTTCAAGGACGAAGTGTCGACAGTGGTGGGAAACCGGCTGGCCCTGACCGGTCGGCTGATGTTCTGGGTCATGCTGCTGATGGTGCCTTCGGCGCTGATCCTGGGCGTGCTTGCTGGCATGAAGGAAGGGTCGGCCACGGACCGGACGCTTTCGACATTTGCAATCACGACCACAGCGACACCTGAATACGTATCGGGCGTGATCTTCATCGCCATCTTCACCTCGTCCGCAGTTGGCCTGAAATGGTTCAAGGGTACGGCCACGCAAGCGATGGAGAACCCGACATTCGAGAATTTCTTTCTGCCGGTGTTGACCATTGCGCTGTATGGCATGGGGTATATCGCCCGGATGACCCGCGCCTCGATGACCGAGGTGATGACGGCGCAGTATATCCGCACCGCGCGTCTGAAGGGGGTATCATTCCCCAACATCGTGATGAAACACGCCCTGCGCAACGCGCTGATCGCGCCCTTCACCGTTATCATGCTGCAATTCCCATGGCTGCTGAACGGTGTGGTGATCGTCGAGACCCTGTTCAACTACAAGGGCTTTGGCTGGGCGCTGGTGCAGGCGGCAGGCAACAATGACATCCAGCTGTTGCTGGCGATATCGGTCGTGTCGGTCTTTGTGGTGCTGGTGACGCAGCTGATCTCGGATATCGGCTATGTCTACCTTAACCCGCGCATTCGCATTTCTTAAAGGAGGGTGAGAATATGGAACCATTGACCTGGACCGGCTCTGTCGCCTTCCTGAACCCGCTGCTTCTGCTCGCGCTGGCCGTGATGGCCGCGTCTATCATCGTGTGGATCCTGGCCAGTATCGTGCTGCCCGAGCCACAGATGACCGTCAATGCTGATGGCACGCTCAGCTCGTCTTCGGGGCTGCGCAATATGATCCAATTGGTCATGCGCCTGAGCTTTCTGGCCAGCATCGCGCTGGTGGTCGCTTATATCCTTGCTGGCGTTGCCCTAGGCAGCGGCGCCGGCATCATCGGCGCCATGGCGCAGCAGTTCCTGCCCGTCTGGCTGTCTTTGGTGATCCTGTTTGCCATGTCGATCGCGTTCAAGCGCAAGCTGGGCCTTTACGGCAAACTGTTCGACAGCCCCATCGGTATGATCGGCTTTGGCCTTGTGATGTTCTGGGTTTTCACCGGTATCTTTGGCGCCATGGATCTGATCATCACCCATGATCCGCTGGATCAAATATCGGGGATGAAGAACAAGGTGCCGGGCACCCCCCTGCCCGGTTCTGAAGAAGGTGCCTATTCCTGGTATCTTCTGGGCGGTGACAATCTTGCCCGCGACGTTTTCAGCCGCATGGTAAAGGGGGCGTGGATCGTTGTTCAGATCGCACCGCTGGCGACGATGTTCGCCTTCATGGTGGGCATAACGCTGGGCCTGCCCGCAGGGTATTACGGCGGTCGTCTGGATACGCTGTTGTCTTTCCTGGCCAACCTCATTCTGGCGTTCCCGGTGATCTTGCTGTTCTACCTGCTGGTCACACCCGAGATCGTGGCAACCGGCGTGCCCAATTACATGGCCGCAGTTCTTTTCATCTTTCCGATCATCTTTCTGTGCGTCCTTCTGAATTCGCGTTTCTATACGCGGCCCAGCTTTCGGACGCCGCTGCTGATTGGCGTATTGGGAGTTGCCGCCTGGCTGTACCTGTCGCTGATCTCGACGGACGGATACGTGATCAGCACGGACAGCTACAGCATCTGGGGCTTGCCGACCTATCTGGACCTGTTCGACATCCCAGGCGGTATTCTGGTGGTGTTCGTCTCGGTGGTCTTTGTGAACTCACCCACGGTTTTCCGGATCGTCCGAGGCCTGGCCCTGGATATCAAGACCCGCGATTATGTGGCCGCGGCGCAAACCCGCGGCGAAGGCCCGTGGTACATTATGCTGTGGGAGATCCTGCCCAATGCGCGTGGTCCCCTGATCGTCGATTTCTGCCTGCGCATCGGATATACCACCATCCTGTTGGGAACTCTGGGGTTCTTTGGCCTGGGCCTGCCGCCGGAAAGCCCCGACTGGGGATCCACGATCAATGAGGGGCGCAAGCTTTTGTCGATCTATCTGCACCCCGCCCTTCCGCCTGCGCTGGCGCTGTTGTCGCTGGTTCTGGGTCTGAACCTGTTGGCGGACGGCCTGCGCGAAGAAAGTCTGAAGGACTGATGTGACTGTGGCCGGGGGGCCAGCCCCCCGGACCCCCCGGGATATTTATAGCCAGATGAAGGGGATCCCCCGGACTCTCGCGAGGAGAAACACAGATGAATAAATTGGCGGATCATGACGGACCTATTCTGGAGATCGACAAGCTGTCGATTTCCTTTTTCACCCGCCTGAGGGAGATCCCAGCCGTAATGGATTTTTCAGTCAGCGTGCAGCCGGGCGAGGCTGTTGGGCTGGTGGGCGAATCCGGGTGCGGCAAGTCCACCGTTGCGTTGGGGGTGATGCAGGATCTGGGCAAGAACGGGCGTATCGTCGGCGGGTCGATCAAGTTCAAGGGGCGCGACCTGAGCGAGATGAGCACCGAAGAGTTGCGTGATATTCGCGGCAATGAAATCGCGATGATCTATCAGGAGCCGATGGCCTCGTTGAACCCTGCAATGAAGATCGGCAAGCAGTTGATGGAAGTGCCCATGATCCACGAGGGCGTGGGTGCCGACGAAGCTTATGCCCGTGCGCTGGAGGTCGTCACCGATGTGCGGCTGCCCGACCCCGAGCGGATGCTGAATTCATTTCCGCACCAATTGTCGGGCGGTCAGCAGCAGCGCATCGTGATTGCGATGGCGCTGATGTCGAAACCGGCATTGTTGATTCTGGATGAGCCGACGACGGCATTGGACGTGACGGTTGAGGCTGCGGTGGTCGAGCTGGTCAAGGATCTGGGCAAGAAATACGGCACCTCCATGCTGTTTATCTCGCACAATCTTGGGCTGGTGCTGGAAACCTGCGACCGGCTTTGCGTGATGTATTCTGGCGAAGCGGTCGAGCGGGGCTCGATCAAAGATGTGTTCGACGAGATGCAGCATCCTTATACGCAGGCGCTGTTCCGTTCGATCCCGCTGCCGGGGGCCGACAAGAACGCGCGCCCCTTGGTGGCCATTCCCGGCAACTTTCCCTTGCCGCATGAGCGCCCGCCGGGGTGCAACTTTGGCCCGCGCTGCGACTATTTCGAAGAAGGCCGGTGCGATGCGCAGGACATCCTGATGGAGGCCGTGCCCGGCAATGACCGGCACCATACGCGCTGTCTGAAATTCCAGGAAATCGACTGGAATGCGCCGATTGCCCTGGGAGAACAGAAAGAAAAGGCCGAGATTGGCCGGACCGTTCTGAAGATGGACAACCTCAAGAAATACTATGAAGTCGCTGCCAACGCCCTGTTTGGCGGCGGTGAGAAGAAGGTGGTGAAGGCCAACGAAACGCTGAGTTTCGAAGCGCATGAATCTGAGACACTGGCGATCGTGGGTGAGTCCGGCTGCGGCAAATCCACCTTTGCCAAGGTTCTGATGGGGCTTGAGACGGCCACGGACGGGCAGATCCTGCTGGACAACCGCAATATCGAAGACGTGCCGATTGAAGAGCGCGACGCCAAGACCGTGGGCGAGGTTCAGATGGTGTTCCAGAACCCGTTTGATACGTTGAACCCGTCGATGACCGTCGGTCGCCAGATCATCCGCGCGCTGGAAATCTTTGGCGTCGGGGATTCGGAGGCTGCGCGCAAGCAAAGGATGTTGGAGCTTCTGGATCTGGTAAAGCTGCCCCGCGCCTTTGCGGACCGCATGCCCAGGCAATTGTCTGGCGGTCAGAAGCAGCGTGTCGGCATTGCCCGCGCCTTTGCCGGAGATGCCCGTATCGTTGTGGCTGACGAACCTGTCTCAGCCCTGGATGTGTCAGTGCAGGCCGCCGTCACCGACCTGTTGATGGAAATCCAGCGCGAGCAGAAGACGACGCTGTTGTTCATCAGCCATGACCTGTCGATTGTGCGCTATCTCAGCGACCGGGTGATGGTGATGTATCTGGGCCATGTGGTCGAGTTGGGAACGACCGAACAGGTCTTTGCCCCGCCCTATCACCCCTATACCGAGGCCCTGCTGAGCGCAGTGCCCATCGCGGATACATCGATCGAGAAACAGCATATCGTGCTTGAGGGGGATATCCCTTCGGCGATGAACCCTCCGCCGGGATGCCCGTTCCAGACGCGGTGCCGGTGGAAATCCGAGGTGCCCGAGGCACGATGCGAAACCCATGTGCCGCCGGTTCAGACATTGAAAGACGGTCACCAGGTCAAATGCCACCTGGCCGAAGACATATTGGCGCGTATGGAACCCGTCATCAAAGTGGCGGCAGAGTAGCAGACCGGGCACCCGTCACCTTGTGCCTGGCTGGTGCCGGGCCTGTCGGGTGCGTTTGGGATGGCCAGATAGCTTGGGACATGGCTCGGCAGGGTATTACCAATGGCCCAAGCTGTGGGCCAACAGGGTTGCGCCGCGCGGGGATGTCAAACGTGGGTCAACCGCCCCAGATGACCTTCACATAGTTTTGGGTTTCCGCGTAAGGCGGAACGCCGCCGTGTTTCTCAACGGCTTGCGGGCCCGCGTTATAGGCGGCAAGTGCAAGCCGCCAAGACTTGAACTTGCGATACTGCCAGGACAGGTAGCGCGCGCCGCCTTCGAGGTTTTGTTTGGGGTCATGCGGGTTTACCCCCAAAAGCTGTGCCGTTTGCGGCATGAGCTGGGCCAACCCCAGCGCCCCCTTGTGAGACTTGGCGCTTGGGTTCCAGCCGCTTTCCTGCTGAACAAGGCGCAGGAACAGCTCTTCGGGGACGTTGTGTTTGCGGGCGGCCTGCCGGGCCAGGGTCAGGTATTGACCCCGATACTTGCCTGCATACCGTTTGTTGAACTGACCCTGCTCGGTCTTCGGCTTGAGCCGTTCAGAATCGCGGTATTGGCTAGCCGCGCGCGTATCCAGAATCTTGGCTTGTTTTAGGAAAATATCTTTTCGATTCTTGGTGGACAGGACGTCCGCCGCAACCACATTCGATACCACCGCAAGGCATATCGCACTGAAACAACCAACCAGAAATCGCATTCAAGCCAATCCCGCTCGTTAAGCAACCAGACGGAGTATAGGTATTTCAGGCAGAAATGAAAACATGGTAAAGATTGGCACGGGTTTTCTTGCGTGGCGCGGTGGTCATCAACTCTGTTTTAACCATGGCACAGGCCGTATAGGGTCACCAAGGATCAAGGCGCCAGATTCGGGCGCAACCAAGTCAGAAAAGAACGAGGAATTATATGGCGGGCTCAGTCAACAAGGTCATTCTGGTGGGCAATCTAGGACGCGATCCCGAGGTGCGATCGTTCCAGAACGGTGGCAAGGTCTGCAACCTGCGGATTGCCACTTCGGAAAACTGGAAAGACCGGAACACGGGCGAACGCCGCGAACGGACCGAGTGGCACTCGGTCGCGATCTTTTCCGAACCTCTGGCGCGCATAGCGGAACAATACCTGCGCAAGGGATCGAAGGTCTATATCGAAGGCCAGCTTGAGACCCGCAAATGGCAGGATCAGAGCGGACAGGACAGGTATTCGACCGAGGTCGTGCTGCGCCCCTATCGGGGCGAACTGACCCTGCTGGACAGCCGTGGCGAAGGCGGTGGCGGCGGCGGCGGTGGATATGGCGGCGGCCAGGCTGGCGGCGGTTACGGCGGCGGCGATCCTTACGGTGCGCCGTCAAGCGCACCGGCACCGGCATCGGGCGGGATCGACGACGACGAGATCCCGTTCTAAGGCAACCGGAGAAATGTGATGACATGGTCCTTCTCAATCGGCCGGGTGCTCGGCTCGGAGTTGAGGGTCCATGTCACCTTTTTCCTGCTGCTGGCCTGGGTCGGGTTTGCCGCCTATTCCGATGGCGGCTGGGCTGCGGCGGTTGATAATCTGGTTTTCGTACTGGCCTTGTTCGGCTGCGTGGTCGCGCATGAATTCGGCCATGCGCTGATGGCCCGGCGGTATGGCATCAAGACCCCGGACATCACGTTATTGCCCATCGGCGGGCTTGCGCGTCTGGAACGCATGCCGGAAAACCCGATGCAAGAGGTTCTGGTCGCGCTTGCCGGGCCTGCGGTCAATGTCGCCATCTGGCTGCTGCTTGTTGCATTGGGCGCCGGAATGAATGCCGAGGCGCTGGCCCGGGTCGATCAGGCAAATGCGGATCTTTTGGGCAGGCTGGCCTATGTGAACCTGTTCCTGGCCGTGTTCAACCTGATCCCCGCGTTCCCGATGGATGGCGGTCGGGTGTTTCGCGCACTGCTTTGCATGAAGATGGACAGGGTCAGGGCAACGAGGATCGCGGCCATCGGCGGGCAAATCGTGGCAGTAGGCCTGGGGTTCCTGGGGCTGACCTCGGCAAATCCCATACTGGTTCTGATCGCCGTGTTCGTTTTTGTCGCCGCAAATGCCGAAAGCCAGGATGTCGCCCTGCGGTCGGTCGCCCGAAGCGTTTTGGCCCGCGATGCGATGATCACCGAGTTCCATGCGCTGACACAGGTCGATACGCTCAACACCACGGCAAGGGCCGTGATCCAGACCACCCAGCACGAGTTTCCGGTGCTGGACCCCGATGGGGTGCTGTTGGGGTTTGTCACGCGAAACAAGTTGTTTGCGACCCTTGCCAGCGACCATCCCAGGTCTGAGCCGGTCACCGAAATCATGGACAGGGACATTCCGCAGGTGGCGCTGACAAGCGGCCTCGAAGCGGTTTTGAACGCGTTAGGAAACGGGGCACCGGCCGTTGCGGTCTGTACACGCGCCGGCGTGATGGTCGGCTATATCACCCGCGAAAACATCGGTGAACTGATGGTGATCCGAGGGCGCTGAGCGCGGTTCGGATCACCGCGCCGCAAGGGCATCCGTCAACACCGACATGACCGCGTCGCGCGGAACATCCGAGGTCACGAACGCCTCGCCGATCCCGCGTGCCAAAATGAACCTGAGCTGCCCGTCCACGACCTTTTTGTCCTGGGCCATCAGGTCAATCAACGCCTCGGCGCCCGGCAGATCTCCGGGGATGTCCGCCAGATCAGTTTTCATTCCCATCGCGCGCAGATGCGCACGCACCCGGCTGGGGCTTTCCTGCGAACACAGGCCTAGGCGGGCAGACAGCTCGAACGCCATTGCACACCCTATGGCGACCCCTTCTCCGTGAAGCAGGCGATCGGAATACCCTGTCGCCGCCTCAAGCGCATGACAGAAGGTATGGCCAAGGTTCAACAAGGCGCGGTCGCCCTGCTCGGTTTCATCGCGCGCAACGATATCGGCCTTCATCTGAACCGACCGCGTAACGGCCTGAACCCGCGCAGCCATATCGCCAGACGCCAATGCCGGGCCGTTGACTTCCAGCCATTCGAAAAAGGCGGCGTCGCCCAGAAGGCCGTATTTGACGACCTCGCCATATCCGGCCAGAAAGTCCCTGTCGGTAAGCGTCCCCAGGACCGAAGTATCGGCCAGAACCAGCGAGGGCTGGTGAAACGCGCCGATCAGGTTTTTGCCCTGCGGTGCGTTGATCCCGGTCTTGCCCCCGACCGAACTGTCGACCTGCGCCAAAAGCGAAGTGGGGATCTGCACGAAGCGCACGCCCCGGCGCAGCACGGCGGCGGCAAAACCGGCAAGGTCGCCGATCACGCCGCCGCCCAGTGCCACAACGACGTCGCGGCGTTCGACCTTTTCGGACAACAGCCATTCGACCGCGCGCTCGAACTGGGGCCAGCCTTTCGTCGCCTCACCCGCAGGAAGGGCCAGGGCGCTCAACTCGATGCCCGCGGCGGACAATCCTGCCCGCAACCCCTCAAGATGCAGCCCCGATACGGTTTCATCAGTCAATACGGCAACACGCGGGCGATGCAGAAGCGGGGCGATGTAATGCCCGGACTGCGCCAAAAGGTCCGGGCCAATCTCGACCCGGTACGCGCGTTCGCCCAGGTCTACATTCACGGTCTGCTGCATTTATATTCGTTCCAATACATCCGGGCGCGTCACCAATGCGGCAACCACCCTGTCCACCATTTCTTCGATCGCAGAGACGCCGTCGGACTCTACCACCAGATTTGCCTTTGCATAGACGGGCACCCGATCCCGGTACAAATTCCGCAGCGTTGCCAGCGGGTCGGCCGTTCGCAACAGCGGGCGGGTATCCTTGTGGCGCACCCTGTTCCACAACACGTCAAGGTCGGCCCTAAGCCATACCGAGACCCCCCGGTCCGAGATCATCTGCCGGTTTGCCGCGTTCAGGAACGCCCCTCCACCCGTGGAAAGAACGCCTTTTTGTTCATCAAGAAGCCGGGCGATGACCTGGCTTTCCTTGGCCCGGAAAAACGCCTCGCCGTCGCGTTCGAATATCTCGGGGATGGTCATGTTCGCGGCCGATTCGATCTCGGCGTCGCTATCGAGGAACGGAACGGACAGGCGCGCCGCCAAAGCCCGGCCAACCGCCGTTTTTCCGGCGCCCATCATACCCACCATTACAACGGTTTTGTGCAAGTCAAAGCCCAGCACATCATCCGCGACCGGCCCGTTATGCTTAATTTCGCTCATTTCACCGTGAATGACGTGATCTTGGCAAAAATGCCAGTTATAACTTGGCCAAAATCGAAAATTGAGGCAGCGTTGAGCCATGGGCCGTCTTATCAAGTTCCTGTTATACATCATTTGCCTGGCGTTTATCGGGCTGGTTGCCTACGCCTATGTCGGGCCGTACTTTGGCGCGGATTTTTCCGCACCCCAAAGTGAAATCCGCGAACCGGTAACATTGGATGTCGACTAGGACCGCGCTGCTTGCGCTTGTGGTCACGACAGGGATGGCGCAGGCGCAAACGCAGGAACCTCTGTCCGCGATCGACTGGCTGACGGACCCGCCGCAGAACCTGCCGGGCACCGTTCTGCTGGAGCCGCCTGTAACGCAGACCGGCCTTCAGCCCGATGTCCACGTTACCCCGCTCGAAGCGCTTTCGCCGCCGTTGGGGCTTGTGTCGTCTTCGGTGACCGGGTTGCCGGTTGACCTGTGGCAGGGCAGCGACCCGGCACGCCTGGCCGAATTGATCGACCGCGTTCCCGTCCGGTCCAACCCGGCCATGCAGCGCCTGCTGTTCACCCTGCTTTTGTCCGAAGCCCGCGCACCAGCCGGATCAGACACGCAGGATACGCTGTTGCTGGCCCGTCTTGACCGCCTGATGGCCCTGGGTGCATCGGACCCGGTGCAATCGCTGGTGCAACTGGCCGGGCCCACAGACAGCCAGGACCGATTTCAGCGGTGGTTCGATGCGACCCTGCTGACCGGGGACGAAGATCGCAGCTGTACCGCGCTGATCGCGCAGCCTCACCTGTCGCGCGACTATGCCGCGCAGATATTCTGCAAAGCGCGGCGCGGCGACTGGGGCTCGGCAGCACTGACCCTTGAGGCCGCGCACGCGTTGGCGGAGTTGCCTCAGGACAAGCTGGACCTTCTGGATCGGTTCCTGAGCCCCGAGCTGTACGAGGGAGCGGCCTATCTGCCCCAGCCCGACGACCCCGACCCGCTGACCTTTCGCCTGTTCGAAGCCATTGGCGAGCGGCTACCCAGTGCGCCACTTCCTTATGCGTTTGCCAATGCCGACCTGCGCGATGTGGCTGGCTGGAAGGCCCAGATCGAAGCCGCCGAACGCCTGACCCGTATCGGTGCACTGACACCGAACCAGTTGCTTGGCCTTTACACCGAACGATCACCCGCCGCGTCTGGTGCGGTCTGGGACCGGGTAGCTGCCGTTCAGCGCTTTGAAACCGCGTTGAACACCGGAAATCCCGAGGCCATTGCGAAGACCCTGCCAATGGTCTGGCAACAGATGAAGAAGGTCGGGTTGGAAGTTCCCTTCGCCGAGCTGTTTGCCGCCCGTCTGTCCGCGCAATCCCTGCCCGTCCCCAAAGCCGAAAACCTGCGATGGCGGATCATGCTTTTGTCCGAGTATTACGAGACCGCCGCGCTGGAAACGCCCGACGGGTCGCGGCAGAACCAGTTTCTGGCGGCGCTGGCCCAGGGCGACCCAAGCCGGGCGACCTCTCCGTCGCCACTGGCCGATGCCATCAGTCAGGGCTTTGCCTGGGCCGCCCCTATACCGTCGGATATCAATGCGCTGCTTGAAAACGGCCAGCTGGGCGAGGCGATCCTGGAGTCGATGCAATTGTTTGCCCACGGCGCCCGCGGAAACCTTGTGGACCTGACGGCGGCAATCGCGGCGTTTCGCAAGGTCGGGCTTGAGGACACAGCCCGCCGCGCGGCGCTGCAACTGATGATCTTGCAAGGGACCTGACCATGTCAGCACCTGCGGCTCAGGATCAGTGGATTTCCACATTTCTCGAGGCCCAGGCGGCCGAATTGGGCGCCGCGACGAACACGTTGCTGGCCTATGGCCGCGATCTCAAGGATTTTTCGGCCTGGTTGACCCATCGCAAAAGCGATTTCGCCGACGCAGACCGCGACAGGATCGAACGGTATCTTATCGACTGCGATGCACAGGGGTTGTCGCGGTCCACGCGGGCCCGGCGGCTGTCCGCGATCAAACAGCTCTACCGCTTTGCGTTCGACGAGGGATGGCGCCAAACCAACCCTGCGATCCAGATCAAGGGGCCCGGTCGCCAGAAACGTCTGCCAAAGACGCTGGACGTCCCCGAGGTAGACCGGCTGTTGGTCGCCGCCCGGCAAACCGGCCGCACCCAGGCCGACAGGGTGCGCAACACCTGCCTGATGGAAGTTCTGTATGCAACGGGGATGCGAGTGACCGAGCTTGTCTCGCTGCCGGTATCCTCGGCCCGTGGCGATCCGCGCATGTTGCTGGTGCTTGGCAAGGGCGGCAAGGAACGGATGGTCCCTCTGTCCCCGCCTGCGCGCGACGCACTGGCCGCCTGGCTGACCCTGCGCGACGAGGCCGAAGCCAAAAGCGTGGCCGAAGGCGGGCAGCGGTCCAAGTTTCTGTTTCCGTCGCGTGGAAAATCGGGCCACCTGACCCGGCACAGATTTTTTCTCTTGGTCAAGGAACTGGCGGTTCAGGGCGGGGTTTCGCCGGACAAGGTCACGCCACACACCCTGCGCCACGCCTTTGCGACGCACCTGCTGGCCAATGGCGCTGATCTGCGCTCTATCCAGACCTTGCTGGGGCACGCGGATGTGGCCACAACCGAGATCTATACCCATGTTCTGGATGAACGGCTGGCCGAACTGGTTCTGGAACACCATCCGCTGGCCCGGGACGACGATGATCTGGGGTAAGCCCTTGATCGCCCGGGGGTCCGGCCCCATAACGGGTGTGCAACAAGAAAACCAAAGGAACGATGGAACCCACTGCTTCGCTGATCGACGGCGCCTTCTGGATTACTGGCGGCGCCATATTGTTTCTGCTCGTCCTTTCGGGCTTTTTTTCCGGCTCAGAAACCGCTCTGACCGCATCGTCGCGGGGCAAGCTTCGGGCGCAGGCTGACAAGGGGTCTCGCGGCGCGCAAAAGGCGCTGGACATAACCGATGATAACGAGCGCCTGATCGGCTCGGTCCTGTTGGGGAACAACCTGGTCAATATCCTGGCCGCGTCGCTGGCGACGGCCCTGTTCACCCGGCTGTTCGGGGAAAGCGGCGTGGCCCTGGCAACGCTTGTCATGACGTTTCTTGTCCTGATCTTTGCCGAGGTGCTGCCAAAGACCTATGCCATCACCAATGCCGAGAAAGCGGCATCGGCCGTGGCTCCGGTCATTGGTGTTATCGTGACGGTGTTTTCACCCATCGTCGCCGCCGTTCGTCTGTTGGTGCGGGGCGTTCTGCGTATCTTTGGCGTCCGGATAGACCCGGACAGCAACATTCTGGCCGTGCGCGAGGAAATCGCCGGAGCGCTGCAGCTGGGCCACTCCGAAGGCGTCGTGGAAAAAGAGGACCGCGACCGCATTCTGGGCGCCTTGGACCTTGGGGACAGAGTTGTCGAGGAAATCATGCTGCATCGCTCGAACATCGAGATGATCAACGCAAATGACGACGCCGAAGCGATCCTGAAACAATGTCTGCAAAGTCCGCATACGCGCCTGCCGGTATTTCGGGACGAACCGGAAAACATCGTCGGGGTTGTCCACGCAAAAGACCTGTTCCGCGCGATGTATGCCCAGGTGGGCGGCGCCGATGGCGATGCAGACCGGCTGAGGGCGTTCGACGTGGCCAAGGTGGCCAATGATCCGTACTTCGTTCCCGAGACCACGACGCTGGATGACCAGATGCGCGAGTTCCTGCGGATGCACAGCCATTTCGCGCTGGTGGTGGATGAATATGGGTCGCTGCGCGGGCTGATCACGCTTGAGGACATCCTTGAAGAAATCGTCGGCGAAATCGCGGATGAGTTCGATATAGACGAAGACGTGCCCGTGACGCGCACCGAAGACGGCCAGTTCCTGGTCGAAGGGGCCATGACCATTCGCGACATCAACCGCGCAATGGATTGGTCCCTGCCCGACGACGAGGCCAACACTCTTGCGGGGCTTGTCATCCACGAGGCGCAGATGATCCCGACCGTGGGGCAGGTATTCTCGTTTCACGGCTTTCGGTTCGAAGTGATGGCACGCGAAGGCAACCGGGTCACCGCGTTGAAAGTCCGGCCCCTGTGATGTCGCAAGACGTGCGGTAAAAACGACACCATCGGTCGCTTACAGGTCAGATGCCCCAGGATCCGGCAGGCACCTTCGTTGCATCGGATGGAGGTGGTCATGAAAAACGTCAGCCAGGTCGTGGTAATCGGTGGCGGTGTCGTCGGGTGTTCGGTTCTGTACCACCTGACCAAGCTGGGCTGGTCGGACGTAATGCTGCTGGAACGATCCGAGCTGACATCCGGGTCAACCTGGCACGCGGCGGGCGGGTTTCACACTCTGAACGGCGACACCAACATGGCGGCGCTGCAGGGCTATACGATCCGCCTGTACAAAGAGTTGGAGGAAATCACCGGCATGTCTTGCGGCCTGCACCATGTGGGCGGTGTGACGCTGGCCGACAACCAGGACCGGTTCGACATGCTGCTAGCGGAACGCGCCAAGCACCGGTTCATGGGGCTGGAAACAGAAATCGTGGGCCCCGAAGATATCGCCAGAATTGCCCCGATAACCAATACCGACGGGATTATCGGCGCTCTTTACGATCCGCTGGACGGGCATCTTGATCCGTCCGGAACAACCCATGCCTATGCCAAGGCCGCGCGCATGGGCGGCGCCACGATTGAAACGCATTGCATGGTGCGCGAGACGGTCCAACGCGCCGACGGAACCTGGGACGTCGTCACCGACAAGGGCACGATTCACGCGGAACATATCGTCAACGCGGGCGGGCTGTGGGCGCGCGAGGTCGGCGCGATGGCCGGGGTCTATCTGCCGCTGCATCCGATGGAACATCAGTACCTGGTGACGGACGCAATTCCCGAAATCGAGGCGATCATCGACGCCGGGCATGAGCATCCCCATGTCATGGACCCCGCCGGAGAAAGCTATCTGCGGCAAGAGGGGCGCGGCCTGTGCATCGGGTTCTATGAACAGCCCTGCAAGCCCTGGGCCGAAAACGGAACGCCATGGGATTTTGGCCACGAACTGCTGCCGGATGATTTCGACAAGATCACCGACAGCATCGAATTCGCCTATCGTCGGTTTCCCGTTCTGGCCGAGGCCGGGGTGAAATCGGTGATCCACGGCCCCTTCACCTTTGCGCCCGACGGTAACCCGCTGGTCGGCCCGGTTCCGGGCATGCGCAACTATTGGTCGGCCTGCGGTGTCATGGCCGGCTTCAGCCAGGGCGGCGGCGTCGGCCTGACCCTGGCACAATGGATGATTGATGGCGAACCCGAACGCGATGTCACAGCCATGGACGTCGCCCGGTTCGGAGACTGGATCAGCCCCGGGTATACGCGGCCAAAGGTCATCGAAAACTATCAAAAACGATTCAGCGTCGCCTATCCCAACGAAGAACTGCCCGCCGCCCGACCAAACCGCACGACCCCGATGTATGACATCTTTACCGACCTCGGGGCTGTTTGGGGGCAACAATATGGGCTTGAGGTTCCAAACTATTTTGCGCAAGGGGACGAGCCCGGCTTTGAAACGCCTTCGTTCCGACGCTCGGATGCGTTTCAGGCCACGGGCCGCGAAGTGCGCGCCGTCCGAAACGGCGTCGGCATCAACGAGGTGCATAATTTCGGAAAATACCGCGTCACAGGGCCTGAGGCACGGGCCTGGCTTGACCGGATCATGGCAGGCCGCATTCCGCAACCGGGGCGCCTGTCTCTGACACCTATGCTGTCGCACAAGGGCCGGTTATTCGGTGATTTCACGATCTCTTGCCTTGGCCCAGAAGAATTCCAGCTGACCGCCTCGTACAGCAGTCAGGCGTTTCACATGCGCTGGTTTGAACAAAACCGGCAGGACGGCGTATCTGTTGAAAACATCAGTGATCGGCTGAACGGTTTCCAGATCGCGGGGCCGCTGGCCCGCGATGTATTGGCAGCCTGCACACATGGCGATCCGGTCGACCTTCGGTTTCTGGACGTACGCCGCATGACCGTTGGCATGACCGACTGCATCGTACAGCGCGTCAGCTATACCGGTGATCTGGGGTATGAAATCTACTGTGACCCGATGGCGCAACGGCAATTGTGGTGGACGCTTTGGCAGGCCGGGCAACCCCATAGCATCACACCCTTCGGCATGCGCGCGATGATGAGCCTGCGGCTGGACCGGTTCTTTGGATCATGGATGCGCGAGTTCTCGCCGGACTATACTCCGGCCGAAACCGGGTTGGACCGCTTTGTCGCCTTTTCCAAGCCCGCCGATTTCATCGGCCGCGCCGCTGCCGAGCTTGAGCGGGACACCGGGTGTGCGCGCAGGTTGGTGGCCTTTGAGGTCGATGCCGACGACGCGGATGTAAACGCCTATGAGCCGATCTGGCTGAACGATACCGTTGTCGGGTTCTGTACATCTGGCGGCTATTCCCACCATGCCGCGAAATCCGTCGCCTTGGGTTTCCTGCCGGTTCAGCACGCCACGGACGGGGTGAGGGTCAGGATCGAAATCCTTGGCCAGCTGCGGGATGCGCGGGTCATTTCCAGCCCCTTGTTCGACCCCGATGGCACGCGCCTACGGGGATGACATCGGGCCGATACGGCTGCTAAATACGCAAATGAACGAAATTTCCGTCATTCTTCTGGCTGCGGGCCGGTCCAGCCGCATGGGCGGTTCGGATAAGCTGATGCGACAGGTCGACGGCGTGCCATTGCTGCGCCGGTCGGCGCAGACCGCTGCCGCCGTGGGCCCTGTGATCGTTGCCCTGCCCCCGGCGCCGCACCCGCGCCACGATGCGCTGAACGGGGTGCCGGTTCGGGGCGTTGAAATTCCGGATGCCGATGAGGGGATGAATGCCAGCCTGCGCGGCGCGCTGGCGCATGTTCCGCCGGACGCACCGGCGGTCATGGTCCTGCTTGCCGACCTGCCCGATCTGACGGCGGACGATCTGCGCGCGCTCGTTCGGGCCACCCGCACCTACCCGGACATGCGCATATGGCGCGGCACCAGCGCCGAGGGACAGCCCGGCCACCCGGTCATATTCGACCGCTCACTATTCGCGGAACTGGGACAGCTTTCGGGGGATGACGGGGCGCAGACCGTTGTCCGAAGACATGCAAACCAGGTTCACCTGCACCCGCTGCCGGGTCATCGCGCGGTTCGGGACCTGGACACGCCCCAGGATTGGGCCGCGTGGCAATCAGACCGTGACCGGCCAACACCCGCCCAACAGCCTGCTACGCCAAAAACACCTGCCCAAAAGTAACGCGGCCCGGTCGCGAACGACCGGGCCGGCTGCCAAGTACAGGACTACCACTTTCACCAACCCCGAAAGCGCGGTCACAACGTCGAACAGACGTCGGACAAATACGCTGCTGAACCGAAACAGACCCCCTCGTTAACATGCCGCTCAGCGCTTCCGATGATCGAGTTTTGCCGTCAAGCACCCCCTAGTGCCTTCGGGCTCCCCCTCACTTGGACATGAACATCGTCACCGATCACGCAGCGTCAAACAACGGAAAACTGAAGAACACAGCCATTTTTACAGAATTTGGAATGGCTTTTCCGCAACATCACGCCGGGCGCAACTCTACCCAAAGTTGCTGACCTTTGCCCTGTATTGCGCATGGTGTTTAATCCATCGCGCATCCAAAGGTCATTTTGATAGTTTTGCAAATACCTAAAGCGCAAACCTAAAGCCCGGCTCGCAGCGGCATTCTACCATAGGGAGAGTTTGACCAAGGCGCCGACATCCGGCCTTTCGTTGTTAACAAAAATGATTCAATTCAACGCTTTTCATCCATTGCGACCCGTTTCGGCAACAATTCACCGATTCGCGGCAAAACGATCCGCCTGATTCCGCCTGCGTCAGGCATAATTTTGACACCTTCACCCGGGATGAAGCCGGGCGAATATGGCGAAATTAAGATTTCTTAATGTTCCACTCAGGATATTCACAGAAGGGTGTCCCATTTGTCCGTTCAAAGCGCAGATGAAACCGCGCCTTTGACAGGAGACCAACTTAGAATGAGCATTCGTAAATCATCCCTTCTCTTTCCCCGCACGACTAGCTGGGCCGGTGCCAGCGCCCTTGGCGCGGCCCTGTTGGCCGGCACCGCAATTCCCGCATTGGCCGACGAGGCGCTGGCCGACCTGGTTGAAAACGTGTCACCCTCGGTCGTAACCATCATCGCCAAGCAAGATGCCCAGCCAACGCCCGCGCAGGGGCAGGACTTTAACCTGGACAACCACCCGTTTGGTGAATTCTTCAAGCGTTTCGGCGGACCGGAGGGGTTCAAAATGCCCGAACGCGGACCAAGCCAGGGGCTGGGCTCGGGGTTTGTGCTGGACGCGGACGGCTATATCGTCACCAACCACCACGTTGTCGAAAACGCCAGCACGGTGACCGTGCGCCTGTCCGACGACCGGTCCTTCGATGCCGAAGTTGTGGGGACGGATCCGCTGACCGACATTGCCCTGCTCAGAATCGATGCGGGCGAAGATCTGCAGGCCGTTGACCTCGGAGACAGCGACCACATCCGGGTTGGCGAAGACGTTGTCGCCATCGGCAACCCCTTTGGCCTGAGCTCGACGGTCACCACCGGGATCGTATCGGCCAAGGGCCGCAACATCTCGGAAGGTCCCTATGCCGAATTCATCCAGACGGATGCCGCCATCAACAAGGGCAACTCGGGCGGCCCGCTGTTCAACATGGAAGGCGAAGTCGTCGGTGTGAACTCGGCCATCTATTCGCCCAGCGGCGGTTCGGTCGGGCTTGGATTTGCCGTCACCTCGAACATCGTTGAACATATCGCGGCCGACTTGCGAGATGACGGACAGGTCAGCCGTGGCTGGCTGGGTGTCTCGATCCAGAACGTCAGCCCCGAGCTTGCCTCGGCCATCGGGATAGACGCCGCGACGGGCGCGCTGGTGTCCGACGTGGTGCCCGGCAGCCCGGCCGACGGGGTCCTGAAGCAAGGCGATGTCATCTTGTCGTTCAACGACCAGTCGGTTGATAACAGCAGCGACCTGCCCATTCTGGTCGGCACCACGCGGGTCGGGTCCGATAGTGTTCTGACGGTCCTGCGCGATGGGAATACCCAACAGCTTGAGCTGACGATCGGACAATTCCAATCCGCATCGGCCGACGCTCAGGACCCGGTCGACGCAAAGGTGTCGGACACCGCGCTTGGCGTGACGGTTGCCCCGCTGACGGATGCGGCGCGCGCTGAAATGGGCGCACCGGAAACGCTTGACGGTGTGGTTGTGACCTCGCTTGAGCCAGAAAGCCCCGCCGCCAAGGCCGGGTTGCAGCGCGGCGACGTGATCGTGCGGCTTGGCGCCCTGGAAACCGCGACACCCGAGGCGCTGAAAGCCGCGCTGCAAAGCGAAAAGACCGATCCGGCGCTTGTTCTGATCAACCGGGGCGGCAACCAGATCTTTGTCGCGGTCGAGATCGCCTGACCACAGACACGCGCGCGCCTTTCGATGGGGATTTCGGCGCGCGCATTTCCCGGCGGCCACGCATTGTCCACGTGAAGTCGGGACGGCCGGGTGCGGAAACCGCACCCGGCAGGTTTTTTTTAATGGGTATATGTGGTTATATCTACGCGAAAGGAATTTCAACCATGAGCCGACGCCTCTTGATCGTCGAAGATGACGAAGATACGCGCGACTTTATTGCCAAGGGACTTGGCGAGGAAGGATATGTGGTTGAAGCGGCTGCTGACGGGCGCGAAGGTCTGTACCACGCCACCGATGGCGGTTTCGACCTGGTTGTTCTGGACCGGATGCTGCCGGGTCTGGACGGGCTGTCCTTGGTCAAATCGATGCGGGCCGCAGGGCTGAAGACGCCGGTCCTGATGCTGACCGCCATGAGCGCGGTTGACGAGCGCGTCAAAGGGTTGCGGGCCGGTGCCGACGATTACCTTGTCAAACCGTTCTCGTTTCAGGAACTTCACGCCCGGATCGAAGCCTTGCTGCGGCGCCCGCAAGAGGCCGAGGAAACCCCTACCCTGACCTGCCGCGACCTGGAAATGGATCTTTTGACCCGCAAGGTCACACGCGGCGGCCGCGAAATCACGCTGACCCCGAGAGAGTTCCAGATTCTCGAGTTCTTTCTGCGGCGCAAGAACAGGGTCGTGTCACGGACCATGCTGCTGGAAGGCGTTTGGGACTATCACTTTGACCCGAACACCAATGTCGTCGATGTCCATATTTCGAAACTGCGCCGGCAATTGGATGAGGGCGACGCACCGCCCCTGATCGAAACCGTACGCGGGGCCGGTTACATGGTTTCCGATGGATAGGCTGCGCCTGTCTTTCAGGAACGCGCGCACGCGTCTGGTCCTGGCCAGCATGGTGCTGAGCACCCTGCTCACGGCAACCGTTCTGGTACTGGTCTACGTCACCGCGAACCGGACCATCGAAGGGGAAACCCGGTCCGTTGTTTCGGCAGAACTGACGGGGCTTGCCGATGAGTATGAACGCCGTGGCCTGATCGGGTTGATGACCGCGATAGACAGGCGTTTGCCCAGCGCGTCCGAACGCGATGCGCTGTACCTTCTGACCGACCGGTCGGGCGTCAAGCTGGCCGGAAACCTCAGGCAATGGCCGCAAGAGATCACCGCCGGCAGCGGTTGGGTCGATCTTGAACTGCGCCGCGCGGACAGTGACGAGTTGGTTCCGATCTCGGCCGCCTCGATCCGGCTTCCCGCGGGCGAGCGGTTGCTGGTGGGCCGCGACGCCCTGGCCCGTCAGCAATTTGACCGAGTGCTGCTCCACTCCGTAGCGTTCGCCTTGGCGACGGCCCTGGCGCTGAGCATTCTGACCGGCTGGCTGCTGACGCGCCTGGTTTTTTCACGCCTTAAGGACATTGCCGCAACAGCCGAAAATATCGTGTCGGGCGATCTGTCCGGGCGCATGCCCTTGCGCGGAACCGGCGACGAATTCGATCAAGTCGCTGGTACGCTGAACAACATGCTGGACCGCATCGAAGAACTGATCAGCAACCTGCGCACCACGTCCAATTCCATTGCCCACGACCTGCGGTCACCGTTGTCGCGGCTGCGCCAAAGGGTCGAGGCCTTGTCCTATCCCGGCCAAAGCGATCATGACCGAGAGGCCGATATTGCCCGTGCCACCAACGAAATCGACCATGTCCTGCGGGTTCTGTCGCAACTGACCGAGATTTCACGCGCCGAGGCGGGACTTGGCCGGGAACAATTCGAACCCGTGGACCTGATGGCGCTGGCAGCCAATGTCGTCGAGCTTTACGACCCCGTAGCCGCCGACCGGGACGTCCGGCTTGTCATCGAAGGGGACACTGTTCAAATCAATGGTCATCGCCCGCTGTTGTCTCAGGCGTTGTCCAACCTGCTGGAAAACGCGCTGCGTTATGCACCGGCGGGCACCGAGATCACGATAGGCGTGCACGAAACCGGGCCATTTGCCCTGCTTGGCGTCCGGGACCGCGGCCCCGGCGTCCCCGAGGCTGACCTAGAGCGGCTGAAGCAGCCCTTCGTGACCCTGGACCCGGCGCGAACCGACCGGAATGCGGGGCTAGGCCTGGCTCTGGTCTCGGCCATTTCGCATATGCATGGCGGAGAGTTGCTGGCCGCAAATCGTGCGCCCGGATTGGAAACCACGCTGAGACTCGCGCGGCGTCCCTAGGCCGGGATGCCGTCAATCGCCAGATTCTTGTTCTTGTACCGCTTGTCCGACGTGACATCGGGGCCAAACCATTCGGGTGGTTCGAATGCGGCAGCGCTGGCCTCCGAGGGGAATTCGACCTCGACCAGACGCAGCCCCTGCAGATCGCCCTTGAACACATCAAGTTCAAAACAGGACCCGTCCGGCAAGGCACCGGTGAACCGGTCCTTTTCCACACGGCGCCCGCTGGTTTCGGGCCAGAAGGTTTCGAACTGATGAGCCGAAATCTCGGCCTCGCGTTCAACCCGCACCATGTCACCTGCACCCTTGAGCGTTAGAAAAAAGCTTTCGTTCTTCTGGCGCAACCGCAGCTCGGTTGAATCGGCAGGACCGGTCAGATAGCCTTGCTTTACAACGGCTTTTTTCGCTGCGGCCAGGTCGGGCAGCTTGTTTACCAGAAACTTGCGTTCGATTTCAGTGCTCATCTGTCCTAATCCGTCTGGCCTTCCAGTTCTTCAAACAACGCGCGATAGGCGCTGGCGGCTGCGCTGCGGCGGGCGAATGTGCTGACCGGCGCGCGGTGTTGTCCCATTCGTTCGATATCAGACGCAAAGGGAATGCAAGCCTTTAGGAACCGTTTCCGGTAAAGCTTGCTCATGGCCTTCATGGTCTCTTGATGCAGCGTTTTGCGGCGTTGGACCATGGAAAAGAACGCATGCAGCTTTTTCTTGCGCAGTTTATGCGCATCGAAAAAGGTGACCAGTTGTTCGAAGGTCCGTTCCGACAGGGTTGTCGGTATAACCGGCACAACGATGACGTCCGCGGCCTTGAAGATATTCTCAGACAGGGTGGAAAAGTTCGGCGGGCAGTCCAGAACAATCACGTCATAGTCACCGCCGACCGAATTCAGCGCCTTTTTCAGCCGGGACCGCTTGTTGCGCATCCGGGACAGGAAAATATCAAAGTCGCGGTAGGTCATATTGGCAGGCAATACGTCCAGCCCGTCAAAGTCGCTGGCGCGGATCGCGTTGGTGAACTTTTTCACATCCTCAAAAAACCGGGCTTCGGTCAGCTTTTTTGAAGGTTTGACGCGCAGGTAGAACCCGGACGCCCCCTGTGGGTCCAGATCGCACAACAAAACCCGCCTGCCCGCTTGTGCATATGCATGGGCCAGGTTGACCGATGTCGCGGTTTTCCCCACACCGCCCTTGTTGCTGTAACAGGCAATGATCCTCATGGCTCAGCCCTCCTTTTCGTGAAACAGGGTGCGGAACATCTTGCGGACATCCGGCCCGTCGAAATGCCGGAAGTTGTCGATGACCCGCGCGCGTTCGGCCTGTTGCCGCTGGTTGAGCACGGCGACAAGCCCACCCACAGCCAAGCCCAGTCTTGCATCAATCCGACCGGCCGTGTTGGTCTGGGTCTGAACCAGTTCCATCAACGCCTGCTGCTGGACCGAGCAATCGTTGAACCGGCCAAGATTGTCCTGAAGCTTCTTCAACGGCCGGATCACGACACGAAAGGATCGCGCGTCGAACAGGGGGGCGAAGAACTCCATCAGGTAACGCAGTTTCTTGCACAGGATACGCAGTTCATGAACCGCCTCATCAGGCGTTTCCGGGGTGATGCTTCGGGCCAGCTTGCACAGCTTGCCGTACCGCTTCCAGATCAGAGCGCAGGCAAATTCACAGGCGCCACGTTCCGCGTTGGGGCCTGGTTGCACGCCTTTGTCGCCGTTGAACATCTCTGTCAGATCAGCCATACGCCTGTTATAGTCGCGGCTGCGCAGATGCCGGGCCAGCCGGGCCAGTACCTGACTGCGCTCACTCTCGAACCGGTCAAACAACTGCCGTGCACCGACATGAAGTTCTTCTGGTATCATGCTGAAATAATTGTCTCTATCCAGAATATAGACATCCAGATCACGCAATCTGCCGGTCGGGGCCATAAGATCCGAGAACGCGCGCTTTAGCGTGGCGGTCTGCGCCTCGGAAAATACGCCCTTGAACAGGCTCAGCACGGACCGAATGCGGCGCAGCGAGACCCTGTAATCATGCAGGAATTCCGTATCGATATCCGCCACTATCCCCGCCTCGTTTTGGCGGGCGACTTTCAGGTAGGTTGCGATGATATCACGGGCCGCGTCAAAGGCGCGTTCGTCTGTGGTCATCGCAATATCCGGCTTGGCGCGATAGGTCACGTGGTTGGGAAAAAGGGAGCGGAACACCCCGTCATCGCCCAGCTTTTGGGCCCCGTTCCCAAGCGCCCCGATCACCCGCGAATAAGCGCGATCGTATCCTCGCAAGTTTTGGAGCGCGACGATCGTAACCTGCCCCGCGTCGGACATCAGCGTCATTACGACCCCGCGAACCTGCGTTTTCTGCAAATCATCCAGCGCCGCAAGCGCCCGGGTTTCAAACAGGCCGCGCCCGATTGCCGTCAGCGCCCTGAGAGCCGGAAAATCTGACAAGGCGGCGCGCACCGGGCCGTCGTGCAAGTCCCTGACAAAATGCCCGTCTGCCCTGCCCTTTTGCCGAAGAACCGCGCCATCCTTGCACAGCAAATACAGCGTTCCGCCCGCCTCGATCAAAAGCCGGCCGCTGGACCAGAGGGACTGGTCGTGACAATCCAACAGCACAAAGGGCGTTTGGTCCAGGTCCTGCTTCAAATGCAGGGTCAGATCGCCGACAGAGCGCGGCATCACGCTGTCCATTGGGCCGGGAATGATCAGCATATCCTGAGATGGCGCGCCTTTCATTGCGCGGCCTGCCAGATTTTTCCGCTCCGCCTTGTGCGCTTATTGAAGAAATTCGGGGCATCGGCAAATGCATGAAAGCTGACCATCACCACTTGCGCAGCGCTAAACCGCCAATACGTTATTATCCTGTTCATTCTTGCCCCGCGACTGCTCGTTGTCGTGACATCGTATATACATTATATCGACAAAGCAATCCAGAGACCACGTTCCGGTGTCCCTTTGGCCATCCGGCCGCATGCGGGTGACTTGTCGGTATCGGCGCGCTAAGACGAGGCATGACCGACCCCGTTTCCTCGATCCGCAATCTTGGCCCGGCTTTCGAACAGGCTTGTGCCCGCGCCGGTATCCATTCGGCACAAGACCTGCGTGCCCTGGGGGCCGATGCGGCCTATGCCAAACTGCTGCAATCAGGCACAAAACCTCATTTCATCGGGTATTACGTTCTGGTCATGGGGCTGCAGGGACGCCCCTGGAATGACTGCAAGGGACAAGAGAAAACCGACCTGCGCAAACGGTTTGACCAAATCAAATCCGGCGCCTCGACGGCACCGGCAAGCAAGATGATCGCCGACCTGGACCGGATCGGGGTTCGGGTCACCCCGCAGGATTTAAAGCCGGTTTGAACGAAAAAGGCCGCACCTGAAAAGGCGCGGCCCCGTTTCGGTGATCTGATCGCGATTAGCCGACCAGTTCGATACCCGAGAAGAAATACGCGATTTCGACCGCTGCGGTTTCGGGCGCATCCGAACCGTGGACCGAGTTTTCGCCAACCGATTCAGCGAACTCGGCGCGGATGGTGCCGGGGGCTGCGTCTGCGGGGTTGGTTGCACCCATCACTTCGCGGTTCTTGGCAATCGCGCCTTCGCCTTCCAGAACCTGAACAACGACCGGAGCCGACGACATGAATTCGCACAGCTCGTCATAGAACGGGCGTTCGGCATGGACGTCATAGAACTTGCCCGCTTGTGCCTTGGTCATGTGGATGCGCTTTTGCGCAACGATGCGCAGGCCGGCTTCTTCGAACTTGGCGTTGATCTTGCCAGTCAGGTTGCGGCGGGTTGCATCGGGTTTGATGATCGAAAAAGTGCGTTCCAGTGCCATGTCGGGCTCTCCTTGATTAAAGGGCGCAGACACTGCGCCGAAATTCATCGCGCGCCGCCTAGCACGGTATCGCTGGTAAGAAAAGGACTATGATGCGGTGCGGTTCAGATCGTGCCCGCAAGCGGGTCGCGGGCGTCGATCCAGCGAACATAGAGGATCGACAGAAACCCTGCGAAACCGCAGACGCCCATAATGGTCAGCACCATGAACGGAGCATTCCCATCGGTCACCAGCGCTCCGGTGGCCGACGTCACAACCGCGCCCAGACCCACCGTCATCGCGCCCGACAACCCCGAGGCGCTGTCGGCCAGGTGCGGCCGCACCGACATCACTCCGGCCATGGCATTTGCGTTGGTAAGCCCGTTTCCGAACCCCACCAGGATCGCCGCCCCGAAAAACACCCAGACCGAACCCATGCCCAGGGCAAACAGGGTCACCCCAAGGCAAGGCCCCACCGTGGCAAAGACACGTCCGGTCAGGATCATTGAACTCAGCCGGGTATGCGCGGCGATGCGACCGGTGACGAAATTCCCCACCATGAAGCCCGCCGTAATAATCCCGATACCAACGCCCAGCGCCGCCGGGCTGAGGTCAAACCATGCAGCAGATACCAGCGGCGCACCGGCGATAAAGGCAAAAAAACCGCCGATCGAAAACGCCGCGCACAGGGCATAGCCCCAGAAGCGGCGTGCCCGAAACAGGCCGGGGTATTCCAGCATCTGGGCAAGAAATGTCGGCGATGGGTTGGTATTGGTTTCCCCCAGATCAACCCACAGCAAGGCCAGAACCCCAACCCCCAGCGCCGCATAAAGCACGAACCCCGACCGCCAGCCAAACAGGACATCCAGCGTGCCGCCAAGGACCGGCCCCAACATCGGCGCGACGGCCATGGTCATTGCGACATATCCCAATTTGCTGGCTGCCTGGTTGGGTGGATACAAGTCCCGGATCGACGCATAGGCAAGCACCGGACCGGCGACCACCGCCCCCTGCAGCAGGCGAAAGGCCAGAAAGCTCCAGATCGACGGCGACAGCGCACATCCCAGCGAGGCAACCGCAAAGACCAGCATGCACATCAGCAGAATCGGACGCCGCCCAAAACGATCGGACAATGGTCCCATGATCAATTGCAGGACCGCGGAAACAGCCAGGTAGCCACCCAACGCAACATTCACCAACGCATAATCTGCCTGCAGGTCCTGGCCGATATGGGCCATCGACGGCACGAACATCGTCAGCGACATCACCGACACTCCGGTGATCAGGATCAACGTGCCCAGATGGGGTGGTGACTGCGCCCGGCGCATAGTGAAATCCGTCTTGTCTCGTGAATATGGCTACTGCTATCACGGCCCGTCCGGGAAGAACATGCCATGCCGCTGGCGGCGCCCTGCGGCCTCTGCTAAGAGCGGCGCATGCTACGGATCGAGAACATAACCTATGCGGTCGAAGGTCGGCCCCTTTTCGACGGGGCCAGCGCCACAATCCCGGATGGCCACAAGGTCGGGCTTGTGGGGCGCAACGGCACCGGCAAGACAACCCTGTTCCGCTTGATCCGGGGCGAGCTTTCGCTGGAATCGGGCAACATCTCGCTGCCGCGCCGCGCCCGGATCGGGGGCGTGGCACAAGAGGTGCCCTCGTCCGATGTTTCGCTGATCGACACGGTTCTGGCGGCCGATACCGAACGCGATGCGCTGATGGCCGAGGCGGACACCGCCACCGACCCGGCACGCATTGCCGAGATCCAGACCCGCCTTGCCGATATCGACGCATGGTCTGCCGAGGCCCGCGCGGCCTCGATCCTCAAGGGGCTGGGTTTTGACGACGAAGACCAGCTGCGGCCCTGTGCGGATTTTTCGGGCGGGTGGCGCATGCGCGTTGCGCTGGCGGCTGTGCTGTTTTCGCAACCGGACCTGTTGCTGCTAGACGAGCCGACAAACTATCTGGATCTTGAGGGCGCGTTGTGGCTGGAAAGCTATCTGGCGAAATATCCGCACACGGTCATCATCATCAGCCACGATCGCGGATTGTTGAATCGCGCGGTGGGGTCGATCCTGCATCTCGAGGATCGCAAGCTTACCTATTACGCCGTGCCATATGACAAGTTTGCCGAACGCCGCGCCGAGCGGCTGGCACAGGCGGAATCCGAGAATGCCAAGGCCAAGGCCCGCATCGCCCATCTGCAGAGCTTTGTGGACCGGTTCCGGTACAAGGCATCCAAGGCTGTGCAGGCGCAATCCCGCCTGAAAATGATCGAACGCATTCAACTGGTTTCGACCCCGCAAGAGGCCGCCCTGCGCGCCTTTACTTTCCCCGAACCCGAAGAGCTTTCGCCTCCGATCATCCAGGTCGAAGGCGGCGTGACAGGCTATGGCGAGACCGAGGTTCTTCGGCGGTTGAACCTGCGGGTCGATCAGGACGACCGGATTGCCCTGCTGGGCAAGAACGGTCAGGGCAAATCGACCCTGTCCAAGCTGCTGTCCGACCGCCTGCCCCTGATGGCGGGCAAGATGAGCCGCAGCACCAAGTTGCGCATCGGATATTTTGCCCAGCACCAGGTCGATGAACTGCATGTGGACGAGACGCCTCTGGACCACCTGCGTCGCCTGCGCCCCGACGAAGCGCCGGGAAAATGGCGTACGCGCCTTGCCGGGTTCGGTCTGGGCGCCGATCAGGCAGAAACCGAGGTCGGTCGCCTGTCCGGCGGGCAAAAAGCGCGCCTTTCGTTGTTGCTGGCTACGATTGACGCGCCGCATATGCTGATCCTTGACGAACCGACCAACCACCTGGACATCGAAAGCCGCGAGGCGCTGGTCGAAGCGCTGACCGCCTATTCCGGTGCGGTAATCCTGGTCAGCCATGACATGCACCTTCTCAGCCTGGTGGCCGACCGGCTGTGGCTGGTGTCGGACGGAACCGTCAAACCCTATGACGGTGATCTGGACGCCTATCGCACCATGCTGCTGTCGCGTGACAAACCGGTAAAACAGAAACCGCAGGCTGCGCGCCCCAAGCGCCCGTCGCGCGATGTTGTCCTGGCCTTGCGGGCGGATCTGCGCAAATGCGAAGACCGGATCGAAAAGCTGACCGAGATGCATGACAAGCTGTCGACCAAGCTGGCCGATCCCGCCCTCTACGAAGACGACCGTGTCAGTGATCTGGAAACGTGGAACCGCAAATTCGCCGAGGTGGTCGAAGCCATGCAAAAAGCCGAAACCCTGTGGGTCGCCGCTGCAGAGCGGCTTGAACAGGCCGAGAACGCAGCATGATCGACGCGGCCTTTTTCATAACAGCCTTCACGACCCTGTTCGTCGTGATCGACCCGTTTGGGACCGCACCGATTTTCGTGGCCCTGACTCAGGAAATGGACGCGCGTACGCGCCGCCGGATCGCTTATCGCACCTGTGTGACCGCTGCGCTTATCCTGATCGCCTTTGCGGCCTTTGGCGAGGCCGTTCTGGGCTTTGTCGGAATTTCGATGGAGGCGTTCAAGGTGGCGGGCGGCGCGCTGCTGTTCCTGACAGCGCTGGACATGCTGTTTGAACGCCGGACCAAGCGGCGCGAAGACCGCGCCGAGGAAGAAGATCACCCCGACCCTTCGGTTTTCCCGCTGGCCATCCCGCTGGTTGCCGGACCGGGGTCCATCGCGACGATCATTCTTCTGGCGGGCGAATACCCGGGGGTTCAGGGCATCGCCGCAGCCACGGCCGTCATGCTGGCCGTGATGGCGGTCGTGCTGCTGTTCTTTCTGGCAGGCGGATTGATCGCGCGCATTTTGGGCAAAACCGGCTTGAACGTCTTGACGCGGCTGCTGGGCATGCTGCTGGCCGCCCTGTCGGTGCAGTTCATTCTTGACGGGCTTAAGGCCTTTGGATTTGCGTCATGAATGCCCATATTTCCCAAAAGGCAAATGTCACCGGGTGACGGTATGGATGGATATGAAATCGGGCGCCTGAGCTATCTGGTTCTTCTGGGGGCGGCGCTGCTGATGTGGTTCTTTACGCATAATCGGCAATCGCTGGGAAAAACCGTGCAGCAGGTCATGGCCTGGGTGTTCATCTTTGTTGGTGTAATCGCCCTTGTGGGGCTGTGGGATGATATCCGCTCGACGGTGGGAACGACGCCGCAGATGGCCGTCACCGGCAACACGATCGAAGTCCCGCGGTCTTTTGACGGGCATTACTACCTGCCCATGCTGGTGAACGGCAAGCCGGTGACATTCCTGGTGGATACCGGGGCCAGCCAGGTCGTTCTCAGCCCGCAGGATGCCAAACGAGCCGGGATTGACCTGAACCAGCTGAATTATCACGGGCGCGCGGCCACGGCGAACGGGGTCGTGCGGACTGCGCCGGTTCGCCTGGACAGTCTTGCCCTTGGCCCGATCAACGACACCGGCGTCTCGGCCTGGGTCAACGAGGCCGATCTCGAGCAATCCCTGCTGGGGATGGATTACCTGCACAGGTTCTCGAACATCCAGTTCGCGGATGGCCGTCTGATCCTGTCTCGTTAAGGGGCCGCAGACCGATTCCACGATTGAGAACAAAAAGTGAACATGCTAGGCTGGCGGCATGTCTACACATCTTCTTGGCCGCAAACCCGCACGCCTGGCGCCGGGGCTGGTATTGCACCCGCAGATATCGCTGAAACTGGCCCGCGTGCACGAGGCCTGCGGCCCCGCGCGGCGCAGCTTTGCCATGTGGCTGGCAGGTCAGGCCCAGGGACCGGTCCTGTGGATCTCGCCTGCTTGGGAACCGGGCCAGCTGAACCCCGACGGCATGATGGCCTTTGCCGATCCCGCGCGGTTTCTGTTCGTGCGCCCCACCCGCGCCGAAGACCTGCTGTGGTGCATGGAAGAGGCGCTGCGCAGCGGGGCCATTCCGCTGATCATCGCCGATCTGCCCGGCGCACCGGGTCTGACGCCCGTGCGCCGGATGCACCTGGCCGCCGAACAGGGTGGTTCGATGGGCCAGGCACCGCTGGGGCTGTTGCTGACGCCGGGCGATGGCGGTGCGCAGGGGGTCGAAACGCGCTGGCATATGGCGGCGGCCCATCGGGACCAGACCCGCCGCTGGACCCTGACCCGCCGTCGCGCCCGCGCCCTGCCCCCGGTCAGCTGGCTTGCTGTCCAGTCCAGACCGCGCGCCGGTCTGAACCTGCAACCGCTTGAAACCGGGGGTGCCCCCTCGTGACACCGGGCCGACCGCACAATTATGTGGCTGGTCAAAACCCCCACCACACCCTAGCGTTCCGGCATGACTCACCCGATCCATGACAGCCGCTACTCCTGGCTTCGCCTGCTGGTCACACTGGCCATAGCCGCCGTGGCCAATGTGGGGATGTGGGCCGTCATCGTGGTGATGCCCGCCGTCGAGACGCAGTTCGGCGCAGGCCGGGCCGAGGCCTCGATGCCCTATACCCTGGCCATGATCGGGTTTGCCCTGGGCAACATGTGGCTGGGGCAGCTCGTCGACCGTCTGGGCGTAACCAGGGCCCTGATCGGGGCCGCCATCCTGAGCGCGATCAGTTATGTGCTGGCGACGCTCGCCCCGAATATCCTCATGCTGTCTGCCGCCCATCTGTTGCTGGGGCTGGGAACATCAATCGGATTTGGCCCCCTGATTGCAGATATCTCGCACTGGTTCATGCGCCGCCGTGGAATAGCCGTGGCGCTGGTCGCCAGCGGCAACTACCTGTCCGGGGCGATCTGGCCGACCCTTCTGGCGGGCATTCTGGCGCGCGACGGATGGCAACAGGTGTACCTGACCCTTGCCGCAATCACCCTGGCCGTGGTTATTCCGCTTTCGTTGCTGCTGCGGCGACAGGTTCCGGTCGAGGCCCACACCACCGCCGCCGCCAGCGCCCGCATCAACGCGCAGAGCGCGGGGATTCCCCCCCGGATACTGCAATACGTTCTGGGACTGGCCGGAATAGGATGCTGTGTCGCCATGTCGATGCCGCAGGTCCACATTGTTGCCTATTGCGTTGGCCTGGGCTACGGGCCAGCGGTCGGGGCCGAGATGCTGTCGCTGATGCTGCTGGGCGGCGTCGTCAGCCGGGTCATCTCGGGGCTTGTCGCCGACAGCTTGGGCGGCGTGCGGACGCTGTTGATCGGATCAGTTCTGCAATGCATCGCATTGTTCCTGTTCCTGCCCTATGACGGGATGGTCTCGCTTTATGTCATCAGCCTGTTGTTCGGTCTGGCCCAGGGGGGAATCGTTCCAAGCTATGCGCTGGTGGTGCGCGAATACATGCCCCCGCAAGAGGCCGGCGCCCGCGTGGGGTTTGTCATGATGATGACCATCCTGGGCATGGCCCTGGGCGGGTGGATGTCGGGATGGATCTATGACGTCACCGGGGCCTACCACCTGGCATTCGTCAACGGGATTCTATGGAACGGCCTGAACATTGCCATTGTCATCCTGCTGTTGAAGCGGTCGCGGCCGCGAAAAGCCACCGCCCCGGCCTGACACCCGCACGGCGCAGGACATTTTTTTCGAACGCTCAATCCCGCAGGAGCAACAAAAAAGGCCAAAAACGACCTGGACGCGTCGAATAGATACAGGCATCGCGCCAGGGCGCTGTCAAATTGAGTGAACCATGCGCACGATCATTTCCTTTGCCGCCCTTTTCCTGTCCGTCATTCTTTTGCAGTTGTCCACCGGCGGCGTCGGGCCGCTGGATGCCATTTCGGGGCTGACGCTTTCCTTCACCACCGAGCAGATCGGTCTGCTGGGCTCGGCCCATTTCATCGGTTTCTTCGTGGGCTGCTGGTGGGCACCGCGCCTGATGGGCAATGTCGGCCATTCGCGCGCCTTCGCCGTTTGCACCGCCCTGGGGGCCATGGGGCTGTTGGGTCATACGCTGACCGAAAACCCCTATGCCTGGGCCGCGCTGAGGGTTGCGTCGGGCACATGCGTCGCGGGGTGCTATACCGTGATCGAGGCCTGGCTGAACGCCAAGGTCACGAACGAGACCCGCGGCCGCGCCATGGGCACCTACAGGATTGCGGATATGGGCGCGTCGCTTTGTGCGCAGCTGATCATCGCGATCCTGCCACCAGCCTCGTACGTGTCCTACAACCTGCTGGCGATCCTGTGCTGCGCGTCACTTCTGCCGTTGACATTGTCACGCGCCAGCCAGCCCCAGACGCCCGATGCACCGCGCCTGCGCCCGGGGCTGGCGTGGCGCTGCTCGCCACTGGCCGTGGCAGGCGTGATCGTCGCGGCGCTCAGCTCGGCATCATTCAGGATGGTCGGTCCGGTCTACGGGCAAGAAGTCGGGCTGGACGTAGACCAGATCGCCTTTTTCCTGGCCTCGTTCGTATTGGGCGGCGCACTGGCGCAATATCCGCTGGGCTGGCTGGCCGACAAATACGACCGGCGCTGGGTGTTGATCTGGCTATCCGGCGCAGCAGTGCTGAGCTGCGGCGTCACGATGGCGGCCAGTGGCACCGGCACGGTTGGCGTGATGCTGGCGGCAGTCCTGTTTGGACTGACCACCTTTCCGATCTTTTCGGTTTCGTCGGCGCATGCCAACGATTTTGCCACCACCGAACAACGGGTCGAGCTTTCGGCGGCCCTTATGTTCTGGTACGCGCTCGGCGCCATCGCTTCGCCTTATGCGACGTCGACCCTGATCCAGAATTTTGGACCCGGCGCCCTGTTCGCCTTTGTCGCCGCAGGGCATGCCGCCCTGATCCTGTTCGGGCTGGCCCGCATGCAATCCCGCCCAACCCCGGACGAGCGCACGAATTACGTCTATGCGCCCCGAACCTCGTTCACCATCGGGCGGCTGTTGAAAAGGTCGCGCGAAGAACGCTAGCGCCGTGGCTTCGCCGCCGATATGCCGCGTCCAATTTCCCGCAACCGGAAAACCCGGGGTTTTGCTGGCCGTTTACATGCGCTAGACGGGCGTCAAGACTGACACGCGGATACGGAACATGGCTCGGATTCTCATCACATCGGCGATCCCCTACATCAACGGGATCAAGCACCTCGGCAACCTGATCGGCTCGCAATTGCCAGCCGACCTTTATGCGCGTTACCAGCGCGGCCGGGGGAACGAGGTCATGTTCCTGTGCGCCACGGACGAACACGGCACCCCGGCCGAGCTGGCCGCGGCCAAGGCGGGCAAGCCTGTCGCGGAATACTGCGCCGAGATGCACGGCGTTCAGGCCGACATCGCCAATCGTTTTGGCCTGAGTTTTGATCACTTTGGCCGCTCGTCCAGCGACCAGAACAAGGCGCTGACACAGCATTTCGCGGGCAAGCTGGATGAGGCGGGGCTGATCCGAGAGGTCAGCGAAAAGCAAGTCTACTCGAACGCCGATGGCCGGTTCCTGCCGGATCGCTATATCGAGGGCACCTGCCCCAATTGCGGCTATGACCGCGCGCGTGGCGATCAGTGCGAGAACTGCACCAAGCAATTGGACCCGACGGACCTGATCGAGCCGCGCTCGGCCATTTCCGGGTCCACCGACCTTGAGGTGCGCGAGACCAAGCACCTTTACCTGCGCCAGTCGGCGATGAAGGATCAACTGGATTCGTGGATCGACAGCAAGACAGACTGGCCGATCCTGACGACATCCATCGCCAAGAAATGGCTGCATGACGGCGACGGCCTTCAGGATCGCGGCATCACCCGTGATCTTGACTGGGGTGTTCCGGTCATGAAGGGCGATCAGGACTGGCCGGGGATGGAAGGCAAGGTCTTCTATGTCTGGTTCGATGCGCCGATCGAATACATCGCCTGCGCCAGGGAATGGGCCGACGCCACTGGCAAACCGGACGCGGAATGGGAGCGCTGGTGGCGCACCGAC
Source organism: Alphaproteobacteria bacterium (assembly GCA_030427405.1). Classification (GTDB taxonomy): domain Bacteria; phylum Pseudomonadota; class Alphaproteobacteria; order Rhodobacterales; family Rhodobacteraceae; genus Ruegeria. Next base: position 85,608 of record JAUHXK010000008.1, on the reverse strand, counting down.
AAGGGCGCCGATGACGTGCGTTATGTCCAGTTCATGGGCAAGGATAACGTCCCCTTCCACACGCTTTCCTTCCCGGCCACCATTCTGGGTTCGGGCGAGCCGTGGAAGATGGTCGACCACCTGAAATCCTTCAACTACCTGAATTATGACGGCGGCCAGTTCTCGACCAGCCAGGGGCGTGGTGTGTTCATGGACCAGGCGCTGGAGATTCTGCCTGCCGACTATTGGCGCTGGTGGCTGCTGAGCCACGCGCCGGAAAGCAGCGACAGCGAATTCACCTGGGAAAACTTCCAGCAATCAGTGAACAAGGATTTGGCCGATGTGCTGGGCAACTTTGTCAGCCGGATCACCAAGTTCTGCCGCTCGAAATTCGGCGAAGCGGTGCCCCAGGGCGGCGCGTTTGGTGAGCGGGAAAAGGCCCTGATCGACGATCTGACCCGCCGCATCCGCGCCTATGAGGGGCATATGGAAGCGATGGAAGTTCGCAAATCGGCGCAAGAGCTGCGAGCTATCTGGGTTGCAGGCAACGAGTACCTGCAGGCGGCCGCACCCTGGTCGACCTTCAAGGAAGACCCTGACCAGGCTGCGGCACAGGTGCGCATGGGGCTGAACCTGATCCGCCTCTACGCGGTTCTCAGCGCGCCGTTCATTCCCGCCACCTCGGCGCGGATGCTCAGCGCGATGAACACACTGGACACAAGCTGGCCGCAGGATGTGCAAGACGCAATCAGCGCCCTGCCCGCCGGGCATGACTTTGCCGTACCGGATGTTCTGTTCGCCAAGATCACCGACGAACAGCGTGAAGACTGGCAAACCAGGTTCGCGGGCACACGCGACTGATCCGGTTGCGCAAGGCACGCAGACAGCGAAGCCCGGCGCACCCAATTCCATTGCAACGGACCGACAGGTCCGGGGTTTAGCCCCGGACCACCCAAGCCGCGCGCGCGCCCAAACCTGCCTGCCGAATGGATAATTTCCGTGCAGCCATTTGGCGCTGCGGCGTCCAGCACGCTTGAGAAATTACCGCAAACCGGCCATCCTGCTCTTGAATTCCGTCGACTCGGTCTGAGGTACAGGCCGCTTGGGCATCACATCACAGATTGAACGAGGCACCTTGCCATGTCCCTAGCATCCAGGCTTTCCTGTTTCCGTCGCAAACCGCATGTATCAACAATCCTGTGGTCGGCGGTCCTTGCCACCGGGCTTGGGGCAATGCAGCCTGCGTTGGCTCAGGACCAATCCGACGCGCCGGCACCCAAAGTGTCGATCGCCGCGGCATATACGCAGGAAATCACGGATGAGGCGGTTTTCATCGGCCGCGCCGATGCCATCGACAAGGTCGACATCGTCGCCCGCGTCAGCGGATTTCTGGACAGCCAGAATGTCGAGGACGGCGCGCTGGTCCAGGAAGGCGACCTGTTGTTCACCATCGAGCCCGACCTTTACGAGGCCACGTTGGAGGCCCGCAAGGCCGATCTGGACCGCGCCGAGGCGAATCTGGAACTGGCCAAGGTTGATCTGGCCCGTAAGGAAGAACTGTACAAGCGCGATGCCACGCCTGAATCGGAACGGGACATCGCGCGGGCGAACGAACTGGTCGCCGAAGCCGAAGTCAAAGCCGCGAATGCCGCGATCCAGCAGGCCGAACTTGACCTGAGCTATACCAAGATACATGCCCCGTTCACCGGGCGCATCGGACGGGTTGAAACCAGTGTCGGAGACGTTGTCGGCCCGTCGAACCCGCCGCTTGTGAACCTTGTCAGCGAGGCACCGATCTACGTCAATTTCTCGCTCAATGAAAAACAGTTCACCACGGTACTGGAAAAGATCGGCGAAGACCCCTCGTCCTTGCCTGAAAGCAACAAGAGCCCGGTGGTCAAGGTAACCCTGCCAAACGGAACCGACCTGGACGAGACCGGCAAGATCGTTTTCGTCGACAACCGGATCGACCCGCTGACCGGTGCCATCACCATGCGCGCCGAATTTAACAATACCGGGCGGCTGCTGATTGACGGTGCCTTCCTGAGCGTCCATATCGAAGCGCTGGAGCCCACATTGCAGGTCCTGATCCCGCAGGCGGCGCTGCAGCGCGATCAACGCGGTGAATTTGTCCTGGTCGTCAACGACAAGCAAATGGTCGAACAGCGATATATCACGACCGGCGATACCGTCGGCACCGCGATTATCGTTCTGGACGGGCTGCGCGAAGGCGAAAGCGTCATTGTAGAGGGTCTGCAAAGGGTACGCCCCGGCGTCGCGGTGGACGCGGTTGTCGCTTCTGAACAGCCAGGAGAATAACCGATGTTCTCAGCCTTGTTCATAAGCCGGCCCAAGCTGGCGCTTGTTATCTCGCTTGTCCTCACCATCATGGGGGTCATCGGGTACCTGGTTTTGCCCGTGGCGCAGTTTCCCGATATCACGCCGCCCGTGGTCAGCGTGACGACCACCTATACCGGAGCCAATGCCGAAACCGTAGAAAACACCGTTGCCGCCCCGATCGAGGCGCAGGTGAACGGTGTGGACGACATGATCTACATGACGTCAACATCCTCGGATAACGGGTCCTATTCCCTGAACGTGACATTCGAGGTTGGAACCGACCCCGACATTGCTTCGGTCAACGTGCAGAACCGGGTCGCACAGGCCATGTCATCGCTGCCGTCCGAGGTGACCTCGTCGGGGGTGGTTACGCAGAAAGCCTCGACCAACATGTTGCTGCTGGTGACATTGACGTCGCCGAACGGAACCTATGACAGTGTCTTTCTGTCCAACTATGCGTCGATCAACCTCAAAGACGCGCTGGCGCGGGTACAAGGGGTCGGCAAGGCGGACGTGCTGACCAATCTGGAATATGCGATGCGCATCTGGATGGACCCCGACAAGATGGCCGCGCTGTCGATTGCGCCGTCTGACGTCATCGGTGCCATTCAGGAACAGAATATCGAGGTTTCGGCAGGCTCGATCGGGTCGCCGCCTGTCCCGAAAGGGCAGACATTCCAATACACGATCAAAACCAAAGGCCGCCTGACATCCGCAGCAGAGTTTGGCGACATCGTCATCCGAACCGGCGATGCCGGCGCAATTGTCCGCGTTAAGGATATTGCCCGCGTCGAACTGGGTGCACAATTCTATTCCGCATCGGGGTATTTCCAGGCCGTACCCGCCACCGTCCTGGGCATCTACCAGGCGCCCGGCGCCAACGCCCTTGCCGTGTCGGAACGCGTTCAGGCGGAACTGGAACGCCTGTCCCGATCCTTTCCCACGGATGTCGAATACGCGGTCCCCTTCAACACCACGGATTTTGTCGAACAATCTTTGAACGACGTGGTCTCAACGCTCATTCTGACCTTCATTCTGGTGATCTCGGTCGTGTTTGTCTTCCTGGGCAGTTGGCGCGCCACGATCATTCCGGCGGTGGCGATCCCGGTCTCGCTGATCGGGACGTTTGCGTTCCTGCTGGCCTTTGGCATGTCGCTGAACACGATCTCGTTGTTTGCGCTGGTCCTGGCCATCGGGATCGTTGTTGATGACGCCATCGTCGTCGTCGAGAACGTGGAACGGATTATCGCGGACGAGGGTCTGCCACCGGCCGAAGCCACGCGCAAGGCCATGGGCCAGATCACCGGCCCGGTCATTGCCACCACGCTGGTGTTGCTTGCGGTCTTTGTACCGGTGACCTTCATGCCCGGTATCTCGGGACGATTGTATTCGCAGTTTGCGGTCACCATTTCGACCGCGGTGGTCATTTCCTCGATCAACGCGCTTACGCTGTCTCCGGCCCTGTGCGGATTGGTCCTGAAGGCGCGCTCGGGTCCACCCAAGGGAATTCTGGCCCTGTTCGAAGGCCTTATTGGTACGGTGCGCGCCGGCTATGTCTCGATCGTGCGAAAACTGCTGATCCTTCCCGTCGTGTCGCTGGGCATAATCGCCGCTTTTGCCATGGGCGGCGGAACCATCATGTCCAGCACCTCAAAGGGGTTTTTGCCGCTGGAAGACAACGGGTACCTGTTTGTCGATATTCAGCTGCCGGATGCCGCGACGCTGGAAAGGACCGAAACGGTTACCAAGCGGGTCGATGACCAGATCCGCCAGATACCGGGTGTTGCCAACACGGTTCTTGTAAACGGATTTTCGATCCTCAATGGCACGACCACCAACGGCGCAACGGTCTTTGTGAACCTTCTCAACTGGGACGAACGGCAAGAAGAGGACCTGAGCGCCGATGCCATCCTGCAAAAGGTCCTGGCCATCGCCAACGGGGAATCCGCCGCCTCGATCGTGGCGTTCAACCCGCCCCCGATCCAAGGGCTTGGTATGTCTGCCGGGGTCGAGATGGAGGTCCAGCAAACCGGTGGCGGCTCGCCTCAGGATCTGGCCTCGGCGGTTGGGTCCTTTGTTTACGCGGCCAATCAGCGGCCTGAAATCGGGCAGGCCTACACGACATTCCGCGCCAATGTCCCGCAGTTGTTCGTCGATCTGGACCGCGAGAAAGCCAAGACCCTGCAAGTCTCGGTCGCCGAGATTTTCCAGACCATGCAGGCACAACTGGGGTCTTATTACGTCAATGACTTCAACCTGTTTGGTCGGGTCTATCGCGTAATGATCCAGGCCGAAGGGTCTTATCGCGACAACGTCGACGATATCTCGAACCTGTATGTCCGTTCGACCACGGGCGAGATGGTCCCGCTTGGGACGCTGATCGATGTCGAAAACGTGCTGGGGCCGGTGCTATTGAAACGGCACAACCTGTTCCGGTCGGCAACCGTTACGGCCGTACCGGCCGAAGGCCTGTCCACCGGAGACGCGATCACGGTGATGACCGAGGAATCGGCCACCGCCCTGCCCCCGGGATACGCGTTTGAATGGACCGGCACCGCCCAGCAGCAGCTGGCATCTGGTGGCCTGGTCGTCATCATCCTGGGGCTGGCCGTTCTGTTCGGGTACCTGTTCCTGGTGGGTCAGTACGAAAGCTGGTCCATGCCCGTGTCGATCCTGCTGTCGGTGATCGTGGCCCTTTTCGGGGCCGTGGCCGCCGTTGCAATCGTTGGCAGCGACATCAACCTTTATACCCAGATCGGGATGATCATGTTGGTCGGGCTGGCTTCGAAAAACGGGATTCTCATTGTGGAATTCGCCATGGAGCAGAGGGCACATGGCCGATCGATCAAAGATGCCGCCGCCGAGGCCGCCTATCAGCGGTTCCGCGCCGTGATGATGACGGCCCTGTCCTTTCTTCTGGGTGTTGTCCCGCTGCTTGCAGCCAATGGCGCCGGTGCTGCCAGCCAAAAGGCCATTGGCGTGGCCGTTTTCGGCGGCATGCTGGCGGCAACCTTGTTCGGTGTCATCCTTGTTCCGGTTCTATACGCAGTGATGCAGGGGCTGCGCGAATGGCTGAAGGGCGGCCGCAAGGAAACCGAGCCGACACAAAGCCCGGGCTGAAGCTTCGGCCCCCGAAAAGAAAGACGCCCCGCATATCCTGCGGGGCGTTTTCTGTTCAGCTATTCGCCTTGTTTTCAGGTCCGGATCGGGCGGCCATCCATTCGCCCAACCTGGCGACCTGAGCTGGATCAAGACGCAGACCCAGCTTGTTGCGCCGCCAGATCACATCTTCGGCCGTGCGGGCAAACTCTTTGTCCATCAGCCATGCGACCTCACGCGCAGTAAGCGTCGCGCCAAAGGATTCCCCCAGGTCGGCGGTGTCTTCGGCATCTCGCAGCATCAACCGCGCCTCGGTGCCATAGGCGCGCACCAACCGCATGGCCCAATCGCGATCAAGAAACGCAAACTCGGACATCAGCGCCGCAACCAGGTCGTCGACCCCATCAACCGGGAAATCGCCCCCCGGCAGGGCCACGCCTGCGGTCCACGGCCCTGGAAGATCGGGGAAATACTGCGCGACCTTGTCCATCGCGCTTTCCGCAAGCCGGCGATAGGTCGTGATCTTGCCGCCAAACACGTTCAGCACGGGCGCGCCGCCACTGTCGTCGACCTTCAACGTGTAATCCCGGGTCGCTGCCGTGGCGCTTTGCGCCCCGTCATCATACAAAGGTCGCACGCCCGAATAAGTCCAGACGATATCCGCGCGGGTGATGGCCGTTTCAAAATACCGGGACGCAAAGCGACACAGATAATCCTGCTCGGCCTCGGTGCAGACAGGGCGTTCCGACGGGTCGCCATGGTCCTGATCCGTGGTTCCGATCAGGGTGAAATCGCGTTCATAGGGGATTGCGAAAATGATCCGCCCATCCTCGCCCTGAAAGAAATAGCATTTGTCATGGTCAAACAATCTGCGGGTTACGATATGGCTGCCGCGGACCAGCCTGACGCCTTCGCGGGACTGGATGTTGATCTTGGACTGAATGATCTCGCCAACCCAGGGGCCGCCTGCGTTGATCAGCATGCGCGCGGCAATCGTTCGCGTTTCGCCGCTCTGGCCGTCCCGGATGGTGACATGCCACAAACCGTCTTTGCGGTCTGCGGCCACGACCTGGGTTCCCACCAGAATTTCGGCGCCGCGCGCCTTGGCGTCGCGGGCGTTGAGAACCACCAGGCGCGAGTCTTCGACCCAGCAATCGGAATATTCATAAGCGGTTTCGTATCTGGCCTTCAGCGGTGCCCCTTCCCTAGCTGTCCGCAGGTCCAGCGACGAGGTACCGGGCAGGATTTGCCGGCCGCCCAGATTGTCATACAGGAACAACCCCAAGCGTATCAGCCAGGCCGGGCGCCGGCCACGCATCCAGGGCATCACAAGGCCCAGCAATCGCGAGGTCGGCGTTTCCGAGTCGAAACGCATGTCGGGGTGATAAGGCAAAACGAACCGCATCGGCCAACTGATATGCGGCATTGCCCGCAAAAGCGTTTCGCGTTCAATCAGCGCCTCGCGCACCAACCGCAGTTCGAAATACTCAAGATACCGCAAGCCGCCGTGAAACAGCTTGGTCGATGCCGAAGACGTGGCCGAGGCCAGGTCGTTCATCTCGGCCAATGTCACCGACAGCCCACGACCGGCCGCATCACGGGCAATCCCGCACCCGTTGATCCCGCCGCCAATGATGAAAAGATCGGTGGTCTGCATATCCAGAGCGCCCATTCCTAAACGATTCCCTGATTGGAAAGTCGCGCGCATTAACCGTGCAGGGCTTCGTTTCGTCAAGCTTATTTTTCGTTTATCTTCGCTTTTGCGCGTCGCGCGGGACATGCTCCAAGCAGCTACTACGGCCGCTTTCCGCGCAAAATTATCACAGAAACCCCCGTAAACTTTCCAGATGGGCTTGCCACGCGGCCAAATCCGAACAAAAACGAACCTACGCCCTGCCGCATATCGGAGCCCCTCGTGTCCTTGTCCTTTCGCCAGTCGGATATTCTTGAAATTGCAAAGGCCAAGGGGCGCGTTGCGGTCGAGGACCTTGCCGAGACGTTCGGCGTCACCGTCCAGACCATTCGCCGCGACCTGGCGGAACTGTCCGAAGCCGGAAAGCTGGACCGCGTCCACGGTGGCGCGGTGCTGCGGTCCGGGGTTTCGAATATCGGGTACGAGGATCGGCGTGGTCTGCACGAAGATGCCAAGGAACGCATTGCCAAACGATGCGCCGCCGATATCCCCGATGGCGCTTCGGTCTTCATGAATATCGGCACCTCGACCGAGGCTGTCGCGCGCCAACTGATCGGGCACAAGAACCTGATGGTCGTGACGAACAACATGAACGTCGCCAATATCCTCGTCGCCAACCCCGATTGCAGGATAGTCGTGGCCGGTGGTGTCCTGCGCCGGTCCGATGGCGGCCTGATCGGACATTTGACGGTTTCAACGATCGAACAGTTCAAATTTGACCATGCGATCATCGGGTGCTCGGCGCTGGATCAACAGGGCGACTTGCTGGATTTCGACTTTCAGGAAGTCCATGTCAGCCAGACCATCATCGCACAGTCGCGCAAGACCTGCCTGGTTGCGGACCAGTCCAAATTCGCGCGCACTGCCCCTGCGCGTATCGCGTCATTGTCCGAGATCGATACGTTCTATACCGATCTGCCGCTGACCGACGATCTACAGGCGCTCTGCCGGCAATGGAAAACGACCGTTGCGCTGTGTGACTGACCGGCGGATTGCATTGAACGGCCTTCAACCCCAGGCTGTTCTTGCCACACCTCATTGGGCCTGACAGTATCAAGTCATTCCGCAGTCGTCGCACGGGAGGGGAGGACCGAGCCATGATAGCGCTTTTGTTCGCGCGGCTCACAGCCGTGATAGAGCTTGCGGCGCTGAGCGCGGTCCCTGCCCTGTCAGAATGTGGTCCAACCGTCTGCGCACACCCGTCAACACGCCATAAACTCATTGACGAACCGGGCACCAACAACTGAGGATGGGACAACCATCCGGCAGGAGGCAAGAAAATGGGACTTTTGGGGCAGCCGCTTGGCTACTACGACTACCTGACTTTCGTGGCACTTATCCTGCTGCTGGCTGCCGTGATGGGCCTGTTCCTGTTTCTGATGGGACTGCCGGGTCGGATTGCCATCAAGCGCAACCATCCCCATGCCGAAGCGGTCAAGATCATGGGTTGGATGGGGTTTCTGGCAATTGTGCCCTGGGTCCACGCCTTTATCTGGGCATTCCATGATGGCGTCACGGTCGACATGCGGCGCATGCCCGATGACGAACGCGAGGCAATCCGCAAGGAAATCAAGCGTCTGGGTGGCACGGTCAAGCCCGAATACCAGGATAGCCTGGATACCGACGAAAATCAGAAAAGCTGAAGCCAAAGGAAACCGATCAACATGTTTGTCGCCGTCGGCATCACGCTGTTCTACATCATTTTCGTATGGTTCATTTTCTTCAAGGCCCAATGGCTGAAGTTCAATATCGTCTGGGGGGTCGTTTCCTTTTGGGTCGGCGCCCATCTTTTGCTGATCTTTCTGGTGGCGCTACGGTTTTTTCAACCCTTCTCGGTCGACAGTCATGTGGTGCGGTCAACGATCCAGATCGTACCCAAGCTGACCCAGCCGACCATTCTTACCGAAGTTCTGGTCGAACCCAATACCCAGATCACCAAGGGGGATCCGCTGTACCGTTTTGACGATACCGTGTTTTCGCTGGCGGTGGACAACGCCAAGGCCCAGCTTGTGGCGGCAGAGCAAAACGCAAAAATTCTTGAACAGGACGTAGTGGCGGCGACCGAAGCGATCGAGCGCGCCAATGCGCAACTGGCCTATGCGCTGACCCAGCAGCAAAGGTACGAAAACCTGGTTCCAGCCGGTGGCGCGCGTCAGGACGAGCTGGACCGCTGGAACGAGCAGGTCACCGAGGACGAGGCACAGGTCAAAGAGGCCGAAGCCAATCTGGAAAAGGCCAACCTGGCCGTGGCCTCGCAGATCGACGGCGTGAATACCGGCATTCTGCAAGCCCAGGCCCAGTTGGCTCAGGCCGAGTATTTCCTTGAAAACACGACGATCTACGCCCCCGAAAATGGCATGATCGTCTCGCAACAGGCGCGTCCCGGGCTGGTCGTCGGGGATGTCCGCCTTGGGGCAATCGCCAGTTTCGTGACCGAGGACAGCCCCTATATCCTGGCCACGTATCGGCAGCAGAACCTGAAATTCGTTGAACCCGGACAACCGGTCGAAGTGGCGCTGGACCTCTATCCCGGTGAAATCCTGACCGGCAAGGTCGAGGCGATTTGGTGGGCCACCCGCCAGGGGCAATACCTGCCGTCTGGTCGCCTGCCGGGTTTTGAACTGCCAAAGCTGCCCGGTCGGATTGCGGTGCAAATATCGGTCGATGTCCCTGAGGGGCACACTTTTCCCGCCGGGGGCCATGCGGCCGTGGCAATCTATACGGGCCAGGGCAAAAGTTTCGAGTTCCTGAGGCGCATCAACATCCGCCTCTACTCTTTCGCCAATTTCATCCGGCCACTTGATATCTGAGGACGCGCACCATGACAGGGGCCACAGCAGCCAGACCGAAAAAGCGCTACTTCCGGGCAGGACTGGGCGGCGCGCTGTGCCTGGCGTTCATGGTCGCCTGCGCCCCCGTCGGGCCGGATTTCGTGCGCCCCAATTCGCCGGTCGTCAAACAGTGGATCGAGGTGAACAGCCCCAGCGTCAGCCAGGGCAGCGGCCTGACATCGCGCAGCGCGCCGGTCGTAAAATGGTGGGAGACCTTCAACGACCCCACGCTGAACAAGCTGGTGGCCGAGGCCTATGCCCAGAACCTGTCGCTGCAGGTGGCCGGCGCGCGTGTCCTGCAAGCGCGGGCACAGCTGGGGATCGCCTTTGGCGAACTGTATCCGCAGTCACAGGCTGTGGGCGGGTCATTACAGCGGCGGCAAATCAGCGACAACCTGGGGCCGATTGCGGATATCAACCGGATCATCCCTCTGGACACCGAGTTTTCGACCTCGCAAGTCGGTTTTGACGCACAATGGGAACTGGATGTCTGGGGCGCGCAGCGACGCGGCGTACAAGCGGCAAGGTCCAACCTGGCGCTGCAGGTGGCAAATTATGACGACGCGCTGGTGACGCTTACCGGTGACGTTGCCGCCCTGTACATCAACATCCGCGCCTTGCAGGAATCGCTGGCGGTTGCACGCGAAAACATTCAGCTGCAGCAAGCGTCGACCGACCTGACGGAATTGCGGTTCAACAATGGCGTCACGACCGAACTGGACGTCCAGGAATCCACCGCGTTTCTGAACAACACCCAAGCGTTGGTACCGACCCTGGAAAGCGACCTGCAACAAGCCAAGAACGCGCTGGCCGTGTTGCTTGGGGCACCGCCGTCGCGCATGACCAGCCTGCTGGGCAATTCCGGCCGCATCCCATCAGCCCGCGCCAATGTCGCAGTTGGCGTTCCTGCCGAACTGCTGCGCCGCCGCCCCGACGTGCGCGCGGCCGAGCTGGCGGCCGCCACGCAATCGGCACAGGTGGGCATTGCCATGGCCGACCTCTACCCGCAATTCATCCTGTCCGGCTCGGTCGGGTTGCAGGCATCGGGTGGGCGCGACCTGTTCAGTTCCAACAGCACGACCGGGCTGGCCAATGCCGGTGTGGTCTGGAACGTCCTGAATTACGGCCGGATCAAGAACAATGTACGCGCGCAGGATGCGGCCTATCAGGCGCTGATCGCAAACTACCAGAACACCGTTCTGACCGCCTATTCCGAGGTCGAAAGCGCAATGGTCGCCTATGCGCAGGCCCGCAAACAGGTCGGGTTTTACCAAAACAGCGTCACAGCTTCGCGCAAGGCGGCGGAAATCGCAGTCAGTCAATATCGCGACGGGATTGCAAGCTATTCCCGTATTCTGAACACCCAAACCGCGTTGCTGCGGTCGCAAGCCAACCTGATCGAAGCCCGTCAGCAGGTCTCAAGCAATCTGGTGGCCGTCTACAAAGGGCTGGGCGGCGGCTGGCAGATCCGCCAAAATCAGGAATTTCTGCCGCAAACCGTTTTGGCGGAAATGGCCTATCGCACCGATTGGGGCGACCTGCTTGAGAAATCGCCAACACGCGCAAGCCTGAACTGACGCCTATTTGGTCAGGCCCCGCAATCCGCCCGAGATCAGGATATTGACCTCGTAAAGAATGCGCGGCGCGGCCAGCCCACCCGGGCTTGCAAGATAGTTCGGGCTCCATTCCGGGTCGAATTTCTGCTTAAAGGACCGAAGGCCTTCGAAATGATAGAACTGTTCTCCATGTTCGTAAACGAAACCGCCAATGCGGTTCCACAGCGACGCCAATTGCCGGTTTTCGATCCCTGAAAACGGCGCCGCGCCCAGAGAAAACCACCGGAACCCCTGATCTGCGCCCCAAACCATCATCTCGGCAAACAGGGCGTCCATAACGAAACTGGGGCTTTCGGGGTCATAACGCATCAGGTCCAGCGACAATTCGGATTTATTGCCGCCCTGGAACAGGTTGGCAAAGGCCATGATCCGACCTGTTGCACCATCCCTGAGAACCGCGTGATCGAAATAGGACAGGTACGCGTCGTCAAAGCCACCAAGGGCAAATCCCTTCTCTGCCCCCGCTTTTCCGGACAACCACTTGTCGGATATCCCGCGCAGTTCGGGCAAGACCGGCGCCAGGTCTTCCTTGGGGATGATCTCGAAGACATAGCCGTCCCGCTCAGCCCGGTTCTTGGCCTGGCGGAAGCGTTTTCGCGACTTTCCATCCAGCGAAAACCCGGTCAGCGACACGCGGGCAACCTCGCCGATTTTCAGGATCGACAGCCCCATATCCAGAAAGGTCGGCAGGTAGCGGGTCGAAACGCTGTAAAAGGCGCACAGCTTGCCCTCGCGGTCGGCCATTTCCCGCAATTGCCAGATCAACTGCTCACCGGCTTTTTCATCGCCCACGGGTTCGCCCTTGGAAATCAGCGCAACACCCGTGTCGGCATAGGCAACAAAGGCGCTGTCATCCGGCGCGATCAGGAACTGCTTGTCCCCCGTCAGCGATATCTGCGACTCGGTATCTTCGCTTTGCATGACAAGGCGTTCGACCACCGGCGGGATCTGGGTGCGTGTCACCTGCGGAACGTCGCGGCCAAACAACGACGTGACGGCGACGATGCCCACAATGACAGCCACCACCAGGCTGGAGCGTAAAAAGCGCGACGCATCACCATTCCATGCGAACTGCCACCACAGCGCATTGTCGTAGTCTACATGCGAATATGCGAACAATCCGATCCAGAACACCACCGCCAGCAGGGCAATAACGCTGACAAGCCATGGGATATTCAGACGAAAGATCGACGCGCCGCTGACACGGTAGAACGCACCGCGAAACAGACCCAGCAAAGCAATTGTTGTCAGCATGGACAGCGCCTCGTGCGTGTCCAGCCCGCGGGTCAGGGATGCGACGAACCCCACAAGCATCAGCAACATGGCGACGATCCATGCACGGTAGAGTTTGCGAAACAATCCGCGCGACACAAGGATCAGCAAAACGCCGACAGCACTGCCCAACAGATGCGATGCCTCGACAAAGGACAGCGGCAGGACCTCACGCAGCACGCCCAGCGCCTTGCTGCTGGTGGGCAATGTGCCCGAGACAAGCAGGATCACCCCGGCCAGTGCCGATATGCCCGCCGCAACCATCGGAACGATGGGGCGGATGACGCGATAGACCCAGGTGGCTGCACCGCCGATCTGCTGCCGCCGGGTCATGGCCCAGGCAACGGCGATGGACAGGCTTGCCACGGCAAAGGGCAGGAAGGTGTAGACCAAACGGTAAAGCAACAGCGCGGCGATGACGTCCGACCGCCCCGACGCGCCCAACCCGGCGATCAGCGTTGCCTCGAACACGCCGATCCCACCGGGTGCATGGCTCAGGATTCCGACGGCAATGGCGGCAATGTAGATGGTAAAGAAATACGGAAACCCTACGCCCAGGTCGTTGGGCATCAGCACGTAAAGCGCCATCGAAGCCCCGAACAAATCGCCCACCGCCGCCAGTGTCAACAGCCCGGCAAGCCGCCCGCCGGGCAGGTCAAACCCCATACCGGCAACGGACAGGCGGCGCCCGCCTGTGGACAGCCAGGCAAACAGCCCCGCCAGCGCCACCAACAGGCCAACCCCAATCGCGGTTTCCGCCGCGCCCGAGATCGGGACAACCCGCGAAATCCCGTCAGGATGCAGCGCAAGCAAAATCCCTAGGACCAGGATCAGGCCCATCCAGAATGCAACCCAGGACGTCGCGATTACACCGGCCACACGGGCCAGGTCCAACCCAAGCGACGCGTAGATCCGGTACCGGATTGCCGTTCCGGTGATATAGGAAAACCCCAGACAGTTGGACACGGCATACCCGCTTGCCCCGGCCATCCCGGCCACCGGCAACGGGACCTTTCCGCCCGCCACGCTTTGAACGGCAAAGACGTCATATAAGGACAGCGAAACAAAACTGAACGCCGTCCAGCACAGGGCAAAGAACATCAGCTTCCACGACGTGCCGGCAATATCCGCCTTGACGTCAGACCATTTCACATGCGCGGACAGGTCATGCAGGACCATCAACGCAATCAGCGTGATCAGGATCGGGATGGCAAGTCGTACCACTGGCTTTTCCAGCATTCCCGCGACGCGCGCCGTCAAAACCTGTGCCCGCGTCTGTTCGCCCGGATCTTGCATTGTCATCGATACCGTCCCTGCCCCTTATCGCCAACCCGTGACCGGTTGACTTGTTTCGTTTGCCGATTGCAGGCCCTGCTGGCATGTCGCAGAAGACTGGCACATTTTTACCCAAGCTCAAAGAACCGCGACCCCGTGGTTTGCGCGCGGGTCTAGTATCGGCCCTTGCGCGTTGAAAGCAGCAGGTTCGTCTCGGATCGGGTGACGCCTTCCATGCGCCGGATCAAGAACAGAACCTCATCCAGTTCCGCAAGCGTATCCGCCCCGATTTCGGCGATCAGGTCCCAGCCCCCATTGGTCGAATGAACGGCCCGAACCTGTCGCATGGCGGCAATTCGGGCCATGATCCGTTCGGTGCCGCGCCCCTCGATCTCAAGCATCATCAGGCCGCGAACCGGGCTTTGCGCCACGTTGCGGCGGGTCAGGACGGTAAAGCCCACGATCTCGCCCGATTGTTTGAGACGCTGCATCCTGCTTCGCACCGTCGTGCGGGTGACACCAAGCTGTTGCGCCAGCTCGGACAACGACGCGCGGGCGTCCCGGTGCAATGCGCTGAGCAGGCGATTGTCCAGTTCGTCCATCAACTTTTCCCGTTTTGTAAGTATTGAATACCAATTTGAACATTTTGATGGCTTCCTGCAAGCCATGTTGTTTCGCTACATGAACATATGGAAACCAAGAACGTAATTCTGATCGGTGCCCCGATGGACGCCGGAAAGCGGCGGCAGGGTTGCCGGATGGGGCCTGACGCCTATCGCGTGGCGGGGCTGGAACAGGCCCTGCGCGACCTTGGCCATGTCGTCCTGGACAGCGGCGACATCCGTCCCGATGCGGTGGACACGCCGCAACATCCGCACCTGTTTGCATTGCCCGACTGTATCGGGTGGACAATGGCCCTGCACCGCGCGGCCCAGCAGGCGGCAGGGCGCGGCCTGCCCATTTTCATGGGCGGCGATCACGCGCTGTCGATGGGAACAGTGACAGGAATGGCGGCTCATGCCCAACAGCTTGGCCGCCCGCTATTCGTCCTGTGGCTGGATGCGCATAGCGACTTTCATACACCGGACAGCAGCAGCAGCGGCAACCTGCATGGAACCCCTGTCGCCTATTTCACCGGTCAGGACGGGTTTGAAGCGTTTCCACCTGTGCCCTTCCCGGTGCCCACAGACCGGGTCGGCATGATCGGGCTGCGCTCGGTCGACCCCGAGGAGCGCGCAACGCTGGAGAAAGACCACGCCATGCTGGCCGATATGCGCAGCATCGACGAACATGGCATCAAGACCCCGCTGATGGCGTTTCTGAACAAGGTGCGCGCAGCCAACGGGGTGTTGCATGTTTCGCTGGATGTCGACTTTCTTGACCCTTCGGTCGCGCCAGCCGTCGGCACGACTGTTCCAGGTGGGGCCACCGAACGCGAGGCGCATCTGGCAATGGAGTTGCTGCACGAAAGCGGGCTGGTCTGTTCGCTTGACCTTGTTGAACTGAACCCATTTCTGGACGAACGCGGCCGTACTGCGAAACTGATGGTGGATCTTGCAGCGTCGCTTTTGGGACGCCGCATCTTTGACCGCCCAACCCGGAGCTTTTGACGATGAAACCTTCTGACAAGGCGCTTGTGCCCTTTGTATCGGTCGATAACATGATGCGTCTTGTTCATCATATCGGTGTCGAGCAGGTCATTCTTCAGATCGCGGCGCAGATCGAGGCCGATTTCAAACGCTGGGAAAGCTTTGACAAGACCCCAAGGATACCGGCCCATTCCCCGCATGGGGTGATTGAATTGATGCCCACGTCAGACGGCGAATCCTATGGGTTCAAATATGTCAACGGGCACCCCAAGAACACATCAGAGGGGCTGCAAACCGTCACTGCCTTTGGCCTGCTGGCGGATGTCTATACCGGCTATCCGACGCTTTTGACCGAGATGACCCTGCTGACAGCATTGAGAACAGCGGCAACCTCGGCCCTTGTTGGCAGCTATCTGGCGCCGAAATCCGCACGCGTCATGGCGATGATCGGCAATGGCGCACAGTCCGAGTTTCAGTGCTTGGCGTTCAAAGCCATGTGCGGCATCGACACGGTCCGTCTGTATGACACCGACGCGAAGGCCACGGCGAAATGCGCCGCCAACCTGCAAAACAAAGGGCTGAACGTCATTGCCTGCCCCAGCCCCCAGGACGCGATCGAGGGCGCCCAGATCATCACCACCTGCACCGCAGACAAGAAATACGCCACGATCCTGACCGACAACATGGTCGGGCCCGGCGTTCATATCAATGCCATCGGCGGGGATTGCCCCGGCAAGACCGAGTTGCATCGCGATATCCTGCTGCGTTCGGACATCTTTGTCGAATATCCCGACCAGACCCGTATCGAAGGCGAGATTCAGGCATTGGAACCGGATCATCCGGTGACCGAGATCTGGCAGGTCATGACCGGCCAGGCCAGTGGGCGCCGTGACGAAAAGCAAATCACCCTTTTTGACAGCGTCGGCTTTGCGATCGAAGACTTTTCGGCGCTTAGGTACATAAAGAATGCCATAGAAGGCACTGATTTCTTTGAGCCCCTGGATATGCTGGCAGACCCGGACGACCCGCGCGACCTATATGGGATGTTGATGCGCGCCAGCTAACACCGCCGCCCCTTGTCGGGGGGCGGCTGTCCCTAGCCTGCGAGCGACGGCAGATAAAGCACGATACCCGGAAACGCCACCAACAGTGCAATCGTTGCCGCATCAGCGACGAAGAATGGCGCAACCCCGCGAAAGACATCCTGCACGCTCAAGTCCGGGCGAACACCTGCAACGACAAAGCAGTTGAGGCCGATAGGCGGGGTAATCAGGCAGAACTCTGCCATCTTCACCACCAGAATACCGAACCAGATCGCGCACATCGGCCCGCTCATGCCAAAGGTGCTTTCTGCCGCGCTCACCGCCTCGCCCCCGTTCAGGGCCATGACCGCCGGATAGACCACCGGCAGCGTCAACAGCAACATTCCGATGGCGTCCATGAACATCCCCAACACGGCATAAGCCAAGAGGATGCAGATCAGGATCACCATGGGCGAGGTTTCCAACCCGGTGATCCAGTCCGAAAAAGCGCCCGGCAGGTCTGCGAACCCCAAAAAGCGGACATAGATCAGAACGCCCCAGATGATTGCAAAGATCATCGCCGTCAGTTTGGCCGTTTCAATCAGGGCCGAACGGAACTCGGCCCAGCGCATCCCGTGGACCAATGCAAAACAGAAAACGATGAACGCGCCGATCGCGCCGCCTTCGGTCGGCGTCCCCCAGGCGTCATCGCCAAAAGGATTGTAGACAAAACAAATGATGATCAGGATCACCGCAAAGATAGGCAGCGCCCCCGGCAGTGAGGCAAATCGCTGCTTCCAGGTGAACCCCGTGACCCTTGGCCCGACATTCTTGAAAACCACCGCGATCCCCACGATCAGCAACCCGTAGATCACCGCGGAAAAGGCGCCGGGAATGAAGCCGGCCAAAAGCAGCTTGCCCACGTCCTGTTCGACGATGATGGCATAGATCACAAGGATCGCGGAAGGCGGGATAAGCGAAGCCAGTGTGCCCCCGGCGGCCACGACCCCTGCAGCAAAGCGTTTGTTGTATCCCACGGCCAGCATCTCGGGGATGGCAATGCGGGCAAACACGGCCGAGGTGGCCACCGACGCGCCGGACACTGCCGCGAACCCTGCCGTTGCAAATACGGTCGAAACCGCAAGGCCGCCCGGCACCCAGGCGACCCATCGCTTGGCGGCCTCGAACAATGCCCGCGTCAGGCCTGCGTAATAGGCAAGATATCCAATCAGGATAAAGGTCGGGATCAGGCTGAGCGTGTGCGACGCAACCTTGGAATGGGGCACCTGCCCTGCGGTCTTGACCGCCACGGTCACCGCCTTGCCGAACCGGCCCGGATCGTATCCGAACTTGGCCCAGAATATCCAGATCAGCCCGACCAGCCCCGCCAGACCTGCGGCAAAGGCCACGCGCATCCCGGCAACCACCAGCACCAACAGGCCACCCGTGACCCAAAGGCCGATTTCGATTGTGTCCATGTGCTAGTCCTGCCCTTCGTATTGCTCGGCCTCTGCAGCGGCCTGCGCGGCGGCATCCTGTATCAGCGGCACCGCCACCGGAGCATCCAAACCCAGCAAAAAGGCCCGCCCGAACCCCCAGGCCTGCAGGATCAGCCGCAGGCTGAGAACCGAAAAGGCGATCGGCGCCAGCAACTTGGCCGGCCAGATCGGAATCCCGATATCAATCGAGCTGTCCCGGCTCCACAAGGGTGCGCCGAAATCGAAGGAACGGTCGAAATGTGACCAGCTGCCCCAGACAAGTGCAAGCATCAGCAACAGGATCAGCATGGTCGAAACAAATTCAAACAGCCAAAGCGCCCGCCCGTGCAACCGTGAAATGACAATATCCATGCGAATATGCCCACCGCCGCGCTGTACATAGGACACACCCAGAAAGGCAATCAGGGGCATCGCCTGCTCGATCCAGTCCACATATCCCGGAAGCGGCGCGTTGATCGCGTTCCGGCCACTGACCGAAACCACGGCCAGGACCATCAGCCCGAACACGGCCAGCCCGCTCAGAAGCGCCATCACCTGCTCAAGTCCAAGAAGACGTCGATCCAGCCGACTGAGGAGGCTCTGGTCCTCCAGTACCGTGGCCTGTCCTGCCATTCGGTTGCCCCCTGCCCGAAATTGCCCCGGACGCCGTCCTGGCGTCCGGGGGCGTTACTCAGTTTCCGCCGCGCTGTTGTTTCAGCGTTGCCTGAACCAGGTCATACAGGTCCTGTGCCGGAAGACCTTGCGCCGACATGTCAGCAATCCACTTGTCGCGAATGGGATCTGCCGCCTGCGCCTTGAACTCTCCGATCACGGCGTCATCAATCATGACTTTCTGAACGCCCTTCTCGGCCAGCACGCCGTCCCATTTTTCCAGCAGCGCGCCGTAATTGGCCAGGTAATGGTCAATGGCTTCATCGACCGAGCTGTCCAGGGCTTCGCGATGCTCGGGCGAGAGCGCCTCATAGGCCTCGATATTGACCACCACCGGGCAATTCACCGTGCCGGGGTTCAGGTTGGCGGTCCACCAATCCGCTTCGTTGATGGTTCCAAACGACAAATGCGCATGCTGGGCAAAGGCGACGGTATCGACAACGCCGGATTCCATGGCGTTATAGGCTTCGGTGGCGGGCACCGATGTCGGAACCCCGCCAACCGCTTCGAAGGCTTGCCCAAGCCCGCCAGTGGCGCGGACACGCATACCATCGAAATCGGCCAGCGCGTCGCGCGGCTCGCCAGTGCCGACGAGGTTATACTGAGGCATCGGCGACGTCATCAGAATACGCGCGTTCCACTGGGCCATCTCGTCCATGACGGCGGGGTGGCCATAAACCGCATGGCTTACGGCGACCTCTTCATCCAGCGTATTCACGCCCAGGAACGGCAGCTCCAGCACGGTGATCGCGCGGTTCTTGTCACGGTGATAGCCCGCACAGAACTGGGCCATTTCAAACGCGCCGATCTCGATCCCGTCCAGGTTTTCCTTGGGCTTGGACAAGCCGCCATAGCTGACATTGATCGTAAACTCGCCACCGGTCTTTTCACTGACCAGTTCAGCAAGCTTTTCGACATGCTCTGTAAAGGCGCGCCGCTTGCCCCAGACCGAGGCGTTCCATTCGGTTGCGGCTGCTTCGGTCACAAAGACGGTGGTAAGGGCGGCGATAGCCGCACCGTTCAACATCTTGTTCATTATGAAATCTCCCTTTGGCGCACCCCCTCCCGGGGCGCTTGCGATTCAAGCTAGCGCCAACATTCGGATGTGCCAACCCCCGCAACGATTGAGCATGCGACCAAAGGACATCCCCCTCTGTATGTGATCGGCAGGAAACCGCACGGGTGCGCACGAAAGTTTCACGGACCCGGCCATCATCTTTTCCAAAGTTTCCTTACAGCTACACCACTGTTTTTTCAATATATTTACGGAATCATCCGAAAAAATTTACAGTTTCAGCCCATCTGGAAAAAGTTGTTTACAAACAAATTCAAGGATTACGGCAATTTATTTCCTTCTTTTCTGATTTCCGTATTATCACGCTAGGGAGGAAACGGGTCGACAGTGTCTGTGCAGGCAAAGTTACCCACCGAAATCCAGTCAAGAGGGAGGAGCCTCAGAATGACCACCGCTGCCCAGGCAGATGCCAAGGTTTATCCGCCATCCGCCGAAACTGTTTCCCGCGCCCATATTGATGCCGACACATATGCCAACATGTATGCGGCCTCGGTCAATGACCCAGATGCTTTCTGGGGCGAGCATGGCAAGCGGATCGATTGGATCAAGCCCTACACGACCGTAAAGGACGTCAATTACAGTTTCGGCGAGGTCAGCATCAACTGGTTCTCCGACGGCACGCTGAACGTTTCGGCGAACTGCCTGGACCGCCACCTGAAAACGCGCGGCGACCAGACCGCGATCATCTGGGAACCCGATGATCCAAGCGACGCCGCCCAACATATCACATATGCCGAACTGCACCGCCGCACCTGCCGGATGGCCAACATCCTGGAGTCGATGGGCGTGCGCAAGGGCGACCGCGTCGTCATCTATCTGCCGATGATCCCCGAAGCCGCCTATGCGATGCTGGCCTGCGCCCGGATCGGGGCGATCCATTCGATCGTGTTTGCGGGCTTCTCGCCGGACGCGCTGGCCGCGCGGGTCAATGGGTGCGACGCCAAGGTGATCATCACCGCCGACGAAGCCCCGCGCGGGGGTCGCAAGACGCCGTTGAAATCCAACGCGGATGCGGCGCTGCTGCACTGCAAGGATTCGGTGAAATGTCTTGTTGTCAAACGGACCGGTGGCCAGACCACATGGATTGACGGCCGCGACTACGACTATAACGAGATGGCGCTGGAGGCCGACGATTATTGCGCCCCGGCAGAGATGAATGCCGAAGACCCGCTGTTCATTCTCTATACATCCGGCTCCACCGGT
Organism: Alphaproteobacteria bacterium; assembly: GCA_030427405.1. GTDB lineage: Bacteria > Pseudomonadota > Alphaproteobacteria > Rhodobacterales > Rhodobacteraceae > Ruegeria. Next base: position 64,464 of record JAUHXK010000008.1, on the reverse strand, counting down.
CAGCCCAAGGGCGTTGTTCACTCGACCGGCGGCTATCTGGTTTACGCCGCACTGACGCATGAAATCACCTTCGATTACCACGAAGGCGATATCTACTGGTGCACGGCGGATGTCGGCTGGGTTACCGGCCACAGCTATATCGTCTATGGCCCGCTGGCCAACGGCGCGACGACACTGATGTTCGAGGGTGTTCCCACTTATCCGGATGCAGGCCGTTTCTGGGAGGTTTGCGCCAAGCACAAGGTCAACCAGTTCTATACCGCCCCGACCGCGATCCGCGCTCTGATGGGTCAGGGCAGCGAGTGGGTCGAAAAGCACGACCTGAGCGACCTGCGCCTTTTGGGCACGGTTGGCGAGCCGATCAACCCCGAGGCGTGGAACTGGTACAATGATGTCGTCGGCAAGGGCAAATGCCCGATCGTCGACACATGGTGGCAGACCGAAACCGGCGGCCACATGATGACCCCCCTGCCCGGCGCGCACGCGTTGAAGCCCGGCTCGGCCCAGAAACCGTTCTTTGGCGTGCAGCCCGTGGTACTGGACCCGCAATCGGGTGTCGAAATCAACGGCAACGGTGTCGAAGGTGTTCTGTGCATCAAGGACAGCTGGCCTGGCCAAATGCGCACCGTCTGGGGCGATCACGAGCGGTTCGAGAAAACCTATTTCTCGGATTACAAAGGCTATTACTTCACCGGTGACGGATGCCGCCGTGATGAGGATGGCGATTACTGGATCACCGGTCGCGTCGACGACGTGATCAATGTGTCCGGTCACCGTATGGGTACGGCCGAGGTGGAAAGCGCCCTGGTGGCCCACGCCGCCGTGGCCGAAGCCGCGGTTGTTGGTTATCCCCATGAAATCAAGGGCCAGGGCATCTATTGCTATGTCACATTGATGAACGACCGCGAACCATCGGACGAGCTGCTAAAAGAGTTGCGCACTTGGGTGCGGACTGAGATCGGCCCGATTGCCAGCCCGGATGTGATCCAGTGGGCCCCCGGCCTGCCCAAGACCCGTTCAGGCAAGATCATGCGCCGTATCCTGCGCAAGATTGCCGAGAACGACTTTGGCGCCCTGGGTGACACCTCGACCTTGGCCGATCCCTCGGTGGTCGAGGACCTGATCGAAAACCGCGCAAACAAGTGAGGATGTGATGGACGCTGCCACAATCACAACTCCCGCTGTTCTGATCCTTCTCGGCCCTCCGGGCGCCGGGAAGGGCACACAGGCGCGGATGCTTGAAGACAAGTTCGGTCTTGTCCAGCTCAGCACCGGCGACCTTCTGCGTGCGGCCGTCGCCGCAGGGACCGAGGCCGGATTGGCCGCCAAGGCCGTCATGGAATCTGGTGGCCTGGTCAGCGACGAGATCGTCATCGCCATCCTGCGCGACCGCCTGACCCAGGCCGATTGCGCCAAGGGCGTAATCCTTGACGGCTTTCCCCGCACAACGGTTCAGGCCCAAGCGCTGGACGCGCTGCTGGCCGAGACCGGTCAAAAGATCAACGCCGCCGTCAGCCTCGAGGTGGAAGACGCCGAAATGGTTACGCGGATCGCAGGCCGGTACACCTGTGCAGGCTGCGGCGAAGGCTATCATGACACGTTCAAGGCACCCGCGACCGAAGGCGAATGTGACAAATGCGGCAGCACCGAGTTCAAGCGCCGCGCCGATGACAATGCCGAAACAGTTGCATCCCGCCTGGCGGCCTATCACGCGCAGACCGCGCCGCTGATCGACTATTACCAGGGACATGGCGTTCTCAAACGCACCAACGCCATGGGAAGCATCCAAGACATCGCCCGCGACCTGGAGGACATCGTTCGCGGCGCGGTGAAGTAAGGGGAGGAGACAAGCCCCGAAACGGGCTTTGATCCCACAACAGAATACTTCATTGGACCCGCCTTGGCGGACCAGAGAAGTTTTGTCCCGGGCCCAATGGCCGGGGCACCGAGCGAAATGCGGCCCAAAGCACTGGAGGAGTTGGGCATCGGGCCGCCTAACGAGCAACAAGGAGGACCCCGCAATGGCGGATAATTCACCAAACTCCGCGCAGACCACCAGTGCCGATGGCGGCTATTGGCAGGCCAACCTGCGCCTCATCATCATCAGCCTCATCATTTGGGCGCTGGTGTCTTTCGGATTCGGCATCCTGCTGCGTCCGATGCTGTCCGGCATCGCCGTGGGCGGCACCGACCTGGGCTTTTGGTTCGCGCAGCAGGGATCAATCCTGGTCTTCCTGGTGCTGATCTTCAACTACGCCTGGCGCATGAACAAGCTGGACGCTGAATACGGCGTCGACGAGGAGTAAGCGCAATGGATCAGTTTACCATCAACCTGCTGTTTGTCGGCGCGTCCTTTGCGCTGTACATCGGCATCGCTATCTGGGCCCGCGCGGGTTCCACATCTGAATTCTACGCCGCCGGTCGCGGCGTTCACCCGGTCACCAACGGTATGGCGACAGCGGCGGACTGGATGTCTGCGGCCTCGTTCATCTCGATGGCGGGCCTGATTGCCTTTACAGGCTATGACAACTCGACCTTCCTGATGGGTTGGACCGGTGGCTACGTGCTGCTGGCGCTGCTGCTTGCGCCTTACCTGCGTAAGTTCGGCAAGTTTACCGTGTCGGAATTCATCGGCGACCGCTTCTATAGCCAGACCGCCCGTATCGTTGCGGTGATCTGTCTGATCGTCGCGTCGGTGACCTACGTGATCGGTCAGATGACCGGTGTGGGCGTGGCCTTTGGCCGCTTTCTTGAGGTCAGCAACACAACCGGTCTTCTGATCGGTGCCTGTGTGGTTTTCGCCTATGCCGTTTTCGGCGGCATGAAGGGCGTGACCTATACCCAGGTCGCACAGTACTGCGTTCTGATCACCGCCTATACCATTCCGGCGATCTTCATTTCGCTGCAACTGACGGGCAACCCGATCCCGGCCCTGGGCCTGTTCGGTGACACTGCGGGCGGTGAGCCGCTGCTGACCAAGCTTGACGCGATCGTGGCCGAACTGGGCTTTGCCGAATACACGGCACACCATTCGGACACGTTGAACATGGTCCTGTTTACGCTGTCGCTGATGATCGGTACCGCCGGTCTGCCTCACGTCATCATGCGCTTTTTCACCGTTCCCAAGGTGGCTGACGCACGTTGGTCCGCCGGTTGGGCGCTGGTGTTCATCGCGCTGCTGTACCTGACCGCCCCCGCGGTTGGTGCAATGGCCCGCCTGAACATCACCGACATGATGTGGCCCAATGGAGGCATCGAAGGCGGCGCGGTTACCGTCGAACAGATCGACAACGACCAGCGTTATGACTGGATGGCCACATGGCAGAAAACCGGCCTGCTGGATTGGGAAGACAAGAACCAAGACGGCAAGATCCAGTACTATAACGACAAGTCCGAGGCCATGCAGGCGCTTGCCGAAGAGAAAGGCTGGGTCGGAAACGAGTTGACCAAGTTCAACCGTGACATCCTGGTTCTGGCCAACCCCGAGATTGCCAACCTGCCGGGTTGGGTGATCGGCCTGGTTGCAGCCGGTGGTCTTGCCGCCGCTCTGTCGACGGCTGCGGGCCTGCTGCTGGCGATTTCGTCGGCCGTATCGCATGACCTTGTCAAAGGTGCGATCAACCCGTCGATCTCGGAAAAGGGCGAGCTGCTGGCAGCGCGTATCGCAATGGCCGTCGCCATTGTCGTTGCAACCTACCTGGGCCTGAACCCTCCGGGCTTTGCCGCGCAGACTGTTGCTCTGGCCTTTGGCCTGGCGGCGGCTTCGATCTTCCCGGCGCTGATGATGGGGATCTTCTCGACCCGCATCAACAACACCGGCGCGGTTGCCGGTATGCTGGCAGGTCTGACCGTTACACTGGTCTACATCTTCCTGCACAAGGGCTGGCTGTTCATTCCGGGCACCAACTCGTTCACCGATGCTGACCCGCTGCTGGGTCCGATCAAGTCGACCTCGTTCGGCGCAATCGGTGCGATGATCAACTTTGGTGTGGCATATGTCGTTTCCGGCATGACCAAGGAAACCCCGCCAGAGATCAAGGAATTGGTCGAAAGCGTCCGCGTTCCCCGTGGTGCGGCTGCGGCTCAGGATCACTGAGCCTGATGCGGCCGGTGGTTCTTGCCATTGGCCGCGTTTTTCGACTTACTATTCCCGCCCGGCAAACCACCGGGCGGGATTTTTCTTAGGAAACCAGGAAACAACCAATGCCCCTGTCCCACGACGACATCACCCGGTTTCTGAAATCCGTTCACCCCTATGATGCGCTGACGGCAGACACCCTTGGAGCCATCGCCGACAAGATCGAGGTCTGGGAGGTCGAGGAAGGCAAGCCCATCTACCAGCTGGGGCATCCCATGCCGGGGGTCTTTGTCATCTATGAGGGACAGGTCGAAATCACCGATGAAAATGACGCGGTGGTGTCGCATCTGGGGCTGCGAAATTCTTTTGGCGAACGCGGGCTGCTGCGGGACGGAAACGCGGCGACACATGCAAAAGCGCATACCCGTTCGGTCCTGTTCCTGTTGCCGCCGGACCTGGTGCGCGGGCTGATCGACGATCACGACGTCGTTGCCAAATTCTTCAACCGGACACGCGGCGAACGGGTCAACGCGCACAGCCTTGCAACCAGCCGGATCGACGTGCTGATGGCGCGCGACCCGGCCACCTGCCCACCTGATACCGGTATCCGGCAGGCGGCGCAGATGATGCGGGACAAGGGGATATCGTCGCTTTGCATAACCGAGGCGGACAAGCTGCTGGGGATCGCGACCCTAAGGGACATCGCTGGCAAGTTCGTGGCCGATGACATGCCGGCAACAACGCCGATATCCGGCATCATGACCCCGAACCCGGTGACGCTGGCGCCGTCCGATATCGGGTCTGATGTGCTGCACCTGATGATGGAAAAGGGTATCGGGCACATCCCGATCTCGAATGGCGGGCGATTGGTCGGCATTGTCACCCAGACCGACCTGACCCATTTCCAGGCCGTCAGTTCGGCCGAACTGGTGCGCCGTATCGCGCAGGCCCAGTCTGCCAAAGCCATGGCGGCGGCCACTGCCGAGATCCCGCAGCTGCTTGTTCAGCTGGTGGCAGGTGGCAACCGTCATGAAGTCGTGACACGCCTGATTACTGATATCGCAGATACCGCAACCCGCCGCCTGCTGGCCCTTGCCGAGGACAAGCTTGGCCCCCCGCCGGTCCCCTATCTGTGGCTGGCCTGCGGCTCGCAGGGGCGGCAGGAACAAACCGGCGTTTCGGATCAAGATAACTGCCTGATGCTGGATGACAGCGTAACCCAGGACGATCTGCCCTATTTCGATGCGCTGGCAAAATTCGTGTCTGATGGGCTGGACACCTGCGGTTATTTCTACTGCCCGGGGGACATGATGGCGACCAATCCGCGGTGGCGACAGCCGGTCCGCGTATGGCGGGATTATTTCAACGGCTGGATCGCTAAACCCAACCCCGAGGCACAGATGCTTGCATCGGTCATGTTCGACCTGCGTCCGATCGGGGGGCAGTTCGATCTGTTTGCCAACCTGCAGGCCGAGACCCTGGCCTCGGCCAGTGCGAATTCGATCTTTGTTGCACATATGATTTCGAATTCACTGAAACACACGCCTCCGCTGGGGTTGCTGCGCGGGTTTGCCACCATCCGTTCGGGGGAACACCGCAACACATTGGATCTTAAGCATAACGGTGTGGTCCCTATCGTGGACCTAGCCCGCATCTACAGCCTGCAAGGGCAACTGACCGACGCCAACACCCGCGCCCGCCTGAGTACGGCCGAGGCCGCCGGTGTTCTGAGCCCCTCGGGCGCGCGCGACCTGCTGGATGCCTATGACCTGATCGCCGAAACCCGCCTGGAACACCAGGTCCGGCTGGTCAAGAACGGGGCCAAGCCCGACAACTACCTTCTGCCGGCGGAACTGTCGGATTTTGAGCGAAGTCATCTGCGGGACGCCTTTGTGGTGGTAAAAACAATGCAGTCGGCAGTTGGGCACGGCAAAGGCGTGCTGGGATGACACCCGCGCCTTGCGGCGAATGGAACTATGCGGGCACGCCTGCCCGCCAAACGGAGAAGCACGATGTTTCTGGAATTGATCGGCACAATTTTTGCGGGCTTTGCCTTTGCGGGCGTCGTGATGCTGTTGAACTACCTTTCAGGCGGCCGCCTGCCCCGGTGGGCGGCCCCCGTCGCCGCGGGCGTCGGAATGATCGGTATGACGATCATCAGCGAATATTCCTGGTACGACCGGACGCGGCAATCGCTGCCAGATACGCTTGAGGTCATTCAAGAGGTTGAAAGCCGGGCGTTTTATCGCCCCTGGACCTATGCCGCGCCTTTCGTGGATCGGTTCGCGGCAATCGACACCAGCTCGGTCCTGACCAAGGATACGCTGCCCGACCAGCGCCTGGTCGACCTGTATTTCTTTGGCCGCTGGGCCCCGGTGACCATGCTGCCCGTCGCCGTCAACTGCGCCGAGAACCGACGGGCCAACCTGATCGACGGGGTTGCCTTTTCCGATGACGGCAAATTGACCGGCATCGACTGGATTCAAGCTGCGTCAGGGGACCCGATCATCACCGCCACATGTGGAGTCTGATCATGCTAAAGACCCTGAGCCTTCGCCTGCGGATATTCCTGTTCTTCTGCCTTCTCGCCATCGGCGGGCTGGTCGTCAGCGCGATTGCTATGTGGGTCAGCTATGCAAGAGTGGCCGACCCGGCCCTGATCAACGCCTTTGTCTTTGCCGAAATCCTGATTGCTTTTGGGCTGGTCGCGATGATTGCAGGCGTCTGGCTGCTGTTCGACGACAATGTTGCGAAACCGATCGAACGTTTGTCCGCGCAACTGAGGGCGCGCGCACATGCGGGTGTCAGCACCGACCTTGACCTTCAGGCCGCGCGATACCTGGGCGACCTGGCCCCTGCTGCGGCCGGTCTGGCCGAACAGCTTGCGGAAACCGCCATGAGCACGGCAGAAGCCGTCGCCGCCGAAACCGCGCATCTGGCCGCCGAGAAACAGCGGCTGACCGCTCTGCTGACAGAAATTCCCGTGGCCATGCTGCTGGCCAGCCCCAACCACCAGATCGTGCTGTATGATGCACAGGCCGCCGAGGTTCTGGCGCAGATCGCGCATCCACGGCTGAACGCGTCGCTGTTTGACTATCTCGAACGTGGCCCGGTGGTCGAAGCCTATGCCAAGCTGGCCCAGACCGGCATGGATGTCTATTGCACGCTGACAGGTGCGGATGGGCAACAGACCTATACCGCACGGATGAAACCGCTGGGCGATGCCCCGGGTTATATGCTGATCTTCGAAGACAGCGTCGCCCGTATCCCGCCCGAGGCGGCGCGCCCGCTGGTCTATGATTTCGATCTGCTTGACACTCGCGGTGATGACGCCTTTGAAAACCTGGCCCTTTCCGATCTATGTTTCGTCGTATTCGACACCGAGACCACGGGCCTGTTGCCCCACAAGGACGAGATCGTCCAGATCGGGGCCGTCCGGGTCGTGAATGGCAAGATCGTCGATGGCGAACGATTGGACATGCTGGTCGATCCGGGAATTCCGATCCCCGCCGCCTCGACCAAGGTTCACAAGGTCAACAACCAGATGGTTCTGGGCGCCCCCGACATTGCCGAGGCCGGGCGCCAGTTCCACCATTTTGCCCGCGACGCCGTCATCGTGGCGCATAACGCGCCGTTCGACATGGCCTTTTTGCGGCGACACGCGAAACGGATGGGCGTGGAATGGCAGCACCCGATCCTGGACACGGTTCTGCTGTCTGCGGTCCTTTTCGGTGCCAGCGAGACGCATACGCTGGATGCCCTGTGCGACCGTCTTGGCATCACCATCCCGGAAACCCTGCGCCACACCGCGCTGGGCGACGCCGTCGCAACAGCCGAGGCGCTAGTCAGGATGCTGCCCATGCTGATGGCCCGCGACCTGAAGACCTTTGGCGACGTGATTTCCGAAACGCGCAAGCATGGCCGGTTGCTGGAAGACCTGAACTGATCGCGAAACAGAGCGTCGCGCCAGCTTTTCGTGGACAATCCCGGTTCGGCATGGCACCTCATGCGCGATGACAGAAAAGACCTTCCAACCCGGACCGGACCAAACCCCCGCTTTTCGCGAAGCGCTGGGGTGTTTCGGGACAGGCGTCACCGTTGTGACGACCAATACGGCCAGCGGACCTGCTGCAATAACGGTGAATTCGTTTGCGTCGGTATCCCTGTCCCCGCCGCTTGTGCTGTGGTGTCTTGGCAAAGAGTCAAACCGGTACGATGCATTCCGGGCTGCGCGGCACTATTCGATCCATGTCATGGCGCAGGATCAACTGGATCCGGCGCTTAAGTTCGCCCGCGACGGGCAGGATTTCTCGCATGTCGATTGGGCGCATGATCACGCGGGCCGTCCGCAATTGGCTGATTGCCTGGCGCGTTTTGATTGCGAACTTGCCGATTGCCACGAGGCCGGAGACCACCTGATCCTGGTCGGCCGTGTTGAAACCGTGATGTATCGCCGGGGTCAGGGGCTGATCTTCAAACGCGGCCAATTCGGGAAGTTCAACGACCTGATCTGAAATCCGCGCTGCACCCGCCGCGACCGGTTCCGGTCAAAACCGGAAAAGGGCAAAGCGTCGGCCGCGTCAGGTGTCGGGGCTTGCATGTACCGCCAGCGCCTCCAATTCGGCCTCTTGCGGGGTGATAACCCGATATGCCTCATGCACGCCCGACGGCGTCAATGATCGCGCAACCGTCAGCAGGGTGTTGGCTGCGTGATCCGCGCACAGGTCACTCATATGGGCGATTTCCCCGCGCGCGACATCCAGCGCGGCTTCGACCGATGGTGCCCCGTAATACTGCACGAAATGTTCGGCCAGGTCCTGTGCTAGCCTTTGTTGCTCGGCCTCCTGTACCTGGGTGACGGCCACGAAGGTGACGCGCCCGAAGGTTTCAAGCCCCAGCCACCCGTTGGCAAAAGCCTGTCGCGCCTTGCCTTCCAGATCGCCCTCGCCCCAGTTCGAGAACTCGAACCCCCCGGAAATGCACCACTCGCCGGTTCGGGCCGGCGCATGGAATACGTTCATATCGCTTTCGTCGAAATGTATCGCGCGCGCCAGTTTCATTCTTGGTTCTCCAACAAGGTGGTCAAAGGCAGCAACTGGGTGCCCGCGCTGGTGCGCAGCAGCATCCCAAACTGTTCATCCGTCCCCAGGAACACGCCCGGACTTTCCCCGTGCGTGGTCTGCTCTCCGACGCCGCGCAACAATCCCATCCACTCGGCATGCAACGGTGCATTTCCTTCATCCTGCCAGCGGTTGAGCCAGGTAAGCGTATGGCGCGACCAGCTTTCGACCAGCCCGACCGGTGCGACGTCGGCACATCCCTCGTCATACAGCGCCGTGACATCCGGCGTATCGCCCGGCGCGTCGCCGGTCCGAAGCAGAGCAAGATCCCAGGCCACGACAAGCCAATCGGGAACCGCCACACCGTCAGCGGTTGATGCGGCAACCCGCAGCCGCCCGCATCGCGCGCCATTGACCCAGATTTGACCGTCCCATCCCAAATGAACGGCCACCTCGGGCGGCGCCAGGGCACCCAGTGCATTCTGGAAGCCCACCCCGCAAAGCGGGACCATGGCCATCGCATCCCCAAGCCCCACCTCGGGGGCAAACACGATGGCAACCCGCAGCCTGTCGGCCTGGATGTTATAGACGACTGTCCCAGCGTCGCATCCCAGCGCAGCCATGGCCCGCGCACGGTCAAGAGGGTCTTCGCCGCGCCGAACCGGGTGACCCGTCAACAGGGGCGGGAAAACCGGTTCCGTCATGCGTTGCCCTTGGCGATCAGATCGCGGGCGATCCGCCGGAACGACTCGGCCTGCGGGCTGTCTGGTTTACTGACCACGATCGGCGCGCCGCCATCCGCTGCCACGCGAATATCCAGGTGCAACGGAATCTCGCCTAGCAGAGGGACATTCAGCGCCGCGGCTTCGGACGCGACGCCGCCATGACCGAACACATGTTCCTCGTGCCCGCAGTTCGAGCAGATATGCGTGGACATGTTCTCGATCATCCCGACAATCGGCGTCTTGAGCTGGTTAAACATGTCGATCCCCTTGCGGGCGTCGATCAGGGCCACGTCCTGAGGGGTCGAGACGATAATGGCGCCGTCCACCTGGAACTTCTGGCTCAGCGTCAGCTGCACGTCACCGGTGCCCGGCGGCAGATCGACGATCAGAACATCAAGTGCGCCCCATTGCACCTGGCTCATCATCTGCTGCAAAGCCCCCATCAGCATCGGACCCCGCCAGACGACCGCCTGACCTTCATTGGTCATGAGGCCCATCGACATCATGGTGACACCGTGATTGCGAAGCGGCAGGATCGTTTTTCCGTCCGGGCTGGCCGGGCGCCCCGAAACGCCTAGCATCCGGGGTTGCGATGGCCCATAGACGTCAGCGTCCAACAACCCGACACGCCGCCCCTCGGCCGCCAGGGCGCAGGCCAGGTTGGCAGAGACCGTAGACTTTCCGACGCCCCCCTTTCCGGATGCGACCGCGATGATCCGGTCAACGCCGGGCACCGCTTGCGGGCCCGTTTGCGATGGCTTCGGTTTGGGCTTCAGGTCAGGCGGCGCTTTTTCCGAATGCGCCGTCATCATGGCTGAAACCTTGGATACCCCATCGGTCATCTGGGCGGCCCGTTCGGCCGCAGCCCGGACCGGTTCCATCCGCTCGGCTAGCTTGGGATCAATCTCCAGTACGAAACGGACCGTATCGCCATCGACGTTCAACGCCCGCACGATCCCCGCGCTGACAATGTCCTGACCAGACACCGGGTCGGTGATCTTTTTGAGGTTCGCCAGAACCGCGTCGCGAATGGTCATGCTGTTTCATCCTTGATCAGTCCGGTCACGACATGCTCGACCTCCAGCCCATCGATGGTCAGCACCACCTTGGCCTCAAAGCTCTTGCCTGCCGGTGTCCCGGCCTTGCGCAGCCCGTCCTCGATGGCCTGCTGGCTGGTCACTCCGACCTGTTTGAGGAACTTGCGCATCGACATGTTGTAGTTGCCGCTCATCGCTCGTGTCTCCGTTTCTGTCTGTTTGACGTGTTCTGCACATCTCCGCTAGGCTGAAGCATGCGCTTTGTGTTCTTGTGCCTGAGCTTGACGCTGTTCGCCAGTCCCTCGTGGTCGCAGGAGGACCTTGGGCTTGCCGCCCCCCCCGAGGTCACCGCATCCGGCCTGCTTGAACATATTCTTCCGCGCTTTTCGCTCAAGACCGGTGTCCGGGTTGTCGCGGACCCTGCGGGCGTGATGGTGCTGTCGCACGGACCGCAGGGCGCACCGGTTTTTGCGAGGGACGGCGTTGGATACAACCTGAACATCAGCCCCGATGATCCGCGCCAGCAAAGGTTTCTGGACTGGTTGCGTTCGGATATCGGCAAGCGGACCGTCGAGAGCTTTGCCCCCGCATCCGGCGCGGCCTTTGTGGCCTCCATCCCCGAGGCCATTGCGGACAGCCCCACCCAGGTCGACGGCGACGCGGCCCTGGGCGCCCGGTTGTCGCTGATCCATTGCGGACGTTGCCATGTCGTCGGACCCGAAAACCGCATGAGCGGCCTGGGATCGACGCCATCCTTTGCCGTCCTGCGCGCGATGCCCGACTGGTCCGAGCGGTTCGAGACTTTCTATGTGCTGAACCCTCACCCGTCGTTCACCCAGATCGAGGGGATCACCGCCCCGTTTGCCCCGGACCTGCCCTCGCCAATCGTGCCGCTTGCGATCACCCCCGAGGATTTGGAGGCGATCCTTGCATTCGTCGCGCTCGTCAGCGCCGCAGACCTTGGCGCGCCCTTGCAATTTCAGTGATCCCGCCGCTTGCTGATGTAATCGTCGGTGGTGACCACCCTTGGTTTGGGGCGGGCGGCCAGCGGGTTGTCATCCTGCCCGAAATGGGCCTGTACCCGGCAATCATCGCACATCTGGATCATGCGCGCCTGTTGCGAGGTGGCAAACATCGGGTGGGTGCCGGACAATTTCTCCATGATCCGCTCGACCGTCGATTTCACGCCGAACAACGCGCCGCATTCGACACAGGCAAAGGGCTCTTCTTCGTTCAACACCTGCTGGGCCAGCGCTGCATCGCTCAGGTCCAGTTGCGGCAACAGGCTAATGGCGTTTTCGGGACAGACCGAGCGGCACAACCCGCATTGCAGGCAGGCATCCTGCTGGAAATTCAGCTGAGGCATGTCCGGATTATCGATCAACGCGCCGGATGGGCAAAGCGATACGCAGCTGAGGCAAAGGGTGCAGGCCCCTGTATCAACGACCACGGCACCATAGGGCGCGTCCTGCGGCAATGGCAGCGGCGCCTCGGCGTCCGGGTTCAGCGCCTGCGCGGCAAGGCGCGTGATCTGGCGCCTGTTTCCCAGCGGCAAGACCGGGTCTGCCAAGGGTTCGGGAACGGGCTGATCGTACAGCCATGCCTCCAGGGCATCCAGGTCGGGCACGTCGATCAGACCCAACGCCGCGTCACCGGCGATCGCCTGCGCCAGGGCAAGTTCGCGATCCAGCGCATCGCGTTCGGTTGTTGGGGCCAGCACGACATCCACGCGGGCGAACCCATGGGCCAGCGCCGCCAGCATTTCGGCATGACCAAAGCCTGATACGACGTTCAGTTCCAGCGGGATGACATCCGCAGGCATCCCTCGGCCAAACCGCGCCGACAGCCGGATCATCTCGGCGCCATGCGCCTCGTGTACCAGCAGCCGCGGCCCGGTGCCCCCGGCCCGCCGATAGGTGCGCGCGAGAATATGCATGCGCGACAACAGGGCCGACACCGATGGGTCTTCGTAGGTGATGGCCGTTGACGGGCACAGGGCGGCGCATTCGCCGCATCCCGCGCAAATCATCGGGTCAATGGCCACATGGTCGCCAGTAGGGGTGATCGCGCCAGTGGGACAGATATCCAGGCAACTCGAGCACCCCACCTGTTGAGATCGCGAATGCGCACAAAGCGTTTCATCCAGACGCACATATAGCGGTTTTTCAAAGGTTCCGACCATCTGTGACGCTTCGAAAGCCAGCCGGGCAACGGCAACCGGATCACCGGGGTCGCAGCGCAGATACCCTTCGCGTTTGGCCGGAGCGGTCACGAAAGCCGCCTCGCCCGCCACATCAATCACGATATCACAGCGCGACACCGCCCCGTCGCGCGGCGCGCCCCAGCCGAATTCGCCACGCCCACCAGGCTGAAGCTGTTGCAGGGCATCCAGTTCCAACGTGAACCCGCCCAGCGCCCCGTCAAGCGACCGCAGCCGCCCGCGCACGACATCGAACCGGCGCTCGATCGGGGTCGTCCCGTCGGTAACAAGGACCGTGACTGCAAGCACCTCGGCCAGTTGCCGCGCCAAATCAAAGGCCACGTCGCCCGGCCCTATTATGCAGCATGTGCCTTCGCTGATCACATCGACGCCCGGCGTCACCTGCTGCGGCAACAGCGCCTCGGCGGCCAAGGCCGCCATTTTCGGCCCGGCCGCCTGCCCCTGCTCGGACCATCCGGCTCGGTCCCTCAGGTCAACGAACCCGGGTTCGGTAACCTCAAGGTCTTGCGCAAGCTCGGTAAAGACGTCCTTCTCTTGCCCGCAGGCAATGACCACCTGATCATCCAAGCGCAACGCATCCGCCGCCGCACCCAGTTGGGCAGTACAAAGCGCAGTGTGAACGGCCGAACATTCGACCCCGCAGGCTTCTGAAATCCGCCCTGGGTTCAGCGTTTGCGTCCCTGCGCAATCACACAGTAGCAGTTTGCTGGCCATATCCCCTCCCGAGACAATGCTTGCTAAATTGCAGCATAGAGCGCTGACCTCAGCAAGCAATCCGAAGACCGCAGAAACACACAGTTTTTTCACAAACTGGCCGCAGGGGGTGGGCAATTATCACCGCCCGTCCTGTCTATAAGACCAAAGTCGTAGGCCTGCGATAATTCTATCTTTCACGACATGCTTGGCAGGCTGGTCCAAAGTGTACCATAGTGGACTCAGCGGCGCGGCCTTCTGCGCCGCGCAGGGAGGAGCCAGTGGCAAAAGCCGCCAGCCAGATTGAAATGCCAGTTGGCGTCGTTGTGCGCAAAACCCCCGGGGTAACCCGTTGGGCAAAATGGACGTGGCGCGCGGTCGCGGCCCTGCCCGGCGCGGGGCCTGCCGATTGGGTCGAACTGCGCCGCGAAGGCGACGCGGTCGAATACCACGCGGCCACCTTGCCGCTGAAGCTGTGGGCAGACGAAACCGAAGCCTATCTGGCCAACCTCTCGGATGCGCAGCCGTCTGTGTATTTCGTCCTGCGTGACGAGCCCGAGGATGACCGCCCCCTGAACGCACTGCTGGTCACGGCCTCGCCCTACGAGGGGCAGGATTATGCGGATACCGGCGAAGAGATCGTGGAAAAGATCCCGATGAGCGAGGGGCTTATTGCCTGGGTACGGGACTTTACGCTCAAGCACCACCGCGACGAGGCATTTGTCAAACGCCGCAAGGACAAGAAGCGCGTCGATCTTGTCGAAGACGGGCGCGGGGATGCGCGCATTCGTCAGGACGCTGACGTCTACCGTGCGCCAAGGAGGGTTGTTCAGTGACCCGCGTTGACGATTTCTGGTCCCGCCGCAAGGCAGCCGTCGAGGCCGAAGCCGCAGCCGAACAGGCCGCTGTCGAAGCGCATGAACTGACACATCAGCAAGCCGAGCTTGAGCAGAAAACCGACGCCGAGCTGTTGGCAGAATTCGATTTGCCGGACCCCGACGACCTGCAGCCGGGCGATGATGTCTCGGGCTTCATGGCCAAAGCCATCCCGGACCGTCTGCGCCGCCGGGCCTTGCGCCGCCTTTGGCGGCTGAACCCCGTCCTGGCCAATGTGGACGGTCTGGTTGACTATGGCGAGGATTTCACCGACGCCGCCTGTGTCGTCGAAAACATTCAGACCGCCTATCAGGTTGGCAAGGGAATGCTGGCCCATATCGAGGCTTTGGCGGCTGAGGCGGCCCAAGACGATGACAGCGCCGATACCGACGCGCCAGATGCGCCTGAGGTGCGGGAAATCTCCGTCGCCGAGGTCGCGGATGACAATACAGGCATTACTGCGCCCTGCCCGACCCAGCCGCCAGCCGCACAATCAAACGACGCTGACACAGCGCCGACGCAAGCTTTTGCCGAAGCGGATGAGATGCAGGTTGCCCCTGCCCCGCGTCGCATGAAATTCGAATTCGAAGGATGAAAGGATGACCGCAACCAAAGCACAGGAACGGGTCGTTTCCAACGAAGACCGGCTGCGCGCGGATTTCTACAATTTTCTCGGGCTGTTGCTGGCTGCTCCGCCGGATCAGACCCTGTTGGATCAGGTCGCCGGGTTGAGCGGCGACGAAACGGATTTGGGACAGGCGGTCGAAGCCCTTTCGCGTGTCGCAAAGGTGACCAAACCAGCCGCCGCCGAGCGCGAATTCAACGCGTTGTTCATCGGGCTGGGCCGTGGCGAGTTGCTGCCCTATGCCAGTTTCTACCTGACCGGGTTCCTGAATGAAAAACCGTTGGCGCAACTGCGAAATGATATGGCCGCCAGCGGTATCACCCGCGCAAAGAACGTGTTCGAGCCCGAAGACAACATAGCCTCGCTTATGGAGATGATGGCAGGCATGATCGTGGGCCGCTTTGGCGCGCCTGCCTCGCTTGAGGGTCAGAAAACGTTCTGGAACAAACACATAGGGCCATGGGCTGCGCATTTCTTTTCGGATTTGGAAGCAGCCGAGAACTCGGTCCTTTATGCCTCGGTCGGCTCTGCCGGCCGGGTGTTCATGGATATCGAACGCGAAGCGTTCCGATTGACGGCGGCATGATCCGCCATTCACCGGCGCCCCTACCGGGCGTCACTTCGCAAATGGGAAAGGAGACCCCATGAGCAAGACAAGGGAAGAAGGCGCAACGCGCCGCGATTTCCTCAAACTGGCAGGAACTGCGGCACCCGCTGCCGTTGCTGCCGCGACACTGACCGGACAGGCCGAAGCAGCCGAGCTGCCTGCGGACGAAACCCGGATTCAGGATACTGCGCATACCCGCGCGTATATCGAAAGCACGCGCTTCTAGCGCATTTGAAAAACGCGCTTTGGGCGCGATGAAAGCACCCGGTTTCCGGATCGGACGCCTTCCCCCCGACTGACGGTTGCGATTGGCCCTGACGTCGGCAGTAACTGCACCAAGCCAGCCGTGGCTGACACGGCACGCAAGGGAGAAAACGTAATGCTTAGGAAAAAGACCAACGGGGTTGCGAGACGCCCCCAGCGGACAAGTATCCTGTCCCAGGTCGGCGAAAAAACCGTCGATCGCCGCGCGTTTCTGCGCGGATCGGGCCTGACGATCGGCGGTTTGGCCGCGATCAGCGCCACGGGTGGAACCGTGACGCCAGCCAGCGCCCAGACAGCGGCAAACCAGGCCGTCGAAAACATCAAATCCGTCTGCACCCATTGTTCGGTCGGCTGTACAGTCGTTGCCGAAGTGCAAAACGGCGTCTGGATCGGGCAGGAACCCGGTTGGGACAGCCCGTTCAATCTGGGTGCTCACTGCGCCAAGGGGGCCTCGGTCCGCGAGCACGCCCATGGTGAGCGTCGCCTCAAATATCCGATGAAAAAGGAAGGCGGCGAGTGGAAGCGCATCAGCTGGGAACAGGCGATCGACGAGATCGGCGACGGCATGATGAGCATCCGTCAGGAAAGCGGGCCGGACAGCGTGTACTGGCTGGGCTCGGCCAAGCACAATAACGAACAGGCCTATCTGTTCCGCAAATTCGCGGCCTATTGGGGCACGAACAACGTGGACCATCAGGCCCGTATCTGCCACTCGACGACCGTGGCGGGTGTTGCGAATACATGGGGCTACGGCGCCATGACCAATTCGTACAACGACATCCACAATTCCAAGGCGATCTTCATCATCGGCGGCAACCCGGCCGAGGCGCACCCCGTCTCGCTGCTGCATGTCCTGCGCGCGAAAGAGCAGAACAACGCCCCGCTGATCGTCTGCGACCCGCGCTTTACGCGCACCGCGGCGCATGCCGACGAATATGTCCGTTTCCGTCCCGGAACAGACGTGGCGTTGGTCTGGGGTTTGCTGTGGCACATCTTTGACAACGGCTGGGAGGACAAAGAGTTCATCCGCACCCGTGTCTGGGGCATGGACCAGATCCGCGAGGAAGTTGCCAAGTGGAACCCCGAAGAGGTCGAGCGTGTTACCGGCACGCCGGGTTCTCAGCTGAAGCGTGTTGCGCGTACCCTGGCCAACAACCGTCCCGGTACGGTGATCTGGTGTATGGGCGGTACGCAGCACACCAACGGCAACAACAACACCCGCGCCTACTGCGTGCTGCAGCTTGCGCTTGGCAACATGGGCACCTCGGGGGGCGGCACCAACATCTTCCGCGGCCATGACAACGTGCAGGGCGCGACGGACCTTGGTGTTCTGTCCCACACCCTGCCCGGCTATTATGGTTTGTCCAAGGGCGCATGGGGCCACTGGTCGCGCGTCTGGGGCGAAGACCCCGAATGGCTGGCAGGCCAGTTCGCCACGATCAAGGACAAGGATGGCAAGGACAAGCCGTTGATGAACGAAAGCGGCATCCCCGTGTCGCGCTGGATCGACGGTGTTCTTGAAGATCCCGCCAATATGGACCAGGACAAGAACGTCCGCGCCATGGTTCTGTGGGGGCACGCGCCCAACTCGCAGACCCGCGGGACGGAAATGAAGACGGCGATGGAGAAGCTGGACATGCTGGTCGTGATCGACCCGTACCCCACCGTTTCCGCCGTTCTGCATGACCGCACCGATGGCGTCTATCTGTTGCCGGCCTGTACGCAGTTTGAAACCCGTGGCTCGGTCACGGCATCGAACCGGTCGTTGCAATGGCGTGACAAGGTCGTCGAGCCGCTGTTCGAAAGCCTGCCGGACGAGGTCATCATGGCCAAGTTCGCCAACAAGTTCGGCTGGGCTGACCGGCTGTTCCGCAATATCGAGATGGACGACCCCGAAACCCCCAACGTTGAAAGCATCACGCGCGAGTTCAACAAGGGACTGTGGACCATCGGATATACCGGCCAGTCACCCGAGCGGATCAAAAGCCATATGGCCAACCAGCACACGTTCGACAGAACCACGCTGCAGGCTGTGGGTGGTCCGAACGATGGTGAGTATTACGGGCTGCCCTGGCCATGTTGGGGTACGGCAGAGATGGGGCATCCCGGAACGCCGAACCTCTATGACATGTCCAAACCGGTGGCCGAAGGCGGCCTGACCTTCCGTGCCCGTTTCGGCGTGGAGCGCGATGGCGACAACCTGCTGGCCGAAGGGGTCTATAGCGTCGGATCGGAAATTCAGGACGGCTATCCTGAATTCACGATGCAGATGCTTATGGACCTTGGCTGGGACGGCGACCTCACGGATGAAGAGCGGGCGGCGATCGACGCCGTTGCGGGTCCAAAGACCAACTGGAAAACCGACCTGTCGGGCGGCATTCAGCGGGTTGCGATTGCCCATGGCTGCGCGCCCTTCGGGAACGCCAAGGCCCGCGCGGTCGTTTGGACTTTCCCGGACCCGATCCCGCTGCATCGCGAACCGCTTTATACGCCGCGCCGCGATCTGGTCGAGGATTACCCGACCTATGAAGACCGTCGGGCCTATCGCCTGCCAACCCTTTATGCATCGATCCAGAAGAACGACTTTTCAAAGGATTACCCGATAATCCTAACGTCAGGTCGTCTGGTCGAATACGAAGGCGGCGGCGATGAAACACGGTCGAACCCGTGGCTGGCCGAACTGCAGCAGGACATGTTCGTCGAGATCAACCCCCGCGACGCCAACAACCTTGGCATCCGCGACGGAAGCCAGGTCTGGGTCGAAGGTCCAGAAGGCGGGAAGGTCAAGGTGATGGCGATGCTGACCGAAAGGGTTGGTGCCGGTGTGGCCTTCATGCCGTTCCATTTCGGCGGCCACTTCCAGGGCGAGGACCTGAGGTCGAAATACCCCGCAGGGTCTGACCCTTATGTGCTGGGCGAAAGTACCAACACCGCCCAGACCTATGGCTATGATTCAGTGACCCAGATGCAAGAGACCAAGTGTACTCTGTGCAAGATCTGGGCAGCGTAAGGAGGACGACAAATGGCAAGAGCAAAGTTTCTCTGCGACGCTGAACGCTGCATCGAGTGCAACGCCTGCGTAACCGCGTGTAAGAACGAACACGAGGTGCCCTGGGGCATCAACCGCCGCAGGGTGGTGACGATCAATGACGGCAAACCGGGCGAACGTTCGATCTCGGTGGCCTGCATGCATTGTTCCGACGCGCCCTGCATGGCGGTGTGCCCGGTCGACTGCTTCTATCAGAACGAAGAAGGGGTCGTCCTGCACTCGAAAGACCTGTGCATCGGGTGTGGCTATTGCTTTTACGCGTGCCCCTTCGGTGCGCCGCAATACCCACAGGCGGGCAATTTCGGATCGCGCGGCAAGATGGACAAATGCACCTTCTGCGCCGGTGGCCCCGAAGAAAACAACTCTACCGCAGAGTTCGCCAAATACGGGCGCAACCGGATCGCCGAGGGCAAGCTGCCCATCTGCGCCGAGATGTGTTCGACCAAGGCCCTGCTTGCCGGCGACGGCGACGTGGTCTCGGCGGTCTACCGTGAACGCGTCGTGGCACGCGGGTTCGGCTCGGGCGCCTGGGGTTGGGGCACCGCCTACGATCAAAAAGACGGTTGACGCCGTCACGCAAATGGCGGCCCCGCGACCCTGATCGCGGGGCTTACCCTGTTCGGCAGGATTTTTCTGACCGAACCGGACTTGACTTCACTTCACCGGGGCGCGGTATAGCATGACTGACGACATCTACTGGGTGCTCAAGCTTGAGCTGGGTGCAGGCCAGGACACCGCCTTGACCGCGCTTATGGACGACATGGTTTCGGCCACGCAGGATGAACCCGGCGCGATATCCTATGAATGGCACCGCCAAGGGTCAGAGGTGCATCTTTTCGAACGATATGCCAGTTCGGATGACGCGCTGGTTCATATGCAAAATTTCGGGGCGAATTTCGCCGAACGTTTCCTGGCGATCCTCACCCCTGTTCGGCTTGAGGTTTACGGGCCGGTCAAAGACGACCTGCGCGCCGTTCTTACCCCTGTTGGCGCGATGTTCTACGACCAGATTGGCGGCTTCGACCGCAACAGCAGATGACACAGGAGTTTGGCTGATGCGCCTGATCCCGATCCTATTGATACCTTTGTTTCTTGCCAGTTTCGCCTGGGCCCAGGAAACCGCCGAGACACCGCCCGACCAGGATCGCAGCAGCACCGGCGGTGCGACCACGCTCGAAGATATCATGGCTCGGCAACGCGGCGAAACAGTCGACAACAGCTATCGCTCGGGCAATACCGGCCAGGGCAATGCCGAGGGCCTTTTGGGCCAGTTGGGAACCCGCGGCGTCGCATCGGACAGCGATATCTACCGTGCCCTGCGATACGGATCGGCCGATGTCACCGTGTCCGCGCAGGGCCCCGCCGCAGGGGTGCTGATCCAGGATGGCGGCATGTGGTGGCTGAACTTCCGCACCGGGCCGCTGCGCACATATGGGTCTTATATTCTGGGCGCGATGCTGGTTGCGCTGCTTGCATTTTTCCTGATCCGCGGCCGCATCCGCATTGATGGTGAGAAAACCGGCCGCACGATCACCCGGTTTTCCGGGGTCGAGCGTTTTGGCCATTGGTTGTTCGCTGGTTCGTTCCTGATACTGGGGGCGACCGGGTTGCTATCCCTTTACGGGCGGGATTTTCTGATTCCGCTGCTCGGCAAGGAAGGCTTTGCCACCATCGCGCAGGGCTGCAAATGGCTGCACAACAACATGGCCTGGGCCTTTATCCTGGGGCTGGTGATCGTAACCGTCACCTGGATTGCCCATAACATTCCGAACCGAACCGATCTGAAATGGCTTGCCGTGGGCGGCGGGCTGTTCACCAAAGGCAGCCACCCGCCCGCGAAAAAGTTCAACGCCGGCCAAAAGATCATATTCTGGTCCTGTATTCTTCTGGGTGTGTCGATCAGCCTGTCCGGCCTGTCCTTACTGTTTCCCTTTGAGATGCCGCTGTTCGCCAAATCCTTTGCGTTGGCGAATGCAACCGGCCTGCCCCAAATGCTGGGCCTGACCCTGCCAGAGTTGATGTCACCGCAGGAAGAGATGCAGTATGCGCAGGTCTGGCACGTTATGGTCGCCTATGTGTTCATCGCGATCATCCTGGCCCATATCTATCTTGGTTCCGTTGGCATGGAAGGCGCGTTCGAAGCGATGGGAAGCGGCGAAGTCGAAGAACAATGGGCCCGCGAACACCACTCGTTGTGGTTGGAAGAGGTGCAGGAAAAAGCGGCCAGCCAGGGCACGGCCTCGCCTGCGGAATAAATGCGCGGACTGCTATTGGCGCTGGCATTGATGCCCCTGCCTGCAATGGCAGAGTTCTTTACGCTCAAGGGTCATGGCGGTCCGATCATGGCAATCGCAACGGCCCCGGACGGACGGATTGCAACGGCCAGTTTTGACAACTCGGTCGGTATCTGGAATGGCCAGACCCCCCAATGGCTTGAGGGGCACGAGGCGGCGGTGAATGCCGTCATCTTCAACGGCAGCGCGATATATTCTGCGGGCGACGACTTTACCCTGCGGCGCTGGCCCGGCGGGGAAATCATCGGGCGTCACAAGGGCAAGATCGTGCAGATCGCCACCTCGGAAACCCATGTCGCAACCGCCAGTTGGGATGGAACCATCGGCCTGTGGCCGGTGGACGGATCACCACCCGTCCAGCTGGGTCCAACCGGCGGCGGCGTGAATGCCGTGGCCTTCAGTCCCGACGGGAAAACCCTGTTTTCGGCGGGTGTTGACGGAACCCTGCGTCGCTGGTCAGTGGCCGAGCGCCGTGAAACCGCGCGCATTCTTGACCACGGGTTTGGCATCAACGAGCTGGTCTTGAACGCGCCCGACAACTGGATCGCCTATGGCGCGGTCGATGGCGTGACGCGCATCCACAACCTGCAAACAGGAGAAGAGCGCGACTTTACCCTGGACCGCCGCCCGATCCTGGCGCTGGCCTTAAGCCCGGACCGCCGCATGCTGGCGGTTGGCGACGGCGAGGGCTACATCATGATGATCGACACGGTGAACTGGCGCATTGCCCATGATTTTCGCGCAACGCTGCGCGGCCCGGTCTGGGCGCTGGCCTTTTCCCGCGATGGGCAGAACCTTCATGCGGGCGGCATTGATCAGGCGATGTACAGCTGGCCCGTCGACACGCTGGGCACACATGACCTGATGGCTGCCGCCGAACCGGATTTTCTCAGAAGCCCCAGTGAAATGACCAACGGCGAACGGCAATTTGCGCGCAAATGCTCGATCTGCCACAGCCTGTCGCCTGATGATCGCCGGCGGGCGGGGCCAAGCCTGCATGGTGTCTTTGGGCGCAGGGCGGGCTCGCTTGCGGGATATTTGTACTCGGATACCCTGCAAGACTCTGATATCGTTTGGACTGACGAAACCATTGACGCATTGTTCGATAAGGGACCGGACCATTATATTCCGGGTTCCAAGATGCCTATGCAGCGGATAACCGAGCCTCGGGACAGGGCTGACCTGGTCGCGTTCCTGCGCCGCGCAACGGCAACTGAAAACTGAGCAGGAGGAATGAATGAAAGCCTTTCTTGGTGCTGTTTTGACAATGGCCGTGATCACGGTCGCCGCGCCATCGGTTCTGGGCCAGATTGGGTTCAGCGCCGCTGATGCGGGATCCGGCACCTCTGTTCGCCTCGACTGAATGCCCGAATACCTGACAACGCGTGAACTGGCCGATCTGCTGCGCATTGGCGAGCGAAAAGCCTATGATCTTGCCTCCTCGGGCGAGGTGCCCTGTGTCCGCGCAATGGGAAAACTGCTGTTTCCCCGGGCGGACATCATCGCCTGGCTGAATGCCTCGCGGTCAGGGCCGGATGTTGCCGACCCTCCGTTGCCGCCAATCGTTGCAGGAAGCCACGACCCGCTGCTGGACTGGGCGTTGCGCGAAAGCGGATCGGGACTGGCCACCTATTATGACGGTTCGTTTGACGGGTTGACCCGGTTGGCAGATCGCCGTGCCCAGGCCGCCGCGTTGCATATCCACGAAGACGCGGGCTTCAACATCCGGTCATTGCGTGATGCCGTTGCCGAAGCGCCCGTCGTTCTTGTCGAGATTGGCAAACGTCAGCGCGGGTTGCTGCTGTCGCCCGGAACAACCGGAGTTACTGGGTTTGCCGATCTTGCGGGGCGGCGGGTAATCCTGCGTCAGGACAGTGCGGCCAGCCAAAGGCTGTTTGACGCACAACTGGCGCAACATGGGCTAAGCAGGGATGATCTGGATCCCCTGCCCGTTTGCGCCCGAACCGAGGAAGAACTGGCGATTGCCCTGCATGACGGCAAGGCCGAGGTCGGGTTTGGCCTTGTCGCGATGGCCGGGCTTTATGGGGTTCAATTCGTCCCGACCCATTCCGAACGCCTGGACCTTGCCATCTGGCGGCGCGCCTATTTCGACGCGCCGATGCAATCGCTGATGGACTTCCTGCACTCAGACCGCTTCGCCCGGCGCGCGACCGAGTTCGGCGGATATGATCTGACACAGCTTGGAAAGGTCCACCACAACGGCGCCAGCGGATAGCGCACCGTCAGGGCAGACCGCCCAGTTACTTGGCATTTGGAAAGAACAACTGCTCACCATCCAGTTTGTAGGACGCGATGGCGGCCTGACCGTCCGGGCCGGTCAGCCAGTCAATGAACCGCTGGCCAGCCGTCGCGCGCACGGCGGGATGCTTGTCGGGGTTTACCAGGATCACCCCGTATTGATTGAACAGGCGCGGGTCGCCTTCGACGAGTATTTCCAGGGTGCCGCGATTGCCAAATGACAACCAGGTGGCCCGGTCCGTCAGCGCATAAGCGTCCATACCGCTGGCCACGTTCAGTGTGGCGCCCATGCCTGAACCGGTTTCCCGGTACCACGTCCCGGACGCCGTTGACGGGTCGATACCTGCGGCACCCCAATGGCCAAGCTCGGCCTTATGCGTTCCGCTGTCATCGCCCCGTGATGCAAACGGTGCCTGCGCCTCAGAGATAGCCGAGAAGGCGGCCAG
Source organism: Alphaproteobacteria bacterium (assembly GCA_030427405.1). Lineage (GTDB taxonomy): Bacteria > Pseudomonadota > Alphaproteobacteria > Rhodobacterales > Rhodobacteraceae > Ruegeria. The sequence goes on along the minus strand of JAUHXK010000008.1, from coordinate 40,230 downwards.
AATGTCCGCTTCACCCCGAACCCCTGCCGGGTCCGCGGCGGGGCCAACCAGTACAAAGTCGTTATACATCACGTCCTGGCGTTCAACGCCCCAGCCATCGGCCACGAACTGCTCTTCAGCCGGGCGGGCATGCACCAGCAGGACGTCGCCGTCCCCATTGATTGCGTTGCGGATCGCCTGACCGGTGCCCACGGCCACGACGCGAACGTCTATACCGCTTTCCGCTTCAAAACCCGGCAGGATGTAATCCAACAATCCGGAATTCTGGGTCGATGTCGTGGACTGCACGATAATAAACGGTTCTTCGGCTGACGCCGGCGCGGCCCATAGCCCCAAAACCATCAGTGCCGCTGAAAAATAGCTGCGGATCATATTCTATCTCCTAATTTGGATTGTCAGGTAACAAGGCCGCCCGCCAGATAGCGGCGCGTCTCTGGGCTTTGGGGGGCGTCCAGTACGTGCTGCGCCTGCCCGTGTTCAACGACATGGCCGCCCTGCATGACAACGATGTCGGATGCCAGTCGGCGGGCCTGACCAATGTCATGGGTGACCATCACGATACGCACGCCGCGCGCCGATGCGCGCAGGACCATGGTTTCGATCTTTTGGGTGGCGGCAGGGTCAAGCGCGCTTGTCGGTTCATCCAGAAACAGGGTTCCGGGGCCGCAGGCCAGCGCCCGCAGGATCGCCAGCCGCTGGGCCTCGCCGCCGGATAATGAGCGCGCCGCCTGACGGGCCTGTCCTTGCAGACCACCTTCGACCAGCAATTCTGCAATCCGGTCCCTGCGCGCGACGCGGCCAAGCCCCATCCGTTTCAGCACGAAATCGAGGTTGGCGGATACGGACCGCCGCAACAGAACCGGGCGTTGAAAGACCATTGCCTGCTGTGTTCTGTCTTCGGGGCTCAGCTTGCGCCCGTTGATCTGAATGCAACCTGCATCGGGTTGGATCAACCCGTGCAGACAGCGCAGCAACAGGCTTTTGCCCGCCCCATTCGGCCCCAGGATCATGGTCGGTCCCGGCCCTTCAAGCGCCAGGTCCGGGACATCCAGCAATACCTTGCCATCGCGCGCGATACGCAGGTTGCTGACATGCAGCCCGTCAGGGCAGAAAGGCGCAAGGTCACGCATGCCGCAACCCTTCCTTCTCGGCGCGCAGGGTAAGCGTGCTGACCATCGCGTTGACCGCCACCGCAATCGCGATCAGGATGGTGCCCAGTGCCAGCGCCAGGGCCAGATTGCCCTTGGATGTTTCCAACGCAATCGTCGTGGTCATTACGCGTGTGACGTGGTTGATGTTGCCCCCAACGATAATCACCGCGCCAACCTCGGCAATCGCTCGCCCGAACCCGGCCAGAAACGCCGTGATCAGCGCAAGGCGCGCATCCCACAGCAGGACCGGAACGGATGCCAGCCGCGATACACCCAGCGACCGCAACTGTTCCGCATATTCCTCGGCCAATGTCTCGACGACCTGCCGGGTCAGCGCGGCAATGATCGGCGTGACCAGAACGACCTGCGCAATAATCATTGCCATGGGAGTATACAGAAGATCCAGCACACCCAGAGGCCCCGAGCGGGACAACATCAGGTATACAAGCAAACCAACCACAACGGGTGGAAACCCCATCAGGGCGTTCATCAGCACGATCAACGCACGTCGACCCGGAAACCGGGCAACCGCCAGCGCCGCGCCAATCGGCATTCCGAGGGCGGCAGCAATAAGCGCGGCAAAAATCGACACTTGCAGGGACAGCAGCACAATTGCCCACAGCTCTGCGTCGCCTTGAAAAATCAAGGTCAAAGCAAAACTGAATTCCTCTGCAAAACTACGCATTTTCTTCCGAAGTTCAGAAATATCCCGCTATTGGCGGCCAAATACAGTGAAATGCCAGACAACACTTGCGTCAAGGCCGGATCGCATGATCAGCGCACAAAAAAACACGGCCCCTTTCGGGGCCGCGTTCCGAAAAATGTACAGCGCAGAGCTTAGTTGAGCGCCGCGTCCGTGATCTGATGCGTCCACGCGCCTTCGGGCTGCTTGGTGATCACCGGATCGGAACCGCCCGCCAGAAGCGTGCTGACCGTGCGCTCATAATCCGACGGATCCAGCGCGCCGTTCGATCCGGCCGTCAGCTTGGCAATCTCGCCCATCATGCGTTTCTGGTGCTCTTCGGTCTGGGCGCCGGTCTCATCGTTTTCCAACACGATCTCGGCTGCTTCGTCGGGGTGTTCTTCTGCGTATTTCCACCCCTTCATCGAGGCGCGGACAAACCGTTCCATCTTGTCCGCAAAAGCGGCATCGCCCAGGTTTTCTTCGAGAACGTACAGACCATCTTCCAAAGTGGCTACGCCCTGGTCTTCGTATTTGAACGTCACCAGTTCATCCGGGCTGACGCCTGCATCAATGACCTGCCAGTATTCATTATAGGTCATGGTGCTGATGCAATCCGCCTGACGCTGCAACAGCGGGTCGACATTGAAACCCTGCTTCAGAACTTCGACACCGTTTTCGCTTTTGCCGCCCGTGTCGATCCCCAACTTGCCCATCCAGCTCATAAACGGGAATTCATTGCCAAAGAACCAGACACCCAATGTGCGGTTCTTGAGATCCTCGGGCGAGGAAATCCCGGCATCCTTCCAGCAGGTCAGCATCATGCCCGAGCTTTTGAAGGGCTGCGCGATATTGACCAGCGGCAAGCCTTTCTCGCGCGCGGCAAGCGCCGCAGGCATCCATTCGACGGTCACATCCGCACCGCCGCCTGCAATTACCTGTGTTGGCGCGATGTCCGGGCCGCCTGGCAGAATGGTCACGTCCAGACCTTCTTCTTCGTAAAAGCCCTTGTCCTTGGCCACATAATACCCAGCGAACTGGGATTGGGTCACCCATTTCAGTTGCAGGGTCACGTCATCCGCCGCCCAAACCGTGCTGGCTGCCAGTCCAAAGGCGGCGACCGCCCCGCTGAATAGCTTTTTCATTTTCATTTCTCCTAGTTGCTATTTGCGCCCCGGTTATCCGGGGTCTGTTGAGTTCTGTTCGTTTATCCACGTTGCGACGGGTGCCAGAAGGTCACCGCCTTTTCGATGATCGCCACCAAACCATAAAAGGCTGTTCCCGCCAGGGCGGCCACCACGATTTCGGCCCAAACCATGTCCAATGACAACTGCCCGACGCTGGTAGAGATACGAAAACCCATCCCCAATGTCGGAGAGCCGAAGAATTCAGCAACGATAGCGCCGATCAGCGCCAGCGTGGTGGAAATTTTCAAACCATTGAAGATGAAGGGCATCGCCGCAGGCAGGCGCAGCTTTACGAAGCTTTGCCAATAAGATGCGGCATATGTTTCCATCAGGTCGCGCTGCATCGACGATGCCTCGCGCAGGCCCGCCACGGTGTTGACCAGCATCGGGAAGAACACCATCACGACCACAACGGCCGCTTTGGAGTGCCAATCGAAACCGAACCACATGACCAGGATGGGCGCGGTTCCGACGATCGGCAGGGCCGCGACAAAATTGCCGACCGGCAAAAGCCCCAGGCGCAGGAAATCCCACCGATCCACCGCGATCGCCATCACGAAGGCACAGCCGCACCCGATGATATATCCGCTGAGCGCCCCCTTGATGATGGTCTGTACAAAGTCGGCCCATAACGTCGGAAGGCTGTCCCAGAACCTGTCCCAGATCACCGAGGGGGCAGGCAGGATCACCAGCGGCACATCCAATCCACGAACCAGCAGCTCCCATATCGCGATGACCGTCAGGCCAAAGATCAGTGGCGCCGCCAGACGCACGGCCCGCGTATCGGCATAGGCCCCACTGGCCAGCCTTGCATTCAGCCACCACCCCAGCAGCCAGACCGCAATTGCTCCAAGAACAGCCATCATTGCGCCATCCCCATCCGCTTGAGCACCGACCGCTCGATCACCCCGAGCAATCCGACAAGGCATGCCGCCAGAAGCGCCGCGGCAAACAGGGCGGACCAGATTTGAACTGTCTGCCCGTAATAGCTGCCGGCCAGTAGCCGCGCGCCCAGCCCGGCAACGGCGCCGGTTGGCAGCTCGCCGACAATGGCACCAACCAACGAAGCCGCAATCCCGATTTTGAGCGACGTGAACAGGTAGGGCATGGATGCCGGAAGGCGCAGCTTCCAAAACCGCTGGGACCCGTTGGCGCTATAGGTTCGCAACAGGTCCAACTGCATCGCATCCGGGCTGCGCAGCCCTTTGACCATGCCCACGACGACCGGAAAGAAACTCAGATAGGCTGAAATTACCGCCTTGGGAAGAATTCCCTGGATCCCGACCGAGTACAAGACAACGATGATCATCGGCGCCAGGGCGATGATGGGAATCGTCTGACTTACAATCGCCCATGGCATGACCGACAGGTCCATGACCCGGCTGTGAACGATGCCAACCGCAAGCAGAATGCCCAACCCCGTACCAATCACAAACCCAAGCATCGTTGCGCTGAGCGTGACCCATGCGTGATAGATCAGTGAACGTTTTGACGTGATCTTTTTCTGAACGGTTGTCTTCCACATCTCGACTGCGACCTGGTGCGGCGCGGGCAACCGGGGCCGGGCCTGTTCCCAAGTGGCCGGAATGGCAAAACTGTTTCCCGCGATCAGGCCGAATTCACCCAAGTCACGCCGATCCTTGGCCGACGGGGGTTGCACCTGGGCGCCTGCGCGCTCCTGTTCGGTCAGAACGCCCTTGATATTCATCGGAACGCAGGCTGCGTACCACAAGCCGACGATGGCGGCCAAAACGGTCAGGACTGCAATTACCTGTTTCATGCGTGCCACTCCATCCGGTAGACCGGCACCGTATCCGGCGGAACAGGCGGTTCCTCGGCGACAAGGTCAAACCCTTCGCGCCGATAGAACCGCTGTGCGGCGGTATTCGGAACATGGGTTGTCAGCCAAAGAAAGTCGCGCCCGCCCTTCGCCCTGTCGACAAAGGCCTTGCCGATCCCCTGCCCGGTCCTGGCACAGTACAGCGCGCCGATCTTCTTTTGCTCGGGGTCCAGGGACATGTAGCAATCGACCGGGTCACCGGCGACCCAGATCTCACGGGCGTCAAACGCTTCCAGAATAAGCGTCGCCAATTGTTCGGCAGGCAGCTCTTCGGTCATCCAGTCGGTTTGCGCCGCCCAATCGTGGATGACCCTGGCACAAGCCGGGACGTCTTCGCGAACGGCGCGCCTGATCCCGAAATTTTGCGGATCAGTCGTCATAGGAATGCCCCGCGCGCAATCCGTCGCGCACCCGATGCGCAACCTCGATAAATTCCGGAGTGTCGCGAATATCCAGCGGCCGGTCCTTGGGCAACGGGCTGTCGATCACATCCGTGATCCGCCCCGGACGGGGGCTCATCACCACGATCTTGGTGCTCAGATACACCGCCTCGGGGATGGAATGTGTCACGAAACCAATTGTCTTTTCCGTGCGCGCCCAAAGGGCCAAAAGCTGTTCATTCAGGTGATCGCGCACGATCTCATCCAGCGCCCCGAATGGTTCGTCCATCAGCAGGATATCCGCATCAAACGCCAAGGCCCGGGCGATGCTGGCCCGCTGTTGCATGCCGCCTGACAATTGCCAGGGAAATTTTCCGCCAAACCCTTCCAGATCAACCAGTTCCAGGACCTTGTTGACGCGCTCTTCCTGCTCGGATGCCGAAAAACCCATGATTTCAAGCGGCAGCTTGATATTCTTGGAGATGGTCCGCCAGGGATACAGTCCCGCTGCCTGGAACACATAGCCATAAGCCCTGTTCCGGCGCGCCTCGTCGGGGGTCATTCCGTTGACCGTCAGGCTTCCTCCTGTCGGCGTCTCCAAGGCCGCGATACAGCGTAGAAACGTGGTCTTTCCGCATCCCGATGGCCCGATAAAGCTGACGAAATCGCCCTTGTTGATCGCCAGGTTCACATCCTTGAGCGCATGTACCGGCCCGTCATTGGTCTGGAAGGTAAGATCCAGGTGATTTGCCTCGATGACGGCCGCGGCTCGACTTTCAGTATTCATTCCATCGCCTTGAAAAGAGTTGGCTTTAGGGGATCCAATCGGATCAGACCCCCGTAGCTGGTATCCCGGATCGTTCCACCGGCCGCGGTGCGGTCAGTTCCTTCCAGGTGCTCAGGGCCTTGTTTACGGTGGTATTTGCCTCGCGCGCGACGAACTGCCCATGACCTTCCTGTGACTTGATCTCGCCGTCATCGACCGCGACCTGGCCACGGGTCAGCGTATACCGCGGAAGCCCTTTGACCTGCTTGCCCTCAAACACGTTGTAATCGATCGCCGATTGCTGCGTCGATGCCTGTATCGTCTTGGTTTTCTCAGGGTCCCAGACAACAAGATCCGCATCCGCGCCTACAAGAACCGCACCCTTTTTGGGATAACAGTTCAGTATCTTGGCGATATTCGTCGACGTCACCGCGACAAATTCATTGGGCGTCAGGCGCCCGGTATTGACACCTTGCGTCCACAACATGGGCATCCGGTCCTCCAACCCTCCGGTTCCGTTGGGGATCTTTGTAAAATCCCCAACCCCAAAGCGTTTCTGGTCGGTGGTAAAGGCGCAGTGGTCGGTCGCCACAACACTCAGCGACCCTGATTGCAACCCGGCCCACAGGCTGTCCTGGTGCTGTTTGTTGCGGAACGGCGGGCTCATGACCCGCCGCGCGGCATGGTCCCAATCGGGATGCGCATATTCGCTGTCGTCCAGCGTCAGGTGCTGGATCAACGGCTCGCCCCAGACCCGCTTGCCCTGCATCCTGGCCCGCCGGATGGCCTCGTGCGAGTCTTCACATGATGTGTGCACGACATAAAGCGGTACACCTGCCATATCAGCAATCATGATCGCGCGGTTCGTGGCCTCACCCTCGACCTGTGGCGGGCGCGAATACGCATGCGCTTCGGGCCCGACATTGCCCTCGGCCAAAAGCTTGGCCGACAGTTCGGCGACAACGTCACCGTTTTCGGCATGGACCATGGCAATCCCGCCCAGTTCTGCAAGGCGCTGAAACGAGGCATACATCTCGTCGTCATTGACCATCAGCGCGCCCTTGTAGGCCATGAAATGCTTGAAAGTGTTGATGCCGCGCTGCTCGACCACGGTTTTCATGTCGTCAAACACCTGCTCGCCCCACCAGGTGACGGCCATGTGAAAGGAATAATCGCAATTGGCCCGCGTCGACTTGTTGTCCCAGCGCTTCAACGCGTCCAACAGGCTTTCGCCGGGGTTCGGCAACGCGAAATCGACCACCATCGTCGTCCCGCCCGCCAGACCGGCCCGCGTCCCGCTTTCAAAATCATCACTGGAATACGTGCCCATGAACGGCATTTCCAGGTGGGTGTGCGGGTCGATACCGCCCGGCATCACATAGCATCCGGACGCGTCCAGCACCTTGTCCGCCGTCAGGTCAGGGCCGATTTCGACAATCACGCCGCCTTCGACCTTCACATCCGCGCGATAGGTCAGATCCGCGGTCACAATGGTCCCGTTCTTGATCACAGTACTCATTTTCAACTCCCTCATGCGGCCTGCGCCGCCTGCTTCATCTGGCCAGAAATATCCCGGGGGAGTCGCCCGAAACGGGCGACGGGGGCAGCGCCCCCTATTCCACGATCCCGGCTGTCTCGACGACCGCGTGCAACAGGACATCGGCCCCCGCCGCGGCCCACTCCTTGCTGATCTCTTCCGCCTCGTTGTGGCTCAGCCCGTCCACACAGGGGCACATGATCATTGCGGTCGGTGCCACGCGGTTGATCCAGCACGCGTCATGCCCCGCGCCCGAGATGATATCCGTATGCGAATACCCCAGCCGTTCCGCTGCGTTTCGAACCGCCGAAACGCAGCCCTCATCGAACTTCACAGGGTCGAAACCGCCTACTTTTTCAAATGCGATCTGCAAGCCCATTTCATCGACGATGTCTTCGGCAGCCACGCGCAGGCGGTTCTCCATATCCGTAATCACATCCAGTTCGGGCGACCGGAAATCGACCGTAAAGACCACCTTGCCCGGGATAACATTGCGCGAATTCGGGTAAACATCGATATGCCCTGCAGCACCGACGGCATGCGGCGCATGGGACCAGGCGATCTCGTCAACCTTTTCCAGGATGCGCGCCATGGCCAGCCCGGCATTCTTGCGCATCGGCATCGGCGTGGACCCTGTATGGGCATCCTTGCCTGTCACCGTGATCTGCGTCCAACTCAATCCCTGGCCATGGGTGACAACGCCAATATCCTTCTCTTCGGCCTCCAGGATCGGCCCCTGCTCGATATGCAGTTCAAAGAACGCGTGCATCTTGCGCGCGCCCACCTCTTCATCGCCGCGCCAGCCGATGCGGGCCAGTTCCTCGCCGAAACTCTTGCCGTCGGCGTCTTCGCGGTCATAGGCCCAGTCTTGCGTGTGAACCCCTGCAAACACCCCCGAGGCCAACATGGCCGGCGCATAACGCGTGCCCTCTTCATTGGTCCAGTTGGTGGCAACGATGGGGTGCCTGGTCCTGATGCCCAGATCGTTCAGCGTGCGGATCAGTTCCAACCCGCCCAGAACCCCCAGAACACCGTCATACTTGCCGCCGGTCGGCTGCGTATCCAGGTGCGACCCCACATAGACCGGCAACGCTTCGGGGTCTGTCCCGTCGCGGCGGGCGAACATGTTGCCCATCTGGTCAACACCCATGGTACAGCCCGCATCCTCGCACCATTTTTGGAACAGGGCGCGCCCTTCAGCATCGGCGTCGGTCAGGGTCTGCCGGTTGTTGCCGCCCGCGACACCGGGGCCGATCTTGGCCATCTCCATCAGGCTGTCCCACAGCCTGTCGCCATTGATCCTGAGATTCTGCGCCGGAGCTGCCATGTCTTTCCCCTGTTGCTTGCGATTTGGCTCGCTATTGGTGTCTTGATTTGACCATATGGTCAAACTCACGCTATCACGGGTCTGGCATCAGTCAAGAAATTGCATGGTGTCGCCCGATTTTTCGGCATAATCGGTGCCGAGCTGGCTGAAAATGAGACATTCACGAATGCCCAAAGACCGCGCCCCCACCCGTATCCAAAAGAAAAACCGCGCAGCGATTCTCGACGCCGCGCTGAATGTTTTTTCCGCACATGGGTTTCGCGGGGCAACGGTGGACCAGATTGCCGCCGAAGCGGGCCTGAGCAAGCCCAACCTTCTGTATTATTTCCCGTCAAAGAACGCGATTCACACTGCGTTGCTGTCGGGGCTGCTGGATGTCTGGCTGGCACCGCTGCATGACCTGGATGCCGATGGCGACCCGATGGAAGAGATGCTGTCCTATATCGGGCGCAAACTGCAGATGAGCCGCGAATTGCCGCGCGAAAGCCGCCTGTTTGCAAATGAGCTGGTACAGGGTGCGCCGCGTATTCATGACGCGCTGTCCAATGACCTCAAGGCTTTGGTGGACGAAAAGACGGCGGTTCTTACCGGCTGGATGGATCAGGGAAAGATCGCTCGCCTGCACCCTTACCACCTGATTTTCTCAGTCTGGGCGCTGACGCAGCACTACGCGGATTTCGACATTCAGGTCCGGGCCATCCTGGGCGACGAAGACCCGTTCGAAGGCGCCGCGCCCTTTCTGGACACGCTGTACCGCAAACTTCTGACGCCATGAAAAAGGGGCCGCAAAACGGCCCCTTTCCACTATCTTGACCCTCAGGTCACTCGGCGGCTTTGGTCATGGGGTTGTTTGGGTGCGTCGTCCAATTGGCATAGGCTGGATCAACCTCTTTGCCGGTACGGGGGTCTACGGTTCCGGCGGCCATCGGCTCCATCGAGATACAGCCCTCGACCGGGCAGACATCGACGCACAGGTTACAGGCCACGCATTCGTCATCCTTGACCTCGAAAACCCGGTCATCCGACATTGAGATCGCCTGGTGACTGGTATCTTCGCACGCGGCATAGCAACGACCGCATTTGATGCACTGATCCTGGTCGATCTTGGCCTTGGCCACATAGTTCAGGTTCAGGTATTGCCAGTCGGTGACGTTGGGTACGGCCCGGCCGATCACCTGATCTATGCTGGAATACCCTTTTTCATCCATCCATTCCGACAGGCCTGCGGTCAATTCGTCGATGATCTTGAAACCATAGGTCATCGCGGCGGTGCAAACCTGCACCGTTCCGCACCCAAGCGAGATGAACTCGGCCGCGTCTCGCCAGGTGGTCACGCCGCCGATACCGGAAATCGGCAGGCCATGCGTGGCCTCGGCCCGCGCGATTTCCGAGACCATCGACAAGGCAATCGGCTTGACCGCAGGACCGCAATAGCCGCCATGGCTGCCTTTGCCATCGATCGAGGGTTCGGGGCTGAACGTGTCCAGGTTGACGCTGGTGATCGAGTTGATCGTATTGATCAGCGATACCGCATCCGCGCCGCCGTTCCTTGCCGCCTCGGCCGGTTTGCGAATATCGGTGATATTGGGCGTCAGCTTCACGATGACCGGGCGATCATAATAGGTCTTGCACCACCGCGTGACCATTTCGATATATTCCGGCACCTGCCCTACGGCAGCCCCCATCCCGCGTTCGCTCATCCCATGCGGGCAGCCGAAATTGAGCTCGATCCCGTCGGCTCCTGTTTCGGCCACCCGCGGGAGGATCGCTTTCCACGCCGCTTCCTCGCACGGGACCATGATCGAGGCGATTAGCGCGCGGTCGGGATAGTCGGCCTTGACCCGTGCCATTTCTTCGAGGTTAACCTCGAGCGGTCGGTCCGTGATCAGCTCGATATTATTCAACCCCAGCAGCCGCCGATCCGCGCCATAGATCGCGCCATAGCGCGGCCCGTTCACATTCACGACCGGAGGTCCCTCGGACCCCAGCGTTTTCCAGACGACACCGCCCCACCCTGCTTCGAACGCACGGCGAACGTTGTATTCCTTGTCCGTGGGCGGCGCCGAGGCCAGCCAATAGGGGTTGGGGCTGGAAATGCCCAGAAAGTTTGTCGTCAGATCGGCCATGGCTTCTCCCTTCCCGGCTCAGCCGGATTTTTTGAATATCATTTCGGTCGGGCATATCCGCCCGGCCTTCAGGTTTGTTACATAGTTCTGGAACTTCTCGGGCGCGGTCTCGCCCATCATCAGGTGGATACCCAGCGCGGGCGGACCACTTTCGGCCATGCGCGCAAAGGCTTGTTCAAAGAACGCGAGTGCAAAATCCGTGCGGTTGGTCCGGGTGATCAACTCCAACCCCGCAGCATTTGCAGCCTCGACATAGACCTCGGGCGGGTCAACAAAGGATGTCTCGGCGATGGTCGACCACGGCAGCGGGAACGCCAGCGGCTCTGCCACGGCCCCGCCCATCACGTCGAACAGGGCAAAGGTGCCACCGGTTGCCAGCGCCCGCGACACCTCGGCAAACAGCCCGGCCTTGTCTTCGATGTTCATACCAACATGAAACATGACCGCCAGGTCGAACCCCGCGTCCGCGACCGGCATGTTCAGGGCGCTTCCGACCACAAAGCGGGTCTTGCCGGAATGGCCGACGAGTTCGCTCAGCGTCTTTGCCGTTTCGACAAATTCCGGCGTCAGGTCGACCCCTGTAACCGTCGCATCGTACCGATCAACGATATAGCGCGATGTCCCGCCGATGCCGCAGCCAACATCCAGCACACGCGTCGCGTGGGTAAGCGACAACTGCGCGAACAGGTTGTCCGTGGCCTGCACCCCGCCGGTGTGAAACTCGTCCCCGGCCTTGAGGTCAGCAACGGTGGCCGCATCAGGGTCTATGCCGCTGGCCTCAAGCGCCGCGCGGACGCGCTCGGTCAGGGCGCCGGTTGTATAATGTTGAGCAACAGCTTGTTCGATCTGGGACATGACGATACCTCAGCAGCGCATAGAATGGGGTGAATACCCCATCCTATCACGAAACGAGCGTTGCGTGGATGTCCATGGCCGCGTCTCGACCTTCGGCCACGGCTGTCACCGTCAGATCGTCGCCCCCCGCGGCGCAGTCACCACCGGCCCAGACACCGTCCAGCGTGGTCCGCCCGGCCCCGGTAACGGCGATCTTGCTGCCGTCCAGCGCAAGCCCCTCGGGCGCGCCTTCAAGGGTCTGGCCGATGGCCTTCAGCACCTGGTCCGCGGGCACCCGCACCGTTTCGCCGGTTCCGGCAAGCTTGCCGTCCTGGGTGGTGGTGTATTCCAGTTCGATCTCGGCCGCCGCGCCAGTGCCATGTACGGCCACCGGCTGTACATGGGTCAGAATCCGCACCCCATGCGAGGCGGCAAGGTCTTGCTCGTACCGGCTGGCGCCCATTGCGTCGCGGCCGCGGCGATAGGCGATGGTGACATGCTCAGCCCCCAGCAACCTGGATTTCACGGCGGCATCCACCGCCGTCATCCCGCCACCGATGACAACGACATTGCGCCCGACTGGCAGATGCGCCAGTTGCTCTGCCTGCCGCACCTCGGCGATGAAGTCCACCGCATCCCGCACACCGTCCTTGTCGGTGCCCTGCGCACGCAGCGCATTGACACCGGCCAACCCGATTGAAAGGAAAACGGCGTCATAATTCGCGGTCAGCCCGTCAAGGGATATCGTGCCCCCCAGAACCGACCCGGTTTCCACCGAGATACCGCCAATTTTCAACAGCCAGTCAACCTCGGCCTGGGCGAAGTCATTGGTCGATTTATACGCGGCGATCCCGTATTCGTTCAGACCGCCCGGCTTGGGCCGCGATTCATGTATCACGACATCATGACCCAGCATTGCCAGACGGTGCGCGCAGGCCAGCCCGGCCGGCCCTGCCCCAATCACGGCAACCGTTTTGCCCGTGGGCGCGGCCCGTTCGAAAGGATGTTCACCCGTGGCCATGACCGTGTCTGTCGCGTATCGCTGCAACCGCCCGATCTGAACCGGCTTGCCTTCTGCGGCCTCTCTTACGCAGGCCTCTTCACACAGCGTTTCCGTCGGGCAGACCCGCGCGCACATGCCGCCCAGAATATTCTGATCGAAAATCGTTTGCGCCGCAGCCTGGGGCTGACCGGCCTGTATCTGCCGGATGAACAGCGGAATATCGATATCCGTCGGACATGCCGTAACGCAGGGCGCGTCGTAACAGAAATAGCACCGATCCGCGGCAACGGCGGCTTCGTGCGGTGCCAATGGCGGATGCAGGTCCGCGAAATTCGAGGTCAGCTCATCGCTGGAAAGCCGCCCGGATACGATACCGGGTGCCATCTGGCCCTGTGCCATCTCTCTACTCCCTGTAGATATGTTTGTTATGGGCTCAGCTTGCCACAAAGAAATTTTTTATCAATTGGTAAAATTTCGAGATCGGCAAAAAAAGCTGAATTTCACACCCATCGCGCCCAAATCTGCAAGGTTTTGCCTGTTTGACGGGCAGTGACGGGACGAAAACAGGGAGTTTCAGAGGTTCCGCGCCGCCACGTGCCCCTGTCGCGATGCGGGTTTTACCGCTCTCCACCCATTGCTATAAGCAAGCAAAGATCCGAGCGGCCCAAGGCAGAAAGCGCAAAAAATGCAGGCGAGTTCCCCGAAATTCAACGTTGTCGTCGTGGGGCAGAATAACCGACTGCAATACGAAGCGGTTCTGTTCGCCGCCTCGTTGCGCCACAGCGCGCCGGGATTTCAGGGCCGCCTGTTCGTGGCTACGCCCGAACCGGGACCGCGATGGCGGCAGGATCCGGGTATTCGCAATGCGGATGTGTTAAAGGCCCTGTCGCAACTGGATGTCGAAATCCTTCCGTTCGAAAACCGCGTGTTCGGCGAAGCCTACCCCTATGGCAACAAGATCGAAGCGCTGATGGCCCTGCCCGAAGGAGAGCCCTTCGTCTTTTTCGATACCGACACGCTGATCACGGGCGAACTTGCGGATGTGCCCTTTGATTTTGACCGCCCCGGCGCGTCGCTGCGAGCCGAGGGGACCTGGCCCAAGCCCACGCTGTACGGCCCGGATATGGATGCGATCTGGCGCGCCCTTTATGACCGTTTTTCTCTGGATTTCGAAAGCTCTCTGGATACCGGGCAACCGCTGAATTACTGGCGGCGCTACCTGTATTTCAACGCAGGGTATTTCTTTTACAAATGCCCCCGCCAGTTCGGGGCACGCTTTCTGTCCTATGCCCAGGCGATCCGAGACGAAGAACTACCCGCCCTGACCGATCAGGCGCTGGACCCATGGCTGGATCAGGTTGCGTTGCCGCTGGTCATCCATTCGCTTGGCGGTGGACGCGATGCCCTTCCCGAGGGCCTGCTGGACGGATCGGTCAGCTGCCATTACCGGCTGTTTCCCCTGCTTTATGCCCGCGAAAGCGACCATGTGGTCGAGGTACTGGAAACGGTTGCCGCACCGAACAAGTTCAAAAAGGTTCTCAAGACCTATGACCCGATGAAACGCCTTGTGTTCCAGGGCAAGGGCGCCAGAATCCGAGAGATGTTCGACCGCAACAACCTGCCCCATCGCGAGCAGTTGATCCGCAAGGCAATCAAGGCCAAGGGCCTGTGGCTGCGCTGACCGGAACGTTGTGAAACCATCACCTTTGGCCTAGAGATTTCGCAACGGATTTTCAAAAGGGAGACGATTCACATGTCAGATGGCCCAACCTACGGTTTTGACACGCTGCAAATCCACGCCGGAGCCCGGCCGGACCCGGCGACTGGCGCGCGCCAAACGCCTATTTACCAGACCACAGCCTATGTGTTCCGTGACGCGGAACATGCCGCAGCCCTGTTTAACCTGCAGGAGGTGGGATACATCTACTCGCGCCTGACCAATCCAACGGTGGCCGTTCTTCAGGAACGTGTGGCCACGCTGGAAGGCGGTGTCGGGGCCGTGTGCTGTTCGTCGGGCCATGCGGCGCAGATCATGGCGCTGTTCCCGCTGATGGGACCGGGATGCAATGTCGTCGCATCGACCCGCCTGTACGGCGGCACGGTCACGCAGTTCAGCCAGACAATCAAACGTTTTGGGTGGTCAGCCACCTTCGTCGATACCGACGATCTGGAAGCCGTGAAGGCCGCCATTGACGAAAACACCCGCGCCGTATTCTGCGAATCCGTCGCCAACCCCGGCGGATATGTCACCGATATCCGCGCGCTGGCAGATGTTGCTGACGCGGCTGGCATCCCGCTGATCGTCGACAACACCTCGGCCACGCCATACCTGTGCCGCCCGATCGAACAGGGTGCGACGCTGGTGGTCCATTCCACAACCAAATACCTGACCGGGAACGGAACCGTCACGGGTGGCTGCATCGTCGATTCAGGCAAGTTCGACTGGTCTGCAAATGACAAGTTCCCCTCGCTCAGCCAGCCGGAACCAGCCTATCACGGCCTGAAGTTCCACGAAACGTTTGGCCCGCTGGCCTTTACCTTTCACGGCATTGCCATCGGCCTGCGCGACTTGGGCATGACCATGAACCCGCAGGCCGCGCATTACACGCTGATGGGTATCGAAACCCTGTCGCTGCGGATGGAGCGCCACGTGGAAAACGCCCGCAAGATCGCCGAGTGGCTGGAGGCGGATGAGCGCGTCGAATACGTCACCTATGCCGGACTGGCCTCTTCGCCCTATCATGACCGCGTCAAGGCGCAATACCCGCGCGGGGCCGGCGCTTTGTTCACATTTGCCGTCAAAGGCGGCTATGACGCCTGCGTCAAGCTGGTCAATGCGCTGGAGATTTTCAGCCACGTTGCAAACCTCGGCGATGCGCGGTCGCTGATCATCCATTCGGCCTCGACGACGCACCGTCAGTTGACCCCCGAACAACAAGAGGCCGCAGGTGCCGGTCCGGGCGTCGTGCGGGTATCCATCGGGATCGAAGATGCGAACGACCTGATCGCCGATCTTGACCAGGCCCTGGCCAAGGCCAGCGCCTGATCTGATGGCTGGGCCGATCAAGAACGCGCTGGGGCAGCCCATAGGGGCGCCGGTGTCGGGCGTTTTTCCACGCCCGGCGCCGCCCTATACGCCGATGACAGGGCGTTTTTGCGCGGTCGTGCCATTGGATATCAACCGGCATGCGCCCGGACTGTTCCGGGCGTTTTCTCAGGACACAAGCGGTCACAACTACACCTACCTGCCCTATGGCCCATTCAAGGCCGAACGCGATTTCATCGCCTGGGCGCGCGAAAACTGTGCCGATGCCGATCCGATGTTCCACACGGTTCTCGACGCCGATGAAACACCGGTCGGGATGGCATCATATCTACGGGTCGAACCTGCCGCGGGGGCGGTCGAGGTCGGCCATATCCACTTTTCGCCACTGTTGCAGCGCAGGCCGCAATCGACCGAGGCCATGTTCCTGATGATGCAACGTGTCTTTGATGAGTTGGGCTATCGTCGGTATGAATGGAAATGCGACGCGCTGAACGCGCCCTCGCGCCGTGCAGCCGAGCGGCTGGGCTTTACTTTCGAGGGCATCTTTCGGCAGGCCACCCATTACAAGGGACGCAACCGCGACACGGCCTGGTATTCCATTATCGATTCCGAATGGCCGCGCATTCGGGACGCTTTTCAGGCATGGCTTGCGCCAGAGAATTTCGACGGAACAGGCCAACAGCGCCAACCGCTGATGGCCCGTTCTGTGAATTAGCCCTAGTCGGTGATGGCGAATTCCATCAAGACGGTGACAGCGACCGAGATTTCGCCACCCGCCACTGGCACGCCCCCCGCGTCTGACAGGCTCATTTCCCGCATCTGAGGCATGGGCCGCGCACCGCCGCCCTGGTCACTGATCGTCAGGACCGGCCCCAAGGTCACACCGGCCGCCTGCGCCAGTTGCGTGGCCTTGGCCATTGCCGCGGTAACCGCGTTTTCGCGGGCCGAAACCTCAAGCGGTGCAGGGTCTTGCACAGAAAAGCTCAACCCACCAAAGTCGTTTGCCCCATCCTGGATAACGGCATCCATGACCTGGCCAAGCTCGTCCAGGTTCCGAACCCGCAGCACCACCCGATTCGATGCGACAAACCCGGTGATCTGCGGGGCCGGACCAGACGACGCGTTGCGACCGGACCAGACCGGAGACAGAGACAGGTCACGCGTCTGAACATCGCGCGGGTCTGTTCCCATATCCGCAAGCCGCGCCAGTATTTTACCCACTGCATCCGAGGTTGCCCGCATCGCAACCGAGGCCTGCCGGTCCTGGTTGGTGACACCCACAGTGATGACGGCCATGTCAGGCGCGGCCTCTGCGGTGCCTGTTGCACTAACCGTGATGCGACGTTCTTCCGCATCCGCGCCGCTGGCCATCGCAGCGAACAGCAAGGCGGACAAAAAAACCAATATTTTCAAAGCGATCTCTCCTGATTGGGTCGCCTAAGGATGCGGTGGCAAGCCTTCGCCGGACAAGAGGGTTTTATGCCTTTTCCTTTCCCTCGGCGGGTTCCTGCCCTATCCTCGGAAAGCGGACGCTTTTGCGTTTGCATAAAAGCTGACAATTCTGGTTCCACCTGATTATGAAACCCGCCTTCGCGCTGACCTTTTCGGATACAGGGATTTCTCTGCATCACCATTCGGATGACGAATGGTATTGCATTGGGACCGTACCGCTGAACGCATCTGACGTTACAGATCAATTACAACGGCTGTGGCAGCAAGGGTTCGCACTGGAAAACGACCTGAGCTGCACCGTGGTGATTCCGTCGGAGCAAGTGCGTTACTTTTCCGTCGAAACCGGCGGGCTTTCGGCTGAGGACGTTCAAGACAAAATCCTGACCGCGCTGCAAGAAGCAACGCCCTATGCGCTGAGCGATCTGGTCTATGCCGCCAAGACCAACGGGGCCCAAACCGAGGTTGCCGCCGTGGCCGCCGAGACCGTGGAAGAGGCCCGGACCTTTGCCGAGGCGCACGGTTTTGTACCGGCGCAGTTCACGGCCTGCGACACGGATGCAGACGCCCCCGTGTCGCTGTCGTTCCTGTTATCCCAGCCGGACCCGCAGGCCGTGTCGTCCGAACCCGCAATCGCCGCCAGTGACGTTGACACAGTGCCCGAAGCGCAAGCTCCGGCGGCCGCCGTTGCGTCAGTGCCGGGTGCGGTGGCCGACGACACCGGCGCCGCCCCTTCAGACCAAGAGGTCAAAGCCGACGAGGGAGCCGGAAAACCGGCACCACCGCCCGCCGCGCATCCCATTGCTGATTCTGACGCGCCTGTTGCATTTCAATCGCTGGCACGCGATCCGGCGCGTCGTGACCTGCCAACGGCAGCTTCTCTGTCACATCTCCCTGTAAAACGTCTGGCGATTCCAGCGATCGCGGCCACGGTCCTGCTTGCGCTTGGTCTTGGCGCATGGTCGCTGATGTCGTCCGACGCCCCACAAGAGGTTACGGTCGCATCAGCCGAGGACGCCGCCGATGAAACGGTCCGGACCGGTCAGCCGTCCGTGTCATCCGAACCGCCCGAAGACGTGGCACAGCCCCTTGCAACACAGGCGCCCCAGCCTGATGAAGCGCAGCCCGAACCTGAACTGACCCCTACGGATGCCGCGATCCTTGAGGCGCTGCAAACCGCGCCGCAAGCGGTCGAAGAGGTCGCGCGCGACCCCGAGGCGCAGGAGGTTTTCCACGAGGTCACCGGGCTTGCGACCACGCCCCCGACCGCACCGGCGCAACCCGCGCCTGAGCCGCCGGATGACACCTATCTGGCCTCGATCGACCGGTCCGATCTGTCGCAGGATGCCGTCGCGCTTCCGCCGGTTCAAAGCTTTGACACCGATAACCCGGTAGACCAGGCCGGGTTGCCAAGCATTGCGGGCACGCGTTTCACGCTGGATGAACGCGGGCTGGTGACGCCAACGGCCGAAGGGACGCTGAACCCAGATGGCGTCTTGGTGTTTCTGGGCCGTCCTTCCTCGGTTCCGCCAGAGGTGCCGGTCCGGTTTGAAACCGAGCCGGTGACCGCCGAAGCGGACCCCAGGCTGGCAGAGATCCGCCCCCGCCCCCGGCCAGGCGATATTGTCGAACGGTTCGAACGCCAGCAACTTGGCGGGCGCTCGGTCGCGGAACTGGCCGTTTTGCGCCCCAAACTGCGCCCCAAATCGATTCAGGATCGGCCTCAGGTTGACGAAACGCCCACCGCACTGGCCGTGGTGCGTGTTCCCCGCCCAAGGGTGCGTCCGGCCACCGTGACCGCGCTGGCCGCCCGGAAACAGGCGGGCGCGGGGTCTGCGCCTCTGGGCTCCGTCGCTGCTGTTGCGCCAAAAGATGACGAGGCCGGATCATTCCAGCCTAAAGCTGTTGCGCCGAAAATTCCCAGCACTGCGTCCGTTGCACGGCAGGCCACGATCGACAATGCAATCAACCTCAGGCAGCTGAACCTGATCGGCGTCTATGGCAGCCCGGCCAACCGCCGCGCGCTGGTCCGGTTGCCCAGCGGGCGCTACAAGAAGGTCAAGGTCGGAGACCGCATCGACGGCGGCAACGTGATTGCCATAGGCGACAGCGAATTGCGGTATCAAAAGCGCGGGCGCAACGTGACGCTGAAGATGCCGCGCGGATAGCAGCCCAAACCGGAACACACCTTCCAAAGCGACAAGGCGCCAGGCCCTGTGGACCCGGCGCCTTGCAAGAATGTCGTTGCCAGTGGTGCGATCAGGCCGCCGAAATCTCGCCGGCTTCGATCTGTTCACGCTCGATGGATTCAAACAGCGCCTTGAAGTTGCCTTCGCCGAACCCGTCATCGCCCTTGCGCTGAATGAACTCAAAAAAGATCGGCCCGATCACTGTTTTCGAGAATATCTGCAACAGGATCTTGGTCTCGCCCCCGTCGACGACACCTTCGCCATCGATCAGGATGCCGTGCTTCATCAGCTTGTCCTTGGGCTCTTCATGGCCTGATACGCGGTCATAAGACATGTCGTAATAGGTCTCATTCGGGCCGGGCATGAACTGCAACCCCTTTTCGGCAATCGCGTCGGTCGACCCGTAAATATCATCGCTGCCGACGGCGATATGCTGAATGCCTTCGCCATTGTATTTCTTCAGGTAGGATACGATCTGCCCGGTTTCCCCCCGGTCTTCGTTGATAGGGATGCGAATGCGGCCACAGGGCGATGTCAGGGCGCGGCTGAAAAGCCCGGTGAACTTGCCCTGAATATCAAAGAACCGGATTTCACGGAAATTGAACAGGTCTCCGTAAAAACGGAACCACTTGTCCATGTTGCCCTTGTAAACGTTGTGGGTCAGGTGATCGAGATAGAAGAAACCGTCGCCACGCGGCTTTGACTGTTTCAACCACTCGAATTCCTGATTGTAGGGCGATGTGTCGTAATACTGGTCGATGAAATAGATCAGCGACCCGCCAATCCCCTTGATCGCCGGGACATCCAATGTCTTGTCAGCCGCGTCATAAGGCTCGGCCCCTTTGGAGACCGCGTGCGCATAAGCCTTTTGCGCATCAACGACGCGCCAGCCCATTGCCGGGGCGCATGGTCCATGCTCGGCCACGAACCTGGCCGCGAAGCTGTCGGGATCGGCATTGAGAATATAGGTCACATCCCCTTGCTGCCACAGCTCGACCGCGGGTTTGGCCTTGTGGTGCCCGACCCGTTCGAAACCCATTTTTGCAAACAGGTCCCGCAATTCCTGCGGATCGGGATGGGCAAATTCAACGAATTCGAACCCATCGGTTCCGGCCGGGTTTTCCGGGGTAATGGCAGATTTCGGGGCATTGTGCGGGAAAGGACCCATGGCGCGTCTCCTCAGAAACAGGAATTTCTTTGCTGATTCCAAAATACGCTTTATTACGCGCTGTTTTTGCGCGTTGTTTTCGGGTAAACTTGGACATGGCGCGCAGATTGCGCATGAAATAGCGAAAAACCAGAAAGTTCCCGCATATGCTGGATTCCACGGACACGCGATTGCTTTCGGCTTTGCAATCGAACGCCCATCTGACCGCACATCAGCTGGGAGAGATGCTGAACTTGTCGCCCAGCCAGGCCGGGCGCCGCCGTCAGCGGCTGGAGGCGGACGGGTATATCACCGGCTATACTGCACGGCTGGATCCGCTAAAGCTTGGCCTACAGGTTCAGGGTTTCATTCAGGTTCACCTTGGCACGCATGGCCCCGAACAGTCGGCCAGTTTTGCGCGCATGGTCGATACACGACCCGAAATCACAAGCGCGTGGACCATGACCGGCGAGGCGGATTATTTGCTGCACGTCTATTGTGACGACCTGTCCGCCCTCAATCGCTTGCTTCACGAGGTCATACTGCCCCATCCTGCGGTTGCCCGGGTGCAAAGCCAGATTGTCATGGATCAGCTCAAGCGGGATGCCCCGCTGCCGACCTGAGCGAACTGAAGGGACGACAATGAACGAATTTCTCTACCAGGCCTCGATCTATCTGGCTGCAGCGGTGATTGCCGTACCCCTGTCGGCCCGTTTGGGTTTGGGGTCGGTATTGGGCTACTTGGCAGCCGGCCTGGCGATTGGACCGGTCCTAGGCCTGGTTGGCGCGGAAACACAAAGCCTGCAACATGTCGCGGAATTCGGCGTCGTCATGATGTTGTTTCTCATCGGGCTTGAACTTGAACCGCGCGCGTTGTGGGACATGCGCGACAAGTTGCTGGGCCTGGGCGGTCTGCAAGTCGCCCTGTCAACCGTCGTAATTGCGACCGTCGCCATGTATGCCAACCACCCCTGGAGCGTGGCACTGGCCGTCGGCTTGACCCTGTCGCTGTCCTCGACGGCCATCGTTTTGCAGACGCTTTCGGAAAAGGGATTGATGCAGACGAATGGCGGACGGGCCACGTTTTCCGTTCTGCTGACACAGGATATCGCAGTCATCCCGATCCTGGCGTTTCTGCCGCTATTGGCGATGCCGGCCAGCATACATATCGAAGATGACGGCTCGATCGACCGGGGCACCGGCGGGGCGCATGGGGCGGACATCCACCACAGCCTGTCCCTCGTCGATGGGCTGCCGGGCTGGGCGGTTACCCTGGTGACCATCGGGGCCGTTGCCTTTGTCGTCATTGCCGGAATTTACCTGACCCGGCCTCTGTTTCGGTTCATACACGCCACGCATCTGCGCGAGATGTACACCGCGCTTGCACTGATGATCGTGGTCGGCATCTCGTTCCTGATGACCCTGGTAGGCCTGTCCCCTGCCCTGGGCGCGTTTCTTGCAGGTGTTGTGCTGGCCAGCTCAGAATTCCGGCACGAGATGGAGAGCGACCTGGAACCCTTCAAGGGCCTGCTGCTGGGGCTGTTCTTCATCACCGTTGGTGCGGGCATCGACGTTGGTTACTTTTTCAATGATCCATTCGACCTGATCGGCCTGGCCCTGCTGGTCATACTGGCCAAAGGCATCATCCTGTTCGTTGTCGGCAGGGCCTTCAGACTTCGCGGTCGCGATCATTGGCTGTTTACGTTGGGGTTGGCTCAGGCCGGTGAGTTTGGCTTTGTTCTGTTGGCCTTTTCGACCCAGCAGAACGTCATACCCCCGGCACTTTCGCAAAAATTGCTGATGATCATCGCGCTGACTATGCTGATCACTCCGCTGCTTTTCATCACCTACGACCTGCTCAACCGGCATCTGGGCGATAGCAGCCCACAGATTGAGCCCGACACGATTGACGAGAAAGGCCCCGTTATCATCGCGGGCATCGGACGGTTTGGCCAGATCGTCAACCGGCTGGTCCAGGCCAGCGGGTTCAAAACGGTTGTTCTGGATCACGACATCGAAACGATCCAGCTGATGCGCCGATTTGGCGTCAAAGGCTTTCTGGGTGACCCCACCCGCCCGGAATTGCTGCGGGCGGCCGGGCTTGAAAAAGCGGCCGTGCTGGTGGCGGCGATGGATGATTGCAAACAGGTTACGCGGCTGGTCAGCTATGCACGCCGCCAGCGCCCGGATTTGCATATCGTGGCACGCGCCCAGGACCGGAACCATGTCTACGAGCTGTACCAGGCCGGGGCCAATGATATTGTGCGCGAGATGTTCGACAGCTCGCTGCGGGCGGGGCGGTATGTGCTCGAAAATATCGGACTAAGCGAATACGAAGCCGCGCAGGCCGAGCAGATGTTCTACCAACATGATCGCATGTCGGTCCGCGAACTTGCCGAACTTTGGGTGCCAGGGATGCCGACGGCCGAAAACAAGAAATACATCGAACGCGCGCGCGCGCTTGAGAAAGACCTTGAAACGGCGCTGTTGGAACTGGCCGAGGAACACGCAAAGAAATCCGCCTGACCGGGGGCGCCCCCCCCCCCGGTCGCCGGTTCTCTCAGCCGTCCGTGACGCCCGCCTCGGCAAAGGTCGCCATGCCCGAATGGCAGGCCACCGCGCTTTTGAGGATGTTGATCGCCAATGCGCCGCCCGACCCTTCGCCCAGGCGCAGGCCCAGTGACAAAAGCGGTTCTTTGCCCAATTGCCCAAGCAGCGCCGCATGCGCGCTTTCGGCGCTTTGGTGGCCAGCAATCGTATGATCCAGCGCGGTTGCGGACATGCGGGAAAGACAGGCGGCCGCGGCTGAACAGATGAAACCGTCCAGAATGACCGGAATGCGCAGAACGCGCGCCGCGGCAATCGCTCCGGCCATTGCCGCAATCTCGCGCCCGCCCAGACAGCGCAGGATTTCCAGCCCGTCATCGGTTTGCCCGTGCAGGGCGACACCTTCGGCCACCACACGGGTCTTGTTGACCAGACCGTCATCATCGACGCCGGTGCCGCGCCCGGTCCAGTCTGATGCCGCTCCGCCAAAAAGCGCGCAGGCAATCGCGGCGGCAGGTGTCGTATTGCCGATCCCCATCTCGCCGACGACCAACAGGTCCGCGCCCGTATCGACCGCATTCCAACCGGTGCGTAGTGCTGCCAGGAGGTCCTGTTCGCTCAGCGCGGGGGCCTTGGTGAAATCTGCCGTGGGGCGATCCAGGTCCAGCGCATGAACATCCATCTTGGCCCCTGCCGCCTGGGCCAACTGGTTGATGGCGGCGCCGCCATGTTCGAAATTCATGACCATCTGCACCGTGACCTCGGGCGGAAACGCCGAGACCCCCTGTGCCGTTACACCATGATTTCCCGCGAATACGATCACCTGAGGTGACTGAACCTGCGGTTGGGCTTCGCCGCGCCAACCGGCATACCAGATCGCCAGCTCTTCAAGACGCCCCAGCGCCCCCGGAGGTTTGGTCAACTGGTCATTTCGGTCCGTCGCCCCTTGCCGTGCGGACTGATCCGGCCCGGGGGCAGAGGTCAGCGCATCTCGGAACGTGTTCAGGTCAAGGAGTTCGGGCAGCATTCAAAGCCTCATTGCATCGCGGTGGTCCTGCGTGTTTAACCGAAGCAGATGAACCGACAAGTCCCCGGAAGGCCAGTAAGTGCACAAAAACGACCATAGCCCATTTTCGGCCTGGGACTTTCCGCTTGCTTTGGTGTTGTTGACGCGCCTGCCCGTGCCACGCCTGCCTGCAACCGTCTTTGCGCGCCAGTCCGGGGCAACCTGGGCCTTTCCGCTGGTCGGGGTGACG
This sequence comes from Alphaproteobacteria bacterium, assembly GCA_030427405.1. Classification (GTDB taxonomy): domain Bacteria; phylum Pseudomonadota; class Alphaproteobacteria; order Rhodobacterales; family Rhodobacteraceae; genus Ruegeria. Next base: position 15,763 of record JAUHXK010000008.1, on the reverse strand, counting down.
GTTGGTGCGATTGGCGCCGCAGTGGGGTGGCTTGCCGTGACCGCAAACTTGCCGCCCATGGCTGCGGCCACGCTGGTGGTCTTAGCACTGGTCGCGACAACCGGCGCGATGCACGAGGACGGGCTTGCCGATACGGGCGACGGGCTTTGGGGCGGGCACTCGGCCGAAAAGCGGCTGGAGATCATGAAGGACAGTCAGATCGGCAGCTATGGTGTGCTGGCGTTGATCCTGTCACAGCTTCTCAGGATCGCCGCAATCGCGGCCCTGATGACCGGCGACGTGCTGACCGGGCTGATTGCAGCCTGTGCCTTTTCGCGGTGCCTGATGCCCATTGCGATGCGGGCCCTGCCCAATGCGCGGCACGCAGGGCTTAGCCACAGTATCGGTGTACCGCCGATTGCTGCCGTTTGCGCAGGGGTCGCGATTGGCGGCGCTCTGACGCTGTTTCTGATCGGCGTTGGTGCGATTGTCCCCATGGGTTTCGCGGCCCTGGCGGCATTGGCGGTGGCGGGCATTGCCCGCGTCAAGATCGGCGGCCAGACAGGAGATATTCTGGGGGCCACGCAACAGGTATCAGAGATCGTCTTTCTGCTGGTGCTGGCCGCCCTGACCTAGGCCGCGCCCGCGGTTTCAATCCGCAGGGTTTCACCGCAGTGTTTGCAATGCACCGCGTCAGGGTCGTGCCGGAACAATCCGCAATTCGGGCATTTGTGGCGCACTTTCTGGGGCATGAAGATGGCCTGTGCCAGCCGGACGAACAAGGCAACCCCCACCACCATGATGAATACGGAAAACAACTTGCCCGCCGGTGTTGCCAGTGTGATGTCCCCAAATCCCGTCGTCGTCAGGGTCGCCACGGTGAAATAGAGCGCATCGACATAGGGTGTCTCGCTGCCGTCAGGAATAAAAAAGACCAACACGGCGGTGGCTGTCGCAAAGACAAAGACCAGCAGGTTAATCGCCGCAATCACCGCATCCTCATGGGTCCGGAAAAAGGCACTGTCGCGCCGCAGGTCCCGCAACAGGTGGTAGGAATGTATCAACCGCAAAGCCCGTAAGATACGCAGGAAGGCCAGGCTGCCGGTCAGAAACGGGTCCAGTATCAGGGACACGATCACCACGATATCCGCCAGGGTATAGATCTGGCGCAGCAGCTTCCACCGATCCTTTGCGATCCATAACCGGGCCGAGAAATCCAGCAGGATGAACAGCCCGACCGCCCAACTGGCGGCTATCAGGCCAGGGCCGTGCGTCACATGTGCTGTGGCCACAAAGAACACAATCGTCAAAGCGTCGAAAAGGATCAGGCCGTACCGGAACCGGATCGAAACCGGCCCCCTGCCGACATACAGAAATTTGACCGCCTGTTTCATCCGAACCCTGCACATTGATGCGCGAATGAAACGAGCTTAGGCAAAAACACCTTTGGCACCAAGGCGTTCAAAAAAGAAAGGCCGCCCGAACGTCTGGGCGGCCATTTCATAATTGCGAGGTAATATCAGGCTGCCCGCGACGTCAAAACCTCGTCGACCTGCTTGGCGGCGGAAAGCTCATCAGCGCCCGACACCGCGGCCACTTCACGGGTCAACCGTTCAAGGGCGGCTTCGTACAACTGCCGTTCCGAGTAGCTTTGTTCGCGCTGGTCGTCGGTACGGTGCAGGTCGCGGACCACTTCGGCGATCGAGATCAGATCGCCCGAGTTGATCTTTTGTTCGTATTCCTGTGCCCGGCGCGACCACATCGCGCGTTTGACCTTGGCCTTACCCTTGAGCGTTTTCATTGCCTGGCTGATCACATCGGGCGAGCTGAGCGAGCGCAGCCCGGATTCGGTGACCTTGTTGGTCGGAACGCGCAGGGTCATCTTGTCTTTTTCAAAGGAGATGACGAACAGCTCGAGCGAATATCCCGCGACTTCCTGCTCTTCGATCGACACGATCTGCCCCACGCCATGGGCGGGGTAGACAACATAGTCGTTCGGGCGGAACTCAAGCTTTTTCGACTTTGTCATTCACTTCTATCCTTCATTACGGACCGGGGAACAGGCGACAAAAGCACCACATGCGGGGCCGATGTCAGCCCCGTCAGGCGGCGTTGTTGTCAATAATTCAGACCTCCAAAGCAATCATACTTTCGGAGTCCATCCCCAATCTGGTCATCATATAGGGAGCGAGTATATCACATTTTTGCGTCGCCGGAAAGCGCAACGGAAAAAATGCACCAAAACCCGGAACCTTTCCAACGCCTTACAATGCGTTTTGGGCAGTTTTCCAAACCCTGGGCCAGGCCGAATCGCTCAGCCGCCCTCGCCCGGTGCTTCAGAGAAATACTTCTCCATTTTGCCTTCTTCGCCGTCGCGTTCTTCGTAGCCCGGCATCGGGTCTTTCTTGGTCACAATGACGGGCCATTGTTCCGAGTATTTGCGATTGAACTCGACCCATTGCTCCATCCCCGGTTCGGTGTCAGGACGGATTGCATCCGCCGGGCACTCGGGTTCGCACACGCCACAATCGATACATTCGTCGGGATGAATGACCAACGTATTCTCACCCTCATAGAAACAATCTACCGGGCATACCTCGACGCAGTCGGTGTATTTGCAGGCGATACAGTTCTCGGTGACAACATAGGTCATGGTTGATTTCCCATATACGGTTTGGGCGTCTAGCTAATTCAGTATCGTCCCGTCTTCAAGGGATGATCAACCGTCAGGGGTGCGAGAAAGACCAAGCGCCCTGCGATCCTTTTTGGTCGGCCGACCCTTTCCTTCATATGCAGGGTTTCGTGGTGCAGCGTCCCGCTTCTCGGTCAGATCGCTGTACAATGTTTGCGCTTCGGGTGCCGGACCGCGCCTCACGCCCAGCGCATCCACGCGAACGACCCGCACCTCGCGCCCCTGTACAAAGGTCAGAACGTCCCCCGGCCCAACCAATTGAGCGGGTTTGAGAGCCCTTGTGCCGTTGATCCGAACATGCCCGCCGCTGACTTGTTTGGCGGCAAGGCTGCGGGTCTTGAAGAACCGCGCCTGCCACAACCATTTGTCGATCCGCAGCCTGGCCTCGGCCATCGGCGGTCAGCTACCGTCCTTCAAACCCATAAGCGCGGCGGCAAAGGGGTTATCCGGGTCGATCGCCTTTTCCTTTTTCGGTGGCCGTGACGAGAATGTCTTGGCCCCTTGCGGCTTGCCGCCCTTCTTGCCGTGCGGTTTGCCGCGTCCATCCTGTGGCTTGCCGCGCGGCTTGCCCTTGGCCTGGCCTTGCCGCTGTTCACGGCGCGGGCCACGATTGGCCTGGCGCTGGCGACCCCAGGAGAAAGTATAGAATACTTCGACTTCGGGCTCATCAGAAGCGGGCTCGGAAACGGCAGGCTCGGCCGGGGCCGCTTGGCCGTCAGTGGTTTCCATCGGGGCCTCGACGCTTTCGGCCGCCTCAGCCGCGGCGTCAGCGACGGGCGCGTCGACCTGTGCGGCGGTCTCCGGCGCCTCTTCAGCAGTTGCCGCGGTTTCCCCGGTTGCCGCGTCAGCAGCATCGACTTTGGCAGCTTCGGCCGGGGCGGGTTTGACCTTGTCGCGCTCGCCGCGCTCGGCCTTGTAGCCCAGCCCCTGCATCAGGTCAGCGAACTGATCAAGCGTCATGCCGGTGATCGACAGCATGTCAGGTTTGGCTTCAAAGCCACCCCGGCTGTCTTCGGCGCGCAGCATGTCGGCCAGGCGTTCCAGCATATCGATACGGATCGAACGGTCGCCCGCATCGCGATATCCGCACATGGTGTCGTACCCTTCGGGCGCGTCCTTGGCGACGGGCACCGTGACCAGACCCGGGGGCGGCGCTTCGGGGAATTCCTGAAGACCACGCGAAAGCCCCCACAATACCAGCCGCAGACGTGTCGGCGCAGGCTTGAGAAGGAGCGGCATGAAGATGGTGAACTGACCGAAGCGGATACCGTGCTTGCGCAAGGCGCCACGGGCATCCTGATCCAGATCCTTGACCTCTTGGGCGACCCCGGCACGGGGCAGAATGCCAAGCGCCTCGACCATGCGGAAGGCAAAGCCCTTGGCCAGCCCCGACAATTCCTCGTCACGCGACAGGTTCAGCAGTGGTTCGAACAGCGCGGCCACCTTGCGGTCGATGAAATGCTGCAGGCGGCGCTGGACCTTCTGCTCGACATCCGGCCCGGCGGCTTCGTCCACGAACACCTCGACCATCGGCTTGAGCGGCTCAGCCCCGGCAACCAGTTTGCCGACGGCATATTCGCCCCACATCAGGCCACCCTGATCGGTAAAATCAATTTCGGTATCGGGCGCGTTGTAAAAGCGGTCGGCACGCAGATGGAATTGCGGCGCGAGCGCCTGCAGAGAGGCCGACTTGAGCGCCTTGGCCTCGGTCCCTTGCGCGCTTTTGTCCGGGGTAAACCGGAACCCTTCCAAACGACCAACGAATTCGCCTTCGACGGTCACTTCACCCTTGTCGTTCACCTCGGCCAAAAGGGCCTCCTTCTGTTTGAGCCGGCGCAGCAATACAGATGTGCGCCGGTCCACAAATCTTTGCGTCAGACGGTCATGCAATGCATCTGACAGCCTGTCTTCTACAATGCGCGTTTCGGCACGCCAATGCGATTCGTCGCGCACCCAACCGTTTCGTTGCGCAACATATGTCCAGGTGCGAATATATGCCAACCTTTTGGACAATGTATCGATATCTCCGTCCGTCCGGTCGATTCGGCGGATTTGTCGCGCCATGAATTCGTCCGGGATCGCACCGCGTTCGTGTAGGTGGCCAAATATCACCTCAAGCAGGCTGGCATGTTCTGTATGGCTGATGCCCCGGAAATCTGGGATTCGGCAGACATCCCACAACAGGCGGACCGATTGCGGGTCGCTGGCACGAGCGATAACTTCGGTCACCTGCGCCAGTGATTTCACCGCGTTCAGGTCATCTGCCGGGCGCGCCTTGATCAAATGCTCACTGTCGGGTGCGACTTCGAGCGACGCGATCAGCGCCTCAACCGACCCGAAACTAAGCGCAGCATTCCGCCAGTTCAGCTTTTTCATCGGCGTGAACCGGCTGTCCATGATGGCCTGTGCAACCCCGTCGTCCAGCGGCGGGGCCTCGCCGGTGACGCCAAAGGTACCGTCCGACATGCCACGTCCGGCGCGACCGGCGATCTGCGCCAACTCATTCGGGGCCAGGGGTCGCATCCGACGCCCGTCGAACTTGGTCAGGGACGAGAACGCCACATGGTTCACATCCAGGTTCAGGCCCATACCGATGGCATCGGTGGCAACCAGAAAATCGACCTCGCCATTCTGGTAGAGTTCGACCTGAGCGTTTCGTGTGCGCGGGCTGAGGGCCCCCATGACCACCGCCGCCCCGCCCTTTTGACGGCGCAGAAGCTCGGCAATGGCGTAAACATTGTCGACCGAGAACCCGACAATGGCGCTGCGCGCTGGCATACGGCTGATTTTCTTCGAACCGGAATAAACCAGTTGTGACATCCGGTCCCGCCGCACGAACTGGGCCTCGGGCACCAGCGCGGCAATGGGTCCGCGCATCGTGTCAGCCCCCAGAAACAATGTTTCCGACGTTCCCCGCGACCTAAGAAGGCGGTCGGTGAATACATGGCCACGCTCGGGGTCGGCACATAGCTGGATTTCGTCGATCGCGACGAAATCTGCGCCCATCCCTTCGGGCATCGCCTCGACAGTGCAGACCCAATACTGCGTGCGCGGCGGCACGATTCGCTCTTCTCCGGTGACAAGCGCCACCACGGAAGGCCCCCGGGCGGCGACGATCTTGTCGTAAACCTCGCGCGCCAAAAGTCGTAACGGCAGGCCGATGACACCCGTGCGGTGCCCCAGCATCCGTTCGATTGCATAGTGGGTTTTGCCTGTGTTCGTCGGGCCCAGAACGGCCACGATTCGGGATGACCCGCTCACCTTTGCCCCCTGCCCCGTATCTTAAAGCGCCTTGCCTTCGATCTGGGGCCTTAGTCGATTCAACGCATTGGTTACTTCCTCGTGATGAGGATGTATAGCCAGCGCGCGGGAATAGGCATCAAAGGCTTTGCCCGGCTCTTCCATCAACTCGAAAATCAGGCCGAGACCGAAAATTGCCTCGTAATTGTTGGGGTTCAGCGCCAAAGCCTGTTCAAGGTCAGCAGCCGCCATGCCGAACCTTTCGATCCCGAAAAAAGCCGATGCCCGGACATGCCAGCCTTCGGCGAAACCGGGTGCATGATCAGTCAGGGCGGTCAAATGGTCGAGGGCGGCCAGAACATCGCCATCATCCAAGGCCTCGCGCCCCCGTTCCAGCAACAGGTCAGCCGTCGCCGAGCCGGACTGCGACCAAAGGGCCTGCAATTGCCTGTCAAGCCCCGCCGCCTGTTCCGGTGTGGACAACGCCAGTTGCTGCAGCAATTCAGCCTCGTCACGGGAATCGGCCTGTTGCGCAAGACAACTGGTGGAAAACGTGACTGTCAGCGCAATTGCCGCAACGGTACCTTTGAGATTGTTGATTGCAAAGCTCATAACAATGTTCAGTGTAGCGTTGCCACCACGGATGTCCATTCGCAGCGCATAACCAAAAGTGAGGAGAACCATGAGCGAAACACTGGAAAAGGCCGCAGCCGCACTGAACGAAAAACTTGCCGGGGGCGATTTCGACGCGTCGGCCAAGTTTGCCATTGCCGATCTGGGCGCTATTGTCCTGGACGAAAACGGTGCACGCGTCAGCGATGAAGACGCAGACGTAACGCTGAGCGCGGACGCAGATACCTTTGAACAGATCCTCAGCGGCGACCTGAACCCGACAGGTGCGTTCATGGCAGGCAAGCTGAGCGTGGATGGCGATATGGGAATTGCCATGAAACTTGCATCGGTGCTGGCCTGATGGAATTGTCGCCGGCCCCCTTTTTTGAAGACGTGGCCGGCGGCCCTGCCGGTGGTGTCGCCCATTGGGTGCACAGTTCCGATGGCAAACGCATACGCGTCGGGCATTGGCTGCCCGACGGACCCGCCCATGGAACGGTCATGCTGTTTCCGGGGCGCACGGAATACATCGAAAAATATGACGCCACGGCGCAGGAATTCACCCGGCGCGGTTTTGCCATGCTGGCGGTCGACTGGCGCGGGCAAGGGCTTGCGGACCGGTTGCTGGACGATCCGCGCATCGGCCATATCGATCATTTCCCCGACTATCAGAAAGATGTCGAAGCGGTCCTGGCGGTGGCGACGGCGCTTGACCTGCCGCAACCCTGGTTCGTGATCGGGCATTCGATGGGCGGTGCCATTGGATTGCGCGCCGTGATCGAGCGCGACTGTTTTGCCGCCTGCGCCTTTACCGGGCCGATGTGGGGTATATTCTTCACACCCATCATGAAACCCCTAAGCCGCGTGACTGCGTATTGGGGGACGATGCTGGGCCTGGGCGCCAAGACCCCTCCGACGACCTCGCTGGAAAGCTATGTGCTGTCGCAGCCTTTCGACGGCAATGTTCTGACCCGCGACCAGGACATGTTCGAGATGATGCGACGCCAGCTTCAGGCCCACCCCGAGCTTGCGCTGGGCGCGCCGTCCAACCTGTGGTTGCGCGAATCGTTGGAAGAATGTGCCTGGCTGATGGACCAACCCGCGCCCGACACGCCCTGCCTGACATTTTTAGGCAGTCACGAGCAGATCGTTGATCGCAAGGCTATTCGCGCCCGCATGGCAAACTGGCCCAATGGCACCCTGGTCGAGATACCCGACGGCGAGCACGAGGTGTTGATGGAAGCTCCGGACGTCCGTGGCCCGGTTATCGACCAGCTTGCCGCACATTTCCTGGCAGCCAGTCCCAACACCGCGCCGGAACCGGCCCTGACGCAATGACCCAGAACCGGGGTGGTGCCTGCTTGTGATCCAGGCGCCGCGCGCCTAGATATCTGCCAAAGCAGATTTCAATAGGTGATCCATGCGCGACCTTCCCTTTCCCGTTCGTGACGCAAACGCAGTCGGCGGCGCCGACAATCTTGGCAACCTGCCGGAATGGGATCTCAGCGACCTTTATACGTCTCAGGACGCGCCCGAACTGGACCGCGACCTGGGGTGGCTGGAAACCGAATGCGCGGCCTTTGCAACCGATTACCAGGGCAAACTGGCCGGTTTGGACGCCGATGCCCTGTTGACCTGTGTGCAGCGCAACGAAAAGATCAACGCGGTGGCTGGCCGGGTCATGTCCTTTGCCGGGTTGCGGTATTATCAGCTGACCACCGATGCGGATCGCGCCAAGTTCCTGTCGGACATGCAGGAGAAGATCACCGTTTTCACCACGCCGCTGGTCTTTTTCACGCTCGAAATCAACCGGATCGAAGATGACGCCCTAAAAGCGCATTTCGCGGCCAATTCCGACCTGGCCCGATATGAACCGGTTTTCCGCCGCATTCGTGCGATGAAACCCTATCAACTGTCTGACGAGCTAGAGAAATTCCTGCACGACCTTGGCGTTGTCGGTGACGCGTGGGAAAGGCTGTTCGACGAAACCATCGCCGGGCTTACCTTTACCGTTGATGGCGAAGAGTTGAATATCGAAGGCACGTTGAACCTGTTGACCGAGCAGGACCGCGCCAAGCGCGAGGCTGCGGCGCGCGAACTGGCCGCCGTGTTTCAGGACAACATCAAAACCTTCGCCCGCGTCCACAACACACAGGCCAAGGAAAAGGAAATCGTCGACCGCTGGCGCAACATGCCAACCGCCCAAACCGGGCGTCACTTGTCGAACGACGTGGAACCCGAAGTGGTCGAGGCCCTGCGTGAGGCGGTCGTTGCCGCCTACCCCAAGCTAAGCCACCGTTACTATGAGCTGAAACGCAAATGGCTGGGCCTGGACGTGATGCAGGTCTGGGACCGCAACGCGCCGCTGCCGATGGAAGACACGCGTATCGTAGGCTGGGATGAGGCCGAAAAGACCGTGATGGACGCCTATAACGCCTTCGATCCCCGTATGGGCGAGATTGCCAAGCCGTTCTTCACGAAAGGCTGGATCGATGCGGCTGTGAAACCCGGCAAGGCGCCGGGTGCTTTTGCACATCCGACCGTCACCGACGTGCACCCTTATGTAATGCTCAACTACTTGGGCAAACCGCGTGACGTGATGACTTTGGCGCATGAGCTTGGCCACGGTGTCCATCAGGTTCTGGCCGCCGATCAAGGCGAGATGCTGTCGTCGACCCCGCTGACGCTGGCCGAGACCGCCAGCGTGTTTGGCGAGATGCTGACCTTCCGCAAGATGCTGGACAAGGCGGAAACCCCGGAACAGCGCAAGGTGCTGCTGGCTGGCAAGGTCGAGGACATGATCAACACGGTCGTCCGCCAGATCGCCTTTTATGATTTCGAATGCAAGCTGCACGCCGCACGCCGCGAGGGCGAATTGACGCCGGATGGCATCAACGCCCTGTGGATGAGCGTTCAGGCCGAAAGCCTTGGCCCGGCATTTGAATTCATGGACGGGTACGAGACCTTCTGGGCCTATATCCCGCATTTTGTCCATTCACCTTTCTATGTCTATGCCTACGCATTTGGCGACGGGTTGGTGAATGCGCTTTACTCGGTCTACGCAAGCGGCGCCGAAGGGTTCGAGGACAAGTATTTCGAAATGCTGCGCGCCGGTGGTTCCAAACATCACAAGGAATTGCTTGCCCCCTTCGGCCTTGATGCCAGCGACCCCGCCTTCTGGGACAAGGGTCTATCGATGATCTCGGGCTTTATTGACGAGTTGGAAGCGATGGAGGGGTAACGCCATATCTCAGGGGCGCGCTTGGCCGTTTTGCGGGACGAAGCCGACATTGGTTTTGGTCGAGCCAATGTCTGCAACTTCTCGGAGTTGGGTGGGAAGACCGCCCCTTTTGGGGCGGGGCGGCCTCTGGGTTTACTAAGACCCTGGCATTGCCATCTTCCGGTTTATTTGTCCGGAAGGCTCGTGAAGTTCATCTTCCACAAACTCGAAGCCGTAGCGTTCGTAAAACGGACGCCCGACAACGTTGTCTCGAAAGACTTCAACCTTCAGCGGTCCTTTGAGTGCAAATGCGTGATCCACAAGCGCCCTACCATATCCTTTCCCATGCAAAGACGGGTCTAGAAAGAGGCCACCGATTTCATTTCCAAGCAGTGCGATGAAACCGACTACCGTGTCATCTTCTTCCAACACGTATGTCTCTGCGTTGGGAAGGTACCTGTCTCGCATCGCCTGATGCACTTCGGCCACAAATTCCGGCGTCAGAAACGGATGCGCAAGCGCGTTTGCCTTCTGCCAGACGGAAATTACGGGCTCGACATCATCGGCGTGATAGGGGCGGATAGAATGGTTAGTGTCTGTCATTGTCTTGTGCTTTCTTATCTTTGGTTGAGTTGCGCGCGAACGGATTTGATCCCTAGCCGCGATGCGCGATAGGGATTTCCGTTTTGCGAACGGATAAAGCGTCGTTTTCGAAGACGCTGAAACACGTCTAGTGTGCAGTCAGCCAGGACATGGCCGTTGCGCGTGTAACATGTGATGTCGCGTATCTTGCCGTTTGCGCGGCGCTCGTGATGGATTGACCCACCAAGAGCGAGCTCATGCAAAACACGCTGTTCGTGCTTTGAGATATTCAATGGATTGTCTCGATTTTATGAGAGTACAGAAACGGGATCGCTCAGCATCGCGCTTGAGCGTCCTTATCGTGTCTGGTGTTCCCTAAACTTAGGTTATCAGGAACGGGCGTTGGCCCGGGGCTCTAGCATAAAATCTCCATTGCATGAGGCAAACCGCCTCGTGCTGAAGTGCAGATAGTCTTCTGCTTGAGCGGGAACAAGAGCTAACGAAAGGCGGGAAGCGGGTGTGCTGGAATTGCCACGGTCAAGTGAATGGTAGAAGCCGTCGACAGCAACGGGACGCGGCCAAGATCCGAATTGCGGACATTTGTGCATAGTGCAGCAACCGATAGTTTGGACTCAAGTCGGGCATTACCACGATCACTTTAGTTGGCTGTCCTTTGACCCGCGCCGGTTGATGCCGCCACGGGCCTTGAACGCGCTGTCGCGCTCTTGTTGGCAATCCAGGCACAGTTTCACACCCGGCATTGCGACACGCCGCTTTTCGGGGATGGGGTCTTCACACTCGGCACAATGGGTCAGGCTTTCACCCACAGGGCGTTTTTGCGCCTGCATCCGCGCCAGTTCGTCGGAAATCGACGCCTCGATCTGTTCGCTTACCGCGCCGTCGCGGGACCAGCCGCCAGCCATGTGAAACCTCCTGAACAGGTGCCGGACACTTTACGTGACATCCTCGAAACGTGGCAAGTCAAAGGGGCGTTGCGCCGGAAAACACGCGGTCGATCATATCCTGCGTTCCACGCGAAAATTCCAGCGGGCAAGGGTATTCGACCCCGTCGCGGACCGACCGGCAAAACGCTTCGACCTGCAGCTTGTATTGATCATCAGCCGGAAAGCGGGTGACCTGCATCTCAAGCCCGGGGCGGTGCAATTCGACACGCGCTTCGCCAAAAACGCGAGCGTTGAAGGGGGCGGTCAAACGGATCAGCCCCCCCTCGCCGTGAAACACCATCTCTTGATGGGGATGCATGCGGATCGACACATAGCTTGAATAGGTGAACCCGGGAAACTGCGCACGAATTTCGGTGAAAACGTCGATATCGTCCTGCCACCGAATGGCCGAGTTGACCGAGACAGGCTCGCTGCCGGTTGCATAACGTGCGCTGCCGATAACATAGACGCCGATATCACGCAGCCCGCCGCCGCCGGTTTCGGCCCGGTTGCGGATATTCCCGGTATCCGCCCGGTTGTCAAAGCTGAATGCTCCAGCGACATGAACCAGCTTGCCAATCGCCCCATCGGCGATCAGCCTGCGCACATGCTGCCACTGGGGATGATGCACGATCATATAGGCCTCGGCCGCCAGCACCCCGGTCTGATCGCGTTTGGCGATCAGGTCGTCGAACTCTTGCGCCTGCATGGTCATGGGCTTTTCGCACAAAACATGCTTGCCCGCGTCCATGGCCTTCAGGCTCCATTCGACATGCAGGTGATTTGGCAATGGTATGTATACCGCGTCAATCAGCGGGTCTGCCAGCAAGGCATCGTAACTGTCATAAACCTTCAGGTCCGGGCAGAAGCTTTGAAAGGGCTGCGCCTTGGAGGCGTCTGATGTGGCCAGACCCGCCAGCCGCGCACCATCGGCTGCATGGATTGCCGGGGCCATGAACTGGCGCGCGAAATTTGCCGCACCCAAAACGCCCCATTGAATCGGCCCTGTCATGGTGTCTCCTTGCCTGTACTGCCATCATCTTTCACTCTGGGCGAGTGTAATGGGCTTTTATGGCCGCTCAAGAAAACATTCCTGACGGGCACAAATAAACCCGGCCGGGCTGTCCCGGGCCGGGTTTGTTTTTGGGTCAGAAAGGCAACAGGCGTCAGCCCGCGCCCAGCATTCCCTTTTCGCGGGCAAGTTCACGCATCTTCTTTTGCAGCTTTTCGAACGCGCGCACCTCGATCTGCCGGATACGTTCGCGGCTCACATTGTACTGCGTGCTCAACTCTTCCAGCGTTACGGCCTGATCCATCAGACGGCGCTGGGTCAGAATATCCTTTTCCCGGTCATTCAGCACGTCCAGCGCAGCCGACAGCAGTTCGCGGCGGGCATCCAGTTCGTCCCGCGCCTCGTAATCACCGGCCTGGTCTGCATCTTCGTCTTCCAGCCAGTCCTGCCATTGCATCGTGCCTTCGCCTTCGGACCCGACCGTCGCGTTCAGCGAGGCGTCCCCGCCGGACATGCGGCGGTTCATGCTGATCACTTCCTCTTCGGTCACGCCCAGGTCGTTCGCGATCTGAGCAACGTTTTCAGGTCGCAAATCACCTTCTTCAAGGGCGCCGATACGGGCCTTGGCCTTGCGCAGGTTAAAGAACAGTTTCTTCTGCGCCGAAGTTGTACCCAGTTTCACCAGCGACCAGGATCGCAGGATATATTCCTGGATCGAGGCCCGGATCCACCACATCGCATAGGTCGCCAGCCGGAAACCCTTTTCCGGGTCAAAGCGTTTGACGGCCTGCATCAGGCCCACATTGGCCTCGGAAATCACCTCGGCCTGGGGCAGGCCATACCCGCGATATCCCATCGCGATCTTTGCAGCCAGCCGCAGGTGCGAGGTCACCATCTTGTGCGCGGCCTCGGTGTCCTGCTTTTCGACCCAACGCTTGGCCAGCATGTATTCTTCTTCCGGTTCCAACAGCGGAAATTTACGGATTTCCTGCATGTACCGGTTCAGCCCACCTTCCGGTGTCGGCGCGGGAAGATTTGAATAATTTGCCATATTTCATGTCCCTCGGACGAATGTTTAAGCCCTTAACATCGATATGGGCACGCAACCCTGATCCTTCAAGGGATGTTCTTATCAATCTGAAATTAACGTTCCCTAAAGAAAAGATAAGAAACCGATTCTCACAGACCTTTGTGCAAAATTACACATCTCCGCCCAAGGCGTGGACCAGCCCGGCCATGTCTTCGGGCAAAGCGGCCTCGAACCGCATCATCTTGCCATTGACAGGATGCTCGAACCCCAGGACCGCCGCATGCAGGGCCTGCCGGTTGAATTCCTGTACCTTTTGCGCGGTTTCAGGGGTAAATGCGCGGGCTGCCAGTTTGCGGCGGCCGCCATAGACGGGGTCTCCGACCAGTCCGTGTCCGGCATGGGCCATGTGGACCCTGATCTGGTGCGTGCGACCGGTTTCCAACCAGCATTCGACAAGGGCCAGCACCCCCGGTGACCCGAACGCCTGTACGACACGCGCGCGGGTGACGGCATGGCGACCGCCGTGAAAAACGACTGCCTGTTTCTGCCTGTCGGTCTTGTGACGCGCCAATTGCGTGGTCAGCCGCATGATATTTCCGGGCTCAAAACTGACGCCCTTTACCCCTCGAAGACGGGGATCGTTCGCATCCGGCACACCATAGCAAATCGCGCGGTAATAACGCTCGACCGTGTGCGCCTCGAACTGAGCGGCCAACCCGTGATGAGCTGCGTCAGACTTGGCCACCACCAAAAGACCACTGGTTTCCTTGTCGATGCGGTGCACGATGCCCGGCCGCTTGACCCCGCCCACGCCGGACAGATCAGCGCCGCAGTGATGCAGCAACGCATTCACCAAAGTACCGTTCGGTGACCCCGGTGCCGGATGCACGACCATGCCGGCCGGTTTGTTGATGACGATCAGGTCGGCATCCTCGAACACAACCTCAAGCGGGATGTCCTCGGGGCCGATATGGCTGTCTTCGGCCTCGGACACAGTAATGGTCACTGCCGCGCCCTCGGCGACCTTGGCCTTGGCGTCCCGCGCCTCGGTTCCGTCGACCTGTACGGCGCCCTCGTCGATCAACCTTGCTAGGCGCGTGCGCGACAGGTTTTCGCTGGCTGGTACATCCCGCGAAAGGGCCTTATCAAGGCGGGGCGGCGGAGAAGCCGCAATGCGAAACTCTATCTGGCGGGTGCCCATGACTGTCCCTTCCGAACCCCAGGAACCGCAAGAGACGCCGCAACTCAGGTTGCTTCGGCGCATGGTCATGCTGTTGACCGCGGTGATGATTGGCGGGGTTTTATTGACATTCGCCCTGATTGTCATCCGCCTTTCGGATCGCACCCCCACCCTGCCCGATCAGATCGAGCTGCCCGACGAAGCGCGTGCGCAGGCGCTGACCATCGGCGCCAACTGGTACGCAGTCGTCACCGACGACAACCGCATTCTGATCTTTGACAAGACGACCGGAAAGCTGCGGCAGGATATCCCCCTGGACTGAGCCCGCAACATACAGGTCCCGGGCATCATCCCCAAGGCATCCGCTAAGGCTGGCTCTGCCTCAGACCGGTGCCGCGGCGGGGTCGATGCCGTGCTTTTCGGCCAATTGCCCGATCATGCAGTCAGCGGGCGCGATTCCGTCGAAACGCTGCTGCAGGAATGGCCGCATCCGACGCCCGTAAAAGTGGATGGAAACCGTATCGGGTTGAATGAACTTCTGCGCATTGGCACCAGGCCGCGCCATGGCCCGCCGGTTCTTGTAGGGAATTGGGTAC
Source organism: Alphaproteobacteria bacterium (assembly GCA_030427405.1). Taxonomy (GTDB): domain Bacteria; phylum Pseudomonadota; class Alphaproteobacteria; order Rhodobacterales; family Rhodobacteraceae; genus Ruegeria. The sequence continues at coordinate 676 of JAUHXK010000008.1, read as the reverse complement.
AGAACGTGCGGCTGCATGGCATGATGCGCTTCGCCGTTACGTTCCAGCAGCCAGGTCAGGGCGCTGGGCCCCCAGACCCCCCAGGGCATCTCGCCCACATGTTTGGCGTTTCCCGCGTTTCTGGCCTCGATCAGTTCGTTCTGGTGCCTTTCGGGCAGCCAGGGCGGAATGGCATAGGGGTCTTCGGTATACTCGATCAGGTCTTTGAGCGTCTGGCTGTCAGGCGGCAGCTTCATGACGCCGTTGGCGATCTCTGTCCCTGTAATCCACCCATAGAAATGGCCGTCAACCGGTTGAAACGGTTTCAGACAATAAGCATCCGTATCCGCCCAGATCAAATCCGGTTGCTGGGCCAACATGCGGTATCGGAACTTGTCGGAATGCGGCGCAGGGCTGCCGGTGCGCGTGTGAATCACGAAATCTTCGTCCGGCAGGATATCGCGGGCATCCTGAACTTCGACCCCGTCGGGAATATTCGTGACGTCGCCATAGACGTACAGGCGGACGTCCTGCTGTGCGTCGAGAAACGAAACCATGCACAATTGCTCAAGAAAACTGAGCGGGCCATCAACCCAGAGCATGCCGATCTTGTATTCGCTGGGCATTCGCGTGACCTCGTTCAATTAATCAAAGAACCGCATTTCGAACCAAGATGTGTATCGCACCCGTTCGGACA
>JAUHXK010000007.1 GCA_030427405.1 Alphaproteobacteria bacterium | reverse complement strand
ATAGGTCCCCACGATCACGCCCCAGATCATCGCAAAGACAAACCCCCGGATCACGTCTCCGCCCAGAACGTAAAGCGAAACCAACGCCAGCAGGGTTGTGACGGATGTCATGACCGTCCGGCTGAGCGTCTCGTTGATCGAGACGTTCAGAACCTCTTTCAGGTCCTTTTTCTTGTATTTCCGCAGGTTTTCCCGCACGCGGTCGAACACGACAACGGTGTCGTTCAGCGAGTAGCCTACGATGGTCAGCAAGGCCGCGATGATGGCCAGGTCAAAACGGATCTGCAGTTCCGAGAAAATCCCGATGGTCAGGATCACGTCATGCACCAGCGCCGCAACGGCCCCCAATGCGAACTGCCATTCGAATCGCAGCCAGATATAGACAAGGACCGCGCCGATGGCCAAGGCTACCGCGATCACGGCGGTCTGGATCAACTCGCCCGAGACTTTCGGCCCGACGGATTCGACCGATACGAACTGGATGTCCGCGACAGCGCCTTGCAGGGCCCCTTCGACCGCGGCGATCGTGTCGGCCGAGACCGCCTCGGTATCGGCCTGGGCCTGGATGCGGATCATGGCGACGTTTTCATCCGGCCCGAAGGTCGGATCGAAGATTTCGGTGATCGTCACATCGCCCAGGTCCAGCGGCGCAATCGCGTCGCGATAGACACCGACATCGATCTGCTGTTCGCTTTGGGTTCGGATCGTGGTTCCGCCCCGGAAGTCGATGCCGAAGTTCAGACCTTGCAGCATGAACGAGGTGAACGCGACGATCATCATCAGCGCCGAGATGCCCAGCCAGACTTTCCAGCGGCTGAAGAAATCGAACGAGGTGCTTTGGGGTACGAGTTTCAGTCTCATGTCAAACCTCGATCGTTTTCGGTCGGCGGCGTTCGAACCACATGACGATCATCAGACGCGTCACGAAAATCGCCGTGAAGACCGAGGTCAGGATGCCCAGGCCCAAAGTGATGGCAAAGCCGCGCACCGGTCCGCTGCCCATGGCAAACAGGATCACGGCAGTGATAAATGTGGTCACGTTCGCGTCCAGAATTGCCGAAAACGCCCGCTCATAGCCCAGTTCGATTGCCCGCGCCGGACCCTTGGCGGATTTGAGCTCTTCGCGAATGCGTTCGAAAATCAGCACGTTGGCATCCACCGCCATGCCAACCGTCAGGACGATCCCGGCGATACCCGGCAGGGTCAGCGTGGCCCCAATCAGGGACAGCAGCCCGAATATCAGCCCGACATTGATCAGCAGTGCGATATTGGCAAAGATCCCAAAGAGACCATAGCTGAGCGCCATGAACCCCAGCACCGCGACAAAAGCAACGATGGTGGCCACCTTGCCCGCGTCGATGCTGTCTTGTCCCAGTTCGGGACCGATGGTGCGTTCTTCGAGAAACTCCAGCCCCGCAGGCAGCGCCCCGGCGCGCAACAGAACCGCAAGGTTGGTGCTGTCTTCGACGGTGAAATTGCCAGTGATGATGCCGGACCCGCCCGGGATGTGGCTTTGGATCACCGGGGCCGAGATCACCTCGTCATCCAGAACAATTGCGAAAGGGGCGCCGATATTGTCGCGCGTGTAATCGCCAAATTTCCGGGCACCCGAGGTGTTGAACCGGAAACTTACGGCCGGTCGGCCGTTCTGGTCAAACGAAGGTTGCGCATCGACAAGTTCTTCGCCGGTTACGACCGGGGCGGATTCTATCGTGTAGAACACGCCGTTTTCATCAATCGACGGCACGAGCTTTTCACCGATACCCGGTACTGCATCCGGATCGGTGCCCCGCGAGACGACCGGGTTAAAGGTCAGCTGGGCAGTTGTGCCGATGATGTCCTTCAACTCGCCGGCGCTGCCGATACCCGGCACCTGGATCAGGATGCGGTCTGCCCCCTGGCGCTGAATCGTGGGTTCGCGGGTGCCGACCTCGTCGATCCGGCGCCGCACGATCTCAAGCGATTGGCGCACGGTACGGTCGTCAGAGGCCAGTTTCTCGGCCTCGGACAGTTGCACGACGATCGTGTCCCCGTCTGCGCGCGCCTCGATATCGGTGGCGCCGACACCCGTCAGGGTTTGCACCTGGCGGGCCAGGCCGCGCACAACCTCCAGCGCGCGGGGCATGCCCTCGGGCTGGCTGATACGAATGCGAATCTCGTCGGGGGCCGAATCCTGTTTGCGGATCGTGCCCACCGTCGCGCGTTCATCGCGCAAGGCATCGCGGATCTCGGCCCACATTGCCTCCATCCGGGATTCGTAGACATCACCGACCTGAACCTCGGCCAGCAGATGCGCCCCGCCTCGCAGATCAAGGCCGAGATTGACCAGCGAGGACGGCAGCCAGGTCGGCCATTCACCGGCCTGTGCCTGCATCTCGGGCGTGTCATTGCCCAGTTCGATCGCGGCCTTGGCGTCGTTGGATTGTTCGACGCGCGTGTAAAACACATTCGGCAGGGCCATCAGCAGGCCGATCACGCAGACCGACCAGATCAGAACCCGCTTCCAGGTATCAATTTGCAGCATTACCCTGCCTTTTCCGAAGGTTATACGGCGAAATTACTTCGCGGGTTCGGTTTTGTTCAGAACCTGTGCGATGGTCGATTTAACCACGCGAACCTTCACACCTTCGGCGATCTCGACTTCGACCTCGCTGTCGCCTTCCTTGACCTTGGACACTTTGCCGATCATGCCGCCCTGGGTCACGATCTGATCGCCCCGGCGCACGGCCTCGACCATGGCCTGATGTTCCTTCATCTTTTTCTGCTGCGGACGGATCAGCAGGAAGTACATGATCGCGAAAATCAGGATGAGCGGGAGAAACTGGGCGATTGCGCCACCTTCCATGGGATATTCCTTTGTTTTGGTCTTGCGGAGGTGCACCGCAGAATTGCCGGGAACCTATGCTTTGGACTGACCGTTTGCAAGCAGAGCCAACAGCCCTTGTCCGACCGATGTTATCGCGACCAATTCAGTTGGCCGATACAGTGCCGCTTAGGCCCTATGCACATCGGCTGACTAGGCTATAGTCGGCGCAAAGGAGGACGCATGACCTGGCTTCTCAAATCCTTGCAGTCGTTACAGGTTTTGGCCCTGGCGGCCGCCCTGTTCATGGCCTGCGCGCTGGCCGCGGGGGCACAGGACCTGTCCGGCGAACAGTCCGAGACCGAAGCCCTGGCGCCTGACGTTTTCGAGGCCCCGGTCATCGTGGACGGGGAAACCCTGTTTGTCGTGCGCGGCTCCAGCGCCCTGCCCGGCCCCGAACGGGCCAAGCGTATTCAAACCGCCATTGTTGATATCGCGACATCGTCACAGGACGCAGATGTGACAATCACCTTCCGCGACTCGGAATTGGGGACCGAGATTTTGGCGGATGGCAAACGCATCTCCGTGGTGACCGAGGCCGACGCAGAGCTTGAACAGACGGGCATCGCGGTGCTCAGCGCGATGCAAGGTGACGCAATTCGCGAATCGATCATCGCCTACCGGGCCAACCGAACCGAGGAAGCGCGGGTGTCCAGCGCGATCGAGGCCGGGGGCTGGACCCTGGCCTTTGTAGTATTCGTCGTGGTCATCCTATGGCTGCACCGCCGGATCCGGCGCAGGACGCTTTTGGTCGTCAAACGTTATTTGAAGGATGTCGAAAACGCGACCGCAAAAAGTGTTCAGGCCGAGGCGATTGCGGCCCTCATCCGATATGGCCTGAACTTCGTGCTGTTGGTCATCTTTTTTCTGGGCATCTACTATTACCTGTCCTTCGTGCTGCTGGCTTTTGCCGAAACCCGTTATTTCGCGCAGCTTTTGCTGACATACCTGACGCAGCCGGTGTTGCAGATTTTCAAGGGTATACTCAGCTATTTGCCGAACCTGATCATGCTGGGCCTGATCACCTGGGTGACGCTTTACATCATCAAGGGGATGCGGGTGTTCTTTGACGCGGTCGAGGCCGGGTCGTTCGAGATTGGCGATTTCGAACGCCACTGGGTCAATCCGACGTTCAACATCGCGCGCGTGGTCGTCATCCTGATCGCGCTTGTATTTGCCGTGCCCTATATTCCCGGATCGGATTCAGCCGCATTCCAGGGGCTGACGATTCTGGTTGGCGCGATGCTGTCGCTTGGGGCCAATTCGGTGGTCAGCAACATGCTGGCCGGGTTGTTCGTGATCTATCGGCGGTCAACCTCGATCGGGGATCGTATCCAGATCGGCGAACATATCGGCGATGTCATTCAAATCAAGCTGATGGAGACCCATCTGAAATCCATCAAGAACGAGCTGATTTCGATCCCCAATGCGCAGCTGATGAATTCCGATGTCATCAATTTCTCGAAAAAGATCGATGGCAGTGGCCTTCTTCTGCACACGACGGTCGGCATCGGGTATGAGGAACCCCCCGCAAAAATCGAGGCCATGTTGATCGAAGCCGTCAGCCGCACCAAGGGGTTGAAGGCCAAACCCGAGCCTTTTGTGCTGTGGACGTCCCTGGCCGATTACGCGATCAACTATCAGGTAAACGCGTTTACCACGCGCGGCAGCTCGATCCCGCGAATCAAATCGGATCTTCACCGCAATATCGTCGCCGTCTTCAACGAGAACAAAGTTCAGATCATGACGCCGTCCTATGTCGCCGATCCGCCGGACCCAAAGATCGCTGACGACGATTGGGATGGAAAGCTGGCACAGGGTGGCCCGGTGCAAACGGATAGCTGACGCAAATCGGACGACCGGTGCTACACCCTGCCCGCGAGATGGTGCATAAGCGATTTCAGTGATTCACCGATCAAGGATCTGACCCATGCACGACATCCGCGCCATACGCGAAAACCCTGACGCCTTTGACGCGGCTCTTGCGCGCCGCGGAGACGCGCCGGTGTCGTCGGACCTGTTGCGGCTGGACGAAAGCCGCCGGTCCAAGATCCTGGCCGCCGAAACCGCGCAAGCCGAACAGAACAAGGCATCCAAAGAGGTCGGCGCCGCCAAGGCACGCGGCGACGAGGCCGAATTCGAACGCCTGCGCGCGCTGGTATCCGAGAAAAAGGCCGAGATCGCCCGTATGCAGACCGAGGCCAAAGACCTTGACGCCCTTTTGACGGACAAGTTGGCGCGCATCGCCAACCTGCCTGCCGAAGACGTGCCTGAAGGTGCCGATGAGGCCGACAATGTCGAGGTCAACCGCTGGGGCACGCCAAAAGACCTGGGGTTTGAGGCCAGAGAGCATTACGAAATTCCCGCCGTTGCGGCAGCGATGGATTTCGAAACCGCTGCCAAGACCAGCGGCAGCCGGTTTGTGAACCTGTCAAAAGGCGTGGCCCGCATTCACCGGGCGCTGGCGCAGTTCATGCTGGACACGCATACCGACAAGAACGGCCTGACAGAAATGGCGACCCCGGTTCTGGTGCGCGACGAGGCGATGTACGGCACGGACAAGCTGCCGAAATTCGGCGATGACAGCTATCAGACCACCAATGGGTGGTGGCTGATCCCGACCTCTGAGGTCACGCTGACTTATTCGGTCGCGGGCGACATATTGGACGAGGCCACCCTGCCCATCCGCATGACTGCCCACACCGTCTGTTTCCGCTCCGAAGCGGGCAGCGCCGGCAAGGATACGGCGGGGATGTTGCGCCAGCACCAGTTCGAAAAGGTCGAGATGGTCTCGGTCACTCATCCCGACAGTTCCGATGACGAACAAAAACGCATGCTACGCTGCGCAGAAGACCTGCTGGAGCAGTTGGGCATCCCCTATCGGACCGTCATTCTGTGTACCGGCGACATGGGCTTTGGCGCCCGCCGGACCTATGACATCGAGGCCTGGTTGCCCGGTCAGGATGCGTATCGCGAAATCAGTTCGGTTTCGACCACGGGTGCGTTCCAGGCGCGCCGGATGAACGCACGGTTCCGCCCCGAAGGCGGCGGCAAACCGGAATATGTGCATACGCTCAACGGGTCGGGTCTTGCGGTCGGACGCTGTCTGATCGCCGTGTTGGAAAACGGCCAGAACGCGGATGGGACCGTGACGCTGCCGGACGTTCTGTCGCCTTACCTGGGCGGCAAACTGACCTTGCAATTGGACGGCACACTGAGCTAACTAAAAAACCAGCGGCCCTTGGGCGCGCTGGTTTTCGCAGATACCAGGGCGAAGCGGTTTCTTACTTCTTCGCCTTTTTCTTGTCTTTCTTCTTTTTCGCGTCCTTCTTCTTGGACTTCTTGTCTTTTTTGTCCTTCTTGGACTTGGATTTCACCTTCTCTTTCGCTTTCGAGAAGACGGCCTCCATCTCTTTCTTTTTCTTTGCAGCCTTTTCGGCTTTGGCCTTTGCCTTGGCTTTCTTTTTGGCCTTGGCTTCTGCTTCGGCTTTTTCGGCAGCGGCTTTTTCTGCAGCAGCCTTTTCCGCGGCCGCCTTGCGTTTGGCCGCAGCCGTTGAGGCAGACGCCGACGCTGTCGCGGGTTTGCGGGCGGCCGGTTTCCGGGTCGCGGGCTTGCGCGCAGGGGAACGCCGCGCAGGGCTGCGCGCGGCCGGTTTTCCAGCCACCGCGTCCTTTGCGGCCGCAATCAGGGCGGGTGCTGTTGCTGCGCCGATACGGGGAACCTTGACCAGTTGGGCGGGCGTCGCCTTGGCTATGTCGTCTGCGGTCTTGAAACCGTTGGCAACCAACAATTTTCCAAGCGCCTCACCTACACCGCGCACGTCGGTAACTGGGGTCATTTCTGGTCCTTTCGATATCGCTTAAGCGCATTGTATATACCTGGCATATACAATAAAGCAAGCCGTTCCGGGTTTCTATCCACTATGGGCTGGCTCGGCCAGGCGGGGCTTTGGGGGAAAGGGGACCAGCCGCTTGGCGTCTTCATCCCAGAGTTTCAGGTTCAGCGCGGCCACGGCCTCGGGGAATTTAATCCGCCGCGGCGTGTATTCCGGGGGCAGATTATAGTGACAGGCCCGCAGCCGATAGGACGGAATACGCGCGTTGTAGTGATGGATATCGTGCAAGGTGATGCAGGCCACCGCAGTATCGAACCACCACCCAAAATCCAAGGCCGACGACCCTTCAAGCGCCGCGGTCCTTGGGTCCAGTTCGGGACGTCGATCCCAGTATGTATCTTCGAAATTATGTTGCAGATAGACCAGGAAAACGCCCAGCATCCCGCCCAGCAAAGAAAAGACGAGCCAGACTAGAATTCCGGTGGTTCCGGCGATCAGGTACAACAGGCCCAGAAACACGACAATCGACAGGTTGTGCAGCAACACCCCGCCCACACCGAACCTGACCGTGTTCTTTGGCCACCGGTAACGGATGAAATAGGTAAACAGCGCGCCGGCGGGAACCAATACGAAGGGATTGCGGTACAACCTGTAAAACAGGCGTGTCTTCCAATCGGCGGCGTTCCATTCCCTTAGGGTCATTGTGTGAATCTCGCCGGTTTCCCGGTGATCCAGGTTGCCGATGCCTGCATGATGCAGGTTGTGGTTCTGTTTCATCACCTCGAATGGCGCAAAGGTAAACGGCGACAGCCCGTGACCGGCTAGCTCATTCTGCGCCCGCGTTTCAAACAGCGAGTGATGCCCGCAATCATGCTGAAGCACGTATAGGCGCACCGCCGAAAACGCAAAAACGATCCCGGCCGGTAACATGATGTACCAGCGATCGACATAGGCAACCGCAAGCGCAAGCGACGTGAAATACGCCGCAAAGGTTCCAAAATAGCTTAGCGCGGCCAGCCTGTTGTCCTGCACCGCATATTGTCTTGTGTATTCTCTCAGATCCATCCAGCCCGCTCCTCAACGATGGTCCGGCCAGCCCTTGTCTGGACCAAATTGCAGATCACGTGCAACACGACCGCGACGCCCACGCGAGACATACCCGCGCGCGACTGATGCAGCGCGCAGGCAAATGCTAGCGCGATGCCGGGCGCGTGTCACGCCCCCGGCTTTAAAACGCTGAAAATTGGCGCAGTTATGCCCTGCCCTTGAGGTGTTTGGCCAATGCACCGGCATTTTTCTTGCGCCGGCCTTTATACGGGTTCTTGTCCCCCTGGCCGCGCAATGTCAGGCGGATGGGCGTGCCGGGCATGTCGAAATCTTCGCGCAGGCCATTGACCAGATAGCGGGAGTAGCTTTCGGGCATCTTGTCGGGGTGCGAACACATGACGACAAACCCCGGCGGACGGGTCTTGGCCTGGGTCATATAGCGCAGCTTGATCCGGCGTCCCTGCGGCGCTGGCGGCGGGTGCTGTTCCAGCATTGCAGTCAGCCAACGGTTCAGCGCAGCAGTCGTCACGCGGCGGTTCCAGACATCATGCGCCCGCAGGATCGCGGCGCGCAAACGCTCCAGCCCCCGGCCCGTCTTGGCCGAAACCGTGATCAGGGGCGCGCCGCGCAGTTGCGGCAGAAGCCGTTCAAACGACTCCTTGAGGTCGCGCAGCTTTTCTTGCTTGTCTTCCTCGATATCCCATTTGTTTACAGCGACCACCACGGCGCGGCCTTCACGCTCGGCCAGATCGGCGATGCGCAGGTCCTGTTGCTCGAACGGAATGGCGGCATCCAGCAGCACAACGACAACCTCGGCGAATTTGACGGCGCGCAACCCGTCCGAAACCGACAGCTTTTCCAGCTTTTCCTGAACCTTGGCCTTTTTGCGCATTCCGGCCGTGTCGAAAATGCGCATCGGGGTGCTGTTCCCGTCGGGGTCGGCCCAGTCCAGCCGCAGGCTGATTGCGTCGCGGGTGATCCCGGCTTCGGGGCCCGTCAACAGCCGGTCTTCGCCCATGATCTTGTTGATCAGTGTCGACTTGCCTGCATTCGGGCGGCCCACAACGGCCACCTGCAACGGCTTGGCCGCAGTGATCAGCGGGGCCTGCCCGTCATGTTCCTCGTCAAGCTCGACATCCGTTTCGGGGGCTTCGTCCACGGCCTTTTCCGCCGCTTCATCCGCCAGCGGCATAAGCTGCGCATAAAGGTCCGTCATGCCTTCGCCGTGTTCACCGGACAGGCGCACCGGCTCGCCCAGACCCAGGTTATACGCTTCCAGCACGCCAGCATCGGCCGCGTTCCCCTCGGCCTTGTTGGCAGCCAGGATCACATGTTTAGAGCGTTTGCGCAGGATCTCGGCGAACATTTCGTCGGTTGGCGTCACCCCCACCCGCGCGTCAATCATGAACAGGCAGACATCGGCCATGTCCACCGCACGCTCGGTCAGGCGGCGCATACGCCCCTGCAGGCTGTCATCGGTTGCGTCCTCAAGCCCGGCCGTGTCGATCACGGTAAAGCGCAGATCCCCCAGGCGCCCTTCGCCTTCGCGCAGGTCACGCGTCACGCCGGGCTGATCGTCGACCAAAGCCAGACGTTTGCCCACAAGGCGATTGAACAGTGTGGATTTGCCCACATTCGGGCGCCCCACGATGGCGAGGGTCAGCGACATGATACCAAACTTTCAAGACTCAAGATGCGCCCTTTAGCGCATCTTGCGGTCAACGGAAAGCGTGCAGATTGCCTTTGGTCGACACGACATACAGCGTCTGGCCCGCCACGACCGGTGCCGTGGTCGCCCCGCCCGCGATTTCGACGCGGTGCAACAGGGTGCCGTCAACCGGGTTGTAGAAGCGGACATAGCCGTCATTGGATGCAACCACGATGCGACCACCGGCCAGGATTGGTCCGTAATGGGCAAAGATCGGGCCGCGCCGTCCGGGACGGTCCTTGACGAAACCGGGCAGATCATGCGCCCACACGACCGAGCCGTCAGCCGCGTCCAGACGCACCAGCTGACTGCGGTCGCTGATCAGGAATACGCTGTTGCCCGCGGGCCAGACCGTGTCGATTGCGCCCTCTCCGGCGGTCCAGTCACGTTCCCCGGATGTTGCGTCAAAGGCGACGGTCCGGCCGGAATGGTTGCCGATATAGATCGTGTTGCCTGACACCATCGGTCCGCCGGTGACGTCCACGATCTGCGCCGAAGCGCGCCCACGACGCCCCCCTGCGACCGACGCGTTCCAGCGGCGAATGCCACCCTTGCGGAAGGTCGCGGCGATATCGCCCGAACCGAATGCAAAAACCGCCAGGTCCGATGCCAGCACAGGCGCAGGCGCACCCAGGACGTTGCCCACGCTTGGCGTGGCCTCGATCTGCCAGGCGATCCGGCCATCCTTGGCATCCACGGCCCAGCCCGTGTCATCCCCGGCGACCAGATACAACAGGCCGTCGCTGACCAACGGGGCGCCGCTGCCGGTCGCGCTGAGTTTCTTTTGCCATTTCACCACACCGGTCTTTGCGTCCAGCGCAGTCAGCCGCCCAAACCCGGACGAGACGTACAGAACGCCGTCGGCATAGGCCAGGCCGCCACCCGTGGCTTCGGCTTCCTTGTCGGTGGCAGGGATCAGATCGGTGCTCCACGCGACCTGCCCCGCCGTGGAAACGGCGGAAACCGTCGCCGCGGAATCGAGCGTATAGACCAGGCCACCGGCCACCACCGGATCGGCCGTAATTCTTTGCTTGCGGCTGTCGCCACGCCCGATCGAAGCCGACCAGATCTGGCGGGGGGCTGCGCTCAGCGCCGGGTTCGAGGTCCGAAAGGCAGAGGTTCCGGGACTTTGCGACCAATTGGCATTCTGGCTCTGGGCCGGAAGGCTGATGGGTTTGGATCCGCTTGTTTCAACGGTTTCGGAATCCTCCGCCGGACGAATGTCCTCGCGGGCTCCGGGCAAGATGACCTCAGGTTCCTGGCACGCGCTCAGGGTCATAACAACAAGTGCCGCTGCCGGCATCCCCAAGCGGGAGATATTACGTATTACCATGGAATTCCGTACTCGCCTGTCATGAACCTATGTATTGCCGCGCCGTCGTCAGCCCTGCTGCGCCGCAACCGGCTCGGGCTCGCCGCCCAGGGCGACGATAAGCTGCGCAGCGCGCTGTTGCAGATCAACGCTTGCCTCGGCATCCTGCCGCAACGCCTGCAAACGGTCCAGAGCGGCCTGTGTGTCACCTTGTGAGATATCAATCAGCGCCAATTGTTCCTGCGCCAGCAACCGCAGCGGCGCACCCGGAACCGCCAGCGCCTCGAATTGTTGGCGCCGGTCGGCGACCGGCATGCTGTCGCCCTGGATCAACAGGGACTTGAACGCGGCAATTGCCCGGTAAATCTCGGGCAAATCCCCCTGAACCGCGACCGCGCCGAGGTGATCCACCGCAGCGGTCTCTGCGTCAGAGTTTTCCTGGGCCGACGCAATCAGCATGTTCAGAACAGCTTCGCCGCCAACCGACTCGGCCTGAACCTCCTCTAGGCCCGCAGCGCGCGCCGAAGGTTCGTTTTGTGCAAGGGCCGACAGAATCGCATCGCCCAACGCCTCGGCCTGCCCGGTATCGCGGGCCTTGCGATATTCGTTGAACGCCGCGCCGCCGACAATAATCAGGACGGCCAGCACACCAATCCAGCCCCACCGGCGCAATAGCAGGTACAACCTGTCGCGTCGCACCTCTTCGGTGACTTCATCAATGAAACTGTCAGCGTCGCTCATTCTTGCCCCCAAGGCGTTGATTTCGGTGCCACAGATGTCGGGCCGTCTAGCGCCATGTCATACCCCGGTGCCATCGGCAAGCCAAGGGTTCGAATTTGCCCAATCGCTCCGGATTGGCGGGGCCTTGCGAAAAAATGCATTCCGAACTATTCAGTTCAGTATGGAAAAACGGCGCAGCTGCCCCCATGTCAAGGACTGCGCACCTATTATTTATTGGGTTAAAGTTAAGGGAGAGACAAGGCATGCGGGTGATTTCGCTCATCAACGCACTTTTGGTCGTTGTCGCGTTGTATTTCTTGGTATTCGAACGCGATGCCTTGTTCGCATTTGCCGGTCGTGGTGATTCCGACGCCGAAACGGCGACTGCCGCGGAAGGTGACGCCTCGCCCTCCCAGGATCAGCCGCAAGGTGTCGGCGTCGTTGCCTATCGTTCAACCGCACGCGAGATTGACAGCGCCGTGGTTCTGCGCGGCCAGACCAAGGCAAACCGACAGGTCGAAGTGCTGGCGGAAACAACCTCGACCGTGGTGTCGGAACCCAAACGCAAAGGGGCATTTGTCGAGGCGGGCGACCTGTTGTGCGAACTCGATCCCGGCACCCGCCACGCCAGCCTGGCCGAAGCGCTGGCCGGTAAGCTTGAGGCCGAAAGCCGCGGCCCCGAGGCCGAAGCCCGCCTGGAAGAGGCACATGCGCTTGTTGCCGAAGCCGAAATCAACCTGAAAGCCGCACAGAAATTGTTCAAATCGGGGTTCGGCTCGGAAACTCAGCGCATTTCCAGCGAGGCCGCGATGAGCTCGGCACAGGCCGGTATCAAGTCCGCCGAAGCCGGGTTGGAGGCAACCCAGGCAGGTATCGAAGCCGCCGCCGCCGAGGTCGCGGCCGCCCAGCGCGAGCTTGACCGTCTGACCATCGAGGCGCCGTTCAGGGGGCTTTTGGAAAGTGATACCGCGGAACTGGGCAGCCTGATGCTGCCGGGGTCCCTGTGCGCGACGGTGATCCAGCTTGATCCGATAAAGCTGGTGGCTTTCGTGCCTGAAACCGAGGTGAACCGGATTATCGTCGGCTCGATGGCGTCTGCTCAATTGGTCACCGGCTTGCAGGTCGAAGGTCGTGTGACCTTCCTGAGCCGGTCAGCCGACGAAACGACCCGCACATTCGAGGTCGAGATCACCGTGCCAAACCCGGAACTTCTCATCCGTGACGGCCAGACCGCCAATATTCAGATCGCGGCCGAGGGCGCAAAGGCGCATCTGCTGCCGCAATCGGCCTTGACCCTGAACAATGACGGCCAGCTTGGCGTGCGCACGGTCGCGGCCGGAAATATCGTCGATTTCGCCCCCGTCCGCCTGTTGCGCGACACCGCGCAGGGCGTTTGGGTCGATGGGCTTGCCGAAACGGTCGACATCATTGTCGTCGGGCAGGAGTTTGTAACGCGCGGCGTTGTCGTCGCGCCGACATACCGGGACATAGCAGAATGACCGGAATCGTCAGCTGGGCCGCCGATCGGGCCCGAATGGTTCTTGCCTTTATCGCGATTTCGTTGGTGATCGGCGGGTTTGCCTATGTCAGCCTTCCCAAAGAGGGCGAGCCGGATATCGAAATCCCTGCCCTGTTCGTTTCCGTCCAGTTCCCCGGCATTTCCGCCGAGGATTCGGAAAATCTGCTGATCAAGCCGATGGAAACCGAACTTGCGGATCTGGACGGCCTGAAGGAAATGACCGCCACCGCTGCCGAAGGCTATGCGGGCATCGCGATGGAATTCGACTTTGGCTGGGACAAGACCGCGATCACAGCGGATGTCCGCGATGCGATGAACACGGCACAGGCCGATTTTCCGGACGGGGCCGAGCAATATTCGCTGCACGAAATCAATTTCTCTGAGTTTCCAATCGTCATCGTCAACCTGACCGGCGCCGTTCCCGAACGCACGATGGCTCGCGTCGCCAAGGACCTGCAGGACGACCTTGAGGCGCTGGATGCGGTGCTCGAAGCGGGGATCGCGGGCAATCGTGACGAATTGGTCGAAGTGGTGATCGACCCCTTGCGGCTCGAGGCATACAACGTCACCGCGGCAGAGCTGATCAATGTTGTACAGAACAACAACCAATTGATCGCGGCGGGTGAAGTCGAAACCGCGCAGGGGGCGTTTTCGGTCAAGATCCCTTCGTCGTTCAAGACTACACGGGACATCTATGGCCTGCCGATCAAGGTGAACGGCGACAGGGTCGTGACCCTCGGAGAGCTGGCCGAAATCAACTATACTTTCGAAGATCGCGAAGGCACCGCCCGGTTTGACGGCGAACCGACCGTCGCGCTGCAGGTGGTCAAGCGCAAGGGGTTCAACCTGATCGACACTGTCGAGGCCGTGAAGGCCACGATTGCCGCCGCACAGGCAAAATGGCCGCCCGAGTTGCAGGCCGCCGTTGATGTTGGCACGTCCAATGACCAAAGCCGCATCGTCGGCTCGATGGTCAGCCAGCTTGAGGGCTCGGTGCTGACCGCCGTTGCGCTTGTGATGATCGTGGTCCTGGCCTCGTTGGGGTCGCGCGCGGCACTGCTTGTCGGCTTTGCTATCCCCACGTCGTTCCTGCTGTGCTTTGCCTTCCTGGCAATGATGGGCGTCAGCATTTCCAATATCGTGATGTTTGGCCTGATCCTGGCCGTCGGGATGCTGGTCGATGGTGCCATCGTTGTCGTGGAATACGCCGACAAGCGCATCAAAGAAGGCGTCGGGCCCATGCACGCCTATGTCGAGGCCGCGCAGAGGATGTTCTGGCCCATCGTTTCGTCTACGGCGACGACCTTGTGCGCCTTTCTTCCGATGTTGTTCTGGCCCGGCGTTCCGGGCGAGTTCATGGGGATGTTGCCGGTCACGCTGATTTTCGTTCTTTCGGCTTCGCTGATCGTCGCGCTGATCTATCTGCCGGTCATGGGCGGCGTGTCCGGGCGCCTCAGCCGGGTTTTCGACCATACCTCAACCTGGCTGCGTGCGCGCACCGCCTGGTGGGTACGCGTGCTGTTGGTGCCGCCGTCGCTTTACCTGATATTCCTGGGCGCCATGCAGACGCTCAACCCGTCCTACCTGCTGCCTGCAGGGGCTTCTGGTGGTTCGCTCATTGGCGCCGTGATGTTCCTGGCAGGTGCCTTTGCCGGGTCCGTGACGCTGAGCGCGGCCAAGATTGAACGCGCGCCGGACACCCATGTGCATACGGTCAAGGAGCACACTCCGTTCGGGTATTTCATCAAGTTCCTCGTCGGCAACCCGATCATGCCGATTGTCTCGATCGTTGCGGTCGGGTTCGCCGTGATGAGCGTCATGACCGCTTATGGCAACAACAATCGCGGCGTCGAGTTCTTTGTCGAAAGCGAACCGGAACAGGCCACCGCCTATGTGCGGGCGCGGGGCAACCTGTCCCTGGCAGAAAAGGACGCAATTGTCCTGGCGGCGGAACAGGTCATCCGTGCCCATCCTGCGGTCATCAACGTTTTCGCCTTTGCCGGTGAGGGCGGGCTGAACCAGAATACCGGCGGCGCGCAGGCCCCCGCCGACACGGTTGGCCGTGTCCAGTTCGAGATCATCCCGTGGGAAGACCGCCCGACCGTGACGGAACCCGTCGCGGGGGGACGACTTGAACGGCATACTGTGGCCCCCGAATATGATGGCGACTTTGTTCTGGAACAGCTCGGTGCCCAATTGGCCGAGTTGCCGGGCATCGTTGTCGAGGTCCAGGCGCTGGAACAGGGTCCGGCCTCGGCCAAGCCGGTGCATCTGCGGATCAAGGGCGATGCCTGGGGCGACCTGACCAGCGCCACCACCGTCGCGCGTGCGGCTTTTGAGGCGACGCCGGGCCTGATCAAGGTCGAGGACACCCTGCCCCTGCCCGGCATCGACTGGCAAATCGACGTCGATGTCGCAAAGGCCGGGCGCTTTGGCGCGGATGTGGCGACAGTCGGGGCCATGGTGCAATTGGTCACCCGCGGCATCCTTCTGGGGGAAATGCGCCCGGACGGCACCGACGAAGAGATCGAGATCCGCGTGCGCCTGCCCGAGGATGATCGGGTCCTGTCAACGCTGGATACGCTGAAAGTCCGCACCACGGACGGGCTTGTGCCGCTGTCCAACTTTGTCACGCGACAACCGGTGAAGAAACTGGCGCAGATCAACCGGATCAACCAGGAAAGATATTATGACGTCAAGGCAGATGTCGAATCGGGGCTGAGCAAGGTTGTGGTCAATGCGCCGGATGGGGGCGAAACACGGCTTGCCATCGTCCGTGACTGGTCCAATGGCGGTGACGCAGCAGCGACGGGCGCGCAGGTATCCGGCCCAGACGGCAAGGTCTATGAACTGGTTCAACTGACCGGGGCCGGGTCAATCGACGAGGTGACGGACGCCATTGATGGCGGCGATGCACGGTTCACCCTTATCAACCCCAACGAACGGATCGCCGTTCTGACCGAATGGCTTGATACTGACCCCTTTGCCAGCTCGATCAGCTGGGAATGGACCGGCGACCAGGAAGACCAGGCCGAGAGCCAGGCGTTCCTGTCCAGCGCCTTTCTGGCCGCGCTTGGGTTGATGTTCGTGATCCTGCTGGCGCAGTTCAACTCGTTCTACAACTCGGTACTGGTGCTGCTGGCGGTTGTGTTGTCCACGACCGGGGTGCTGATCGGCATGATGGTCATGCAGCAGCCCTTCTCGATCATCATGACCGGGACCGGCATCGTGGCGCTGGCCGGTATCGTGGTGAACAACAATATCGTCCTGATTGACACCTACCAGGAATACAGCCGCTATATGCCCAGGATCGACGCAATCGTCCGCACTGCCGAGGCGCGGATACGTCCCGTCCTGCTGACTACCCTGACGACGATGGCAGGCTTGACCCCGATGATGTTCGGCCTGACGCTGGATTTCATCAATGGCGGGTATTCCATCGACAGCCCAACGGCCCTGTGGTGGAAACAACTGGCAACGGCGGTTGTTTTCGGTTTGGGCATCGCGACGGTACTGACCCTGATCGTGACGCCATCCTTCCTGGCGCTGCGGGTCTGGGTCTCGACCTATACGATCTGGCTGGGCAAGGCGCTGGCCCGGGCCACCGCCGGGCGATCCAGCCAAATTGCGCAGGACATGGCAATCGGGAAATCCGCGCGCCAGATGCAGGCGACCGAAATCCTCTGGGACGAAGACCGTCCCGCGGAAAGCGACCCGGACGCCGCGGACGAGACCGGCAAGGATCACCCGCCGGGGCATCCGCTGCGGGCCGCCGAGTAAAACCGGCGCGCGCACCCGGCGCAACCAAGCGGTGAAACACCGCCCCCGGTGACCGGCCCGTTGGCGCAGCACGCCCGCGTCAGGCCGCGTCGCTGTCTGACTGCTGGCGGTTCCAGAGCTGGGCGTAACGCCCTTCGCGCACCAGCAGGTCGTCATGGGTGCCCTGCTCGATGATCTCGCCGCTTTCCAGCACCACGATCTTGTCGGCTTCGGCAATCGTGCTGAGACGGTGCGCGATGGTGATCACCGTGCGCCCTTCCCCGGCGCGGGCAAGGGCGTCCTTGATGTCGCGTTCGGTTTCGGTATCGAGGGCCGAGGTCGCCTCGTCCAGCAACAGTATTGGCGGGTTCTTCAGCAAGGTCCGGGCAATCCCGACGCGCTGCTTCTCGCCACCGGACAGTTTCAGCCCGCGTTCCCCGACACGGGTGTCATACCCTTCGGGCAAGGCAACGATAAAGTCATGTATCTGCGCCGCCTTGGCTGCCGCCTCGACATCGCTTTGGGTGGCGCCTTCGCGCCCATAAGCGATGTTATACCGGATCGTGTCGTTGAACAGGACCGTGTCCTGCGGCACAACGCCTATGGCCGCGTGCAGGCTGGTCTGCGTGACGTCCCGAACGTCCTGATCGTCAATCTTCAACGCGCCGCTGGTGACATCGTAAAACCGGAACAACAGGCGCCCGATGGTGGATTTCCCTGAACCTGTGGCCCCGACGATGGCGACAGTCTGCCCGGCGGGGACATGCAAGGTTATCCCCTTGAGGATTTCGCGGTCCGGGTCATAGCCAAAGCGTACATTGTCCAGTGTCACATCCCCGCCCTGAACGCGCAGGTCGTGCGCACCGGCCTTGTCGTTCACCTCGGATGGCTGTTCGAGCAGCTGGAACATCTGCCCCATGTCCACCAGCGACTGCCTGATTTCCCGGTAGACCGTTCCGAGAAAGTTCAGCGGAACGGTTATCTGGATCATGTAGGCATTGACCATCACGAAATCGCCAACGGTCAGGGTGCCCTGTTGCACGCCAAACGCCGCAAGGACCATGACGCCAATCAGCCCCCCCGTGATCAGAAACGACTGACCGAAATTCAGGAAAGCCAGCGAATAGCTCGTCTTCAGGGCGGCCTGCGCATAGGCTTTCATCGACACGTCATAACGACGCGCTTCACGCTCTTCGGCATTGAAATACTTGACGGTTTCAAAGTTCAAAAGGCTGTCGATCGCGCGTTGGTTGGCTTCGTTATCCTGGTCGTTCATCTCGCGGCGCAGCTTGACCCGCCATTCTGTCACCGCGAAGGTGAACCAGATATACAGCACGATGGTCACCGCGACGATGACCAGATACCAGATGTCGAACAGCCACATCAGGATGACGGCCACCAGCACCAGTTCAAGAATAAGCGGGGCAATAGAAAACAGCAGGAAGCGCAACAGGAAAGCCACGCCTTTCACGCCGCGTTCGATGATGCGGCTCAGGCCTCCGGTGCGGCGGGTGATGTGATAACGCATCGACAACCGGTGAATATGCTGGAACGTCTCCAACGCAAGCGCCCGCAAGGCCCGCTGTCCGACAGGGGCGAATAACGCGTCGCGCAATTGCTGCAACCCCACGGTCATCAGCCGCGCCATGCCATAGGCGACAGTTAGCCCGACTGCGCCAAGCGCCAGCGGCGGCACGCCTTCCCCGGCCAGCGTGTCCACCGCGCCTTTGTACAAAATGGGCGTGTAAACGGCGATCAGCTTGGCCAGCACAAGCATGGTCATCGCCAGCATGACGCGGCGTTTGACCCACGGTTCGTCATCCGGCCAAAGATACGGGGAAACCTTGCGTATGGTCAGCCAGCCCGACCGCCGTTCGTCGGTTGCGGTCACTTCCTCGGAACTCATCTGCTCTGACGGTCTCCTTATGTGTCGCGGTTTTGACCCGGTATCGCGCGCGCGCCCCTCGTCCCGCGGGAAAGGGGCGCGGGCAGTTTATTCAGGGATGGTAAACACCTGTCCGGGATAGATCAGGTCCGGATTGCGGATCAGGCCACGGTTGGCTTCGAACAGCTTTACATACAGCACGCCATCGCCAAACCGATCCCGCGAAATGGCCCACAAAGTATCACCCTTCTGAACGGTCACGGACCGGATCGGCGCGGTCGTTTCTGCGCCTTGTGCATCGCTGTCGGCCTCGGCCGCCTGCAGCAATTCCACCGGTTCGCGCTTGAACGGCGTTTCAAGGCGGCTGACAACCGTGCCGTCGGTATCCACCTCGTCGACGCGCAGGGTATAGACGCCCGGCGCGACACCTTCGACTTCTCCGCGCCAGTTCCCACCATTCTCGGGAGAGACCTCGCCGACCAAACGGTTGTCCAGGTAAAGCCTGACGGTCGCGCCATCTTTGACACGGCCCGTCAACTGGACCTCGCCGGCATCCGAATACCCGATCGTATCCAGCGCAACCTGATCTGCGGCGGCGCTTTGCCCTGCCGGAGCTTGCACCAGCTCAACGCCTTCTTCTCCCGAACGCAACACCGCGATCTGCTGATCCTCGTCGCCGTTCGCGGTCGCATCACCCGACCCGGTATCGGCCACCTGCTGCTCTGCATCGCCTTCGGGTGTGTCTGCGCTGCCCTGGGCGGTGCTGCTTTCGCCACTTGTGTCGCTTTCGGTTGCGGCGGGCGCGGCACTGGCCACCTGATCCGCCGCCTCTTCCACTGCCGGTTTGGGCAGCGCGGCGATCAGGTAGTCATCCGATGACGCGCTCTGTTCACCATCAGAGTTTTCCAGAACCAATCCGCGCGCAGTCTCGCTGAACGGGATCGTCACAAATTCGGCGAACTGCCCGCTGTCATCGACCTCAAAACTGTGTACCGGCTCGCCGTCCAGCAACACCCTGATCTGGCTGCCCGGCTCGGCCTTGCCCGACAGCAATGCGTTGCCGTCCTTTTCGACAAAAATCTGGTCAAGAACCGGCGGCGCTACAGTAGCCGTCCCCTGCGCATCAACGGATTCGTTGGTCGCATCCGCGGGCTCAACAGGCGCATCCGCCTGGGCCGTATCCTCGGGCGCCGTGCCTGTCTGGACCGCCTCGGCGTCACCTGTCTTGGGCGCCGCCTCTACCGCTTTCGCGGCATCCTCTTCCGCATCCTCGGCCGCGACCTGCTGGTTCCCTGCTGTCGCCTGCGCTTCTACTTCAGGCGTCTGTTCGGTTTGCTCCTGCACATCCGCGACAGGCTCTGGATCACCACCTGAATTTCCACTCAGATAAAGCCACCCGGCCCCGAACAGCGCAACAACACCGGCAATCACCCCCCAGATGAAAGTCCCGGACCTTCCGTTTCCCGACTTGGCGTTCATTCTTTTCCTTTCACTCCGCCTCGCAAATGCTTTGACTTCCAAGCATTCCAGCGGACAGTTGAGCCAATCTATCAATCCCGCTATCACGGGTCAAAACATCTGACACAACCCCGGAGAGGCCCAATGTCGTCCCAGAAGTCCATCTGTGTGTATTGCGGGTCACGGAATGGCAAAAACAAGGCCTATTCCGACACGGCCCGCCAATTCGGGCACCTGTTGGCCGATGCGGGCTGGCGGCTGGTTTACGGCGCTGGCGATGTCGGCCTGATGGGCGAGGTCGCGCGCGCAGCCCAGGCCCGTGGCGGGGAAACCTTTGGCGTGATTCCGGTGCACCTTGTACGCCGCGAGGTCGGCAAGACGGACCTGACCAGTTTCGTGATCACCGAAACCATGCACGAGCGCAAGAAGGTCATGATCATGAACGCCGACGCGGTGGTTGTCCTGCCCGGCGGGCCCGGCTCTTTGGATGAGCTGTTCGAAGCTTTGACATGGCGGCAACTGGGGCTGCATGACAAGCCGATTGTTGTCGTCAATGTCGGCGGATACTGGACCCCGCTCAGGGACCTGCTGGATCAGGTGATCACGCAGGGCTTCGCGGACAGGTCGCTGGGCGATTTTGTAACCTGGGTCGACGATGCCGAGGCCGCGATGGCCGCCCTGCGATCCAGCCTGACGCCTGCCATAGGCTGACCCGGCAATCCGCTTGCCCTGCCGCCCAAACAAATAAGACCTGCCAGCCTGTCGGCCAGCAGGTCCCGTACGCCCGATTGATGGGCGTATTATCACATGCGCGATGCGACGTTTTCCCAGTTCACCAGGTTGTCGAGGAAGTTCGACAGGTAAGCCGGACGCTTGTTGCGGAAGTCGATGTAGTAGGAATGCTCCCACACGTCGCAACCCAGCAGAGCGGTCTGACCAAAGCACAGCGGGTTCACGCCGTTTTCGGTCTTGGTCACGGCCAGCGAGCCGTCCGCGTTTTTGACCAGCCATGCCCAGCCCGAGCCGAACTGACCGGCACCGGCGGCGCTGAACTGCGATTTGAACTCGTCAACCGAGCCAAAGCTCTCGGTCAGCGCTTTTTCCAACTCACCAGGCATAGCGTTGCCACCGGGGCCCATCATCTCCCAGAACTGGTTGTGGTTCCACAGCTGGCTGATGTTGTTGAAGATACCGTTCTGCGCAACGGCGTTTGCGTCGTAGGTTCCTACGATGATCTCTTCCAGCGACTTGCCGTCCCACTCGGTGCCGGCAATCAGCTTGTTGCCGTTGTCGACATAGGCTTTGTGGTGCAGGTCGTGGTGATATTCCAGCGTTTCCGCGGACATGCCCTTGGCTGCCAGCGCATCATGTGCATAAGGAAGATCAGGAAGTTCAAAAGCCATGTCGGCCCCCTGTAAAATAAAAGTTGCGGTTCCCAAGGGTTAAATGCTTTGGCAACCGCCGCAGGTCAAGGGCCGAGACAATAAAACCCGGAGGTCCGCGATGCTGACACAGGCGCGCAAGATGTTCTACCGCGCCCGCGGCTATTATTCAGGCAACCTCAACGGGCAACCGTTCCGGCTGGACCCTTATCATTCCAAGTTCTGGCGCAAAGTATCGGCAGGCAACTGGGAACCGGAAACATTCGCGACCCTCGACGCCCATCTCTCTGCGGACAAGGACTACCTGGATATCGGCGCCTGGATCGGTCCCACCGTTCTCTACGCCGCGCGCCGCGCGCGCCACGTCTGGTGCTTCGAACCCGACCCGGTCGCCTATCGCCACCTCGTATGGAACCTTGAACTGAACGGCATCCGCAATGTGTCCGCCTTCGGTGTCGCCCTTTCGGATGGCTTCGGCGTCGCGCGCATGGCGTCCGCACATGGCGAAGCAGGCGATTCCACCTCTTCGCTCCTGCATGACGGTTCCCATGGCACCGATGCACTGACGATCGGATGGACCGCCTTCGCAAATGCCATCGACCTGTCGCAGGTGTCGCTGGTCAAAATGGATATCGAAGGGGCCGAATACTCGGTTCTGCCCTCACTGGTTCCATGGTTGCAGGAAACGTACCCCGCCTTGCTCCTGTCGACCCACGCGCCCTACCTCGCCGCAGAAACCAGGGCCGCGGCCATGGCCGACCTGTCCGATGCCCTTGCCTTTTACCCAAACTGCCACGACCCGGTGACCGGCGAAACAGGCAAATCCGCCCTGACCGGAGATCGCGGCCTGACCCAGTTTCCAACGGTGCTTTTCAACGCAAACCCGTGACCTCACGCGCCACCGATCCGCTCTTCATCTGGCCAGAAATATCCTGGGGGTGAGGCCGCAGGCCGAGGGGCAAAGCCCCCTTGCCCCAGCCCGGCGCTTGCGCCCTGGATCAGTATACCCCAACCTCACTGCCCGGTTGCGCGGCGATTTTCAACAATTTGAATACGTAATCCGCAGCCGACCGAAAACACACCACGCGCAAGGTCTGTTCGTCATCCAACCAGAAGGCACCCGCCACCTGCGCCAGACGCGAACGGCGGATTTGGCCAGGCTGGAACGCCTCGGCCGACAGATCGACCGGGGCCAGCTTGCCCAACACCTCGCGCGCATGTGCACCCGAAATGCGGAATACCGCACGCGCGTCCGAGACGTTGACGGCCAGTGCATGCGTACCGCCCAGCGCGTTGGTCATCGCCGCCAGTTTTGCCTCGACCTCGGCATATGGCACCAACACCAGCAACTCGTCCGTCGACATCCAGCAAACACCGGTGTCACCATCAACGAACGCCGCACGTTGACCAGGTACAGCCTGCCCGGTGGCATCCTTGACGGCCTTGGCCAACACCTTGTCCGACAGATCGCCGCGCAGGGTGATCATGCCCTGCAACCCGCACTCCTCGATACGGGCAATTCCGTCATAGCTGGCGTGATTCAGTGCGCTGATGGGTTCAGACATTCTGCTTCTCCCCGTCCTTGTCGTAGAAGATCGGATCGACGATCTTGGCTTTATAGGTTTTGCCGTCCGTGCCCGGAAACTCGACGATCTCGCCCATCCGATCGGGGCCGTGCTTGATCAGCCCCATGGCGATGCCCTTGCCAAGATTGGCCGAGTAATAGGTCGAGGTCACACGCCCGATCATATTGCGCTGACCGTTGGCGTTGATGCCCTCGCCCACCGCATAAGCACCGTCCGGCAGGACCGATCCATCCACAGTCTCAAGACCGACCAGTTTCCAACGCTCGGGATCGGCCATATGGCTGCGCAAATGGGCGCGTTTTCCGAGGTAGTCCTCTTTCTTTTTGGACAGCGCCCAGTGCAGCCCCAGATCCTGCGGGATCACGGTGCCGTCGGTCTCGTCGCCGATCATGATAAAGCCCTTTTCGGCCCGCAAAATGTGCAGGCATTCAGTGCCGTAAGGCATCACGCCGAACTCTCTGCCTGCCTCCATCAGCGCGTCCCAGAACGCCTGACCCTGGCTTGCCGGAACCGCGATCTCATAGGACAGCTCGCCCGAGAACGAGATGCGGTAGACTCGGCAATCAAAGTCGCCGATCTGGCCGTCGCGCCATTCCATGAACGGCAGCGCCTCTTTCGACAGATCCATGCCACCGCCAAGCTTTTCCAGCACCTTCCGGGCGTTGGGGCCCACTACGGCGACCTGGGCGTATTGCTCGGTCACGTTGGCGACGTAGACTTTCCAGTCCCACCATTCGGTCTGCAGCCATTCTTCCATATGACCATGGATACGCTCGGCCCCGCCGGTGGTGGTGTGGCACAGCCATGTGTCCTCGTCGATACGAGCGACAACTCCGTCGTCGATCAGAAAGCCGTTTTCCGAACACATCAGGCCATAGCGGCATTTGCCGACCTTCAGCGTGGACATCATGTTGGTGTACATCATGTCCAGGAACTTGCCCGCATCGGGGCCTTTGACGATCAGTTTCCCCAGTGTCGAGGCATCCAGCAGGCCGAGGTTTTCGCGGGTGTTCTTCACCTCGCGATTGACCGCGTCATGCACGGATTCACCCGGACGCACATAGGCATAGGTCCGGCGCCAATGGCCGACCGGCTCCCAGTCTGCGCCGTTTTGGTCATGCCAATTGTGCATCGGAGTTTGACGGATTGGCTGGAACACCTCGCCGCGCGCTTCACCACCGATCGACGCCAGCGAGATCGGCGTGTATGGCGGGCGGAACGTGGTGGTGCCGACCTTCGGGATGTCCTTATCCAGCGCATCAGCAAGGATCGCCAAACCGTTGATGTTGCTCAACTTACCCTGATCGGTCGCCATGCCGAGCGTGGTGTAACGCTTGGTGTGTTCGACGCTTTCATAGCCTTCGCGCGCTGCCAGCTGAACGTCCGAGACCTTAACGTCGTTCTGGAAGTCCAACCACGACTTCATGCGCAATTGGATGTCTGCATTGGCAGGCATCAACCAGACGGCTGCCATCGGAGCCTCGGCCGTGGTTTCGCCCAATGGCGCCTTGGTACGTTTCGCTTTGCAACCGGCCGCCTTGGCCGCCGCTTTCCCAGCGGCATCGGCATCCGCCAAAACCTCGCCCAGAGCCAGCGGACCGTTGGACGAACCCGCGGCGATTACGAAGCCCTCGCCGTTTGCCCCCAGCGGAGGACGCTCGGGGTCGGGACGGAAATGGGCGTTCGCCTCATCCCAGATCAGCTTGCCGCCGCAATGCGACCACATGTGAACGACCGGAGACCAGCCGCCCGACATGGCAACCGCATCGCATTCAACCTCTTCCCGCGCACCACCGATGCCTTCCTGGTTGCACAGCGCAACTTTCTTGACGCGCTTGCCGCCTTTGACTTTGGCAATGGCTTTGCCCGGATCGACACGGATGCCCAGCTGACGCGCCTCTTCCGCCAGAGGTCCGGCGCTGTCGCGCGCATCGACCACGCGCAGAACGTCCACACCGGCCTGTTTGAGGGTAATCGCTGTGCGATAGGCATCGTCGTTGTTGGTTGCAACGATCACGCGCTCACCCGGGGTCACGCCCCAGTTCACCACATAATCCCGCATGGCCGAGGCCAGCATGACGCCCGGAACATCATTGCCCGCGAACGACAGCGGACGCTCAATCGCGCCGGTGGCTGTCACGACCTGTTTGGCACGGATGCGCCACAGGCGGTGACGGGGGCCTTGCACGCCCGGCGTGTGGTCGGTCAGACGCTCGTATCCCAGCACGTAACCGTGGTCATAGACCCCTGCCCCCATGCAGCGGTTGCGCAGGGTGACGTTGCCCATTGTTTCGAGTTCGGAAACCAATTGTTCCACGAACTTATCCACAGGAGCGCCATCGATGGTTCCACCATCAACCGGAGCGCGACCGCCCCAATGCGCGGTCTGCTCGATCAGCATGACCTTGGCACCAGATTGAGCCGCCGCTTTGGCCGCCTGCAGACCGGCAACACCGCCCCCGATCACGAGAACATCGGTGAAGTGGTAGAAATGCTCGTAAGTGTCGGCATCGCGGCTGTCTTTGTCCGGGGCTTTCCCCAGACCGGCGGACTGGCGGATGAACGGTTCGTAGACATGTTTCCAGAACGGTTTGGGGTGAATGAAGGTCTTATAGTAGAACCCGGCCGGCAGGAACCGCGCCAGGGCCGTGTTCACGGCGCCGATGTCGAATTCCAGGTTCGGCCAGTGGTTCTGCGACACCGAGGTCAGGCCATTGAACAGTTCGGTCGTTGTGGCACGCTGGTTCGGTTCGAACCGGTTGCCCTGCCCCAATCCGACCAGCGCGTTGGGCTCTTCTGCACCGCTGGCAACAACGCCACGGGGCCGGTGATATTTGAAGGACCTGCCCATCATCATCTGGTCATTGGCAAGCAGCGCAGAGGCCAGCGTATCGCCCTGGTATCCCTGCATCGAGGTGCCATTGAAGGTAAAGGTGACCTGTTTCGTCCGGTCGATCAGGCGGCCTTGTTTGGCGAGGCGGGTGCTCATTGTGCGGACCTTTCGCGGATGGAAGCGGCGGAGCCTCCGGCGGGAGTATTTTTGAAAAGATGAAGCATCAGGACAGGTCTCTCCAGGTCCAGCCGGGGCGTCTGGCGCTGATTGCGTCCTTGATCGCTTGTGGCGGTTCCGAGGTTTGGGCGGAGTAGGTTCCAAATACTTCGAGCGTCTGGGTGCAGCGGGCCGCGTGGAACCACTTGCCGCACCCGTTAGCGTGGCGCCAGCGTTCGAAATGCACGCCCTTGGGGTTTTCGCGCATGAACAGGTAGTCGTGGAATTCGTCGTCCGAAGACCCCGGGCCAAAACGTTTCAGATGCGCCTCGCCTCCGGCGGCCAGTTCGGTTTCTTCGGCGTCCACGCCGCAATAGGGGCAATTCAGGATCAGCATCGGTTCATCCTTTTGGCGGCAGGCTGGCGGCATGGGCCAGCGACATTTCGGTTAGTTTCATGCGCAGGTCGGCATCTTCGAAGGCGCCGGCGTCGACCTCGACCATCCCGCCCATCGGGCGACCGGTGAAAGAAATCGGCTGGGCCCCGGCCTTCAGGGCCTCGGCCTCGCGGTCCTTGCCGGGGCGATACATCGCGCCGTCCTTGGTAATGCCGCAGACCATGTTGCCATGGAGCAGAAAACACAGACCGCCGAACATCCTTTTTTCGGACAGCCCCGGCTCGACCCCCAAATCGGCGCGCATGGTTTCGGCCATGATCTCGGAATAGGCCATCACGCACCTCTTTGGCGGGCCGGGTGTGGCCTGACATGAGCCTGCAGGTTCACCATCAATGCGCCACCCCGGCGGCGACGCTTTCGTCGATGAACCGGCCCTCTTTGAAGCGGTCGAGCGTGAAGGCTTCGGTCAGTGATGAATGGCCGGTGGCCATCAGCTGTGCCATGCCCCAGCCAGAACCGGGGATCGCCTTGAACCCCCCTGTCCCCCATCCGCCGTTGATGAAGCATCCCTGCAGGGGGGTTTTGGACAGAATCGGAGACCGGTCGCCTGTCATATCTACAATCCCGCCCCATTGGCGCAGCATCTTGAGGCGCGAAATCATCGGGAAGGTTTCGACCAATGCGCGCACGGTTTCCTCGATATGATGGAAACTGCCGCGCTGGGTGTAGTTGTTGAACCCGTCGGTGCCGCCGCCGATGACCATTTCGCCCTTGTCGGATTGCGACATGTAGCCGTGAACGGTGTTGGCCATGACGACCACGTCCATGCACGGTTTGATCGGCTCGGACACCAGCGCCTGCAGCGCGATGGCCTCGAGTGGCAGACGGAACCCTGCCATCTGCGCCAACTGCCCCGAGTGGCCGGCAACGATGATGCCCAACTTGTCGCAGTCGATGGCGCCCTTGGTTGTATCAACGCCGACAACACGGCCGTTTTCAGACCGGACACCGGTGACTTCGCATTGCTGGATGATATCCATGCCCATCGCCGAACATGCGCGTGCATAGCCCCAGGCCACCGCGTCGTGGCGGGCCGTGCCGCCGCGTTCCTGCCACAGCGCCCCCAGAACCGGATAGCGGGGGCCGTCGATATTGATGATCGGAACCAGTTTCTTGACGCGTTCAGGTGTGATCCATTCGGTTTTGACCCCTTGCAAGGCGTTGGCGTGGGCCGTGCGCTGATAGCCGCGAATCTCGTGCTGGGTCTGGGCCAGCATCATCACGCCGCGCGGGCTGAACATGACGTTATAGTTCAGCTCCTGGCTGAGATTCTCATAGAGGTCGCGGGCCTTTTCATAGATCGCCGCCGAAGGGTCCTGAAGGTAATTCGACCGGATGATGGTCGTATTCCGGCCGGTGTTGCCACCGCCCAGCCAGCCCTTTTCGATGACGGCGACATTCTGAATGCCGTAGTTCTTGCCCAGGTAATACGCGGTTGCCAGGCCATGGCCGCCAGCACCGACGATGATCACGTCATACCGTTTCTTCGGTTCGGGCGAGCGCCAGGCCCGTTCCCACCCGGTGTGATAGCGCAGCGCTTCTCGGGCAACAGCAAAGGCAGAGTAATGTCTCATGAGCGAATCCGTCCGGTTCGTTATTGGGCGCAGATATGCCGCGTGATGCCATCATACCCCCGCCGGACAACGCCACAATATCGCACTATTGCGACATGACGCCCATTCGCGGCCATTTGTCCCTTTTTTCCATCGCCGCACAGGTCTAAGTCTGGGCAACGATTTCGGAGGGACCATGTCTTTTGAGGTTCTGATCATCTTGACCGCCGTTTTGATCGCGGCGTTTCTAGGACTGTTCCTGTTGCGCGGGCGGCAGGGCGGCGAGCCTGCGGCGGCTTATGACCTGCGGGTCTATCGCGAACAGCTGGCCGGCGTCGACCGTGACCTGGCCCGCGGTGTCATCGGCTCGGCCGATGCCGAAAGGGTAAGGACCGAGATCTCGCGCCGGATCCTGGCCGCCGATGCGCAACTGCGCGCCGGTTCGGGCGGTGCCGGGCCGTCGCGCCTTGTGTCCGGTGTCACGGTATTGGCCGTTTCGGCGGTCCTGATCGGCGGCGCGCTGTTTCTTTATCAGAAACTGGGGGCTGTCGGCCTGCCGGACATGCCTTTGTCGCAGCGATTGGAACGGGCCGAGGACCTGCGTCAGAACCGGCCCAGCCAGGCGGATGCCGAGGAACTGGCCACCCCCTTTGCCGCGCCGCAACTTGAAGAAAGCTATGTCAAGCTGTTGGAACAATTACGCGAAACCGTTGCCGCGCGGCCCGATGATCTGCAAGGGCATACCCTGCTTGCCCAGCACGAGGCAAATGCCGGGAATTTCAAGGCAGCCTATGCCGCGCAACAGCGGGTTGCCGAATTGTCTGCCCCGGACACATCGGCCGATGTCTATTCGAACCTCGCGGAAATGATGATCCTTGCGACGAGCGGTTATGTCTCGCCCGAGGCCGAAATCGCGCTGGAGCAAGCTTTGCAACGCGACCCCGATCATGGTCCGGCACGGTATTACTGGGGCCAGATGCTGGCGCAGACCGGGCGCCCCGACCTGGCCTACAGCCTGTGGCTGAACACATTGCAACACGCCCCGGCCGGTGCGCCCTGGGCCGACGCCATCCGCGCCCAGATTGACGACCTTGCCTTCCGCGCGGGTGCCTTCAACGCCCCCGATATCCCCCCGGCGGAAATGCCGCCCGGTCCCAGCCAGGACGACATGGAGGCCGCCGCAGAACTGAGCGATGCCGAGCGTCAGGAAATGATCCGGGGTATGGTGAACCAGCTTTCGGATCGTCTTGCGACCGAAGGCGGGTCGCCCGAGGAATGGGCCCGGCTGATTGCCGCGCTGGGTGTGATCGGTGAAACCGACCGCGCAAGCGGCATCGTGGACGAGGCACAAACTGTTTTCGCAGGCAATGCGGAGGCGCTGCAAATGATCGAAGCCGCCGCCCGGCAGGCGGGACTGCCCCAATGATCCACGATCAGTTCGAAGATTTTGCCGCTGCCCTGCAACCAATGCACGCGCTGATGGGGTTGGATCTTGGCGAAAAGACAATCGGCGTCGCCGTGTCCGATCGGATGCGCGGCATAGCCAGTCCGATCGAAACCGTGCGGCGCAAGAAATTCACATTGGATTCCGCGCGCCTTCTGGAACTTGCGGCCCACCGGGAAATAGGCGGGATTGTTCTGGGCCTGCCCAAGAACATGGACGGCACCGAAGGCCCCCGATGTCAGTCGACACGTGCATTTGCCCGCAACCTGTCGCGCCTGACGGACCTGCCGGTCGGGTTTTGGGACGAGCGGCTCAGCACGGTTGCGGCAGAAAAGGCACTGCTCGAGGCGGATACGACCCGAAAACGTCGCGGACAGGTTATCGATCACGTCGCTGCGGGTTATATCCTGCAAGGGGCGCTGGATCGGTTGCGCGCGCTGTAAGCTGTCGGAGAGCGCAGATGACGAACATGGTTTGGAAAAGGGACGAGGTCGAAAGCCCGTGCATCCAGATCTGTGTCGTGCATCCCACCGAAAAGATCTGTACCGGCTGTTACCGCACCATCGACGAAATCACGCGCTGGTCCAAAATGGACAGCTCGGAACGGGCTGAAATCATGAGCGCCCTGCCAGAACGCAAACCCCGGCTGGCCAAGCGGCGCGGTGGGCGTGCGGCACGGATAGACCGCGCCTGACGCGGCCACACCCTGCGCGCCGGGTTCTGATCTGCCTCAGCCCGAGGCAAGCCAGGACTTGGCGTTTTCAATCTCGTCTGACGCGAAAAATTCGGTCCGTGCGCCCAGGATATGGCTGGCCACCCGCTGCGCCATGCGTTGCCAAGCCTTGTCACCGACAATCGCGGCGCGGTCCAGCAGACCGATATGCCCGCCCGCCAGCCTGACATGGGCAGCAATGGCCGTCAGCCCCTGCCAGCCATCAAATTCGCGCAGGTCAATCAACAGGCGAAAGCCGTCGCGCTGTGCAAGCAATGCATCAAGATCCCGCCCGGCCTGTTTGTAATCTTCGGGGCCCAGCTTGCCCAAAAGGCTGATCTGAACGCACGGCCCACCCAGATCAGTGACATGAATTGCGCCCAGGGATTCGCGCAGCCAGCGGCGCGCGGCCTCAAGCTCGGACATCTCGAATATCTGGACCGGACAGGGCAGGATTGGCGCGGCCAGCCGGATACTGGTCTGCACCCAGCCCTGATCTGCGACCACGCCAATGCGGTCGAAACCGCGCCAGTGGCTGAGCCCCAGCTTGGTATCGGACCAGGCCGCGCCCAGATCATAGCCCTTGAACTCTTCTCCGACGATTGCCAGCAGGCGCACGGTGTCATGCTCGGCAAGCGCGGATTCGATGGCCGGCACCAGCGACGAGGCATAATCTGCACTGGTCACTTCGCCCGAAAGTTCGACCTCGATCAGGGCTCCGTCAGAATTCTTGTGCACCGTAATCATCTGAAAAACCTCCAACGTTTTAACAATGGAGGGACGTTAGGCGGTTTCGATCCATTCGGCCAGACCGGCGAAAGCACCGGGTCTGAAATAGGCGATCATCCGACCATCCGGCCCGGCTTTGGCCGTCGTTGCACGGCGTGCCAGGAATTGCACGCAATCGCGGTGCCGCGCCGGGACCGGTTGGCAGGGTTACAGAAAAAACGGACGCATCCCCTTTCGGGAAAGCCGTTCAATACCCCAGCGCTTTGCGCAGCATGTTGAGGGCAACCAATGTCAGGAACACGGCAAAAACCCGTTTCAACGGCTTGGGGTCCATCGAATGCGCCAGCTTCACCCCCCACGGGGCGGTGATCGTTGTCATAGTGATGACAATGCCAAAGGCAATCAGGTTGACCGCGCCGATCGTCAGCGGCGGACGATGGTCGGGCGCGATGTCGAGGAACAGAAAGCCCAGTACCGATGGCACCGCAATGATCACGCCAAACCCGGCCGCGGTGGCAACCGCCCTGTGGATGGGTGTGTTGTACAGGCTCATGAGCGGAACGCCAAAACTGCCCCCACCGATCCCCATGAGAACCGACAGGAAGCCGACCAATGGCGACAGCGCCGCCCTGGCCACCCCTTTTGGCATAGCATCCGCAAGCCGCCATTCGGACCGCCCCAGCCCCAGATAAGCGCCGATGACCATACCCAGAATACCGAACAGGGCCTGCAAGGCCTCGGTGCGCAGGGATGACGCGACCAGGACACCGACGATTGCTCCGACGGCTATGCCAGGCCCCCACCCGCGCAGGATATCCCAGTCAACCGCCCCCTTGCGGTTATGGGCAAGAACCGACCGGACCGAGGTCACGATGATCGTGGCCAAAGAGGTCGCAAGACACAATTGCATAAGCTGCGGCCCGCCATAGCCCAGGGTCTGGAACGCATAGAAAAACGCCGGGACAAGAACGATCCCGCCACCGACCCCCAGCAATCCGGCCAGAACACCGGCCAGGGCCCCGATTGCCAGCAAAAGCCCCAGCATCTGGGCCAGCAACATCGTCTCGGACATCAATCCCCTATTCCTTCCCACTTGACCCTTCAGGCCGTGATTTCCGTCGTGGTCGTCGGAGCGACGCGGGCCAGCGCCTCAAGAACGATCTCGGGGCCTGCATTGTCTCGGACCGCGCCTTCCGACAACAGCCTGCGCCAGGCGCGCGCGCCGGGCCGCCCTGCAAACAGGCCCAGCATATGCCGCGTGATCTGATGCAACCGCCCTCCCCCGGACAGGTGGCGTTCAATGTAAGGCAGCATCCGGACCACGACATCTGTTGCATCGCGTGATTCCCCGGTGTGGAAAATCACCCGGTCCGCGTCGGCCAGAATGTCCGCCGGCTGATGATAAGCTGCCCGCCCGATCATGACGCCGTCCAGACCGCCCTGCAGCAACTTGTCGGCCTGCTCCAAGCTCGTAACACCACCGTTGATCGAGATATGCATGTCGGGAAACGCGCCCTTCATCCTGTGGACCAGCGCGTAATCCAGCGGCGGAATGTCCCGGTTTTCCTTGGGGCTCAACCCCTGCAACCAGGCCTTGCGTGCATGGATTGTCACGCGGCTGCAGCCTGCGTTTCGGATTTGATCCAGAAACACCGGCAGCGTTTCCTCGGGCTCCTGCGTGTCGACGCCGATGCGGCATTTGACCGTAACGTCAATATCCACCGCGCCGCGCAGCGCATCGACGCATTCGGCAACCAGGTGCGGCTGTTTAATCAAGACCGCGCCAAAGGTCCCCGATTGCACCCGGTCCGACGGACACCCGCAATTGAGGTTGATTTCGTCATACCCGGCTTCGGCCCCCAATCGCGCAGCCTGCGCCAGTTCCTGCGGGTCCGACCCGCCCAGTTGCAGGGCAACGGGATGCTCGGCCTCGGAATGTTCCAGCAAATGCACCGCCCCACCCCGCACCAATGCCGGGGCCGTCACCATTTCGGTATATAAAAGCGCCTGCTGACTGAGCAGCCGATGCAGGTACCTGCAATGACGGTCGGTCCAGTCCATCATGGGTGCCACGCTTAAACGCGACGCTTTTTGTGCGTTATTTTTCAAAGCGTTAAATTCTCATTCGATCAAGACCCATTCCATGATGACCAAGGGATTTTCAAGCCGGGTTGCAAGGCCATCGGGGCGGTTTTCGATTCTAGTTTGCCCTCGTTTAACACAACCGTGCGCACAGGACACCGCCCTGTGCGGGGCGAAGGCGGTGCCTGATGTCGTCGCGCGCTGAAGTGCCCAAGTAGGGAATTGAGCGAAGGTGGTGCAAACTGCGTCTGGATAGCCCGGCCCGTCGTGCCAAACCGGGATGCCGGGGCTGTGTAACCGCACATCTGTCTGAAATGAACGATGGCCCCAGAGGGGCCATCGTCTGTACATCAGGGGCGGCGGACAGGACCGCAGCACGTTCCGTCAGGAGGTCAGTGGAACCCGTGCCGCTGGTATCGTTTCCTGTCCGCCGCGCCTGATGGTCACTTCAGCGCCTCGGCGCGCGCGGCGTCCCACACAGCGCAAAGCTGCTGGAAATTGCCGCTCATCTCGGCCACGGCTTCACCGTCGGTGATATGGCCTGCCATCCAATTGCGGGCTGCGTTTCCAAAGATGGTCCGGCCCACGGCAAAGCCTTTGACCAGCGGTTGCCGCGCCGCCAGCGCAAAGCTTGCGGCCAACTCGTCCTGCGGGGCATCCAGACCCAGCACTACGATACCACGCGTGCGGGGATCGTTGCGGGTGATCGCATCGACGGCCTTTTGCCAGGCGTCTTCGGTCTTGAACGGCTCAAGCTTCCACCAATCGGGGAAGATACCCGCGTCATAGAACCGCTGAATGATAAGCGGCGTGGTTTCGGCGACGACCTCTCCGACTTTCGAGGGGATAACCTCGAGCAGGAATTCAAGGTTGTTGCGCCGGGCCGCCGCATGCAGCCGTTCGATGGTAGACAGGTGATCCGCCCACATCGCGTCGTCGTCATCGGGGTGGCAGAAACACAGCGCCTTGACCACCTGATCGCGCGGCCATTCGCCAAGACCACCAAAATCGGGGCCAAGCTGCGGTTCATAGCGCAACGGACGCGAACCCGGCCATTCCACGGGTCGGCCGACCCACAGGCCGGTGCCCGTCGCCTTGTACAGCGCGTCGCGCCCAAGACGGCCATCGCACAAGATCCCATAGCCATCGCCGCCGTCCTTGACCTGCAGCGCGGCGTCCAGGCACAGCTCTTTGAACCGCCCGATCTTGTCGGGGGTCGCGCCGTCCATTTCTTCCATCTGGCTGCGATGGTCGAAGGCAAAAACGCGCATCTCGGACCAATCGCCCGGACGGTTCGTTGCCCAATGCACCTGCTCCAGTTCCGCGTCATGGCGCAGATCTGCCCGTTTGATACCGCGCTCAAGGAAAAACTGAAGCTCTTCCCAGCTGGGATAGGCGGGCGTACAGCCATGGCGGCTGACCGCAAAGGCCCCACACGCATTGGCGTATTTAAGAGCGGTCGGCCAATTTTCACCGTCCAGCCAGCCCCGCAACAGGCCCGACATGAAACCGTCGCCCGCGCCCAGAACGTTGAAGACTTCGATCGGGAAACCCGGTCCGGTCTGGCCTTCATCGAACGTGTCCGGAATGTCGCCTTCAAAGGCCACAGCACCGGCCGCGCCGCGTTTGCAGACCAGCGTCGCACCCGAAACCGCGCGCACCGCGCGCAGGGCGGCGATGGTGTCGGTGGTACCACCTGCGATGTGGAACTCTTCCTCGGTGCCGACGATCAGGTCGAACAGATGCAGCGTCGATTGCAGCTTGGCCGTCACCGCCGCGCTTTCGACAAAGCGGCTTTCGCCCTCGCCATGACCGGCCACGCCCCAAAGGTTGGGGCGATAGTCGATATCCAGCGCCGTCTGCATCCCCGCCTCGCGCGCGACCTGCAGCGCCTTGAGCGTTGCCGCCTCGACCTGCGGGTGGCTGAGATGGGTTCCGGTCGCCACAACCGCGCGCGCCCGACGGATGAAATCGGGGTCGATATCATCCTCGGTCAGACCCATATCGGCACAGTTCTCGCGATAGAAGATCAGCGGGAACTGTTCCTGGTCGCGGATGCCCAGAAGCACCAGCGCCGTCAGGCGGTCGGGATCGGTTTTGACCCCGTCCGTGTTCACACCCTCGCGGGCAAGCTGTTCGCGGATGAACCGGCCCATGTGCTCGTCACCGACACCGGTGATCACGGCCGATTTCAGACCCAGCCGCGCCGTACCGCAGGCGATATTGGTCGGCGAGCCGCCGATATACTTATCGAAGGCGCCCATATCTTCAAGACGGCCACCAATCTGCGCGCCGTAAAGGTCGACCGAGGACCGGCCGATCGTGATCAGGTCAAGCTTTTCAGACATCTTCCAACCTCACGGGCTGACCGGTCTGTGCAGACCGGGTTGCGGCTTCGGCCATGGCCAGCGCGGTGATGCCGTCGTCCAGCGTTACGGGCAGCGCACCGCCACCGTTGACCGCGTCGACAAATGCGCCCCATTCGGCGGCATAAGACGGCATGTAGCGTTCCAGGAAGAAATAGGTGGGCTTGGCCCCTGTCACCCCAGCGGTCGTGGATTTGACAACCGTGTTTTCCAGCATGTTCTGCGCTTGCAGCAGACCATCCGAGCCCAACAGCTCGACCCGCTGGTCATAGCCATAGACAGCGCGGCGCGAGTTCTTGATGACGCAGATGCGGCCATCGGCATAGGTCATCGTCACGACGGCGGTGTCCACATCGCCAGCCTGACCGATTTCGGCATCAACGATGGACGACCCGGTGGCCGTGATCGACACCGGGGCTTCGCCCATCATGAAATTGGCCATGTCGAAATCATGGATCATCATGTCCCGGAACAGACCGCCCGAAACCTTGATATAGGCAACCGGCGGCGGGGCCGGATCGAACGAGGTGATCGACAGCAGTTCAGGCTTGCCGATCTCACCCGCGGTCAGCGCCGCCTGCATCGCCGAGAAGTTCGGGTCAAAACGCCGGTTGAACCCGATCATGACGGGTTTGCCGGTCTTGGCGGCGGCCTCGCGACAGGCGCGCGCGCGCTCAAGGCTCAGGTCGACGGGCTTTTCACACAGCACGGCCTTGCCGGCGGCGGTGGCGGCCTCGATCAGGTCGGAATGGGTATCCGTCGAGGTGGCGACCAGCACCGCGTCGATGCTGTCATCGGCGATGATCTCTTCGGTCGTGCGCGCGGTGCTGCCGTACTGATCGGCCAGTTTCTGCGCGTTTTCGGGGTAGAAATCCGACACAGCGGCAAGCGTGCTGCCGGGGTTCGATGTGATTGCAGTGGCATGCACACCAGCGATGCGACCTGCACCAAGAAGTCCGACTTTCAACATGGGTTTTGGTCTTTCTATAGGGGTTAAAGTGTAAATGCAGAGCGGAATGCCGCCAGGGCGTCTTCCGGGTCATCTTTTGCGAAGGCTTCCATGCCGACGGGCCCGTCATAACCCATATCGGCCAGCGCGCGTGCGATCATGGGCCAGTTCATCTCGCCCGTGCCCGGTTCGCAACGGCCGGGGTTGTCGGCAACCTGAACCTCTCCGATCCAGGGCAGGCAGGCTTGCGCGTGACGGATCACGTCGCCCTCGCCGATCTGCGTGTGATAGAGGTCAAGGTTGATGCGCAATTGCGGGCGATCGACGGCTGCGACCAGTGACAGGACGTCGGCGGTCGAATTGAACGGGCAGCCGGGATGTTCGCGCAGGTTCAGGTTTTCAAGCGTAAACACGACGCCCTCTTCCTCGGCCATATCGCAGATGCGGTTCAGCGTGTCACGGGCGCGCAGCCACATGCCCGGCGCGACATGGGCCAGCTGCTGGATGGGCAGGCCCTGGTCGCCAAGCCCCGTGCCATGCAGGTTCAGCCGGTGCACCCCCAGGCGCTTGCCGACCTGCGCGGTTTCGCGCGCGGATTTCAACAGCATATCCGCGCCGTCGGCATCCGCCAGGCGGCCTTCGAGGTAACCGTTCATGATGGTAAAGGTCGCGCCTGTCTTTTCCAGCGCGTCAATGTCCCATTCGGGCCAGTTCCAAAGACCAACGCCAAACCCCAGCTCGTGCAGGCGCGCCGCGCGCCACGCGATGGGTTTGTCCTGCCAGAGCATTTCGGCGCATGCCGCAAGTTGAAAGCTCATCTTTTCAGATATCCTGTGGTTTATAGTCAGAAGGTGCAACGGGCATCAGGCCCTGCAAAAGCGATACGGATTTCTCAAGCCCCTCCAAAGAGTTCAGCAACACGTCCTCGTGCTCGATGCTGAGCCATCCGTCGTATCCTGCCATCTTGAGGCGGTAGCAGAATTGCCGCCACCATTCCTCGCCATGGCCGAAGCCCAAAGTGATATAGGACCAGCTGCGCGCAGGAATATCCATAAGCGAGCCGTTTTCCAACAAGCTGGTCGTTGCCTGGACCGGCGCGTTCAGCATCGTGTCCTTGGCATGAACGTGATAGATCGCATCCCCCAGCGCCTCGGCTGCGACCAGCGGGTCCGCACCCATCCAGAACAGATGCGACGGGTCGAGATTTGCCCCGATGACGGGCCCGACCGCATCGCGCAATTTCTTCAGGGACGGGACGTTGTAAACGCACTGGTTGCCGTGCAGTTCCAGCGCAATACGCTCGACGCCGCTGTTGCGCGCAAGATCTGCAATCTCGGTCCAGAACGGGATCAGCTTTTCGTCCCATTGGTAGCGCAGAATATCCTGTGTTTCCGGCGGCCAGGACGACACGACCCAGTTGGGCATCGTGTCGGTTGCGGAACCAGCGGGCAAACCGGACATGGTGCAAACGGTTTTGATGCCCATCTCACCGGCCAGCCGGATCGTGTCCTTCAGCCCCTCGCCCTGGGCAGGATCGGTGGGATGCAGCGGGTTGCCATTGGCGTTCAGGCTGATGATCTCAAGCCCGCGCGCGTCAAAGGCATCCTTATAGGTCCGCTGCGCCGAAGGGTTCCCAAGCAGGCCTGCAAGATCGAAATGCGGTGCGGTGGACCAGCCGCAGGTGTTCACCTCGACGCCGTCAACGCCCATGCGGGCGGCATTGTCCAGCATCGCCTCCAGGCTCATACCGCCAAGGCTGTCAGAGACAAATCCCAGTTTCATGCTGCCACCCCGCTTTGTCCGGCATAAAAGTCCGGTTTGGTCATGAGCGTGATCGGTTCCTTGCGGCCGGACTCCAACGCCCGGACGCCCGCCTCGGCCACGATGGCGGCGCAATATCCGTCCCAACAGCTTGATGCAATATCCGGGAAACGCCCGGTTTCGGCAAACTGCAGAAATGCGCGATTCTGGCGCACATAGGCCGCGTGATAGCGACCGCGCCAATCGGCATCATAGCGCGTCGACGAGGCCAGCTTGGTGTCGCTGCGCGTATAGGCCACGTTGTTCATCGCGACCGACCCGGCCTCGCCTACCAACTCGGCGCGCACGTCGTACCCATAGCCGGCGTTATTGTTTATTTCGACCGTCACCAGTTGACCGTCCGCAGTTTCCAGAACCATCACCACCGGCGCCACACGTTCGTCCGAGCGGCGCGGCTGATGGGCCGTGATCGAGGTGAATTCGGACCCCAGAACGTGGCGTACCACATCGAACTCATGCGGTGCCGAATTGGTGATGGCCATCGCGCCGGTGAAATCCGCCGCCGGGGTTTCCACGTTGCGGTGATAATTGTGCATCATCAGCGCGCGGCCCAGCGTCCCGTCGGTCAGCGCCTGGCGCATCTCGACATAGGATTGGTCATAGCGCCGCATGAATCCAAGCATCACGAACGGCCGCCCCGCCGCATGTTCCGCCTGCATGACCTGCTGACATTCTTCCGACGATTGAGACAGCGGCTTTTCGCACAGCACCGGCTTTCCCGCCGCGATACAGGCGCGCGACAACGGGGCGTGGGTAAAGTCGGGTGAGGCGACGACTACGGCGTCCACATCTGAACGGGAAATCGTCGCCTCGGGGTCGCTGGCGACATCCTTCGCACCGAAGGTGTCTGCGACCCGTTTCGCGCGGGCGGCGTCCATGTCACAAATGACCTGAAGCTCCGCGCGGGGGAGTTCCTGGGAAATAATTTTTGCATGATCCTCACCCATGAGGCCCGCACCGATGATGGCCAGTCGAGTCATCACACGATCTCCCTGCGTTCGGCCGGACCAGCGGCCGACCGTAAATGTCTAAATTTCGTTTGAAAGGTCTCGGCGGGATTTCCCCGCCGAACCATTACTCAGCCCGCTGGCGGGGGCGGATGCCCCTCGTGGGTTTCCATGTAGCCCTCGATACTTGCTTCGAGATCGGCCATGGATTCACCACCTGCCATCAGGTCTGCGATTTCTTCACGGGTCTTTTCGCCCTTGCGGAAATCAGCCGCAATTGCGCCCCGGATCAGAACTGCGAAGTGGTCGCCCACTGCCATGGCGTGCATGACCTGGTGGGTGATGAAGATCACCGCCAGCCCGCGCCGCTTGGCCTCGTTCACGATCCGCAGAACGTGGGCCGCCTGTTTCACACCCAGCGCAGCGGTCGGCTCGTCCAGGATCAGAACGCGGGCACCGAAATACACCGCGCGGGCAATGGCCAGCGACTGGCGTTCGCCACCGGACAGGCCACCAACCAGGCGGTCACCATCGGTGATCCGGGTGATGCCCATTTTCTGGACTTCCTCAACCGCGATGCGATTGGCCTTTTCGCGGTCATAGACCTTGAACGGGCCAACCCCCTTGGTGGGTTCCATCCCCATGAAGAAATTGTGCCCCACCGACATCAGCGGATAGGTGCCGCCGAACTGGTGCACCGTTGCGATGCCGCGTTCCTGCGCCTCGCGCGGGCTGGAGAACGAGGTCGAGGTGCCGTCCATCAGGATCTCGCCGCGGGTCGGCTGGTGCACGCCCGCGAGCGTCTTGATCAGGGTCGATTTCCCCGCGCCGTTGTCACCCAGCAGGCAGAGCACTTCGCCCTCGCCCACCTTGAGGCTGATTTCATGGAGTACGTCGATCGGACCAAAGGACTTGTCGACTTTGCGGAGTTCGAGAACGGGTTTGCCGTCAGACATTGGTGCTCTCCTTACTTCTTCTTCGAGGTCGACCAGCTGGTCGCCAGGTTGCGGAAGGTGTCGTTCATCAGAACAGCAATCAGAAGCATCACACCGATGATGAGAAATGACAGGTTCCGGTCGATTTCAGTAAACCCGATAGCCTGGGTAACGATTGCCAGCGTCAGAACACCAAAGACGATACCCATCACGGTTCCGAAGCCACCGGTCAAAAGGACGCCACCGACAACCACCGAGATGATGGTGTTGAAGATCAGGCCGAAGTTCGCCTGGCTGGTCGCCGAGTTGAACGTGATGACTTGCAACGCACCGGCAAAGGCCGCGCAGGTGGAACACAGCATGAAAAGACCGATTTTCAGCTTGCGCACCGGGATACCGGCATTGCGCGCGCTTTCCTGATCCCCGCCGAGCGCAAAGACCCACGGGCCCTTGGGCGACTTGTGCAGGAAGTAGTAGAACACCGCCACGAGACCCGCCCACCAGAACACTGACGAGTTGAAGCCGAAGAACTTTCCGCCAAAGAGCGACTTCGCCCATGCGGGGGCCTGGTAGAAAGAGTTGGTGTTGTTGATGAACAGGATCGACAGGTAAAGCGTCAGACCGGCCACGGCAAAGAGCGTCGCAAGGGTGACGATGAAGGATGGCACCTGGGTTCGGGTGACGATCTGGCCGTTGATAAAGCCAATCAGCGCGCCGATGGCCAGCGCCGCGAAGATCCCGACCAACACCGGCAGCTCATAATGCCCCGACAGGATGGCCACGGTCATTGCACCGGCCGGAAGCACCGCGCCGGTCGAAATGTCCAGCTCTCCGGCAATCATCAAAAAGCCAACAGGAATGGCGATGATCCCGACGAGGGACGCAAAGTTAACCCATGTAGTAATACCAGCAATAGACAGGAAATTTCTGCTGAACCCGAAGATCGCGAATACAATGAATACGACGACGAAACCCATGAACGCCCCGGCTGCGGGGCTGCGGAAAAATGCGGCCAGGGAAAATCCGGACTCGCCTTGTTCCGAGCTGTTGTCTGTTGTTGTGTCGGTCATTTGAGCTGCCTCCCGAAATTCTGAAATAGGCGCCCGGCCCGATTGGGCCGGGACGGGTCCGGCCGCAAAGGCCGAACCCTGTTTCGTGATAGGATTACCGCGCGCCCAGCTTGACGCCTTCGATGGCGGATTCAACGTTCGATGCATCCACGATCGCCGGACCGGTCAGAACGGGCTGGGTTACGATCTCGGTGCCGAACTTCAGGTTCGCAAACAGCATCGAGGTCGCCAGGAAACCCTGCAGGTAGGGCTGCTGGTCGATGGCCATGGCCTGAGTACCGTTCGAGATACGGTCCAGAACCGATGCGGACATGTCGAAAGTACCCAGCTTGACGCTGTCGGTCTTGCCCAGCTGCTCGATGGCCGACGCGGATGCGTCTGCGGCCCATGCAGCCAGATTGATGACCGCGTCGATGGAATCATCGGCAATCAGCTCGGCCTTGATGGCTTCGGACGTACCGACCATGTCACCGTCGAGGTTTGCAGGAACACGCACGATGTAGGTTTCAGCGCCTGCTTCCTTGGCACCGTCCTCGACACCCTTACAGCGGGTTTCAAGGTTGACCGCGCCAGGGATCTGGATGTGGCACATGATTTTCTTCGCGCCGTTTTCAGCCATGTACTTGCCGCCGGCAACACCGGCCAGGTACTCGTCCGAACCGAAGTAGTTCAGCGCGCCGTACTTGTCCATTTCGCTTTGGCCGGCGTTGTAGGACGTGATCACGACGCCCGCTTCTGCCGCAGCGATCAGGGCCGGAGTTTCCGACTCGGGCAGCCAGTTGGGGATGGCAATACCGTCGACGCCTTGCGCAACAGCCTGTTCAATCAGCGTGACCAGGTCGGGGCCGAAATTGTCATAGTTCTGGGTCAGCAGGTAGTTGACCGTGCCGCCATTGGCCTCGACCACCAGCGTCGCGTCATCGACACCTTTCTTGATCAGGTTCCAGAAGCCATCCTGCGCAGAACCGCCGATCACGGCGATGTTCTGCGCCATGGCACCCGACGCCAGGAACGTTGCAGTCGCCGCGGCGACAAGTGTTTTGGTGAAAGTCATGTCGATTTCCTCCCTATTAATAAGTCCGCCCTTCGGCGGTTCGACATTCGAGTATGGCTGTCAGGCCAGACTCAGGTGGCGAAACCAACCCGGCCCCGCCCTGCGTTTGCGGGATTGGAACCGTGCGATTTCGACAAGGTTGAAATGAAAAACGGACCGACCGGCAGGTCGGCATGGGCCAATGAAACGCCATTGCCAGATGCTTGAAACAGCGCCTGGTCAGCAAACGGCCCCGCGCTTGCGGCAATGGTGCCGCGAAACCCCTGGCTGTTGCGCTTACATTTGTCCATTTGGCCTCCCCCGCATGCTGAAGGCCCGAATCTCAGATGAGAGCCATCAACTCATATTTCATGCGCTGTTGACAGGTTACGTTTCAACAGCAATTCTGTAGGCCGCAACAATTCGTATCAAAAAATGCCATAGCTGCAGAAAATGAGATGAAATGACATGAGACGCCCCACGATCCCCGACCTTGCCGATGCCGCGGGCGTTTCCGTCTCGACGGTCAACCGCGTGCTCAACCAGGCGGAGACGGTGCGTGAACCGACCCGCGAAAGAGTGTTGCGCGCGGCCGAGGAAATCGGGTTCTACGGGCTGGGCACGATCGAGCATGCGGTCAAGTCAGCGCGCAGCACGCACCGTTTCGGCGTCCTGCTGCAACGTGGCGCGCGCACCTTCTACCGCAATCTCGGAGAGGCCATTACCGAGGTCGCCGCGGATTATCCCGGCGGAACAATCGAGCTGACGCTGGAATATCTTGAGGACCTGTCACCCGAAAAGGTTGCGGCGCATGTCGAAGATCTGGGCGCACGGTCCGAGGCGCTGGCAATCGTTGCGCCACAGCATTCGCTGGTCGCCGACGCAATCGACAACGTGCTGGAATCGGGCGTCCCTGTTGTGTCGCTCATCGGTCCACTGACCGCGCGGGGCAACATCAGCTTTGTGGGGCTGGACAACTGGAAGGTCGGGCGAACGGCAGCCTGGGCCTTTGACAAGATGGTACGGGACCCCGGCAAGATCGGCATTCTTGTCGGCAGTCATCGCCTGCGAAACCAGGAAATGAACGAAAGCGGCTTCCGGTCCTATTTTCGCGAACACAACAGGGACTTCACTCTGCTGGAGCCGCTGGCCACCTATGAATCGGCAGCCGTCGCGCGGGAACATGTCGAAACCATGCTGAGGGACCATCCCGATTTGTGCGGCTTGTACGTTTCCGGTGGCGGCATTACCGGCGCGATTGGCGCCTTGCGGGACACGCCAAAACGCGACGACTTTGTCGCGGTTGGCTATGAGCTGTTCGACGACACGCGGGCGGCCCTCATTGATGGCACGCTGTCGCTGGTCATTTCCCACCCGATGGAACGCTTTGCGCGCGAGACCATCGCAACCATGTTGAAGTCAAAGGAAGCAGGACAGGATGCAGGTGCCCGACGCGTGACATTCGGGTTCGACATCTACACGCCCGAAAGCATCTGACCATCGGCCCACGACGGGCCCGCCTTATGCCGCGCGGACCAGCACTGTTCTTCCGTTCGCCGCGCTTTGGCGTGCCGCATCCAGAACCGCCAGCGTTTCAGCCCCCACTTCAGCCGTTACGGGCGGTGCCGTGCCGTCATGGACCGCACGGGCAAAAGCCTCGTAATAGTCGTGATAGCGCCCCTGCTCTGACGGAACAATCTCGG
The DNA here is from genome assembly GCA_030427405.1 of Alphaproteobacteria bacterium. Taxonomy (GTDB): domain Bacteria; phylum Pseudomonadota; class Alphaproteobacteria; order Rhodobacterales; family Rhodobacteraceae; genus Ruegeria. The sequence goes on along the minus strand of JAUHXK010000007.1, from coordinate 217,584 downwards.
GACCCGCAGAGGTATATAGCCTGCCCCAATTGAGTTCGGGCTCGTATCCCCAACCGGCAGGATCGTCCGCAGGTCTCTTGCCCGCGAAGATGTCCTGAGCTTGAATATCCGTCGCCCGGGAAAAATAGCTCCCCCTGTCCCCATAGACCCGCAATTCGCGCATATCGACATGGTTGAGCTTGGATGCCGACAAATGACTGTGCGCACCATTTTCATGCTTTAACATCAAGGTGAAGCAAGCATCCGTAGGGCCCTCGGGCAGGTCGACCATGTCCATTGTGGCGGTCACCGCGACAACGGGCCCCAGCAGAAAAATCATCTGGTCGACAACATGCGATCCAAGATCCCGCAACAACCCTCCGCCCGGACCAGCCTCAAGCGTCTGGGGGCTGTCCTGGTCCATACGTGAATGTATGCGCCAGACCTTTCCTACACGGCCGTCCGAAATGACTTTGCGCAGCGTCTGAAGATCGGCATCGAAACGTCTGTTTTGGTAAACACCCAGCACAACACCCGCGGCCTTTGCCGCAGCATCAAGCTGCATTGCCGCGTCACAGTCTGGCGCGAACGGTTTGTCGGCGATCACGTGCAACCGGGCAGCAATGGCTTCAAGCACCAACCCCTTGCGGGTGTGCGGTGGCGTTGTGATGGTCACGGCATCGCACGCACCCGACGTGATCATGGCCGTCAGGCTTGGAAAAACCGGAATGCCCGGCCAATCGGCCCGCGCCTTTGCGATTGTTGCCGGCGCGCGCGCCACGATACCTGCCAGAGAACAGCCACCGGCAGCGTCAATGAACGGTGCATGGAAATGCTGCCCACCGGTTCCGTACCCGACCAATCCGATCCTCAGCATCGATCAGCACCCGACCGACTTTTGGAATGCGCTGAACTCTGCACTCGTAATCTCCACCGAGTGTTCTTTGCCGGGATATAGGCCTGCATCAACATCGGCCTTGAACTCGCGGAATGCGGCGATCCTTTCATTCTGCAAGCGTTCGAATTCGGGCGCGAAATTGCGGTATTGCTTGCCGTGACGCGGTTTGTGGTTCCGGCCGTAACCGCAGACGTCTTCGGTAAACAGGTACTGGGCATCCGCATGTTCCCCCGCCCCCATCCCAAGCATGATCAAAGACGAGTTTTCCGTCAGGAACCTGGCGACCCGATCTGGCACGACCTCAAGCTCGGCCGCAAATACGCCAATCTCTTGCAGCTTTTGGGTGTGCCGCCATAGCGCCTGCGCCTCTTCGGCTGTTTTGCCGACGGCGCGCCACCCCGTCCATGTGATGTAACTGGGGATCAGACCGATATGACCGACCACCGGCAAATGATTGTCACACAGAACCTTCTGAATATCGTAGGACGCCGCGCAATAATACGCGTCGCCGCCAATTCCGGCATAGTGAAATGCGGCCCGCAAATAGTCCTCGGCGGTTGCAATCGCGCGTCCTTCGAACCGGCCCCAGCCGCCATAGGGCAAGCCGACCTGCACAAAGCAATCGCCAGCGGCCTCGCGCATTTCAGCATCGAAAAAACGCCCTTCAATCGACAGCATGTGGATGCCTGCGGCTGCAGCGGCCGCGGCCTCCTCGGGCGTGGTGACAAACAGCATCGAGATCTTTTCGCCACGCTGTTTCATGGCGCGAATATCCTCGACATGAGGGCGGTTGTGATACATTGGGTCGGTCCTTTTGCTGCGCAGCTGTGTCAGATTTCCACGTAGACGCGGCCACCTTCGACCTTGGTGGAATAGGTATGTAGGTTGTCGCAGGCGGGCGGCGTTTCCACCTCGCCGGTTGTGCAGTCGAAGATCGAGGCGTGCTTGGGGCATTCGATCGTCGCCTCGACGACCAGCCCCTCGCTCAGATGCACCTCTTCATGGGTGCACAGCCCGTCGGTACAGTAATAATTATCCTGGTGATCCCGCACGATGATGAATGTGCGGGCCCCGTGGTCAAAGCGGATAACCTCTTCTTCGTCGATATCATCTGCTGCGCAGGCGTCGATCCATTCAGCCATAGTTCTCTCCTGTTGTGGCAGGTGTCATCGCCTGCCAGGGTCACGGTCGGGTTGGTTGTTTTTTCGGTCAGCCAGCAGCCGAGGATGCCTGAGCGCGTTTGCTTTTCAGGCGCTCTTTCTTCTTGCGGAAACGCGCTTTCATCTGCTCGTCTGCTTCTTTCGAGCCGTCATGCCAGGTGCCAAACAGCTTATCGAGGGGCACCAGACCATCACCGCCATAGTTCACCTCGAAATACTTGTGGTGCAGGTAGTGAGTGTAGGCGTGGCTATCGAGCATGGTGTTTTCGGTCAGCTCGAACTTCTCAAAGCCCAAATGCCCGTTCACGGCGCCGAATCCCACAGAATGCAACGTGAAATAGGCGCATACCGGGTTCGAGGGGATCAGCAGGTGCAACCACGCCTCGGCCATATAGGGAAAGCCTTCGCCGGGATGCATGCTCAGCGAGGACCACGGGCTGGGATTGATCGAGTTGTGGTGGACCGAGTGGATATGTTTGTAAAGCGGCGGCCAGTGGATCGCCCGGTGCAGACAGAAGAAATACACTTCATGCACGGCCGGTGCGATCAGGACGATAAAGCTCAGCCAGAGCCAATGGGTCGACCACGGCAACCAGGTCGCCCAGGTGTTGGCATAGGCCCACAGCATCACGATCTCGACCACGGTCCACAGCGGGATGGTGATCAGAAACGACCGAAGGAAGTTGTCAATATTCTGGCTTTTGAACCAGAAGACGTCAGACGGGTGATCGGCGGGGAACTTGCCATTGTATTTGTAACGGTTTTCCTGCTTGCGCTTGACGTAGAAGAAAAACTCGAAACTGCCCAGAAACAGGAACATGCCCACGGCGTTCAGGCAGTACAGGTAGGCGTAATTTCCCAGCGACAGGGTCGCGAGGCTGTCCCAGCTTGGGATCAGAACCAGAACCCACAGCAAAGCCGTGGCAAGGTGAAACGCGTTCCACGGCCATAGGTATTCGGGAACCCAGGCCAGCACTTTGGACGGGCTAAAGGGGCGATGCCAGATCGGGGCGGGTTCCGCCAGCTTGTGCGGCGTCCAGTTCCCGCGTTTGTCCCTGGTTCCATGCTCAAGGTCTTTCATAGAACGTTCCTCCCAGCTTGCGCCTGATGCCGTAACAGTGACACCCGGAACCCGATTGGTTCAATATGACCGCGCGATGCATGATATTATTGTTTCATTTTGCTAGTTTTTTGCTCCACAATGAGCCAAACCCACTCAGAATGATGCGAGGCGAATTGCATGAAACGTCAGACGATTGCTGATTTGGCCAAAGCGGCCGATGTGTCGGTATCGACCGTCAACCGGGTTTTGAACAATCCCGACTCGGTCCGAAAGCACACGCGGGAACATGTTCTGGCCACCGCCGACGAGATCGGGTTTTACGGTCTTGGAACGCTCGAACGTTCTGTTCGGAAAGGGCGCGAAACGCACAAGCTGGGCATCCTGCTGCATCAGGGCGGGCGGGCCTTTTATCGGGGTTTGGGCGGTGCCATACGAAAGGAAGCTGAACGCCACGTTCAGCATCAGGTCGAACTGGATCTGGAATATCTCGACGACCTTTCACCCGACAACGTGGCGGCGCGCCTGATCGAACTTGGAATGGCGTGCGACTGCGTTGCGCTGGTTGCCGCCCAGCATCCCAAAATCGCGGACGCGATCAATGTGGTTTCGGCAAGTGGCGTTCCGGTTGTTGCGCTGATTGCACCGCTTTCGGCCCGCGCCAATGTCAGCTTCGTAGGGCTGGACAGTTGGGTGGTCGGGCGAACCGCAGCCTGGGCCTTTGACAATATGGTCAAGGACCCCGGCAAGATCGGTGTCCTTGTCGGCAACCACCGCTATCGAAACCAGGAAATGAACGAAAGTGGTTTCCGGTCATATTTTCGCGAACACAATACCGGCTTCTCCATCCTCGAACCCCTGGCGACCTACGAATCCTCGGCCGTCGCCCGTGAGATGGTCGAACATCTTTTCCGGGACCATCCGGACCTTTGTGGTCTGTTTGTCTCGGGCGGCGGTATCACCGGCGCGCTGGCTGCGCTGCGAGAGGCCGGCAAGCGGGATGATTTCGTGGCAATAGGCTATGAACTTTTCGACGCCACCCGCGATGCCCTGATCGACGGCACGCTGAAGATGGTGATCTCTCATCCCCTGGACCGGTTCGCCCGGAAAACAATCGAGACGATGATAAAGGCCAAGCGGGACGGCCCCGACAAAGGCGCGCAGCGGGTGGCGCTTGGCTTCGACATTTTCACCTCTGAAAATATCTGACCCAGAGCTCTAATGGGCGCACCCCGCCACCAGCGATGGCGGCAGGGTGTCCTCGGTGTAGTGATCAAATTTGCCCGGCTGCGCCCTGGGCGGCGCAGGTTCGGGCCGGTTCAGTCCGCGCCATGCGCGACGTCATGGGCCGAAACCAGCCGTTTTTGCACAAGGATGATTGCAGCCACGATCGCCAGTCCGATTGCATCCGTTGTCCATCCGCCCGCAATCATCGTCAGGCCGGCAACAAGCAGGGCGACGCGAACCAATGCCCCGGCATGCCCCATGAACCACCCCTGAACGGCGCAGGACAGCAGATAGACACCAATTGCGGCAGTGATCGCGACATGCACAATTTCCAACCACGTTCCGTCCAGCAGCATCGCGGGCGAAAAGAAGAACATGTAGGGCACGACAAAAGCTGCCAGACCAATCCTGAAGCTTTCGACACTGGTCCTGATGGGGTCGGACCCGGCAAGCGCCGAGCCCGCATAGGCTGCCAACGCAACAGGAGGGGTGATGGCGGACATCACCGCGAAATAGAAGATGAACAAATGCGCCACCAGCGGCTCGACCCCAAGGTTGATCACGCCCGGCGCGATGACACTGGCCGCAACCGCATAGGCCGCCGTGGTCGGCATCCCCATCCCAAGGATGATCGAGACCACCATGGCAAAGAACAGGGCAAGGATCTGGCTCTGATCCGCCAAGGTCAGCAGGACGGTCGAGAACCGCGACCCGATGCCGGTCAGGGCGATCACACCCACGATAATCCCCGCCGTTGCGCAGACCGCCACCAGCTGCAGGACCATCCGCGCGCCCACGTCCAGGGCGTGAAACAACCGCTTGGGCCCCATCGCATGCGGGGTCAACCACGACACGACGGCGGCCGTCACCATCGCCAGCGTACCGCAGCGGATGACCGAATATCCCATGAACAAGGCTGTGATCAGCACGACGATAGGGCTGAACAGGTAAACCTGTTTCAGCAGCGCATCGAGCTTGGGCAGCATGTCACGGGGCAAGCCCTTCATGTTGGCCTTTTTGGCCGCGAGATCGACCATGAAATAGACCGAGATAAAGTAGATGATGGCCGGAATGATCGCGGCATAGACGATCTGCATATAGGCAATGCCGGTAATCTCGGCCATGATGAAGGCCCCTGCCCCCATGATCGGCGGCATGATCTGCCCGCCCGTCGAGGCCGCGGCCTCGACCGAGGCCGAGGTTTGGGGTTTGTAGCCTACCTTTTTCATCATGGGAATCGTCAAGGATCCGGTGGCCACCACGTTCCCTGCCGAGGTTCCATTGATCATGCCCATCAGGCCGGATGCAAAAATTGCCACCTTGGCCGGGCCACCGCGCCGATGCCCCGCGGCGGCGAAAGCAAGGTTCACGAAATACTCACCCACGCGCGTCGCTTGCAGAAAGGCCGCGAAGATCACGAACAAAATGATGTAGGTCGACGAAATCGCGATTGGTGCAGACAGGATGCCGTTATCGGTGAAGATATACGAAAAGAACCGTTTTGCATCATATCCGCGATGTTCAAATATGCCGGGCAGCCACGGGCCAAGAAAAGCATAGGCGACGAAAACCGACGCGATGATCACAAGCGCAAGACCGGCAAGGCGGCGTGTCAGTTCGATGATCAGCAGCATACCGGTGACGGCCGCCCACATGTCGCCGGGCAGCGCCATCGGCATACCCGCACGCAGCTGCAACTGACGGGCAAAGAAAATCAAGTATGCAATGGCCGTCAGCGAGGCCAGCGCCAGCAGGGCATCGCCGACCGAAAACCGGTCGCGGTCCCGATCGGGAAACAGCCAACCATGGACAATTGCCAGGGCCGTGCCCACCGTCAAAGGAATGCCAAACGTGGACATCGCCCATTTCGGCGGCAGCGCAACACCCATAAGCGTGCCATTGATCCAGACCGCCAGAACCCCGGCGAAACCATAAAACACCCCTAGCCCGGCAATGACCAAAAGCGCCGTGGACAGGGGCGAGCTCCGCTCGGGCCGCGGCACACCAAAAGTCGTGGCCCCATAAAGAAGATACCCAAGGATCAGGCCGCCGCCGACATGGCACAGGCGATACGCCCAGGTCTCCAGCGGATAGACGTTCATCACCAGCAGGTGAAAGACCGAATACGCAACGCACATCCCCGAGATGATCCAGTTCCGGTAGCCCGAAAAATCGCGTTGATTGGCGGAAAGAGGCTCTTCGTCGACCTTGGACGCGGCCGTTTCAAAGTCGATCTCAAGATCTTCGGTGCCGGCCTTCTCTGCGGGTCTGTTGGGATGATCTGTCATACTCGGGCGCTCGATTTTACAATGCTGCAGAGACACGTCGGGCGGACCCATGACTTCGGCTCCGCCCGCTTTGGTTTCAGATGTCAGGTTACTTGAGGTTGTCCGGAATCTCGTAACCGTTTTCCTCGAACCACTTCACAGCGCCCGGATGGAACGGGATGACCTGGTTCTTGAGCACGTTTTCCGCCAGTGTTTCCTTGGCGGCGGCGTGATTGGTTACCATGCGGTCATTGTTTTCCATGGCCAGCGCGGTGATTGCATAGGCCAGGCTTTCCGGCATGTCCTGATGTGCGATGGCAAAGTTCCACAGCGACACGGTCTGCAGGTCTTCGGGCTGATCCTCATAGGTATTGGCCGGGATCGTGAACGGAGCCATGGCCGGTACGATTTCCATCATCTTGGCCAGGGTTTCTTCGTCCATCGAGATGAACCGCACATCGTTCTCGACCGCCAATTGTGCATAGGCGCCCGTCGGCAGGCCCGCGGCATAGACGAAGGCGTCAATCAGCCCGTCCTTGAGCTGACCCGCCGTGTCCGAGCCGCCTGCGTTGGAAATGACCACGCCGTCATACCCGTCCGCGTTCTCGAAGAAACGGGTCCAGTAGGTCGCCGATGTCCCGCCTGCGGGTCCAACGCCAACGCGCTTGCCCGCCATGTCCTGAAAGCTGGCAATATCCGTGCTTGCCAGGACGGCAGCCTGCAGCGGGGTTTGGTACATCGGGAACAGCGCGCGCACGTTTTCATGCGGCACACCCGGCATCAGCGGGCTTTCGCCCTTGCGGGCCTCGTCCGCGGGGCCAAGTGTGACAAAGCCAAGCTGATGTTCACCGGTTTCGACCAGCGTGACGTTTTGCACCGGGCCGCCGGTGATCTCGGCACCGGCATTGATGTCCAGGTTCTCGCTGATCATCGCGCCGAAACCGCTGCCATACCCGAAATAGGTCCCCCCCTGGCTGCCGGTTCCGATCGTGATGCTGTCGGGCCATCCTTCCCGGTCCTGTGCAGTTGCGGGCAACGCGGCAACGGTGGCAACAGCCATAGCGGCAAAGGTGCTGAATTTCATTGGGCCTCTCCTCCAAAATCTCCCCTTGGGACGTCACGCGATACGCGCGTTTCCCGGTAGATTTACAATGAAATGACCCGTTTTCCGACTCAACGGATCATAGAATATATTCAAAATTGATATAATCAGGCCGAGGCTTCGATTTCCGGCAAATGGACCTCTAAAAGGTCCATGAAACGGTCGCGCATGGGATCCCGCGCGCCGCGCGCCCAGGCCGCGGCCAGCATCAGCTTGGACAGGGTCGCCCCTTTTGAAGTTCGCAATGGCACGAAACGCACGCCGGGCACGGCCAGCCGTGAGGTCCAGCGCGGCACAATGGCAAGCCCGGCGCCGACAGCGACAAGGTTGACGATTGTCTGCTTTTCTTCGGCAACCTGGGCGATCCGGGCTGTCATGCCAGAATCCAGAAACAGCTTGATCGTCAGGTCATGCGAATGCGGCCGCGAACGGCGGTCGGGGACAATCAGCGGCTCGTCCGCAAGATCGGTGATGTCAATTTCATCCCGGCCAGCAAGTGCGTGGTTTTCCGGCAGCGCAACCACAGCCGTTTCAAAAAACAACGTTCGAAAGATGATCTTGGGATCGCGCATATCCGGTGGGCGGCAAAAAACAATGTCAAGACTGCCACTGAGGAGCTTTGGCAGCAGGTGAATGGTCTTTTGTTCGACGATCTGGATTTCCATATCCACATTTTCGCGCCGTATGATCCCCAGCAATTGCGGGATCAGCCCGGCCGCGGCACTGTCGATGGCACCAACGCGCAGCGGCGTGACCCCCGCGCTGCGCACGCTGCGGGCCCTGGCCTCCAACTGGTCGGCCTGGGTCACCAGGACACGCGCCTCTTCCAGGATCGCGCCTCCCATCTCGCTCAGGGAAACGCTGCGGGTCGTTCTGATAAACAGCTGCGCGCCAAGCCGGTCTTCAAGATGTTTGATCTGCCGCCCCAACGTTGCCGGCAAGATGTCCAGCGATTGCGCCGCCCGCCCGAAATGGAGCGTTTCGGCCGCAACAACAAAACACCGCAACTGTTCAGTATCCATTTTTCGCCCCCCACAATTATCACTGAATAGTATATAATCATACCTGCCTTGAGAAGACCAATCCCCCGGCGATAGGTTTTCCGACGAATTCAGGCATGCGGCATGGGGCACAGAAATGACAGTTCACGAAACAGCTTCGAACACAAAAACGGTTGGCGCCACCCCAAAGACCTATCGAATTGCAGCCATTCCCGCCGACGGTATCGGCCCCGAGGTCATCGCGGCCGGATTGCAGGCGCTTGAGGCGCTCGCCCGCCGTGACGGCAGCTTCAAGATCGACGTGACCGAGTTCGACTGGAGTTCGGACCGGTACAAGCGCACCGGGGCCCTTATGCCCGAGGATGGCCGCGACCAGGTCAAGGATTTCGACGCCATTTTCTTTGGCGCCGTCGGCGCGCCGGATGTGCCGGACCACCTGACATTGTGGGGGCTGCGCCTGCCCTTGTGCCAGGGGTTTGACCAATATGCCAACGTGCGCCCGACCAAGATCCTGCCCGGTATCACCTCGCCGCTTGCGGGGGTCGGCCCCGGCGATCTGGATTGGGTGATCGTGCGCGAAAACTCCGAGGGCGAATATTCCGGCGTCGGCGGCCGCGCACATCGCGGTTTCCCCGAAGAAGTCGCAACCGAGGTTTCAATTTTCACCCGCACCGGCGTCGAACGCATCATGCGCTATGCCTTTTCGCTGGCCCAGTCGCGCCCGCGCAAGCTGTTGACCGTGGTGACCAAATCCAACGCGCAACGGCATGGCATGGTGATGTGGGACGAGATTGCCGAAGAGGTCAGCCGTGACTTCCCGGACGTGACCTGGGACAAGATGCTGGTGGATGCGATGACCGTACGCATGGTCAAGGACCCGCGCAGCCTGGATACGATTGTCGCGACGAACCTGCATGCCGATATCCTGTCGGATCTGGCCGGTGCGCTGGCGGGTTCGCTGGGTGTCGCACCCACCGGCAACATCGACCCCGAGCGGCGCTATCCCTCGATGTTCGAGCCAATCCACGGGTCTGCCTTTGACATCACCGGCAAAGGTATCGCAAACCCTGTCGCCACCTTCTGGACCGCCTCGCAAATGCTTGAACATCTCGGCGAGGCGGATGCCGCCAAACGGCTTATGCGCGCAGTTGAAAAGGTCTGCGCCGAAGGCACGCTGACACCTGATGTGGGCGGGACCGCAACCACGCAAGAGGTCACGGACGCGGTCTGCGACGCAATTCGCGGCGAAAACATCTAAGGCTTGTCAGCGCCTGGCGCACCCGCGCCCGAACTTTGGCGCCCGCATTACGACCGGTGGCAGCACGATTCTGCCGCCGGACATGATCCCAACCCACAAGGTCTTGCGATTTCCGCCCAACGACCCGCGTGTCACAGCGCGGAAACGGGCGGCTTGCAACCTGTTTGGGGTCTGCAGGGCTGCAATCCCTGCCCCTGCGCCCCAAATGCACGCCCCGCCTGACGACATCCTTTGGCGCGGCAATCTGAACCATGTCCCGCAACGGAATCTGTTGCCGCCTTGCCAACGCGCGTGGCGATACAACCGGCTTATGGGCTTGATTTCTGGATATGGTGCGGTCGAGAAGACTCGAACTTCCACGGGTGTTACCCCACAGCGACCTCAACGCTGCGCGTCTACCAATTCCGCCACGACCGCACTGCCAATGACTTGGTAGAGCGGCGTATAGTCGGTGACGATGGGGATGTGAAGAGGCAAAAAATCCCCGACGATTGAAATCAGCGCCCGCGGGTATATCTGTACTGTCTTCAAAACCAGCCGCGACCAGCCCGGAGACAGCGCATGACCCAGACCGACCCCCGCCCAGTGGTTCAGATCGACATTGTCTCGGACGTTGTATGCCCGTGGTGCATCATCGGGTTTCGTCAACTGGATACCGCATTGCATCAGCTTGATGTGCTGGCGCGCCTGCGCTGGCATCCCTTTGAACTGAACCCAAACATGGGCCCCGATGGCCAGGACCTGCGGGAACATGTGGCAGAAAAATACGGGTCGACCGACGATCAGAGCCGCCAGGCGCGCGAACGCATCACCGCGCTTGGGGCCGAACTGGGTTTTGCCTTCAACTTCGGTGACAACAGCCGAATCTACAACACCTTCGCCGCGCATCAACTACTGGACTGGGCCGAGGGGCTGGGGCGGCAGCATCCTCTGAAACTGGCGCTGTTTGAGGCCTATTTCACCGATGGCAAGGATGTGTCCGACCCCGACACCCTGCTTGACGCTGTCAATACGGCGGGCCTGGACCGTGATGCCGCACAGGCGGCGCTGCAATCCGGCGCTCATGCGGCGGCGGTGCGCGACAAACAGGCCTTCTGGACCAGCCGCGGCGTTTCAGGCGTTCCGTCAATGGTTTTTGGCGGCAAATACCTGTTGACCGGGGCACAGGGCGCGCAAACCTATGCCGAGGTTCTGCGCAGATGCCTGTCAGAAGCGGCCTGAGACCTTTCATCGGGGCGGCAAGGTCGGTAAGAGGCGATCATGGAATGGAAAATCAGTGACGGGCTGACGGATTACGACGCGGCCGTGGCCTTTATGGAGGCCCGCGTGGCGGCAATTGCCGCTGGCGAGGCGGAAGAATGCATCTGGCTTGTGGAACACCCTGCTCTTTATACAGCCGGAACCTCGGCCAAACGCGAGGACCTGACGGACCCGGACCGCTTTCCCGTGCACCCTAGCAAGCGGGGCGGTGAATATACCTATCACGGACCCGGCCAAAGGGTTGTCTATGTCATGCTCGATGTCGGCAAACGTGGCCACGACGTGCGCCGGTTTGTAAAGCAGCTGGAAGCCTGGGTTATTTCCGCCCTGTCCGAGTTCAACGTACAGGGCGAGATTCGCGACGGGCGGGTCGGTGTCTGGGTTCAGCGCAAGGACAAGCCGCTGACGGCGCTGGGGCACCCTGCCGAGGACAAGATCGCCGCGATCGGCATTCGTTTGCGGAAATGGATCAGCTTTCACGGCATTTCGATCAACGTGGAACCCGACCTGAACCATTTCACCGGGATCGTGCCCTGCGGCATTCGCGACCACGGCGTCACCTCGCTGGTCGACCTGGGGCTGCCCGTGACGATGGGAGATGTGGATGTTGCCCTGCAAAAGACCTTTGCAGAGGTTTTCGACGGCCCCGATCCCTGACAAAACGCGCGGCTTTCAAGGATTGGCCAGCTTCGCCAGAGAATCGTTTTGATACCTTTCGGAAACAACAATCGCGCAGTGGCGCGCCTTCTGTTTCTCGATCCATAGAATCTTAACCAAGTTTCACGCGATTTGGCGTGTAATTTAGGGAAATTTCATTCAACGACCATACATCCGCCCCAGTTGCTGCTATTGTAGGATCACCATTCAGAGTGAGTGGTTTGTTAACCGGTGATCGCGGCTCGTCCGCGAAAATCGTGTAAGTGTTTGAGTACGAGTCTGCCGTTCCGGCCCCCATAGTCGGAACGGCATCTCTCGTAATCGGATGATCCGCACAACACTTTTCGGCAAAACCTTCCGTGGGTATGCCGCGTCTCGGCGCGATGTTTTCGACCCTGATCCTCGCAATCCGGCCAAGGAAAAGCTGGCAATTAGGATGCTGCAAAAAATCACTTTAAGATAAGCGTGTAATAGGCTGTTTTACGCTAATTTATTCAAGCCTCAGATAGCCTGAAACCAACGCGCTGAACCACACAGTTTTTCAATTCGGACCGCTGGGTCAGAGATAGGCCCGGTCGCCCCGGCACCGGACCCCACCGGACCGAATACGATAGTGAGGCCCGACGCAGCTGCCCTGCGCGATCAGCTCAGCGCCGCGCGTATCTTTTCGGCATGTTCGGCAATCACGTCGAAATCCCCCATTTTGCCGGGCGGGCGCAGGGATACATCCTCGTGCCGCGGCAGAACGTGGAAATGCAAGTGGAACACCTCCTGCCCGCCTGCGGCTTCATTGAACTGCTGCACCGTGACGCCGTCGGCGTCGAAAGCGGTCATGACCGCGCGCCCCAGTTTCTGGACTGTCCGGATGACCGCGGCCAGTTGGTCCGGCGAGGCATCCAGCACGTTCCGACAGGGCGTTTTCGGGATCACCAACAGATGTCCGTCAGCGCGCGGCATGATATCCATGAAGGCCAGCGTCTCGTCATCTTCGAAAACCCGAGTCGAAGGGATTTCGTCGCGCAGGATTTTGGCGAAGATATTGTCGGGGTCATAGGCGGTCATGTGGCATCTCCGGTAATGGCGTGACAATGTTCTGCGGGTCTGTCCGCAAAGGGTCAAGCCGCGATTGCGGAGCCACAGCCCCCTTCTGTTTACGGGCATCGTTGAAATCCGCGCCCCTTACCCCCAGATATTCGGCGTCAGACGCGCTTTTTTCGCGCCGCAGGCGCCTGCCCGCGACAATTATTCTTGATCCAGATCAAACTCGGCCATTGAAGGCGCCCCCCTTGCAATCTAAAACCAGCGTGAAACCCGCGCGCCGGAGAGGTCTGGCTGCGCGGTCTAGTTGCAACAGGAGGCACCTAATGGCAGACGCAGCCATTCATGGTCATGATCATGAAGACCAGCGCGGCTTTTTCACCCGCTGGTTCATGTCGACCAACCACAAGGACATCGGGATTCTGTACCTGATCGTCTCGGCACTTGCCGGTTTGATTTCGGTCATGATGACCGTCTACATGCGGCTTGAACTGATGCACCCCGGTGTTCAGTACATGTGCCTGGAAGGCTTCATGGCCGATCCTTGCACCCCGAACGGGCACCTGTGGAACGTGATGATCACCTATCACGGCGTTCTGATGATGTTCTTCGTGGTCATTCCCGCCCTGTTTGGCGGATTTGGCAACTATTTCATGCCGTTGCAGATCGGCGCGCCGGATATGGCGTTCCCGCGGATGAACAACCTGTCCTTCTGGCTTTATGTCGCCGGTACCTCGCTGGGCGTGGCCTCGCTGCTCAGCCCCGGCGGCAATGACCAGCTCGGGTCGGGCGTGGGTTGGGTGCTTTACCCGCCGCTGTCCACGACCGAGGGCGGCATGTCCATGGACCTTGCGATCTTTGCCGTGCACGTATCGGGCGCCTCCTCGATCCTCGGCGCGATCAACATGATCACCACCTTCCTGAACATGCGTGCCCCCGGCATGACCCTGTTCAAGGTGCCGCTGTTCAGCTGGTCGATCTTCGTCACCTCGTGGCTGATTCTGCTGTCCCTGCCGGTTCTGGCGGGTGCGATCACCATGCTGCTGATGGACCGCAATTTTGGCTTCACCTTCTTTGATCCGGCCGGTGGCGGCGACCCGATCCTGTATCAGCACATCCTGTGGTTCTTCGGCCACCCGGAAGTGTACATCGTGATCCTGCCCGGTTTCGGCATCATCAGCCACGTCATCGCGACCTTCTCGCGCAAGCCGATCTTTGGCTACCTGCCGATGGTTTGGGCGATCATCGCGATCGGTGTTCTGGGCTTCGTCGTTTGGGCGCACCATATGTACACCGTTGGCATGTCGCTGCGTCAGCAGGCCTACTTCATGCTGGCCACGATGGTCATCGCGGTTCCGACCGGCGTTAAGGTCTTCTCGTGGATCGCGACCATGTGGGGCGGTTCGATCGAGTTCAAGACGCCGATGCTGTTCGCCTTCGGCTTCCTGTTCCTGTTCACCGTTGGCGGTGTGACCGGCGTTGTGCTGTCGCAGGCAGGCGTGGACCGCGCATATCACGACACCTATTACGTGGTGGCTCACTTCCACTATGTGATGTCGCTGGGTGCGGTCTTTGCGATCTTTGCCGGCATGTATTTCTACTTTGGCAAGATGACCGGTCGTCAGTATTCGGAATTCTGGGGCAAGGTTCACTTCTGGCTGTTTTTCATCGGCGCCAACCTGACCTTCTTCCCGCAGCACTTCCTGGGCCGTCAGGGCATGCCGCGCCGTTATATCGACTACCCCGAGGCATTCGCCCAGTGGAACTTTGTGTCGTCGATTGGTGCGTTCATCTCGTTCGCTTCGTTCCTGCTGTTCTTTGCGATCGTGATCTACGCCCTGCTGCGTGGCGCGAAGATCACCCAGAACAACTACTGGAACGAATACGCGGATACGCTGGAATGGACCCTGCCCTCGCCGCCGCCCGAACACACGTTCGAGCAGCTGCCCAAGCAAGAGGATTGGGACAAGGGCCACGCCCACTGATCCCAAGGCAAATCAAGGAAAACCCCGCCGATTTCGGCGGGGTTTTTTCTTTGTGGGAACAGGTCCTGCACCGCGCTGAAATCGGGCGGTTATCGCCAGAACGGCAAAAATCGGGTATTGTAGTCTTCCATCCGCAGCCCCGGAGGATCACCATGCCCGAAATCGATTTCTGGTTTTCCATCGGCAGCACCTACAGCTACCTGACCGTCATGCGCCTGGACGATTGGTGCAATGAACATGACGCGACGGTGCACTGGCGTCCGTTCAACGTGCGCACGGTCATGTCGCAGCAGCAGAACATCCCATTCGCCGGAAAGCCGGTGAAATCGGCGTATATGTGGCGCGACATCGAACGCCGGGCCGCCAAGTACCACATACACGCGCAACTGCCGGCGCCCTATCCGATCTCGGATTTGGCACTGGCCAACCAGGTTGCCCTGATGGGTATGTCCGATGGGTGGGGCAAGGAATTTACCCAGGCGCTGTATCGCATCTGGTTCGAAGACGGCGTCGAGGCCGGGAGCGAAAGTGCATTGTCCGAGGCTCTGTTTCGCTGTCAGCAAGACCCCCGCCCCACCCTTGCACGGGCGCGCGGTCCGGACATTCAGGCGGCGCTTGCGACCGCAACCGACACCGCAACCCGGCTGGGTGTGTTCGGCGCGCCCAGTTTTGTCGTTCGCGGAGAGGTGTTTTGGGGCGATGATCGGCTGGATGACGCGCTGTCCTGGGCCCGCGTGGGACATGTTGTCTGACGGCGGACCATCGACTCTGAGGATCGACACACTATTTTCGCCTTATGCCCTATCATTGGTCACAGATTTCGGAACGTGAACAAGAGCTGCGCCTGTGGCCGCACAACGCCCTGCCGCCGCGCGGTGCGATGGGTGTTGTGCTATTGGTCTTTGCTTTTGGCCTGATCCCGCTGATGGCGGTGCTGGGATCGGCATTGCTTTGGGGGCTGCTGCCGTTTCTCCTGATAACAGTTGCCGGGCTTTGGCTGGCGTTCGAGGCCAATTACCGCGCGCGCAGCGTGCTGGAAGTTCTGACCCTGACGGATGATCAGGCACATCTTGTGCACCAAACACCCCGAAATGCCGCCAAGGAATGGACCTGCAACCGGTATTGGGCCCGCCCGGAAATGCACCGGCATGGGGGGCCTGTTCCCCATTACGTCACTCTTGTCGGCGACGGCCGCGAGGTCGAAATCGGGGCGTTCCTGTCCGAAGACGAACGGATTGCACTTTATGATGATCTGGTTAAGAAACTGCCCAACGGCGGCGGTGCCTGCCGCTAGGCGCCTTGTTTCGGGTCAGCAGCCGTTGCCGCCTGCGGCGCACAGGTGGTCCTTGACCATTGGGCCGACTTTGCCGAAATCCATCTGTCCGGTATAGCGCGCCTTGAGCTCACCCATCACCTTGCCCATGTCGCGGATCGAGCCCGCGCCGGTCGAACTGACCGCCGTCTGAATCGCCTTGGCGATTTCGTCGTCATCCAACTGCTTGGGCAAGAATTCCTCGATGATGGCGACCTCGCGCAATTCCCGCTCGGCCAGGTCCAGACGCCCGCCCTCTTCGTAGGCGCGCGCGCTTTCCTTGCGCTGCTTGGTCATTTTCCCAAGAATCTCAAGCACCTCTGCGTCGCCGCAGCCCTTGGCCTCTTCGCTGGCGCCACCGCGGGTCGCGATATCGCGGTCCTTGATCGCGGCGTTGATAAGGCGAAGAGTCGACAAACGCTCGGCGGCCTTGTCTTTCATTGCTTGCTTCAGGGCGGTGTTCACCCTTGATCGCATATCCATCTTGTTGGTCCATCCCCATGGCAACGGAACCCCGACCATATAGAAACAAAAAGCGGGGCACAACCGGCCTCGAAAAAGGTTAAACTATTGAAAAACAACAATAGCCCAAAATTTGAACACACTTGACCCAGCGCCATATCCCCCTTAGGAATGCGCCGATTTACCCATCAGGAGAGTCGCGTCATGACCCAGAATGCCACGTCCAAGCCCACAGCATGTCTGGCGCTGGCCGACGGAACCCTGTTTTACGGCATGGGCTTCGGAGCAACCGGCCAAACCGTGGCCGAGCTGTGCTTTAACACGGCCATGACCGGATACCAGGAAATCATGACCGACCCGTCCTATGCGGGGCAGATCGTGACCTTTACCTTCCCGCATATCGGCAATGTCGGTGTAAACCCCGAAGACGACGAAACCACTGATCCGGTTGCCGCCGGCATGGTCGTCAAGTGGGACCCGACCGAGCCGTCCAACTGGCGCTCGGCCGAAGAGCTCAAGACCTGGCTGGAACGGCGCGGACGTATCGCCATCGGCGGGGTGGACACGCGCCGCCTGACCCGTGCGATCCGCCAGCAGGGTGCGCCCCATGTTGCGCTGGCGCATGATCCCGAAGGCAATTTCGACATCGCAGCGCTGATTGCGGCCGCCCGCGGTTTTGCCGGGCTTGAGGGGATGGACCTGGCCAAGGACGTCACCTGTGCCCAAAGCTATCGCTGGGACGAAATGCGCTGGGCCTGGCCGGATGGTTACCAGCGGCAAGAGGCACCGGTTCACAAGGTTGTCGCGGTGGATTACGGCGCAAAGCGCAATATCCTGCGCTGCCTTGCCTCTGCCGGATGCGATGTCACCGTCTTGCCTGCCACGGCGACGGCGGCTGACGTGCTGGCCCACAATCCTGACGGCCTGTTCCTGTCGAACGGCCCGGGCGATCCGGCGGCCACTGGCACCTACGCGGTGCCGATGATCAAAGAGGTCCTGGAAACCACGGAAATCCCCGTTTTCGGTATCTGCCTTGGGCATCAGATGCTGGCGCTGGCATTGGGCGGTCAGACCGTCAAGATGAACCACGGCCACCACGGCGCCAACCACCCGGTCAAGGATCTGGAAACCGGCAAGGTCGAGATCACGTCGATGAACCACGGCTTTGCGGTGGATGCACAATCGCTGCCGGACGGCGTGGTCGAAACCCACCAGTCGCTGTTCGACGGCTCGAACTGCGGCATCCGCGTGAAAGATCGCCCGGTGTATTCGGTTCAATACCACCCCGAAGCCTCGCCCGGCCCGCAGGACAGTTTCTATCTTTTTGAACGTTTCGCCGCCGCGATGGCCGAGAAAAAAGCCCACGCCTGAACCGGTGCGCGGATCGCCATTTGCGGTGATTCTCACGCGTTAACGCCAAATTAACCATGGTCAAGCGACCTTGGCGCCAAACAAGGCGGCAGGGTTTGAACATGGTCGAAATGAACCTTCGGCACCCGTTGGCAGTATCGGCGGTTCCGCGAAGGCACGCGGGAAAGCCGCTTGGGTCCTATTTGGTGGACCTTGGGATCGTCACGCAGGATCAGGTCAACAAGGCCTTGCACCTGCAAGGGCGCCAGAATGCGCCCTTGGGCGAGATTATGGTGGCCGAAGGCTGGGCAAGCCGGGCCGATGTGCTGGACGCGCTGTCGCAGCAGACGGGACTTCAGGTTGCGGATCTGCAAGGAACGCCACCGCTGCCGGGTCTTTGCGCGATCAAACCTGTCTCTTTCTGGCTGGAACATAATGTCCTTCCCTGGATGCGCGTGGGGCCTGTCCTGTTGGTTGCAACCGCACGCCCGGACCGTTTCGACCGGATCCGCCGCGAGATGGCCGATTGCGGCTACGCTGTTTCCCCGGTTCTGGCCGCGCCCGAGGCGATCGATGCAGCCATAGCGCGGTGTTACAAATCCGATTTGGCACAAAGCGCGGAAACCCGGGTCGATCCGAACCAAAGCTGCCGGAACTGGGCGGCAAAATCGCGCCTTCGGCCATTGGCCTGCCTGTTGGGCGCTTTGGCCGTTTTCGCCAGCGCACCGGCGACCGGTGGCGCGATCCTGTTCTGGGCGGCGGTTCTGACCTTGGCGCTGTTTCTGGCCCTGCGGCTGGCCGGATTGGCCGCCTTTCTGATCTATGGTCGCCCCCGGATGAAAAAGGACACTCTCGTGCCGCTTCGGATGCCCTGCGTGTCGGTGATGGTCCCGCTCTACAAGGAACGGGAAATCGCAGATGTCCTGATCAAGCGGTTGCGCCGACTGACCTATCCCAAGGCGTTGTTGGATGTGATCCTGGTTCTGGAAGAACGGGATGAGGTCACACGCGCGGCGCTGGAAAATGTTGACCTGCCAAGTTGGATCCGCGCCATTGTGGTGCCCGCGCGCGGAGACCTGGCAACCAAGCCCCGTGCGATGAATTATGCCCTGGATTTCTGCCGGGGTGACATTCTTGGGGTCTGGGATGCCGAGGACGCCCCGGTTCCCGACCAGATCGAAACCGTCGCCAGACATTTTGCCAGCGCGCCCGATGACGTTGTCTGTCTTCAGGGGGTTCTGGACTATTACAACCCGCGGTCCAATTGGCGGTCGCGATGCTTTACCATCGAATACAGCGGTTGGTTCCGGGTCATTCTGCCAGGCATCGCACGGCTTGGGCTTGTCGTTCCGCTGGGGGGAACAACCTTCTTTTTCCGCCGGGACACATTGATCGAGCTGGGCGGGTGGGATGCGCATAACGTGACCGAGGACGCGGATCTGGGTGTGCGGCTCTGCCGCGCGGGGTATCGTACCGAAGTCGTCGACACCGCCACATACGAAGAGGCGAATTTCCGTGCCTGGCCATGGGTCAAACAACGCTCGCGCTGGCTCAAGGGCTTTATGGTGACATACCTTGTGCACATGCGATCACCGCGCCGATTGTTGCAGGAACTGGGGTTGCTGCGGTTTCTGGGTATTCAGGCATTTTTTCTGGGAACTGTCGGGCAATTCCTGCTGGCGCCGGTCCTGTGGGTGTTCTGGCTGACCTTTCTGGGTGTGGCGCAGCCGTTTCAGGGGCTTGTCGCGCCCGCGATCCTGTCCGCTTGTGTCTATGTGTTTTTCGCCGCCGAACTGGCAAATTTCCTGGTGGGCACGCTGGGGGTCGAGGCAGGCAAACGCCGGTTCCTGATCCCTTGGGTTCCGACAATGGCGCTGTACTATCCACTTGGGGTCCTGGCCG
Organism: Alphaproteobacteria bacterium; assembly: GCA_030427405.1. Classification (GTDB taxonomy): domain Bacteria; phylum Pseudomonadota; class Alphaproteobacteria; order Rhodobacterales; family Rhodobacteraceae; genus Ruegeria. The sequence goes on along the minus strand of JAUHXK010000007.1, from coordinate 197,666 downwards.
GGTACAAAGCGCTGTGGGAACTCCTGGGCAAACCCTTTTTCTGGGACAAGACACAGCACGGACAAGCCGCCGAAGAATGCGCAGCAAGCTGAGCGGCGCTATTTCTCGCGTTGAATCGCGTCTTGTTTCAAACGGGTCATGAACGCCACCGAGATATGTTCCTTCAACGCCCGTTCGGCCCCGTCCTCGTCATGCGCGGCAATGGCCTCGACAATCCCTTTGTGTTCACCCTGTGCCAGTTCTCCGCGCCCCTGCGCCGCCAGTGACGTCGTCGCCATCAACGCCATGGTCCGGTGCACAAGGTCCAATTGCTGCACCAGGTAGCGATTGTGCGACGCCAGGTGAATCTGTTCGTGAAACCGCCGGTTGGCCCGCGACAACGCGCTTGGGTCATCCACCAGCGCGTCATCTTCGGCCACCATGTCCTGTAAAACCCGAATTTCCTCTTCGGTGGCGTGCCGCGCGGCAAGACGGGCCGCAAGGCCTTCCAGCTCGCGGCGCACGACATACAGTTCGGCCATCTGGTTGTGATCCAGCGACGCAACAATCAGGGAACGGCCGTCGCGTTCCAGCAATGACTGTGTTTCCAGCCGCTGCAACGCCTCGCGGATCGGTGTGCGGGAAACGCCGAACCGCTCGGCCAGTTCGCTTTCCACCAACCGGTCCCCCGGTTTGTAAACCCCGATATCGATCGCTTCCAGTATTAGGCTGTAGGCATCCTTGCCGGGGTGTCGGGACTGGCTCATTTGATCTCTTTTTCTGTTCGTTCCGCCATGTCTAGCCGTCCTACGGGTCACCGATCAAGAGCGGCATTGATTTCTGCACCGCCGCGGCCTAAACCCGCGGCATGGTCAAACCTGCCTTCAACCACGTATCCCAATGGGTGTTCGACCTCGACAACACCCTTTATCCGCCGCATATGCGCCTGTTCGACCAGATCGAGGTCCTGATGACCGATTACGTGGTCGATGCCCTGCGCGTGGACCGGCCCGAGGCGGACCGTCTGCGGTCTCTGTACTGGCAGCAATACGGCACAACGCTTGCCGGGCTGATGGCCGAGCATGACCTAGACCCCGACCCCTATCTGCACGCGGTGCACCAGGTCGACCTGAGCCACATGCAGCCCGACCCCGCGCTGGCGGCGCATATCGGGGCGTTGCCCGGACGACGCATCGTCTACACCAATGGCAGCGCACCCTATGCGGAACGGGTTCTGGCCGCCCGCGGATTGACCGGCCTGTTCGATGCAATATACGGCGTCGAACACGCCGAGTACCGCCCGAAACCGGATCAGGCCGCTTTTGAGACGATATTTGCGCGCGATGGTATCCGCACCGACCGGGCCGCCATGTTCGAGGACGACCCCCGCAACCTGGCGGCGCCGCATGCCATGGGGATGCGCACGGTTCATGTCGCGCCCGACCCGCATGAGGCGGATCATATTCACCACCATACAGACGATCTGACCGCGTTTCTCGCCCTGTTGACCTGACCGGCCAACCTGCGACGAATTGCATCTGACCGAAGGCGGGCCCCGCACCTATATCCGAAGTGCGACGAACGGATAGGAGCCCTTCATGAGTGCAACGGAACTTTACCCGCGCCTGCCGCTCTGGCAGCGCATTGTCTATGCAATTCCGCTTTTTGGCTGGATGGCCCGGGACGCGGCAAATGGCACGCCGGACGACCTGTGGTACACGTTGGGCGCGGTTCTGTCGATGTGGGGATGCCTGATCATGCTGTTCGGCCTGCCGGGCTTGTACCTGCCGGCCCTGGCAATGGTGCCGGTCATGTTCTTGCTGCTGATCCTCGTTTCCCGCGGCTGAGGCACGGGACAGGATGTCACTTGGTGCCCGGCTGAGTTCAGGACTAGTGTCCCCCTGAATCGGAGAACTGCGCAATGACCGACAAATGTGACATCCTGATTTCCGGCGGCGGGATCGCCGGGCTGACTGCCGCGGCGGTCTTTGGAACGGCCGGTTTCGACGTCATATGCGTCGACCCTGCTCCGCCGATCACCGAACGTGACGTCGATGGTTCGGACCTGCGGACGACGGCCTTTCTGCAACCGGCTCATGGGCTGCTTGAACAATGCGGCCTGTGGCAACGTCTGGATGCCCATGCCGCCCCGTTGCAGATCATGCGCATCGTGGATGCCGGCGGCGATGTCCCGGAACCGCGTGTCGTGCGCGATTTCAACGCGGCAGATATCTCGGACCAACCTTTTGGCTGGAACCTGCCCAACTGGTTGCTGCGGCGCGAGATGGTCGCGCGACTGGCCGAACTTCCCAATGTCGATTTCCGCCCGGGAACCGGAACAGTCAGCCTGTTCACCCGCACGCATGAGGCACGCGTCGGGCTGAGCGACGGCAGCCGTATCCGGTGCAAGCTGGTGGTCGCGGCGGACGGGCGCACTTCGCCCATGCGCGAGGCCGCGGGGATCGAGGTGCACACCACGCGGTATGGTCAAAAGGCGCTGGCATTCGCGGTCACCCACCCGATCCCGCATAAAAATGTCTCGACCGAGATCCACCGCTCGGGCGGACCGTTCACACTGGTGCCTCTGCCCGACTGGCAGGGTCAGCCGTCTTCGGCCATCGTCTGGATGGAACGCGGCCCCCGCGCGGTTGAGTTACTGAACATGGATACCGAAACCTTCGAACAAGCCATGACCCAGCGGTCCTGTGGGCTGTTTGGCCCGCTCAGCCTGACGTCGCGGCGCACGATCTGGCCAATTATCAGCCAATCTGCCGAACGGCTGTCTGGTGAACGCGTTGCGCTTATGGCCGAGGCCGCCCATGTGGTTCCGCCAATCGGGGCGCAGGGCCTGAACATGTCATTGGGCGATCTTCGATGCCTTCTTGACCTGGCCGTGGCGCGGCGGGATGGACTGGGTGACGCACAGATGCTCGGGGCTTATCACAAGGCCCGCCATACCGAGATCGCGATACGTGTGAAAGGCATCGACCTTTTGAACAGGGCATCCATGATGCAGGCCCGCCCGCTGCGCGACGCCCGCGCCATGGGGCTGAACGCACTGTATTCCTTGCCCCCCGTTCGCAAGACGCTGATGCAGATGGGGCTGGGCGTGCGCTGAGGCAGGCGCCGCCGCTACAGGACCTTGTTCAGAACCCGTTCAAGACGCGCCAGCGTGCCGGGCACGTCGTACAATTTGTCCAACCCGAACAAACCCAGCCGAAAGGTGCGAAACCCTTCGGGTTCGTCGCATTGCAGTGGAACACCCGCTGCGATCTGCATGCCCAGCGCGGCAAATTTGCTGCCGTTTTGAATGTCTGGATCCGCGGTGTAACTGACAACAACCCCGGGCGCGCCAAACCCGTCTGCGGCCACGGAAACGACACCCTTGCCGCGCAGCATCTCACGCACCCCATCGCCCAGCGCCCATTGCGCGGCCCTCAGCTTTTCGAACCCGTAATCGCGGGTTTCGGCCATCGTATCGCGAAAGGCGCGCAATGCGTCCGTGGGCATCGTCGCGTGATAGGCGTGACCTCCGTCTTCATAGGCCTGCATGATCTGCCGCCATTTCTTCAGGTCAATCGCAAAACTGTCGGATGTTGTTTCCGCAAGACGTGCCTCGGCCCGCTCGGACAGCATCACCAGACCGGCACAGGGCGACGCGCTCCATCCCTTTTGCGGCGCCGAGATCAGGACATCGACCCCCGTTGCCTTCATATCCACCCAGGCACATCCCGACGCGATACAATCCAACACCATCAAGGCGCCAACCTCATGCGCGGCGGCAGCCATCGCCGAGATGTATTCGTCAGGCAAAATGACCCCCGCTGCCGTTTCCACATGCGGGGCAAACACGATGTCCGGTTTCTTTGACCGGATGGTGTCCACGACCTCTTCGATGGGGGCAGGCGCAAAGGGCGACGGGCTGGAATTGCCAGTTTCGCGCGCCTTAAGAACGGTCGTATCCGCCGTCAGGTCACCGGGTTCGAAAATCTGGCTCCAGCGGTAGGAAAACCATCCGTTTCGCACGACCACGACACTGGCCCCCCGGGCAAATTGTCGGGCGACGGCCTCCATCCCATAGGTGCCACCCCCCGGAATGACGGCCACGGCATCGGCATTGTACACCGCCCGCAACATCCCCGAGATATCCCGCATCACCTGTTGAAAGGTCTGGGACATATGATTGAGCGACCGATCCGTGAACACGACCGAGAACTCCTCGAGCCCTTCCGGGTCAACAGTTTTCAACAATGCCGGCATATTGTGTCCTTCCCTTTGACGCCCCGATCTTCTGCACGGTTCGACAACAATGACAAAGCCCGGCCCCGTCAAGCCCGCAAATGCATGAAACACTGGATAAATGCGCCAATTTCCGCCACTTGCTTACGGGGAATTCCACGGAAATGACGCCAATTAGTGTCACCCTCTCTTTACACCCTGACGTGTTTCTGAACAGATACGCACACTTTGAACAAGAGCAGGCGAGGACACCCGTGACGGCGCATAAGCGGATCAGTTTTCAGGTCGTACGCGACGAGGTCAAAAGACGGATCGAAACCCGCGTTTGGCCCCAAGGGTCCCTGCTGCCGACCGAGACGCAACTGGCCGAAGAATTCGGCTGTGCCCGCGCCACAGTGAACAGGGCCTTGCGGGAACTGGCCGAACAGGGCTTTGTCGAGCGCAAACGCAAAAGCGGCACACGCGTCAAGAAATCGCCCAGCAAACAAGCCAAGCTCGAGTTTCTTCTGGCGCGGCAAATGGTCGAAGATCAAAACGCCATCTACCGGTATTCCCTGGTCGAACGCGAAGTCATCGCAAGCCCCGGCTGGCTCAGCTCGCAGCTCGGCCTCGGGTCACAGACGCGCGTTCTGCACTTGATCTGCATGCATTACGGCAACAACCGCCCCTTTCAGCTTGAAGAACGCTGGATCAACATTGATGCAGCCCCCGATGTCGAACAGGCAGATTTCCGCGAAAGCGGTCCGCACGAATGGTTGCTGAATGTGGCCCCGTTCACCGAGGCGGAAATCGCCTTCAGCGCCATTTCCGCCGATGGGCGGCTGGCCGAGTACATGGGGACAACAACCGGGACCTCGATGATCCAACTTGAACGGACCACCTGGAAAAGCGGGCACCCGATGACCTTTGCGCGCATGACCCATCACCAGGGCTATTGCATCCGCACCCGGTACTGATCCGCATCAACGGATTGGCCCGGAAAGCCGTTCTTCGCTGAGCAACACATTGGCCTCGACCTCGCCCGCGCCGGGAAGGGTCATGATCCTACGCCGCAAGACACGCTCGAAATCGGCCAGGTCGCGCGCCACGACCCGCAGCCTGTAATCGTATAATCCCAGCACATGCTCGACCGTCTGCACCTCGGGAATGGCGCTGACGGCGCGTTCGAAATCCGCCAGGCTGACCTGGCCCTTGCGCGCCAGCTTGACCCCCAGAAACACCGTGACCCCAAATCCCAGTGCCTCTCTGTTCAGCCGCAACCGGCGCCCCTTGATTACTCCGGCCTGTTCCAGCCGGCGAATTCGGCGCCATGTGGCTGGTTGCGACAACCCGAAAACCCGCCCCAACGCCCCGGCACTTTGGCTTGCATCCTGCGCCAGCGCACGCAGGATCTTTCGGTCAATATCGTCCAGCTCCATCATATCGGCAGCGCCTCGTCCTGCTTGACCCGTGCAATATGCATCAGCGCCTCGATATCCGCGATATGCGGCAGGGTCAGAATGCAATCGCGATAGACCTGCTGATAATGGGCCATGTCACGCGCCAGCACCGACAGCCGCACATCCACCCGGCCCAGAAAGGTCTGGATTTCAATAACCTCGGCAACCTCGCGCGCGGACGCGGTAAAATCATCGAAGGCCCGGGGCTGTGTCTTGTCCAGCGTTACCCGCAACGAAACTTCGACAGCATATCCCAGCGCCGCCCAATCAATGATGGCCTCCTGCCCCTGAATGATCCCCGCCGCCTGCATCTTTTCAATACGCCGCCAGCATACGCCCTGGGTAATCCGGCATCGATCCGCCAGCTCCGCTGTTGTCAGGCTGGGGTCGGCCTGAAAATGGCGCAGGATTCGCCGATCAAGGTCATCAAGCATGATTTTCCCATTTTTCTATCAATAGACGAATATATCTTCATCTTTTTCCCAAATACTCAATCCCAAAACGCTCGCAAATACACCCCCACCCGGATAGAAGCACTGCAATTCAAACAGAAAGGACCGGCGAAATGCGCGTCTATTACGATCGCGATTGCGACATCAACCTGATCAAAGACAAAAAAGTGGCTATTCTGGGCTATGGCAGCCAAGGCCACGCCCACGCGCTGAACCTGCGCGACTCGGGCGCCAAAAACCTGGTCATCGCCCTGCGCGAAGGCTCGCCCTCGGCCAAGAAAGCCGAAGCCGAAGGCCTGCAGGTGATGGGCATCGCCGAAGCCGCGGCCTGGTGCGACGTGATCATGTTCACCATGCCCGACGAACTGCAGGCTGAAACCTACAAGAAATATGTGCATGACAACATCAAGCCGGGTGCCGCCATCGCGTTTGCCCACGGCCTGAACGTGCATTTCGGCCTGATCGAGCCGAAAGAAGGCGTCGACGTCATCATGATGGCCCCCAAAGGCCCCGGCCACACCGTGCGTGGCGAATACACCAAAGGCGGCGGCGTGCCCTGCCTTGTGGCCGTTGACAATGACGCAACCGGCAAAGCGCTGGAAATCGGCCTGTCCTATTGCTCGGCCATCGGTGGCGGTCGCTCGGGCATCATCGAGACCAACTTCCGCGAAGAATGCGAAACCGACCTGTTCGGCGAACAGGCCGTTCTGTGCGGTGGCCTGGTCGAGCTGATCCGCTGCGGCTTTGAAACCCTGGTCGAGGCCGGTTACGCGCCCGAAATGGCCTATTTCGAGTGTCTGCACGAAGTGAAGCTGATCGTTGACCTGATCTATGAAGGCGGCATCGCCAACATGGATTACTCGATCTCGAACACGGCCGAATATGGCCAATACGTCACCGGTCCGCGTATCCTGAAATACGACGAGACCAAAGCGCGTATGAAAGAGGTTCTGAACGACATCCAGCAGGGTAAATTCGTTCGTGACTTCATGCTGGAGAACGCTGTTGGCCAGCCGACCATCAAAGCGTCGCGCCGTGCCAATGACGAGCATATGATCGAGGAAACCGGCGCGAAACTGCGTGGCATGATGCCCTGGATCTCGGCCGGTAAAATGGTCGACAAGGAAAAGAACTGATCCTGACGGTTCTTTAAGAAGGGGCGGCCAAGCGGCCGCCCTTTTTTGTCTCAACACCTCCTGGTTTTAAGGCCCGAAATGGTTGATCAACCCACATCCCGCGATTGGAGCGGCGTCATTGCCCTGGGCCTCATCTGGGGCGGTACTTTCATGGTCGTCGCAATGGCGCTGGAAGGGTATGGCCCGGTTACCGTTGCCGCCGCACGGACCACATTAGGTGCGTTGACCTTGCTTGGGATGATGGCACTGACCGGGCGCAGGCTGCCTTCGGGCAATCCGAAACTCTGGGGTTATATCGCCATCATTGGCGTATTGTCCACAGCGTTGCCCTTCATGCTGCTCAGTTGGGGGCAGCAATATGTGGCCTCGGCCTTTGCGGGCCTGTCGATGGCAGCGATTCCACTGATGGTATTGCCTTTGGCGCATTTCTTTTCGGATGAGCCGCTGAACTTGCGCAGGCTCCTTGGGGTTTCGCTGGGCTTTTGTGGTGCACTGGTGCTGATTGGCCCGGGGTTGGCGCAAATCGGACAGGGTGCCGAACCCCTGGCTCAGCTAGCCTGTATCGGGGCGGCCCTGTGCTATTCCTGCGCGTCGATCTTTACCCGGCGGTGCCCGCCGGTTGATCCCGTGGCGCTGGCCGCATTGTCGCTGGTGGTTGGCGCGGTGCTTTTGCTGCCGATCATGCTGGTGACCGAAGGCGTTCCTCGCTGGGAGGGCACGCGCTCTGGTCTGGCGATCATCGCGCTGGGCCTTTTGCCCACCGCATTCGCCACCTTGCTGCGCGTTTCGATCATTCGCAGCGCCGGCTCCGTGTTCCTGACTCTGGTCAACTATCAAGTGCCGATCTGGTCGATGATCTTCGGCGCCTGGGTTCTGTCCGAGGCGCTGCCATTGCGATTCTACATCGCGCTGATCATGATCCTGACCGGGCTGGCGATCAGCCAGTGGTTCAGCCTGCGCAAGATGCTGGTCGGGCGTTAGCCTGCAACCGCCTCGACCTCGGCCACGATGCCGTCGACCACCTGGGTCAAAAGCGCGTCATCCTCACATTCTGCCATCACGCGGATCAATGGCTCGGTTCCGGACTTTCGGATCAACAGGCGCCCCAGACCGGTCAGGCGTTCTTCGGCCGCGGCGATGGCAGACTTGACCCGATCCACCTCAAGCGGGGCCTGCCCGTCGGCATATCGCACATTCTTCAACAGTTGCGGAACGGTTTCGAACTGACCGGCCAGTTCCGAGGCTTTGCGCCCGGAATCAACCATCTCGGCCAGGAAATGCAGCCCGGCCATCAATCCGTCGCCGGTTGTTGCGTAATCGGTCATGACGATATGGCCGGATTGCTCTCCGCCCAGGTTGAACCCGCCCGCGCGCATCCGTTCCACCACATAGCGGTCGCCCACTGCGGTCCGTTCCAGCCGCAACCCCTGCCCTGCCAGATACCGCTCTAGGCCAAGGTTCGACATCACCGTGGCAACCAATGCGCCGCCCTTCAAAAGCCCCGCCCGGTTCCAGGTCGAAGCCAGAAGCGCCATCAGCTGATCGCCATCCGCGACCTGGCCCGTCTCGTCTATGACGACGACTCGGTCCGCATCGCCATCCAGGCAGATCCCGACATGCGCCCCATGCGCAACCACGGTTTCCGCGGCAATGCGCGGCTGGGTCGAGCCGCAACCAAGGTTGATATTCTTGCCATCCGGCGACGTGCCGATGGGGATGACATCCGCCCCCAGTTCCCACAGGACCTCGGGCGCGGTACGGTGTGCTGCGCCATTGGCACAGTCGATCACCACCTTCAGGCCGTCCAGGCGCAGGTCGCGCGGCAACGAAGACTTGATCCGTTCGCCATAGCGGAACCGCGCATCATCCACACGGCGCGCCCGCCCGATATTCTTTGCCTGCGCGGGGCTGACACCGTTTTCGATCAGTTCCTCGATCTCAAGTTCGGCCTGGTCCGACAGCTTGAACCCGTCCGGGCCGAAAAACTTGATCCCGTTATCTTCGGCCGGGTTGTGGCTGGCCGAGATCATCACCCCCAGATCCGCGCGCATCGACCGGGTCATCAACCCGACAGCCGGCGTCGGAACCGGACCCAGCAACAACACGTTCATACCCGTCGACGTCAAACCCGCCGTCAGCGCGTTTTCCAGCATGTAGCCCGAAAGCCGCGTATCCTTGCCGATTACCACACGGTGCACGCCGCTTGCGTCGCGCCGGAAATAACGCCCCACGGCCGCCCCGATGCGCAATGCCATCTCTGCCGTCATCGGGTGCGTGTTGGCGGTGCCTCGCACCCCGTCGGTTCCGAACAGCTTGCGCATACGTGCTACTCCACAAAAATTACCTGTGACCGGATTACCGGACGGCGGCCCACAGGCGCAAGGCCTGAGCCGTTTCGACCACGTCATGAACGCGAATGATCTGCACTCCTTGCGACAATCCGGCCAAAGCAACGGCTATTGACCCCGGAGCCCGCGCATCTTTGCGGGGCTCTTGCCCGATCCTGCCAATGAAGCCCTTGCGCGACACCCCCAAAAGAAGCGGGCAGCCCAGCCCGTGAAACAGGCTGAGATTGCGCAGCAGTTCCAGGTTATGGTCTTCGGTCTTGCCGAAACCGATACCTGGATCGACTATGATGTTGTGCCGCTTTAATCCCGCCTTTTCCAGCAAATCAACCTGGGCTTCGAGAAAGTCGTAAACGTCCAGCAAGACATTCCCGTAGGTCGGGCTTTCCTGCATCGTGCCGGGCTCGCCCTGCATGTGCATGACGCAAACCGGCATGCCCGCCTCGGCGCAGAACGGGGCAAGCGCCGGATCAAAGGTAAACCCGGACACATCATTGACCAGACCGGCACCGGCATCACGGGCCGCGCGAGCAACCCCGGCCTTTCGGGTATCGATCGAGATGAGAGCATCGGTTTCGTCACGGATTGCCCGGATCACTGGCTGTGTGCGCGCGATTTCTTCATCCTCGGGCACGAAATCCGCGCCGGGCCGCGTGGATTCTCCGCCGATATCAAGAATGCTGGCCCCATGCGCCACCATTTCCACAGCCGCAGCCCGCGCCGCGGGGATCGAGTTGTGTCGGCCCCCATCCGAGAAACTGTCGGGCGTTGTGTTCAAAATTCCCATGATCTGCGGGGTGTCCATGGCAAGCCCGGCAATCGGCGCGCGGGGGCCAGATAACCGTTCCAGCATCTTGGCCGGTATGTCCCGCGCAGCGACGACCCTGGGCGCGCCATCGCGCGTCAGAATTTGGGCATGGGTGAACCACAGGCGTTGCCCGGCCAGCGCCACCGCGCCATCCGGACGGGCCGGGCCGTGCTGGACCAATGGCCGGTAATACCCCGTCACAGCTGCGCCTGTTCCACGGGAACCGCACGCAGGGGTGTCTTGGGGGCGTCGGGCAGCTCTCCGCCGATGACAAGCATCTCGCTGGCCTCGAATGTGGCGGCAAACCACGCGGCAAGCGCCACCGCGTCCGACGGTGCAGCGGACGGACCGTCCACCGCGTCCAGCACGATCTTGGACGGTGCCCAGACACATATCTGCCCGTTCTTCATCGCCCAATCCAGCTCGGTCCGCGTCGAGACGACGACACAGCGGGGGTCCTTGGCGGCCAGAACCCAGGCATTCTGTTCGATTGCCAAAAGATCAACTCGGCGCTGGGTCATGGCGTGCCCGGTTTGCGGCACGACCAGGTCCGAGGCCCCGACGCACAGGATCAAAGGGCGCTGGCGATTTTCCAGCTGGTCGATCCACCCGGTCAGATTGCCCGACCCGATGGCCGCGTTGGACAGAAAAACCAGCCGGGGATGGGGGCGGTCTTCTTCGACGACCTCGTGATGCACACCATCCTTGCCGCGCACAATCTCGACCCCAAGCGCACCCGGTCCACGGTCGAGCTTTTCTATTCTTACAAAAGCCCTTACGGCCTGAGGTTCAAGCAAAATTCGCTCGGCGATGCGCTCGGCAAGCGTTTCCAGCAAGTTCAATCGCTCGTCGCCAAGCTCAAAGGCGATGGCCTCGGTCACGCGGTCATAGGACAGTATTCTGTCCACATCGTCATCAATTGGGTCCGACAGCGGCCGCACTTCGACCACGATGTTGAAACAGATACGCTGGGTTGTGCCCCGTTCGGACTGAAACGCGCCGATCTCGACCTCGACGATATGGTCCCGCAGGGATATCCGGTCCAGCGGCCCACGCTGCGCGGTCGCCTCGGACCGCTCGGAGGGGTGGGCAAAGGCAAGGCGGATTTCAGAACTCATGTCGCGGGCCTTTTGAAAATCATCGGGCGGAGTTGGCCCAATCTGGACGTTTCCGGCGCCTATAGCATTCAAGCAAACGCCACACCAGACATCGAAAACGTCACCGAAACTGACAAAGCCCGCCCGATCCGGCGGATACAACTTGATCCGGTTCCCAACGCAACGGCCCCGAAGAACGGCAAAACGGGCCTTTCGGCCCGCGCGGCTGATCCTGAAAACCCCCGCGCCCTCGGCGGCGCGGGCGCACCGGTCAGTTGCTGGCTGTCCGGTAATTGTGGCGATAGAAGATATGAACGCCAATCCGCGCGGTTTCCTTGTACACGCGCGCCCAGGACGGACGAACCGCCTTGGTGTGGTAATGCGTTGCCCCGCTGGTCAACTGCTTTGCCACACCGTCGATCGAGGCGCGGGCAACCTTGGCAACCCGTTCATAGGCTTTCTTTTCGTGGATCACTTCCTTGTGCCCATCGCAGGTATAGGTGAACTGGCACTGATATTTCTTGCCGGTTCCCTGACGGATGACACCGCACAACGAGTCCGGAAAGCGTTCGCTTTCGACCCGGTTCAGGATCACTTCGGCGACGGCAAACTGGCCCCGGACGCTTTCGCCGCGCGCTTCGAAATACAGCGCCTCGGCCAGGCATTTCCAGTCTTCGTCGCCGGTTGGTTTCGGCTGGCCGTCAAGCCAGGCCTTGGAATAAGACACCTCGACCGGTTCAGGCTCTTTTCGAGGCTTGAACAGTTTCAGGTAGTCACGAAAGCTTTGCCCCGGCAATTCGTTGCGGGCGACAAGCTCTCGCTTGGCGGATTCTGTGGCTTCCCTCTCAGCAAAGGACGCACTCGGCAGCACGGTTGCCGCCATTATGGCAGCAGCCAATATGTAACGTAGCATCAGATAACCTCGCACAGGCACTTCTTGCGCCTTACCCTCCCCCGGCGGGCGCGACGAGGCTCTTAACGCAGGTTGTGCGAAAGGTCCAGTTCTGGGGAAAAAGCAAGTGGAAAACCGCCCGCAAGACCGAATTATTTCGGCCACAGGTCCATCCCAAACCCACTAATCCTAGGGGATTTGGCCGGTGTCAACCCCCAAGTTTGGACGAAATCGCCAGTTGAGCGGCAGCCAGCCGAGCGACCGGCACCCGGAAGGGTGAACAGGACACGTAGTCGAACCCCAGGTCGCGGCAAATGGCGATTGATTCGGGGTTTCCGCCGTGTTCGCCGCACACCGAAAGCGTCACCTCGGGCTTGGCCGCCCGCCCCCGCTCGGCGCCAAGCCTAAGCAATTCGCCGACGCCATCGGGGTCCAGGACGTGAAACGGGTCTTCGGTAAAGACACCCTGCCGGACATAGGCCGACATGAACCGTCCCGCGTCATCGCGCGACAGGCCATAGGTCATCTGTGTCAGGTCATTTGTCCCGAAACTGAGAAACGCCGTCTGCGGCGCAATTTCTTCGGCCCTGAGGCAGGCGCGCGGTGTTTCCACCATGACGCCCAGCCGATACTCAAAATCCCGCCCCTGTTCCGACGCCACCGCCGAGGCGACAGAGTCGATCCGCGACTTGACCAATTCGACCTCTCGCATGGCCGAAACAAGCGGGATCATGACCTCGGGGACCACCGGCGCGCCATCCTTGCTGGCTTCGAGCGTCGCCTCGAATATCGCGCGGGCCTGCATGTCATAGATTTCGGGCACCGTGACACCCAGGCGAACCCCGCGTAACCCAAGCATGGGGTTGTATTCGCTCATGGCATCGACACGACGCTCGACATCCGACACCGGCAGGTCCAGCGCCTCGGCCAGCTCGCGTTGACCGCTGCGGTTGGTCGGCAGGAATTCGTGCAGCGGCGGATCGAACAGGCGGATGCAAACGGGCTGCCCCTCCATGATCCGAAACAGCTGGACGAAATCGGCACGCTGCATGGGCAGCAACCGCTCCAGCACTGCCGCGCGCCCCGACGGGGTCTGCGCAAAGATCATTTCGCGCATCACGATCAGGCGACCGGGATCAAAGAACATATGCTCGGTCCGGCAAAGGCCGATGCCTTGTGCCCGGAAATTGCGGGCGGTTTGCGCATCTGCCGGGGTGTCAGCGTTGGCGCGGATATCAATGTCGCGCTCGGCATCCGCCCATCCCATGAGCGTCTGGAAACAATCGTCCAACGCGGCTTCGAGCATGGCCGGCTGGCCCGCAAGGACCTGCCCGGAACTGCCGTCGATGGTCAGCGTATCGCCGGTCTTGAACACGCGGCCATCAGGACCGGTCAGCAGCTTTTTCTTGGTCTGAAACCGCATGTCCGAGGCCCCGACGATACAGGGCAGACCCAGACCGCGTCCGATAACCGCCGCGTGGCTGGTCATGCCGCCCTTTTCGGTCAGGACCGCAACGGCGGCGTGCATGCCCCGCACGTCCTCGGGCGCGGTTTCCCGGCGCACCAGGATACACGGTTCCCCGCGCGAGGCGCTGGCCTGCGCCTCGGCCGAGGTAAAAACAATGCGCCCCGTCGCGGCCCCGGGACTGGCCCCAATCCCGGTGGTCAACACATCGCGCTTTGCTTCGGGATGGACCTGACGGTGCAAAAGTTCGTTCAGCGAATGCGGGTCGATCCGCATGACGGCCTCTTGCGGGGTGATGATGCCATCTTCGGCCAGGCGGACGGCGATCCGCATGGCGGCACGGGCGCTGCGCTGAACGCGGACCCCGTCAAGGATATGCACCTTGCCGTTTTCGATAACGAACTCGACCTGCATCTCGGCGCGCAGTTTCCGGCGCATCAGCGCAGCATGGGCTTTCAGATCGGCAAAAGCCTGTGGTGCGACATCTTCCAGCGATTGCCCGCGCTTGTCCTTTTCCAGATACAGCGCCGCAACGCCTTCGCCCAGCGCATCGCGCCCCTGGCTCTGGCTCAGGTAGCGGCCAGTGATCTGTGGCAGGCCGGTTGACGAATCCACCAGTTGCAGAACGCCTGATCCGCACTCGCCCTGACCGACACCCGGGATCATCTCCTGGATCACAAGGCCCAGCCCTGCATCCTTTGGTGCCCCTTTTGCCTGCCGCAGCAAGCGGGCTGAGGTTCCATCCCATGCCCGCGCCATCGAGCGCAGAACCGCAAGCAACTGTTCGCCGCGATCCTGGGGAAAGGGCTCGTCGGTTTCGTCTTCGTAGGCGCGCAGCGACAGGCGCAGGCCCTCGCAGCCGTCGGCTTCGATATCGTCAAAGACATCCGCATCCAGCCGCGCGACGTGAATGGCATAGCTTTGGACAAAACGCAGGTACAGCGCCGCCGCCGCCTCGGACCCCATCTTGTCAGACAGATCGACATAGCGCGCATCATTGATGCCGATATTCAGAACCGCCCCCGGCCCGCCCCAATCGGGGTCTTCCGAGCTGGGGCGAACGCATAGCAGGGCAGATTTGTCGAATTGTTCAAGAATGGCCTCGATTGCCGGCACATCGCCATCGGCCAGTCGATGCACCTGATCAAAGGACAGCGCGACGGTGCGCGGTACGGGCAGGTCCAGCCGTACAAGCCGCTGCAGGCACTTGGCCCGGCCGCCATGGGTGTCAGCTGCGACAGGAGCGTCAGGAGTGATAAGCGTGGTATGCGGGTTATTCTGCACTGCGGCACCTTTTGGTTTCACCGCAGCATAAGCCGCTTTACCTGTTGTACAAGTGTGATGTGGGCGCGCATTTGCCCGCGCCCACCGTGTCAGCCCTCGATCCTGGTCAGGTCGGCGACACTGGAACAGACCTGCCTGATCTGGCTCAGCAGGTTCAGACGGTTGCGGCGCAGGATGTCATTGTCGGTATTGACCTGCACATCTTCAAAGAACGCATCAACCGGGCCGCGCAGGGCGGCCATGGCCGCCATGGCCGCGGGGAAATCTTCGGCCGCAAGCGCCGGGTCAATCTGCCCCTTCGCCGTTTCCAATGCCGCAAACAGCGCCTTTTCGCTGTCGGTCTCGGCAAATTTCACATCCGCGCCATAGGAGTATTCGACGCCATCCTTTTCCTCGGCCTGTGTCAGGATGTTGTTGGCGCGTTTGAAGCCCTGCACCAGGTTTTCACCATCCTCGGTCGCGATCACGGCGTTCAGAGCACGGGCGCGCTTGACCAGCAGGTTGAGGTCGTCATTGCCGTCCATCGCGATACAGGCGTCGATGATGTCGTGGCGGATTCCTTCGTCGCGGAGGAAGACCTTGAGGCGGTCGTGGAAGAAGGAGAGGAGGTTCCTTGCAATCTTTTCGGGATCGCTTTCATCGACTTCACCAATCGAGTCAATGTCTTCGACGCTATCGAAGTCTTCGATGTCGTCAACTGTTCTCGACCTAGCGGCCTTCTGGTTTCGTTCGATTTGCAACTCCATCCACTTGCCCAAGGCGAAGCGAATTTCATTTCCTGTCACCAACCGAATAACCCCCAGCGCCGCGCGGCGTAGGGCAAACGGGTCTTTCGAGCCTGTCGGCTTTTCATCAATCGCCCAGAACCCGGTCAGCGTGTCCAGCTTGTCGGCCAGCGCCACGGTCACCGAGAGCGGCGCGGTGGGTACGTCATCCGAAGGACCAAGCGGCGAGTAATGCTCCTGCGCCACAGCGGCCAGTGCGGCGCCTTCGCCTGCGGCTTCGATGTAGTACCGCCCCATAAGCCCCTGAAGTTCCGGGAATTCATAGACCATCTCGGAACTCAGATCGGCCTTGGCCAGTCGTGCGGCTTTTTCGGCCTGATCGGCATCCGCGCCTGTCACCGGCGCCAGTTCGCGGGCCAGTGCGGCGATGCGGTCGATGCGCTCGGCCTGAGTGCCCAGCTTGTTGTGGAATGTCACATTCTCCAGCGCGCGGGTCCATTGGGCGATGTCCGATTTGGCGACGCGCAGGTCATTTTCCCAGAAGAATTTCGCATCGGCCAAACGGGCTGAAAGGACCTTTTGGTTCCCCGCCAGAATGGTCGCGCCATTATCGGTGGTTTCGCGATTGGCAACGGTGATGAACCGTTCGATCCGGCCCGTTTTGGGGTTCTTCACCGAAAAGAATTTCTGGTGCTCTTTCATCGAGGTCTGCAGAACCTCGGGCGGCAGGCCGAGGAATTCGTCGTCGATCTGCCCCATCAGCACTACGGGCCATTCAACCAGACCAGCCACCTCGGCCAGCAGGCCCTTGTCGTCGACAACCTCAAGCCCTGCGGCAAAGGCCAGGTTCTCGGCGTCGTTCCAGATATGCTCGGCGCGTTCCTCGGGCGACAGAACAACAAAGGCGCGTTTCAGCTTGGCGGCGTAATCCTCGAACGAGGTCACCGCAAAACGATCGGGGGCCATAAACCGGTGGCCCGCGGTCGTGTCGCCGGATGTGATGCCCTCAACCGACATCGGCACAACCTGCGCGCCGGCCTCATCGCTGAGAATGCACAGGATCGAATGCAGCGGGCGCACCCAGCGCATCGGGCCGTTGCCCCACCGCATGGATTTCGGCCAGGGGAAGTTGCGGATCGTCGCCTCAAGCACCTCGGCCACGATTTCTGCCGCCGGGCGTCCGGGTTTTTCGATGGTGGCGAAATAGACCGCGCCTTTGGGCGTATCGCGTTCTTCCAACTGATCGCGGGTCAGCCCTGCACCGCGCAGGAAGCCTTCGATGGCCTTGTCAGGTGCGCCGACTTTGGGGCCTTTGCGTTCTTCGCGGATGGTGGGGCTTTCCGCCAGCAGACCCTCGACCGCCAGGGTCAGGCGGCGCGGCGTGGTCAGGGCGGCGGCCCCGGCATAGGTCAAACCGGCCTCGACCAGACCATCGGTGATCCGCTTTTTCAGGTCCACACCGGCGCGGGTCTGCATACGCGCGGGGATCTCCTCGGAAAACAGTTCGATCAGCAGGTCGGGCATTGTCGGTCCTTAGAAATTGACGATCGTCTGGATGACGATGGCATTGGCGATATCCACAAAGAAGGCGGATACAAGGGGGAGCACGATAAAGGCAATAGGCGAAGGGCCATATCGCTTGGTGACAGCGGTCATATTGGCAATTGCGGTCGGCGTCGCCCCCAATGCGAACCCGCCGAACCCCGCAGCAAGCACAGCGGCGCGGTAATTCGACCCCATCAAGGGGAACAGCACCCAAATCACGAAGCCGATGGTAAACAGGGTCTGCAACGTCATGATCACGGCGATTGCCAGCCCAAGTTCGGCGATGGTCCACAATTGCAGGCTCATCAGCGACATGGCCAGAAACGCACCCAAGGCAAATTCCGAGATCAGGGCCAGCGACGGCGTGCGCGACACGGGCTGCGCATGCGGCGCAACCAGGGTCCGAAGGTTGGCGATGACGATCCCCATGATCAGGCAGGGCACGAACAGCGGCAGTTTCAGCCCGGCCGCAGCGATTGTCTCGCTGAGGGCAAAGCCCGAAATGATCGCAAGGTTCAGATACAACAGGACCCGCATGATGCTCAGGTGGTCAATCTGCGCCTGACCTGCCGCGGCATCATCTGGCAGGCCAACGGTATGGTCTTCGTCGGGGCGGTTCGGGCTGAGGTTCTTTCCTTCGATCAGCAACCGCGCAATCGGCCCGCCGACCAGCGCGGCCAGGACAAGCCCCAAGGTGGCCACAGCCACGCCCAGTTCCGTTGCCCCATCCAGCCCGGTCGCCGCTGCAACCTCTGGCGACCATGCAATCGCCGTGCCGTGCCCGCCGATCAGCGCGGCAGACCCGAACAGGACGCCGGCCTGCGCTGGATAGCCGAAGACCGACGCGCCAACGGCCCCGATCACGTTTTGCGCAAGAATGGTCAGCAAGGTCAGAACCAAAAGGATCAAAAGCGGCTTTCCCCCGGCAATCAGATCAGACAGCCGGGCATTCAGGCCAATGCCTGCGAAAAACAGCACCAAAAGGAAATCGCGCGCACTAAGGTCAAAGGCCAGTTCAGCACCAAAGACCAGGTACAGCATCAGGACCACAAGCGAGGCCAGCAGGCCCCCGGTCACAGGCTCTGGGATATTGAACTGCCGCAGGGTTGCGACGCGGGCGTTGATCTCGGCCCCGATCAGGTAGACGGCGAAACCAAGCGTCGCCGTCAAAAACCCGGGTATTGCAATGACATCGCCCATACCGCGCGCTCAGCCCTGTGGCCGGGGCGGGCATTCTTCGCCAATGACGGTTCCGTCATAGGCTTTTTCGCCGCAATTGTTCAGCGCATGCCAGACATAGCCCTTGCCGTCCTGGGTCACCGCAACGATGCGGTCCACACCGTAGTGGATATTCTTTTCAGCGATAAATGCCTGGGCTTGCCCCGACGCAAGCGCGCTGGCCAAAGCGACTGCATCGTAACAGTCGAACCAGCCCGGCGCCGTCAAGGGTTCCGGGTTTTGCGCAGGGACAAAGGACGCGGCCAGTTGATCCGGTGTCATTGTGGTTTCGAAACAGGCGCGAAAGCGGATCGGTGAACTGTCGGCGTCGATGGCCCGAAACGCGTCATAGGCAATTGGTTCTGGCACCCCAGTCGCCGCCGAAAGCAGCGCCACATCCTGCCCGGGCCGGGGTTCGACATCATAGTAGAAGCCATAAACCTGAAGGTAATACATCCCCGCGCCAGCGGCGACGGCACATGTAACCAGAATGATAGCCAGCAGTTTACCGGTCATGATGTTCTCCGCAGGGGTCCGCGCGCCCCTTTCATGTTCCCGAAAAATACGACAGGTTCGGCGCAACTTTGAGTTAACATAGGATACAGGTCATGGACACGACCTTTGCCGTCGGCTTTTTCGGCGCGCTTTTTGCAATTATGAACCCGATTACCAATCTTCCGGTTTTCCTGAGCGTCACCAACGGGTTGACGGTCGCAGACCAACGCAAGGTGGCCGTGAAGACAGCGCTGTATTGCCTGGTCTTGGGCGGCGCCTTTGCGGCGATCGGCAGCCAGGCGCTTGGCCTTTTCGGGATCAGCGTCAATGACCTGCGCGTGGCCGGCGGGCTGGTCGTCCTGATGATCGGGCTGAATATGCTGAATGGCAGCGAAAGCAGCGCCCATCACGGTACGAGCAGTGAAAAAGAATCCTACCCCGCGCCGGAAACCGTCGCCTTTTACCCGCTTGCCTTTCCGATCCTGGTCGGACCCGGGACGATAACGACCCTGATCCTTTATGCGCACCACGTCACCGGGCCGAAAAACGCCATCGCGTTTGCCGCAGTGTTCCTGGCGGTTGTCTTTCTGCTGCTTGCCACGTTCTGGAACGCGTCCGCACTGGCGCGGCGACTGTCCGAAAACGCGCGGGTCATCATGAGCCGCTTCATGGGCATGATTCTGTCGGCCATCGCAATCAGCATGATCGCCGACGGGCTCAAGGCGCTGCTTCCGGGGTTGGCCTGAACGGCCCATCAGGCCGCGTTTCCGCCGGCCTTGGTCAGAACGAACGCATCCGCGCATTGCTTAGCCAGTGCGCGGACCCGGCCGATATAGGCCTGCCGTTCGGTCACCGAGATCACGCCGCGCGCGTCCAGCAGGTTGAAGATATGGCTGGCTTTGATGCACTGGTCATAGGCCGGGTGCGCCATCACGATGCGCTTGCCGGTTTTAGGATCATCGTGTTCTTGCGCCAGAATGGCGGCACATTCGGCCTCGGCCTCTTCGAAATGGCGCAGCAGAACCTCGGTATTGGCCACGTCAAAGTTCCAGCGGGCGTATTCCTCTTCGGTCTGTTTGAAGATGTCGCCATAGGTCAGCGGGCTGGGCGATTGCGGGTCGTTGAAGGGCATGTCCATCACGTGGTCGATGCCCAGCACGTACATCGCAAGACGCTCAAGCCCATAGGTCAGCTCGCCCGAAACCGGCGCACAATCATGGCCTCCAACCTGCTGAAAATAGGTGAACTGGCTGACTTCCATGCCGTCGCACCAGACCTCCCATCCAAGGCCCCATGCGCCCAGTGTGGGGCTTTCCCAGTCGTCCTCGACAAAACGGATGTCATGCAGGTCCATGTCGATGCCGATGGCCTCAAGGCTGCCCAGATACAGGTTCTGCAAATCCGGCGGGCTGGGTTTGATCAGCACCTGGTACTGATAGTAGTGCTGCAAACGGTTCGGGTTCTCACCATAGCGCCCGTCAGTCGGGCGACGTGACGGCTGGACATAGGCCGCCGCCCAGGGCTTGGACCCCAGCGCCCGCAGCGTGGTTGCCGGATGGAACGTCCCTGCCCCGACCTCCATGTCATAAGGCTGCAAAATCGCGCAGCCCTTCGAGGCCCAATAGGTCTGAAGCCGCAGGATGATCTCTTGAAAAGAGCGAGGCGCGCTGGACGGTTTGGTCATGACATTCCCTTTGGGCGTCTGCGCGCCCGGTTTCGTTGGGTTTTCCCTTTCCTATGCAAGGGGCCACGGGGCGTCAACGGGCCAGTTTGCCCGCGCTGTCGCTGTGCTGCCACACAGGAAATTCCCCGTTTCTGAACCATGGCAATCGGCAGGGTGTTTCGCGTAATCTGCGGCAAAGATTTGTATTCCGGAAGACGGGCAGAAAATGACACGATTGATAACGGCAATTCCATTCTTACTTTTCCTTGGCATCCGCGCCGCTTTCGCGCAGCAGGATGACGGGGTCTGGGTCCAGATCGAGGCCCAGCCCTCGCTGCGCGAGGCGCAGGAAAGGGCCCAGGCCTATGCCAATACGCTGCCCGACGTGAACGGGTTTCGTCTGAACAGCGGTTGGTACGCGATCGTGATCGGCCCGTATCTGCGTTCGGATGCGGAACAGGTTCTGCGTGTCTATCGCGCCGAACGGCAAATCCCGTCCGACAGCTATATCGCGTTCTCCAGCTCTCTGGCGCAGCAATTCTGGCCGGTTGGGGCAAATATCCTTGACCGCGGTGTGGTGACGGCGCCGGTGCAGCCGGACCAGAACGCTGAACAGCCCGTGGCCGGTCTGACGCCACAACCGGCAGAGGAAACCCGGTCGCAAGCCCTGCAAGCAGAGCGTCTGTTGACCGCGCAGGAACGGAAAGACCTGCAAACGGCGCTCAAGGCCGCCGGATTCTATCAGTCGACCATTGACGGCGCCTTTGGTCAGGGCACCCGGCGTTCGATGGCAGATTGGCAGCGGTTCCAAGGCTATGAAGCCACCGGCGTGCTGACAACCCTTCAGCGCAAGGCGTTGATGGACGACTTTAACGCCCCGCTGATCAGTGCCGGGATGGAAAGCTATTCCGATGCCGATGCCGGGATCACCATGGACTTGCCCCTGGCCCTTGTCGGGTTTGACCGCCACGAGGCACCATTTGCGCATTTCAGCAGCAGCACCGATCTGGGGGCGCAGGCGTTGTTGATCAGCCAAGAAGGCACCAGGGACACATTGCGTGCGCTTTACGAGGTCATGCAATCACTGGAAATCATCCCGCTTGACGGTCCACGCGAGCTGGGCAAGGACCGCTTCACGATCGAGGCGCGCGGCAACGGGATCGTGTCCTACAGCCAGGCCGCGCTGAAAGACGGGCAGATCAAGGGCTTTACCCTGGTTTGGCCCGAAGGGGACGAGGCCCGCCGCGAACGGGTTCTGGCCGCGATGAAGTCCAGCTTTGCCGTCACTGGCGGCGTGCTGGACGCGCGCGCCGGTGCGGATGCCGAGCAGCGGGTCGACCTTGTGTCGGGTCTGCAGATTCGCAAACCGCGCCTGTCGCGATCCGGTTTCTTTGCCGACACCAGCGGCACGGTTCTGACAGTGGCCGAAGCCACCGACGGTTGCACCCGGGTCACGCTGGAAGGCAATCGCGAGCTTCAGGTCGCCTGGGCGGATACCGATTTGGGCATTGCCGTCCTGCGCCCAAGCGGGTCGCTTGCCCCGATCAATGTGGCCGAGTTCAGCACCGCGCAGCCCCGCATCAAATCCGAAGTCGCCGTCGCGGGATATTCCTACGAGGGCGTTTTGGGCGCCCCCACCCTGACCTATGGGCAAATTGCTGATATCCGGGGGTTGAACGGCGAAGACGGTGTCAATCGTCTGGCGCTGACAGCGCAGCCGGGCGATGCGGGCGGGCCGGTATTTGACGATGCCGGGCATGTTGTCGGCATGCTGCTGCCCACACAGGCCGAGGGCCGCACCCTGCCCGGCTCGGTCAGCCTGGCCGCCGGGGCGGAAACCCTGAACGCGGTCCTCGGCAAAGCCGGTGCAACCGGACAGCAAGCGCAGGAACATGCGCAGGTTTCGCCCAACGAATTGAACCGCCGGGCCGCAGGGATGACCGTGCTTGTGCAGTGCTGGGACTGATCCGGCACGGACAAAGTTAGGACAACAGGCGCTGCGGCACACGCGGCGCCTGTTTTTCTTTCAGCGCCGGTTACAGGATGTCCGGCGTTACATGGATCAAAGTCGGCACCGGCGCATCGAATGCGGCGCGCACCGCCTGCTGCATCTGCTGAAGCGTTTCCGGTGCCGCCGACAACGCCCCGAACGCCTCGGCCAGCTTGCAGAAATCAGGATTGCGCGCGACCACCGCATTTGGCGCGATTTGACTGCCGACCATGCTGTCCTCGATCTCTTTCAGCTTGCCGTTGTCCCAGACAATAATCGGCAGGGACAGGCCCAGTTCGACCGCCACGCCCAGCTCTTGCATTGTATAGTGAAACCCGTAATCCCCGGCGATCACCGCAGTGGGTTTTCCCCGCCGCGCAACAGCGCCGCCGATCGCCGCCGGCAGTGCATATCCAAGCGTTCCAAACCCGGTGGGATGATGCCAATGATGCGGATAGGCCATGTCCCATACCTCTTTCGCGGCATAGGCGAACTGGGTCATGTCGGAATAGATCATGGTGTCCGCAGGCATCGCCGCGCGCAACGCATCCGCGACCGGCACGATCCCCGGTCGTTCTGCATCGACCTCGGCGCGCCAGCGCGCCCGCGCGGCGGCCACCTCATCTGGCTGCCAGCCGGTTGCGGGCTTTGCCTCTTGCGTCGCGGCCCACAGGGCACGGGCAAAACTCTCGGCATCGGCCTGAAGCTTTACAGCCGCGCGATGGTGATCCGACAGCACTTCGGGGTCCAGATCGACGCGCACCAGGTTGGGCACCGGTCCAAGAGCCTTGCGCCACAGGTCAACCTCGGCCAGTTCGGTTCCGATGGCCACCACCAGGTCGGCCGAGGCGACAAGGTCCGCGCTGCCTGGCCGGGCCAGAACCGCACCGAAATCCAATGGGTAGCCGACGCCAGTCACCCCCCGCCCCGCATAGCTGGTGATGCAGGCCGCGCCCAGCTGGGTAAGGATTTGCCGCCACAGGTTCGACCGGGCACCGCCGCCCAGAATGAACAACGGGCGTTTGGAAATGTTCAGCAGCGACAGAACAGGCGCGACATCCAAAGCGGCCGATTGCGTGCGCAGCCCATCCTGGTTGGGAAAGGGCGCGGGCTCGGCATCGGCTTCGAGCTGCGCAATGGGTACCTGGATATGCTTGGGCCGGGGTCGTGACAGCGCAAATTCCTCAAAGGCGCGCTCGACCAGCCCATAGGCTGCGGCAGCACTGTTGGCCTGGCACGACCAGTCCGCCACCGTTTCAGCCGCGGCGCGCTGATCCTTCATCTGGTGCAACTGCCCCCGGCGGGCCTGTGTTTCGTCCAGGCAGGACGACAGCACAAGCATGGGAACCGAGTCGGAATAGGCCTGCCCCATCGGTGTCATGATATTGCACAGCCCCGGCCCCGTGATGACATAAGCCACGCCCGGCTTGCCGGTCGCGCGGGCATAGCCGTCGGCCATGAACCCCGCCCCTTGTTCATGCCGGGCCAGAACATGGGTGATCCCCGCTTCCTCGATCCCACGGTACATTTCCTGGTTGTGAACGCCGGGGATACCAAAAATCACATCGACGCCGCGATCCCTGAGCATGTGCGAAATCTGCGCGCCGAGGGGTCTTTTCATCAGTTTCTCCAGAATTGAACGGTAAAGATCGCATATACGGCCAGCAGTTCCAGCCGCCCGACCAGCATCCCGATCGTCAACAGCCATTTCGCGGCATCGCCAACGCCTGCAAAGTTGCCTGCGGGCCCGATCTGATCCCCAAGCCCGGGGCCGATATTGGCCAGCGCAGTCGCAGCCCCCGAGACCGAGGTGATGAAATCCAGGCCCGTCAGCGCCAGCGCCCAGGACAGCACGCCCAGCGACACCACGAAGAACATGAAGAAGCTCATGACCGAGGTCAGGACGTCGCGCCCGATGGGGCGCCCGTCATATTGCGGCATGAACACGCCATGGGGCGAACGGATCCGCCGGATCTGCGTCTTGATCGACGCAAAAAGAAGCTGATACCGGAAAATCTTGATCGAACAGGCGGTCGACCCCGCGCAGCCCCCGATCAACCCGATCAGAAAAAACAGCATGACCGGAAAGCTGCCCCAGCCCATATAGTCAACGCTGGCATAGCCCGTTCCGGAAATGATCGACGTGATATTGAACAGCGATTCCCGAAAGGCCTGTTCCCAATGATGCGGAAACACCGAGGTCAAAAACACGGACATGATGACGACAAGAACGGCAATCGTCGCCAGGAAAACGCGGATCTGGCTGTCTCGCCATAGCGAACTGGTGGTTCCGTTGACAAATTGCACGTAGCGCACGAATGGCAGCGCAGCCAGGACCATAAAGACCGACGCGGCATATTCCGCAGGCCCCGAAAACGTCCCGAATGACGCGTCATAGTTGGAAAACCCGCCGGTCGAAACGGTCGTCAGCGCGTGAACCAGCGCATCAAAAAAGCTCATGCCCAAACCGGCATAAACCAGGGCGCAGACAAAAGTGAGGAAGACATAGATCAGGGAAATCTGACCCGCGATCTCTTGCGCGCGGGGCAGGATCTTCCCCATGGTCTCGAACCCTTCCGAACGGAAGATCTGCATCCCCCCAACCCGCAATTCGGGCAGGAAAACCATCGCCACGACAATGATGCCGATACCGCCCAGCCATTGCAGGATGCCGCGCCACAGCAGCAGGCCGCGCGGCAGGTTATCGAGCCCCAAAATCACAGTGGATCCGGTTGTTGTCAGCCCCGACATCGCCTCGAAATACGCGTCGACAAACCGCAGTTCGGTTTCACCGAACAGGAACGGTATGGCTCCGAATACCGGAAGCGCCACCCAAACGCCGGTCGTCAGCAGAAAGGTCTGACGAATTGTCAGCCCCTCGCCCACACCGTTGGAACAGCTCATGGCCAGAACGGTTCCGGTCAAAATCGTCAGGATCGCGCTTTCCAGAAAGACATGCCACTCTCCTCGCCCCTCGATCATATCGGCGAACATAGGCAGCAGCATGGTCGCCCCAAGAATGGCGACCAGCAGACCAATCACATATCCGACCGGGCGAAGATCCATCATGACGCGCAGCGTTGGCGCGGCTGCGCGACAGTGTCAAGCAGATGATCCCGGATCAGTCCTTGGTTTTTGCCGTCGCGGCGGGCATTGCCGGCGGTTTGGACGGCGCACGGGTGCGGCGTGGGGCGGGCGTGGCCTTTTCCTTGGCCTGAGCCGCCGGTGCCGCGGCTGCCTTGGTTGACGCCGTCGTGGCGGTTGCAGGCTTGGCCGGTGTCGCTTTGGCCGGTGCGGCCTTCTTGGCGGGTGCCGGCTTTGACGCCGCCGGTTTGGCCGGGGCCGCGCGCCGCGTGGCGGGTGCCGGTTTGGCGGTCGTGGACGCAGGTTTTGTTTGCGTTGCTGCCGCAGCCGGCTTGGAGGCGGTTGTCGCCTTGGCCGTCACGGCGGGCTTGGGCTGCGTGGTTTTTGCCACCGGCGCGGCGGGTTTGGCGGCCGCAGCTTTCGGCGCCGCCGATTTGGGCGCAGCGGTCTGCGTGGGCTTGGACTGTGCCTTGGCTGCGGGTTTCGGCGTCACAACCGCCTTGGCCACCGGCGCGGGCTTTTCCGCGGGTTTGGCGGCAGGTGCAGGCTTTGCCACAGCTTTTACAGGCGCCGGTTTCGGCGCGGCGGGCTTTTTCGCCACCTTTGCGGCAGCCGGAGCCGCCTTGGCCTTGGGCGCTGCGGCCTTGGCCCGTTTGGCCGCCGGGGCGGCTGCCTTGGGTTTTGCCGCCACTTTCCTGGCAACAGGCTTTGGCGCGGGCCGCTTTTCGGGGGCCTTGGCCGGAACTGCCGCGCTTGCATGCAGGGCGGTAATCGGTGCCATTGGCAATTCAAAGGCCGAGCGGGCCATGATCTGCATTACCTTCATTTGGCTGACCATGGTGTAACCTGCCATCCGAAAGATGGCGGCCTGCAGCTCCAGCGGTTGCGAAATCGGGTTCATTACATGTTCTCCTGTGAATTCGATGCAGCCAAAATTTCGTGAGAAGCGCCCTGGCCGCTCCGATCACTCGGGCGGGTTTGACAATATTGCAGTCCAAGGCGTTGCACGGCTCGGCTTCCTTCCGGGGCGCCGCACCCGTTCAGGCGCGGGGGCGCGGCGTTGCTGCATTCGCCCCCTGAATACAGGAAATCATCGCGCACCGCAGCATTTTTCGCTGCAGTGCGGCGATAAGGCGCCGAGCATCCGGGAACCGCTTGCGATTTAGGCAGAATTTTCGGAGTTAACCGGTATGAAACAGGGTCGTGAACAGGCGCGGATCAAGGCTGGCCGACGCAAAGGTAGGGCCTTCGGTCAGAACCGATACCGCATCATGGCTGTGCAGGCTTTCCTGATGGCTGGCAACCACGCGGAAGTCACCGACATGATGATCCGCCAGAAGTTCCGCGCAGAAAAGGCGGGCCGCATCTTCGACAAAGATCGGGTTTGCGGCGTTCAGCTCGGCAAAGGCCTGTTCGTCCTCACGCTTGACCATCACCTGGGTTTCCGTAGGCACAGCGCGACGGCACAGCGCAATCAGGTCTTCGAACCACAGGCAGTCGGTGTCGCAGTCGACCACGACCGAAATGCGCGCAACGGATCGCTGGGAATGCGGGGTCGCCAACTGGCCGCGCGTGGCCCGCGCATGTTCGCTGAGTTCCAGCGAGCACGGGCAGGTCGACGAATAGACATAGTCCAGATGCATGATCTTTTGCCGCACGCCGCCTTGTTCGACCAGTTCGAGGGCAAAATCGTAATACTGATACCCGTCCAGGTCCGAGCGCAGGCTTTTCACCCGGTCGGGATAGGAAAACCGCATCTGGATACGGGCATCAAAACTGTCCAGATCGGTCATATAGTCGCTTAGGGCGGCTTCCATGACCTCGAAACTGAAAGTGCGTTCGGCATGTTTGTAAAAGGACCGCATGATCCGGGACATGTTGATGCCCTTCTTTTCCGCCTCAAGGCTTACGGTGCCCGTGATCGAGGTTTCAAGCGTCAGGTCGCTGCCATGTTTGCGGTGGAACCGGATGGGCAGGCGGAAATTGGAAATCCCGACATGCTGAATCTGCTGTTTTGCGCCCCGGATCAGGCTGGAGGGGCCGTTTTGCAGGTCCGGCAAGGACGCCCGATAGGCTTCATCGACCTTGAAATCCTCGGAGTAGTCGCGCGAGAAAGCGGGATAGTTCCCCGTCATCATCTCCGGAACCAATCGCGCCAATGCGGGATCAAGTTGGTTGATTTCGGCCGGTGACGCGGTTTTTGCCCACTTGCTCAGGACTTTCAGGGCGGCGGCGGCCGCCTCGCTATCCGGAGTTTCGTCAATATCGCGCGGAAAAACGTTCATCGTCTGCGTTTCCTTGGTTGAAGACCGGAATATAACCCACTGGATCACTATTTCCAGCCTGCCCCTGTTCGGGCGGTATATCCGCCCGATTGGAAAAGTGACGGCATGATACCGTCACTTGCGTTTCGAATGCGTCACGATTGCCGCCGCCGCTGCGGCGGGCATCGCAATTGCGCTAGGCCTGCGACACGGCCAAGGCCTGTCGGATATCCGACAAAAGATCGCCCGCATCCTCCAGCCCAATGGACAGGCGCACCAGACCCGGCGTTATACCCAACGTATCCTTCTGCTCGTCACTCAGACGTTGATGCGTTGTCGTGGCCGGGTGTGTCGCGATGGATTTGGCGTCACCCAGATTGTTCGAGATAACCGGGATCGTCAGCGCGTTCAAAAAGCTGAACGCCCCACGCTTGCCGCCCTTGATATCCAGCGAAAGGACAGTCCCGCCCTTGCCGCCCAGCTGGGTTTGCACCAATGCGTTCTGCGCGTGCGACGCCAACCCCGGATACAGCGTGCGCTCCAGGGCTTCGTGCCCTTCAAGCGCCTCAGCGACCTGCTGCGCCGTCTCTGCCTGGGCGTTGACCCGCAGCGACATCGTCTCAAGCCCTTTGAGCATGATCCACGCGTTGAACGGGCTGAGCGCACCGCCTGTGTGTTTCAGATAGGGCTCGACAGTCCCGCGGATGAAATCCTGTGTGCCCAGGATCACCCCGCCCAGGGCGCGGCCCTGCCCGTCAATATGCTTGGTCGCCGAATAGACAACGACGTCGGCCCCCTGTTCGATCGCGCGGGAAAACACAGGGGTCGAAAACACGTTGTCCACAATGACCGTTGCCCCGACCGCATGCGCCAGCGCCGCCACGGCCGAGATATCGATCACCTCAAGCGTCGGGTTCGACATGGATTCAAAGAACACTGCCTTGGTGTCGGGCCGGATCGCCGCGCGCCATTGCTCAAGATCGGTTCCATCGACAAATGTCACCTCGACGCCAAAGCGTGTCAGGATATTCTCAAGAATGAAAAGGCACGACCCGAACAGCGCTTTTGCCGAAACAACATGGTCGCCGGCCTGCAGCATCGCGGTGAGCGCGGCGTTGACCGCAGCCATGCCCGACGCGGTAGCAAAGGCGTCCTCGGCCCCTTCCAGCGCGGCGATGCGCTGCTCGAACATCGAAACGGTCGGGTTGCCGTAACGGGCATAGATAAACTCGTCCGGGCCGGTTTCGATGAAACGTGCCTCGGCCTGTTCGGCGGTGTCATAGACAAAGCCCTGCGTCAGAAAAATGGACTCGCTCACCTCGTTGTACTGACTGCGACGAATGCCGCCATGGACGGCTTGTGTGCGTTTATTCCAGCTCTCGCTCATGTCTTCCCTTTCAGCCCCGGAACCAAAGGGCAAATCAAAAAACCCCAGACGCGGTCAAGCGAAAGGGGTCTTTCATCCTGACCTTTTAGCGGTGTTGTTTAGCGTGGCCCGCAATCCGGTAACAAATCGCCACGTGGTTCCTGCTGTTGCCAATACGCCGCAGGTGCAAAGGCGTCAAGCCCGCCCCGCGCATCGTCACGGTTCTGTAACCCGGCGTTCATCCAACCGTCATAGCGTTGTGACAGATCAAGGCCACAACATCTTGTATAGGGCAAGCCCATGCCGGTTATCAGGATCAACGCCGTCAATGGCAGCGCTGCACTGCACGGTTCGTCGCGCACGGTCGAAAGCGCACTGCAGCAATCGCACACCACCAAAGGCCCGGTCATCGTGATGACCCACGGGTACAAATACCGACCCGAAGACCCCAACGGCTGCCCGCATCGGCATATCCTGTCGCTTCGGCCCAGCGCACAGCCCTGGTACAGCCCTAGCTGGCCGCAACAATTGGGCTTTGGATCGGGCTTTTCCGACGAGGGTCTGGCCATTGCCTTTGGCTGGGATGCGCGTGGCCCGGTGTGGGCGGCCCGGCGCAGGGCGGTTTCGGCAGGACGGGTACTGGCCCAGGTGATCACCCGGTTGCACCACATGGAACCCGGCCGTCCGATCCATTTCATCGGCCATTCCATGGGGGTCGAACTGGCGTTGGAGGCCCTGCACCACGTTCCCCCCGGTGCGCTGGGGCGCATCATTTCCATGACCGGCGCGGCCTATCGGTCGCGCACGGTTCGGGCATTGGAAACCCCGGCGGGCCAAAGGGCCGAGTTGATCAACGTTACCAGCCGCGAAAACGACCTGTTCGATTTCCTGTACGAACGCCTGATTCAACCGCCCCGTGCCGGAGATCGCAGCATCGGAGCAGGCCTTGAAGCGCCGAATGCCGTGACGCTGCAAATAGATTGCGCTGCAACTTTGGACCACCTTTCAGGCTTGGTGTTTCCCGTTGCCGCACCGCAACGGCGCGTCTGCCACTGGTCCAGTTATACCCGCCCCGGTGTTCTGCGGGTTTATAACGCGCTGCTGCGCGACCCCGACGGGCTAAGCCTGGGCGCGTTGCGCCAGGGCCTGCCGCCGCGCTCGCAGCGGCGATGGTCACGACTTCTTGCGCGCCCCTCGTCACGTCGCCTCTTGCCGTTCGTGCAGAAAGCTTCATGATCCCCGCCAACCAAAAAGGGGGACCACATGGCAAATCCGATTGACCTGTATTTCTGGCCGACGCCCAATGGCTGGAAAGTGTCCATTGCGCTGGAGGAAATGGACCTGCCCTATCGCACGACGCTGATCAATATCGGCAAGGGCGACCAGTTCGACCCCGCGTTCCTGAAGATCGCCCCCAACAACCGCATGCCGGCCATTACCGACCCCGACGGCCCCGACGGGGAACCGGTTTCCGTATTCGAAAGCGGCGCGATCCTTTTGTACCTGGCACACAAGACGGGCCGCTTTTACGGCGAAACCGAGCGGGACCGCATCGCCGTAGAAGAGTGGTTGATGTGGCAAATGGGCGGCGTCGGCCCGATGGCCGGCCAGGCGCATCACTTCCTGAAATATGCCCCGCAGTTGGATCCGCCCCAGGACCTGCCCTATGCGAAAGACAGGTACCGGGCCGAGGTCGCGCGCCTGTATGGCGTGCTTGACCGAAGGCTTGCGCAGAACGAATACGTTGCAGGCGAATTCTATTCGATCGCGGACATGGCGATCTGGGGCTGGGCCAGCCTTTGGGAAGGTCAGCAGCAAAAGCTTGAGGACAAACCCCACCTCGCCCGCTGGCTTGCCACCGTCGGTGCGCGACCGGGTGTTCAGGCAGGCCGCGCCCTGCATGCCGAGTTGCGAGGAGATCATCGGTCGAAGCAGGCCCAGGGCGTTTTGTTCAAACAGTAAGCTCCCGCGCACGCAAAGCAACGGCGCCGCGGCCTTTCTCGCCCCAGCCCACCCAGATAAAATCCATGGCGCGCGCCGCGAAATTTCGCCCGCGGCGAACGTGATTTTGGGCCCGCGCCAGGTTCGGAAATTTTTTTCGAAATAGCAGGCATTTTTTGCGACGGAATAGCAGGCCCCACCCGTTTCAAGTCATGGAACAATTCACTGGGATACGGACCTGGACACCGAAATTCCAAACACCCACGCACCACCCACCCTCATTCACAAGATTCATTCAATGACCAGATATTCAACCTATGCCGCCCTGATCGCCACGACGCTGACTGCTGGCGCCGCGCAGGCCGAAAACGTCGAAATCTATCTCTCGGATATGCTGGACAACTTCCAAAAGGGCTATTGTCTGGATATTGCCGGTGCCAAAGGGTTTGATGCGGACCCGGCCAAAGGTCTTCAGGGCCACACATGCTATAGCCCCAGCGGTGAACTTGGAGTGGATCAGATTTTTGATACCGACAAGTTTGCTGATGGAACGCTCTACATGCCTGAATTTGATGTCTGCGTTCAGGTCGCCTCGCCCGAGGCGGGCGCGTCAATCGCTCTTGCGACGTGCGATGGCAGTGACGCACAGTCCTTCTCGTTTTCGGGTGAAGGGACCATTGCACCCGCCGCCGCCCCCGATCTGTGTTTCACAGTGGGCGAAGACACGCGCAGCGGGCGCAGCAAGGTCAACCAGATCAAGGCTTTGACGCTGCAACCCTGCGCCCCCGATCAGGCCGCTTACCAGACGTGGAATATCCGCAGTTCTGTCGAATAAAGCAGGCATACCCCTGTTGGCCCGCATGTGCGGGTCTCATCGCCGGGCGGTCGCACACAAGATGCCGCCGCCCGGACGGTGCACCCAATCGTGACGCGGGTGCAACTCAGCCCCCGCCGCCCGGACCCCGCACCAACACATCCAGCATGTCCGAGATATCCTCGATCTCTTCGGCAATCACATGTGTGACCGAATGCGCGCGCTGCATGCGCCCGGTCACCCGCAACAGGCGTCCCGAAATCACCGCCCGGCGAAAGCGTTCGTATATCTTGCGCCAGATCACCACGTTCACGATGCCGGTCTCATCCTCAAGCGTGACAAAGATCACCCCCTTGGCCGTGCCCGGCCGTTGCCGCAGGATCACCAGCCCCGCCACCGTCAGGCGCGCGCCTTCGGGCGGATCCTCCAACCGGTTGGCCGGCAGGCAGGCGGGCGGGCGCGGCCAGTTCTGGCCTGATATCCGTGGGGGGACTGGGGCAGCTTGCATAAGAACAAAAATAGAACAAAAGACAGGAAAGTCCAGTCACGCCGTCAATGGTCGCAAATGAGGCTGGAAACACCTAAATGCCTTCACTAAGGAAGAATTCGACAATCGAAAGAGGAAGACGCACGCAATGGCAAAGATCACCTATGTCGAGCATGGCGGTACCGAACATACTGTCGACGTGGCCAACGGCCTGACCGTCATGGAAGGGGCCCGCGACAACAACATTCCCGGCATCGAGGCCGATTGCGGCGGTGCCTGCGCCTGTTCCACCTGCCATGTCTATATTCACCCCGACTGGGTCGAGAAAATCCCGGCCAAGGACGACATGGAAGAAGACATGCTGGACTTTGCCTTTGAGCCCGACCCCGCCCGCTCGCGCCTGACCTGCCAGATCAAGGTCACCGACGCGCTGGATGGGCTGGTCGTGCAGATGCCCGAAAAACAGATCTGATGCACCCCAAAGCGCCGCGCCCCCGCGCCCGCCAGTGGCAGCAACGGACACGCGGCGCGCTTCTGACGGCTGGCCTGTGGCTGGCGGCATCCGCGCAGGCCCCACTGGCCGACACAATCGTCGCGGCCCGATATGCCGAACCGACAACCCGCTACGCGCATGGCGTATTGGGCGACGATATCGAATACGGCGCTCTGCTTCTCGAGATCGGCCCCCGGCGCACCCTCCTTACGATCCGGCTGCCGCGGGAACGGGTTTTCGAAGACCTCGCGCCCCGTCTCGTGGATGTCACGGGCGATGGCCACCCCGAGGTGATGGTGATCGAAAGCCACCGCGATCAGGGCGCAAGGCTCGCGATCTACACCCAGGACGGTCTGCTGGCCGCCACCCCCTACATCGGCACGCCATTCCGCTGGCTCGCGCCCCTCGGCGCGGCAGATCTCGACGGCGACGGCCATATCGAAATCGCCTATGTTGATCGCCCTCACCTGGCCAAGACCCTGCGAATCTGGCGCTATCACGACGCCGGGCTGACACAGGTCGCAACCCTGCCCGGCCTGACCAATCACCGGATCGGCGAGGATTTCATCTCGGGCGGCATACGCGACTGCGGCACCGGCCCCGAACTTATCCTGGCCAACGCCAATTGGACCCGCATTCAGTCGGTATCCTATGACGGGAAATGGCAAGTAACCGACCTCGGGCCATATACCGGCCACCAAGGCCTTGCCGCCAGCCTCACCTGCTGATCCGCCGCTTCATCTGGCTGAAAATATCCTGGGGGTGAGGCCGCAGGCCGAGGGGGCAAAGCCCCCTACCGACCGGCAACCATCATGGTCCGGCCCTCAGGTCACAGCGCGCGCCACCCGATGTCGCGGCGGAAAAACCCACCCGGCCAGTCGACGCCATCAACCATCGCATACGCGCGGTCCCGCGCATCCTGCAAGGTCGCGCCGCGCGCCGTCACGTTCAGGACACGACCGCCCGAGGCCACAACCTCGCCCCCATCAGCCTGGGTACCCGCGTGAAACACCATATTGCTGCTGTCTTCGGGAAGATCGCCCAGCCCCTTGATAACGGTCCCTTTTTCATAAGACCCCGGGTAGCCATTGGCGGCCATGACCACCGTCATCGCGTGATCGTCGGCCCAGTTCACCCGTGTCTCGCGCAGCCGCCCCTCAGCAGCGGCATGCATCAGGTCCATTGCCTGTGCGCCCAGACGCATCATCAGCACCTGGCATTCGGGATCGCCAAAGCGGACATTGTATTCGACCAGGCGCGGTTGCCCATCCTTGATCATCAGGCCGGCGTAAAGCACACCCTGAAAAGGCGTTCCGCGGCGCTTCATCTCGGCGATGGTCGGGCGCACGATCTCATCCATGGCGCGGGCCTCGATCTCTGCGCTCAGGACCGGCGCGGGGGAATAGGCGCCCATGCCGCCGGTGTTCAGGCCGGTATCGCCCTCTCCGACGCGCTTGTGGTCCTGCGCCGTGCCGACCGACAGGATGTCCTCACCATCGCACAGAACAAACAATGACGCCTCTTCACCGTCCATGAATTCTTCGATGACCACTTCGGCGCCCGCACCGCCGAAGGCACCACCGAACATGTCGTCGATGGCATCCAGCGCGGTCTGTTCGTCCATCGCAACAATCACCCCTTTGCCCGCGGCCAGACCGTCAGCCTTGACGACGATGGGCGCTCCTTGTTCGCGGATATAGGCCTTGGCCGGTTCGGCCTCGACAAACCGCGCATAGGCTGCGGTAGGCGCGTTCGAGGCATCGCAGATTTCCTTGGTAAAACTCTTGGACGCTTCCAGCCGCGCCGCCTCGGCCGAGGGACCAAAGACCAGCACGCCCGCCTCGCGCAGCCGATCGGCCACGCCTGCGGCCAGCGGGGCCTCGGGGCCGATGATGACGAAATCAATCGCGTTTGCCTCGGCGAAACTGACGACCGCGCCGCCATTTTCGATATCCAAAGCCGCGCATTCGGCGATCTGCGCAATACCTGCATTGCCCGGCGCCACGATCAGCCGATCGCATTTGGGGTTCTGCATCACCGCCCAGGCCAGGCTGTGTTCGCGCCCGCCACTGCCGAGAATGAGGATATTCATGAAAGCACTCCGATCTGCTTGGCCTCGCCTGCGCGGCGTTCTAAGCTGCCCGGACATTTGACACAAGGCGCTGAAATGTCCGATCTGCTTGACGACCCGGTTCCGGGCCAGAACACCCCCGAATACACCGTCTCGGAAATCTCGGGCGAGGTGAAGCGCACTCTCGAAGGCTCTTTTGGCCGGGTCCGCGTGCGGGGCGAGGTCGGACGCGTGTTCAGGGCCCGCTCGGGGCATCTGTACTATGACATCAAGGACGACCGGAACGTGCTGGCCTGCACGACCTGGAAAGGCCAGATCGCGGGACTGTCCGTAGAGCCCGAAGAGGGGCTTGAAGTTGTCGTCACAGGCCGCCTGACCGCATTTGGTGCACAGTCGAAATACAACCTGAACGTAGACGAGGTCGCCGTTGCAGGACAGGGCGCGCTGATGGCGCTGCTGGAAAAACGCAAGAAACAGCTTGAATCCGAAGGCCTGTTTGCGCCCGAACGCAAGAAGCCCCTGCCCTATCTGCCGCAGATCATCGGCGTCGTCACCTCGCCCTCGGGCGCTGTGATCCGCGATATCCTGCACCGGCTACGCGACCGGTTTCCCCGCAAGGTGCTGATCTGGCCCGTTGCCGTCCAGGGGGCCAACTGCGCCCCCGAGGTCAGCCGCGCCATCCAGGGCTTCAATGCGCTGACACCCGGCGGCGCCCTGCCACGCCCCGACCTGCTCATCGTGGCCCGCGGTGGCGGCTCAATCGAAGACCTCTGGGGTTTCAACGAGGAATCGGTTGCCCGCGCTGCCGCCGCCTCTGATATTCCGCTGATATCGGCGGTGGGGCACGAAACCGACACGACCCTGATCGACTTTGTCTCGGACCGTCGCGCGCCGACACCCACCGCAGCCGCGGAACTGGCCGTTCCGGTGCGCATGGAATTGCTGGCCTGGACCGGCGAACAAGGGGCCCGCCTGTCCCGCGCCGCCACCGATGCCGTGCAGCGCCGCAGCCAGCGCCTGCGCGACCTGTCCCGCGCCCTGCCGCGCGCCGACAGCTTGCTCGACAGCCCCCGCCAGCGACTGGATCAGGTCTCAGACCGCCTGCCCAGCGCCTTGATCCGCGGGGTGCAAACCCGCCGCGTCAAGCTTTTGGACATCTCAGGGCATCTGCGGCCCTCGACACTGCGCAGCCTGGTCGAAACGCGCCATGACCGGTGGCGCAACCTGTCATCCCGCCTGAGCCTGCGCCCGATCCGGCGCGAGCTTGACACACGCCGGGATACCCTCAGCCGGTTGAGCGACCGGCTGACCACGGCACAGACCACACGACTGGACCGGCTGCGCCAACAGGTCGAGGCCACGGACAGGCTGCGTGAAACGCTCAGCTACAAGGCGACGCTTGAACGTGGCTATGCGGTGGTGCGCGCAGGCGATCAGCTACTGACTCGCAAAGCTGACGCCGAGCAACACACCAATCTTGAAATCCAGTTCGCCGATGGACGCCTGAGCACCCGCCAAAGCCCCGGATCCGAGCCCGCATCGGCGCAGAAATCCGCACCGAAGAAAAGCAAACCCGACAGCCCGGACCAGGGCTCATTGTTCTGATCAGACCCCGACTTCGGGACCATAACACACCATGTCCTGGCCAATTTCCTGGGCTTCGTACAGCTCGGTCGCCTCCGGGTTGCCTTCGAACCGGGCAACCAGCCCCTTGCCTGTGCGCGTAAACACCCAGCATTGCGGATCGGGCCGGTCCTGGTAGACGAAACAAATCTGGTCGTCACGTTGGTACCAGCTACCTTCCTTGCAATCGCCATCCAGAAACGACCAGATAACGCGCTGATTGGGCAAATGCCGTTCGGCACCGTAAACGCGCCCCTCAAACCCGTAAAACATCGTCTTTCCCAACGTATAGGCATCGAATTCCGCCGCCGACATTGGCGATTGCGCCATGGCGGCCTGCGCGGATGCGGCCCACAGAATCATCAGGTACCTGTTCATGGCCCCATTCTGGCAGAAGCCGCGCGCCCGTTCCATCTTTGGCGCAGGCGCAGGCTAACCCAACGTCACGGCTTGTGGTTTTCACACGCTCGGGGCGTTTTTGTTGGCGGAGGAACCAACATGACGATCCTGCTCTTGGCCGCCGGTGCATCCGCGCTGGCCTACCTGCCCTTGACGGCGCGGCGCGCAAGCCCCTTGCGCAGCGTGCTCAAGACAGCCTCGGTCGCGCTATTGGCGGTCGCGGCCTGGGGCCTTGCGGCCCCGTGGCTCCTGATCCTGGCACTTGCGCTATGCACGGTTGGGGACGCCTTGCTTTCGCGTGAAACCGACGCAACATTTATGGCCGGGATCGCAGGTTTTGCTGCCGGGCACCTGGCCTATATTGCGCTGTTTCTTACTGACCCGTCCAGCAACGCCGGGTTGATCCTGGACAGGCCGGGCATGTTCTGGATGCTTATCCTGCTTGGCATCGTTGCCACCGCCCTCATCGTTCCCCGCGCGGGCCCTCTGAAAGGTCCGGTGCTGGGCTATGTCCCCATTATTCTGGGCATGGGGCTGGCGGCCCTTGCGCTGCCTGAAACCGGAGCCCTTCGCTGGACGCTGCCCGCTGCCATTGCGTTCATTTCCTCAGACCTCATTCTTGCGACCGAGAAATTCCTACTGCCCCGCGATCACCCGGCCCGGGCGGTCACGCCCTACCTGGTCTGGCCGCTTTACTGGGGCGCGCAAGCCGGTTTCCTGTTCGCATTCGCCTGACCCTTTGCAACTGCCGCAATTCCGGATTAGGTGAAGGGAACACCTGCGGAGACCAAGATGGCGTTTTTCTCAAAGCTCAAGGACCGGCTGTTCAAATCCTCCTCCCGGCTCGAACAGGGGCTGGATGCCATTGTCGAGGATGGTGGCGAGGAAACCGCACCCGATCCGGTCATTCCGACCCCGGAACCCGAACCCCAGCCGGTTCCCGAACACCCCGAACCCACACCGGCGCCACAGCCGGTCGAACCCCCGTCCCCGGCCCCCGCTGACCCGACTCCAACGCCGCCCCCGCCCGAAATTCCCGCGCAACGGGGTCTGTTGGGCCGGATGTTCAAACGCGACGATGACCGCACAACCGTGCGCCGTACACTTGACGACGACATGCTCGAGCAGCTCGAAGAACTGCTCATCGCGTCGGATATGGGCGTCGATACCGCCCTGCGCGTGACCGCCAACATGGCCGAGGGCCGCTATGGCCGCAAACTCTCGGCGCAAGAGATCAAACAGTTGCTGGCACAGGAAGTCGCCCGCGTGATGGACCCTGTTGCCAAGCCCATGCCGCTCTACCCCAAGCGGCCACAGGTGGTTCTGGTGGTGGGCGTCAACGGGTCCGGCAAGACCACCACCATCGGCAAACTGGCAAGCCAGTTCAAGGCGGCGGGCAAAAAGGTCGTCATCGCCGCGGGCGATACGTTCCGCGCCGCCGCGGTCGAACAGCTTCAAGTCTGGGGCGACCGCGCGGGCGTGCCTGTCCTGACAGCGCCCGAAGGGTCCGACCCGGCCTCTCTGGCATTTGACGCCCTGACAAAGGCGCAATCTGACGGCGCAGACCTGCTGATGATAGACACGGCAGGCCGCCTGCAAAACCGCGCCGATCTGATGGAAGAACTGGCGAAGATCGTGCGCGTAATCCGCAAAGTCGACGACACCGCTCCGCACAACACGCTTCTGGTGCTGGATGCCACCACCGGACAGAACGCGCTCAGCCAGGTCGAAACCTTCCGCAAGCTGGCCGATGTGTCTGGCCTTGTCATGACCAAGCTGGACGGCACCGCCAAAGGGGGCGTACTGGTCGCGCTTGCCGACAAGTTCGGCCTGCCAATTCACGCCATTGGTGTCGGCGAACAGATCGACGACCTCGCCCCTTTCGACCCGGAAGAATTCGCCGCTGCCCTGACCGGCCTGGACCAGTCATGATCCAACCTTCATCTGGCCCGAAATATCCTCGGGGGGTGTGGGGGGCAGACAGCCCCCCACATGCGCCCCAAACGGAAGGCCGACGGGGTTGAGCGACTGGCTTATCTCACTGGAAGGCACCGAAGCCGGTCATCAACTGGCGCTTGGCCTCGCGCTGATGGCCGCCTTCCTGCACGCCGTCTTTGGGGCGCTCCAAAAGGGTCGGCACGATCCCTGGCTGTCGCGGGGCGCCATTGATGCCTCTTACTGCCTCATGGCCGCACCTTTTGCCCTGTTCGTCGTGCCCTGGCCCGAACCCTTTATGTGGCCGATCTTTGCGACCGTCTGGCTGATCCACATCGCCTACAAGGTCCTGCAGGCCATGGCCTATACCAAGGGCTCCTACACCGTGGTTTACCCGGTCGTGCGCGGGACCGGTCCCCTGTTCACCGTCATCGGCGCCTATTTCCTGTTTGGCGAGGTGTTTTCGGTCACGCAATGGATCGGGGTCGGCACGCTGCTTGCGGGTATCTTCGGGCTGGCGCTCTATAACCTGCGATTTCTGGAAACCGATCGCGACACGCTGGGCGCGGCCCTGGCGCTGGCCTTTGCCACCGGCCTGTTTGTCGCGCTCTACACCACCTACGACGCCTATGGTATCCGCGCGACGGCAGATCCGTTTACCTTTCTGGCCTGGTTCTTCATGATCGACGGCTTCGCACTGCCCATCTATGCCTTTCTGCGGTGGCGCGCGATGATCCACCGGCCTGCGCCCGGACCGCTGATGCTGCGCGGGGTGACGGGCGGGTTGGTCGCGTTCATGTCCTTCGGCGCGGTCATGATGGCCACGCGTCTGGACAAAGTGGGCGAAGCTGCGGTTCTGCGCGAAACCTCGACCGTATTTGCCGCACTGATCGGCTGGCTCGTCCTGAAAGAAACCGTAGGCCCAAGGCGTATTGCGCTGATGGCATTGATTGCACTCGGCGCGGTAATAGTTGAAATGGGCGGGTAAGCAGCAGGAATTGAACATGACAGGCAAGAAAGAGATCAACCCGTTTCTGAAACAGGCTTTGGAACTCGGCCCTCCGCTGGCCTTTTTCTTCATCTACCTGCGCCTGCGGGATGACGATTTCCTGATCGGCGGCATCGAATATTCGGGGTTCATCGTTGCAACCATCATCTTCGTCCCGCTGATGCTGGGGGCAATGGCCATCCTGTGGTATCTGACCGGCAAACTCAGCCGGATGCAGATTTTCACCGCGATCATGGTGATTTTCTTCGGCGGCCTGACCGCCTGGTTCAATGATGAACGCTTCTTCAAGATGAAGACCACATTGGTTTACGGGTTCTTCGCGATCACGCTTGGCATAGGCCTGCTGCAGGGAAAATCCTACCTTGCCTATGTCCTGGACGAGATGCTGCCCATGCGCCACGAAGGATGGATGATCCTGACCCGCCGCCTGTGCGCCTGTTTCGCGGTGCTGGCAGTGGCCAACGAACT
Source organism: Alphaproteobacteria bacterium (assembly GCA_030427405.1). GTDB lineage: Bacteria > Pseudomonadota > Alphaproteobacteria > Rhodobacterales > Rhodobacteraceae > Ruegeria. The sequence continues at coordinate 156,940 of JAUHXK010000007.1, read as the reverse complement.
GGTCTGGCGCACCTTGTCGACGGACCTGTGGGTCAAGATCGAAACCTTCGGCTTTCCGATCGCCCTGATGATATTCCTCATGCTGCAGTTCAACCTGTTGCAGGGCTATATGGACGATCCAGACCAACAATAGCGTCCATGCCCCGCCCAAGCACCGGGCAGGGCTGCCTTTTTCAGGGCAAGCCACCCAAATCCTGACAAAAACCTTGGCTAATTGGGCAAGCTGTGGAAGGTTGGGTCACCACCCAACCACTCAGACAGAGAATCCCTGCACCAATGACGGCCTTTCCCAATACCGGCTTTTTGTCTGAAGCATCCGACAGGCTGCGCACAATGCTGGCTGGCCAAGCCTCGGAAAAGTCCCTGGACCGGGGCGAAGTTCTGTTCGAGCAGGGGGACGAGGGCGATGCCCTTTACGCCATCATCGAAGGTACACTCGAAGTTTCCTTTCTGGCGATGAGCGGCCGCAAGCTTGCCCTCAGCCTGATGCGCCCCGGTGAGATTTTCGGTGAAATCGCCTTGTTTGACAGTGGTCCGCGTACCGCCACGATCACCGCTGCGGAACCGTCCCGCGTGTTGCGCGTGCGTCGCAACGACGTAATGAACCAGATCCGCCAGCACCCGGACCTGGCCGTCGACATGATTCGACTGGCGGGTTTGCGGATGCGCTGGATGGGCGTTCAGTTGAACGAACAGGTTTTCTTGCCAATGCCGGTCCGGCTGGCGCGCAAGCTGCTGCACCTGGCGGGCCAGCAGGATAATCCGTCCGAACGGATCACGCTGTCGCAAAGCGAACTGGCCGAATTCGTAGGCGCCACCCGCGAGGCCGTTTCCAAGACAATCTCGATCTGGAAACGCAACAGCGTTGTCGAAGCGTCCCGCGGCGGGATTCTGATTCAGGATTTCGACGCCCTGCGCCAATTGGCCGAATCCGACCTGATCTGACCGGGCATTCCTGTTTTTGCACCGCAAGTTGCGCGCATGTGATCCGCTTCACATACAACCGGGGCGGCCGATTCTAGTGTCACAGATGTTACCGTAGGGGGCCGATCTATCATCCCCGATATCTGTCCAAAGGCCTCTCCTGCACCAGAGCCATATGCTGTCCCGGCATATGGCTCTTTTCTTTGCCCAAACGGAAATAAACGCAAAAGGGGGGCGAAGCTTTTGCCCCGCCCCCCTTTTCGGAATTCGTGCCTGTTCTTTTACTCTTCCAGGCTCAGCGCGACAAACCTGGGCTCTCCGCCCCGGCGGACCAACAAAAGCAGCGACTTGCGCCCTGCTTCGCGGGCCTCTTCCATCCGCGCCTCAAGGTCGTCAATTGATACGACCTTTTGCTGACCGGCCTCGGTGATGACATCCCCGGCGCGCAGCCCCTTTGAAAAGGCTTCCGAGGATTCGTCGACATTGGTGACAACCAGCCCCTGGGCGTCGGCATCCAACCCCAGATCATCGCGCAGCGCGTCGGTCAGCGGCGAAATGGTAAGACCAAGGATATCCTTGTTTTCCTCGGCGGGGGCCGCGTCAGGTTCGTCTTCGACACCGTTTTCAGCGCGCTCGGCATCCTCGCGGCGGCCCAGCGTGACCAGAACGGTTTGCGTGCCGCCATCCCGATGGACAACCACCCGCACGGATTTTCCGACAGTTGTTTCACCCACCTGACGGACCAGACCGCGTGTATCGTTCACCTCGACGCCGTCAAAGCTGAGGATGACGTCGCCGGCAAGCAGGCCCGCATCCTTGGCCGGGCCGTCAGGCACATCGCTGATAAGCGCGCCACCGGGCTTTTCCAGGCCCATCGCCTCGGCCATATCCTCGGTCACGTCCTGGATGCGCACACCCAGCCAGCCGCGGCGGGTTTCCCCGAATTCGCGCAGCTGGTCGACGACTTTGACCACCACATTCGACGCCATCGAGAAACCGATACCGATCGAACCGCCATTGGGCGACAGAATCGCCGTGTTCACGCCGATCACCTCGCCGTTCATGTTGAACAGCGGCCCACCCGAGTTGCCGCGGTTAATCGCGGCATCGGTTTGGATGTAGTCGTCGTAAGACCCGCTGAGTTCGCGGTTCCGGGCCGAAACGATCCCTGCGGAAACGGAGAAGCCCTGCCCCAGCGGGTTGCCCATGGCAATGACCCAATCCCCCACGCGAGCCGTGTCGCTGTTGCCGAAGGTAACATATTGCAACGGGCCCGACGCTTCGACCTTGAGCAAGGCGATATCGGTCTTTTCATCCGTTCCCACGACCGTGGCGGGCAGTTCCTTTTTGGGTTGCCCCTGACCGGGGAAGAATTCGATCAAGATCTCGTCGGCTTCGGCGATGACGTGGTTGTTGGTCACGATATAGCCGTCTTCCGAGATCACGAAGCCCGAGCCCAGCGCATTGCTGCGGCGCGGGCGGTCTTCGTCCTCGCCGTTGCGGTCTTGGAACTCGCGAAAGAAATCTTCGAACGGGGATCCTTCGGGCACAATGCCTTGCGGTCCCGCCTGCCCTTCGATCAGCGTTGTCGTTGTGATGTTGACCACAGCCGGGCTGATCTGTTCGGCCAATGGTGCCAGGCTTTCGTTCCGAGCCTGCGCCACCAGGGTTTGCGCCAGCACGAACAGGACGCTGAGCAAGGCCAGCCACATCAGCCGCACTTTGGCTGCCGCGTCGTTCGGGGTGACGGATTTACTGCGTGCTACTGACTGCACCTGGGGTCTCCTTGTCGTATTTTATTGCCGGCCCCATCGGGACCGACCGGATTTGATATCCAATGTAGTCAGTTTGTTGCCGCTCGCAACTCGGGATCAGGGGGAATTCACCGGCAAGTGAGACAGGATTGTCAAAACCCCAGCTGATAGGCCCCCCAGGTCAGGATGAATCCGGACACGACGCAAAGCAGCCCGACAAGCCGGCGCGCCTGTTCCGGCATGCTGCGCAAGGCTTCGAGCATACGCTCGACAAGCGAAGGGGCCAGCGCATAGGCCAGCCCCTCGACGATCAGAACCAGCCCGAAGGCCAGAAGGATCATGCCCATTACCGACCCGCCTGGCCGGTGGGCGATTTCAAGTAGTTGAAGAACTCGGAATCCGGGCTCAGAACCATCGAGCTGTTGCCGCCCCGCAGCGCGTTTTCATACGCCGTCAACGAGCGGTAGAACTCAAAGAATTCCGGGTCCGCGCCGTAGGCTTCGGCGAAAATCGAGTTGCGTTCCGCATCGGCCTCACCGCGAATGATCTCGGCCTCGCGGTTGGCATCTGACACCAACTCGACCACGGTCCGGTCGGCCTGGGCGCGGATGCGTTGCGCAGCTTCCTTACCGCGGGCCCGTTCGTCCGTTGCCTCGCGTTCACGCTCGGCCTTCATTCGGTTAAAGGTCGCCTCAAGGTTGGCTTGCGGCAGATCGGTGGCCTTCAGCCGCACGTCGATCACGCTGACGCCCAATGCGCGCGCTTCGGCGATGGCACTGTTTCGAATGCGCAGCATCAGCGCGGCCCGGTCAGAACTAAGAATGTCCTTCGACGAAACCGAGCCCAGAACCTCGCGTGTTTCGGCGCGCAGGATACGGTCAAGCCGGTCCTCGGCCACCGGGATGCCACCGACACCAACGGCCTGGCGGAATTGGTTCAGGTCGGCAATCCGGTACCGGGCAAACGCGTCAACCACAAGACGGCGGTCATCCAGCGGCGTCACCTCAAGCGGCTGCACGTCGATCGACAGGATGCGGTCATCATATCGCACGACCTCGTCAAAGATCGGCAGCTTGAAGGCCAGGCCCGGATCTTCCTTGACGTCCACGACACGGCCGAACCTCAGAACCAGCGCGCGTTCGCGTTCGTCCACGATAAAGATCGAAGACAAGACGCCGACTATAGCGATGAAAACAACGGGCAGAATAAACGTTGATTTACGCATCAGTTGTTCCCCTCAGTCGAATTGCGACGCAGTTCGTTCAGCGGCAGGTAAGGAACGACGCCCTGTCCCTGGCCAGACGTGTTTTCGTCCAGAATGATCTTGTCGACATCGCCCAGAACCTGCTCCATCCGTTCCAGATACAGACGCTTGCGGGTTACATCGGGCGCTTTCGAATACTCTTCCAGAACAGCGCTAAAGCGGCTGGCTTCACCCACCGCGCTGTTGATCTGCTGCGCACGGTAAGCTTCGGCCTCTTCCAGAACCTGCGCAGCTTCACCGCGCGCTTCGGCCAGAACCCGGTTGGCATAGGCATCTGCCACGTTCTGTTCGCGGTCGCGCTCCTGCGCAGCGGCCTGCACGTCGCGGAACGCCGCGATCACATCCTGCGGCGGATCGGCCTTGTCAAAGTTCACACGGATGATGTTCACACCGGAATCGTAGCTGTCCATGGTTTCCTGGATCAGCAGCTGAAGGCGGTCGGCAATGACGCCGCGATCCCGGTTCAGAATCGGCGCCAGTTCGCTTTGCGCGATGATCTCGCGCATCGCCGATTCCGACACCGCCTGAATCGTCTGCCGCGGATCGCGCAGGTTGAACAGGTACTTGGCCGGGTCGTTGATGTTCCAGACGACCTGATAGTCGATATCGACCACGTTTTCGTCGCCGGTCAGCATCAGACCATCGTCGCTGCTGCGGGCGCCGCCCATGTCTTCGGTCTGTTCGCGGGTAACCGGGATCACCTCGGCGGTGACAAACGGCCACGGGGCAAAGTTCAGACCGGGATTTCCGACATCCGAAAACTCGCCTAGGAACAGTTCGACCGATTGTTCCTCGGGCTTGACCGTATAAAAACTGGCCAGAACCCAAACCACGGCTGCAACCACCACGCCGATCAGGATCGTGCCGCGGGTAAAGGCCGGACCTCCGCCGCCACCCTGGCCGCTGCCGCCACGGCCCGAACCGCCGCGACCGCCCATCAGGACGCGCAGTTGTTCCTGGCCCTTCTTCATCAGCTCGTCGATCTCGGGGATCTGCGGGCCTTCGCCCTCGGGGGGCTTGCGCCCATCCCCGTTGTTACCCCGATTTCCTCCGCCGCCGGATGAGCCTCCGCCCCCCCAGGGGCCACCGCTGTTGCCCGCCATCTGTGTCGATTCCTTCATTTAGGCCCGTGTGATCACGGGTTCCCTTGTAACTTGTGTGTGCGCAGTTGCAAATCAAGCGGTGCGAACCGGTTGCCGCATTGTCACCAGTTCCTCGGCCATCACCGGATGAACCGCAACTGTTCGGTCGAAATCTTCCTTGGTTGCACCCATTTTCACGGCGATTCCCGCCATCTGGATCATCTCGCCCGCACCGGGCGCCACGATGTGACAGCCCAGCACCTTGCGGGTGGCCTGGCTGACGATCAGTTTCATCAACACGCGTTGCGAGCCGCCGGCAAATGCCTTTTGCATCGGCTTGAACGAGGTCGCGTAAACCTCGATCGGCTCCTGTTCGGCGGCCTGTTCCTCGCTCAGCCCCACGGTGCCCATTTCAGGCTGCGTGAAAATGGCTGTGGGAATCAGCGCGTGATCCACCGGTGTCGGGTTGCCCCGGAACACGGTCTCGACAAAGGCCATGCCCTCGCGGATCGCCACCGGGGTCAGGTTCACCCGGTCGGTCACATCGCCAATGGCATAGATCGACGGCACGGCGGTCTGGCTGTATTCATCCACCACGATCTCGCCCTTGCGGCCGCGTTGAACACCCAGCGCTTCCAACCCCATATCATCGGCATAGGGCGCCCGGCCGGTGGCGTACATCACCACGTCAAACACCTGTTCGGACCCGTTGGTTGCCTTGACCCAGATCTTGTCACCCTGCTTTTTCATCTCAAGCACATTGGTGCCCAGATGCAGATCGACGCCGTTCTGGCACATCTCTTCGCTAATCAGGCCGCGGGCTTCGTCATCGAAACCGCGCAAAATCTGCGCCCCGCGATAGAACTGTGTCGTCTTGACCCCCAGACCATTCATGATCCCGGCAAATTCACAGGCGATATAGCCGCCACCGACAATCAGCATCGTCTGGGGCAGCGTGTCCAGGTGGAAAACCTCGTTCGAGGTAATCGCCAGATCGGCGCCGGGGAAATCGGGCACCACCGGGCGGCCGCCGGTGGCCACCAGGATGTGCTTGGCTGTCTTGCGCGTGCCGTCGGTCAGTTCAACCGTGTGCGGGTCAACCAAGCGGGCGCGCTGATCATAGCTTTCGACCCCGTTATTCTTGAGAATGTTGCGATAGATACCTTCCAGCCGGTCCAGTTCGCTGTGCAGCTTGCCTTTGAACTGGTTCCAATCGAACGCACCGGGCTGGATATCCCAACCATAAGCCTGTGCGTCGCCCACCATCTCGGCGAACTCGCTGGCAAACACCATCAGCTTTTTGGGAACACATCCACGAATGACACAGGTGCCGCCATAGCGGTCCTCTTCTGCCAGCGCGACCTTTGCCCCTGTCTCACCCGCGGCCACGCGCGCCGCACGCACACCACCAGAGCCGCCGCCAATGACGAACAGATCGTAATCGAAACTCATTTTTTCGTCCTCAGTCCGCCAGGTCGGAAAACAGGTTGTCAGCTTCGTCTGTGCCAACCTGACCCAGCTCAATCGTGCCTTCGTTGATATCGCGCAATTCGACCCGGCCATCGCCGTGGCCAATTACGACCTTGTCACAGATATCGATGAACAGCCCGTTTTCAACCACGCCCGGCACCTGGTTCAGAATCAGCGCCAGTTGCCGCGGGTTTCCGATCCGTTGCAGGTGCAGGTCCAGAATATGGTTCCCCTCATCCGTCACCGTCGGCGCCTCGCCGTTCATCCGAAGCGTCGCCGCAGTGCCCAGAACGTCCATTGCATCAAGCGCCTCTTCGATCAGCGTTCGCGTCGTCTGCCAACCAAAGGGGATAACCTCGACTGGCAGGGGGAAAGCGCCCAGCGCCTCGACCTCTTTACCGGCATCCGCAATCACGACCATTTGATCGCTGGCCGTTGCCACGATCTTCTCTTGCAACAGGGCCGCGCCGCCGCCCTTGATCAGGTTCAGCTCTCCGTCGAACTCGTCCGCCCCGTCAATGGTCAGGTCCAGCCAGCCTGCCTGATCCAGCGAGACCACCTCGATCCCCACTTCGCGTGCCAGTTGCGCCGTCGCGGTCGAGGTCGGAACCCCCTTGATCTTCAATCCTTCGTCCCGAACCCTTTCGCCCAGTCGGCGCACCAGCCAGGCGGCTGTCGATCCGGTTCCCAGCCCGACGCGCATCCCGTCCTGCACCATTTCGGCCGCGCGATAGGCAGATACATATTTGGCTTTGTCGATGGGTGACAGTTCCCCGGTCATGGCAGCGATCCCTTGTTTCATTGCCGGACTTATACGGAAAGCCCCGCATGACTGCGAGACCAAATCGCCAATTGCGCTTGCCAAAACGCCGGTGGCGAAATACGCGTTTCCTATTGGAAACGTCGCAATTGGAGCGCCACCCCGCGCCGGGTTCACGTACACAGGAAAAATGAAAACGCATTACCGCCTGCACTATGCCCCCGACAATGCATCGCTGGTCATCCGGCTGGTGCTTGAGGAACTGTGCCTGCCCTATGAAACCGCGTTGATCGACCGCCGCCAGCACCAGCATGAAACCCAAGCCTACCGTGCCCTGAACCCAAACGGGCTGATCCCGGTGCTGGAAACGCCGCAAGGCCCGATCTTTGAGACCGCAGCAATCCTTTTGTGGCTTGCAGACACGCATGGTGCGCTGGCCCCCGCCCCGGACAGCGCGCAGCGCGGCGCCTTTCTGAAATGGCTGTTCTTTGCGTCAAACACCCTGCATGCCGATCTGCGCATCCTGTTCTATGCCGAGAAATACATCGACGCGACGCAGGCCGAATCCCTGCGGGCGGGTATCCGGCCACGCCTGCGCCGTCACCTTGGCAATCTGGACGCGCTGGCCAAAGAGATGCCCGAGTGGTTTTGCCCCGGTACGCCTTCGGTCCTGAGCTATTACATAGGCTGCATGATGCGGTGGATGGCGCTCTATCCGGTTCAGGCTGATCACAGCTGGTATCAACTGGCAGACACACCTTATTTGCAGGACATTCTGTTTCAGCTTGAAACCCGCCCGGCGACGCGTGTCGCAATTGCTGCCGAAGGGCTGGGCCCCACGCCTTTTACAAACCCCACCTATGCCAACCCGCCAGAAGGTTCCGCTATCTGACATGTTTCTTTCCGTCTTTGATATGTTCAAAGTGGGCATCGGCCCATCCTCTTCGCATACGATGGGTCCGATGGTTGCCGCGGCGCGGTTTCTGGATCTGATGCGCGCCTCGCCATTTGCCTTTGCCGGGTTGCGGGCCTCGCTGCACGGTTCGCTTGCTTTTACAGGCGTGGGGCACGCAACGGATCGCGCCACGATCCTTGGGCTGGCGGGGTTCGTCCCCGACACCTATGACAACGAAAAGGCCGAGGCCGCGCTGAAGGGTATCGCCCGCACCTGTACCGTCGCGCCAGAGGGGTTGCCCGAACTGCGCTTCGATCCAAAGACGGACCTGGTCTTTGACTACGATCACGCGCTTACCGGCCACGCCAACGGCATGATCCTCATGGCGACGGACGCGCAGGGCGACGTGATCCTGCGGCAGGTCTATTACTCCATCGGCGGCGGGTTTGTCCTGACCGAAGAAGAACTGGCCCAGGGCAAGGCGACCGACGAGGGCGCCCCCGTGCCCTACCCGTTCAAATCCGCGGCCGAAATGCTTGAGATGGCCAGAACCAGCGGCAAGTCGATCGCCCGGATGAAACGCGACAACGAGGTTGCGCGCGGTTGCGAAGAAAGTTTCGCCAAGGGGTCTGCGCGGCTGTGGCAGGTGATGAACGACTGCATCGAACGCGGCCTGACCACGGACGGCATCCTGCCCGGCGGCCTGAACGTGCGCCGCCGCGCCAAGGGTATTCACGATGCCCTGCAGGCGGAACGCGGCATGAACCTGAACGCGCCTCATACCATCAACGATTGGATGAGCGTCTATGCCATGGCCGTCAACGAAGAGAACGCAGCGGGCGGCCAGGTCGTCACGGCCCCGACCAACGGCGCGGCGGGCGTTCTGCCCGCGGTGCTGCGCTATTACCTGGACCACGTTCCGGGCGCGTCGGAAAGCCATATCGAGGATTTCCTGCTGACGGCGGCTGCAATTGGCGGGTTGGTCAAGTTCAACGCGTCGATCTCGGGGGCCGAGGCCGGGTGCCAGGCCGAGGTCGGCAGCGCCGCCGCCATGGCCGCCGCGGGCCTGTGCGCCGTCATGGGCGGAACGCCCGAACAGGTCGAAAACGCTGCCGAGATCGCGCTGGAACACCACCTGGGCATGACATGCGATCCGGTAAAGGGCCTGGTGCAGGTGCCCTGCATCGAACGCAACGGGCTCGGCGCGATCAAGGCGGTCTCGGCCGCCTCGCTGGCGCTGCGCGGCGATGGTCAGCACTTTGTTCCGCTGGACGCCGTCATCGAAACGATGCGGCAGACCGGGCATGACATGCATGAGAAATACAAGGAAACCTCGTTGGGCGGGTTGGCCGTGAACGTGCCCAATTGCTGATCCCCAACGGGCCGGACCCAAGCCCATGAAAACCGCCAAGACCGCAACGTCTTTCCATTGGTCGCACCGCGCGTTAGCGTCGCGCCCATGACCCAGGATCGCCCCGTTCTCGGCATCGTTCTGATGCTCGGTTTTTGCGTGCTTGCACCGCTGGGCGACGCAATGGCGAAACTTCTTGGCGAAACGACGCCGCTTGGCCTGTTGGTACTGGTCCGCTTTGCCGTTCAGGCCCTGATCCTGATCCCGCTGGTTGCCGCCACGGGTCGGCCCTGGAAAATGCACGGCCGGGTTCTGCGTCTTGCGGTGATCCGCACAGTTCTGCACATCATTGGCCTGTCGGCGATGTTCAGCGCGCTTCAGTACCTTCCGCTTGCCGATGCCGTCGCCATCGCATTCGTCATGCCGTTCATCATGCTGATTCTCGGCAAATTCGTCCTGAACGAAGAGGTCGGCCCAAGGCGTCTGATGGCCTGTGTCGTGGGGTTCGCAGGTACTCTGCTTGTGATCCAGCCCAGTTTTTCCCAGGTCGGCGCGCCGGCACTGCTGCCGCTGATCGTCGCGGTGGTCTTTGCCCTGTTCATGTTGGTAACACGCCAAATAGCCAAAGAAACCGATCCGGTTTCGTTGCAGGCGGTGTCGGGTGTCATGGCCACCGTTCTGCTGCTGCCCTTTCTGACGATCGGCTCTGCCGCGGACATCTGGGAGCTGTCGGTGATCTTGCCAACGGATGTGACGCATTGGCTGATGCTGCTGACCATCGGTGCGCTGGGAACCGTTGCCCATCTGCTGATGACATGGTCGCTGCGCTATGCACCGTCGGCCACATTGGCGCCCATGCAATACCTGGAAATTCCGGTGGCCACGCTGATTGGATGGTTGATCTTTCGCGACCTGCCAAACGGGTTTGCCGCGCTGGGGATCGGCATCACCATCGCGGCAGGCCTATATGTTATCCTGCGCGAGAGGGCCAGCGCCCGGTCTGCCCCGACGCAAACGCCTGCATGACGCTGTCGAACGCCGTGCGGGGTACCATCACCACCAGCCCCGGTCCGTCGACCTGCAATTCAATACGGGCATCGACAGACCGGTTCGACGTCCCGATCCGCCCGTCGGGTTGAAACACCAGGTTTTCAATCGGCCAGAACAACCCCGTGCTGCGCCCGGTCACCCGCCGCAGCGGAAACAGCGAAACCAGCGCATCGCGCCCGGTTTCGATGCTGATCCTGGGCGGCGCGTGAAACACCACCTCTTGCGGTCCCAACAGGATGCAAATGCGATCCTCGAACCGCACCAGCGTATTGAGCGCAGCCACTTGGTGATCAAGTCGCCCCCCCAGAAACCCGGCGCCCAGAACCAGCGGCGCCTGAACATTCTGCAGGGCTTTGTCGAAATCGGTGCTGTCCTGCTCGGGGGTGTGAAACAGCCTGTCGGCGGGAACCCGTTCCCGGCTTTTTGGATCCAGAGAATCAAAGTCCCCGATCACCGCATCCGGAATCCGCCCCGAATCGGTCAACGCGGCCACGCCGCCATCGACTGCGACCACGCCGGTGACGCGATTCAGCACCAGATTCAGGTCATCCGGCCCGATTTCGCCGCCGCCAACCAGGGCAATTGGCCCATCAGAGCGCACAATCGGCTCATTTTTCGTAAGATTGACCATATTTCCCGGTTTTGGACATATTGAGACCACAAAATGGTAGATTCATCGAGACAGTTCCGAGCTGACGCCCGCGCTTTGCTGCGCGCCGTTCGCTCTGTAGTTTGTAAAGGACGTGCGTCTGATGGTACAGAATAACAAGGTCTTAACCGTTTCCTACGGAACTTTCTCCTGCACCCTGGAAGGCTTCGACGACTCATTCGAAACGATGAAATCAATCGCCGAGTATTTTCGGGATCTTGCGGCAGACGACCGCTACTTTGGCTCTGAGCCCCCCCAACCAGACGCTGAAATGCTAACCCGGATCGCCCAACGCGACGGCACCCAGCGTGTCGAAGCCAGCCAGAGCGACTCGGGCCTGTTGTTGCGCGCGACCGACGAACCCAAAGCCGCCGCGCAGCCCGAACCCAAGCAACCCGAGGTCACGGCCCCCGACCTGACGGTTGTTGACGCAGCCCCCGCAGCAGGCGCGGCCGCGTTCTTTGCCGATGCCGAAGCGGTTCCGGCGCAGACCCCGCCAGCCGCCGACAGCATTTCGGCCAAGCTGCAACGCATTCGCGCCGTCGTTTCGCATTCGGACGAGACCCCCGTGGCCTTTTCGGACGAAGAAGACGGGGACTATATTGCGCCCGCCAAACCGCAGATCGACGCGATCTCTGCAGCGTTTGCCTCGGGCGCCTTGGCCCCCGAAGACCTGGACGAGCCTGCAGACACCGGCGAAACAGTTGCCGACCCCATGCCAGAGCCCGCGATAGTGCCTGACACGGTTATGGCGGACGACATGCAGGTCGATTCGGATGATCTGAAGACAGACGTCCTGTTTGACGAAACTGACGATGCCGCGGAAACGGATATTGACGTGGATGATGTGCTCAACATCCTCAACATCGCGGCCGAAGATGATGAACCCGCCGAAGACGAAAACGCAACCGACGGCGTTTTGACTGCGGCGGATGAAGACGACCTGATGCAAGAGATTTCGCAGGTCGAGGCTGAACTGTCCGGGGCGAGCGAGCGCAAACACCCCGAGACGACCGAGATTGATCAGGACGTATCGCGCCTGATGGACAAGGCCGGTGCCCGGATGGACGACCCGGCAACGACCGACAAGCGCGACACCTACTCGCACCTGCGCACGGCTGTCGCCGCGACCGAAGCGGCACGTGCAGAAGACAAGGACGCGCAACATGGCGCGGCTGATCAGGACTACCGTGGTGATCTGGCCTCGGTCATAAGCCCCCGCCGCCCGGAAATTCAAGTCACAAGCCTGCGCCCCGAATCCGACAGCGCAGCGCCGCTGAAGCTGGTGGCGGAACAGCGCGTTGATACCAATGACGGCGAAACAGGCCCTGTCATGCCGCGCCGTGTCACCACGCCGCAAGACGACAGCGCCCCGGAAGAAGAGGGAGGCTTTGCCGTTTTTGCACAGGAACAGGGCGCACAGTCCCTGCCCGACCTGCTTGAAGCCGCGGCGGCCTATCTTTCGTTCATCGAAGGCCAAGAGCAATTCTCGCGGCCGCAATTGATGAACAAGGTCCGGTCCCTCAAGCAAGAGGCGTTCAATCGCGAAGAAAGCCTGCGGTCGTTTGGCCAGTTGCTGCGCGACGGCAAGATCGAAAAGGCCGGTGGCGGTCGTTTCGCGGCCTCGAACCAGATCGGGTTCCGCCCGGATGACAAACGCGCGGCTGGCTGACCCAACCGAATTTACGCCAAGGGGCCAGAGGGAAACCTCTGGCCCCTTTTTTGTTGTGCGCATCGTTTGACCAAACCCACCGGGCGCCCAGGGAAACGCGCAAGAATTCACGATTTTCCCAAATCGGGTTATGCTGCAGTGCAGAAAAGTGGTATCATGGGACATCAAACCCCGTATCAGTTTCCCGGATCACGCAGAGTGCCGCCATGCAGGAAATCACGATCCGCCGCCTCAGGATATTTGACAGGCCCCAGGTTGCGACGCATTTTCAAAACCTTGACAGCGATGCCCTGATTTCGCGTTTCGGCATCCCCGTCCCGCCGCAGAACCTCGACTCCTATGTCGACGGGATATTCGACAACGCGGCACTGGTTTTTGGCGCCTTCCCTGATGCCTGCCTGCGTGGTGTGGGCGAGTTGCGCCCGACCCAGGGGCGCGGCGGGCGCGTGGCCGAGATCGCGATAACCGTGGAAACTCCGTGGCAGGACAAGGGGATAGGCGACGCCCTTTTGTCCCGCATCATCGCCGGTGCCCGCAACCGCGGCATCCGCGAGGTCCACATGCTATGCTTGGCCACCAACCAGCGAATGCGCCATCTTGCAGTCAAACACAGCGCCGACCTCAGGCTGATGACCGGTCAGGTCGAAGCAACCCTGACCACGCCGTGGCCTACTCCGATCAGCATGGTCGAAGAACTGGCCGGAGAATATCACGCCTTTGCCCGCGCCATCCTGACCTGGCCGGACTAGGTCATCAGGTCGCCAAAACCGTTCAGAAGTTGAACGCCAGCGCGACATAGGGCCCGGTCAGGGTCAGGTCGATGACGTCCCGGCCCGCGTCGAACTCAACGTCCAGGTGGCGATACCCGGCTGCCACGTCAATGCCGTCGGTCCAGGCCCAGCTTGCCTGAACCAGTGCCTCCCATTGAAATTCCGACCCGACCCCGAAACCGCCTATATTTCCCATCGCCGCCAGGGTCCACCGATCCGACACGGCGCGGCTGTAGCGCGCACCAATCAAAGGGTCAGTCCAACTGCGGCTGGTGCTGGCGGTAAAGGTGCGAACGGTCGTGGACAGATCCAGGTCCCAATGCCGAACACCCGCAAAGGCCTCGAGCCGTGCTTGCGCGTTTTCAGACAGGGTATAACCGACAGCCAGTGACGCCATGGTTCCGTCGAGCTCCCAGTTGGCGCTGCGGCCCGCCTGCCCAAAGGGCACGTCATCCCCCAGGTTGAGGTAATTGAACTCGCCGTCGACAGACCACCGGCCATTTCTGGCCTCACCGGCAATCAGAAAGGCGCTGTTGAGGATGTCAAAGATGGATGTACTGCCATTGACGGGCGGGTTTGGACCAATGTTCAGGGATGTTTCAAATTCCGGGCCCCAGACGTAAGGCGCAACCACATATTCCCATTCCCCGGCTCGGGCCGCATGTGCCGAGAATGCCACCGCTGCGGCCAACAGTCCCGAATAACATGCTTTGGTCATGGATCGCCCCCCCTCGCCCTCACTTGTTTCCGTCCCGCCAAAACGGAAACGTCACGACCGGCAAACGGAGTTCCCCCCGCCGGTCAGTTGTCGCTTTGGTCCGGGTCTTCCTTACCGACACCGCGAAACACGAATTTGAACGGCAAGACCCACAATATGCCCAATAGAACATAAACCAACAGCTCCAGCCAGATCGGCGGCCGATCCAACCAGTTCAGAACAGAGACAACGGCAACAACGTAGAGCGGCAGGCCAACCAGCAGGATGACCAAAGACCAACGCCGCCTGGCGCTGTAGCTCAGACCCGGCTTTTCGTCACCTGCCATCAGTCGGCAAAGGGATCGGTCACCAGGATGGTGTCGTCCCGCTCCGGGCTGGTGGACAAAAGCGCCACGGGGCAGTCGATCAGTTCCTCGACCCGGCGCACGTATTTGATCGCGTTCGCCGGCAAATCTGCCCAGCTGCGCGCGCCTTCGGTGGATTCGCTCCACCCGGGCATTTCCTCGTAAATCGGCGTACAGCGCGCCTGCTGATCGGCTGCGGTGGGCAAATAATCCAGACGCGCACCGTCCAGCTCATAGCCGGTGCAGATTTTCAGGGACTCGAACCCGTCCAGCACATCCAGCTTGGTCAGCGAGATCCCGTTCACTCCGCTGGTGGCGCAGGTCTGGCGCACGAGGCAGGCGTCAAACCAGCCGCAGCGCCGTTTGCGGCCCGTCGTGGTGCCGAACTCATGCCCGCGCTCGCCCAGACGTTGACCGTCGGCATCTTCCAATTCCGTCGGAAACGGACCTTCGCCCACCCGGGTGGTATAGGCTTTGACAATACCCAGCACGAAATCGATCGATCCCGGACCGATCCCCACACCCGTCGCTGCCTGGCCTGCAATCACGTTGGACGAGGTGACAAACGGGTAGGTCCCGAAATCGATATCCAGCAACGCGCCCTGCGCGCCTTCGAAAAGGATACGCTTGCCCGCCTTGCGTTTCTCATTCAGCACCTTCCAGACCGGTGCCGCGAAAGGCAGGATTTCCTGGGCGATTTCCTTCAGCTGCGCAACCAGCGCATCGCGGTCGACAGGGTCGATTCCCAACCCTTTGCGCAGCGGATCATGATGCTGCAACGCCCGGTCAACACGCGCTTCAAGCGTCGCCTCATCAGCCAGATCGGCAACCCGGACCGAACGGCGCCCGACCTTGTCTTCATAGGCCGGACCAATACCGCGCCCCGTGGTCCCGATCTTGGTCCCCTTGCTGGCCGCTTCTTCGCGCGCACGGTCCAATTCGCCATGAATGGGCAGAATCAATGGCGTGTTCTCGGCGATCATCAAAGTGTCAGGGGTAATCTCCACGCCCTGTGCCCGGACCGTCGCGATCTCGGCCACCAGATGCCAGGGGTCCAGGACGACGCCATTGCCGATGACGCTCAACTTGCCACCGCGGACAACGCCCGAAGGCAAGGCGTGCAGCTTGTAGACCTCGCCGTCGATGACCAGTGTGTGACCGGCATTATGCCCGCCCTGGAAACGCGCGATCACGTCCGCCCTTTCGCTGAGCCAGTCGACAATCTTGCCTTTTCCCTCGTCACCCCATTGGGCGCCGACAACAACCACATTGGCCATATCCGGTCCTTTTGCGTTGAGTTAACAAACCCGGCTCATATAGCGACGCGCCGACCGCAGGGAAACCAATAATTCGACGCAGTCAGAAATCGCGCGTGCCGCGCGATGTCTCCGGCGGGGATATTTGAGGCCAGATGAAGCCCGGATCCCATGTTCATCTGGCCTCAAATATCCCGGGGGAGCCGCCCGGCACGGGCGGCGGGGGCAACGCCCCCGGCTCTAACCGTCCCGCACACGTACCGGTTGGCCATGAGATGTCGTCAAAAAGGCCTCTTCCCAGGCGTCGCGCAAAATTCGGACTTCTGAAGCCGGCGCGGCGCCCTGCTCTGCCAGCATCGCCTCAAGGGTCGCAAGCCAGGCCCGAAAATAGTCGTCGCCGCCATCGAGGTCCCGGTCCAGCCCATCGCGTTTCAAAGTCGCCGAGAACCGCGCGGCCCAGTCCGGCCATTCAATCCGACCGGCCTCATTCATGGCCACCGTCAAGGCAAAGACCTGTGCGTGCCAGGGCTGTTCAAAGACGGGTTCCGGCGCGGCTTGGGTCATACCGGCTCAAGATAGCTTTGCCACATGTCCACAACGACCTCGTCATCCGGGTGCTCGGGATGTGCCCATAATTCGCGGGCGTGGAACTTGACCGCGTAAAGCGGCTCGGGCGCCTCGCCCAGTCCATGTGCGTTGCTGTCAGGAAACACGTGATTTCCGTGCAGGCGCACGACATAGCCCAGCGCGCCGACGGCATAGCGGGGCAAGCGCGTATGCCCGCCAGGGACCTGCGCATTGTCAGAGGGAATGACCGCGCGCACGGCCTGACCGGCTGAGAAAATCGGCTTTGGGCCGTCTGCGCGCGCAGTCGGGCCACCGGTTGCCAGGACAGCAGCCACGGCATCGGCTTTCAGTGACCTTTCGGCCAGAGCATGAGTGCCAACGTCATGCGCGGCCCCGCGCAAATCCTCTTCGGTCAGGACGCCCC
Source organism: Alphaproteobacteria bacterium (assembly GCA_030427405.1). GTDB lineage: Bacteria > Pseudomonadota > Alphaproteobacteria > Rhodobacterales > Rhodobacteraceae > Ruegeria. The sequence goes on along the minus strand of JAUHXK010000007.1, from coordinate 139,990 downwards.
TTTCGACCAGCAGGTCCGCCAGCGCGGCAATCCACTTTTCGTAATAGGAGAAGCGTGTGTAATCCAATGGCGACAAGCGCTCTCGTGCATGGCGCGAGATGTCTATGTTCCACTGTCCCAGTGCGCCGGCCGCCAGGGTCAGTGCCAGGGCACGGGCGTGCCAGTCTTTGGCAAATACAGGGTCACCCTCGGGTTCGGGTTTCACCGGACCGTCACCAAACCGCCCGCCCATGTCATGCACCCGGGTCATGACGGTACCTTTGGCAAGCCGGTGCCGATCATGCTGTCGCGGCTGACCAGTTCGGCCAGTTCGTCCTCGGCCAGCCCTTCGGTTCCCTCGGGTCGCATCGGCAGCACCAGGTAACGAATCTCGGCGGTCGAATCCCAAACGCGGATCGCGGTGTCGGCGGGTAAGGTCACACCGAACTCGGCCAGTACCTTGCGCGGCTCGCGCACGGCGCGGGCGCGATAGGCGTCGGATTTGTACCAGCCGGGGGGTATCCCCAGCAATGGCCAAGGGTAGCAGCTGCACAAGGTGCAAACGACCATATTGTGCTGTCGCGGCGTGTTTTCCACTACGACCATGTGCTCGCCCTGTCTGCCATAATATCCCAGCCCAGCCAGAACGGGGTTTGCATCGGTCAGCAGGGCCTGCCGGAATTCTGGGTCACACCACGCCCGGGCGACGACCCGCGCGCCGTTCTTCGGCCCGATCCGGTTCTGATAGGTATCGATGATTTCATCCAGCGCGGCCGGATCGATCAACCCCTTTCGGGTCAAAATCGTTTCCAACGCCTTGACGCGCAGCGCCGGGTCCGGTGGCATCAAAGCGTGCGGGTGGTCAGGATCGTCATGTGGCATGGGGTCAGCCTGCGTCGGCGACGCGGCCGTGTCCAGCCCCTTTGCCGCGATTGACGACATCCGTCGGTGCGATGCCAACTCCTCCCTTGCCCCTGCGCGCAAACTTGCATAAGTACCACGCGATACACGCCACGCCGTACAGGAACACCATGGAAAACGTCGTTCTCATCATCCACCTTCTCCTGGCCTTGGGCCTGATTGCCGTTGTTCTGATGCAGCGGTCCGAAGGCGGCGGCCTTGGCATGGGTGGCGGCGGTGGCGGCGCCATGGCTGGCCGTTCAGCGGCAACGGCCCTGGGCAAGGTCACCTGGATCCTGGCGGCCTGTTTCATCGTCACGTCGATCACGCTGACGATTCTGGCCGCGCAGAAATCTTCGGGCAGCTCGGTGATCGACCGTTTGGGTGTTCCGGCACCGGCCCCGACCGAGGAAAGCGCACCGGCGGTTCCGTCGGCGGATGACCTGCTGCCACCGGCACAGGGCGACAACGCGCCGCTGATCCCGCAGGCCGACTAAGCCACAAAACCTAGAAATCTGAAAGAGAGCTGCAACAGCATCTTGCGGTTCTCTTGCGCTGCACGCGCGAATCCTTTATATATGAAGTCCCGTGGTGCTGCGGTTTTTTCAAGCCGCCGGGCAGCTGATAATGACGTCTCACGGGAGCAGCCGAAAAACATGGCGCGTTTTATTTTCATCACTGGTGGTGTGGTTTCGTCCTTGGGTAAAGGGCTGGCCTCGGCGGCTCTGGGATCGCTGTTGCAGGCGCGCGGATATTCGGTGCGTCTGCGCAAGCTGGACCCTTATCTGAACGTCGATCCGGGGACGATGTCACCCTTTGAACATGGCGAAGTGTTTGTCACCGATGACGGGGCCGAGACCGATCTGGACCTTGGTCACTATGAACGTTTCACCGGTGTGGCCGCGCGCAAGACCGACTCGGTCAGCTCGGGGCGGATCTATTCCAACGTGTTGGAGAAAGAACGGCGCGGAGACTACCTCGGCAAGACTATTCAAGTGATCCCGCACGTCACCAACGAGATCAAGGATTTCATCGCCATTGGCGAGGATGAGGTTGATTTCATGCTGTGCGAAATCGGCGGCACAGTGGGCGATATCGAAGGCCTGCCCTTCTTTGAAGCCATTCGTCAGTTCAGCCAGGACAAACCGCGCGGTCAGTGTATTTTCATGCACCTGACGCTACTGCCCTACATCAAGGCCTCGGGCGAGTTGAAAACCAAGCCGACCCAGCACTCGGTGAAAGAGCTGCGTTCGATTGGCTTGGCGCCCGACATTCTGGTTTGCCGGTCCGAAGGGCCGATCCCGACCAAGGAACGCGAAAAGCTGGCACTGTTCTGCAACGTCCGCCCCGACAGCGTGATTGCGGCGCAGGACCTCAGCACCATCTATGACGCACCGCTGGCCTATCACCGCGAAGGGTTGGATCAGGCGGTTCTGGACGCGTTCCAGATCAGCCCTGCCCCCAAGCCCGATCTGGCGAAATGGGAAGATGTCAGCGACCGTATCCACAATGCCGAGGGTGAGGTGAAGGTTGCCATCGTCGGCAAATACACCCAGCTCGAAGATGCCTATAAGTCGATTGCCGAGGCGCTGACCCATGGCGGAATGGCCAACCGGGTCCGCGTCAAGATTGAATGGGTCGATGCCGAGGTGTTCGATACCGAAGACGCCGCCCCGCATTTGGAAGGGTTCCACGCCATCTTGGTTCCCGGCGGCTTTGGCGAGCGCGGCACCGAGGGCAAGATCAAGGCCGCGCAATACGCGCGCGAACACAAGGTGCCCTATCTGGGCATTTGTCTTGGCATGCAGATGGCGGTGATCGAAGCGGCCCGCAACGTGGCCGGAATTGCCGGTGCGGGCTCGGAAGAATTTGACCATGAGGCCGGTAAGAAACGTTTTGAACCCGTTGTTTACCATTTGAAGGAATGGGTGCAGGGCAATGCCAAGGTTGAACGGAAGGTCGGCGACGACAAGGGTGGCACCATGCGCCTGGGCGCCTATGACGCGGTGCTTGCTGAGGGTTCGAAAGTGGCCGAGGTCTATGGCGGCACCGCCATCGAAGAGCGCCACCGCCATCGTTACGAGGTCGATATCAAGTATCGCGAGCAGTTGGAGAAATCCGGCCTGAACTTTTCGGGCATGTCACCCGATGGCCGCCTGCCGGAAATCGTGGAATGGTCGGATCATCCGTGGTTCATCGGCGTTCAGTATCACCCCGAACTGAAATCCAAGCCCTTTGACCCGCATCCCCTGTTCCGCGACTTTGTGCGCGCGGCAAAGGACACCTCGCGCCTGGTCTGACGTGCCGGGCTTGCGGCCCGGATATGCGGCGCAGGCATAATTCCGACAGGTTTGAAAATGCCTATGGGCTGGGGCCTGCGGGCGCGTTATCTAGGTGCAGGACCTGACAGGAGACCGGGTATGGCCAGCCAGACCGACCGCGCATCGACCTTTGAACGCCTGCACAAAAAGGGCGACCCGGTCGTTCTGTACAACATCTGGGACACGGGCAGCGCGCAGGCTGTGGCCGAAGCCGGGGCCAAGGCCATCGCAACAGGCAGCGCCCCGGTCGCAATGGCACAGGGATTTGCCGACGGCCAGAACTTTCCGTTCGAATCAGCGCTGGAAAACGCCCGCAGGATTGTCGCCGCGGTAGATCTTCCGGTAACGATGGACCTGGAAGGCGCCTATGCCGAAGACCCTTCCGGCATCTCGGAAAATGTACAGCGCGCGCTGGATACAGGCGTTATCGGGTTCAACTTCGAAGACCAGGTTGTCGGTACAAGTGACCTCTATGACCCGCAGGTTCAGGCGCGCCGCGTGGCGGCAATGCGAAACGGCTGCGAAACCGCGGGCATCCCGGCCTTTGTCAATGCCCGGACCGACCTGTTTCTGAAGGCGCCTGTTGAAACCCATGATGCGCGGATGCTTGATCTGGCGATTGAACGGGCGCGGGTCTATGCCGATGCAGGCGCGGATGGCTTCTTTGCACCCGGTCTGCGAGACGAAGCCCTGATCGGCGCGCTGTGCCAGGCGACCGACCTGCCGGTGAATATCATTGCCCTGCCGAGCACGCCGCCGACATCCCGGCTTGCCGCGTTGGGCGTTGCTCGGGTCAGCTATGGGCCGGTTCCCTATCGCATGATGCTGGCATGGCTTCAGGAACAGGCGCGCACGGCCTTGCAGGCCGATATGTGACACCCGACAGGGCGCGGAAGCTTCCCCGCCCTCCCCCGCATTCGCGGAAACTTCACCTCAGAAAACGAACAGGAGAAAAACGTGGCAAAAGGGTATTGGGTTGCGCATGTCGACGTCGATGATTTTGAGACCTACAAGGCCTATATCGAAGCCAATGCCGCCCCTTTCGCGGCCTATGGCGCCCGATTTCTTGTCCGCGGCGGCGAGCGCGAAACCAAAGAAGGTCAAGCCCGTGCACGTACCGTGGTTATCGAGTTTCCAAGCTATGACGCCGCGAAAAGCTGTTATGAAAGCGATGGCTACCAGATTGCCAAGGCCCTGCGCGATCCGGTTTCGACCGGCGATCTTGTGATCATTAATGGCTATGACGGGTAGTCCGCGCTTGGCGGAACACAAAATATGGAATAATCTTGCCGCATGTTGAAAAAATTCCTTCAGGCGTTTCGCCCCCCGCAACATGCAACCTTGCCGGACCCCGATGCCGAACTGGCGCTGGGTGCGCTCTTGGTGCGCGTGGCGCAGGCGGACCGCGATTACAAGCTTGAGGAAATAAGCCTGATCGACCGCATCCTGGCGCGCCTGTATCAGCACAACGCCATCGAAGCCGCCAAGGTCCGCGCCACCTGCGAAAAACTGCATGCCGCGGCCCCGGAAACCGACACGTTCGGCAAGCTCATCCGCGAGACAACGGGGCTGGAGGAACGGCTGGCCGCATTGGATGCGCTGTGGGAAGTGGTTCTGGCAGACGGGGACACGGATGAGGGCGAGATCAAGATCGTCGAAGAAGCCCGTGCCGCCATGGGTCTGAGCTTTAAGGACAGCCAAACTGCACGCGAACGCGTCGAAAGCCGCTTGGAAGCCAGCTAAGCTGACTTTATATCTGCTGCATGTTCAGTGATTTCCTGTCCCGGCTTACGCAGCCGCAGCCCGACCCGCTGGCCGATGATGACGCCCGATTGGCCCTGACGGCCCTTCTGGTTCGGATCGCCCGTTCCGATAACGATTATGCCGATACCGAAATGGCCCGGATCGACCGGATTTCGGCTGATCGCTATGGTTTGTCTCCGTTCGAGGCCGCCGCCCTGCGCGCGAATGCCGAAGATCTTGAGGCCGAAGCCCCCGACACGGTCCGCTTTACCCGCGCCATCAAAGAGGCGGTCCCGTATGACCATCGGCTTGGCGTGGTGCAGGCCCTGTGGTCGGTCGCGCTGGCCGACGGAGAACGCAACGAGGAAGAGGATTCGCTGATCCGTCTTGTTGTCAGCCTGCTGGGCATCAGCGACGTCGATTCTGCTTTGGCACGGCAAAAGGCCGCAAAATCGTGACTGCGCAGCTGGGCATGTATGACATGCCCGGCTTGCACGGGGCCAATGACCGATTCTGGGACCTGATACGCCGGAACCTGGGGCGCGGCCCGGATCGGCTGGCCCGAGATCGGGATGCATGGGACGTGTGGCTGGACCCGGACCTGGTCCTGGCGCAGACCTGCGGGATGCCGTACCGCACGCGACTTGTGGGCAAAGTGCAATTGGTCGGAACCCCGGATTACGGGCTGACCGATTGCCCGCCCGGTCACTACCGGTCGATTTTCGTTGCCCGCATCGACGATGACCGTTCGCTTGCGGAGCTGTGCGCCGGGACCTTTGCCTTTAACGAAACGCTGTCGCAATCCGGTTGGGCGGCCCCGGCCACGCATCTGGCGGCGCGGGGCCTGTCAGCGGCGCAGTTGAAACAGACCGGCGCCCATGCGGCCTCGGCCAGGGCCGTTGCCGAAGGGGATGCGGATTTTGCCGCGCTTGACGCGCTGACCTGGCTTTTGCTTCAGGATCACACGGACCTGGGCCCACGATTGCGCGAGGTTGGCCAAACCGCCCCGACACCGGGCCTGCCCTTGATTACGGCGCGGCATAACGACCCCGCACCGATTGCACAGGCCGTGCGGGCCGCCATCACAGACCTGCCCGAAAGCGACCGTGCGGCCCTTCGCCTGCGCGGCCTGACCGACATCTCAACGGCGATGTATCGCGCAGTTCCCACGCCGCCCATGCCGCAGGCATCCACGCCCCGCGTTTAACCAGAATGGGCAAAACGTTTGGTCAATTCGGAACAATCTGATCCCGAACTTGTCATTTGCGCATTGCAAAGCCCGGTTTTTTCGGCCCTAGTACCGCATCAACACAGTCTTACACCTCTGGATTACCCGTGACAGAAACCACACCCGTTATCGAGATCAGGAACCTTCACAAAAGCTTCGGAAATCTCGAGGTGCTGAAAGGGGTCGATATCACGGCCCATCGCGGCGACGTGGTGTCACTGATCGGGTCTTCGGGGTCGGGCAAATCCACATTGCTGCGGTGCTGTAACCTGCTGGAAGACAGCCAGGAAGGTGACATCCTGTTCAAGGGCGAGCCGGTCCGATGGAGCGGGAGCCACAACACCCGGCGGCCCGCCGACCCCAAGCAGGTTCTGCGCATCCGCACCAACCTGTCGATGGTGTTCCAGCAGTTCAATCTGTGGTCGCACATGACGATCCTGCAGAATGTGATGGAAGCCCCCGTAACCGTGTTGGGCCGTGACAAGGCCCAGGTCGAAGACAGCGCGCGTAAATATCTTGAAAAGGTGGGCATCGGCGACAAATGCGACGTCTACCCGGCGCAATTGTCCGGCGGCCAGCAGCAGCGCGCCGCCATCGCCCGTGGCCTGTGCATGGAACCCGAGGCCCTGTTGTTTGACGAACCGACCTCGGCGCTTGATCCCGAGCTTGAGCAAGAAGTGATCAAGGTGATCAAGGACCTGGCCGCCGAAGGGCGAACCATGATCATCGTGACACATGACATGAAGATGGCGGCGGATATTTCCAGCCACGTCGTGTTTCTGCATCAAGGCCGGATCGAAGAAGAAGGCACACCCGAAGACATTTTCACCGCCCCTGAATCCCAACGGCTTCAGGGCTTTCTTTCCGCCACTCAGGCGGCATAATCCACGGACAGAACCATAAAGGGGAGTAAAATGAAAAACCTGATTCTGACCACCGCAGCACTGGCGCTGACCGCCGGTATCGCCATGGCCGACACCGTGCGTATGGGCACGGAAGGTGCCTATGCGCCCTGGAATTTCATCAATGACGCGGGCGAGATCGACGGTTTCGAGCGCGAGTTGGGCGACGAGCTGTGCAAGCGCGCCGAACTGGACTGTGAATGGGTCAAAAACGACTGGGATTCGATCATTCCGAACCTGGTGTCGGGCAACTATGACGTGATCATCGCCGGCATGTCGATCACCGACGAGCGTGACGAAGTCATCGACTTTACCCAGAACTACACGCCGCCGGATCCGTCGGCATTTGTCGCGATGTCGGATGATGTCGACGTCGCCGGTGGTGTCATTGCGGCGCAGACCGGCACCATTCAGGCAGGCTATGTCGCCGAATCCGGCGCAACCCTGGTCGAATTCGCCAGCCCCGAAGAAACCATCGCCGCAGTCCGCAACGGCGAAGCCGATGCCGTTCTGGCTGACAAATCCTTCCTGGCGCCGATCGTCGACGAAGACGGTGAGCTGCGCTTTGTCGCCGAAGACGTGCCGCTGGGTGGCGGTGTCGGCATGGGCATCCGTGAATCGGACGGCGAGCTGAAGGAAAAGTTCAACGCCGCGATCCAGTCCATGAAGGATGACGGCAGCCTGAACGAGCTGATCACCAAATGGGAAGTGTCTTCGACCTTCTGATTCCTTGATAGAGGTGGCGCGCCCTGAACCATCGGGGCGCGCTATCGACGCGCCCTTGCCAGTCTAAGAGGCCCGCCATTTTTTCGTACTGCACTGATCCCGAAACGCTGGGCACATTGCGTTGGTTGTCATGCTACCTGACCAACGGCGTGCATTGGTCGTTCTACGCATCCTTCCTGAAAGTCCTGGCATTGCTGGCGGTAACCGCCCCTGTTGCCCTGGGTTTCGGCTTTGTCGGAGCGATGGCCGCACGATCCCACGTTCCGCCGGTCAGTTGGCTGGGCAAGGGCTATATCGCCATCGTGCGCGGCGTGCCCGATATCGCGTTTTTCATGTTTTTCGTGATCGCCCTGGACCAGGCATTCGAATGGACCCGCCACAAGATCCTGTGCCCGGACTGGACCGATCCGATCCGCCAGGGCAACGACTTTCTCGTGTGTCAGGCCGCCAAACTGCCCCTGGGCAGCGCCCCTGAATGGGTGCATGAGACCTATGGCTTTTTCCTTGCGGTCATCACCTTTTCCATCGTGTTCGGCGCTTTTGCCGCCAATGTTCTGTTCGGCGGCATGCGCGCTGTTCCGCATGCGCAGCTGGAAACCGCCGAAGCCTATGGCATGAGCCGCCGCCAGACCTTTTGGAAAATCCTCGTGCCGCAAATGTGGGTCTATGCCCTGCCCGGCCTGTCGAACCTGTGGATGGTGCTGATCAAGGCCACGCCGTTGCTGTTCCTGCTGGGCGTCGAAGACATTGTCTATTGGGCCCGCGAACTGGGCGGCACCAAGACTTCGAAATTTACCCAATACCCACATGGCGACTGGCGCATGTGGTATTTCCTGTTCCTGCTGATCTTCTATCTGGGCATGACACGCGTTTCCGAAATTGGGCTTGAAAAGCTGATGCGCCGCCTGTCGCACGGTCAGGCCACCGCCGGCGGAGAGCTGCTGCGCAAGGAGACCACGGCATGAGCTGCATCCAGACCATTCAGGATTACGGCCTGCGCTCGATCGGCATCGGCGAGCGTCTGCTGCCCAAAACCGATTTTACGCTTTGCGAGCAATTCACCCTGATCGGCTCGGGCATGATCTGGAACGTGTATTTTGGCGTCATGGCGCTGGCGACCGGCTTCTTTCTGGCCACCGCGCTGGCGGTTGGAAAAGCCTCGCCCAACAAATGGGTGCGCAAACCGGCCGAGTGGTTCATCTTTCTGTTCCGGGGCTCACCGCTCTTTATCCAGTTCTTCTTCGCCTATTTCTTCTTCCTGTCGCTGAAGAAGACCTATCCGATGTTTGACGCCTTTACCTCGGCCTGGTTGGGGGCGCTGATCGTACTGTTCCTGAACACAGCCGCCTATTCGGGCGAGATATTCTATGGCGCGCTGCGCTCGATCCCCAAGGGCGATATCGAGGCCGCCGATGCCTATGGCATGTCGGGCTGGTCGCGGTTCCGCCGGATCGTTTGGCCCACCATGCTGCGGTTGGCCTGGCCTGCCTACACGAACGAGGCGATCTTTCTGTTCCACGCCACCACGCTGGTGTTCTTCTCGGCCTTTCCGGCCTGGCAGCAACGCGGTGATGCGCTGTATTACGCCAGCTATTTTGCCGACAAGACGTTCAACCCGTTTGTCCCCTATCCGATCCTGGCGTTCTATTTCATCCTGCTGACACTGGTGATTGTCGGAGGCTTCGGACTGGTGAACAAACACCTGAACAGGCACCTGCCCGCCGCGAAGAAATCCAAGATGCGGTTCCGCCTGAACCTGGCGCGCTGACGGTTCGAACAACCCGCCGGTGGCCGGCCCCGACAGGGCCGGCGGCACCGCGTATCAATGGCCGGTCAGAACCAGGGTATTCACCGGCATCAGGATAAGCCGCAGCCGCAATCCGGCAGCATGCACGACCCCGATAGTGTCGACCACATGCAGGAACGCCTTGTCCCAGAAACCCAGGTCCTCGTGCTCCAGCTTTTCGTGGTTGTCGGTATAGACGTTGGCCAGACATGTGCTGCCCGGCGGAATGTGATCGGCAAAGCCTTCATACAGCGGCTCAAGATACACGGTGATGGTTCCGGGCGTCGTGTTCTTTTGAGGGTCGCGCAATTCGTCACTTGGGCGAACCTGACCCGATGGGATAACATCCTGAACCCCGACCACGATCACCGGAATAACCTTGAAGGGTCGCGTCATGCATCCCAGTTCGCCGATCATGCCGGGCTTGATCACTTGCGCGGCCATCTGGTTGAACCCTGCCTGAAACCGGTCGCGCCCCGAGAAGGACGGCACCAAAATCCCCGCAGGCCGCAACAGCGGGCTGACGTAATCACCGACCTGCAGGCCAAATTGTTCGATCTTGCCGGTGGTGCCTGCCGAAACAACGGTTTTTTCCAGCTCGGCATGGGCCGCATCCAACTGTGCGATGGCACTGTTCATCTGCGCGGGGATCAACTCGTCTATCTGCTGTCTGACAGCCGCTTTTTGCGCCTGGGCGGCAACGACCTGCGCCTCGCGTTGGGCAACCAGGTTTTCCAAACGCTCGATTTCGGTCAAGCGAACCGCGCTTGACCCCTCGTCCCGCAAGGTCTCGTTGCGTTCAAGGTCTTCGACCGCCTGATCCAGCGAAGCCCGCGCCCCCGCAATACCCGCTTCGGCCTCTGCCAGGTCGGTTTGGGCGACGCTCAACGAGGCCTGCACAAGGGCGATCTGGGCATTGGCCGCCTGAACCTGCGCCTGTTGCGAAGAATCTTCGAGGCGGAAAATTGGCTGCCCAAGCGAGACCAGTTCGTTGTTTTCGACGTAGATTTCGGAAACCCGGCCACCGATTTGCGGCAGGATCGTCACGGTACGAAAATACGACGCAACGCTTTTGGTCGCGGGGTGGAAATAAAACAGCGTCGTGATGACGGTCAGTGTCAGGATCGCACAAGCCGTCAAGCCCCACCGCAATTCGTACCACATCGTGAACAAGGTGATTTCATGGCCGACACGTTTGCCCTGGACAAACCGGCGATACAGAAAATCAGGCAGCACCGTGATCAGGGCGCAGATCATTGTCTCCAGCATCGGATTAGTGCTCCTTGGTCGCGATGGCGACGTCATCGGTCAGAGCGTCCGTGGACGATCCGGCCCCGGCAGGGCTTTCGCCCCCCTGCTGTTTCGGCGGTTGCGGCTGCGGCGCCAGCGAACGGATCGCGTCGGCAATCGCCCGCAAGGGTTGCCCAAGATCGGGTATCTGGAACCCGGCCACAAGAATTGCAGCAATCCAGAACATGCCGTTATGGGTAAACAACGCCAAAAGCGCGAGTATTCCCACCAGCTGAAACTGGGGGTGATTGGATTCATGCGCCAGCTTTTCCGGAACGGCATGCAGCGTGAAATACGCGACACCGATCAGCAGGATAACCCCGACCGTGAAGATGATCATGAAGTTGAACAGATAATCACTTCCGTCCGCCTGAACGACGTAATGCGGAATATGTCCGGTCGCCATTGGGTGCAGGTTCGGGTTCGCCACGATGCCCTCCGTTTCAATTTGCACATTTCCTTATAGCAATTACCCCGACAATCAACCTTGCGGGGATTGCACCGTTGCAGTTCCGCGCGCGGCGCGGCGCTGGTGCCTCTGTTCTGGCACCGGCGCGCGCGGATTGCCGCAACACAGGGCAGCGGTCAGGGTTGCACGCATAGTCGCGTCAATAATTTGATCAAATATCGTGACAAGGGGCCGCCGCTTATTTACATCTTGAACACAAGACCAACGGAGTTCCTGATGGATCTGAGCACCCTGCATACGTTCCGCGTCGCCGCCTGCGACCTCAATGGACAGATGCGCGGAAAGCGCGTTCCGCCATCCTATGCCGAAAAGCTGGAAAAGGGGGCGGTGCGAATGCCGTTTTCGGCGCTTAACGTCGATCTGTGGGGGGCCGATATTGATGGCAGCCCGCTGGTGTTCGAAACCGGTGATGCCGACGGGGTTCTGCGCCCCACGGACAGGGGGCCGGTGCCGATGCCCTGGATCGCGTCACAAACCGCGCTTGTTCCCATGAGCCTTTATGATGACACCGGAGCCCCGTTTCCGGGGGACCCCAGGCATGCGTTGTCGGCCATACTGGCGCGCTATGCCCGGAACGGCTGGTCCGTCCTGGCCGCGACAGAGCTTGAATTTACGTTGCTGGATTCCGCGGGCGAACGCCCGCGCCCGCCCTTCAACCCGATTACCAAGCGGCGCCTCGTGGATGAATCGGTTCTGTCGATGGCGGAAATGGACGCGTTCGATGCGTTCTTTACTGACCTGTATGACGGCTGTGCAGCCATGGGAATTCCGGCCCAGACGGCAATTTCCGAAAGCGGGATCGGTCAATTCGAGATCAACCTCAACCATCAGGACGCGATGCGCTGTGCGGATGATACGTGGCTTTTCAAGGCGCTGACCCGTGGATTGGCCCGGAAACACGGCTTTACCGCGACCTTCATGGCCAAACCCTATCCCGAGGACGCCGGCAACGGCATGCATGTCCACTTTTCGGTTCTGGATGGCCAGGGTCGCAACGTGTTCAACGATGGCGGTCCGGACGGGACCGAAACGCTTCGGGCCGCAATTGCGGGATGCCTGGCGGCAATGCCCGGCAGCACTTTGGTCTTTGCCCCGCACGGCAACTCTTACACCCGGCTGATCCCCGGCGCGCACGCGCCCACAGGGGCCAGCTGGGCCTATGAGAACAGGACCGCCGCCCTTCGCGTTCCGGGCGGCCCGCCCGCCGCGCGACGGATCGAACACCGGGTCGCGGGTGGTGATATCAACCCCTATCTGATGCTGGCAGCCGTGCTTGGCGCGGCCCTGATCGGAATTGAGGACCGCCTGCAGCCGCCGTCGCCGATTACCGGAAACGCCTATGAGATCGACGGGTTGCCGCAGCTGGCGCCGGACTGGGCTGCGGCCATCGCCGCCTTCGAGACCGACCCGCTGGTCGCGCGCATTTTTGCCCCCGACCTGATCCGCAACATGGCGCTGACAAAACGCCAGGAAATTGTGCGCTTTGCCACCCTGCCCGAAGACGAGCACTGGCTCAGCTATCTCGAGACCGTGTGACCTCTTGCCCGCTCTTCGGGACTCGGCTAGATTGAATTTGATCAAATTTGGTGACCTATGAAAATCGGTATCCTGCAAACCGGCCATTCGCCCGATCTTTTGATGGGCAGGTTCGGCGATTACGATGCGATGTTCCGCGACTTGCTGGATGGCAACGGCTTTGACTTCGAAACCTTTCCGGTTGTTGACGGCGTTTTCCCCGACAGCGCCCAGGACGCAGACGCCTGGATCATCACCGGCTCGCGGCACGGTGCCTATGAGGATCATCCCTGGATACCTCCGCTGGAGCAGTTGATACGGGACATTCAGCACAGCGCGGCGCCGATGATCGGCGTGTGTTTCGGCCACCAGATCATTGCTCAGGCCCTGGGGGGCAAGGTCGAGAAATTCCAGGGCGGCTGGGCAATCGGGCGCACCGAATATGACCTGAACGGGCGGTCGGTCAGTTTGAACGCCTGGCATCAGGATCAGGTCACCGTCTTGCCCGAAAGCGCCCGCGTGACGGGGCAGAACGCGTTTTGCCTCTACGCGATGCTGGAATATGGCGATACGATCTGGACAGTGCAGGCGCATCCGGAATTTCCCGATGCTTTCGTTGACGGCCTGATGAAAACACGCGGCAAGGGGATTGTCCCCGATGCGCTGATGGCGGATGCCGCCCAGCGGCAGAACACCCGCGACGACAATGCGGAAATCGCCCGTTTCATGGCGAGTTTCCTCAGGAAAGAGAGGGCCTGATGGCCGATTGGACTGACCAGCTTCCGCAAGCGGCGCGAAGCTATTTCGAAGGCCGCCGACTGGACGAGGTCGAATGTATCATCGCGGATCTACCCGGTATTGCCCGTGGCAAGGCGGTTCCGGCGTCGAAGTTTGCGCGGCAGGATTATTTCCACCTTCCCGACAGCATCTTCTACCAAACCATCACAGGCGATTGGGGCGAGGCCGCGGGCGAAGACGGTTTCATCGAGCGCGACATGATCCTGAAGCCCGATTTCTCGACGGCTTCGGCCGCCCCCTGGACCGGGGACTGGACCCTGCAGGTGATCCACGACGCCTATGACCGGGATGGTGAGCCGATCCCGTTCAGCCCGCGCAACGTTCTGAAACGGGTGGTGCAGCTGTATCGCGACAAGGGGTGGGAACCCATCGTGGCCCCCGAGATGGAGTTCTTTCTGGTCGCCCGAAACGTCGACCCCGCACAGGGGATCGAGCCGATGATGGGGCGGTCCGGACGGCCCGCCGCCGCGCGGCAGGCCTATTCCATGACTGCCGTGGACGAATTCGGGCCGGTCATCGACGATATCTATGATTTCGCCGAACATCAGGGGTTCGAAATCGACGGGATCACGCAGGAAGGCGGTGCCGGGCAGCTTGAAATCAACCTACGCCACGGCGATCCGGTAAAGCTGGCCGACGAGGTTTTCTATTTCAAGCGGCTGATCCGCGAGGCCGCGTTGCGCCACAACTGCTTTGCGACTTTCATGGCAAAGCCCATCGCGGACGAACCGGGCTCGGCCATGCACATCCATCACTCAATCATTGACACCGAAAGTGGTCAGAACCTCTTTTCCGGCCCGCAAGGGGGCGAAACCGATGCGTTCTATCATTTCATCGCCGGGCTGCAGACCCACCTGCCCGCCGGTCTCGCGGTCATGGCACCTTATGTGAATTCCTATCGCCGCTATGTCAAAGACCACGCGGCCCCGATCAACCTCGAATGGGCGCGCGACAACCGCACGACGGGCATCCGCGTTCCCCTGTCCGGCCCCGAAAGCAGAAGGATCGAAAACCGCATCGCCGGGATGGATTGCAACCCCTATCTGGGAATTGCCGTCTCGCTGGCCTGTGGCTACCTGGGGCTGGTGCATCAGGAACGGCCGCGCCGGCAGTTCTATGGCGATGCTTATGACGGGGATGGCGACATCCCGCAGGTCATGGGTGGCGCGCTGGACCTGTTTGATCAGGCCACCGAACTGCACGAGGTTCTGGGCCCCGAATTCGCCCGTGTCTATGGCATCGTCAAGCGGGCGGAATACGAAGAGTTCCTGCAGGTTATTTCCCCATGGGAACGCGAGCACCTGCTTCTCAACGTCTGACCCAAGGCCCCCGATGAACCTATTGTACAGCAACGACCGGCCCGGGGCCTTTCCGCCCAGTTGGTACGCGGCAACAGCACACAGCCTTGAGGTGACCCAGCCCTTGCAGGGCACGGTCAGGGCCGATGTCTGCGTCGTCGGCGGCGGTTACACCGGCTTGTCAGCTGCGCTGCACCTTGCCGAGGCTGGCTATGATGTCGTGCTGCTTGAGGCGCACCGCGTCGGGTTCGGTGCGTCAGGCCGGAATGGTGGCCAATTGGGCAGCGCGCAACGCCTGGACCAGGAAGACCTGGAACAATTGGTTGGAACCGGCGACGCCGCCAAGCTGTGGGACATGGCAGAAGACGCCAAGGATTTGGTCAAGGGCCTGATTTCCCGGCACAAGATTGACTGCGACCTGAAACCAGGCGTAGCCACCCTTGGATTCAGCGACGCAGAACGGGCAGACCTGCATGGCCACGCCGACCATCTGGCCAAGACCTATGGGTATGACCAGATATCGCTGCTGGACAAGGCTGCCGGTCATGACCTGTGCCCCTCGCCGGCCTATGCGGGCGGTTACCTTGATATGGGGGCGGCGCATCTGCATCCGCTGAACTATGCGCTCGGCTTGGCGCGGGCAGCTGTCCGGGCTGGCGTGCGGCTGCATGAAGGCACCGAAGTTCTGGCGATCGAAGACGGCGCGCGCACGACCATTAGGACAGCCAACGGCCAGGTCTCGGCCGATCATGTGATCCTGGCCTGCAACGGGTATTTGGGCGGGCTCAACCGGCAGGTCGCCGCGCGGGTTATGCCCATCAACAACTTTATCGCCGCAACTGAACCACTGGGCGACGAAACCCGGCGCGTTCTGTCGAAGGACGTCGCCGTCGCGGACACGAAATTCGTGGTCAATTACTTCCGGCTCAGCGCGGATGGCAGGCTGTTGTTCGGCGGCGGCGAAAGCTATGGCTACCGGTTTCCCGCAGATATCGCAGGGCTGGTCCGCAAACCGATGAGCGCGATTTTTCCGCATCTCGGTGACGTCAGGATCGACTATGCATGGGGTGGGACGCTGGCGATAACCATGCGGCGCATGCCCTATCTGGCGCGATTGGGCCGCAATGTCCTTTCGGCCTCGGGGTATTCCGGCCACGGCGTTGGTACGGCCACCCATGCGGGGCAGCTGATGGCGCTTGCGATTCAGGGGCAGAATGACGGCTTCGACACGCTGGCCCGAGTGCCCGCCCAGCGGTTTCCGGGCGGCCCTGCCCTGCGCAACCCGCTGCTGGTTCTGGCAATGACCTGGTACGCGATGCGCGACCGGCTGGGTCTGTAGCTTGCAAATCACGACAGTTTGGTGAAATTTCGCCGAACGGGCGAATGAAGGCTTGGATTGCCTCGGCAATATCTTTATATTTACGAAAGATAGAATTTGGGAAAATCAAATATGACGCTTCCACCCAACGTCCACGACGCCGAACCCATCCCCGCCGCCGCCCGTGAAGCCATTGATGCGCTGATGCAATCGGGCGACCTGTTCCGCTATACTGCGGCGCAGGATGCCCCGGTCAGCCTGCTCGAGGCCGAATTTGCAGCGCTGCTGGGCAGCAAATACGCATTGGCGGTTTCAAGCTGTTCTGCTGCCCTGTTCCTGTCGCTCAAGGCGCTGGACTTGCCGCGCGACGCCCGCGTCCTGATCCCCGCATTCACCTTTGCCGCGGTGCCGTCCGCGATCGTACATGCCGATTGCATTCCGGTCCTGTGCGAAGTTGGCGACAATTACCGCGTCGACATGGATGATTTTGCCGCCAAGCTGAACGGCGTTCAGGCGGTCATCATCAGCCACATGCGCGGCCATACATCGGATATGGACGCGATCATGGGCCTGTTCGACGCGCAAGGCATTCCCGTGGTCGAGGACGCGGCACACTCACTGGGCACCACCTGGCATGGCCGCAATATCGGCACGATTGGCAAGATCGGCTGTTTCTCGTTCCAGTCCTACAAGATGATCAATGCGGGCGAAGGCGGTATTCTGGTCACAGATGACGCCGATCTGGTTGCCCGCGCCGTGATCATGTCCGGTGCCTATGAGCACAACTGGAAAAAGCACAAAGACCCTACCGGCGCCGATGACCCGGACCTGGCCGAGGCCTTTGCCCGCTGGCAGAACCAGTTGCCGTTGTACAATCTGCGCATGAGCAATCTCAGCGCCGCGGTCATTCGTCCGCAGATTCCTGAACTGGGTCGCCGGGTGCAGGACGGGCTGGCCAACCACGACTATGTTGCCGCGCGCCTGAACAGTTCGCCCTATATCGAGGTTCCCGAACCGCTGACGCCCGAGCGCCGCGCCCCGGACTCGATCCAGTTCAATCTGGTGGGCCTGGACGAAGCCGAAATCCGAACCTTTGCCGCAGCGGCAGAAACGCGCGGTGTCAAAGTCCAGGTATTCGGCCTGAGCCCGGACAATGCGCGCGCCTTCTGGAACTGGAAGTTCCTGCCCGAACAGGTCGAATTGCCCCAGACCCGCAACATGCTGATGCATGCCTGTGACGTCCGTCTGCCGGTAAGGCTGACACGCCCCGAACTGGATATCATCGCCGATATCCTGCTGGCGTCGGTCGGAGAGGTCATCGCCCCGATCAAGGCCTTTGGCACCTGATCAGTCCGGGCAATTCAAAACTGAACGGGCCCGCCTGATGCGGGCCCTTTGTCATCTTAGCTAAGCTTGGACAGCTTCTGCTGAAGATCGGCCAACTGCTTTTTGATGTCGTCCAGATCTTCCTTGGGTTCAGGCTTTTCTTCGTCGTCCTGCCCCGGCCCGGACCATCCGCCAGACAGACCGCCGGTCATCGCCTTCAGAAACGCCTCTTGCTGCGCCTGCAAAGCGTCAAACCCCGGAATGCTGCTCATGGGGTTAATGGCGTTCATATTCTCCATCATTTTGGTCTGGCTTTCGCGCAGCATTTCAAACGAGCTTTGCAGGAATTGCGGCATCATGCCCCCGCCCGGCACCATATAGCTGCGCACAAGATCGTTCAGCACATTGACCGGAAGAACGTTTTCACCGCGGCTTTCATGCTCGGCAATGATTTGCAGCAGGTATTGCCGCGTAAGATCGTCCCCGGTTTTCAGGTCGATGATCTGGACCTCGCGGCCGTCCCGGATAAACCCGGCAATATCTTCCAGCGTGACATAGTCGCTGGTCTCGGTGTTATACAGACGCCGACTGGCGTAACGCTTGATCAACAGCGGTTTTTCTTGTTCCGACACCGTTTACCCTCCCCAAGGATGATGCGATGCAGCAGAGGTTATGCGACTGCAGCACAAAAAGAAAGGGCAGGTCAAACGACCTGCCCTGAGCGATTGCACCCGTTGGGAGGATTGGGTGCCAGTCGCGGACGTTGCTTACTTGGCAGCCGTTGCTTTCTTGGCTGCTGCAGTCACGTCGTTGGTTGCTTTTTTGACAGCGGCAGTCGCGTCTTCTGCGGCTTCTTTGCCGGCAGCCATCAGCAGCTCAACGGTTTCGGTCTGAACTTTTTTCGCGATCTCGGCGAAAGCAGCCATGTTTTCAGCCGCAACTTCTGCCGAAGCGCTTGCGAAATCGGTTGCCGCTTTTGCGTAATCGGCAGGCTCTGCTTTTGCTTTCGACATCTCGGTCAGCTTGGCCAGGGTTTCCTTGGTCCATTTGCTGGAGATCTCAGCCGATTTCTCGGCGGCGTCCAGAGCAACACCCGACAGTTTTTCGTTCAGGGTTGCGGTCGACTTGAATGCGCCTTCCAGAGCGGCGGTGTCGACGGGGAATGCGCCCATCATGTCTTTCAGAACAGCAGTGAAATCTTGCGTCTTTGCCATTGTCTCAATCCTTGTTGCCGGAACGGGCCCACCCCGTTTTCCATCGGCTCGACAACAATATGATTGCTGCGGCGCAGCATTTCAACCTTTTTGTTGCTGCGGCGCAGAAAAAAATCGATTTCGTTGATTAATCAGCCGGTTGCCTTGACCTTAACATAGGTCCCAGGTGCCGGGCCCAGGCTGGGGTGGCTCGAATCACCCGGTTCACGGGCCTCGACCTGCTTGCCTGACCGCTTTTTCAGCCAGGCCTCCCACAGCGGCCACCATGACCCTTCGTGAAAATCGGCCTCTTTCAGCCAGGTCGCCGCATCCGCCTTGAGTTCCGGGTTGGTATAGTGGCCGTATTTCTTTTTGTTGGGCGGGTTCACGATCCCGGCGATATGACCGGATTCGGACA
Organism: Alphaproteobacteria bacterium; assembly: GCA_030427405.1. Classification (GTDB taxonomy): domain Bacteria; phylum Pseudomonadota; class Alphaproteobacteria; order Rhodobacterales; family Rhodobacteraceae; genus Ruegeria. The sequence continues at coordinate 120,780 of JAUHXK010000007.1, read as the reverse complement.
CGACAAACGTCTTTGACCGCGACCCCATCTGCTGAACCCCGCGATAGCAATCCTTCCATGCCGCGATATGGTCGGTTTCACAGGTGATCGCCATCAGGGGCACGTCGACATCCTTGATATGAAGCTTGTGCCCCAGCAGTTCGAACCCGTCGCCGGCAAACTCGTTTCGCTGGCACAGACCGCGCAGGTACTGCATGGTCATACGGCCCGGCAGGTTGGCACCGTCGCCGTTCCAGAACAACAGATCGAAAGCGGGCGGCGCCTCGCCCATCATGTAGCTTCGGATTGCCGGGGTATAGATCAGGTCCTTGGACCGCAGGAATGACATCGTGCGACCGATGATCCACGCCCGCAAAACCCCGTCCTTGGATACCTGTTCCTCGATACCATCCACGAAATCGTCTTGCAGGAAGGGCGTGAACTCTCCCTGCTCGCCAAAATCCGTCAGGGTGGTGAAGAAGGTCGCGGATTTGACCGACTTGTCACCGCGCTGTTTCAGCAGCGCCAGCGTCAGGCTCAGCGTGGTACCCGCGATGCAGTACCCGACCGCGTTCACCTGTTTCACATTGCAGATGCTCTTGGCCTCTTCAATGGCCCGCAGGAAACCGCTTTCGATATAGTCGTCCATACCGATATCAGCATGGGAACTGTTGGCATTCACCCAGCTGACAACAAACAGCGTATAACCCTGTTCGGTCACCCATTTGATCAGGCTGTTCTGCGCCTTGAGGTCAAGGATGTAGAATTTGTTGATCCAAGGCGGAAACAGCACGATGGGCGTCTGATAGACGGTTTCGGTCACCGGCTTGTACTGGATCAGCTCCATCATCTCGTTGCGAAATACGACCTCGCCCGGTGTGGTGGCAATGTTGCCGCCGATCTCAAAGGCGCTGTCATCTGCCAGCTTGACCACCATCTCGCCGCCATTCGCTTCCAGGTCGGACACCAGGTTTTCCAGACCCTTGATCAGCGACTCGCCCTCGGTTTCCACGGCCTTTTCCAAAGCGTCGGGGTTGGTCGCAAGGAAATTGGTCGGCGACATCATGTCGATGATCTGCTGCGAGAAATACCTGAGCCGCCGGGTGTCCTTGTCGTCCAGGTCCTCGACCGAGTCGACCGCCTGCGCAATCGCCTGGGCGTTGGTCTGGTATTGTTGACGGATCAGCCGGAAATAGGGGTTGGTGTCCCACATCGGGTTCGAAAACCGCTTATCCCGCTTCGGGGTGTCGTCAGGTTCGGCCGCCCCAGAGGTCATGGCTTGCTGCGCCTCGGCAAAGTTCAGAACCGATTTGCCCCAATATTCCAGCTGTTGTTCCAGCAATTTGGCGGGATTTTGCCACGCGTCAGTCCAATATGCAGTCGCTGCTTTTGCAAAAAGCTCTTGATTCGGTCCATCCAGTGCGGGCGTATGGGGTGTCTTGGCTGCCATGACCTCGACCAGACGCTTTGACAGCGCTTCGACCTTGTCCATATTTTTCTTAAGGCGTTCAATATGTTCTTTGGTCTGATCCGGCACCTGGCCTTCGCTAGTTGTCATTTTAACAATTCCCCCCTAACCTCGCTGCTATGCAGAATAACGTCGTATGCCTCGGGGGGCAAAGCGACGAATGGTCCGAAAACTCAGGTAGGCACTTAGGAGGCCCATTTTCATGCGCTATATGATGACGTACGACCTTATGGAGTCGGTACGTAACACCAATCAGTGGCTTGGTGCGACTGCAAGCGCGATGGCGTCCTATCCCCTGTTCTCGATGGTTCCGAACCCGGCATTCAGCTGGATGGCCGCTTGGGGAGAGGTAACCGAACGCACGTTTCAGCGCATGGTCGTCAAGCCTGACTGGGGCATCCACACCTTTACTTGCGAAGACGGCAAGGATCACCTGGTTGAAGTGACGACCGTGCTTGAACGCCCCTTTGGCGATCTGGTGCATTTCCGTGTGAATGGCCGCGAAGAACAACCGCGCAAGGTGCTGCTGGTGGCGCCCATGTCCGGGCATTACGCAACGCTCTTGCGGTCGACTGTGAAAAGTCTGCTGGTCAATTGCGAAGTGTACATCACCGACTGGCATAATGCGCGCGATATCCCCGTTTCCGAAGGCAAATTCGACGTCGAGGATTATACGCTCTATCTCGTTGATTTCATGAAAGAGCTTGGCCCAGACACCCATGTGATCGCCGTCTGCCAGCCCGCGCCGCTGACTCTGGCCGCCACTGCCTATCTGGCCGAGGTCGACCCCAAGGCGCAGCCGTCGACGCTGACGCTGATCGGCGGTCCGGTAGACCCGGATGCAACCCCGACCGAGGTCACCGATTTCGGGCGTCGCGTCACGATGGGCCAGCTTGAAGAAACCATGATCCAGCGGGTCGGGTTCAAGTACAAGGGCGTCGGTCGGCTGGTCTATCCCGGCCTGTTGCAGCTGGCATCGTTCATGTCGATGAATGCAGAACGTCACAGCAAGGCATTCTCGGACCAGATCCAGCGCGTTGTAAGCGACGAGGCATCTGACCACGACGCCCATAACCGCTTTTACGACGAATATCTTGCAGTCATGGACATGACTGCCGAGTTCTATCTTTCGACCGTAGAGCGCGTGTTCAAGAACGGCGAGATCGCCCGAAACGCCTTTGTCGTGGACGGGCATCAGGTCGATATCGGCAAGATTACCGACGTCGCTGTCAAAACCGTTGAAGGGGCCAATGATGACATTTCAGCCCCAGGCCAGTGCATTGCCGCGCTGAACCTGTGTACGGGTCTGGACGATTCGAAAAAGGCCAGCCATGTCGAACCCGGCGCAGGCCATTACGGCATTTTCGCCGGGCGCAGCTGGCGCGACAACATTCGCCCGCTGGTCATTGATTTCATGAACGAAAACCAGCGCACCGCCAGACGTCGCCCCGCAAACAAAAATACCGCGGCATAGGGCATGTCCGGCACACGGGGCGCGCCTCTGCCGTTCAGCTGCACCTGCGGGAAGCTGCAGGGCCAGATCACGGCATCCGGGGTTTCATCCGGGACTCATGTTGTCTGCTATTGCAGGGATTGCCGCGCAGGGCAGCTTTATTTCGGGCAGCCTGACCCGGCACCTGGCCCGGTGAACATCTTTCACCTCAGCCCCGAAGCCATCCATATCTCGAAAGGTGCAGAATACCTGGCGGCCATGCGGCTTAGCCCCAAGGGGATGTACCGCTGGTACGCCAAGTGCTGCAGGGCACCGATTGCAACCACTTCGACGACACCCAAAATTCCCTTTGCCGCAATCGACATCAATCGCATTGCGGACAAGGATCGGCTTGGCCCTGTATCGACACGGGGCTTTGTGCCGCAGCCCGATGGACGCCAAAAGCATGAAAAGCTGATGTCGGCGGCAACCGGCCTGCTTGGCCGGGTGATCAAGTCGCGCGTGTCGGGCAGCTGGCGCAAAACCCCGTTCTTCGATCCCGAAACAGGCGAACCGGTGGTCACGCCGACCGTGCTGGACCGTGCGGAACGCGCAACCTATTACGACTAAATCAGGCGCAAGGGCTGGTTCAGCCACCTGTCCATTGCCGCCGTCACCGCACCCGGCGTTTCCAGCGCGGGCACATGGCCTGCATCTTCGATGACCATCAGGTCCGCTTCGGGGATCAGATCAGCCATGAACGCGTGTTTGCGGGTCGGCATCAACGTGTCATGCGCACCGCTGAGAACCAGCGTCGGCACCTTGATCCGGCGCAATGTCCCCTGCTGATCGGGGCGCCGCTGCAACGCGCGCATCTGGCGCACGAATATGTCCGCACCCATGTCAGAGGCCATGCCCAGCACTTCGGTGAGAATGGGTATCCGATGCGTTCCCGGCGCCAGCGCTTCCGATCCGACAACCTTGCGCATGACCTCGTCCAGACGCCCGGCCTGCGCCCCTACGATCAGGTCTTCGCGGGCGGCCGCCATTTGCGGAGTGTCCGCTTGTGCGTCGGTCGCCATCAGGCACAGGCGGGTAATCCGTTCGGGCGCGCGCCGGATCAACTCCAGGGCCACGACCCCGCCCATGCAAGCCCCGGCCAGGGCAAATCTGTGCGGCAACTGATCCAGAAGACCCGAGGCGATCTCTTCGACGCGTTCTCCTGATGTGATCGGCGCAACCGTGACCGCGCGCGCTTGTGACAGATACACGATCTGGTGAAAAAACATGCGCGCATCGCACATCAACCCAGGCAACAGAACCAGCGGCTCGACCACGCTGACCTCCTAATTCGGCGGTTATTTTTAAGTGCAGGATGAAAGTTTTGCTGCCCCCCGGCAAGAGAAACTTCAGGGGAAATCCAAACCTCGGAAAGGCGGAAAATCGGCGTATCGCCGGCGCCGTTGTGACAGGTCCTCGACCGGTTCGGCGCCGGGTTTCAGCAAACACCCGCGCGGCGCGATATAACTGTCGATCCGCCGCAGCGGCTTGGGGCGCCACACCAGGTTGAATGCGCAAAGCTTGGGAAAAAACCAGATCTCGGAATAATCAAGGTGATCGTGCATCCACCATGCCAGGTCGCGCCAATCGCGGCCTTTTGCATACCTGTCGGCAAACCACGGGATCACGATGGACGCGCCCGCGATCCTGTCGGGGCCTTCGCCGCGGTCCCAGATGTGGCATTCCAATGGGTTGTCGTTACGTGCACAGTTCAGCCGGTTTTCGTTGCCGAACCGGTTCAGCGCGGCCGAGCGATAGCCCGAGCGGACAGCGACCCGCCCAAAGGTTTCTTCCAGCGGGTCCAGAAGTGTTTCGCAAAAGGCCCGACCGGTTTCGATGGCCAGGTCCGGCTTGTCGGGGATGTTCGGGACCGCATGGAAATTCCCGATCTCGGAATACAGGAAATCGCGCATGAAGAAATGGCGCGACAGACGTACGCGCCCCAGGGTCTCAAGGCTCCACATGCTGCCCGGCCTGCGCAATTTCAGTGCCCGGCGCAGTGCGCCACACAGGCCCGACCTGCGCTGCGCAGCTGCTGCGTCGATGCCATGCAACGCGCGGGCATGTCGCGTTCCGGATCGCGCAAAACAACCGGACCGATAAGCGCTGTCATCCTTCTATTCCCAACCCTTTCAACCAGTCCAGAATACCCGAAACCATCTTGTCCGTCTGCCCCGGCGACATCAGCCGCCCGGCGATCACATGTGCGGCCGGATCGTCCTGCGGCCCCATTGTCACCAGTTCGACCGAGACCGGACCACCCCAACTCTGCGCGACCTCGTGCGTCAGATCGGGGCGCACCACCTGATCGTCATCGGAAAACCAGAACAGGGCCGGTATGCTGGCCGCCGAGAAATCCAGCGCATATACCGTTTCAACCAGTACCGTCATCGGCACCACCGCCTGCCACGGATAGACCAGCGACCAATATGTGTTCCGCTCGGGGTCCGGGTCCGAGACATCGCGGTATTGCCCCATCAGCCATGGCAACCATGTCCTGGCCCAGGGCAGACCGGGTATCCAGGCCCCTGCGGCATTGACGCCAAAATTGGGCGAGACAAACACGATCCCGGCCACGTCTGCGCTCAGGTCGCCATCCAGCGCTGCCGCCGCAGCCAGCGTTCCGCCGGTGGATGTCGACAGGATGATTACCTGATCGCCCACGGCGCGCGCGGCGGCCAGACCTTCGGCGATGTCCTGCATCCAGCCGCTTGCGGTGCCTTCGCCCATCGCATCTCGACCGGTGCGCCCGTGACCCTGCAAGCGGGTATAGACAAGGTTTGCCCCCAGCGCCTGTGCGACCCGGTCCGGTACGGGGCGTATCTCTTCCGAGGTGGCCGAGAACCCGTGAACGTAAAGCACCGCATAAGGAGTGCGCTGTTCCTTGAGCCCGTCCTGCCAGATCACCCGTTTTTCAACGCCGGGCACGATATCGTCAAAGGCGGATTCGGTACTTTCGAAATAAACCTGCACGCCTTCGCCGAACTTGCGCGGATCAAACCGGGGGTGCAGGTCAATTGCCTCGCGCGGACCGAAGAAATACGCCAGCCCGGCGACAGTGATCAGGACCAGCAGCAGCCGCCCGATGACCCAACCCAAGCGGCGCATCAGCCTGCATCCATCACGTCAAGGATCGCCCGTTCGATCAGCCCCAAACAAGGACCGTCCGAGAACCGGTGATCGGCATCCTTGACCAGTTCCAGGTGCATATCGGGGCCTGTGGCGTGGTCCAGCAACCGGACCGCCGTCTGCGTCGAGACAGCGGTATCAGCCGTGCCCTGCAGAAACCTGACAGGAAACGGCAGATGCAGCGGCTTGCGCAGAACCAACTGCGCGCGGCCGTCTTCGATCATCCGTTTGGTGATAACATAAGGCTCCACATAGTCCGACGGCAGTTCCACATGCCCGACCGTTTCAAGCGCCTGTTTCTGCGCGTCGCTGAACGAGGCCCAATACCCGTCTTCGGTAAAATCCGGCGCCGCGGCAATGGTAACCAGCCCGGCCAGGCGCGCTGGTCTCTGCCTGGCCAGCAAAAGGGCCTGCCAGCCCCCCATGGATGACCCGACCACCACCAGGGGACCGTCGGTCAGCGCATCGACGGCGGCAACCGTATCCGCGTGCCAGTCCCCGATACAGCCGTCCTCGAACGCGCCCGAGCTTTCGCCATGCCCGGAATAATCAAACCTCAGAAACCCCTGCCCGCGCGCCTGCGCCCAGGCTTCCAGATGGACTGCCTTGGTGCCTTCCATATCCGATTTCAAACCGCCAAGAAAAACGATGGTCGGCCCAGTGCCCTCGCTCTTGTGATAGGCCAACCGCCGCCCTTGCGGTGTTTCCAGAATTTCCGTCGCTGCCATGAAACCCTCTTTGCTTTTGCAACATCATGCACGCCGCACCCCCAAGTGCAATTCCACGACCTTCATCTTTTCCCAAATACTCAGAGAAGCCGCCCTTGGTGCGCCATTGGATCGAACGCCAATGGCGGCAGGGCCGCGCCCTTGCCCCGACCCTTGACACCCGGCGCAGCGCCTGCCACATGATCGGGACACACATAACCCGCAACCGGGCGTTCAGTGGGCGCCAAACCGACGAGGAGAGCCGATATGGCCCTGGACTCACAGTCAGTCTCCCTTACTTTTCCCGATGGCAATGCACGATCTTATGACGCAGGCGTAACACCCGCGCAGGTGGCTGCCGATATCTCAACCTCGCTGGCGAAAAAGGCCATCTCGGCCACGGTGAACGGTCAGCACTGGGACCTGCAATGGCCCATCGAAGCAGATGCCCAAATCGCCATTCACACCATGAAGGATGAAGAGCAGGCCAATGAGCTGATCCGTCACGACCTGGCCCATGTCATGGCGCGCGCCGTGCAGGAAATCTGGCCCGCAACCAAGGTCACCATCGGCCCGGTCATCGACAACGGCTGGTACTACGACTTTGACCGGGAAGAGCCGTTCACGCCCGAAGATCTCGGCCTCATCGAAAAGAAGATGAAAGAGATCATCAACAAGCGGGAACCCGTCACCACCGAGATTTGGGACCGGGAGCGCGCGATCGAATTTTACAAGGCCAATAACGAACCCTACAAGGTCGAGCTGATCGAAGCCATTCCCGGCAACGAGCCCCTGCGCATGTATTGGCACGGGCATTGGCAAGACCTGTGCCGTGGTCCGCACCTGCAACATACCGGCCAATTGCCGGGCGATGCCTTCAAGCTGATGAGCATTGCGGGGGCCTATTGGCGCGGCGACAGCAACCGCGCGATGCTGCAGCGTATCTATGGCGTGGCCTTTACCGGAAAGGAAAAGCTGAAAGCGCACCTGCACATGCTGGAAGAGGCCGCCAAGCGCGACCACCGCAAGCTGGGCCGCGAAATGGACCTGTTCCACATGCAGGAAGAAGCCCCGGGTCAGATCTTCTGGCATCCGAACGGGTGGAAGATCTACACGACCTTGCAGGATTACATGCGCCGCATGCAAGAGCGCGACGGCTATGTCGAAGTGAACACCCCGCAAGTCGTCGATCGCAAACTGTGGGAGGCCTCGGGCCACTGGGACAAGTACCAGGAAAACATGTTCATCGTCGAAGTGGACGAAGACCATGCCCGCGAAAAGGCGATCAACGCGCTGAAGCCGATGAACTGCCCCTGTCACGTTCAGGTGTTCAACCAGGGTCTTAAATCCTATCGCGACCTGCCTTTGCGCATGGCCGAGTTTGGATCATGCGCCCGCTATGAACCATCGGGCGCGTTGCACGGGATCATGCGGGTACGCGGCTTCACCCAGGACGACGGTCACATCTTCTGTGCCGAGGATCAGATCGAATCCGAGACCGCCAAGTTCATTGCCTTCTTGTCCAAGGTCTATGCCGATCTGGGCTTCCATGACTGGACCATCAAACTGTCCACCCGCCCCGAAAAGCGGATCGGGTCGGATGAAAGCTGGGATCTGGTGGAAAAGGCGCTTGGCGATGCCTGCCGGGCAGCCGGGTATGATTACGAGATCCTCGAAGGCGAAGGCGCGTTTTACGGGCCCAAGCTAGAATTCACGCTGACCGATGCAATCGGGCGGACATGGCAATGCGGCACGCTGCAGGTTGATCCCAACCTTCCCGAACGCCTGGATGCCAGCTTTGTTGGTGCCGATGGCGCCAAGCACCGCCCGTTCATGCTGCACCGGGCGACGCTGGGCTCGTTCGAACGGTTCATCGGTATCCTGATCGAAGAGCACGCAGGCAAGCTGCCGTTCTGGCTGGCGCCGCGCCAGGTGGTTGTCGCCTCGATCACCTCTGAGGCCGACGATTACGTGAACGAAGTGGTTGAGACACTCAGGGCCGCGGGCGTGCGGGCCGAGGCGGATATCCGCAACGAGAAAATCAACTACAAGGTCCGCGAACATTCGGTTGGCAAGGTGCCGGTCATCCTGGCCGTCGGTCACCGCGAGGTCGAAGAACGCGCCGTGTCGGTGCGGCGTCTGGGCGAAAAACAGACGCAGGTTCAACCGCTTGACGCTGTAACAAATGAGCTTTCGCAGGCCGCGACCCCACCAGACCTGCTGTAACAATCGGCGTTACTTTGCCAGAAATCCGGCCCCCATTTTGGGGCCGGGTTGAAACATTTTATAATTTTCATTTCAAAAACAACCCACTAACATTCAAGTGGGCCTGACGCTCTTTGACACGCTTGTGAGACACGGGCTCGTGAATTCAACTGCGGTTCACCAATCGCTAGTTTAGTCACTGTCACAAGCGGACAAACGCAATCATCAAAAGGGATTTCCGAGATGTCGAACACCGCCAAATCACTGGTCATCGCAAGTGCAGTAGCCGCCGCCGTATCGGGCGTGGCAACAACCGCAACCGCGCAGGCCAAGGAAAAATGCTATGGTATTTCGCTGGCCGGACAGAACGACTGTGCCGCCGGTCCCGGCACCACCTGCGCGGGCACCTCGACCGTCGACTATCAGGGCAATGCATGGACCCTGGTTGATGCGGGCACCTGCGCAGATATCGAACTGCCGGACGACCGCAAGGGCTCGCTGGAGCCGCTGGAACGCGACCTGCCGGCATAATTGCCGCTGAACCATTTCAGAGGGCGGGCAGTCAGATTGCGCCCGCCCTCTTTCTTGCCGAAACGGAGATGGCCGATGTTGGATGACGCGCTTAGGTCGAACCGCCTGCCCGCAGCGCCGGGCGTCGGGTACAAACCCCAGCATTTCGCGCAGATACTCGAACAGCCCAAGCCTGTCGCATGGCTGGAGATCCATGCCGAGAATTATATGGGCGATGGCGGGCGGCCCCTGGCGCAACTGCGCCTTCTGTCAGAACAGTTCCCCATCTCGGTGCATGGCGTGGGCCTGTCCATCGGCGGCGAAGGCCCGCTGGATACCGACCACCTTGCGCGTCTGAAACACCTCGTGGACTGGTTGCACCCCGCCAGCTTCTCCGAGCATCTGGCCTGGTCCACCCACGATACCCATTTCCTGAACGATCTGTTGCCGCTTCCGTATACCGATGCCACGCTGGACCGCGTCTGCGATCATATCGACCACGTTCAGAACACCGTCGGTCGGCAGATGTTGCTTGAAAACCCGTCCAGCTATCTTGCGTTTGAAGAAAGCACCTGGGCCGAACCAGATTTCCTGCGCGAGGTCGCGCGGCGCACCGGGTGCGGGATGCTTTTGGATGTGAACAATGTTTTTGTCTCGGCGACAAACCTGAACTATGCGCCGCAAGATTACATCGATGCCTTCCCGCTTGAGCTTGTCAAAGAAATCCACCTTGGCGGCCATGACGAAGATCAGGACGATCACGGCAATCCTCTGTTGATCGACAGCCACGGTCGGGCGGTGGTCGATCCGGTCTGGGCACTTTTGGATTATGTCCTTGAACGGTCCGGCCCGCGGCCGGTTCTGATCGAATGGGACACCGATGTCCCTGATTGGTCCGTTTTGCAGTCGGAAGCCCAGCGCGCGCAATCCGCGCTTGAGCGGATACCGGCATGAGCGTGTCCCAGGCAGAATTCCGCGCCGCGCTGTTGGATGCGTCGGTTCCGGTTCCAGAGGGGCTTTTGGATGCACAGGCCCGTCCGGCCGGGCGGCGCTTTTCCGTCTACAGAAATAACGTCGCTGTATCTTTGACCGAAGCGATGCATCAGGCTTTTCCTGTCATTGCCAAACTGCTGGGCAAACAGAATATGGACGGGTTGGCCGGCATGTTCCTGCGCCAGCATCCACCTTCTTCGCCCTTGATGATGTTCTATGGCGAAGAATTCCCGGCGTTTCTGGCCGCGACCAAGCAATTGGCGCACCTGGGCTATCTGCCTGATGTGGCACGGCTGGAACTGGCATTGCGCCGGTCCTATCACGCGGCAGACAGCACAGCGGCCAGCGCAGACGACCTGGCCCTTGCGCCGGACAGGTTGCTGCAAGCCCGGCTGCGCCTGGCGCCGTCGATGCAGATTGTGCGGTCCCCATGGCCAGTTCATGCGATCTGGCGGTTCAACACCGAACCCGATGCGCCCAAACCGCAACCGGGTGCACAGGATGTTTTGATCACGCGGCCCGATTACGACCCGCTGCCACAGCTGCTGCCACCGGGCGGCGCCGACTGGATCTCGGGCCTCAAGTCAGGGTTGGCGATTGGCCCTGCCTTCGAGGCAACACTGGCAGCAACACCGGATTTCGACCTTGGAACCACCTTGGCACTGTTGCTGCAGGGTGGCGCGATAACTTCTGTGACCATGGAAAGGCTGAATACATGACCGCCCTGATTTCAATGCACAATGCCGCATTTGGAAAGCTGGACCACGCTTCGAACTGGATGACCCCGACACTGGCCCGGCTGATGTTCGTGGCCGTCTTGCTGGTGTATTACTGGAACTCGGCAATGACCAAACTGGGCAGCGGCTTCCTTGGGTTTCTCTTCCCGTCTGACGGGGCTTATGTCCAGATTTTTCCAAAGGCTATGGAGGCTGTCGGCTATGACAGTTCGCAACTGGGATTTCTTACCTGGCCCGTTGCCGTTGCCGGAACCTGGGCCGAATTCATCCTGCCTGCGCTCTTGCTGGTTGGACTGTTCACCCGGCTTGCCGCACTTGGCATGATCGGTTTTGTCTGGGTTCAAACCCTGACGGATGTCACCGGCCACGGCGTCAAGCTTGGCAGTCTCTTCGACAATACCATCACGCTGATGGATCAGCGCGCGATGTGGACTTTCCTGTTTCTGGTGATGGCGATCAACGGCGCGGGCCCGATCTCGCTCGACCGGGTTCTGCGCCTGAAATAGATCAGAAATGCGCCTTGGGCTTGTCCGGTTTTCCTGCGGCAAGCCCAAGCACCCCGGCGACACCGGCAAAAGCGATCGGGAACATCGTGAAGACATTGAACCCAAAGGCATAATACATTCCGGCAGCGGAAATCAGCAGCAGAACGCCCCCGATCAGAGCCCGCGCATGAGCCATCGCGCCGCCTGCAATCGCCAGCAAAGGGGCGATGATCGACGCGGTTTGAACCAGCCCCGCATTGTCGACCTGCTCGGCCAGCCCGTCGATTTCGCCAAAGTGCTTTATGGCCTCGACATAGCCATAGCCGAAAAAGCCGACAATCATCCCGATCAACCCGGCAATGACGCCCAATACCATGGTTGCGTTACGCATTCAGTCCCTCCGAAGTTGCCCGACAGCAGATAGGCATCGATTCACGCAACGCCAAGGGCCGCACGCGTTTCAGCCGTCCAGCCGAGGTAAAGCACGCCCTGATCTTCGATCAGCGGGCGTTTCATCAGTGTCGGGTAGCTGCTTAGCAGCTCTGCAATAGGGCGATCACGCTGTTCCGCGTCCAATCCGCGCCATGTCGTGGAACGCGTATTGAGCAAAGCTTTGCCGAATTTTTCCAGTGCCTTCGACATGAGCACATCAGGAACGCCTTGTTCCCGCACATCGACAAAATCGACATTCTCGATACTTTTCAATGCCTTACGACAAGTATCGCAGGTCTTTATCCCGAAAAGGCGCATGAAACCACCGCTCCTGACATTCAAAAAAGCCGGGAAAACTATGTGCTTACCCCGGTTATTCTTGATTTTTTACTTCACCGTGCAATGTTGAAAAAGGCGAAACCCGCGGCGGCGTTCACTTCGTTCGGGCGAGTTGGATTGTGTTGCGGTTCCGCCAGCATCTGCCCCTCATATTTGCGGGGCCACGTGAAAGTAGAAGGAGACACGGGAAATGCCAACCGGCACCGTGAAGTGGTTCAACACGACCAAAGGCTATGGTTTTATTGCTCCTGACGAAGGAGGCAAGGATGTGTTTGTTCATATCTCGGCCGTAGAACGATCTGGCCTGACCGGGCTCGCTGACAATCAGAAAGTCTCGTACGAATTGCAGGACGGACGTGATGGTCGCCAGATGGCGGCCGATTTGAAGCCATTGTAAGGGTTCCCCGAATTTCTCGGGATTGAAAAATAAGGTCGACGGCCAATTTTCGGCCGTTGACCACACCGCACCCGTAAATTTCTGCCCTCGCGCCGGCATTGCTTCGGCATGAGAACAGGTGCTGTTTCCTGGCACCAAATCAGAGGGCGCGCTCCGCTTTGGAGATCACGCCGGTTCAGCAAACGCTGGTATTGGGCCCGACGTCAGTGTTTTGATTCGGCCCGAGGACCCAATCCGAAATCAGGGCGCAGGTCTATGCACATGCGCCCGACTGGTTCACAAGTCACGTTTCAAGCGGGCGATCTGGCCTGCCCCGGCAACGTCGGCTCCTGGTGGGAAAGCCCTTTAGACACGGTGGCAAAGGCTATAGGTGACGGGGGTCCCGTCACGACGGATTGTCAAGCCATGCCCGTGGCGCAAGGACTGCGGAGTTACCCTTCGCGGATAACCGCTTCGAACTCGCGCCATTCTCGGGCGGTCATGCCCGAATTCTCCTGCGTCACATCCTCGCCTTTCAGCATCCGGCGCAAGCATTGCACCATCTGTGCCGAGAGGTTTACGGCACCAAGGCGGTAATCCTCAAAGGCACGATAGGCAAACGGGACCCAGTCAGCGACGATCCGGCACATGGTTTCGGCATATACCCTGATTTCGTATTGCGCGTGCGGATCGGCCCGAAGGCGCAGGAAATGGAACAGGTTGTGCAGATCGACCTTCCAATACCATTGGGTATAGATATTTGCCGGAAGGTTCATACGCGCCAGTTCGCGTGCCAACCCCTGTTGCCCATCCTGGCTGATCATGGCCTCGTAATTGTCATAGCAGCGGGCGCTGTCGGCCTTGAGCATCTCAAGCACGCGCGCCGCTTCTTCGCCCTGCAAGGCGTCACCGCGCCCCTGGTTGTTGATCTCGGATTGCGCCGCGACATGTTCGGGCGCCGGAATGTAGAATTCGCGATCCAAAATCGAATACCGGGCGGAGTATTCGTTCACGTTTGCCGTCCGGTGGCGAATCCACTGACGGGCAACGAACACGGGCAATTTGACGTGCAACTTGACTTCGCACATTTCAAACGGGGTCGAGTGCCAGTGCCGCATCAGGTAACGGATCAGCCCCTCATCGTTCTGAACCGACTTGGTTCCCTTGCCATAGGACACCCGCGCGGCCTGACAGATCGCGGCATCGTCACCCATATAGTCGATCACGCGGACAAAACCGTGATCCAGCACCTGATGCGCGGTGTACAGATGGTCTTCCATGCCCGCTGCGACGACGCGGTGTGTCGGATGCGACTGCGCGCGCTGCGCCTCGATCTCGGCCAGTTGGTCGGATGACAGCGGCATGAATTTCTCCTCTCGTGCAGTGAGTCGCCTGCCACTATATATCGACATTCACAGCACCGGAACCGCGATATCGGGGGTGTTGGTGCGAATTGACGCGATCTCGTTACCGATTGTCCCGCGCGGCACTCTCGACATCACGGAGCGGCGCATTAAGGTGCATGAAATCCTCGACAAGCAAAGGAACGCCAAGATGGCCCTGACCTATTTGCATACCATGGTTCGCGTAAAGGACCTGGAAAAATCCATGGCATTTTATGAACTGCTGGGTCTGAAAGAGACCCGGCGGATCGACAGTGAAGCGGGACGCTTTTCGTTGATCTTCATGGCGCCCCCGGGACAAGAAGACGCGCCGATCGAACTGACGCATAATTGGGATGGCGACGACGCGCTTCCCTCGGACAGCCGCCATTTCGGTCACCTCGCCTATGGCGTCGATAATATCTACGAGATGTGCCAGCACCTGCAGGATAATGGCGTCGTGATCAACCGCCCGCCGCGGGATGGTCGCATGGCGTTTGTCCGGTCGCCTGACAATATCTCGGTCGAATTGCTGCAAAACGGTGACGCGCTGGAGCCCGCCGAACCCTGGGCCAGCATGGGCAATACCGGTCACTGGTGATCCGCTGGCTGATATCTGCGGGGCTGGCCATGTTGGTCAGCCCGCTTCAGGCCGCCGAGACCTGTCGGCTTGCGCTGGCGCTGGCCATGGATATCTCGACTTCGGTTGACCCGACCGAAGACGCGCTTCAGCGCCAGGGCCTTGCTGCGGCGCTGCGCGCGCCAGAGGTTCAGGACGCGTTCTTTTCTTCTGCCATGCCAGTCGCCCTGTCTGCCTACGAATGGAGCGGGCGGTTCAACCAGGCGGTATTGCTGGATTGGGTCCTGATCGACAGTCCGGCGACCCTTTTTGCCGCTGCCGAACAGATCGGCCTGTCCCGGCGGTCGGATTATTCGCACCCCACGGCGATGGGTCATGCGCTGGCCTTTGGGGCAATTCACATGGAACGGGCGCCGCGCTGCCTGTTCCAGACCATCGACATCTCAGGCGACGGAAGCAACAATGACGGGTACGGCCCGCAGACGGCGTACCGGCATTTCGCCTTTGATCGCATCGTGGTCAACGGCCTGGTGATCAACGCGGCGGATTTCGAGGGCGAGTTGTACCTGATCCCGTTTTTCCAGAACAACGTGCTGCATGGGCCTGGCGCCTTTTTGGAAGTGGCGAACGGCTTCGACGATTTCGAGCGCGCCATGCGCCGCAAGCTTGAACGCGAGTTGAAGGGACTGGAAATCGGGGCCCTTTCCGCAACACCCACGCCATAACCCGCGCAGTTACATGCCCGTGCGGTGGTCAGGCGCGCCTAATACGCCTCAACGCAGGCGTCAGTAGATATAGCGGATCTGATCCGTCCAATACCGTTCGACCCGGCGCAGCGATCCCGTAATCTCCTCGATCCCTTCAGCGCCGATAACACCCCGGCTTTGCAGCCCTTCGGCGTGACGAGAAAACAGGTCTGCAACGATGTCCCGGATCTCGCGCCCGCGCGGTGTCAGCCGCACGCGGACCGATCGCCGGTCGATCTCGCATCGCTGGTGGTGCATATACCCCATTTCGACCAGTTTCTTGAGGTTGTAGCTGACATTGCTGCCCTGGTAATAACCGCGGCTTTTCAACTCGCCTGCGGTTACCTCATGATCGCCGATATTGAACAGCAACAAGGCCTGCACGGCGTTGATTTCCAGAACACCAACGCGTTCAAATTCATCCTTGATGACGTCCAGCAGCAGGCGGTGCAATCGTTCCACCAGCGCAAGCGCCTCAAGATAGCTGGTCATGAAACCCCTGGTTCCGGGCGCGGAGACCTGCATTTCCATACTCATCCGATCCTCCGAATTAATCGCGCTGTTCGGGGCAACATGGCGCGAAATCCCGAAAAATCGGTTAAATCGTATGCGACTTTATTTCTGGAAGGTCTGTGCGATGTCTTCGATCAGCGCGGCAAAGGCGCCGGGCGGTGCGACCTGACCGGTCACCCATTGATACAGATCCTGATCATTCTCGTGCAGCAGGGCATCGAATTGGTCCAACCCGGATTGGTCCATCGCGGCCAGGTTGCGGTCGGCATAGGTCGACAGGATCAGATCCATTTCCTTGATCCCGCGGCGCATCGCGCGCATTTTCATGCGCTTTATGCGGACGTCCCGAGGCTCGCTCATTGCCCCTGCTCCAGCATCAGCCGCAGTTTCTTTTCAAGCCGCGCTGCGCGTTCGGCGCTGGCTCTGATCTCGCCCCGGATGGCGCGCAGTTCGGCAACCGCACCGGCCAGTTCCAACCCGCCTTCGCTGTCGTCGACAGGGCCGTCCATGCCTTCGCCTTCCCCGGTCAGCAACCACATGATCGAGACATTGATCATGCCCGCCATCATCGACAATCGGTTGGCTCTTGGTTCCGACAGGTCGTTTTCCCAGGCGACAATCGTGGCCTTCTTGACGCCCAACCGACGGGCCAGTTGTGACTGGGTCATACCGGCGGCTTCGCGCGCCCCGGCCAGACGGTCCCCGAAAGTGGCTGCATCAGGTCCGTACCAGTCGGTTTCGTCGGTCATCTGGGTCTCCAACTCTGGTTTTTCATTGCGCTTGATCGTCATTCGGGCGCACCCTATGACAGACAGGCGAAACATACAAACCGAGGCTGCTCATGAGTTTTCTGTCTGCGACACTGTCGCGCGTCAAACCTTCTCCGACCATCGCAATGACAGCCAAGGCAGCCGAGTTGAAAGCCGCCGGGCGCGATGTCATCGGGCTAAGCGCGGGTGAGCCCGACTTTGACACGCCACAAAACATCAAGGACGCTGCTGTGGCGGCTATAGCAGCCGGCAAGACCAAATATACCGCCCCCGACGGCATCCCCGAACTCAAGCAAGCCGTGTGTGCAAAGCTCAGCCGCGACAATGGGCTGGAATACACCCCGGCCCAGGTGTCGGTGGGAACCGGCGGCAAGCAAACCCTGTATAACGCCTTGATGGCGACCCTCAACGAAGGCGACGAGGTGATTATCCCCGCGCCCTATTGGGTCAGCTACCCCGACATGGTTCTGCTGGCCGGTGGTACGCCCGTTGTCGTTGAAACCACGCTGGAGAACAGCTTCAAGCTGACGGCAGAACAGCTTGAGGCAGCGATCACACCGAACACCAAGTGGTTCATCTTCAATTCGCCATCGAATCCGACGGGCGCTGGATACAACGCCGATGAACTCAACCCGCTGACCGACGTCCTGATGCGTCACCCGCATGTCTGGGTCATGACGGACGATATGTATGAACATCTTGGATATGACGGGTTTGATTTCTGCACCCCGGCGCAGATCGAGCCCGGTCTGTACGGGCGCACGCTAACCTGCAACGGCGTATCCAAGGCCTATGCAATGACAGGTTGGCGCATCGGCTATGCGGCCGGGCCGGTTGAACTGATCGCAGCCATGCGCAAGGTTCAGTCGCAATCCACGTCGAACCCGTGCTCGGTCAGTCAATGGGCGGCGGTTGAGGCGTTGAACGGCACGCAGGATTTCCTGGCGCCCAACAACGCGATTTTCAAACGGCGCCGGGATCTGGTGGTCGCCAAGCTCAATCAGGTCGAGGGGATTACCTGCCCGACACCCGAAGGCGCGTTCTATGTCTATCCGTCCATCGCGGGCCTGATCGGCAAGACAACACCCGCAGGCACGGTGATTACCGATGACGAGGCCTTTGCCACGGCCCTGTTGGAAGAGGCCAATGTCGCCGTAGTGTTTGGTGCCGCCTTTGGTCTATCGCCGAACTTCCGGGTCAGCTATGCGACCTCTGACGAGGCGCTGACCGAGGCCTGCGACCGCATACAGCGTTTCTGTGCAGCCCTGACCTGAGCCGGAGTTAAACCATGTCTACACCCCTGCCCCAATACTATTTCCGTGTACGCGAAAACGGGGCAGCGGTGTTCAAGATCGACACCGAAAACCGGCAGCAACGCATCGAACTGGACCAAATCGCGGTCGTCAACATTCGCAATGGCGATGTCAAACCGCACGGGCAGCACATCCTGACCGACACGGACAAGGCCGAGATCGCCAATTGGATGACCGAACGCAGGTCAATCCTGGCCCAGCGGGATATGGACGATATTCATCGCGCCGTCGATTACCTGAACCTGACGACACAATGGGCCCAGTCAAAGGCAACCGCCGACCAGCTTGAACAGGTCACGGACAGGCTGCTGATGGCAATGCATGACCTGCGCTCGGTTCTGGTGCGCAAGAAATCCGACCGGTCCGGCAACAAGGACTAAGCTATTGTGCAGGGGCATTCAGCGCCCGCACCGAGCGCAACCAGAACCGCGCCATCAACATGACCGCGGCACAGGCCAGGCCCAGCACCAGCCCTAACCAGACGCCAATCCCGCCCAGCCCCTGGGGGAAGCCGAAATAATACGAGGCCGGGATACCCACGACCCAATAGCTGAGTGCGGCCATGACCATCGGTACCTTGGCGTCCTGCAACCCGCGCAACAGACCCAAGGCGATCACTTGCGCGCCGTCCACCAGTTGAAACAGCGCGGCCATGGCAAGCAACCCCACGCCGATCGCCAGGATCGCGGGCCGCTGCGGATCGTCCGGTTCCATGAACAGCGAAATAAGCGGCTCGGCGCAGGTCAGGAACAGAATAATCGTCAGCGCCGACATGATCAGGGACATCGCGGTGATCGCAATGGCCCCTTTCTCAAGATGTGCCCCGTCACGTCGCCCCATCGCATTGCCCGCCCGGATCGTCGCCACGTTCGACAACCCCAGGTGAACCATGAACGTGGCCGACGCCAGGTTCAGCGCAATGCCATGCGCGGCAAGCGGAACCGGCCCCAACCACCCCATCATGACGGCCGATGTTGCAAACATGCTGACCTCGGCCAGCGTTGTCAGCCCGATGGGGACGCCAAGGCGCAATACGTTCAGGAACATCTCCCAGTCGGGGCGCCAAAACCTTTGGAACAGGCTGTGTTCCGGCAGCGATCGCACCGCATAGACCACCACCGCACCCAGCGACACGATCTGCGTCACGACCGACGCGATAGCCGCGCCAATCACGCCAAGCTCGGGCGCGCCCCAATTGCCAAAGATCAGCGCAAAGTTCGTGATCCCGTTTACCACCGCGGCAGCAACCGTGATCCACAGCACGATCTGGGTTCTTTCCAGGGCCGCCAGATAGGATTTGAGCACCATCACCAAAAGCGCCGGAAACAATCCCCACCCCGCCACACGCAAGTATTGCGCTGCCGTCCGCGCCACCTCTGGCTCTTGTTTCAAGAGGATCAGAACCGGATAGGCCCACCACAGCAGCGGCATCACCAGAGCGGCGTAAAGCAGAGACAACCACAAGCCCATCCGCGTAGAGCGACGGATACTGGTCTCATTCTCCTCGGCCGCAGCCGTCGCAACCATCGGCATGACGGCCCAGCCAAATCCGGCGCCGAACAGAAACAGGACAAAGAAATAGCTGCCCGCCAGGGTTACCGCCGCCAAGGCTTCGACCCCGTACCAGCCCAGCATGACGGTATCGGTCAGGCCAATCGCAAATTGCGCCAGATGCCCCCCGATCAATGGAAGACCCAGCACGGTTATGGCCCGGAAATGGCCCCGATATGTCATCGCCTCGCCCATCCGCCAGCAATATTCGGCGCCCGGTTCCGGGGCAAGAGGCGATCACGAAATTTCACCTTGAGACTT
The DNA here is from genome assembly GCA_030427405.1 of Alphaproteobacteria bacterium. GTDB lineage: Bacteria > Pseudomonadota > Alphaproteobacteria > Rhodobacterales > Rhodobacteraceae > Ruegeria. The sequence continues at coordinate 100,812 of JAUHXK010000007.1, read as the reverse complement.
ACATGTCGATTGACGCGTCAGGCGGTGCCGACAAGCAAAACCGCACATCCCGGCGTTCACCCCACGCGCGTATCCGGATGAAGCGCCGTCCCCAGAATGTGATCGGACCGGTGAATCACGTGATGCGCCTGGCCCACGATCAGCGGATCGGGGCGTCCGACAACTGCGTGATCCTTGTCGGGGTAGTCAAGGGATGCCAGGAAATGGCGCATGCAGTTCAAACGCGCCCGTTTCTTGTCGTTCGATTTCACAATGGTCCACGGCGCATCAGCGGTATCGGTATGAAAGAACATCGCCTCTTTCGCCTCGGTATAGTCATCCCACTTGTCAAGGCTCGCCTTGTCAACCGGTGACAGCTTCCACTGTTTTAATGGATCGGTCTCGCGGCTCTTGAACCGCCGTTGCTGTTCGGCACGCGTTACGGAAAACCAATACTTGTACAGCTGAATCCCCGACCGGACCAGCATACGCTCCAACTCAGGCGTCTGCCGCATGAATTCAAGATATTCATTGGGCGAACAAAACCCCATGACGCGCTCGACACCGGCACGGTTGTACCAGGACCGGTCATAGAACACCATTTCGCCGACCGTCGGCAGTTCCTGGATATACCGCTGATAATACCACTGGCCTTTTTCTTCCCAGGTTGGCTTGTTCAGCGCCACCACCCGCGCCTGCCGCGGGTTGAGATGCTCCATGAACCGCTTGATGGTTCCGCCCTTGCCGGCCGCATCGCGCCCCTCGAACAGCAAAACGAAACGCTGCCCGGTTTCCTGTGCCCATAATTGCACCTTCAGCAGTTCGGCCTGCAACAAGGCCTTCTGCGCCTCATAGGTCGCGCGCGCAAGCTTGCGGCCATAGGGGTATTTCCCGCTCTCGAAGGCTTGCCGGATTTTCTCCGGGCTCGGCAACGCCGCCTCTGTCGTTGCCACGCGTGGTGCACCATTGTCTGGTGCTTTTCCTTCAACCAGGGTCGCTGCGTCCATGCGCCAGTCCTTTCTCGTGATAACCGCGGCAAAGGCTACCGGAAACTTGCAATTTCTGCTTTGATGCGCATCAAAAGAACAGGCCAATCCCGGCCGCAGGGCCGCGACTGATCAGCCGTCACAAAAGGTCTGACATGGACACACAATTCACATCCCTGAATGGCAACCGTTTCTTCCTGCAAAGCTGGGGCAACCGCGACAAACCCCTGTTGTTGATGCTGCACGGCTTCCCGGAATACAGCGGAGGTTGGAGCGACCTGGCTCCGTTTCTGGAACACGCGTTTCATTGCATTGCCCCGGATCAGCGCGGATACGGTCAAAGCTGGGCACCCAAAGGCACCTCTTGTTACAGGCTTTCAAACCTGGTCTCCGACATGGCGGCCCTGATCGAAACATACGGGTCGCGCGCATGGGTGCTGGGCCACGATTGGGGCGCTTCGGTTGCCTATGGGCTGGCCATGTCCCGGCCAGAACTCGTCACGCGCCTGATCGTGGCAAACGGTGTCCACCCGGTGCCGTTCCAACGCGCAATGGCCGCGGGCACGGCCCAATCCAAAGCGTCGCAATACATCAACGCACTGCGCGCGCCCGATGCGGCCGATCATTTTTCAGCCGATAACTTTCACCGCCTCGAACGTTTTTTCCGCCACGGTATGGGGTTTGACTGGCTGACCGACGACCGCCTTGCGCTCTACCGTACCGAATGGGCCCGTCCGGGACGCCTCGAGGCAATGCTGAACTGGTATCGCGCCTCGCCGCTGGTTGTCGCCGAGCCCGGCAAACCCCGCACCGACCTTCCCAAACTGCCAACAGACCGGTTGCGCATCCACTGCCCGCATCTTCTGCTGTGGGGGCCTGATGATCGCGCGCTCCTTCCCGAATCGACCGAGGGCCTTGAAACCTTTGCCCCCGACCTCACCCGCATCACGATTCCGGGCACCGACCACTGGCTGCACCACCAGAAACCGCAGGACGTCGCACGCGCGATCCTCACCTGGGCCAGATCAAGCTGATCCGCCTCTTCATCTGGCCAAAAATATCCCGGGGAGCGCGAGGGGCTGGCCCCTCGCCTCTATCCGCCTAGCGATGGCCCCAATCGTCGGTGTTGGCCGCATTGTTCGGCGACAAGCCAAGCACATCGCCTTGCGTCGAACACCCAAGCCCCAGAACCGTTCTGTTGGCATAGGCGAAATAGGCGCAAACCTGGTTGATCTCCAGAATCTCGCCATCATCCCACCCGGACTGCCTCAGCGCGGCAACGTCCTGTTCTTCCATCTGCGCCGGAGCTTGGGTCAGCTTGCGCGCATAGCGCATCGCCACGACCTGCGCTTCGGACAAAGGGCCCGCCCCGGGTTCGCCTGCCGCGATGGCGCTTCGGATCGCGTCCGCTCGCTCTGAATCCTTCAACAGCCGTTGCAGACCCGCAAAGTGATGTTCGACGCAATAGCTGCAACCGTTGAGCGAACTCACCCACACGCCAAGGACCTCCAGAAACCACCTGGGCACTTTGTTGCCCGAATGATGGAGCACCGCCTTGTAGATCGCCATATGCCCTTCCATCGAATGCGGGCGCAGCCCATGGGCCATCATGATGTTGTCCACATTCCCACCGGGCCCCGCGACACGCTCATACAACGCCCGCAAACGGCCCGTGGCCTCGTCGAATGAAATGGTTCTGATCCAGCTCATGCCCTGCCTCCCTGCACCCCGTACAACAGGACCCGCGTCGCCCTGAAATTGCAATCCCCGACGGCGCGAGTTTTCCACAACACTTCGCGCCCCTCTTCCCCCGACACACATCACCTGCCATAATGGGGCAAACCCAAGAACAAGAGCAGACCCCATGCCCGACGACCTGTTGACGCCCAGCGCCACCGCAACCTATGACGCCTCCTCGATCGAGGTGCTTGAAGGCCTGGAACCGGTTCGCAAACGCCCCGGCATGTATATCGGCGGCACGGATGAACGCGCGCTTCATCACATGGTTGCCGAAATCCTCGACAACTCGATGGACGAGGCGGTCGCAGGCCATGCCAACCGGATCGAGGTTGAACTGCATGAAGATTACGCCCTGACCGTACGGGACAACGGGCGCGGCATTCCGATCGACCCGCATCCGAAATTCCCTGACAAGTCGGCGCTTGAGGTGATCCTGTGCACCCTGCACGCGGGCGGCAAGTTCTCGGGCAAAGCGTACCAGACCTCGGGCGGCCTGCACGGTGTGGGCGCATCCGTGGTGAACGCCCTGTCGGATTCGATGGTCGTACAGGTGGCGCGCGACAAGCAGCTTTTTGAACAACGCTTTTCGCGTGGGGTTCCGCAGGGCCCCGTGGAAAAGATCGGCGCCGCCCCCAACCGGCGTGGCACCACGGTGACATTCCATGCCGACGCCGACATCTTTGGCCACCACAAGTTCAAACCCGCGCGGCTGTTCAAATCCATCCGCTCCAAGGCCTACCTGTTCTCGGGCGTCGAGATTCGCTGGAAAACCGCCATCGACGACGGCGAGACCCCGACCGAGGCGACGTTCCATTTCCCCGGCGGCCTGTCCGACTACCTCAAGGAAACGATGAACGGATCGTCGACCTATGCCGAACAGCCCTTTGCCGGCACCGTGGATTTTCAGGAAAAATTCAACACACCAGGCAAGGTCGAATGGGCGATCAACTGGACGCCCTCGCGCGATGGCTTCATCCAGTCCTATTGTAACACCGTTCCCACGCCTGAAGGCGGCACCCATGTGGCGGGGTTCTGGGCCGCGATCCTCAAGGGGATCAAGGCCTATGGCGAGTTGATCAACAACAAGAAGGCTGGGCAGATCACCCGCGACGATCTGATCACCGGCGGCTGTGCCTTGGTCTCGTGTTTCATCCGCGAGCCGGAATTCGTGGGCCAGACCAAGGACCGCCTTGCCACGGTCGAGGCGCAGCGGCTGGTCGAAAACGCCGTTCGTGACCATTTCGACAACTGGCTGGCCGCCGACACGAAATCCGCCGGGGCCATTCTCGACTTTCTGGTTCTGCGGGCCGAAGAACGCCTGCGCCGCCGCCAGGAAAAGGAAACCGCCCGCAAGTCAGCCACCAAGAAACTGCGCCTGCCGGGCAAGCTGGTGGATTGCTCTGCCACCAATCGCGAAGGCACCGAGCTGTTCATCGTCGAGGGCGACTCGGCCGGAGGTTCGGCCAAGATGGGCCGTGACCGCAAAACACAGGCTCTGCTGCCCCTGCGCGGCAAGATCCTGAACGTGCTGGGCGCGGCCAGTTCGAAACTGGGCACCAATGCCGAGATCAACGACCTGACCCAGGCGCTGGGTGTGGGCCTTGGCACCAAGTTCAACGTCGACGACCTGCGTTATGACAAGATCATCATCATGACCGACGCCGATGTGGACGGGGCGCATATCGCCTCGTTGCTGATGACGTTCTTCTTTACCCAGATGCGACCGATGATCGACGCGGGCCACTTGTACCTGGCCTGCCCGCCGCTCTATCGCCTGACCCAGGGGGCAAAGCGCGTCTATTGCCTGGACGAGGCCGAGCGCGACGAATGGCTGGCCAAGGGGCTGGGCGGCAAAGGCAAGATCGACGTCTCGCGCTTCAAGGGTCTGGGCGAAATGGACGCCAAGGACCTGAAAGAGACCACAATGGACCCTAAATCCCGCAAACTGATCCGTGTCACCATAGATGAGGACGAACCCGGCGAAACCGGCGACCTGGTCGAACGCCTGATGGGCAAGAAGCCCGAACTGCGGTTCCAGTACATCCAAGAGAACGCGCGGTTTGTGGAGGAGTTGGATGTTTAATGGCCACTGAGTTCGATAGACCTATGAAAAAAGAACACTAATTTTGCCCCTAGCTTCTGTCACAGAGCATGAGAACCTTAAAAAAACACGAAAATCGCTGTATTTCTCAGTAGCCTTTACCTTTGCAATTGCCAATGCTGAGCTATTGAGCGATCAGGTTTCGATCTTTGGATTGAGCATCGCCGTCGTGCAATCCGATCTGATATCTTTCGGACAACTCGTCACTGTCTTTCTGTTGGCAATCTTCTCTCTGCATAGTCTTGTAGCCATTGTCGAGGCAATGTCCGTGTTGCTTAAACGGATTAACGAACGTTGGAATACCCGTTCAATGGCTGTCATTACAAGAATCGACCAGCAACTGTACGGGGATCCTTCGTTTGACTACGACAATCCATACGAGCACTTAGACGAATGGGAATATCAGCATATTACTGAAAGCGAAAAGCGCGACAAGATTGAAAACTTTGTCGCAACATTGGTGGATATCGTCACTGGTTTGCGAAACTTTATTTTAGAGTATTTACTAGTCTTAGTAGCCTCAATCTTCGCGCTTCGTAACCCGAAGATCATTGGTACTCTGGTGCAAAGTTGGCAGGCTTTCTGAGAGTACCTCAGCCATCCCAGCCTGCCGCAACCCTCGTCGACGCCGCCAAAAAGCAGAATCTCCCTCGGCAAAACGCGGCGGGCCGGGCCAAAGTTTGGTTCCCCTGCCGGAACAGAGCAACTTGCCGCCGTTCCCCAATCCAACCGACCTGCGCTGCCCCCCCGAACACTTACCCAATTACTCTTAAAATCAGTGCAGCGTTTCCATAATTTCAACAAACTTCACATGTTTACAATTCCCGAAAACCGGTCCCTCTTTGGGACGTTCAGGCAAGACCTTTAAAGGAAACCGTTGTGAACAAAAGACATCTTATTATTGCGTTCGCTCTGGCCTCGGCGCTGGCCGGGTGCATGACCCAAACGCAATATGATCGCTACAAGGCCGGATTGCCGCTGCAGAACTTTGCCTACAAGGCCGGAACGACGCCCGCGGTCGTTCAGCGCGACCAGACGAATTGCCAGGTCTTCGCAGCGCAGCAGGTTCCGGCAAACCAGGTCGTCAGCACGACGCCCGTGATTTCATCCCCCACCCAGACCTATTGCAACCAGATCGGCACCCAGACCTTCTGCAATACCACCGGCGGGCAGACCTTTGGCGGGCAGGTCACGACGACCGACACCAATGCAGGTCTGCGACAACGCGTCTTTGGGCAATGCATGGCCGACAAGGGTTATCGTTACGTGAATATTCCGGCCTGCCCCGTAGGCGTGGCCCTGGATACCGCAGACACGCTTTTGCCGCTCAGCCGGACGACCTGCTACCGGATGACACCGGACGGGCGCGGCACGATCGGCAATTACTGACGGCACAGGGCATTTCGGGCGGCAGGGGAAGCTCTCTTGCCGCGCGCAGCCTTGGGCGGGCCTGCATCCAAGCTGCGTTGATTTCATATCGGCGTTGCCGGTTTGCGCTGAACAGCCGAATGCCCCAACCGCCAGGCTTGCCAACAACTGCGCGTGAGGAGTGTTGCCAGACCCTGCGCAGGTCTTACACTCGGCCCCATGAGTTTCATTGCGGAAAATCAGCTGCCCTTGCTGATCCTGTTCTTTGTGTTCGGCTCGGTCGGCACCGCGTTCCTGTTTCGCAAACCCGCAGGTCACCGGGCGTGGAAACTTGCGGACCTGGTCTGGGTCGTTCTGGGCGGTCTGGGCGCGCTGGTCGCGGTTCTGGCCGGTCTCTATACCGCGGACAGTTCGCGGCTGGACCGGCAGATTGACGTGGCCTATGCGGCGACGCAAGCCTTTGACCGGGACGCCGCGCGGTTCCGGTTGCGGTTCTGTGACCCTGCCTATGACAGCGACATCAGGGTGCTGTGCGACAAGGTCGAGTTTCTGTCAGCCTCGACCGCCAGCAATGCCGACCTTCCCTTGTTCATTGCCGTAACGGACGAGGTGGCCCCGTTGCAGGGTCTGCAATTCCTGGTCGGTGCGCAAGCCGGGTCCGATGCGCAGGACATGCGGGAAAAGGCATCAAAGGCCGATGCGTTCGATATTGAACAGTTCCTTGTTTTCACCTCGGTGGATGAACGCACGCAGGCCGCCATCGACAATATGCGCCGCAAGGTCCCCGCCATTGCCGGGGATTACGTCATCCTGGCACAAAGCTATGATGACCTGATCGAACAGGTCGGCAAATTGAAGGATGAATGGGAATACCTGCAGGCCAATGCCCATATCCTTGGCCTTCAGATCATCGCCCTGTGCCTTGTCAGCTTTGCCGCGCCGTTCCGCCTGGGCAAATCCGTGGTCGAGCTGTGCGGCAGCTTCAGCGCCGGTAGGACTGCGCCAGCCGCTCTGGATCTGCCCCAAAGTAATAGCGCGCCAGAGTCCACAGGTTCCGCGCCCCACGCCGAAACCAGCCCTGTCGATCATACCGCTCGGCACTCGTGACCGCCTGCGCGTTCAAAAGTACGGCGCGCGGCAGGGCACGGATCAGGGCGACGTCCTCCATCAGGGGCTGATCGGGAAAGCCGCCCGCCGCCTGGTAGATCTTGCGCGGCACGAACAGCCCCTGGTCGCCATAGGGCAGGCCGAACAGCCGGGTGCGCAGGTTGGCCCAGCCCGCAACCCAGGCGGGCCAGCCGCCCTTGGCGCGGAACGCAAGCCGGAACACCGCTGGCCGCCCGCTTGTCAGATGCTCGGCAACCGGTTCGGTCCAACCGTCCTGCAACGCCGTATCCGCATGCAGAACCAGTAACCATTCCCCCTTGGCAGCGGCGCATCCCCGCCGCAATTGCCCGCCGCGCGACGCGGGGCCCGATACGATCTCGGCCCCGGCCTCCTCGGCAATTTCCAAGGTGTGATCCGTCGACCCGCCATCGGTTATGATCAGTTCGCGGATCAGACCGGCTTGCAGACCTTCCATCAACACCGGCAGGCTGCGCGACAGCTCGGCCTCTGCGTTCAGGGTTGGAATGATAATACTTATCGGGGCTGGCATATCCGATACCCTCTGGCCATGGCTGTCAGAACTCCTATATCACGAGGCCAGAGGATTTGACGAGGACCCGCCCATGCCCACCCGCCGTGTACTGAGCCTGACCGGTCCTGACACCGAAAGTTTTTTGCAAAGCTTGGTGACCAACGATATTGCCGGGCTGCAGGATGGGCTGGTCTATACCGCCCTGCTGACACCACAAGGCAAATACCTGGCCGATTTTTTCCTGAAACGGGACGCAGGCGCGGTGCTTGTAGATGTTGCCGAAGAACTGGCCGATGGCTTGGCAAAGCGTCTTGGCATGTACAAGCTGCGCGCCAACCTGGCGATCAATTCAACGGACCTGCAGGTCCAGCGTGGAACCGGCCCGGCCCCGATGGGCGCCCTGCCCGATCCGCGTCATCCCGAAATGGGGTGGCGGGCCTATTCGACCGCAGCCGAAAGCGACGACGGATCGGACTGGGATGCGATCCGTGTACGCCACTGCATTCCGGAAACCGGCATCGAGCTGACACCCGACAGCTATATCCTGGAATGCGGGTTCGAAGCCCTGAACGGCGTGGATTTCCGCAAAGGGTGCTATGTCGGCCAGGAGGTCACGGCCCGCATGAAACACAAGACCGAACTGCGCAAAGGGTTGCGGCGCGTATCCGTTGATGGCCCGGCGGACACCGGAGCCGAGATTCAGTCCGGCGGCAAGCCCGCGGGCACGCTGTTCACACGCTCTGGCGACCGCGCCATTGCCTATCTTCGGCTTGACCGGGCGGGCGAGGATATGCGCGCCGGCGACGCGGTGATTGGACTGCTGCCCTGACCTGGGCAGGCTGTTGCAGTTGCGGCACTGGTTCTATTCTATACTGGCAGGTCAGTTTGCCCGTCTTGTCGCGCAGGATATGACTGCTCACAGGTCTGACTGATCGGAAAAACCAATGCTTCAGCTTTATGCCGCGATCTGGCGCGTCAGTTCTGGGCGCCAGATCTTCTTGATCCTGCTGTCTCTGGCCGTGGCGGCCCTGGCAGCGGCGCCGTTGGAATTTCAGCGCGATATCGTAAATCACCTGACGGAAAAGAATGTTGACGAAGGCCGGCTGATCTTGCTGTGCGCGGGGATGATGGGCGTCATCGTTCTTAGCCTTGCTTTGAAATGGGTTTTGGGGTTTCGCGCCGGCACATTGGGCGAAGACGTCATCCGCCTGATCCGCCAACGACTGTTGGCCAGGGCGATCGACGTGGACGAAACTGGAGAGGACTTGCGCAAGGGGACCATGACCACCGCCATATCCGCCGAGGCCGAAGAGCTTGGCAAATTCGCGGGTGGTGCGTTTTCCGATCCGGTTGTCCAGATTGGCACGCTGATCAGCGTGATCGGCTACATCTCGTCGACCCAGCCCGGGCTGGGCATTATTGCCCTTTCGATGATCGTCCCGCAGATCATCATCGTTCTGGCGTCGCAACGAAAGGTAAATGTATATGTCGCCGAGCGGGTTCGCATCCTGCGCAGCGCGACCGATCACCTGACGGTGGACAAGATCGAAGAGGTCACCCAGGACGTGCATGACCAGTTCGACGCCATCTATGAAACCCGGCGCAGCATGTTCCTGTGGAAACTGTCGACCAAGTTTCTTTTGAGCGTCATCAACGGGGCGGGAACCGTCGGGGTTTTGATGCTGGGCGGCTGGCTTGTCCTGAAAGGCGATACCGATATCGGCACCGTGGTCGCCGCGACCAGCGGCCTAAGCCGGTTACAGGGCCCGACATCGTTTCTTATTTCCTTTTACAGGCAGGTCAGCGCGAACCGTATCAAATACGAACTGCTACAGGAACTGTTCGGCCCGGACCGCGAGAAATACCGGCAGGCCAGACCCTAGGGCCAAGAAACAATAAAGACCGCGCGGCGCGTGCCGTCGCGGTCTTTGGTCGGAAACGATGCTTGGCCAAGGCTTAGGCGCGTTCGGAATATTCCATGGATTCCGTGTTCACGATGATCATCTCGTCCTGACCGATGAAAGGCGGCACCATGACCTTTACCCCGTTATCCAGGATCGCGGGTTTGAACGAGTTTGCCGCGGTCTGGCCTTTTACGACCGGTTCAGTTTCCACGATCTTGCAGGTGACCTTTTGCGGCAGGGTCGCATTCAGTGCCTCGCTTTCATAGAATTCCACCACGATTGTCATCCCATCCTGCAAGAACGGGCGACGGTCGCCCAGCAGCTCCGCAGGCAATTCGATCTGCTCATAGGTCTCGGAATCCATGAAAACCAGCATTCCGTCGGATTCGTACAGGAATTGCTGATCTTTCTGTTCAAGGCGGACCCGTTCGACCTTGTCCGCCGAACGGAAACGTTCATTCAACTTGGACCCGTTGCGCAGGTTGCGCAATTCGACCTGGGCAAACGCACCCCCCTTGCCCGGCTTGACATGGTCGACCTTGACCGCTGCCCACAACCCGTCGTTATGCTCAAGCACATTGCCGGGGCGAATTTCGTTCCCATTTATCTTGGGCATGACTTAAATCCTTCACAAACGGTTGATGCGTCAGTTGCCGCCCCTATATCTGGCGGGATCACGCCTGACAAGACAACGAAACCTTGTGTTGCACGCGCAAAAGCCATGCAAGGAACGCAGGGCAGATATGCAAATTAGGTGTATCCGAATCGCGGCGAATAGGTCATAAGGGCCGTCACGCCGAAAATTACAAGAGCAAGAACAACAAGGAAGACGAGATGAAAGATTTCGTTGACGGCACAGCCTTTAACAATGAGCAAGGCAATCGTGCTCGGAAACTTTTCGCGGCCGTCGTACTGGCTGCTCTGGATGACGCCATCGCCGACGACAAAAAATACGGCAATGGTCCTGAACAGATCGCCCGTTGGGCCCGCTCGCGTGATGGGCGCGAAGTGTTGTCCTGTGCGGGTATTGATCCGAATGAACGCGTCGTAGGCGGGCTGATGGAATTCGTTGGCCGCGGTGTACGGACCTCTGTCGCGCTGTCGCGCGAGGAAAGCGAACGTCGCAACGCAGCACAGCAGGCCGAAGCCGCCTGATCTATCGCTGCAATTACTGAAAAAACGCGCCTCCTCACTCGGGGCGCGTTTTTCTTTGTTCTATGGCCAGGGTTGGCGTGCGCCCCCCGGACCGCAGACGCGACGCGGCCACAAAAGTTACGCAGCCGCCGCTTGCCGGGGCTTCCCCTTTGTCACGATTTCAGGTCATCTGCACGGCGATACAGGAGGCGGGCCATGGTACGGTCAATTATGATTCAGGGCACCGGCAGCAATGTCGGCAAGTCAGTCTTGGTGGCCGGTCTGGCGCGTGCCTATACACGTCGTGGCCTGAATGTTGCCCCGTTCAAACCGCAGAACATGTCAAACAACGCCGCCGTAACGGAAAACGGGGGCGAGATCGGGCGCGCGCAGGCGCTTCAGGCGCGGGCGGCGCAACGTCCGGCCCATACAGATATGAACCCGATCCTGCTGAAGCCCGAAACCGATACAGGTGCCCAGATCATCGTGCAGGGCAAAAGGGCCGGAACCATGCAAGCCGGCGATTACCGCAAGAACAAGGCCGATCTTCTGGCGGCCGCCCTACAGAGCTTTGACCGGCTCTGCGCCGATGCAGACCTGGTGCTGATCGAAGGCGCGGGCAGCCCTGCTGAAACAAACCTGCGTCCGGGCGACATCGCAAATATGGGGTTCGCCAGTGCCGCGGGCGTTCCGGTGATCCTGGTCGGCGACATCCACCGGGGCGGCGTCATCGCCCAGATTGTCGGGACGCAGGCGGTTCTGGACCACGACGACCTGGCCCTGATCCGAGGCTTCGCCGTCAACCGGTTCAAGGGGGATGTGAGCCTGTTTGACGAAGGTCGGGACGATATTGCCAACCGCACGGGCTGGCCCTGCCTGGGGGTTGTGCCCTGGTTTCACGATGCGTGGAAACTTCCGGCCGAAGACATGATGGACATTCGCTCGCATCGCGGCGGCGCGTGCAAGATCGCCGTTCCTCAGCTTGAGCGTATGGCGAATTTCGACGACCTCGACCCGCTTTCGGCAGAGCCGGGCGTGACGGTTGAAATCATCCCCTCCGGTCAGGCCCTGCCCGGCGACGCGGATTTGGTCCTGTTGCCGGGCAGCAAGTCCACGATCGGCGACTTGGCGTATTTCCGGGCGCAGGGGTGGGATATCGACCTTCAGGCGCATGTGCGCCGCGGTGGGCATGTGCTGGGCCTGTGCGGCGGCTATCAGATGCTGGGGCAATCCATTTCCGACCCCCTGGGCGTAGACGGCGCCGCGGGTGCGGTAAAAGGGCTAGGGTTGCTGGATGTCGATACCGTAATGGACGGGCAGAAACAGGTCACGCAGCGACAGGCGACGGCCCTGCCGGGGGGGGAGCCTGTTACCGGTTACGAAATCCATATGGGACGCACCCAGGGCCCCGATTGCGACCGGGCCTGGCTGGAAATCGACGGCCGGCCCGAAGGTGCGGCCAGTGCAAATGGCCGAATACGGGGCAGCTATCTGCATGGTGTCTTTTCGTCCGACCCGTTTCGCGCCAGCTACCTGCGCCAGTTCGGTGCCGCCTCATCCATCACCTACGAGGATGATGTCGAACGAACGCTTGATGCGCTGGCCGCCCACCTGGAAAAGCACATGGATCTGGACCTGCTTCTGTCCCTTGCGCAGACGCCAAAGGGCGGCTGACATCTTTAGTCGAGGTCTTGCGCCGCCAATGCACGATTGATTTCGCGGCGCACCATCTTGCGGACGTTTCGCGTGATACGTTCGCCCAAGGCACCCTGCAGTTCCTGCCGTACGATCTCGGCAACCATCTCTTGCAGGGCGTCAGGGTCCAGAGCCCGCACATCCGCAGGAAGTTCGGGCGTGGAATGCTGAACAACATCGCCGCCCCGCGCCGCGCTGCCACGGGTGAAAGTCGCGGTCTCAACAGTTTCGGCGGTCTCGGGCCGGGCGTCTTCGATCTCCTCGGGATCATCGTCCGGGGTCAGGTCGCCTGAGGCAGACGCGGCGAACCCGGTATCCGTATTCCAGTCCATGTTGCCCGTCGGCGTGCCAGAATAGGCGTCATCGCTTTCGCCATCCGGTTCCCACTGATCCTCGGTTCGGGCAATCGCCTCTTCCAGCGCCTCGATCTTGGCGCTTAGACTACCGGCCAGATCGGCCGGGTTTTCATCTGATTGATCAGCCCCCCCCGAAACGGCCGCATCCGGCGCTTTGACTTTCTTTCCAGGCTGAACAATATCGCAGCTGCGCAGCAACATAGGCCGCGTCAGGTCATTGGCCGCCGGCGCGTCCTTGTTGTCTTGCGGTATAGCGCGCGCCGGAATCTCAGCCGGGTTCAATGGGGCAGGCTCATCCTTGGGTTGTTTTCCGACCCTCAGCGCATCTGTCAGAACCAGCTTACCTGGCTTGCGCGCCACAGGCGGTTGAACCGGATCAGGAAGGATGCGGCCTTCCTCGCTGACGAGTCGTCTGATCGACGACAGAACGTCTTCGACACCCTTTTTCGCTACATTGTCTGCCATTGTTCTCTACCGCTCTTGCCCTAGGGCTAAGTGTAGCCAAACAAGGCCGAGCTCACAACAACTAGTAACGCCGGTTAGTCCCGGCGCAACGCTTTGAGTACCCGATCCAGATCGCGGCTTTGCTTGCTGACCTGGGACGGCGCTTTTTTGACCAGGTTGTAATAAAGCGTCGGGTCGTAAATCTGCACCGCCAGCCCCAGACGTTCGGCTGTCAAAAGGCCCTGCGCCTGCAACAATTGATAGGCCGCCAGCGAACGTTCGGTCCGCGAAGCGATTTCTGCCAATTGCGCATCCAGCAGGTCTTGCTGTGCGGTCAGCACATCCAGCGTGGTCCGCGCGCCCAGTGTGGCCTCTTCGCGGATCCCGTCAAAGGCGACTTGCGATGCACGGACACGTTCGGTCGATGCGCGCAGGCTTGCGGTCGCAGTCTCGAACCGGACATAGGCATCGGTCACGCCCTGGGTGACGTCTTTCTGGACATTCAACAGGTTCGCCCGCGAAGCATCGCGCGTCGCCATCGAGCGCCGGATATTGGCGGCCAGACGGCCACCGGCATAAATCGGCTGGTTGAGGCTGAGCGAGACGCCCGCGTCATTCTGATAATCATCGTCGTCGAAATCCTCGCGGACACCAGCATTGGCGCCAAGGCTGACATTCGGCCCCAGGGCCGCGCGTTGCTGTTGCACAACCAGATCCAGCGCACGGACCTGATGTTGCGCCGACAGGATCGACGGGTGGTTTCTTTGCGCCAGCGACATCGCCTCGGATACCGAACGCGGCAGGTTCGGCAGGCTCGGCTGCCCCGCTGTCCGGCCCGGCTGTTTACCGACTGCATTCACGTATTCCGCCTGCGCCGTGCTCAGGTCACCGCGCGCATCGGCCAGATCGGCCTGCGAACTGGCCAGCTGCGACTCGGACAGGGCGACGTCGGTGCGGGTGACCTCACCCACTTCGAACCGGTCTTGCGACGCGCGCAATTCCTCGGCGGAAAGGTTGACGTTGTTCTGGCGGATTTGAACGGTCTCTTCCTGCAGCAACACGCTCAGATAGGCGGTCGCGGCCCGGAACAGGACCTGCTGTTCGATTTCCTGCAGGGTCTGACGGGTCGACAGGACAGTTTCCTGGGCCGATTGCTTGGCCAGAACCGAAGCGCCGCCATCATACAACAGCTGCGTCAGGGTCAGACCCGTGAAGAACCGCGCAGGATTGACACTCCCCACGCTCGTTCCCGACCGCGTCTTGGTGTATTGCTGGCTGATATCCACCGCCCAGTTGATCACCGGACGCAGCGCGGCCAGTGCGATTGCCACATCTTCGTCCGCGGCACGCAGCAGGGCGCGGTTCTGTTCGAGCAGGCCACTGGTATTGTAGGCCCCGATGAACGCGTCCGTCAGGTTATCGGCCCAGGCCGGACGCCCGGGAAGCGTGCTCAACGCCAGACCAGCCGTCACCGCCAGCGCTTTGACCAGCTTTCCTCGGGTCATTCTAGGCATACCCATTCCCTCTCAAATCAAAATAATACTGCCTCGCAGGCAGTTTGCGTCTTTGTTTTCAACTTATCAAGGCGACAGAGAAAACTGTTGCCGGACTATAGCGAAAATACACTGTCCGCAGCAAAGGCAGGCAGGACCGGTGCGCTGGCATTGAATGCATACCGCCAGCTGACTTTGCCACCCGACTTGCGCCCGATGCGAACCGTGCCAAGGTCACCATCCATGAACAGGCAGGCGATGCGGCCATGTTCCTTGAGCTGATCCAGCAAGGCGTCGGGAACCTGCACCACGCCGCCCTGTACCATGATCACGTCATAGGGCCCGTGTTCCGCGGCCCCCTGGTCCAGCGGGCCGGTATGGATGATGGCGTTGTCGACATCCGCCTCCATCAGGACAGATTGCGCCTCTTCGGCGAGGGTCTCGTCCTGCTCGACACCAACCACCAGTTGCGCCATCCGCGCGGCAACCGCGGTCGAATAACCAAGCGCCGGCGCGACATCCAGAACGACCTCGTGGCCGGAAATGTTCAACGCATCCAAGATCTTGGCCAACGTCCGAGGCTCAAGCAAGCAGCGACCGCCGGACAGTTCGACGAGATCGCCCACATAAGCAGCCTCGCGCTGCGCGTCGGGCACGAAATTCTCACGTTTCACGGTCAGCATTGCGTCGATAATGGGGAACTTGGTCACATCGGATGGCCGTACCTGCGTATCGACCATAGTGCGGCGTCGGGCTGCGAAATCTGTCATGTGATCGCTCATTCTTTTTCCCAGGTTGAAGGGCTTTTGCCACATCCGCCTCGCACCGGCAACGGTTCGGAAGGCGAAATCTTGCCCTGCGACAATAGTGGACCGGAAAACCGCCCCCAAGGAAAGCCCCCAACGCGCGGCAATTTTCCCTGCAACCTACTGGACGTCCACCCCCAAAGCTGCTAGAACCGCACCCACACCACGGCAAGTAATTGATTTTACTGCAAAAGGCGAGTTGGCGGAGTGGTGACGCAGCGGATTGCAAATCCGTGTACACCGGTTCGATTCCGGTACTCGCCTCCACTTTTCGTGAAATGCTTGCATGATCGGCCCTCTCTGCCGCTGTTGCTTGGAAACAAACTTTGCGGTTTCGCGGTTTTATCTTGGTTCTTACTATGTGCCTTTGTGCTGCGTGAGCGCGCTTGCTGCGGCCTCTTTGCCGCGTGGCGCCACAGGTTTTTTGGCGCGGTCTGGTTGCCCGCGCTGGCTGTTGTTGCGTTGGCGCACCGGTCAGGCGCCCTTGCGTATTACGTCAATCCGCCGACGGGCACAGCGTACAGCGTTGGCCTGTCAGAGGCTTGTCCAATTTGCCTGTGCATCTGGTCGCGCGCGCGGAGAAAAGCCGGGGCGTCGACTGGGCGCCTCGCGAGGGTCAAGGTTGCGCTAAGGGACAGAACACGGAACGGTGCGCGGCCTCAGGCCCCGGCTCCTTGCGGGATGACTTCGTATCCCGGCTCTTCGGGTTCGTCGTCCTGCATTTCCGCCGGAAACCCGGGTGCGCGGATATCCAGGCCAGTGGCTTCTTCCAGCCGCTTGATGATGTTGGGCGACAATTCCCGCGCTCCGAACCGGGCTATCCCATCTTCGAATATCTTGATCATGACGGGGTTGATCTCCAGCGGAACGCCGGCGCGGTCTGCGACCTCCTGGAACAGGCCGATATCCTTTTTCACAAGGTCCATGGTAAACGAGATATCGCGAGAGCCGTTCAGGATGACCTGGCTTTCCGTCTCGTGGACAAAGGAGGTTCCCGATGAAATCTTGATGGCCTCATAGGTCGTGTTCAGATCCATACCGGCTGCCTTGGCGGTCACCAACGCCTCGGCACAGGTGATCAGGTTGGCCGTAGCCAGATAATTCGTCATCACCTTGAGAACAGAGGCCGTACCTAGATCACCAGTATGCAGAACCCGGCGGCCCATCGTGGTCAGGAACGGCAGGATCCGCTCGAACGTCTCGCGGTCGCACCCCGCAAAGATCGAGATATTCCCGGTAGCCGCACGATGGCACCCACCCGAAACCGGGCAATCCACAGCAGCGCCTCCACGCGCGATGACCAAAGCGCCCAACCGTTTGACCTCGGCCTCATCGGTGGTGGACATTTCCATCCAGATTTTGCCGGGGACAACCTCGGCCAGCATGTCCTGCATGACCGCATCCGAGGCTGCGGGTGATGGCAGGCAGGTGATCACAGCATCGCAATCGCGCATCATTTGCGCCGGGCTTTCTGCGGCCCTGGCACCTTGGTCAACGAATGTCGCAACCAGATCCGGGTTCAGGTCGTGAACCGTCAGGTCGATCCCGTTTCGCAGCAACGAGCCCGACAGCTTGCCACCTACATTTCCCAGGCCGATAAAGCCTACTTTCATGGATTTCGCCTCCGTTTGCGATTTGATGCCATGCGACCATGCCTCAACATGCTGTTCATGCCGCCTAGCGACGCTGGCAGGTCGCTTTTAACCTTGCCGTAGCGGTCTGAGCGGCATCGCGCTTGACAAGCTGCGGGTGCGTGCCGCATGAGCCTCATGTTGGTGTCTGTGAAAACAGATGAAAAGGGAATGCACCAGCGGGTAAACCGCCAAGTGCAGCCGCCCCCGCGACCGTGACCGGAGAGGGTGCCCAATGCCACTGGCCCAAAAAGGCCGGGAAGGCGGGACACCTGCCAGGGCAAAGCCCTGACATCCGCAAGCCGGGAGACCTGCCAGCGCCCGAAGATGTAACCGGACGGGGTGTTCCGGTGTCGGGTCCATGTGCAGACGCGTGGCCCGCATGAAACCCCGTCCCCCACGAAGAGGATTTGGGGGGATGAGAGACATGACCGAACCCGCACCGGTCGAATTGCTGGTTTGTACCACATGTCGTCGCGGACTGCCTGTCGACGACGACGCGCAGCGCCCCGGCGCCCTGCTGCACAAGGCATTGGAACAGGCTGATCTTCCCGATGGAATCGCACTGAAGGCCGTCGAGTGCCTGTCGAACTGTGACGAAGGCTGTTCCATCGTGTTGCGCGGCGGACCCGCGCGCTGGACCTTTGTCTACGAACACCTCAATGAAGCCGACCATGTCGACGTGATTGTTGACGGTGCCACCAAGTACCTTGAGACCGAGGACGGTCTTGTCAAATGGCGCGAGCGCCCAGAACATTTCCGCAAAAACTGTGCGGCCCGCATTCCCCCGATTGGAGCCCTGAAATGAGCAATCTTGAGAAACTCCCCGTCACCGTGATCACCGGCTTCCTGGGCTCGGGCAAAACAACTTTGGTCAAGCACCTGATGCAAAACCCTCAGGGCAAGCGTTTGGCCGTGGTGGTCAACGAATTCGGCGATGTCGGCGTCGATGGCGATATTCTGAAATCCTGCGCGATCCCGGATTGCCCCGCGGAGAACATCATGGAACTGGCCAATGGCTGCATCTGTTGTACCGTGGCCGATGACTTCATCCCGACCATCGAGGCGCTGATGGCGTTGGAGCCGCGCCCCGACCACATCCTGATCGAAACCTCCGGCCTTGCCCTGCCCAAACCGCTGCTCAAAGCGTTCGACTGGCCCGATATCCGGTCCAAGATCACCGTTGACGGCGTGATCGCACTGGCCGATGCCGAAGCCGTCGCCGCTGGTCGCTTTGCACCGAATGTCGAGGCGGTGGACGCTCAGCGTCTGGCCGATGACTCGATCGACCACGAAACGCCCCTGTCCGAGGTGTTTGAGGATCAGATTTCCTGCGCCGATATCATCCTGCTGACCAAGCCCGATCTGGCCGGTCCTGAAGGCGTTGCCAAAGCGAAAGAGATCATCGCCGCCGAGGCCCCTCGTCCGCTGCCCGTTGTAGAAGTGGCCGAAGGTGCCGTGGATGTGCGCGTTGTCTTGGGGCTGGAAGCGGCTGCCGAGGATGACATGGACGCACGTCCCAGCCATCACGACGGTCACCATGATCACGAGCATGACGATTTCGAAAGCATCATCGTTGAGTTGCCCGAACAAACCGACCCTGCCGATCTGGTTGCCAGCATCGAACGTCTGGCGAATGAGCTGAACATCCTGCGCGTCAAGGGCTATGCTGCTGTTCAGGGCAAGCCGATGCGCCTGCTGGTTCAGGCCGTCGGCGCGCGCGTGCGTCACCAATACGACCGGCCGTGGGAACCCGGCGAAGAGCGCCGCTCGCGGCTTGTTGTGATTGCCGAGCATGACGATATCAAAGAGGCCGCGATCCGCGATATCCTCGTGGGTGTGACCGAGGCCGCCGAGTAAGGGCCATGCACGTCGTCTTCCGCGAAAGCCACGGGCTTGAGGAAACCGAGACCCCAACCGACCTGGGCCAAAGCCCGGCGGATCTGGTGGTGCTGTCTTTTTCCGACAGTGACCTTGGTGCTTTCGCGGCGGGCTGGCATCGCGGCGGCGGACCCGACGGGCAGATGCCCACGATGCGGTTGGCCAATTTGGCGGCGCTGAAACACCCCCTGTCCGTTGACACCTATGTGGAACAGACGCTGGAGGGTGCAAGGGGAATTCTGATCCGTCTGATCGGCGGCGTGCCCTACTGGTCCTATGGGCTGCAACAGGTTCTGTCGCTGGCGCAGGCCAAAGGGATCGCGCTGGCGGTCCTGCCCGCAGATGGGCGTGAGGATACGCGGCTGGATGAATTCTCCACCCTGCCCGTCTCGACCCTGCGTCGCCTGGCGCATCTTTGCGACACCGGCGGCGAGGTTGCTGCGCAGGCGGCATTGGCGCAAATGGCGCTGGCGGCGGGTCTTTACGCCGGGCCGGTCATGGGAGCCAAGACTATCCCCGAATGCGGCGTATGGTGCCCGGACCGGGGCGTGATCCCGGTCGAGACAGCCTTTGCAGGTGACGCAAAGCGCATCGTCGTCACCTTTTACCGCGCCTATCTGACATCGGCGGACACGGCACCGGTTGCGACCCTGATACAACGGTTGCGGGATCGTGGGTTCGCCGCTGTGGGTATGTTCGCCCCGTCCCTCAAGGCACCGGCGGCCGCCGAATGGCTACGTGACAACATCGTTGCGCTGAACCCCTCGGCGATAATCAACGCCACCTCTTTTTCGGGCAAAGACGCGTCAGGGACCTCGCCCCTGGACGCTGCGGGTGTTCCGGTGTTCCAGATCGCCCTCGCCACATCCCGCCGCAAAGCCTGGGCCGCGGCGGAACGGGGTCTTTCGCCTGCCGATCTCGCCATGCATGTGGTCCTGCCCGAAGTGGACGGGCGGATCAACGCCGGCCTTGCCTCTTTCAAGGAACCAGGCAAGCGCGACCCGCATCTGGAATATTCCCGCTTTGCCCACCGCGCAGAACCAGAGCGGATAGACGCCATCATCAGCCGCGTGACCGGCTGGCTGAACCTGAACGACAAGCCCAAAGCCGAACAAGTGCCCGCGCTGGTGCTGTCCACCTATCCCGGCAAAGACTGGCAGATGGCCCATGCGGTGGGCCTCGACGCATTGGCCTCGGCCGAGGCTATGTTGGATGATCTGCAAACGCAGGGATACAGCGCTGAGGATCGCGACCGGCCCGAAAATGGGCACAATCCGGGGCAGCCGCCCCGGGAAACGGGCGAAGACCTCGCATCCGAACTGCCAAATGCCCGCATTTCCTGGCCACTGACGGATTACCTGAGCGCTCTGTCCGAATTGCCTGAGGCCCTGCGCGCCGATCTGCAAACCGTTTGGGGCAAGCCCGAAGCTGACCCGATCTTTACCGAGGGCGCGTTCCACTTCACCGCCCTGCGCCGGGGCAACGCGCTGGTTGCACTGCAACCCGAACGCGGAACGCCCGAGCTGCGCGATGACGATTATCACGACCTGTCGCGCACCCCATGCCACAGCTATGTCGCCTTCTACCTGTGGCTGCGCAAAGGGTTGGTCGCAGACGCCCTGATCCATATTGGCGCGCATGGAACTTTGGAATGGCTTCCGGGCAAGTCCGTTGCCCTGTCGGCGAATTGCTGGCCCGAGGCGCTGATCCGCGACCTGCCGGTGATCTATCCCTTCATCGTCAACGACCCAGGCGAGGCCGCGCAAGCCAAACGCCGGATCGGGGCCGTCACGCTGGGCCATATACCGCCCCCGATGAAGGAAAGCGGCACGCCGGATCGGATGGTGCGACTGGAATCGCTGCTGGACGAGTTCTCGAACGCGGATGGTCTGGACCCCAAGCGCCGCGATCGTCTGCAGGAAGATATCCGCGACGAGGCGCAGGCCATCGGGCTGGAGAGCGATCTGGGCCTCGATCAGGCCACCAGTACCGCCGAGGCGATCACCCGCATCGACCGTTTCGTCTGCGACATCAAGGAAAGCCAATTTGGCGACGGTCTGCATATCTTTGGCCGCGTGCCCGAGGTCACTGGAAATTTCGACCCAGCGCCCTCGGCCCATGCAGAACGCATTGCTCTGATCGACGCGCTTGCCGGAAAACGGATCGCAGCTGGCCCATCCGGGTCGCCGTATCGCGGTCGCTCGGACGTGCTGCCCACCGGACGGAACCTTTTTACCACCGATCCGCGCTCGGTGCCGACCCGCGCCGCATATACACAGGGCGTGAAGCTGGCTGAGGAACTGGTGCGGCGGCATCTGCAGGAAGAAGGTGATTATCCCAAGGGGTTGATCGTCGACCTGTGGGGATCGGCCACCATGCGCACAGCGGGCGAGGAATTCGCCATGGCGCTGCACCTGCTGGGCGTGAAACCGATTTGGGACAAAGGCTCCGAACGGGTCTCGGGTGTCGAAGTGCTGCCGATCACCGACCTCAGCCGACCGCGTCTGGACGTGACCTTGCGCGTCTCGGGCCTGTTCCGCGACGTGTTCCCGACGCTCTCGGCGCTGTTTGGTCAGGCTGTGCGGGCGCTGTCTGAGCGCGACGAGGCCGCCGACTGGAACCCTTATGCCGGGCAGGAACCCGCGGCGCGGGTCTATGGCCCGGCCCCCGGCAGCTATGGTCTGAACATGACCCACCTGTCCGAAACCTATACGGACGAGGCGCGGGCGCAGGCCGGTGAGGCGTGGCTTGAAGCCAGCTCATTCGCGCTGGAAGGCGACCATATCGCGCAAGACAAGGACGGCATCACCCGGCGCGTCGCAAGCGCCGACAGCTTTGTCCATTTGCAGGACCTGACCGAAACAGACCTGTTGCTGGCCAATGATTACGCCACCCACGAGGCCGGGTTCGCCGCCGCCAAGAAAGTGACCGGCGGCAAGGCGCAGCTGTATCATCTCGACAATACCAACCCGCAAAGCCCCCGTGCCCGCACTCTGCCCGAGGAAATCAGCCGCGTGGTACATGCCCGCGCCGCCAACCCCGGCTGGATCGCCGGGATGCAGCGGCATGGCTTCCGCGGCGCGGCAGAAATCGCGGCGACGCTGGATCACATGGCGTCCTTCGCGCATCTGTCTGGCACGGTCGCCCCGCATTTGTTCGACCTTTACCACGACGCCACCTTGGGCGACGCCCAGGTCGATGCCTTCCTGCAAGAGGCCAACCCAAAGGCGCATCAGGCCATGCAGGACCGGTTCCGCGCCTTGTTGGAGGCGGGGCTGTGGCAGACCCGTCGGAATTCAATCCGATCCGATCTTGAGGGGCTGAGATGAGCACGCCGTCGAATTCCCCCATCGTTCAGGGTTGGTGCCCCGGCGCGCACCGCCCCATGATGTCCGGCGACGGTCTGGTCGTGCGGGTGCGTCCCCGGTTGGCGCGCCTCAACGCTGAACAGGCCATAGGTCTGTGCGATCTGGCCGAGCGGTTCGGCAATGGCACCATCGACCTGACCAACCGCGCAAACCTGCAGCTGCGCGGGGTGGCCGAAGCCGATCATCAATCCTTGCTTGGGGAACTGTCCGCGCTGAACCTGCTGGATGCCGACCCCGGTATAGAAATGCGGCGCAACATTCTGGTCTCACCGCTCTATCAGGCCGGTGATCTGACCGCACGGCTGGCACGGGACCTGATGGATCGGCTGGCAGAACTGCCCGCCCTGCCCGCCAAGTTCGGGTTTGCAATCGACACCGGCCCGGCCCGCCTGCTGGCGGCAGATTCGGCAGATATTCGGTTGGAGATCGGCCCCGAGGGTCTGACCCTGCGCGCCGATGGGGCTGAAACCGGGCGCGCGGTTGCAGAAGGCGAAGCCATCGACAAGCTGATTGCGCTGGCACGATGGTTTGCTGAACACTATGCGCCCGAAACGCGGCGCATGGCGCGTCTGGTGGCGGTGGAGGGCCTGCCTCAGGACTGGCGTGGGGCTGCTCCTGGTGCCATTGGGGACGCCCCTGTGCCCGGCCCCTGTGCGTTGGGGGCTTTCTACGGCGCGGCCTTTGGGCAATTGCCGTCGCGCGATCTGAAGAACTTGATCGAGGCCAGCGGTGCGGCGGCCCTGCGCGTCACCCCATGGCGGCTGATCCTGCTGGAAGGCCGGGCGGCGATACCCGCCCCCGGCTTCGTAACCGACGGAGCCAGCGCGCTGATGACCACCGACGCCTGCCCCGGCGCGCCGTTCTGTCCGCAGGCGCAGGTGGAAACCCGCGATATCGCGCGCGCCCTTGCGCCGCGCGTCCCCGGCAGCCTGCATGTCTCGGGATGTGCCAAGGGCTGCGCGCGCATGGGACCTGCCGACGTGACCCTGATCGGCGATAACGGGCGATTTGATCTTGTCAAACAGGGCCGCGCGGGGGATGAGCCAAGCCTGCGCGGCCTGACCAAGGAAACACTCATGACCATGGACTTCACCTGATGCCCTATGAATATGAAACCGATGGTGCGGCGATCTACAAGGAGAGCTTTGCCACCATCCGGTCCGAGGCCGATCTGGCCCGCTTTGATGCCGACGAAGAGCAGGTCGCCGTCCGCATGATCCACGCCGCCGGAATGGTTGGGCTGGAAGAGTTCGTTCATTTCTCGCCCGATTTTGTTCAGGCGGCCCGTACCGCGCTGGAAGGTGGCGCGCCGATCCTGTGTGATGCGCGCATGGTCAGCGAGGGCGTGACCCGTTTTCGCCTGCCCGCCGATAATGAGGTGATCTGTACCCTGCATGACGACCGCGTGCGCCCCCTGGCCGCCGAGATGCGCAACACGAGGTCTGCCGCCGCGTTGGAACTGTGGCGCCCGCATCTGGACGGCGCACTGGTCGCCATCGGCAACGCGCCAACTGCGCTGTTTCACCTGCTGAACATGCTGGAAGACCCTGATTGCCCCCGCCCTGCCGCCATCATCGGCTGCCCTGTGGGTTTTGTTGGCGCGGTCGAATCCAAGGATGCCCTGTGGGCGGCCCAGCCGGTGCCGTCCTGCATCGTCAAGGGCCGTCTGGGTGGCAGTGCCATCACCGTCGCCGCCGTCAACGCAATCGCGAGCCGCGCGGAATGAGCGCGGGCAAGATATACGGTCTGGGTCTTGGCCCCGGCGATCCCGACCTGATGAGCGTCCGCGCCGACCGTCTGCTGCGCAACGCGCGACATGTGGCCTTTTTTCGCAAACCCGGCCGCAGCGGCCAGGCGCGCAAGATCGTGGCCGGGATGATCCCTCAGGACGCTGTTGAATTCCCGATGGAATACCCCGTCACCACCGAAATCCCCCTGACCGATCCGCGTTACAACGCGCTTTTGGCAGCCTTCTACGAAGATTGCGCGAACCACCTGAAGGCCCTTGCCGAACAGGGTGAAGACATTGTCGTTCTGTGCGAGGGTGATCCGTTTTTCTATGGCTCTTTCATGCATCTTTACAGCCGGTTGCGGGACAAGGCCCGGGTCGAGGTCGTCCCCGCGATCACCGGCATGTCGGGGGCATGGACGGCCACCGGCGACCCGATCACCTGGGGCGATGATGTGCTGACGGTTCTGATGGGCACCTTGCCCGAAGAAACGCTGACCGAACGCATGGCGCAGACCGATGCGCTGGTCGTGATGAAAATCGGTCGCAATATCGACAAGGTCAAACGGGCACTGAATGCGGCGGGTTTGTACGACCGCGCATGGATCGTGGAATTTGCACAGATGCCCAACCAGACGGTGACCAAGCTTTCCGAGGCCTGTACCAAGGTCACGCCTTATTTCTCGATCATCATCGTCCACGGACAGGGGCGGCGCCCATGACCGGTTGGGTCAAGATCGCGGGGCTTGGGCCGGGGGATGAGGCGCTGGTCACGCCCGAGGTGACCGAGGCCCTGGCCGAGGCGACGGATGTCGTCGGCTATATCCCCTATGTCGCCCGCGTGGCCCAACGCGACGGGCTGACCCTCCATGCCAGTGACAACCGGGTTGAAATCGACCGCTCGCAGCACGCGCTGCAGATGGCCGCCCAGGGCAAGCGCGTCGTGGTGGTATCCTCGGGCGACCCCGGTGTGTTCGCGATGGCCGCCGCCGTTTTTGAGGCGCTGGAAAACGGACCTGCCGCATGGCGGGATATTCAGATTGACGTATTGCCGGGGATCACCGCGATGCTGGCGGCCTCGGCGCGGGCGGGCGCGCCGCTGGGGCATGATTTCTGTGCCATCAACCTAAGCGACAACCTCAAGCCCTGGTCTCTTATCGAAAAGCGTTTGCGTCTGGCAGCACAGGCGGATTTCTCGATGGCGTTCTACAACCCGCGGTCAAAGTCCCGGCCGGAAGGGTTTGTAAAGACGCTGGAAATCCTGCGCGAGGAATGCGAACCCGAGCGGGTGATCCTGTTTGCCCGCGCCGTGTCACGCGCGGATGAAGCGATCCGCATTTCCACGCTGGCCGACGCGACGCCCGAAATGGCGGATATGCAAACCGTGGTCATTCTTGGGTCATCCCGTACCCGTGTCATCGCACGGGACGGCGCGCCCATCGTCTATACTCCGCGCTTCACGCCGGATAAGGATCAGGCATGATCCAACCAGTCCAAAACCTGTGCGACACTCGACAATTCGGTCCTCGGCGGCAGGGTCGGACGGTCGATCATCAGCACCGGGATGCCCAGCGTCCGCGCCGCGTCCAGCTTGGCGCGCGCGCCGGTGCCCCCTGCGTTCTTGGACACGACCAATTGCGTGCCGTGGCGCTGCATCAGCGCGCGGTCATCGGCTTCGGCAAAGGGACCACGGGCCACGACCACATCCGCATTTTGCAGGGGCAACCGGTCCGGCTGATCCACCAGCCGCAGCAGGTACTGATGCTGCGGCTGCGCTGCGAATTCCTCAAGATGCATGCGGCCGACGGCCAGGAACACCCGCTGCGGATCGCCGGACAGCGCCTGAACCGCGGCTGCGACATCCGGCACGTGGTGCCAGTGGTCGCCGGGCTGCGGGCGCCAGGCCCGGCGGGTCAGCGCGGCCAACGGCGTCTGGGTCCTGCTACTGGCCGCAATCGCGTTGCGGCTCATCTGCGCGGCAAAGGGATGGGTCGCGTCGATCACATGGCTGATCCCGTTGTCGCGGATGTAGGCGACCAGCCCCTGCACGCCGCCAAATCCGCCAACCCGCACCGGCAGGGGCTGCGGACGCGGGGTCTCTACCCGGCCCGCATAGGAATAAACCGCCGCAATCCCTTGCGCGGAAACGGCTTTGGCCAGCGCATTGGCCTCGGTCGTGCCGCCGAGGATCAGGAGGTTGGTCATGCGTGAAACTCCGTGGCTGACCGTACTGGGCTTGGGCGAAGATGGACTGGATGGCCTGCCGCCCGCAAGCCGTCAAGCGCTGGAACGCGCCGAAATCGTCATGGGCCCCGCGCGGCATCTGTCACTGCTGCCGGGCAGCGGCGCACGGCAGGTCGAATGGCCCGTGCCCTTTGCCGATGGCCTGCCGATCCTGGCCGGGTTTCGCGGTCAACCAACTGTTGTCCTGGCTTCGGGTGATCCGTTCTGGTTCGGCGCGGGCTCGGTTATCGCACGAGAGTTCGGCGCGGGGGAATGGACGGCCCTGCCCGGGCAATCGACCTTTTCGCTGGCGGCGGCGCGGCTGGGCTGGCCGTTAGAGGCCACGCGCACATTCGGGCTGCATGCCGCCCCCCTGTCGCGCCTGCGGCCCCACCTGGCACCGGGGTTGCACGCCATCGTGTTGCTGCGCAACGGCGCGGCGGTCACCGAATTGGCGCGCTATCTGGATGCGACCGGTTTTGGCGACACGCAGCTGAATGTGATGGAGGCGCTCGGCGGCCCGCGCGAACGCATACGCAGAATGTCACTGACCGAAGCCCTGCTGGGATCGTTCGAGCACCCGGTGTGCGTTGGGCTGGACGTCGCCGGCGCGGGGCGGGCGCTTCCGATGTCCACGGGAAAGCCGGACGAGATATTCGAAACCGACGGCCAGATCACCAAGCGCCCCGTGCGCGCATTGACCCTGTCTGCGCTGGCTCCGCAACGGGGCGAGCACCTGTGGGATATCGGCGGCGGCACCGGCTCGGTCAGCATCGAATGGCTGATGTGCGACCCAAGCCTGACAGCGACCGCGATCGAACCCCGCGCAGACCGCGCCCAGCGCATTCGCCGCAACGCGGACGCCATGGGACAGGACCGGCTTGAGGTGGTGCACGGCACGGCACCAGAGGCGCTGACCGACCTGCCGCTGCCCGATGTCGTGTTCATCGGCGGCGGGTTGAGTTCGGCGCTTTTGGACTGGCTGCGCAACACCTTGCCCTCGGGCACCCGGCTGGTTGCCAACGCGGTCACGCTGGAGAGCGAAGCCGTGCTGGCGCAGTGGCATGCAACGCATGGCGGAGAGCTTTTGAGAATTGAGCTGGCCCAGGCGTCCGCGCTTGGGTCCCGGCGCGGATGGAAATCAGCCTATCCGGTGGTGCAATGGAGCGTTTCCCTATGAGGGTCGCGGGAATTGGGTTTTCTTCTGCCGCCACCCTGGACAGCCTGCGCGCCGTCTTCGAGCGGGCCCGCGCCGGGCAGGTCATCCACGCGCTGGCCACGGTTGCCGACAAACAAGGCCATGACGCGCTGGCCGCGTTTGCTGCCGAAACCGCCCTGCCCCTGCATTTTGTTGCCCCGGCCGACCTGGCAGGTCAGCCGACGCTTACATGCTCGAATCGCAGCCGGGCCGCCTATGGCACTGGCAGCGTGGCCGAGGCATCCGCCCTTGCTGTTGCGCGCGACCTTGCCGGTCCGGGCGCGCGGCTTGTTTCCCCAAGACATATCTCGGACGACCGGCTTGCCACCTGCGCCGTCGCCATCGGAGGACAGACATGACCGTTCATTTCATCGGCGCCGGACCCGGTGCCGCCGACCTGCTGACCCTGCGGGGGCGCGACATCATCGCCTCATGCCCCGTGTGTCTTTATGCCGGATCGCTGGTGCCCGAAGAAATCCTGGGGCACTGCCCCCAAGGCGCAAAGATCGTGAATACAGCCCCCCTGGACCTGGATCAGATCATGGCCGAGATCCAAGCCGCGCATGAGGCCGGTCAGGACGTGGCGCGCCTGCATTCCGGCGACCTGTCGGTCTGGTCGGCAATGGGTGAACAGCTTCGGCGGCTAAAGGCAATGGGCATCCCCGTCAGCGTGACACCCGGCGTCCCCTCTTTTGCCGCCGCCGCGGCGGCTTTGGGCGCGGAACTGACGCTGCCGGGGTTGGCGCAATCGGTTGTGCTGACCCGGACGCCGGGCCGCGCGTCGTCGATGCCCGAAGGCGAGACCCTGGCGAACTTTGCCAGGACAGGCGCGACGCTGGCCATTCACCTGTCGATCGGCAATCTGGACAAGGTCATTGCCGATCTGACCCCGGCCTATGGCGCGGAATGCCCCGTGGCCGTGGTCTATCGCGCCAGTTGGCCGGATGAGCGGATCATTCGCGCAACGCTGGCGACACTGAAAGAGGCGCTGGATGACAGCATTTCGCGCACGGCTCTGATCATGGTTGGCCCCGCGCTGGCAGGCGAAGGGTTTGACGAAAGTTGCCTGTATTCAAAAACCTATGACCGCCGGTATCGCCCGCAAAACGCAGACAGCCCCTGGTCAAGCTGGAGCCACGGGGATGACTGAGATGATGGCGAACCCACCGGGCCTGCTGATTTCGGCCCCGTCCTCGGGGACAGGCAAGACAACCGTCATGCTTGGCCTGTTGCGCGCGCTGGCCGAAGACGGGTTGACCGTGCAACCATTCAAAAGCGGCCCCGATTACATCGACCCGGCCTTTCACCGGGCCGCCGCTGGCCGGGCCTCGTTCAACCTGGACAGCTGGGCGATGGGCGAACCGCTGCTGGGGGCCATTTCCGCACAGGCGCAAGGGGCCGACATCGTGGTGGCCGAAGGGTCAATGGGCCTGTTCGACGGCGTCGCCAAGCCCGGCGAACTGGGCCACGGGTCCAGCGCCGAGACGGCGTTGCGCATGGGGTGGCCCGTCGTGCTGGTGCTGGATGTGGGCGGACAGGCGCAATCGGCTGCGGCAACGGCGCTGGGGTTTCGCATGTACAACCCCGACCTGCCCTTTGCGGGCGTCATCCTGAACCGGTGCGCAAGCCCGCGGCACGAACGCCTGACCCGGTTGGGGATGGAGCGGGCCGGCCTGCCGGTTCTGGGTGTATTGCCGCGCCGCGGTGACCTGACCCTGCCCGAACGGCACCTGGGCCTGATTCAGGCGGTCGAGCACCCTGACCTGGAAAGCGCCATCTCTGGATATGCGGCCTTTCTGCGGGAACATGTGGACCTTGCGGCGCTTCGACGGGCAGCATCCGCAAACCACGACAGAGCTCCGTCGGTCGCCCTGCCGCGCCCGCCCGCCCAGCGGATCGCGCTGGCGCAGGACGCAGCGTTTTCATTTACCTATCCTCATCTTCTGGAAGGATGGCGCAGCGCAGGTGCCGAGATCCTGCCGTTTTCGCCGCTGGCGAACGAAGCGCCCGCACCAGATGCCGATCTGGTCTGGTTGCCCGGCGGTTACCCGGAACTGCACGCGGGCGTGCTGGCCGCAGCCGACGTTTTTCTTGCCGGGTTGCGCAAACACGCTGAAACCAAGCCTGTACATGGCGAATGCGGCGGGTACATGGCGCTGGGTCAGGCACTGGTCGACAAGGACGGGGTTCAGCATCAGATGGCCGGTCTGTTGGGGCTGGTGACATCCTATGAAAAGCGCAAGTTCAATCTGGGCTATCGTCGCGCAGAATTGCTGGCGCCCATGCCCGGACATGGCATCGGGTCTGCTTTGCGCGGGCACGAATTCCACTATTCGTCCATCCTTGAACAGCCCGATCCGCCATTGGCACGCGTCTTTGATGCCGAAGGGGCCGAGGGACCTCAGACCGGATCGCTGCGCGGCAATGTGACCGGCACGTTCTTTCACCTGATCGCAAAGGCATCGGCATGAGCGGTTTCGTTTCCTTTGTCGGCTCAGGCCCCGGCGACCCCGAGTTGCTGACCCTCAAGGCGGTGGACCGGATGCAAAAGGCGGACGCTATCCTGTTTGACGACCTGAGCAGCGGCCCGATCCTGACCCATGCACGCAAGGACGCCGACCTTGTGGGGGTAGGCAAACGCGCGGGGCGTCCCTCGCCCAAGCAGGACCATGTCAGCCGTTTGCTTGTCGATTATGCCAGGACCGGCGCCCATGTCGTGCGGCTGAAATCGGGTGATGGCGGTCTGTTCGGGCGACTGGAAGAGGAACTGGTGGCCCTGCGCGCCGCCGGGATCGAATACGAGATCATTCCGGGCATCCCCTCGGCGATTGCGGCGGCTGCGGCCGCGGGCATCCCGCTGACTCGCCGCCTGACCGCGCGCCGGGTGCAATTCGTCACCGGCCATGACGTCCGCGGCAAGCTGCCCGAAGACCTGAACCTGCCAGCACTGGCCGACCCCGACGCGACAACCGTTGTTTTCATGGGTAAGCGCACCTTTCCCCTGCTGGTGAAAACCCTGCATGACCACGGTCTGCCGCTGGACACGCCCGCTGTGATGGCCGAGGCGGTGTCGACCCCCGATCAAACCCTGCGCCGGTCGACGATCGGGGCTTTGGCGGCGCATTTGGACAACGAAATCAGCGCGGCCCCCGCCCTGATACTCTATGGCCCGCTGGCAGAGTTCGAAGATGATTGAACTGACCCTTATCGGCATCGGCACCGGGAACCCGGATCATGTCACCTTTCAGGGTGCGCAGGCGATACGCAACGCCGACCTGATCCTGATCCCCCGCAAGGGCAAGAACAAGTCGGACCTGTCCGGTCTGCGCGAAGACATCATCACCAGGGTCACCGATACCCCGCCCCGCATCGCCTATTTCGACATCCCCGAACGCCGCAGCGACGATGGATACCTGCGCGGCGTGGACGCGTGGCACGATGCAATCGCCCTGCGCTGGCAAGATGCGATGGCCGCACATCCCGAAGCCCGCCAGGTGGCCCTGCTGATCTGGGGCGATCCATCCCTGTACGACAGTTCGCTGCGTATCGCCGCGCGGCTGACCCCGCAACCGCCGACCCGTGTGATACCGGGCATCACCGCGCTGCAGGCACTGACCGCGGCGCATGCGATTCCGATCAACGCAATTGGTGCGCCCTATACCGTCACCACCGGGCGGCGTATTCGCGACGAGGGTTGGCCCCAGACCGCCGGGACCGTCGCCGTTATGCTGGACGCCGAATGCTCGTTCCAGCACCTCGAAATGGCGGATTTCGACATCTGGTGGGGGGCCTATGTGGGGATGGAGGAAGAGATCCTTATTCAGGGTCCGCTAGCCGATGTCGCCGCGAAGATCCTGAAAACCCGCGCCGACGCCCGGGCAAGCCATGGATGGATCATGGATATATACGTTCTGGCAAAACGCGCGGGCTGACATAGCCGCCCTGTCGCGCACGGGATTGTGAACGCGCCACGCCGGGGATTTCTGGCATGAGGGGACAGGCCGAACAACCGGAGAGGTGGCAATGAGATACCTGTGGCTGCTGCTATGCGCCGTCGCCTTGCCGACCTGGGCCGATACGCGCACCGCGAATATGGAAGCCCGACCGGGCTGGGCGGTACACCCGACCGACAAACCCTTTGACACGCTGGTTGCCGACACGGTTGGGGCGGTCAAGGCAAGCAATCTGGCGGTGGTCACACAGGTCGGGCCGACCGGGGCTGCGGCGGCCCGTGGCATCACCATTCCCGGAAACCGCGTCATCGGCGTTTTCAACAATGATTTCGCCGTTCGGGTCCTGGAACAGTCGACCGCCGCAATGATCGAAGCCCCGATACGGTTCTACATCACCGAAGACGACGATGGCACGGCGACGCTGTCCTACAAGACACCCAGCTTTGTCTTCGCCCCCTATATGGGCGGCAATGACGAACTGGCCGTCATCGCGGCGGAACTCGACACCGCCTTTCACGCTGTCGCGCTTGGCGCAGTCAAATAGTCACACTGACGTGAAGCGTCTTGCGTCGGGCGGCGTCCTCCGCAATCTGCTGCACAGTTGGACTTTCGGAGCTTGACGGATGCAAGACCTTTCCCCCCGCGCGGCTGACCTGTTGGCGCAACGGCTGTACGAGGCCGGATGCCGCCACGCCTTCGGCATGCCCGGCGGCGAAGTATTGACCCTGGTCGACGCGTTGGAGCAGGCAGGGATCACCTTTCATCTCTGCAAACACGAAAACGCGGCTGGGTTCATGGCCGAGGCAGTCCACCATCGCGACGGCGCACCCGCAATCCTTGTGGCCACGCTGGGCCCCGGCGCGATGAACGGATTGAACGTGGTCGCCAACGCGCTTCAGGACCGCGTTCCGATGATCGTATTGACCGGTTGTGTCGATGCTGACGAGGCACTGACCTATACCCATCAGGTAATGGACCATAGCCAGGTCTACCGCTCGATCACCAAGGCGACGTTTCTGCTGACCGCCAAGGGCGCAGACACAATAGCCGACAAGGCAGTGAACCTCGCCCTGCAACCGCGACCGGGTCCGGTGCACATAGATGTGCCGATTTCCGTGGCTGACACGCGCGTCGATGGGGTAAAGCGCCGCCGTCTGGCCAAACCTGCGGTCGTGGCACCCGAAGGCGATTGCCTGGACAAGGCCCGGCGCTGGGTTGCGGATGCGGAACGGCCTGTCGCCATAATCGGGCTGGACGCATTGTATGACGAGTCGCGCTGCGTGGTGCGGGCATTTCTGGAACATTTCGGAATTCCCTTTGTCACGACCTACAAGGCCAAGGGCGTCGTGCCGGAAGATCATCCGCTATGCCTGGGCGGTGCGGGGTTGTCGCCATTGGCGGACAAACACCTTGTTCCACTGGTGCAGCAGGCGGACCTGATCCTGTGCCTGGGCTATGACCCGATCGAGATGCGCCCCGGATGGCGCGAAATCTGGGACCCCGAGCTGCAGCGCGTCATCGACATTTCCGCCGTGGTCAACGACCACTATATGCATCAGGCCGGGCTGAACCTTGTCGCCGATACCGGCGCAACGCTTGAGGCGATTGCCAAGGGAAATCCGGCGCGCACGACCTGGCCGCAAGGCGAACCCGAACAGGTCAAAGCGGCCCTGTCACAGGCCTTTCCTGATGATGACGACTGGGGCCCTGCGGCGGTGATCGCTGAAACCCGCGCCGTCCTGCCAGCTGAAACGCTGGCAACCGCCGACAGCGGCGCGCACCGCATACTTTTAAGCCAGATGTGGACCTGTTCCGAGGCGCGCGGCCTGATCCAGTCCTCGGCCCTGTGCACGATGGGCTGCGCCGTCCCGATGGCAATCGGCCTGAAGCTGGCAGCGCCTGAGCGCCCTGTCATCAGTTTTTCCGGTGATGCGGGGTTCCTGATGGTTGCGGGCGAGCTTTCCACGGCAGCCGAACTGGGGGGAAACCCGATTTTCCTGGTCTTCGTGGACGCCAGCCTGGCGCTGATCGAATTGAAACAGCGCCAACGGCAGATGGGCAACCGGGGCGTTGATTTCGACCGCCACGACTTTGCCGCCATGGGGCGGGCTTTTGGCGGCCATGGGCACACCGTGCGCAACCGCGTCGAATTGCGCGCGGCGCTGACGGCTGCCCTGTCTGCCGACAGGTTCACGGTGATCGCCGCCGAGATTGACCGTGGAGGCTATGATGGTCGGCTCTGAAGGCCCGCTGAAGGGCGTCAAGGTTCTGGACCTCAGCCGTATTCTGGCCGGGCCGACCTGCACGCAGTTGCTGGGCGATCTGGGGGCCAGTGTCATCAAGATCGAAAACCCGGCGACCGGGGGTGACGACACGCGCCAATGGGGCCCGCCCTATGTCATGAACGAGGATGGGACCGCATCGGATCTCAGCGCCTATTTCATGGCGGCAAACCGAAACAAGAAATCCGTGGCTCTGGACATCACGACCGAAGAGGGTCAGGCCGAGATCCGTCGACTGGCGGCGCATGCGGATATCCTGATCGAAAATTTCAAGCCGGGCGGCCTGGAAAAATACGGGCTGGACTATGCCAGCCTGGCGCAGGAGTTTCCGGCGCTCGTCTATTGTTCGATTTCCGGCTACGGGCAAACGGGTCCGAATGCGGCCAAGCCCGGATATGATCTTATGGCGCAGGGCTATGGCGGCATCATGTCCCTGACCGGGGACCCCGAAGGCGCCCCCATGAAAGTGGGTGTCGGGATCGCCGACGTGATGTGCGGCATGTATGCGGCCGTGGGCATCCTGGCCGCGCTGAGACACCGCGACCTGACCGGTGAAGGCCAGCAGATCGACCTGGCGCTGGTCGACGCGCAAGTCGCGTGGCTTATCAATGAGGGGGTAAATTACCTTACCTCTGGCGCGGTTCCGCAACGGCGCGGAAACGGCCACCCCAACATCGTGCCCTATGATGTCTACGAGACATCGGACGGGCATGTGA
This sequence comes from Alphaproteobacteria bacterium, assembly GCA_030427405.1. Classification (GTDB taxonomy): domain Bacteria; phylum Pseudomonadota; class Alphaproteobacteria; order Rhodobacterales; family Rhodobacteraceae; genus Ruegeria. The sequence continues at coordinate 66,186 of JAUHXK010000007.1, read as the reverse complement.
TCCTGGCGGTTGGCAATGACAGCCAGTTTCAGCGGTTTTGCAGCTTTCTGGGGCAGCCCGAACTGCCTCACGATCCGCGGTTTGCGACCAACCCTGCCAGGTTGGAGCACCGGCAAGCCCTGAACGCGATCCTTCGTCCCGCGCTGCGGGCCCTGGCCACGCGTGCCGTGATCGACGGGCTGGAGGCGCTGAAGGTTCCGGTCGGGCCGGTGCAGACCCTCGATCAGGTTTTTGCCTCAGACCAGGTTTCAGCCCGCGACATGCAGATTGCCATGCAGGCGCAGCCGGGCGCGGTCGATCTGATCGGAAACCCGCTGAAACTGTCGCGCACGCCGGTGACATATCGGACTGCACCGCCCGTGTTCGGCGCGGACACACAATCCGTTCTGGATGCCGAAAACCCCTTTGAAGATTGAAACACATTGCCTGTTTAGGCGGCAAGTTGCTGAAACATGCCGTTGAATCGGCGGTTTTTTTCGTTTTTTGCGCACACGGGATTTCACCAATTCGAGAGCAGGCCCGATACTGTTACGAGCCCTCTGCACAACCTGCTAAGCCCAATACTGAGAAAAGCTGCAACCAGATTGGACCGACCCATGAAGCAAGACATTTTTGGACAGATGAACACTTTGACCCAGCCGGCAAGCGTCGATGCCTGGAACGGTGTTTTGCTGGGGTTTCTTGCGCATTCGGCGGTGACACCGCAACATCTGGGAACGGTGCTGGAGCTTGAGCCGGACTTCGCCCTTGGGCACGCGGTAAAGGGGTTGTTCATGGTGCTGCTCGGGCGCCGCGAAATGCTGCCGGTCGCCACCGACGCTCTTGCAACGGCCCAGAGCGCAATGACCCGTCAGCCGGTGTCGCCGCGCGAGGCGCTTTATGTCGATGCCCTGGAATTGTGGTTGTCCGGCCATCCCGTTCAGGCCGCGCAAAAGTTCGAAAATGTGCTTCGCGCGCACCCCCAGGACACTTTGGCCATGAAGCTGAGCCACGCGACCCGCTTTGTGCTGGGTGACGCCGAAGGCATGCGACGGTCGATCGAACGGGTGTTGCCGGCCTATGCGCCCGACCACCCGGGCCGCGGGTACCTGCTGGGCTGCCATTCCTTTGCGCTGGAGGAAACAGGCGCCTATGAAAAGGCCGAGATCGCAGGTCGGCAGGCTTTGTGGATGGTGTCGGACGACGCATGGGGCTTGCATGCGGTTGCGCATGTTCACGAAATGACGGGCAACGCGCAACTGGGGCTGGATTGGCTGGCCGGGCGCGAAGCGGCCTGGTCGCATTGCAACAACTTCCGCTATCACGTCTGGTGGCACAAGGCGCTGATGCATCTGGACCTTGGGCAGATCGACCAGGTGATGGACCTGTACGACCAACAAATCCGCAAGGACAAGACCGATGACTATCGCGATATCTCGAATGCGACGTCGCTGCTCTCGCGCCTGCAACTTGAAGGCATCGACATCGGCGACCGCTGGGAAGAACTGGCCGATCTCAGCGCCGAGCGGACCGAGGATGGGTGCCTGATCTTTGCCGATCTGCACTATCTGCTGGCCCTGACCGGCGACAACAGGGCTGACGCGACCGCTAAGATGCTTGGCCGGATACACCGCGACGCCGCGCAGGCCGACAATGACACCACGCGCCGCATGGCCGATCCGGGCCTCGCGGCGGCCATGGGCCTCGAAGCCTTCGGTGACGGGCAGTTCGCGGCGGCTTTTGACCATCTTTCAGCCGCGCGCGGCACCATGCAACTGGCAGGCGGAAGCCACGCCCAGCGCGATGTATTCGAGCGGATCACGATCGATTCCGGCCTTCGGGCCGGCCGGTTGGATGCGGTTGAGCGTATCCTGGATGACAGGCGCAGCAAACGAGCCGGGCAGGAAGACAATTATGCCCTGGCGCGCCGTGCGCTGATCAGTTCTGCCCGCTCTGGCGGGGACGCGCAAAGCGTTCCGGCGGAATAGCAATACTCAAGACCAAGAAGGACAGACACGACGATGGCGACAGTTTCGCCCAGTTCTGATTTTGCACCCGTTGCGGCAAGTGCCGCAGCGCCGGTGCGGGCCCGCGATCCGCGGCTGGATTTCTATCGCGGAATCGCGATGTTCATCATTCTGATCGCCCATATCCCAAACGACCCCTGGGCCCGGTGGATACCGGCCCGGTTCGGCTTTTCCGACGCGACCGAGATTTTCGTGTTCTGTTCGGGCATGGCATCGGCCATAGCCTTTGGTGGTGCCTTTCTGCGCAAGGGTTGGTTGCTGGGTACGGCGCGGGTCCTGTTTCGCATCTGGCAGGTGTATTGGGCGCATATCGGCCTGTTCTTCTTTGTGGCCATGACCATGGCCGCACTGGACCTGTCCGGTCTGTTCGAGAAAAGCTATATCGAGTCCCTGAACCTGCAGCATTTCTTTGACGATCCCATGCCCCAGATGGTGGGGATGTTCACGCTGAGCTACGTTCCGAACTATTTCGACATTCTGCCGATGTACCTGGTCGTGCTGGCGATGATGCCATTGTTCATGGCCTTGTCGCGGGTCGGGTTCTGGGCCGTGGCGACCACCTCGGTCCTTGTCTGGCTGGTAGCCCAGACCGGAGCCCTGGCCCTGCCTGCCGAGCCCTGGTCGGACCGGCAGTGGTTTTTCAACCCGTTTGGCTGGCAGTTGCTGTTCTTTACAGGTTTCGCCTTCATGCGCGGGTGGATTCCGGCGCCTCCGGTTTCAAATACCCTGATCTGGGCCGCCATCCTTTTTCTTGTCCTGTCCGCACCGTTCGGATCGTGGAAGGTGTTTCTGTGGGTTCAGGCCGCGGCGCCGGATCTGTCCGCCGCGATCAGAAAGATGTGGCCCCTGACGGCCGAATTGCGGGACAAGACAGATTTCGGCCTGTTCCGGTACATCCACTTTCTGTCGCTGGCCTATTTGGGCTGGGTGGCGGCTGGCGAACACGGGCATCGCCTGATTGCGACCGGCCAGGGCACCGCGGCCCGAATCTGGCAGACGGTCCTGAAACTGATCACCAAGGTTGGTCAGCAATCGCTTGCGGTTTTCGTATTTTCCATGGCTGCCGCGCGACTTATCGGCGTTTTCCTGGACCAGCTTGGGCGGGATTTTGCCACCGTGCTTGTCGCCAACATGATTGGCTTTGCCATGATCATCGGCGTGGCCTATCTGGCCGCTTGGTTCAAGTCACAACCCTGGAAATTTAAGAAATGAATTTTTCGCGCCGTGCATTTCTGGCCTCGACATCGGCCCTGTTCCTGGCCCCGACAACATTTGCCGCCGCCGCCGGAGGGGTCCCGTTCAATCGCGCCCACGTTGTCGATCTGGCCCGTGATCTGGCCAGCCGCCCCTTCGAGGACCGCGCAATGGTCCCGCAGGAATGGCAGGACCTGACCTATCAGCAATACCGGTCGATCCGGTTCCGGCTGGACCGGGCGCTGTGGTTCGAGACCGATACGCCGTTCAACGTGGATTTCTTTACACCGGGCCTGTACTTTCCGCGCACCGTTCAGGTCTCGACCGTCGAGAACGGAATGGCCACGCCCGTCACGTTTGATCTGTCCATGTTCGACAAGTCCGACGATGTGCCTGACCTGCCGGTGGACGACACGCTGGGCTTTTCAGGTTTGCGCCTGCGCACCGAGATGCACCGCCCCGGCAAGACCGACGAGTTCTGCGTTTGGCAAGGCGCCAGCTATTTCCGCGCCATTGGCCTGCACGAGGTTTACGGCCTGTCAGCGCGGGGTCTTGCACTGAAGACCGGCGACCCGGATGGCGAAGAGTTCCCCGAGTTCATTCGGTTCTGGCTGGAACGCCCCGAACCCGGACAGCGCAACATGGTCGTGCATGCCCTGATGGACAGCCCCAGCGTGACCGGAGCCTATCGGTTCAACGTAACCGCCGGGGCCGATTGCGAGATGGAGATCGAAGCCACCCTGTTCCCGCGAGAGGACCTGACCCATGTGGGCATCGCACCGGGCACCTCGATGTTCCTGTTCGATCAGACAAACCACAGCCGTTTCGATGATTTCCGCCCCGCCGTGCATGACAGCGACGGGCTGCTGATCCGCAATGGCGCGGGCGAGATCCTGTGGCGGCCCTTGTCAAACCCGACCCGCCTGCAGATTTCGTCCTTTGTCGACACCAACCCGCGCGGTTTTGGCCTGTTGCAGCGCAAGCGCGCGTTTTCGGACTATGCCGATCTCGAAGCGAATTACCACAAGCGCCCCGGCCTTTGGGTCGAACCCAATGGCGATTGGGGCAAAGGAACGGTGACACTTGTCGAAATCCCCGCAGACCAGGAGATTTACGACAATATCGTCGCCTATTGGCGGCCGATGGATCCCTATCCGGCCGGCAGCCGCGTCGACCTGTCCTATCGCCTGATCTGGGGCGAGGAACCGCACCGGACACCGATGCCGCGCGTTATCAACTCGGCCATGGGCGAAAACACTTTTGGCGAGGGCCGGCTGGCGGTCATCGACTTCGAGGAAAGCGACCTGTTCGAAGACCCCGAGGCCATGACCGTTTTCGTGGACTCCCCGCATGCCGCCACCTCGGACGGTGTATTGCAGCGCAACCCGGATACCGGCGGTCTGCGCCTTGCGTTTTCCTTTGAACCCGGCGAACGCGACCATGTCGAGCTTCGCGCGCAACTGCTCAAGGACAAACAGCCCGCTTCGGAAGTGTGGCTGTATCGCTGGACGGCATGACCCGAGACCTGCATATCATGCCGCCCGAAGCGCCGCTGAACATGCCTGCGCAGGATTTCCGCGCGGGGTTTCGCGACGCGCAGGTGCCGACGCAACAAGGCGCGCCCAGGTCGGGCTTTTGGCGCGCCCTCGCCTTGTCGCCCGCCATGGCCGCCACAATCGGGCTATTGTGGATCATGACGGATTGGTTCGGGGCCGCCGGGATCAACCTGGTCGAAGGGATCTTGCTGGCCCTGATCTCGTTCAATTTCTTCTGGATATCCTTCACCGTCTGCACTGTGTTGCTGGGCATGGTTTCCCTGTCCCGACAGGGCCAACCCAAACGCCCTTCGCGCCCGGAACCGTTGCGCGTGGCGCTGCTGACGCCGGTTTATAATGAAGTGCCCTGGTTCGTGCTGGGCAATGCCCGCACGATGCTCGAAGAGCTGAATACCCGCGGCGGCCAGCATCATTACGCGATGTTCATCCTGTCCGACACGCGCGACCCGGAAATCGCGGCGCAGGAACAGGCCAGCGTCGAGGTTTTGCGCACCACGCTCGCCCCCGGTCTAGAGCTGTATTATCGCCGCCGCGAACAGAATACGGACCGCAAGGTTGGCAATATTGCCGACTGGGTCAGCCGCTGGGGCGGGGACTGGGACGCGATGCTTGTCCTGGACGCTGACAGCCTTATGACGGGTCGTGCCATTGCGCGCCTGACCGACGCGCTGGCGCGCGACAAGGGGGCGGGCCTGATCCAAAGCTATCCGCAACTGATCGGCGCGCAATCGGTCTTTGCAAGGATGCAACAATTCGCCAACGGCGTCTACGGAATTGCCTTTGCCGAAGGTCTGGCCCGCTGGTGCGGTCAAGAAGGGAATTACTGGGGGCATAATGCGATCATCCGCACGGCTGCCTTTGCGACCTGCGCCGGGTTGCCCAAGGTGCGTGGCCTGTCGGGAACGCCCAAACTGATCATGAGCCACGACTTTGTCGAGGCCGGTCTGCTGCGCCGCGCGGGATGGGGGGTACGTTTTCTTCCGCGTATTCGCGGGTCCTATGAAGAAACCCCGCCGACATTGATCGACCACGCCATGCGCGACCGCCGCTGGTGTCAGGGAAACCTGCAACACCTCAAGCTGTTGGGGTCCACAGGGTTTCGCGCGGTATCCCGGTTTCACATGTTCCACGGCGCGGTCGGTTACCTGATGTCGCCCCTGTGGTTCGCGCTTTTGGTCATGTGGGCCCTGATCGGGCAAGGCAAGGATGCCTCGGTCCTGCATTATTTCAGCCCCGACAACCCCTTGTTCCCGCAATGGCCTGAAATGAGCGAAACGCGCCATGTCATGATCATCCTGGTCATGTATGCCATGTTGCTGGCGCCCAAGATCCTGGGCGTTGCCGCCCTGCCGCTGAGCGGTGTCCGCTACTCGGATTTCGGCGGATCGCGGCGCTTTTTCACCTCGTTCCTGTTCGAGGTCATCCTGTCCATCCTCTATGCACCAATCCTGATGGTCCAGCAAATGATCGCGGTGTTTCGTACCGCCTTTGGCATTCAGAAAGGGTGGTCTCCGCAAGCCCGTGACGGCGGGTCCTATGACCTTAGGACGCTGATTATGTGCCATCTGCTTGAGACCATAAGCGGCATCGCCCTGGGTGCGGGCATCGTGGCGGGGCTGGTTTCGGTCTGGCTGGCCCCGATTGCCATCAGCCTGGCGCTGGCCGTGCCTTTGTCGGCGCTCAGCGGCGTTTCGGCCGGACCCGCGCGGCGCCTGGTCGGAATGCGCGAAGATTTTAGGGAACCTGCGATAACCCGCTCGGCCCGCCGCCACCGGGACGAGCTTAGGCGACTGATTGAAGGCAAGACCACCCTGACCCCGGCGGAATAGTCATCCGCCGGGCAAGCCTTCGTACCAATCCACCATCATGTCAGCCCAGCCCTCGGGAACAGTGTGCCCCCCAGGGAATAGTGCAAATTCAAGCGCGCTGTTGCCGGCACAATCCGTCCAGCGGCGGGTCATGAACCGGTCATCAATCTGACCGAAACTGTCGGGCCGGTTTTCGGCACAGGCATTGGCCCTGCGCCAAATCTCAAGCCCCGCGAAAATGTCACCCTGCTGATACTGCCCCCCGCCCAGGAACCTGCCTTCCAATGGCACCACTGGATCGGTCCAGCCATGCGTGTGCAGCAGGCGCACCGGCCCGTTGCAGGCATCCGGGTGCGGTTGCCAGAACCCGCCTGAGACGGGCGCATAGGCTGAAAAGCTGTCGGGCTGCGCACAGGCAAGATAGTTCACCATGAACCCGCCTGCGGAAAACCCGCCCAAGACCACCTGCGCGGGGTCTATGTCAAATCGGGTTGCGGCATCCCGCACGGCGTCGGCCAGAAATGCGGCCTCGTCACGCCCGTCCCAGCCGGGGTAAAAGTTCCAGCTTTTGCGCCCGTTCCTGATTGCCCCTTCGGGCGCCATGACCGCATAACCGCGTGCCAGCAGCGGCTCGACCATCGACCGGTTCCGCATGGTTCCCGTACCGCTGCCCCCATAACCGTGCAGGAACACGACCAGTGGGGGGTTGGGTGCAAGCGGCAATTCTATGAAATACCCGCCATCTGAAACTTCGCACCGCGCCTGCGCGTCGCCACATTCGGCCAGTGCGGTCTGTGCTGACAGCGCCGCCACCAGGGCCAGCCCATATTTCATTGTCATCCTGTTCCCTCGTCATATCGCTGAACGGGCAATCCCGTTCTAACCCATCCCGGACCTGCTGCCGAGCCAAGCATCCCCTCGGGGACATCGACAATATTTGTGAACCCGGCGTCGGACAGCGCATTGCTCATGCGGGCAGAGCGGACGCCGCGCGCGCAGATCAACGCGATCCGGGCTGCACGGTCCCCTTGCGCCAGGCTTTGTATCTTTTGCTCAAAATCCTCGCGGCGCATGTCAACCGGATGGGCGCCCGCCCCCAACCCCGTTGCCCGCCATTCGCGCGGGGTGCGGATATCGATCAGCAGCAGACTGCCATCCTGGGCCATATGGTAGGCTTCGGCGACGCTCAGCTGGTCGCCCGCATAGTCCGGAGGGATCAGGCGGTACTGCCGGATTGCCACCGCCGCACCGGTTGCCGCCATGCCGCCAATCACCACATTGCGTCGGCTGAACAGCCTGTATTGCGCCATCAGGGGACCTCCTTCGCCGTCGCCGCTTGGTAACATAGGCTGTGGCGCATTTCCCGGCCTTCAACGCTCACTTTGATCAAGTTCGCGTCATCGCACCTGCCGCCCGGGGCCGACAGGGCATTCGCAAAATAACCGCAATCGCTGGACAGTCGGAAAATTATCCTTACAAAATCAAGCTCACCCTGACCGCCCAGACCGGAGTATCGCACTTGTCCCTATTCCTTATCGCGGCCCTTCCCTTTCTCGGAGCTGTATTCCCCGCGCTGCTGATCCGGGCCGGTCGGAACGCCGCGGCCTCGGCCGCCGCATTGACCAGTTTTCTTGCGCTGGCCGGGCTGTTGATCCATCTGCCAGCGGTCATGCGCGGCGAGGTCATCACCGCCCGGTTCGACTGGATCCCGTCGCTGGGGTTGAACGCGAATTTCATGTTGGACGGTCTTGGGTTCCTGTTTGCGGGGCTTATCCTGGGCATCGGGTTGCTGATCATCCTGTATGCGCGTTTCTACCTGTCACGCGAAGACCCGATGGGGCAGTTCTATTCCTATCTGCTGCTGTTTCAGGGCGCGATGGTTGGGATCGTCCTAAGCGACAACATACTGCTTTTGCTTATTTTCTGGGAACTCACGTCCCTAAGTTCGTTCCTGTTGATCGGCTATTGGAAGCACCTGCCCGAAGGGCGGCAGGGCGCGCGCATGGCGCTGGCTGTCACCGGATCGGGCGGTTTGGCAATGATCGCGGGCATGCTGATCCTTGGAAATATCGTCGGGTCTTACGACCTGAGCGTGATCCTGCAAAACCGTGAGGCGATACAGGCCTCGCCTTATTACCTGCCCGCCCTGATCCTGATCCTGCTGGGATGTTTCACCAAATCGGCGCAGTTTCCGTTCCATTTCTGGCTGCCGCACGCCATGGCCGCACCGACCCCGGTTTCCGCCTATTTGCATTCGGCAACCATGGTAAAGGCAGGGCTGTTCCTGATGGCGCGCATGTGGCCGGTGCTGGCGGGCACCGACGCGTGGTTCTATATCGTGGCGACCACCGGGCTGGTCACGATGCTGGTCGGGGCGGTGATCGCCCTGTTCAAGGACGACCTCAAGGCGCTGTTGGCGTTTTCCACCGTTTCCCATCTGGGGCTGGTGACGATGTTGCTGGGGTTTGGCACCAAGATCGCGGTCGTGGCGGCCATATTCCACATTATCAACCACGCGACCTTCAAGGCCGCCTTGTTCATGACGGCCGGGATCATCGATCACGAAACACACACCCGGGACATCAAGCGCCTTGGCGGCCTGCGTCACCTGATGCCCATCACCTGCACGATTGGCGTTATTGCCGCGCTGTCCATGGCGGGCTTGCCGCCGCTGAACGGGTTTCTGTCCAAGGAAATGATGCTGGAAGAGACCGTACACACAAGCTGGCTGGACTCGCATTACCTGGTTCCGGGGCTGGCCTTGCTGGCAGCGCTGTTTTCGGCGGCCTACTCGTTCCGTTTCGTTTCCCATGTTTTTCTTGGCCCCGCCCGCGACGACTATCCTGCGCATCCGCATGACCCCCCGGTGGGCCTGTGGCTGGCACCGGCCTTTCTGGTCGTGCTCGTGGTCCTGATCGGGCTGAATTCAAGCGCAATGGTCGGGCCGCTGGTGGCCGTCGTCACGGATGCTGTGATCGGCGGGGGAAAACTGCCCTATTACTCGCTCAAGCTGTGGCATGGGTTCACACCGGCGCTGTACATGTCCGCCATCGCAACGTTTGGCGGGCTGTTCCTGCTGTCGCAACACCCGCGCGCAGAGGCGATTTGGAACAAGCTGCCCCGACCCGAGGCCAAAACGATCTTTGATGCCGTGATCCGCGCGCTGACGTTGCTGAGCCGTTTTGTCACCGACCAGATGCATAATGGCGTTATCAGCCGCTATGCGATCATCCTGATCGCGTTCACCGTCGGGCTTGGGTATTACGCCTATTCGACCGGAACAATCGGAATCGAGACACGGGTTCCCTTGCCGGCACCGATTATTCCGATCATCGGGTGGCTGTGCCTGGTCGGGGCAACACTGGCGATCATGTGGTTCCACCGCAACCGGCTTTTGTCGCTGGTCCTGATCGGAGTCGTTGGCCTGATCGTGTCGATGGCGTTCAACTACCTGTCGGCCCCGGACCTGGCGCTGACGCAGATCTCGGTCGAAGTGGTCACGATGATCCTGCTGCTGTTGTCGCTGAACTTTCTTCCCACGGACACGCCCTGGGACAGCAGCGCACCGCGGCGCTGGCGGGACGCGGCGATTTCCGTAATCGCCGGGGCCGGAGCCGGTGGCCTGATCTATGCGCTCATGCTGCGGGATTTCGCCTTTCCGACCATATCGGATTTCCACCTTGCCAATTCGTACAAGGGCGGCGGCGGCACCAATGTCGTCAACGTGATCCTGGTGGATTTCAGGGGCTTTGATACGTTTGGCGAAATCATCGTGCTGGGCATTGCCGCGCTGATTATCTTTGCACTGACCGAAGCCGTGCTGGGCACGAATGTCCGGGGCTACCTGTTGAACCGAAAACCGCACTGGCCACAGTCAGGGGATTCGCACCCGCTGATGATGGTCGTGGTAACCCGGGTTATGATGCCGATTGCGCTGATGGTCGGGGCCTATATCTTTTTCCGCGGCCATAACCAGCCCGGCGGCGGGTTCATCGCCGGGCTTGTCGTCGCCATCGCGTTCCTGATGCAATACATGGCCAGCGGCTATACCTGGGCGATCGAGCGGCAGCGTTTCTATTACCACGGCACCATCGGCTGGGGCGTGCTGATCGCGGCCGCCACGGGCCTGGGCGCCTGGTTCAACGAGCGCCCCTTCCTGACCAGCGATTTCGGCTATATCACCTGGCCTCCGCTGGAAGAGTTCGAATGGGCCACCGCCATGCTGTTTGATACCGGAGTTTTCCTGGCGGTTCTCGGCGCGGTGATGCTGGCGCTGGACAGCCTGTCGCGCTTTGCCTGGCAGCCGGGAATGGCGCAAGAATTCCCGATGGACATCAACCCGTTACGGGATGCCCCCCCGGAAGAAGACCAAGAAAAGGAGCAGCTCTGATGGAAGCACTGGTTGCCTCTGCCGTGGGCGTGCTGACCGCGGCGGGAATATTCCTGATCCTGCGCCGGCGGACCTTTCCGGTCATCCTCGGCCTCTCCCTGCTGACCTATGCGGTCAACGTATTTCTGTTCGCCACGGGGCGTCTGGCACTGAACGCGCCCGCGGTTCTGAACAAATACGAAGACGTGCCCTATACGGACCCGTTGCCACAGGCACTGGTCCTGACGGCGATCGTGATTTCCTTTGGGATGACGGCCGTGATCGTGATGATCGCGCTTTCGGCCTATCTGTCATCAAAGGATGACCATATCGACATGACAGCACATGACAGCGTCGACGCACCGGGAGAAGACGCATGAACCACTGGATCGTTGCGCCGATCGTCCTGCCCGCGATCCTGGCTCCATTCATCATCATGGTGCTGCGCTATCACCTGGACCTTCAGCGTATTTTCTCGGTGGCCGGGGTTGTCGGGCTGCTTGGCATCGCGCTGACCATAACCGCGCAGGCATCGGGCGGAGATATTCAGGTATACGAACTTGGAAACTGGCCCGCGCCCTTCGGCATCGTCCTTGTTCTGGATCGAATGGCGGCGATGATGGTGTTGCTGACGGCGCTGCTGGCGCTGCCCATCGTTCTTTATGCCATCGCATCGGGATGGGACGACCGGGGCAAGCATTTCCATGCGCTGTTTCACTTTCAACTCATGGGCGTTTGCGGGGCGTTCCTGACCGGAGACGCGTTCAACCTGTTTGTGTTCTTCGAGGTGCTGCTGATCGCCTCATACGGTCTGATGACCCATGGTGGCGGCGCGGTGCGGCTGAAGGCGGGTGTGCAATACGTCACCTATAACCTGCTTGGATCAACCCTGTTCCTGTTCGCCCTTGGCACGATCTACGCGGTGACGGGCACGCTGAACATGGCCGATATCGCGGTCCGCGTGGCCGAGCTTCCGGCCGAGGATACCGCGCTGTTGCGGGTGGGCACCGTCCTGCTGTTGCTGGTCTTTTGCATCAAGGCGGCCGTCCTGCCGCTGCATTTTTGGCTGCCTGCCAGCTATGCCAATGCGCCGCTGCCAGTGGCTGCCCTGTTTGCGATCATGACAAAGGTCGGCGCCTACTCGATCCTGCGGATGTATACGCTGGGTTTCGGTCCCGAGGTCGAGGCGACCCAGGGCCTTGTCGGCACTTGGCTGCAACCGGCGGCGTTGCTGACACTGGCGGTCGGGACAATCGGTATCCTTGGGGCGCAACATATCGCGCGGATGGTGGCGTTTTGTGCCATCGCGTCGATGGGGACGTTGCTGATTGCGATCTCGATGTTCACGCCGACCGCCACCGCTGCCGCGCTGTACTATATCTATCATTCCACGCTGGCGACGGCGCTTTTGTTCCTTGTGGCCGACCTTGTGATGGAACGCCGGGGCGGCGCCCTTGCACCGCGACCGCCGATGGCCCAAAGCGGGTTGATCTCGGCCCTGTTCTTTGTCGGTGCGATCGCCATGGCGGGCATGCCGCCGCTTTCGGGGTTCGTCGGCAAGCTGCTGGTGCTGGATGCGGCCCGCGATACCGAGTGGGCCAATGCGGTCTGGGCCGTGGTCCTGATCGGGTCGTTCGTCACCATCGTCGGGCTGGCGCGGGCGGGGTCGCTGGTCTTTTGGAAAAGCCACGACGCGCAGCACAACACCGAGATGGACCCGGAAAACGACGAAGAGGTCGAGTTCCTGCCCGCCCCCGAGCCGATGCCCGGCCTGGCCTTCACTTCGGTATTTGGCCTGGTGCTGGGCCTGGTTCTGCTGACCCTGTTTGCGGGTCCCGCGCTGGAATATACGACCAAAACCGCCGAACAACTGTTTGAACCGCAACAGTACATTTCGGCCGTATTGGGGAGGGAAGGCTAATGAGATTGCTGCGCAGAATATTCCCGCACCCGCAATTGACCCTGCTTCTGACGCTTGTCTGGATGTTGCTGGCCAACAAACTGTCGCTCAACTCGCTGGTGTTTGGCCTGCTTCTGGGCATCATCATACCGTTCATCACGCAACCCTATTGGCCCGACCGTCCCAAGCTGCGCAACTGGCCCATGGTGGTCGAATACATCCTGGTCGTCCTGTGGGATATCGTGATCGCCAATATCACGGTTGCCCGGATTATCCTGTTCAAGCGGGACGCGGATCGCCACCCCAACTGGGTCTGCATCCCGCTGGAGCTGCGCACCCCCGAGGCCATTACCGTACTGGCGGGCACGATCACGATGACCCCCGGAACGGTCAGCTGCGACCTGTCCGCCCAGGGGCATAACCTTCTGGTCCATTGCCTTGATGCTGAGGACCCCGATGCGGTTCGCGACCAGATCAAACACCGCTATGAACGCCGCCTGAAGGAGATATTCGAATGATCGACTACGCAGTCTATTTCGCCTTCGCCTGTTTCGGAGCCGCCATCATGATGTGCCTGTGGCGTATCATCTCCGCCGAAGGGGTCGGAACCCGTGTTCTGGCCCTGGATACGATGGTCATCAACACAATCGCGTTGATGATCCTGTACGGGCTGGCGGTTGAAACCGAAATCTTCTTTGAGGCCGCCATGATTATCGCGATGCTCGGCTTTGTCTCGACCGTGGCCTATGCGCGCTTCATGCTGCGCGGCAATATCATCGAGTGAGGCCGGGATGACGTTTGCTTTCGAAATTCTTATCGCCTTTTTCCTGATCATTTCGGGGATCTTCGGGTTTGTCGGCTCTTTCGGTATGATCAAGCTTAAGGACCCCATGTCCCGGCTGCACGCGCCCACCAAGGCGACGACGCTGGGGGTTGGCGGTGTATTGCTGGCCTCGATCTGCCACTCGGTCCTGATTGAACATCACCTGTCTCTGCACGAACTGCTGATCACACTGTTCCTGTTCCTCACGGCCCCGATCACGGCACTGTTCATTGCCAAATGGCACATTCACCGTCATGAAAAACCGCAGGACCTACCAGACGCGGGCGAAGACGAGTTGTGGGCGACGCACGCGGTCGAACAGGTTGAAGACGTCCCCGATCACACTGCGAACTGACACAGATGCAAAATGCGCCGCTTCCCCTGACCCGCGACCTGGTTCTGATCGGCGGGGGGCACACGCATGCGCTTGTACTGCGCAAATGGGGGATGACGCCGCTGGCCGGGGCCCGCGTGACCGTGATCAACCCCGGCCCCACAGCGCCCTATTCAGGCATGTTGCCGGGCTTCGTTGCAGGCCATTACACGCGGGCGCAGCTTGATATCGACCTGGTGCGGCTGGCCCGGTTTGCCGGTGCGCGCATCATCCTGGGGACTGTCGATGCAATCGACCCAAAGGCGCAACTGATCCATGTGACCGGCCATTCGCCCGTGGCGTTCGATATCGCCTCGGTCAATGTTGGGATCACGTCGGACATGCCTGCCGTTCCCGGCTTTGCGGACCACGCCGTCTCGGCCAAGCCGCTGGGGCCCTTTGCGGCCAAGTGGGAAACCTATTTGGCGCGGACCGGCCCCGCCGCCGTTGCGGTCATCGGCGGCGGCATCGCGGGTGCCGAACTGGCAATGGCCATGGCGCACGCCTTACACACCCGCAGGCGCGAAACGCGGGTAACGCTGATCGACAAGGGGCCAGCCCTGTCTGCGGCCGGCGCCGGAGCGGCTGGTAAAATCCGAAAGGCCATGGCCGAACTGGGCATTGATCTGGTCGAACACACAGGGCTGAAACAGATCACCCAAAAGGGCGTGGAGTTGGACGATGGACGCCTGATCCCTGCCGATTTCGTAACCGGGGCGGCTGGCGCGCGTCCTTATGACTGGATCGCCAGAACCGGGCTTGACCTGCAAGACGGCTTTATCCGGGTGAACGCCTACCTGCAATCCAGCACCCCGACGATCTTTGCAGCGGGGGACTGCGCCCACCTGACCGACAATCCGCGCCCCAAGGCGGGCGTCTATGCGGTACGAGAAGCCCCGATCTTGTTCGCCAACCTCCGCGCCGCGCTCGGCGCTGGAAAGATGCGGCGTTATGTGCCGCAAAAGGATTACCTCAAGCTTATTTCACTGGGCCGCAAATCGGCGCTGGCGGAACGGATGGGAAGATCGTTCAGCGGGCCGCTCATGTGGACATGGAAGGATCGCATCGACCAAGGCTTCATGGACAGGTTTCGCGACCTGCCGCAGATGCCCCATTCGCCCGTGCCACGGGATCACGCCGCCGGATTGGTCGAAGCCCTGGGTCCCAAACCCATGTGTGGCGGCTGCGGGGCCAAGGTCGGGCGCGATGCCTTGCAATCCGCGCTGGCGCATCTGCCCGCCCCTGTCCGTACCGACATCACCCCCCTGCCCGGCGATGATGCCGCCCTGATGACAACCGGGGGCGTTGGGCAGGTCATGACCTCGGACCACCTGCGCGGCTTTACGCTTGACCCGGTGCAGATGACCCGTATCGCCGCGATCCACGCATTGGGCGATATCTGGGCGATGGGCGCGGCACCTCAGGCTGCAACGGCTACAATCATACTTCCGCGATTGTCCGCGACACTGCAACGCCGCACACTGACCGAGATCATGACAACCGCACACGAAGTCATGCGCGCGGCCGGGGCCGACATCGTCGGCGGCCACAGCTCGGTCGGCGACGAGTTGACGATCGGGTTTACGCTGACCGGCCTTTGCGAAACCGCGCCGATTACCTTGTCGGGCGGCCAGCCCGGCGATGCGCTTGTTCTGACCAAACCGCTGGGCTCGGGCGTGCTGATGGCGGCCGAGATGGCCGGTCGCGCAAAGGGCGCGTGGATTGAACAGGCGTACCGCTTGATGAGCCAGCCACAGGCCGAGGCTTCGCGCATCCTGCGCACCGCCAACGCGATGACGGATGTCACCGGTTTTGGCTTGGCCGGGCACCTGCAGGGCCTGTGCACGGCCTCGGGGTGCGGCGCGCGCCTGAACCTTGAGGCGATCCCGCTGATGGAGGGCGCCGCTGAGATGAGCGCGGCGGGAATTCGGTCGACGATTTTCGGGGACAATCTTGCCCTTGCGCCGCATCTGGCATCGGGCGGCGCAGCCGATCTTTTGTTCGACCCTCAAACCGCCGGTGGCCTCTTGGCCGCCATCGCGCCGGATCAGGCAAGTGATGCCTGTTCGGCATTGTTGGACGCGGGCTATTCCGCCGCAGTCATCGGGTACCTGACCGAAGGAACAGAACTGCGGCTTCAGAATTGACCAAGCGCCGCGTGGATCCGGGCCGCGGCGTTATTCAACCCTTGGGCGTCCAGATCAGGCATCGGGATTTCAGCGATGATTTGTCGTGGCCGTCCGCGTCGAACCTTGGCATAGGCGGGGTCGTAATGCTGCTCCATCAAGGCGCGCGTCAGGCCCAGCTTGTCGCCCGCCTCTATCAGTGACAGCCAGCCATCGACGACCGCGTGACCCCGGTGAAACCGCAGAGGCGACAGACGGTCCCGCAACCGGTCGGAATCGGACAGGATGTCGTCATAAGCCTCAACAAGAAACCTGGATCGCGCCTCGATCGTCGCCGTGACCTGAATGCGCGGGGCGGCACACATGGCCGACCAGATGGCAGGCGGCAGGTTCAGGGTTCCGATCCTGGACGATTCCGCCTCGACCAATACGGGGCGCAGGGGATCAAGCGCGCACAACCGTCCCGCAAGGGCAGATTCGAATGCTTTCTGGCTGGGCTGGCCGCCGGGCATTTCGCCCAGCAACGAGCCCCGGTGATTGGCCAGCCCTTCAAGATCCAGAACCTGGACCCCGCGATCCTGAAGCCGCGCCAAAAGCGCGGTCTTGGCCGTTCCTGTATTCCCGTCCAACGCCACCAGACGGTGCGGCAACGGGTCATCATACAGAAACTGGTTCACCAACCGGCGATAGGTGCGATACCCGCCGTCCACCACGGCCGCCCGCCAGCCGATCTGCTGTAGCATCCATGTGAAAGACCCCGACCGCTGTCCGCCGCGCCAGCAATAGACCAGGGGACGCCACCCGCCCTCGTGATGGCTGAGGCTGCTTTCGATGTGATTGGCCGCGTTCCGAAACACCAGGGCCGCGCCCAGCTTGCGCGCCAGAAACGGGCTTTGCTGGACATAAATCGTGCCGACCCGCGCGCGTTCTTCATTGTCCAGAACCGGCAGATTGATCGCATCGGGGAAATGGTCCTCGGCGTATTCCGCAGGGCTGCGCACATCGATCACCGTGTCGAAATCATGCGCGTAAAGCTCTGGCAGAGAAGAAAATTTGAGTTTCATTTCCGCGGCCTTATCCTTGATCTGCACATGGGCCCCCGACCCTAATCCTCCTCGATGGGCACGATCAAGGACGCGCCGCTTGCCCGGTTCGAGTTTACCGCGCGCCCGACGCGGTGAAAGCGCAGCACATCTTCGGCCCCGGGCTGCATCAGCTGAGCGGCCCCCTTGCCCGCCTCACCCAGCCACAAGGGCCAGTCATCCGGTTCAATGATCAGCGGCATCCGGCTGTGGATGGCGCTTAGATGTGTGTTCGCCGGTGTGGTGACGATGGCGCAGGTGCCCTGCCGCGTCTCGTCCGCGCCCCAATCCTGCCAGACACCGGCAAAGGCAATCGGCGCACCGTCTGACCGGCTGATATACCACGGCAGCCGTTCACCCGCATCCGTCTTGGTCCATTCGTAGAACCCGGTCGCAACGATCAGGCAGCGCCGTTCGCGGCACGCCGCGCGAAAGGCAGGTTTCTCGGCTAGTGTCTCGGCGCGGGCATTTATCAGCAACGGCCCGGCATTCATGGTCTTGTACCAATGCGGCAGAAACCCCCACCGCAACGCGTCCAGCTGACGGCCTGCGCCGCTGGAGCGCACCGCATGGACCTGGTTCGTCGGGCAAATGTTGAAATTCGGCACCATCGGAAGGTCATTTGCCGGACGCGCGGCAAACAGCTGCGCCATGGCGTCGCTGGGAAGAGTTGTTGCAAACCGTCCACACATGGGTAATGAACCATCGATAATCGTTTCGTACAGGCACAGGTTCTCACGCGGTCACATGGCAAATCAAACAGCAAGTTCCCTGAAAGGCAAAGCGGTCGGTTTTCTTGAGGCAGGCAAGCTGCCCCAAGCGCTGAAAAAAGCGCAACTGGGAGCGAAGAAATTCCCGAAAGACCCGGATTTTCAAGCAATCGCGGGTTTTGTCCTGACCGAGATGAAGCAATACAGAAAATCGATCCCGTTTTTCGTCGAAGCGTCGCGGATGAAACCCGACGACGCGCAATTCGTCGAAAACCTGGCCAATGCCCTGATGCAGACCGGCCAAATCGCGCAAGCGCTGACCTATGCCGAGCAAAAGGCCGAGAAGTTCCCCGGCAACAAGGAACTGGCGCGCGTCATTTCCGAGATTCAGAACGCCGGGCAGAACTGGCGCTCGATCATCGAATACACCTCGTTCAAGCTGGAAAAAGATCCCGACAACGCGGAACTGCTGTCCTCGCGCGCGCGGGCCTATGGGCGCATCGGGTTTGTAGCGGAAAACACACGCGATATCTCGCGCGCCTATGACTTGAACCCCGGCGACGCCAGCATTGCCTTTCGCAAGGCAGTGAACCTGCATCAGGGTGGCGACAAAGAGGGATGCGCCGCGATCCTGTGGGACATCCTTGAAAACCACCCGGACCATCCGCAGGCCCTGTTCCAGATGTCATCCATGATCGGCAAGGACAAAGCGCCCGCGCTGATGGACGCGGTCAACGCCGCCATTGCCGGGAAAGAGCACCCAAACTCCGAGCTTGAATTTGCCAAGGCGCAACTGATCTCAAGGATTGACGGGCTGGATGCCGCCTTGCCGCAGTTTCTGCGCGCCAACGCGGTTCAGCACGAAACGAACCCCTATGATGTCAACGAAGAAGAGGAAAAGCTGGCCCGCATTTGCGCCCAGTTCCCGCAAGGCACCCCGCTGCCCGATGCTGGCCTGACTGAGGGGCCAAAACCGATCTTCGTGATTGGGCAACCGCGCTCTGGCACGACGTTGATGGAGATGATGCTGAGTTCTTCGCCGAATATTGCAGGATGCGGAGAGCTGACGCTGGGGGCAGACCTGTCCCGTGAATATTCTGACGATGGCAAAGAATTTGATGCAGCAGAAGCCGCGAAATTCGCACGGGAATTCCGCGAGAAGATGCCGCCGGTTCCGTCCGATTCCATCGCGTTCGTCGACAAGATGCCGCATAACTACCAACGTGTCGGATATTTACTGGCGGCTTTCCCGAATGCCCGGATCGTCAACATGATGCGCGACCCGCGCGATGTTGGCCTGTCCAAGTGGATTCGCCGTTTCCCTGCGGGGGGGATGCGCTATGCCTCCAACCTCGACGCGATTGCCCATTCGGCAAACCTGTACCGCCGGTACATGACGCATTGGAACGCTGTCTGCGCAGACCGCATTCTGACGGTCTCGTACGAAGACCTGGTTGCGGACCCGAAAACCTACAGCCAGCAGGTCGCGGCTTTCTGCGGGATCGACTGGAACGAAACGATGATGCACCCCGAGAAAAACACCAAACAGGTGCGAACGGCCAGTATCGACCAGGTCCGCAAAAAGATCTCGACCAAGTCGATTGGCGGCTGGCGCACGGTGGCCGGGCATATCCAGCCGATGCTGAACGGGTTCGATCCGGCCCTTTGGCCGGAATACGATTTCGACTGACGCGGGTCAGCCACGAAAAAAGGCCGCATCAAACATGCGGCCTTTTCTGTCTTGTCCGTCGCCGGGTTATTTCTGTTTGATGCGCCCATCCACATAGGGCGAATACGGTGCGTTCTCGGCCAGGTAT
Organism: Alphaproteobacteria bacterium; assembly: GCA_030427405.1. Lineage (GTDB taxonomy): Bacteria > Pseudomonadota > Alphaproteobacteria > Rhodobacterales > Rhodobacteraceae > Ruegeria. The sequence goes on along the minus strand of JAUHXK010000007.1, from coordinate 46,422 downwards.
TCCGCCGTGACATCGGCCAGGTCAGGACCAAAATCATAGGCGTTCTTGTCGTCGCCTTCGAACATCTTGTACCCATCGCCGCCATTGCGAACATAGTTGTTGGTCACCACCAGGTAGGTCGCGGCGGGATCAATGGGAACAAATCCGTCACCGTCGGCAACCATCACCTCGACGATCCGGCCTTCATTCGGCGCAACCGAGGGGTCCCATGTGAAGGTCATGCCGGCAACCTGCGGAAAGCGGCCTTTGACCTCTTCCACCTGGCTGACGCCGTTTTCCAGCGCGTCAATGACGCCCTGCCCGCTGATTTCAAAGGTGGACAGGGTGTTTTGGAACGGCAGAACCGTCAGAACCTCTCCCATCGTCACCTCGCCGGAATCGATCGAGGCGCGCAGCCCGCCCGAATTGGCGATGGCCAGTTGGATACCCTGATCGGCCACACGGGACAGCATGGCATCGGCCACAAGGTTGCCCATCGCGCATTCCTGAACCCGGCAGACATCCCGGTCACCCACGATGACGTCGGCCGAACTGGCGACGACACGTTGTTTCATCTCTTCGATCGGCGCACCCATTTCCGCGACACGCGCAGAAAACTCGGGGTCGGGCGTGACCGAGGCGTCCAGCAGGATCGGCTCGCCTTCCGCCGAAATGAGGTTGCCGTCGTCGTCAAAGGTCAGCGTGATCTCGCCCAGGAACTTTGAGTATGCATAGGCCTGAACAACCGGCACGTCGCCAACCATGGTCGGATAAGGGCCTGCGGCATTTTCCTGGGTGTTCGACAGCAAGGTGTGGGAATGCCCGCCAATGACCAGGTCCAGACCCGGCACCTTTTCGGCAATTTCCAGGTCCTTGGCCAGCCCCACATGGGTCAGGGCGATGATGATATTGACGCCCTCATCCTTGAGCGCGGCGGCGTCCGCCGACAGGCTGTCGATTTCATCCTGAAACACAACGTCCTTGCCGGGGCTGGACGTATCGACCGTGTCGGTCGCCAGGGCCGAGATGATTCCGATCTTCTGCCCGCCGACTTCCAGCACGACATGGTCTTTCACCTTGTCCTTAAGCTCGGCCGATGTGCTCAGGTCCAAGTTGCCCGAGATGACCGGAAAGCTGACAGTGTCGACAAACGCCGCCAGACCTTGCGGCCCGTCGTCGAATTCATGGTTGCCCACGGCCATGACATCATACCCGATGCCTTCCATGAACTCGGCCTCGGCGGCACCTTTGTAGGTGGTATAGAACAAGGACCCCTGGAACGGGTCACCGGCGTCAACCAGCAGAACGTTCTGATCTGCCAAGGCATCGCGCCTTGCGTCGACCATCGTCTTGATCCGCGCAACACCGCCGAAACACTTCCCTTCTGCTTCGCCCTCGGCGTCACAGGTCGAATCGTATTTGTTGATCGATTCGATCCGGCTGTGGATGTCGTTCGTGTGGAGGATGGTCAGTTTGTATTCGGCGGCCGCCATTCCTGCGGTCAGGCCCAATATGGCAGCGGATGCCAGGAACCGGGTGAACATTTTGAAACTCCCTGTAGTTTATTGCGCAGATCGTGCGCTGTGTTTCGCCAAGAGTCAAAGGGGGAAATCCGGCTTGATTCTACCCCCTTCGCAGGGCATCAGGGGGCCATGCGCATATACAAAATACTTCGGGCCGACGAATGGGCTGGCCTTCAGGCCGCAGGCGCAACCGACGGTGCGCCCGTGGATATCGCCGATGGGTTCGTCCATTTTTCCACAGCAGATCAGGTAGCAGAAACCGCGGCCCGGCATTTTGCCGAAGAACCCGGCCTGACCCTGCTGGCCTGTGATACCGCGCCCATGGGCGATGATCTGAAATGGGAGGTCTCGCGCGGCGGCGACCGGTTCCCGCATCTCTATCGACAGCTCCGCCTGAGCGACGTGATATGGTCGCACCCCTTGCCGTTGCAGGGCGGTGTGCATCAATTTCCCAAGGAGATGTGATGGCCGCGTTTATCGACCCCCTGCGGGCACAGTTCGAGGCGTTCAAATCCCTTGATCGGGACCACCCGATCGAGATGCTGAACCTGGTGAAATTTCGCGAACATGCCGAATACCCTGCGGAACACGAACTGGCCGGCGCGGGCCTGACGGGCGCGCAGGCCTATGGGAAATACGGGGCAGAGACCGCGCCGATCATTGCGCGGCTCGGTGCGAAGATCCTGTGGCGCGGCAGGTTTGAGACCATGTTGATCGGACCGGGAAAAGAGAACTGGGATGAAATGTTCATCGCCCGTTATCCAACTGCTCATCATTTCCTCGAAATGGTAACCGATCCGGCCTATCGCCTTGCCGTCATACACCGTCAGGCCGCCGTCGAAACATCGCGCCTGATCCGGTGCGCGCCCGCAACTCAAGGAACCGCATTCGGATGAAACTTGTCGAAAAGATCGGACTGGCAGCGCTGCACCGTGTCGATCCGGAAACCGCACATGCCCTGTCCATCAAGGCGCTTCGATCAGGGTTGGCACCCTGCCCCGGACCAGTCACCAGCGCGCGTCTGAAAACGCGCCTTGCCGGTCTGGACCTGCCCAACCCTGTCGGGCTTGCCGCCGGGTTCGACAAGAATGGCGAAGTTCTGGGCCCTCTGTCGCGCGCGGGGTTCGGGTTCATCGAAGTGGGCGCCGTGACACCGCGCCCGCAGCCGGGAAATCCGAAACCGCGCCTGTTCCGCCTGTCCGAAGACAAGGCCGCCATCAACCGGTTCGGTTTCAACAATGACGGGATGGAGGTCATGGCCCAGCGCCTGGCCAAACGGCCCAGGGACGCCGTGATCGGTCTGAACCTGGGCGCGAACAAGGACAGCCAGGATCGCCCTGGCGACTTTGCCAAGGTGCTGGCGCATTGCGGTGCGCATCTGGACTTTGCCACCGTAAACGTATCGTCACCCAATACCGAAAAACTGCGCGATTTGCAGGGCAAGGCGGCGCTGAGCGCCTTGTTGGGTGGTGTCATCGCCGCACGCGACGCGCTGGACCGCCCGGTGCCGGTTTTCCTCAAAATTGCCCCTGATCTGACCGCGCCCGAGCTGGAAGATATTGCCGCCGTCGCGCAGGAGACCGGGATCGATGCCATTATCGCGACCAATACCACCCTGTCCCGCGACGGCCTGCGCAGCCCCCACAAGGACGAGACCGGCGGATTGTCCGGCGCGCCGTTGTTTGAACGCTCTACGCGGGTTCTGGCGCAGCTCAGCGTTCTGACAGAGGGTGCCATCCCCCTGATTGGCGTCGGCGGCATCAGCACGGCAGAACAGGCCTATGCCAAGATCCAGGCCGGGGCCTCGGCCGTTCAGTTCTATACGGCGATGGTTTATGGGGGGCTGTCGCTTGCAGGCGCGATGGCGCAGGGCGTGGACCGGCTGCTGGCACGCGACGGGTTTGAAAACGTGGCCCAGGCCGTGGGCAGCAAACGAAAGGACTGGCTGTGATCGAGTATTGGCATAACCCGCGATGTTCCAAGTCCCGCGCCGGTCTGGCGTTGCTGCAAGACCAAGGGGCCGATATCACCATTCGGCGCTATCTGGACGACACCCCTTCCGCGGCCGAATTACGCCGCGCGCAGGCTTTGTTGGGTGTGCCCGCCGTTGAGATGATGCGCACCGGTGAAAAGCGGTTCAAAGAGCTGGGGCTGACCAAAGACCTGCCCGATGCCGACCTGATTGCCGCAATGGCCGAAAACCCGATCCTGATCGAACGCCCCTTGGGCATAACCGCCCAGGCAGCCGCAATCGGACGCCCGCCTGAAAAGCTGTTGACCTTGATCTAGGCGACCTGCGCTTCGAGTTTTGGGTAGCGCAGCGCCAAGGTTATGCCACGGGCCACGTTCAGGACCATAAGTGCTGCCCACAATCCATGATTGCCAAATGTCGGAACCAGAATGAACAGGGCGACGACATAGATCGCGACGGACTGGATCATCGCGTTGCGCATGGCCCGCGTCCAGGTGGCGCCGATATAGACGCCGTCAAACATCCAGCTTGCAATGCCGATAACCGGAGCCAGCGCGGCCCAGAACAGGTATTCGCGCGCGGCGCTGCGCACATCCGGCGACGTGGCCATCAGGTCGATCAGCGCGGGACCAGCGGCGAAAAACACGCCGCCCAGCACCAGCGCCCCGCCCACGCCCCATTGCGACGCCACGATTGACGCCCGCCGAACCTGATAACGGTTCTTGGCCCCTACTGCGCCCCCCACCAGTGCTTCGGCCGAGAATGCGAACCCATCCAACGCAAAGGCGGTGATCTCAAGAAACTGCAACAGGACCTGGTTCGCCGCCAGATTTACATCGCCCAGATCCGCGCCCACGAACAAAAATGTGGTGAACGAGCCGGTCAACAGGACCGAGCGGATCATGATGTCGCTGTTCACCTGCAGCATCCGGCGCAGGCGCGCGGGGTCGAATATCCGCGCCCAGTCCCGCCACTGATTGCCGCCAAAGGCATCGCGGCACAGCCACAGCCCCAGCGCCAGACCGGTCCATTCTGCGATCAGCGTGGCCACCGCCACCCCTTCGACGCCCCATCCAAGGCCCAGCACGAACCACAGGTCCAGCACAATGTTCAGCCCGTTCATCCAGACCTGAAGAACAAACACACCGCGCGTGCGCTCGACCGCGATCAGCCAGCCGGTCACGGCATAAAGCGCGATGGTCGCCGGGGCGCCCCAAATGCGGATTTCTAGGTAGTCGCGGGTCAGGGCCTCGACCTCGGGGCTGGCTGGCGACAGGGCAAAAGCGCCGGCAAACACCGCCACCTGAGCAAGAATGAAAACAAGGCCCGCCGCGCCGCCCAACAACAGGCCACGCATCAGCAAGGCCCCCGTTTCGGCCGTATCGCCGGCTCCGCGCGCCTGCGCCGCAAGACCAGTGGTTCCCATCCGCAGGAAACCGAAAATCCAGTAGATCGCCGACAGGATAACGGCGCCCATCCCCACCGCACCTATTGGTGCCGCAAGGCCCATTTGCCCGACAACGCCCGTATCAACCGCACCCAGAATGGGCACGGTCGCGTTTGACAGCACGATCGGGATCGCAATCTGCAGCACCCGCCTGTGCGTAATGGGTGCCGACCCGTCCTGCATCGGCTAGTCCTTTGCCGCTGCGGGCTGCGGCATCAGGAAATGACCGGTGCTTTGCGCAAACGGCCTGGCATGATTGTCCTGCCATGCCTCGACCCGGACCGAGGCGTATCGACGGCCCGACCGGCTGACGAAAGCACGGGCATAGGCATCGCGCGGCAAACCCGATCGCAGGTAATCGACGGTAAAGTCGATGGTCTTGGGGAACCGGATGCTTCGGTTGGTCGCAATGTCTTCCGCGTCGATCTCGCCGCTTTCGATTCGGGAAAACAGGTTTTCCCAGCTCAGCGTGATCACCGCCGTGACTTCCAGGAACGCCGCAGTGACGCCGCCGTGGATCGCCGGAAGAAAAGGGTTCCCGATCAGCTTTTCGTCGAAATTCAGAACGCCGGTCAGTTCATCCCCGCGCCGGTCGAAACTGATATTCAGAAACCGCATATACGGCACGCCTTCGACCAGCGCGCGCAGCGCGGCATCGCGACGTTGCTTGACCACCTGAACGGGTTCGGGACGGGCACGCGGCATGTTATTTGGCCTCCACGGTAAAGGACCCGGTTGCGGTGGCGACGGGCTTGTCCTTGTCTTCGTCCATTGCCGTTGCACGTACAAAGGCAACGTTGCGCGTAATGTGATAGCAATTGGCCCGCGCCGTGATCGTCTGCCCCGGCGTTGCCGCGCGCATATAATCAATGCGCAGATCAATCGTGGCCGTCCCGCCGGGTGCGGACGGATGGCTCATCACGGCAGCGCCGCAACACGTATCCAGAATGGTTGAAACGGCCCCACCGTGGATGACACCGGTACGCGGGTCGCCGACAAGGTCCGCGTTATATGGCAAGGTGATTTCAGCCTCACCTTCACCGATTTTCGTCAGTGCAAGACCCAATGCGCGGGCATGCGGGATGGCTTCGATGAATTGTCGTGCCAGGGTCGTCTTGTCGGCCATGTGCTTGTCGTCCTGTCATTATATCCCTCTTTATGAGCCTCTTGCGGCGCAAAGGGCAAGCCCACCGGTTGCGCTTGCCATCCTGACATTTTAGGCTTCTGCCGAGGAGACCGGGAATGTCCGACAAACGTTTGTCATTCAAAGAAATGTGCGCCGCGTTCGAAGTGACGCCGCGGACGTTGCGCTATTATGAATATATCGAGTTGTTGCAACCCGACCGCGAGGGCCGGTCACGCTTTTATGGCGCACGGGAACAGGCGCGCATGAAGCTGATCATGCGAGGGCGCAGATTCGGATTCCCGTTGGAGGAAATCCGCCAGTGGCTGCTGATCTATGAGGACGAGGGCAACCACGCCCAGATGGCCGCCTTTGTCGAAATGGCCGACCGCCAGATGAAGGAACTTGTTCAGCAACGCGCGCAATTGGACGAAGCCATGGACGAATTGAAGCGGTTGCGCGAGCAAGCCGAAAAGTCGCTGCGCTGACTTCCGCCCCGGCCTGGCCGGCACAAAACCGCAAAACGCCCCGGCCCAGAGCCTTGGACCAAGCCGTCGAACGCGCGCGTACGCGCGCCGCCAGTCCTTCGTTCCAGACTTGACCTTACGGCAACAAAATTGCCGAAACCCCACCTTACGCGACCGGATGTTACGTCAACTATTTTGTGACGTAGCGTCTGCATTACGTAAACGTCAATTGCATGTTGTAAAGCGGATGCAGACTGCGCAACTCAACTCGCATGACGCCAGTGATGAGAGTAAAGCTTATGACCGAAGATCTAATGACCATCCGTGAAATGTGCGAGACTTATGACGTCACGCCCCGCACCTTGCGGTTCTACGAGGCCAAAGAGCTTTTGTTTCCCATGCGTGAAGGCCAGAAACGGCTGTTCACGAAAAGGGACCGCGCCCGGCTCAAGTTGATTCTGCGCGGCAAGCGGTTTGGATTCAGCCTCGAGGAAATCCGCCAGCTTCTGGATTTGTACCATGTCGGCGACCAGCAGGTTACCCAGATGACCCGCACCTATGAAATTGCGTGCGAGCGTCTGGCTGACATGGAATCGCGCCGCGAAGAGCTGACCCAGGCCATCGACGATCTGAAAGAGCAGTTGCGCTGGGGCGAAAAGGTTATCGCCTCGATGAAACAGGAAAAGAAGGCGGCTGAATAAGCCTGTCTTTTCGGACATATGAATTAAGGGAGCTTCACATGCCCGTCTACAACGCGCCAACCAAAGACACGCAGTTCATCCTGCACGATGTTCTGAAAATCTCGCAGTCGGGCATCCCCGGTTATGATGAACTTGAGGCCGAATTCACCGGCGCGGTTCTGGAAGAGGCCGGCAAGGTTGCCTCCAACGTCTTGCACCCGCTGAACGTGGTGGGCGACACCGAAGGCTGCCGTTTGGAAAATGGTGTGGTGTACACGCCCACAGGCTTCAAAGATGCCTTCGAGCAGATGAAGGAAGGCGGCTGGACAGGCCTCGACATGCCCGAGGAATACGGCGGCCAGAACATGCCCTATGTCATGGGTACTGCAGTGGGCGAGATGTTCTCGGGCGCGAACCAGGCGTTTGTCATGTATCAGGGCCTGACGCACGGCGCGGCCTCGGCCATCCTGGCGCATGGCACGGACGAGCAGAAAGACACCTATTTGCCCAACATGGTCAGCTGTGAATGGACCGGCACCATGAACTTGACCGAACCGCATTGCGGCACCGATCTGGGCCTGATGCGCACCAAGGCGGAACCCCAGGGCGACGGCAGCTATAAAATCTCGGGGCAGAAGATCTTTATCTCGGCCGGTGATCACGACATGGCCGACAACATCATCCACCTGGTTCTGGCGAAAATCCCCGGTGGCCCCGAAGGCATCAAGGGCGTGTCGCTGTTCATCGTGCCCAAGTTCATCGTGAACGAAGACGGCTCGCTGGGTGAACGCAACGGCGTTTCGGTCGGCAAGATCGAAGAGAAAATGGGCATCCACGGCAACTCGACCTGCGTCATGAACTATGACGAAGCGACCGGCTGGCTGCTGGGTGACGAACACAAAGGCATGCGCGCTATGTTCACCATGATGAACGAAGCGCGTCTGGGTGTGGGCATGCAGGGCCTGTCGCAGGCCGAAGCCGCATATCAAAACGCCGTCGAATACGCCAAGGACCGTCTGCAGGGCCGCGACGTGACCGGCGCGAAAAACCCCGACGGCCCCGCCGACCCGCTGATCGTGCATCCCGACATCCGCCGCAACCTGATGGATCAGAAAAGCTTTACCGAGGGCGCACGCGCGTTCATCCTGTGGGGCGCAACCATGATCGACAAGGCGCACCGTTCGGGCGACAAGGACGCCGATGGGCTGATCTCACTGCTGACTCCGGTCATCAAGGGCTTCCTGACGGACGAAGGCTATGACATGACCGTTCAGGCACAGCAGGTTTATGGCGGCCACGGCTACATCGAAGAATGGGGCATGTCGCAATACACTCGCGACGCGCGGATCGCGATGATCTACGAAGGCGCAAACGGCGTTCAGGCGCTGGATCTGGTGGGCCGCAAGCTGGCGCAGGATGGCGGCAAGCACGTCATGGCCTTCTTCGAGATGGTCAAAACCTTCTGCAAGGAAAACGCAGGCCAGAACGAAGCCTATGACAAAGCCTTCATCGAACCGCTGAAAGCCGCATCGAAAGACCTGCAGGCCGCGGGCATGTACTTCATGCAGGAAGGCATGAAGAACCCGAACAACGCTCTGGCCGGGTCTTATGACTTCATGCACATGTTCGGCCATGTCTGCCTGGGCCTGATGTGGGCGCAGATGGCAAAAGCCGCTCAAGACGCGCTGGACGGCGGCGCCTCAGACAAAGAGTTCTATGAGACCAAGATAACAACCGGTCGTTTCTACATGGCACGCCGCCTGCCCGCCACGGCCATGCACCTGGCCCGCATTCAGACCGGTGCCGACACGGTAATGACCCTGGACGCTGCAAGCTTCTGATCTCAGCCTGGTTCCGGGCCGCCCGGCCCGGAACCAGTTCACCAAAGGAAAATGTATGCCAAAACGTTTCCGCCTGACCCGCCGTTTTCCCGTCGCCATGACCGAAGACGGGTATCGCAAGCTCAAAAGCTTCGCGCGCGAGGCTGGTCTGGACGAAGGTGAGGCCCTGTCTTTTCTGTTCGAGAACTTTAACAGCGTAATTGATGAGGAGAATCTGACCCACCGCCTGCGGCTGTTCAATTCTGAACTTGAGGCCCGAAAGCGTTGATGTGCCGCGAATTCCGGCATCAAAGTTCAGCCTCCGGCGGGAGTATTTGTGAAAAGATGAAATAGAGGCGCGTTCCTGCCGCGGGGCGCACTCGCCATCAGGACAGGAACGACTTCACCTTTTACGGTCATCGGCTCTCCAGCCTGTACCGCGCGCCCATTGAAATGGGAAAGGGTTGATCAAAGGTTACTGCCAGGCCTTCATCTTTTCAAAAATACTCAGATCCAGGTTTGGCCGTACACGCCTTGGGAGGGGCAAAAGCATGACCATCAAACTTCATTGCTTTGGAGAAAGCGGAAACAGCTACAAGGCGGCGCTGGCGCTCGAGATGTCGGGCCTGGAATGGGAGCCGGTCTTCGTTGATTTCTTCAATGGCGTCACCCGGACCGATGATTTCCGGTCGGAAGTAAATGAAATGGGAGAGGCGCCGGTCCTGATCGACGGCGATTTTCGCACCAGCCAGTCCGGTGCAATTCAAGCTTATGTCACCGAAAAGACCGGAAAGTTCGGCGGCCGGGACCGGGAGGAGAATTTCGACATTTTTCGCTGGGTTTTGTGGGACAACCACAAGCTCAGCTCAATGGCCGGGCTTACGCGGTTCCTGATCAACTTTTTGCCGGAACATCAGCGCAACGCGGACGTCATTGCGTTCAACCAAGGGCGGCTGAAGACGGCCTATCAGATATTGAACGCCCATCTCGACGGGCGCGATTGGATTGTCGGCACCGGCGTGACCAATGCCGATCTCAGCTGCTGCGGCTATCTCTACTACCCTGAACCGTTCGGCTTTGACCGGGCTGAGTGGCCCAATATCGACGCCTGGCTGACTCGCCTGTCCGAGCTGCCAGGCTGGAAACACCCCTATGACCTGATGCCCGGCAACCCGTCGGATCGAGCTTGAGGAGAAGACCCATGACCGAAGCCTATATCTATGACGCCCTGCGCACACCGCGCGGCAAGGGCCGCAAGGATGGCAGCCTGCACGAGGTAACCTCGGTGCGCCTGTCCGCCCTGACCCTGAACGCGATGAAAGAGCGCAATAACCTTGAAGGCCACGCCGTCGAAGACGTGATCTGGGGCAACGTCACCCAGGTGATGGAGCAAGGCGGGTGCCTTGCGCGCTCGGCAGTCCTGGCCTCTGACCTGGATCAGTCTATCCCCGGTCTGGCGATCAACCGGTTCTGCGCCTCTGGTATGGAGGCCGTCAACCTGGCGGCCAATCAGGTCAAGGGCGGCGCAGGTGACGCGTATATCGCCGGCGGCGTCGAGATGATGGGACGCGTCGCCATGGGCAGCGATGGCGCGGCGATTGCCGTTGACCCCTCATTGGCGATGGATACTTATTTTGTGCCACAAGGCATCTCGGCCGACATTATCGCCACCGAGTATGGCTTTACACGTGATGACGCTGACGCACTGGCCGTCGAGTCGCAGAAACGCGCAGCAGAGGCCTGGGCGGACAACCGGTTTGAAAAATCGGTCATCACCGTCAAGGACCAGAACGGTCTGACCATTCTGGACCGCGACGAATACATGCGCCCCGGCACTGACATGCAGAGCCTTGGCGCGCTGAACCCTTCCTTCGCGATGATGGGCGAGCAGATGCCCGGGTTCGACAAGGTCGCCATGCTGAAATACCCGCATCTTGAGCGTGTGAACCACATTCACCACGCGGGCAACAGTTCGGGCATCGTGGACGGTGCGGCAGCTGTTCTGATCGGCAACAAGGAATTCGGCGAGAAATACGGTCTCAAACCGCGTGCCCGCATCAAGGCGACCGCCAAGATCGGCACCGACCCGACCATCATGCTGACCGGTCCGGTTCCGGTGACCGAGAAGATCCTGGCCGACAACGGCATGAAGATCAGCGATCTGGACCTGTTCGAGGTGAACGAAGCCTTCGCCTCGGTCGTATTGCGGTTCCAGCAGGCGTTTGATGTCGATCCGGCGTTGGTCAATGTCAATGGCGGATCGATCGCGATGGGTCACCCGCTGGGCGCGACCGGTGCAATGATCATCGGCACCCTGCTGGACGAGCTTGAGCGTCAGGACAAGGAAACTGGTCTGGCGACCTTGTGTATTGCATCCGGAATGGGTGCGGCAACCATCATCGAACGCGTGTAACGGCGGGGATCAGGAGAATAAACATGGCTGATTTTACACTGACCAAAGACGCCGACGGCGTGGGCATCATCACCTGGGACGTCCCCGGCAAGACCATGAACGTCATGTCCTTTGACGGGCTGACGGAACTGAGCGATTGCATCGATCAGGCGCTGGCAGACGACGGGATCAAGGGTGTTGTCATCACCAGCGGCAAGGATGGTTCCTTCGCGGGCGGCATGGACCTGAACCTGCTGGCCGTGATGAAGGAACAGGCGGGCGACGACCCGGCCAAGGGGTTGTTCGAAGGAACAATGCAGATGCATGCGCTGCTGCGCAAGATCGAGCTGGCCGGGATGGACCCCAAGACCAAGAAAGGCGGCAAGCCCATCGCCACCGCCCTGCCCGGCACGGCTGCGGGCATCGGGATGGAACTGCCCCTGTCAACACACAGGATTTTTGCCGCCGAGAACCCCAAGGCCAAGTATGGCCTGCCCGAGATCATGGTTGGTATTTTCCCGGGCGCAGGCGGCACCACACGCATGGTCCGCAAGGTTGGCGCCATCGCTGCGGCCCCGCTGCTGCTGGAAGGCAAGATGCTGGACGTCAAAAAGGCCAAGGGCGCAGGATATGTTGACGAAATCGCTGCCGATCCGGTTGCTGCGGCGAAAGAATGGGTTCTGAATGCAAAGGAAACCGATCTGGTCAAACCGTGGGACGCCAAGGGCTACAAGATGCCTGGCGGCGCGCCCTATCACCCTGCGGGTTTTATGAACTTCGTCGGGGCCTCGGCCATGGTGAACGGCAAGACCCAGGGCGCCTTCCCCGCCGCTAAGGCGTTGTTGAGCGCGGTTTACGAAGGCGCATTGGTCGATTTCGACACCGCGCTGAAGATCGAGGCGCGGTGGTTCACCTCGGTGTTGATGAACCCGTCATCGGGGGCAATGATCCGGTCGCTGTTCCTGAACAAGGAAGCGCTGGAAAAAGGCGCCGTGCGTCCTGCGGGCGTACCGGATCAATCGGTCAAGAAGATCGGCGTTCTGGGTGCCGGCATGATGGGCGCTGGCATCGCTCTGGTATCAGCCCAGGCCGGGATGGACGTCGTTCTGATCGACCGCGACCAGGCAGCAGCCGACAAGGGCAAGGCCTATACCGAGGCCTACCTGGACAAGGGGATCAAGCGCGGCAAGGTCACGGCCGACAAGAAAGACGCCATGCTGTCGCGCATCACGGCCACGCCGGATCTGGATCACCTGAAGGGCTGCGGCCTGATCATCGAAGCCGTCTTTGAGGATGTGGGTGTAAAAGCCGAGATGACCAAAAAGGTCGAGGCAATCATCCCCGAGGACTGCATCTTTGCCTCGAACACCTCGACCTTGCCGATCACCGATCTGGCCAAGGCATCGGTGCGGGCCGATCAGTTCATTGGCATCCACTTCTTCTCGCCCGTCGAAAAGATGTTCCTGGTCGAAATCATCAAGGGCAAGGAAACCGGGGACCGGGCAGTGGCCAAGGCGCTGGATTATGTCCGCCAGATCCGCAAGACGCCGATCGTGGTGAACGATGCGCGGTTCTTCTATGCGAACCGCTGTATCATTCCCTATATCAACGAAGGTGTCCGCATGATTGCCGAGGGCGTCAGCCCGGTTCTCATCGACAATGCCGCGCGGCAACTCGGGTTCCCGGTCGGTCCAATTCAGCTGACCGATGAAACCTCGATTGATCTGGGTGCCAAGATTGCACGTGCAACCAAGGCTGCGATGGGCGATGCCTATCCCGAAAGCCAAGCCGACGACCTGATCTTCTGGATGGAAGACCAGGGTCGCCTGGGCCGCAAGGCGAATGCTGGCTTCTTTGACTATGACGAGAAGGGCAAACGCGTCGAATACTGGAAAGGCCTGCAGGAAACGTACCCGCTGGCCGATGCGCAGCCCGACCTGATCGAAGTGCAGGAACGTCTGATGTTCGCGCAGGTTCTCGAAGCGGTGCGCGCGCTGGAAGAGGGTGTTCTGGAAGATATCCGCGAAGGCGATGTCGGCGCCATCCTGGGCTGGGGCTTTGCGCCTTGGTCAGGCGGCCCGCTCAGCTGGCTGGACATCATTGGCACGCCCTATGCAGCCGAACGCTGTGACCAGTTGGCGCAGAAATTCGGCGCGCGGTTTGCCTGCCCGCCCCTGCTGCGCGAGATGGCCGACAAGGGTCAAAGCTTTTACGGCCGCTTCGACCCCGAGGCAAAAGCTGCCTGACAAAAGAATGCAGGCGCGTGTCACCACGCGCCTGCATCAATTTCATAAGTGTTTGTTCAAGTCTGCCATTCAGGACGCAGGAACAGCGCCGGAACGCCTGGCCGCCCCGGCCGCCCCGGACGGCGCATGCCGCGCGGAGGGCGAATGGGAAAAACCGGTTCCTGCGGTATGGGTGCAGGCAGTGCACCCAACGCGTTTGCAAGGGCTGACATATCACCCCTGATTGCAATCGTATCGACCAATATATCGGCCTGATCTTCATTCACCACCTGATAGGCCCGCTGGCTTGCCTTTCGCACCGGTCGCAGTCGACCCGCCGAACAATAGGCCTGCAAACCGCCTTCGATAAACGCCACTTCGTCATGATCAAAGATCAGCGACGTTACATCGAACATCCTTGCGGGTGCCTGCGATATCACGGACCCCATACCGCTGAGGGCACGGGCCGGAATGACGGCGATGTCGGACACGGCCGGGTCAAGCTTGCTTTGGTCGATGGCCATGCCCTGTTCAGGCATCAGCCATACCGGGCGCCCGTTGAACGCGGTTCTGGACGGCACCAGAACCGGCAGATGCTCTGGGCGGGTTTCGCCGTCGGTCACTGCGATGCGCTCTCTGACCGTTCGACGGACTTCCTGAAACCCATTGTCCAGCGTTCTTACCAGATCACCGGTGGTCAGGCTCTCAACCGGTTTCCATCCACTGGTGGTTGCCACTTTGGTACCATGCACCAACCCCCCGCGACGGGCGGATACCGCCGGGCGGGATGCGGGCTGCAACTGGTCCTCGGAAAAATCGGAAAACCCCGAAACACTCACTACTTCTAACACGTGCCTAAACCCCCTTGGCACCAAACAACTACCCTTATGGCCTAGCATGACACCCAGCCTCCGGACTAATTTTTGACACATTTGAGGCGAGATCGGGCCATATTCCGGCGATTTGAGCGATATTCCGTGAACAATATGGGGATCAACCGGTGCTTTATCCGACAAATGGAAAACGGTCATTGTTATTGACCGAAACTGTAACCGAATCTTTCGATATCCTCGGCGCAGGCGGTCGCAACCGCGTTTTTCGACCGGGTCGTGAAATAAACCGTATAATCCCGCGCCCGGTCGGACATGTTGTAGCGTGGCAAAATCAGGTCAAATCCCAGATGCGCCTTAAGGGGCGCGGCATCGCGGGCAAAATCCTCCAGTCGGATATAGGCATCGCATTGCTCGGTCCCATCCGCGCGCGTCATGTACGCGCGCGCCAGAGACTGCCTGAGCGATTGCAGGATGTCGGGGTTCAGCACGAAATCTTCGAATTCCAGCCGCTTGGCCAGGGCCACCGCGGCGTGATCAAAGTTTTGAACGCGCAGCCAATGATAATAGCTGACGACCCGATCCCAGGGGTTTCGGACCAGGGTAAACGTGAACATCGCGCGCAACTGGTCATCGGGCAGGATGCCTTCGATATCGGCGAGGCTTGCGTGTTTCCACAAGCGACCCCGCGCCTGCCCTTGCAGCTGCTTTTTCCTATTGCGCCGCCTGACCGCCTTGGGCGTATCGCCAAGCAGGATATCGTCCTTCATCGCGCGCTGTTCCAGGGCAAGCGCAAGCGCGGTCCCCCCGGTTTTGGGAATATGAACAAAGATATATGAGCGACCGGCAGAAACGATCATCAGGAACCGGCCTGCCCCCAGACCGGAATGTCCGTCATACACCGGGTTGAATGGATCGACCTCATGCGCTTTGCCTGTCCCTTTCGCCACCGTAACCGATGAAATCACCGCCCATGCTACCCAGCACGTTTTCAATTCGACGCGCAACAGGTTTGCGCCCTGCGATTTCACCATGCTAAGCTTACTTCAAACAAGAACGAGCAGTGTTCACCTCAATGACGGCCCTGAAACAGTTCCAGCGGATCGAAGCCACCGGTCTGTGGCGCCCCACGCCCGACGAACAGCGGCGCGAGGTCGTCGTTTCAATCGGTGAGGCAACTCTGACCATATCGGATTTCAACGACCGGGCGCTGACCCATTGGTCGCTGGCCGCGCTTGAACGGCAGAACCCGGGCGAGTATCCGGCCATATTCCACCCCGATGGTGACCCCGGCGAAACGCTGGAACTGGCGCAATCCGAAACCACGATGATCGAGGCGGTGGACCGGTTGCAGCGCGCCATCGATCGGTCGCGCCCTCATCCGGGCCGCCTGCGGTGGTTCAGCGTGGGCGGCGTGGTCCTAGCCGTTTTGGCTGTTTTGGTTCTGTGGCTGCCCGGCGCGTTGCAGAACCATGTCGTTTCCGTGGTACCGACTATCAAAAGGCAGGATATCGGCAACACGATCCTGCAACGGATCGAACGTGTGTCGGGCCGGGCGTGCCAATCCGAGGATGCGCGCCTGTCGCTGGAACAACTGGCCCGCCGGACAGGGGTTCGGCAGATCATCATCCTGCCTGCGGGTGTACAGACCAGCCTGACCCTTCCCGGCGGGACGGTCCTGTTGAACCGGGCTTTGGTCGAAGACCACGAAGACCCGGCCGTCGCTGCCGGTTACATCATCGCCGAACGGGCACGCGCACAGCTTCAGGATCCATTGGATGACGTGTTGACCCGGACCGGTCCAACGGCGGCCTTCAGGTTGCTGACCACGGGCCAGCTGACGCCGGAAATCGTCGACGCATATACCGAACAGGTCCTTTCAGAGCCCCGCCCCGAGATTGCGGATGAACCGCTTTTGGCGATGTTCGCACAGGCGGCGCTGCCCTCGACCCCTTATGCCTATGCGCGCGACGTGACTGGCGAAACGGTTCTGAGCCTGATCGAGGCCGACCCGATGGCGGGCCGGTCCCTTGAACAGGTTTTGCCGGACCGCGACTGGGTTCAGTTGCAGAATATCTGCGGCGACTAGGGCGGGTTACTTGGTGCCGAACATGCGGTCGCCCGCATCGCCCAGCCCCGGCATGATATAGCCTTTGGAATTCAGCTCTCGGTCAAGCGCTGCCGTGACGATCTTTACATCCGGATGCGCCTCTTTCATCCGCGCCACCCCTTCAGGGGCGGCCAGCAGGCACAGAAACCGAATATCCGCGGCGCCGGCCTGCTTCAGAAGGTCAATGGCCGCGGCCGAACTGTTGCCGGTGGCAAGCATCGGGTCGACCGCGATGACCAGCCGGTCCTTCAACCCTTCGGGCGCTTTGAAATAATACTGGACGGGTTCCAGCGTCTGTTCGTCGCGGTAAAGGCCTACAAAACCGACACGGGCCGAAGGGATCAGTTCGAGCACGCCGTCAAGCATCCCGTTCCCCGCCCGCAAAATCGACACCAGCGCCAGCTTTTTGCCCGCCAGGATCGGCGCGTCCATCTCCTCCATCGGGGTCTCGATATGGCGCGTTGTCAACGACATTTCGCGCGTGACCTCATAGGCCAAGAGCAAGGTGATCTCGCGCAGCAATTGCCGAAACACTGCGGTTGACGTGCCCTTGTCACGCATCAGCGTCAGTTTGTGCTGCACCAGCGGGTGATCAACAACTGTCAGGTGTTCGCTCATGTTCTCTCCAGTCTTTTCTTGACCCGCGCGCGGGTTTCTTCGTCGCAGAATGCCGCGCCCAGCGCGGTGTCGTTCAGGGCCGCGAAATCATCGGCATCCCAGCCGAACGCCTCGGCCAGCATCTTATATTCGCGCCGCATGCTGGTATGGAAAAACGGCGGGTCATCGGTTGAGACCGTGACCTTGACGCCGTGGTCGCGCAGTTGGGCGATGGGATGGGCCCGGAAATTCGGGAACAGGCCCAGTACCACGTTCGAACCAGGGCAAACCTCAAGCGTCACCTCGCGGTCGACCAGTTCGCGAACAAGGCTAGGGTCTTCTATGGCGCGAACACCGTGACCAACACGTTCCACGCCCAGGTCCCGCACCGCGTCGCGCACGCTTTGCGGCCCGCCGAACTCGCCCGCGTGGGTGGTCAGGCGCAATCCCGCCTCACGCGCGCAATCGAAGGCCCATTTGAAATCGGCTTGCGCTCCGATGGCCTCGTTACCCCCCATGCCAAAGCCGGTGATCCAGTTGCCCGCGGTTTCGGCGGCGCATAGTGCGGTTTGCCTGGCCTGATCCGGCCCGAAATGCCGCACGCAGGTCACAACCCCGCGCAGGGTTATACCATATGCGCGCTCGGCCTCGTCCGCCGCGTCCTGGATGGCACTCAGATAGTCCCGCCAGGCATGCACATCGCCGCCGCCACAGAAATCGGGGCTTAGAAAAGTCTCGGAATACACCACCCCGTTGGCCGCGCTTTCCTGCAAGATCGCAAGCGTCAGGCGGCGGAAATCCTCGGGCGATTTCAATACCTCGCAGGCGGCCTCGTAAACACTGAGGAAATGCGCGAAATCCCGAAAGTCATAGCTGCCGTCGGACTTGAATATCCCGCTGAGGTCCACGCGTTTTTCGTGCGCCAATTGCCGGATAAAGGCCGGGGGCGCAGCCCCTTCGTGATGCAGGTGCAGTTCAATCTTTGGCAGGTCCGCGACGGTCATAGGAATGTCCTTCCCGGCCCCTGGGCCGGTATGTTCAGGTGATGTGCGATACTGGCGGCAATGTCGGCGAAATTGACCCGCCCGACCCGGCCCGCCCCCTGCCCCGCGATCAGCACGGGCACCTGTTCGCGCGTATGATCCGTACCGACCCAACTGGGGTCATTGCCATGATCTGCGGTCAGCAGCATCAGGTCGCCGGGGCGCAGTTTGCTTAGGACCCCGCCGATTTCGCGGTCGAACCACTCCAGCGCGCGGGCATAGCCGCTGATGTCACGGCGGTGGCCGTAAAGACTGTCAAATTCAACGAAATTGGCAAAGGTCAGGCTGCCGTCTTCGGCCTCGTCCACCAGATCAGAGAGGTGCCGCATAAGGGTTTCATCCGCCCCCTTGCGCAACGTGTCGATGCCTTGCATCGAGAATATATCACCGATCTTGCCGACAGCATGAACCTGCCGCCCTGCGTCCTGCGCCCAGTTGGTCAGAACCGGCGCTGGCGGCACGATGGCAAAATCCTTGCGGTTGGTCGTCCGGGTAAACCCGGTTTCCGGTGTCCCCACGAAGGGCCGCGCAATGACCCTGCCGACCTTCATCTCGTGCAGCCGAGGTGCCAGGGCCCGGCACAGCTCCAGCAGGCGCTCTAGGCCAAAGCTTTCTTCATGCGCTGCGATCTGAAAGACGCTGTCAGCCGATGTATAGCAGATCGGCCATCCCGTCTGCATGTGCTCTGCGCCCAGCTCAGCAATAATCGCCGTACCCGAGGCGTGGCAATTGCCAAGGATTCCCTCGGTCCCGGCCGCCTGCGCCGCAGCGCGGCTCAGATCTTTGGGAAAAGACGGAACCGTGTCGGGGAAATAGTGCCAATCCCAAGGCACCGGCAGCCCGGCCAGTTCCCAATGCCCCGAGGGCGTATCCTTGCCCGGCGAGTGTTCCCGCGCGCAGCCCCACAGGCCCACAGGGTCGGCATCCAGCCCCGGAACATCGTCCCCTGACGCCAGGCGCACGGCGGCACCCAGGCCCAGGGCATCCAGATACGGCAGGTGTAACGGCCCCGTTCGCCCGTCTTCGGCATCGCCCCGTGCGCACGCTTGCGCGATATGCGCGACCGTATTGGCCCCGGTATCCGGTGTCTTGCCGTTAAAGAACCGGTCCGCATCCGGTGCACCGCCAATTCCGACGGAATCCATGACAACCAGAAACGCGCGGCTCATCCGGTAATCCTTTCGTGGATCAGATCGGGCACCGCCACGGGCGCGTCCGCGATGGACACGGCCTGAAGCACCGATGCCGCCGCGCGGCGCGCCGCGTCCTCGCGGGCGGCATGGATGACGGCCAGCGGCGTTCCCTTGGCCACGGCATCACCCAACCGACATATCTGCGATATCCCGACCGAAGGATTGATCGCATCGGACTCGACCTGCCGCCCGCCCCCCAGCGCGACCACGGCAAGGCCCAGCGCCTCGCCGTCGATTGCGGTGATGTGGCCCGCCCGTGGCGCGGGAATTTCGATAATCACGTTAGCTTCGGGCAGGAACCGTTCCCAGTTGTCTACAAAACCAATCGGGCCGCCAACGGCCGCCATCATCCGACCGAAACGCTCGGCCGCGCGACCGTCGCTGATCAGCGCCGCGATCTTGGTCCGACCATCGTCGGGCGTTTCGCATATCCCTGCATCAGCCAGAAGAACGCCGCCCAATTCAGCGGTGATTTCGACAAGCGGCGACCGGGTCTTTCCGGTCAGCACCTTCATGACCTCGGCCACCTCCAAGGCGTTGCCCAGCGCGGGCGCCAGGGGTTGGTTCATGTCGGAAATCACGGCCGAAGTCCGGCACCCGGCCGCATTGGCCGTTTCCGTCAACGCCTCGGCCAGGTCCCGTGCCGCGTCGAGGGTTTTCATGAACGCGCCGCTTCCGACCTTGACGTCCAGCACAAGCGCCGCAGGGCTGGCGGCCAGTTTCTTGGACAGGATCGAGGCGGTAATCAGGTCCAGGCTTTCCACGGTCGCGGTCACATCGCGAATGGCGTACAGACGTTTGTCGGCAGGCGCGATCTGTGCCGTCGCGCCGACGATCGCCGCCCCGGTTTCACGCAAGATCTGCGCCAGCCTGTCCTGCCCGACCTGGGTGCTGACCCCCGGAATAGCTTCGAGCTTGTCAAGCGTCCCGCCCGTGTGGCCCAGCCCCCGACCCGAGATCATCGGCACATAGGCCCCGCATTCGGCAAGCGCCGGGGCCAGCACCAGGCTGACACAATCGCCGACACCGCCGGTCGAATGTTTGTCGATGACCGGTCCGTCCAGATCCCAGGTCAGGACATCACCGCTGTCGCGCATCGCAAGCGTCAGGGCGGCCCGCCCGCGCGGACCCAGCCCCCCCATGCAGACGGCCATGGCAAATGCACCGGCCTGCGCATCGCTGACGCTGCCGTCAGCCAGCCCCTGGGCGAACCAGGCAAGCTCATCATCAGCCGGCACCTCGTGCCGACGCAGTTTCGCAATGATCGCGCGGGCGTCCATACCGACCCCTTACATGAACGAGGCGTCAAAGGCGCCGGGCAGCAAATCCCCGATCGTGGTCGTGGTTTCGTGCCCATCAACCGTGGCGAGGGTGACAACGACATCGGCTTTGCCGAACTCGGCCAGTTTCTGCCGGCATCCCCCGCAAGGCGGAACCGGGCGCGGGCTTGACGCCACGACATACACCTCGGTCAGTTCCGTTTCACCCGCAGCAACCATGGCGGCAATGGCTCCGGCTTCGGCACAGGTTCCTTCGGGATAAGCCACGTTTTCGACATTGCACCCCGAATAGACCACCCCCGAACCGGACAGAACGGCCGCCCCGACCTTGAAATTCGAATAAGGCGCATGGGCGTTTTCACGAACCTTCAAGGCGGCATCTTTAAGAGACATGGCGAATCCCCGAATTTTTGATCATCTGGTCAGAATGTCATACCCTAATTGATGCCGTGCAGGGAATAGAAGCCCTGTCACCGAATTTGCCGCTGAAATTCAACCGATCACCGTCTGAAAGGCTCCGGGCAAGGTGACCTCGAGCAATTCGATGTCCTGCGAGGGGTTGCTCAGGCGGGTGCGCATTCCGGGCGGGATGACAAAGGCGTCCCCTTGTTCAAGCGTGAATGGGTCGCGCCCTTCGCCCTCAAGGGTGACGGACCCGTTCATGACAAAGGTGAACAGGATATCGCAATCATGCGTGGCCCAGGCCGGTTCGCCCTGCCCGCGCCGAACCACCTGCACACCGGCAACGGCCCCGGTGTTGTCGGCAATCGTCGTATCGCGGCAGATATATCCCGGCAGCCGAAAATCCTGCCACGGGGCATCCTTGGCCTGATTGTACACGAACCGCTGGCCCTGCCATTCCCGATCGGGGCGGAAATGAGAGGTTGGCAATTCCATCTCGTGATCAATCTCGGTCACGTGTTCGGCCGGAACGCCGATTTCGATCACCTGCACATTGTCAGATGCCTCTAAAACTCGGTGCCGGATTTCAGGCGGCTGGATGAAACAGTCGCCTGCGGTCAGGCGCATCGGTTCTCCCTGATCTTCGTAAACGACATCGACCCAGCCATGGATGCAAAAGATCAGTTGAAACCCGACCTTGTGGAAGTGAACCATGTCCGGCACCGGGCCTCCGTCCGGTATCCGAATATGGCTGGCGATGATCGATCCCCCCAACCGGTCGGGCACAAGGTCACGGTAATGCATGCCGGCCCGCCCAATGATCCACGGGGCCTGATCCTTGAGGCGTCGGACAACAAAGGAATGGACCGTTTCCGGCATTTCAAGCGGCGGATTGCGGGGTTCTATTTCGATTCGAGTACCGTTCGGAGCGACTAGGCTGCGCTGACCACCGGCAAAACCGTCAGGGTCTTCGGTCAGAATACGCAGGGTTCCGGGCGATTCCGGGGCATCCTTTTCCACCCGCAGCCGCACCCCATGCCCCGAAAACACTGCCACGCGCGGGTCATCCGCAGGATAGATCATATCCATCCGCATACCCAACACCTTGGTGTAAAAGGGAATATCGTCGCGCAATTCGCTGGTGGGTATGCGAAACTCGGCTATGGTCTGGGTCATGCGGCTCTCCTGTTGACCGGACAGTGGATGCCGCCCTGGAAATTTGCAAGCACCGGCATGTCGTCTGCGGTTCCGATTCACTGTTTCCCCTGGGTCAATATTAGTTTAGTGCTAAACTAAATTTCACACGGGAAATTTCGACATGTCCGACACACCCAACCTGCGCCAGGCCGCGCTGGATTATCATGCGCATCCGCAACCGGGAAAGCTGGAAATCAGGGCGACCAAGCCGCTGGCCAATGGCCGCGATCTGGCGCGGGCCTATTCGCCGGGCGTTGCCGAGGCGAGCCTGGAAATCAAGGCCAACCCGGCCAATGCCGAACAATACACGTCGCGCGGCAACCTTGTGGCCGTCGTGTCGAACGGAACGGCGGTGCTGGGGCTGGGGAATATCGGTGCGCTGGCATCCAAGCCGGTGATGGAAGGCAAGGCGGTCCTGTTCAAAAAATTCGCAGGGATCGACTGTTTCGACATCGAGGTCGACCAGCCCGACCCTGAAAAGCTGGCCGATATCGTTTGCGCGCTCGAACCCACGTTCGGGGCCATCAACCTTGAGGACATCAAGGCGCCCGACTGTTTTACCGTTGAAAAACTGTGCCGCGAACGGATGAATATCCCGGTTTTTCACGACGACCAGCACGGCACCGCGATTGTTGTCGGCGCCGCTGCCAAGAACGCACTGCACGTGGCCGGCAAGAAATTCGAGGATATCAAGGTCGTTTCCACAGGCGGCGGTGCCGCCGGGATTGCCTGCCTTGGCATGTTGGTGAAACTGGGCGTCAAACGGGAAAACATCTGGCTGTGCGACATTCATGGCCTTGTGTACGAAGGCCGCGCCGAGGACATGAACCCGCACAAGGACCAGTTCGCGCAGAAATCCGACCTGCGCACGCTGGATGACGTGATCGACGGGGCCGACCTGTTCCTTGGCCTGTCCGGGCCCAACGTTCTGAAGCCTGAAATGGTGCAAAGGATGGCCCGGCAGCCGATCATTTTCGCGCTGGCCAATCCGACGCCCGAAATTCTGCCGCAGGCCGCGCGCGAGGTGGCCCCGGATGCGATTATCGCCACGGGCCGCAGTGATTTCCCCAATCAGGTCAACAACGTCCTGTGTTTTCCGTTCATCTTCCGCGGCGCGCTGGATGTCGGTGCGACCGAAATCAATGACGCCATGCAGATCGCCTGTGTGGATGGCATCGCCGAAATGGCCCGCGCCACCACCAGCGCCGAAGCCGCTGCCGCCTATAAGGGCGAGCAACTGACCTTTGGGCCGGATTACCTGATCCCCAAGCCGTTTGACCCGCGTCTTGTCGGTGTCGTGTCCTCTGCTGTGGCAAAGGCCGCGATGGACAGCGGTGTGGCCAAGCGGCCCATTACCGATCTGGAAGCCTACAAGGAACGTCTGAACCAGACGGTGTTCAAATCCGCCCTGCTGATGCGCCCGGTTTTCGAAGCTGCGGCCGTTGCGTCCCGACGGATCGTTTTTGCCGAAGGCGAAGATGAACGCGTCTTGCGCGCAGCGCAGGCCATTCTGGAAGAAACCACCGAAACCCCGATTTTGATCGGCCGCCCCGACGTGATTCAGGCGCGCTGCGAACGGTTGGGCCTGACGGTGCGGCCCGGTCAGGATTTCCAGATCGTGAACCCTGAAAACGACCCGCGCTACTATGACTATTGGAATTCGTATCACAAGATCATGGAGCGCCGGGGCGTGACCCCTGATCTGGCCAAGGCCATCATGCGCACCAACACAACCGCCATTGCCGCCATCATGGTGCATCGGGGCGAAGCCGACAGCATGATCTGCGGCACGTTCGGCGAATATCGCTGGCACCTGAACTATGTCGAGCAGGTGCTGGATGATGGCGACCTGCGCCCGCACGGGGCCTTGTCGCTGATGATATTGGATGACGGCCCGCTGTTCATCGCGGACACGCATGTCCGGCAATTGCCCACCCCTGACGAACTGGCCGAGTCGACAATAGGCGCCGCGCGGCATGTTCGGCGGTTCGGTCTCGAACCGCAGATTGCGTTCTGTTCGCAATCCCAGTTCGGCAATCAGTCCGAGGGTTCAGGCAGGCGGCTGCGGGCTGCGCTGGATATTCTGGACAGCAAGCCGCGTGACTTTGTCTACGAGGGCGAGATGAACCTGGATGTTGCGCTGGACCCCGAACTGCGTGGGCGCATCTTCCCGAACTCGCGGCTGAAGGGCCCGGCAAACGTGCTGATATTTGCCCATGCCGATGCCGCCAGCGGTGTTCGGAACATCCTCAAGATGAAGGCAAACGGGATCGAGGTCGGCCCCATCCTGATGGGCATGGGGAACAACGCGCATATCGTGACCCCCTCGATCACGGCCCGGGGGTTGTTGAACATGGCAGCCATCGCGGGAACCCCGGTGGCCCATTACGGGTAAACGATCGGCATAACCTTTTGCGGCTGGCCTGACCCTCGGGCCCGCCGCAACCACCGCTGATATGTCCCGCGCCCTGTCCGTGGTCCGGCCCGGCGCAGTACCGCAAAACCAAAAACGTCTGCGAATCCCGGCGCTGCTGATTTTGCAGCGCCAGATATGCAACTTTGCAAACCGGCAGAAAGAAGCAGGAAATCCCCTGCTAAATAATGCGATTTGCAAAACTTTGCAGGTTATTTTCGCGCACAATGCAAATATTTCGCGATAAACTGACGCGCCGTCAATGGTGCAGCTTGCCCGGTCTTTTGGCCCGGCATTAAAAAGTCCGCAAATCTTTTGCGAGGAGGACGCCATGGGATTTCAGGACGTTTACGACAGCTGGAAACGCGATCCCGAAGCTTTCTGGATGAAGGCCGCCAAGGACATCGACTGGATCGAGGCGCCCACCAAAGCCCTGTTCGATGACAACGCACCGCTTTACGAATGGTTCTGCGATGCCAAGGTGAATACCTGCTGGAACGCGGTCGATCGTCATGTCGAAAACGGGCGCGGCGAACAGACCGCGATAATCTACGACAGCCCGATCACACACACAAAGCGCGAGATTTCGTATGTCGAGCTGCGCAATCGGGTGGCAACGCTGGCCGGCGCGCTGCGCGCCAAGGGCGTCGAAAAGGGTGACCGCGTCATCATCTATATGCCGATGATCCCCGAAGCGCTTGAGGCGATGCTGGCCTGTGCGCGACTGGGCGCTGTTCATTCGGTTGTATTTGGCGGATTTGCAAGCAACGAGCTTGCGGTGCGTATCGACGACGCCAAGCCCAAGGCCATCATCGCCGCTTCATGCGGGATGGAACCGGGCCGGGTCGTGCATTACAAACCGCTGCTGGACGGTGCCATCGAAATGGCGCACCACAAGCCCGATTTCTGCGTCATCTTTCAGCGCGAACAGGAAGTCGCGCAATTGGTCGAAGGCCGGGATTACAACTGGCACGGTTTCCAATACGGGGTCGAGCCGGCGGAATGTGTTGCCGTAAACGGGAATGACCCGGCCTATATCCTTTATACCTCGGGCACGACCGGAGCGCCAAAGGGCGTGGTGCGCCCAACGGCAGGCCATCTGGTCGCCCTGAACTGGTCCATGAAGAACATCTACAACGTCGATCCGGGCGATGTGTTCTGGGCCGCATCGGACGTGGGTTGGGTCGTTGGCCATTCCTATATCTGCTATGCCCCGCTCATCCACGGCAACACCACGATCGTTTTCGAGGGCAAGCCAGTTGGCACCCCTGATGCCGGAACGTTCTGGCGCGTCATCTCAGAGCACAAGGTCACAAGTTTTTTCACCGCGCCCACGGCCATTCGGGCCGTCAAGCGCGAGGACCCAAAGGGCGAGATGCTTGCCAAATACGACCTGTCATGCCTCAAGGCGCTCTACCTGGCAGGCGAACGCGCGGATCCCGACACAATCACCTGGGCGCAGGACGCATTGAATGTACCGGTCATTGACCACTGGTGGCAGACAGAGACCGGCTGGACCATTGCCGGGAACCCGCTGGGGATCGAGGAACTGCCGGTCAAGCTGGGCTCGCCCGCCAAGCCGATGCCGGGCTATGACGTGCAAATCCTTGACGAGGGCGGCCATCCCATGAAACCCGGCGAGCTGGGCGCCATCGCGGTCAAGCTGCCATTGCCGCCGGGAACCTTGCCAACCCTGTGGAACGCCGAAGAGCGGTTTCGCAAATCCTACCTGGAACACTTTCCCGGATATTATGAAACTGGCGATGCGGGCATGATCGACGAGGACGGGTACCTCTATATCATGGCGCGGACGGATGATGTCATCAATGTTGCCGGTCACCGGCTTTCGACCGGCGCGATGGAAGAGGTCCTTGCCGCACATCCCGACGTTGCCGAATGCGCTGTCATCGGCGTATCGGACCAGCTCAAGGGCCAGATGCCAGTCGGTTTCCTGTGCCTGAATGCAGGCTGCGACAGGGATCATGCGGCGGTTGCCGCGGATGTCGTGAAGATGGTGCGCGACAAAATCGGGCCCGTTGCCGCCTTCAAACTGGCGGTCGTCGTGGACCGGTTGCCCAAGACACGATCGGGCAAGATCCTGCGCGGCACGATGGTGTCCATTGCCGATGGCAAGGACTACAAGATGCCCGCGACCATCGACGATCCCGCCATTTTGGGAGAGATATCGGATGCGTTGAAAACCATCGGGTATGCCCAGTAATGCATCTGGGGCCGGTCTGTGGCCGCCCCATATCATCCCTATCGGTTGCAACCGGTAACAGAGCGCCTACTGTGCCCTTGTAACGGAGGGCACATGGACAAAACAGATATCTGGCGCCTGAGCGCAACCGAACTGACAAGGCTGACGCGCACCGGTGATCTGAGCGCGGAAACCACGGTTCAAAGCGCGGTGGACCGTATGCATCAGGTCAATCCGTCACTGAACGCGGTGGTCGAAGATCTTGGCGACGAGGCGCTTCAACGCGCATGTGCGCTGGACAAATCCCGTGCCAGCGGCGCACCGACCGGACCGCTGCATGGCGTGCCCGTTACCATCAAGATCAATGTCGACCAAAAGGGGCACGCCACCTCGAACGGGGTGGTCGCCCTCAAGGATCTTGTGGCACCTGATGACGCTCCGGTGGTCGAGAACCTGCAAAAGGCCGGGGCAATCGTTATCGGGCGGACCAATACGCCTGAATTTTCGTTTCGCGCGGATACCGATAACCCGCTGTTTGGGCGCACCTTCAACCCATGGGGGCGCCACATATCGCCTGGCGGGTCCTCGGGCGGGGCCGGGTCAGCGGTCATGGCCGGGATCGGCGCACTGGCCCATGGCAACGATATCGGTGGCAGCTTGCGGTTCCCTGCGGCAGCCAATGGCGCCGTCACGGTGAAGCCCGGATTGGGCCGCGTTCCGGCCTGGAACCCAAGCCAAAAGGCCGAACGCGGGCTGCTGGCGCAGTCGATGTCGGTTCAGGGCCTCATAACCCGCAGCGCCGCCGACCTGCACCTGTCGATGCCGAGCCTTATCGCCGCAGACCCGCGCGACCCGTTCCATGTTCCCCTGCCCTGGGCGCAAGAGGCGATACCGGGCAAGATCAGGGTTGCGTTCACCCGAAACACGTTTGGCTATGACCTGCACCCCGAGGTCGACAAGGCGCTGGTCGCCGCGCGCGATGCCCTGGCAGATGCAGGGTACGCAGTCACCGAGATTGACCCGCCCGATGTCTTTGAATGCGGGCGAAACGGTTATCGCGCCCTGATGGGCGAGGTCCTGACCCTGATGAAGGGTGATATCGAGGCTGCTGGATCGCAGACCATCCGCGAGATTTTTGACGTGTATTTTCAGGAATTTCCGCCGATTCTGGATGCCGATCTGTTGCGCATGATGGCCCACCGCAGCCACTATGCGCGGGAATGGTCGCTGTTCATGCAGGACTATCCGCTGGTCCTGAGCCCGTTCCTGCCGCAACCGTTCTTCAAACCCGACAGGGATACCGAAGGCGCCGAGGGCGTGCATGAGGTTCTGGGCTGTGCCGTCTACTCCTATGCGATGAATTACCTCGGGCTTCCTGCCGCCGTGGTGCCGGCCAGACTGGCTGACCTGCCCGCTGGCCCGCAGCCGATCAATGTCCAGATCGCCGCCCGCAGGTGGCGCGAGGACCTGGCGGTTGATGCCGCCCTGGCCATTGAAACACGTATTGGGCAAATGGCCCCGTTGCTTTGGGACAAGATGCGAAGCAATGCGCCTTAGTCCTGACCTGTCCTGACGGGGGATCGTGGTGCACAAAGAAATAGACCCCGGGTTATTTTGCCCGGGGTCCGCATACTAAAATATGCCCGGATAGAAGTAACGAGCGTAGCACCACCCACCCTCGCCAGCGCGTAAAATGCGCAATCATCCGAAAACACCGTATGATGGCCACTCACTTCCATCTGGGCGTGTTCTCCGGGCAGGTAAAAGTTAACTTAGGGTAAGGAATATTCCTGTGAACTGGTTCACATAAACGGAAAAGAAATACCCAAGATCGCCTAAGTCACGTAAATTGTTCAGAAATAAGCCGCTCTTCAAGCCCGTGACCGGGGTCAAAAAGAATTCTGTGGCGCACCTTTGGCTCGGACCTGATCTCGACCCAGTCAATATCTGGGATCGATATCGAATCCGCATCGGCCATCACCGGCCGCTTGTTGGCATCCAGAACGTCGAATCGCACATCCGCCGTCTTGGGAAGCAGGGCACCGCGCCACCTGCGCGGCCTAAAGGCGGCAATGGCAGTCAGCGCAAGCACGTCCGAACCGATCGGCAAAATTGGCCCATGCGCCGAGTAGTTATAGGCGGTGGATCCGGCAGGCGTGGACAACAGCGCCCCGTCGCACATCAGCTCATCCAGGCGCACCCGGCCATCGACGCTGATTTTCAGACGCGCCGCCTGAGGCCCGGCCCGCAGCAATGACACCTCATTGATCGCCAGGGCTTCGTGCTTTTTGCCCGCCTGGTCCATCGCGGTCATGATCAACGGGTTGATCACCTCTTCTTCGGCTTCGTCCAGACGCGCGGTCAGGTCCGTTTCGCTGAATTCATTCATCAAAAAGCCGATGGTCCCACGGTTCATGCCATAAACGGGGATGTTGAGATGCTGCGTGTTATGCAGCGTGCGCAACATGAACCCGTCACCGCCCAGCGCGACAATCACATCGGCATCCCGCGGGGCCGCGTTGCCATATCGTGCGACCAGGCAATCCCGGGCGGTTTGCGCCACGTCGGCGTCGCTGGCCAAGAATGCGATTCTCTTTGTCATCTTTTCGGGTTTCCGGTGCTGCGCATTTGGTTCCGAAACAAACATACCTTTCCGCATTAGGCCAGACTTGACGCCGCAGTTGGCCAATTCGTCGCTTTAAAGCCTTTTTCACCAGAACCGTTTCCGATAGGAAATCCGCCAAACAACCCTCAGCCATGCGGAGCGCACATGAACGCCAACCTTCGTGATACCGGTTTCTTCACCCAGTCCCTTGCGGATCGCGACCCCGAGCTTTTCGGCTCGATCACCTCCGAACTGGGCCGTCAGCGCGACGAGATCGAGTTGATTGCCTCGGAAAACATTGTCTCTGCCGCCGTGATGGAGGCGCAGGGTTCGGTGATGACCAACAAATACGCCGAAGGCTATCCCGGCCGTCGCTACTATGGCGGCTGCCAGTTCGTCGATATCGCCGAGAACCTAGCCATCGACCGCGCGAAAGAGCTGTTTGGCTGTGAATTTGCCAATGTGCAGCCGAACTCGGGCAGCCAGGCCAACCAGGGTGTGTTCCAGGCGCTTATTCAGCCCGGCGACACCATTCTGGGGATGTCGCTGGACGCTGGCGGTCACCTGACCCACGGCGCGCGCCCGAACCAGTCGGGCAAGTGGTTCAACGCCGTGCAATACGGCGTGCGCCAGCAGGACAACATGCTGGACTATGATCAGGTCGAGGCGCTGGCGAAAGAGCATAACCCCAAGCTGATCATCGCGGGCGGCTCGGCCATCCCGCGTCAGATCGACTTTGCCCGCATGCGCGAGATCGCCGATATGGTCGGGGCCTACCTGCACGTGGACATGGCGCATTTCGCCGGTCTGGTGGCCGCAGGCGAGCATCCCAGCCCCTTCCCCCATGCCCATGTGGCGACCACCACCACGCACAAGACCCTGCGCGGCCCGCGTGGCGGCATGATCCTGACCAATGATGAGGCGATCGCCAAGAAAGTGAACTCGGCCATCTTCCCAGGTATTCAGGGTGGCCCGCTGATGCATGTCATTGCAGGCAAGGCGGTTGCTTTCGGTGAGGCGCTGCGCCCCGAGTTCAAAAGCTATATCCAGCAGGTCGTGACAAACGCGCAGGCGCTGTCGGATCAGCTGATCAAGGGCGGTCTGGACACCGTAACCCACGGCACCGACACCCATGTGGTGCTGGTCGACCTGCGCCCCAAAGGTGTCAAGGGCAACGCCACCGAAAAGGCCTTGGGCCGCGCGCATATCACCTGCAACAAGAACGGCGTGCCGTTTGACCCGGAAAAGCCGACCATCACCTCGGGCATCCGTCTGGGTTCCCCCGCCGGTACAACGCGCGGCTTCGGCGAGGTTGAGTTCCGCCAGATCGCGGACTGGATCATCGAAGTGGTCGACGGTCTGGCCGCCAATGGCGAAGACGGCAATGCCGAGGTCGAGGCCAAGGTCAAAGCCGAAGTCGCCGAGCTTTGCGCACGGTTCCCGATCTACCCGAACCTCTGATCCGCGTAGGCCACGAAACAAGGATTACGGCGCCCTATGCGGCGCCGTTGTTCGTCGATTGCCTTTGGCTGCACCCGGACAAGGCCAATGCGCAGCCCGTCAGATAAAACCGCGCCACCTGAGCACCGCGACGGTCGCGGCAGACAGCACCAGCAGGCCAAGGGCAAGCGACCCCAAAACGCCCAGGACCCACCCCCAACGCCGATCGGCCAGGTTGATCCCGTTCAGGTGCCGCTGAACGTCTTCGGCGGCCTTTTCCAGCGCGGGCGTATCCAAAACCAGGCGCAGCTTGGGATGTTCGACCATCGGCTCGGCCTTGGCCAGAACCTGCGCCTGTTTGTATATTCTGCGCGGAAGGCGTCGTTTCGCGCGCCGGACCGAGGCCGCAAGGGTCTTGTCGCGCACCCCCAGTTTCTTGCGCAGCAATTCAATTGTCTGCGCGATCCGGGACTGGATATCTGTTTCCTGCGACATCTGGCGCCTCCTGTTGGCGCACAGTAACGGGGGCGGAAACGGCACACAATGGGGCTGGCCGTTCGGACCCGGCGCTTGTATCACGGCGATATGCTGAACACGATCCTTCACGGCGACGCAACATCGGCGCCCCCTCTTGTGATTGCCCACGGTCTTTACGGCTCGGCCCGGAACTGGGGCGTCATCGCGCGGCGCCTGAGCAACGAACGGCAGGTTATCGCGGTTGACATGCGCAACCACGGGTTTAGCGACCATAGTGATACGCATGATTATCCCAGCATGGCGCAGGACCTTGCAAAAGTGATCCGCAGCATTGGCGGCAAAGCTGATGTGTTGGGGCATTCGATGGGCGGCAAGGCGTCGATGACCCTTGCCCTGCAATACCCCGACCTGGTGCACAGGCTGGTGGTGGCCGACATCGCACCCGTGGCCTATACGCATAGCCAGCTGAAATACATCACGGCCATGCGCGCCGTCGATTTGTCACGCATCGAGCGGCGATCGGACGCGGAACAGCAACTGGCCGATCTGGGCGTCGAAAAAGCCTTGCAGAGCTTTTTCACGCAATCGCTGGATGTGGCGGGAAAGAAATGGCGGCTGAACCTGGATGCCCTTGCCGACCAGATGCCGAACATCATGGGCTTCCCTGACCTGCCCGGTGACTGGCCCGGTTCCGCGCTGTTTTTGTCCGGTGCCGAGTCCGATTATGTCCTGCCCGAACACCGCGCGACAATCCGGGAACAGTTTCCCAACGCCCGTTTCGCCAAGATCCCCGGCGCGGGCCATTGGCTGCATGCCGAAAAACCCCGCGAGTTCGAAGCCGCGGTCAGAACCTTTCTGAACACCTGACAAGCATCGTCAGCCCTGGTACAGACGCCGCGAGACCAACCATGACACCGGGGCTGCGGCGACAAACCCAATCGCAGCCGCAGCAACAATTGCCGTGGTCGAGATCATGCCCGCAGCAAGAACCGCAATAACGGCCGACCCTGCAAGGGCGGTTGCAATCAAAGAATACAGCATGGCGGCAAGACGTATCATGGTCCTATGTCCTGTTGGTTGGTGTCTGCAAAACACATTACAATATGGGAATGTGAGTGGCTTTGATTTGCATCAGATTGCTGCGCCCGCCCGCACGTTTTCGCAAATGGCCTCGCGCATGGTTTTCCGCCTGCCCCCCGGCGAATTGCCCCACGCCGAACCGCGTTGATTTCAAATGTCTTGCGGGGGTCTGCCGCGCAACACCGCCCCGGCGCCCCCAAATGATGACGGATTGAACCGGTCACGCCAGCGCCGTCCAAGCCATTGTCATTTCAGCCAAACGTCAATGGTGCGGGCGGTGGGACTCGAACCCACACGGGGAAATCCCCTTCAGATTTTAAGTCTGATATGTCTACCATTCCATCACGCCCGCATGCACCGTATCGCTGGTTTCCGGTGCGTTTTTGGTGACGTGGGAACTCCTTACAGCCAAGGCTTGCAATTGGAAAGACGTTACAAAGCCACGCGGCCACCACCGACTGGCCGGTTTCTGTCGCGGCCACGCTTGACACGAACCCCGGCTTTCGATCACGTCAAGAAACCAGCCCGCAGGAGCGCGCCATGAAACTCATCCCCAACCCACACCGTGGCGGCGCCAAACTGATTGGGGACATCCCGTTTCCGTCAACGGATGCATCGCGGATCGCCGCTTTGTTGTCGCTGTGCCCGGCGACTGCTGAAACACCCCTGACCAAGGCGACTTCGCTCGCCCCGGTTGCCGCATTGTGGGTCAAGGACGAACGCACCCGCATGAACCTGGGGTCCTTCAAGGCGCTGGGGGCGGCTTATGTTATTGCCTGCCATGCCAGCGACATCGCAGAACGCCCCGACATGCACAGCTTGCGCGGCCGAACCTACGTTACCGCCAGCGCGGGCAATCATGGGCTAAGCGTCGCAGCGGGTGCCCGGATGTTCGGGGCGGGGGCCGTCGTTTACATCGCGGAAACCGTCCCCGAAAGCTTTGCCAACCGGTTGCGGGCGCAAAACGCCCAGGTCGTGCGCGCAGGTGCGGATTATGCGGGCAGCATGGAGGCGGCCAGTCAGGCAGCCCACGACAATGGCTGGGTTCTGCTGTCAGACAGTTCTTGGGACGGCTATGTCGACCTGCCCTACCTGCTGATGGAAGGTTACCTGCAACTGGCGGCAGAAATGGTTCGTCAATGCCCGCAAATGCCCACGGTGATCTTGCTGCAGGCCGGCGTCGGGGGCCTTGCCGGGGCTGTTGCCGCCTATGCGCGCAAAGCCTGGGGCGATGTACCGCGCATTTGTGTGATCGAACCCACAGCGGCACCGGCGCTGCAATCAAGCATCGAAAATGGGCACCCTGTCTTTGCAGCCGGGCCAGACAGCATCATGGGGCGGCTGGACTGCAAGGAACCTTCGCTGATTGCGCTGAACGGGTTGGCAAGGGATGCTGATCTCTTCCTGTCCCTTGACGACCCCCACGTCGCGGCGCAATTGCCGAAAATGGCCGCTGCGGGGTTCGCCACGACGGCCTCGGGCGGCGCAGGGCTGGCTGCCGTTATGGATGACGCAAGCCGCGCGGCCCTGAATATCGCTGAACATGACAGGGTGCTGTGCATCCTCACCGAGCAACCGGCATGAGAGGGTTTGATACACAGGAATTCATTACCCGGACGGAACGAGCCGAGGTCTTGATGGCGACGGCAGGCCTGTCGGCGCTGCTGCTGACAACCGAACCCGAGGTTCGCTATTTCACCGGGTTCCTGACCCGGTTCTGGGAAAGCCCGACCCGGCCCTGGTTTGTCATCGTTCCCGCCAGCGGTCCGCCGGTGGCCGTCATCCCCTCGATCGGGGCCGCATTGATGGAGCAGACCTGGATCAAGGACATAAGAACCTGGAGCGCCCCGAACCCCGGGGATGACGGCCTTACGCTTTTGGCCGGCACTTTGCGGGAAATCGTCCCCCAAGGCGAAACGATCGGGTGTCCTGACGGAATCGAAACGCATATTCGCATGCCGCTGGCTGATCTGACCCGGCTGGGCGGCATGATCGATCGCCGCCAGATCGCAGGCGACAAGGGTATTCTGCGGCGCCTGCGGATGATAAAATCGCAGGCCGAGATTGCGAAAATTGAAACCGCCTGCGCCATTGCCGGTCGCGCTTTCGCACGGGTGCCGGAAATAGCCACGGCAGGAACGCCACTGGATCAGGTTTTTCGGCGGTTCCAGATGCTGTGCCTCGACGAGGGGGCGGACTGGGTGCCTTACCTGGCGGGCGGCGCGGGCCCCGGGGGGTATCCGGACGTCATTTCCCCCGCTCGCCCTGCCCCGCTGAAGGCTGGCGATGTCCTGATGTTGGATACCGGATTGGTCTGGGACGGTTATTTTTGCGACTTTGACCGCAACTGGTCGGTGGGCGCGGCCACCGAACCGGTTCGCTCGGCGCATCGACGGCTGGTGGAGGCCTGCGACGCGGCGTTCGACCTGGCCCGCCCCGGCGCCACCGCCGCCGACCTGTTTCACGCCATGAACTCTGTGCTTTCCCAGGGCGGCGCCGGAACGGATGCCGGGCGGCTTGGCCACGGCCTGGGTATGTCCCTGACCGAATGGCCGTCGCTGATCGCGGCTGATGATACCGTTTTGGAACCCGGAATGGTCCTGACGCTGGAACCGGGAATTGAAACCGAAGGCGGCATCATGGTCCATGAAGAAGATATTCTGATCACAGCGGGTGCCCCACGGTACCTGAGCCCCCGGACCGGACCAGAGGTTGCGACGCTGTGAACATCTTGCCCTGCACCTTTGACGCCGACGATCCACAGGCCACACCGATGGGGCTGATCGTTTTGCAGGCCGATGAAACGATCGAGCCCGAGTTCCGCACGTTTTTTGCCCAAAGCCGCTGCCCCGTCTACGTGTCCCGGATACCAAGCGACGCCGAGGTTCGAACCGACACTCTGGCACGGATGGAACGGACCCTGCCTGCCGCCGCCGCGCTTTTGCCCGGGTCGCCCGAATATCGCGTGGTGGGGTATGCCTGCACCTCGGCAAGCTCGGTCATCGGGTCCGGACGGGTGGAAACCCTTGTCAGGCAGGGCTGCAACACCCGATCCGTCACCAACCCGCTGCGCGCCGCAATCGCGCATGCCGCACATTTGGGCGTTTCGAAATTTGCGCTGTTGTCCCCGTATATCGAAGAGGTCAATACACCCCTGCGCGCGGCCTTTGCACGGCACGGGATTTCAACACAGGTTTTCGGCAGTTTCGGCGAGGCGCAAGAGGCCAAGGTGGCCCGCATATCCGAGCAATCCACCCTCGAAGCCGCCATCCGACTGGGGTCGGACCCCTCGGTCGACGCGGTCTTTATCAGCTGTACGAATTTGCGCACAGCCGGTGTTATTTCCAAGGTCGCGGAAAAAATTGGCAAACCGGTTTTGTCCAGCAATCACAGCCTTTGCTGGGACATGATGCGCCTAAACATGTCGCATTTCTAGGCCAAAGCGGCGCATTGGGCCGCCCGTTGCCTTTACGGCCCTGCGAGCATTTGTTAGCCTCGGGCGCAATGCTTGAGATGATCGAATGAGCCTGGAAAATCCGGGTAATCATTTGGCGAAACAGGGGGTCTTGTGACCGAAACGAAAAACGACGCCGCGTTTGTCGAGTTTCAACGCGTGCAAAAATCTTATGACGGCGAAAATCTTGTTGTCAAAGATCTGAACCTGGCGATGCCCAAGGGCGAGTTTCTGACCATGCTTGGCCCGTCAGGGTCTGGCAAAACCACATGCCTGATGATGTTGGCAGGGTTTGAAACGGCGACCCACGGCGAGATTCTTTTGGATGGCCGCCCGATCAACAACATTCCACCACACAAGCGCGGAATTGGCATGGTCTTTCAGAACTATGCCCTGTTTCCGCACATGACGGTGGCGGAAAACCTGTCCTTCCCGCTTGAGGTCCGAAAACTGGGCAAGTCCGAGCGTGAGGCCAAGGTGCAGCGTGCGCTGGACATGGTGCAGATGGGGGCCTTTGGCGGTCGTCGTCCGGCGCAATTGTCCGGCGGTCAGCAACAGCGGATTGCGCTGGCACGGGCACTGGTTTTCGAACCGGAACTGGTGCTGATGGACGAACCGCTGGGCGCATTGGATAAGCAGCTGCGCGAGCACATGCAGTTCGAGATCACGCGCCTTGCGCATGAGCTGGGCATCACGACCGTCTACGTGACCCACGACCAGACCGAAGCCCTGACGATGTCGGATCGCGTGGCCGTGTTCGACGATGGCCGCATTCAGCAACTGGCCCCGCCGGACCAACTGTATGAAGAGCCCGAAAACTCATTCGTGGCGCAGTTTATCGGTGAAAACAACACGCTGGAAGGCACCGTAAAGTCCATTGATGGCGACGCCTGCCTGATTGCGCTGGACGACGGGTCCGAAATTGACGCCGTGCCAATCAACGTCAGCCAACCCGGCGAGCGGACCAAGGTTTCGATCCGGCCAGAGCGAGTCGAATTCAACAAGGACCGGCTGCATGCCGACGCCCACACGCTCAAGGCGACGGTCAAGGAATTCATCTATATGGGGGATGTCTTCCGGTTCCGGATGTCGGTTGCCGGCAATGACGAGTTCATCGTCAAGACCCGGAACGCGCCGGACGCGGTAAGGCTGAAACCCGGCCAGGAAATCGAAATCGGTTGGCTTGCCAAGGACTGCCGTGCGCTGGACGCCTGAACGGCGTCCGCACAACGCCAGCAAGGCAAGGCCCAACTGAAAGACGGGCTGGCGAGAAACCCGTGCGTCAGCCGGCACAACACCAAGCGGGATAAACTGGGAGTTACGTACAAATGAAACCGACGAAAACAATGCTTACAGCCGCTGTTCTTGCGACAGCAGCCGGGGGTGTTTCAGCCGAAGAGATGACCATCGTGTCTTGGGGCGGCGCTTATTCCAAGTCGCAGCTCAAAGCCTATCACGAGCCCTATTCGGAAAAGACCGGCGTCACCATCCTGAACGATGACAGCTCGGCCGAAGCGGTGGCCAAGCTGCGCGCGATGAACGAAGCGGGCAACATCACCTGGGACGTGGTTGACGTTGTTGCAGCGGATGCGATCCGCCTGTGCGACGAAGGTCTGGCGATGGAAATCGACCCTGACACCATGCTGGCCCCCGCACCCGACGGCACCTCGGCGGCGGATGATTTCGGCGACCTGCTGGTCAGCGACTGCTTTATCCCTCAGATCGTCTATTCGACCACTTTCGGCTATCGCACCGATCTGGTTGGTGACACGCCGCCGACCGATATCTGCGCCGTATTCGACCTGGAAGCCTATCCCGGCAAGCGTTCGCTTGAGAAGCGCCCGATCAACAACATGGAATGGGCCCTGCTGTGCGATGGCGTCGCAAAGGAAGACGTCTATGACGTGCTGGCAACCCCGGAAGGCCAGGAACAGGCGCTTGCCAAACTGGACACCATCAAGGACAGCGTCGTCTGGTGGTCCGCAGGCGCAGACACGCCGCAGCTTCTGGCTGATGGCGAAGTCGTCATGGGCTCGACCTATAATGGTCGTCTGTTCAGCGTGATCGAAGAACAGAAACAGCCGGTCGCCATGTTGTGGGACGCGCAGGTGTTTGACCTTGACGGCTGGATCATCCCCGCCGGTCTGAGCGACGAGCGCAAGGCCCGGGCGCTGGACTACATCATGTTCGCAACCGACACCCAGCGTCTGGCGGATCAGGCCAAGTACATCTCGTACGGTCCTGCCCGTGCCTCGTCGGCTCCGCTGGTGGGTCAGCACGCCGAACTGGGCATCGACATGGCACCGCACATGCCGACCGATCCGGAAAACGCCAAGAACACGTTCCTGTACAACTACGAGTTCTGGGCCGATTACCGCGATGATATCGACGCCAAATTCCAGGCGTGGCTTGCGCAATAAGCGCTTGATTTCATGACACAGCCGGGGGCGGTGATCCGCCCCCGCACCAAAAAGAACCCAAGGGGCAAAGATGACTGACGCAAGCGAAAACACGGGGCCAATGCTGGCGGCGGACGGAACACCGCTCAAGCAATCACTGGCACGTTCATTGCGGCGACAGAAGCTGCGCGCGCTGATGCTGGTGGCCCCTTTGTTGCTGTTCGTGATGTTCTCGTTCATTGTACCGATTGCCTCGATGCTGTTCCGTTCGGTCGAGAACAGCATCGTGCAGGAAACCCTGCCCCTGACTGTAGAAGCCCTGCAAAACTGGGATGAAAGCAGCGGCGAACTGCCCGACGAGGCCGTCTATGACGCCTTTGTCCGCGACATGGTCGTGGCCGTCGACAACAAGACCCATACCCGATTGGGCTCGCGTTTGAACTACGAAGAAACCGGCATGTCTTCGATGTTCCGCCGCTCGGGCCGGAAGATGGGCAAGCTTGATCCTGAAACCGATGGGCCGTTCAAGGATCAGGTGATCGAAATCCATGATGGCTGGGGCGAACCAAAGACCTGGGCCGTGATCAAGACCCATTCCCCCGCCGTCACCAATGGCTATTTCCTGAACGCGGTCGATATGCGCCGCACGCCCGAAGGCGCGCAGGCCCAGCCCGAGGACAAGCAGATCCTGATCAAGCTGTTCGGCCGCACACTCTTCATGTCGCTGGTGATCACTGCGTCCTGTATCCTGCTGGCCTATCCGGTCAGTTACCTGCTGGCGACCCTGCCGATGCGGGTTTCCAACCTTTTGATGATCCTCGTCCTGCTTCCGTTCTGGACGTCACTGCTGGTGCGGACCTCCGCCTGGAAAGTGATGCTGCAACAACAGGGGGTGATCAACGAAACGCTGGTCTGGCTGGGGCTGGTGGCCGATGACGCGCGGCTGGTGATCATCAACAACCAGTTCGGCACAATCATCGCGATGACGCATATCCTGCTGCCCTTCATGATCCTGCCGATGTATTCGGTGATGCAGACAATACCCGAGTCTTACACCCGCGCCGCGAAATCCATGGGCGCGACGAATTGGACCACCTTCTGGCGCATCTACTTTCCGCAATCCATTCCGGGCATAGGCGCGGGGTCGATCCTCGTGTTCATCCTGGCCATCGGCTACTACATCACGCCCGAGATCGTGGGCGGCACCAAAGGTGTCTTCATCTCGAACCGGATTGCCTATCACATCTCGTCCTCGCTGAACTGGGGACTGGCGGCGGCGCTGGGAACGATCCTGTTGGCCGTCGTGCTGCTGCTCTACTGGGTCTACGACAAGATCGTGGGCATCGACAACGTGAAGCTGGGATAATCGACATGGCCGCACTTACTCCGATATCCCGCAAGCCGCTTTCCATGGTTCTGCCCAGTGTTGCGCTGGCCGGTGCCTTTGCCGGCATCTTCGTTGGCGCCGGCAACGGGTCGGTCTTTCTTGGCATCATCGCCGGGGCGGCGCTGATCGCGGCGCTCGCCTGGGTCTATATCACCATCCTGAAGAACGAGACGCTGGCGCGTTGGATCAACACGCTGGGCTTCGGCATCGCGGGTTTCCTGATCTCGGGGCCGATGGGCGGCGTTCTTGGCCTGCTGGGCGGGTTGTTCTTCGGCTGGTTCACCTACTGGCTCTACGAGGGCCGCTATCGCCGCAAACTGCTGCCCTATCTTACGCCGAAACAGGTGTTCTATCATTATCTGTTCCGGGTCATCTGCGGCGCGATCTTCGTGTTCCTTATCACCCCGATTCTTGTGGTGCTGCCGCTGTCGTTCAACGCGCAGGACTTTTTCACCTTCACGCCCGAAATGCTGCGGCTGGACCCCGAGGGGTATTCGCTGAAGCATTACCGCGATTTCTTCACCAACAATGAATGGCAGCGCAGCTTCAAGAACTCGCTGATCATCGCGCCGATTGCGACGGTCATCTCGGTCTCGCTGGGCACGCTCGCGGCCATCGGCCTCAGCCAGAGCCACGTTCCCGGCCGCCGCGCCATCATGGGTATCCTGATCTCGCCGATGA
Organism: Alphaproteobacteria bacterium; assembly: GCA_030427405.1. GTDB lineage: Bacteria > Pseudomonadota > Alphaproteobacteria > Rhodobacterales > Rhodobacteraceae > Ruegeria. Next base: position 6,006 of record JAUHXK010000007.1, on the reverse strand, counting down.
TCGTGCCGCTGATCATCTCGGCCACCGGCATGTTCTTCTTCTACAGCGATATCGGTCGCTTCATGGAAGGCACGCTGGGCATGAACAAGAACTTCGTGGGTTATGTGAAGGTCATCCTCGCGCACGCCGTTCTGGGCATTCCTTTTGTCATCATCACCGTGACCGCAACGCTGGTGGGCTTTGACCGCTCACTGACGCGGGCAGCGGCAAACATGGGTGCGGGGCCGGTGCGGACCTTCTTCAAGATCCAGATGCCGCTGATCCTGCCGGGTGTGATCTCGGGCGGTTTGTTTGCCTTCATAACCTCGTTCGACGAGGTGGTCGTGGTGCTGTTTGTCGGTTCCGCCAGCCAGAAAACCCTGCCCTGGCAGATGTTTACCGGCCTGCGCGAACAGATCAGCCCGACCATTCTGGCGGTGGCGACGATCCTCGTTGTGATCTCGATCGCGCTGCTGACCACAGTCGAACTGCTACGCCGCCGGTCCGAGCGTCTGCGGGGGCTTTCCCCCGCTTGACGCAAGCGCGCGCCTGATCTAACGATTCACCTGTTCATCCCAGCCGCGATGGCGTCGCGGGCGCACTGGGATGATCGGCTCTCGGACCCCGAGACCGCCTGTCCTGAACGCCGGGACAAGTGGCCGGGTTTGCCACCCGGCAAAGATGAGAGACCAGACCATGACAAATCGCCCCGAATTCTTCACCTGCCACAATGGCGACAAGGCCCCCCTGCCGTTCAGCAAAGGCGAATATGACCGCCGCCTTGCCAAGTTGCGCGCCATCATGGCAGCGCGGGATATTCCGGTGGTCCTGCTGACCTCGATGCAGAACATCGCCTACTACTCGGGCTTTCTGTATTGTGCCTTTGGGCGGCCCTATGGCTGCGTTGTCACGCAGGACGCTTGCACCACAGTTTCGGCCAATATCGACGCGGGCCAACCGTGGCGCCGCTCGGTCGAGGACAATGTGATCTATACCGATTGGAAGCGTGACAATTACTGGCGCGCGGTGGCCAGCCTGACCCAAGGCGCGAAACGGATCGGGGTTGAGAGCGATCACGTGACTCTGGCCGCGCGCGATACGGCTTTGGCGATGCTGGGCCAGCCTGAACTGATCGACATCGCGCCCGACACCATGGCGGCCCGTATGGTGAAATCCGCCGAAGAGATCGAGTTGATCAAAGGTGGCGCCCGCACCGCTGACGTGGGCGGAGCGGCCATCCACGCCGCCATCCGCGAAGGCGCAACCGAAATCGAGATCGCCATGGCCGGTCGCGATGCGATGGAGGCGGAGATCGCCCGCGCCTACCCGGACGCCGAATACCGCGACACTTGGGTCTGGTTCCAGTCCGGCCTCAACACCGATGGCGCGCATAACCCAGTTACCAAACGAGCCCTGCAAAAGGGCGATATCCTGTCGCTGAACACCTTCCCGATGATTTCGGGGTACTACACGGCGCTGGAACGCACGCTGTTCCTGGGCGAACCCGACGCCGAAAGCCTGCGCCTGTGGCAGGCCAACGTCGCCGCGCATGAGCTTGGCCTGAGCCTGATCAAACCCGGCGCCACCTGTTCCGGCATCACGGCTGAGATCAACCGCTTCTTCGCCGATGAGGGCCTTCTGCAATACCGATCCTTTGGCTACGGTCACTCCTTTGGCATCCTCAGCCACTATTACGGGCGCGAGGCAGGCCTGGAACTGCGCGAGGATATCGACACGGTTCTGGAACCCGGCATGGTCGTCTCGATCGAACCCATGCTTTGGATCCCCGAAGGTCAGCCCGGCGCAGGCGGCTATCGCGAGCACGATATCCTTGTGGTTGGCGACGACGGCGCCGAAAACATCACTGGCTTCCCCTACGGACCGGGCCACAACATCATCGGTGCGTAGAGAACGGGTGGAGTAAAAGGCCGAACCTGCGCCACGAAAGGCTGAGTGATCAGAGGCTTGGGGCGCATTGTCCGTTCCGAGCCCAACCTACCTCGTTTGTTCTTTCGCAATCACCGTGGTCACGGTACGCGTCGCCCGACTTCTAGTGATCGCAATCGCACCCAAAACTAAAGCGCAGGCGACGGTCTGGGGCGTTGTGATCGCTTCGCCAAAAGCCAGAAAACCAACTGCGAACATCGTAGGCAATTCTATGCTTCCGACGACCGCAGTTTGAGATGCGCCAATCAACGGCGAGCAGATCGTGTATATGAGCTGCGGAACAAGTGCAGTGACCAGGCCAATTCCGACAATCAAAATCCAGTCGAACTGCCCCTCCGGAAGCAACTTGGCACCGTCGGCACTTACCATCAACGGCAAGAGGCCGAGAACCGATCCCAAGGAAACGGAGGCAATGCGTGCAAGTGGCGCGATCCGGGACAGCCTGTGGACCAAGACACATATACCAAAGCCAAAGCCGAACGGTGCTGCCAAGGACATCAAAATTGTAGGTATTTGTTGTACGGGCACGGTTGCGGGTGAACCAGCTATGATCGCCGCCAACACAATAAGGCCCGAGGCAAGCAAGGCGCGCCTCGTAGGTGCATCGGCGAAAATAGCCCATGCAATGATCAGCGTGAAAACCGGATAGGTCATATAGAGTACGCCCACTGTCGATGCGGGCAATGTCTCCAGTGCCATCACATATCCAATCCACCCAAGCCCCATCACCGCTCCGGCCGAAAGCCCCAAACAAATCTCGCGCCACGCTCTACGGTGAATAATGAGAACGGGCAGTAGCAGAATCGCCGCGACGATGTAGCGATAGAATGCGACGGCATAAGGCGCGACTCCCTGATCTGTCAGCCCCCGACTGAAGTAGGGAACCAGCCCGAAACAAATTGACGCGAAAAGTACGCCAACAACCGCAAGCGCATAGGGAATAGCTGGTCCAGATTGTGCAGATGTCGTTGCCATTCGTAAGGGCTAGCATAGATCAGCGAATAATGTAGCAGAGAGTCATCGAGTGGCCGCTTCGCCCGCTTCTCGGACAATCAACACATATGGCTTCCGACGGCTTCTTCGGAAGCCTCCATTCAAAATGTCTTTTCGATAGAAAGGTTTTCGTCCAAGCGCACGTCACGAATTGCCCGGTGCAAGCCCCCCTCTACCGCCGGGCGCGGTCGTGAAAGATAAATCCCAGAAAGTTCAGCAACAACTGCGCCGCAAGGATCTGGGTGCTTTCCGTTGGGTCATAGGCGGGCGCTACCTCGACCAGATCGATGCCCACGACATCACCGCGCCTGGCCAGCCCCTGCAGAATTTCCAGCACGTCATAATACAGAAACCCGCCATGGCTGGGTGTGCCGGTGCCCGAGGCGATCGACGGGCAGAACGCGTCGATGTCGATCGTCACATAATACCGCGCGCCCTGCGGGATGCGCGCCAGCACCGCCTCGGTCCCCAGCTTGCGCACCTGCCGCACCGACAGGATATCCGAGCCGCGCGCACGGGCGTCCTCGTACCCCTCTTTCGCGGTGGATGACACATTGCGAATGCCCAGTTGCGTCATGCCTGAGACATAGCCTTTCTCAATCGCCCGCCGCATCGGATTTCCGTGCCCGGCGGTGACCCCGTGGCGTTCATCAACGAAATCCAGATGCGCGTCGATCTGCACCACGTGAATCGGGCCGTTCTGCGCGCAATCCTCGGCAAAGGCGTTGATGCAGGGGATGTTGATCGAATGATCGCCCCCAATCACCACCGGCAGAGCCCCCGCCTGCAGGATCTTGCCGACCCCCAGCGCGATGTTGGCATGGCTTTCCTCGGTCTTGGTGTGGATGATATCCGCATCCCCCAGATCGACCATCCGTACCGAGCTATCCAGATAGGTCGCGTCATCTTCGTGATCATAGGCCCCGGCGTGGCCGAAACTGAACAGGGTCGAGGCCTCGCGCACCGCCCGTGGCCCAAACCGCGCGCCGGGCCGCCACTGGGTGCCGAAATCGAACGGCGCGCCCAGCACGGCGACATCCGCCTCGATCCGGTCCCAATCTGCGACATAGGGTGATTTGGCAAAGGTCGATATCCCGACAAAGGGCAGGTTCAACCGCCCCGATTCATAGCCGTGATCCTGCATGCCACCAGCCCCCTGATAGGTATTCGCACAACACAAGCCTAATACGGTTCTTGCCTTACCCAAAACAGGCAAACCGGTTTCCGTTCGGTTTTTCCGTGCGCGGTCCGACAGCATGCACAACCCCGCGACGCATCGGCAGGTTGCGGATGCGCTTTATGGGGCGGTTTTGGGGTTGTCGTGAGGGCTGCAAGGAAAAAGGCCCGCCGGGTGGGGCGGGCCAGTTTCGGTTTTCATTTGCGCCGTGCAGGCGGGGGTCAGCCCAGCTTGTCGGTCAGTTCCGGCACGGCCTGGAACAGGTCGGCGACCAGTCCGAAATCGGCAACCTGGAAGATCGGCGCCTCTTCGTCCTTGTTGATCGCAACAATGACCTTCGAGTCCTTCATGCCAGCCAGGTGCTGGATCGCGCCCGAGATGCCGATCGCGACATAAAGGTCCGGGGCAACAACCTTGCCCGTCTGGCCCACCTGCCAGTCGTTCGGGGCATAGCCCGAATCGACCGCGGCACGCGATGCGCCAACGGCGGCGCCCAGCTTGTCGGCCAGCGTTTCGATCAGCTTGAAATCCTCTTCCGAGCCGACACCGCGCCCGCCCGAAACAACAACACCAGCCGAGGTCAGCTCGGGGCGGTCGCTTTCGGCAACCTTGTCCTCGACCCATTCCGACAGGCCTTCGGAGCCCGGAACCGCAACGGTTTCAACCGGGGCCGAGCCGCCTTCGCCCGCCGCGTCAAAGCTGGCGGTACGGAAGGTGATGACCTTCTTGGCGTCGTTCGATTTCACGGTCTGGATCGCGTTGCCCGCATAGATCGGACGCTCGAAGGTCGAGCCGTCAACCACGCCGGACGCATCCGAGATCACCATCACATCCAACAGCGCGGCGACGCGCGGCATCACGTTCTTGGCGTCGGTGGTCGCAGGGGCCACGATGTGTTCATAGCCATCGGCCAGCGACACGATCAGCGCGGCGGTCGTTTCCGCCAGGCGGTGGCCCAGCGCGGCATCCTCGGCCACCAGAACCTTGGCGACACCGTCGATCTTGGCGGCAGCCTCACCCGCAGCGGCGGCAGAGCCACCCGCGGCCAGAACGGTCACGTCACCCAGCGCTTTGGCAGCATTTACGGCCTTGGCGGTGGCGTCCAGCGACAACTCACCATTGTTGACCTCGGCAAGCAGAAGTACAGCCATTACACAGCCCCCGCTTCTTTGAGTTTCTCGACCAGCTCGTCAACCGAGCCCACGATGATACCGGCAGCACGCGCCGGCGGCTCTTCGGTCTTGACGATTTCCAGACGCGGGGAAACGTCGACGCCGTAATCGGCGGCGGTTTTTTCATCCAGCGGCTTTTTCTTTGCCTTCATGATGTTGGGCAGCGAAGCATAGCGCGGCTCGTTCAGGCGCAGGTCAACGGTCACGATGGTCGGCATCTTGACGCTGATGGTCTGCAGGCCGCCATCCACCTCACGGGTGATCTTGGCGCTGTCGCCTTCGATGTCCAGTTCCGAGGCAAAGGTGCCCTGGCTCCAGCCCAGCAGGGCCGACAGCATCTGGCCGGTGGCGTTCATGTCATTGTCGATCGCCTGCTTGCCGCACAGCACGATACCCGGCTGTTCTTCCTCGACCACCTTGGCCAGGATCTTGGCCACGGCCAGCGGCTCGATATCCTGGTGCACGTCATCGGCTGCAACAACCAGAATGGCGCGGTCGGCGCCCATCGCCAAAGCAGTCCGCAGCGTCTCCTGCGCCTGCTTCACGCCGATCGAAACGGCAACAACTTCGTCAGCCTTGCCCGCCTCTTTCAACCGGATCGCTTCTTCAACCGCAATCTCGTCGAACGGGTTCATCGACATCTTCACATTGGCGAGATCAACACCGCTACCGTCCGCTTTCACACGGACCTTCACATTATAGTCAATCACGCGCTTGACAGGCACGAGTACCTTCATT
>JAUHXK010000006.1 GCA_030427405.1 Alphaproteobacteria bacterium | reverse complement strand
AATTTATTCTGGTTGACCGACGAGCAGATGTCGCGGCTTCGGCCCTACTTTCCGAAGAGCCATGGCAAGCCGAGGGTTGATGATCGACGTGTACTGAGCGGGATTATTTTCTTCAACCGCAATAGGTTACGTTGGTCGGATGCGCCTCGCGAATACGGGCTGCCAAAGACGTTCTACAATCGTTGGAAACGATGGAGCGATATGGGTGTATTCGCTCGGATCATGACCGGGCTGGCTGCGGAGGGAACCGATCACAAGACCATTATGATTGACGCAACCTACCTCAAAGCGCACCGCACGGCGTCCAGCCTGTGGTTGAAAAAGGGGGGCGCGGCAGGCTGATAGGGCGCACCAAGGGTGGCATGAATACGAAACTACACGCCGTTACTGAAAGCCTCGGACGCCCCATCCGCTTCTTCATATCCGCTGGGCAGGTCAGCGATTATAGGGGAGCCAGGGCACTGGTGAACAGTCTGCCATCGGCTGACTGGTTGCTGGGAGATCGAGTTTATGACGCAGATTGGTGCCGCGATGCCCTTAATGAAAGGGGAATAAAGCCCTGTATCCCAGGTCGAAAGTCACGCGATAAGCCTGTCCGATACGACAAGCGCCGCTACAAACGACGCAACCGCATTGAGATCAATTTCGGACGCCTGAAGAATTGGCGGCGCGTCGCCACCCGATATGACAGATGCCCAAAGGTATTCCTCTCGGCCATCGCTCTCGCTGCTACAGTCCTATTCTGGCTGTAAATCAATGAGACTGGAGCCTAGACACCTGCCTTTTCCAGTTTGAACTGTCCTTCTTCGAAGTCAACGGGCGACTGCATGCCGTTGTTCGTGTGTTTGCGTTTTGGGTTGTAGAACAATTGGATGTACTCGAAGACGTCGCGCCTGGCTTCCTTGCGGTTCCGATATTTCCGCCGCCTGATTTTCTCGCGCTTCAGCAATTGAAAAAAGTTCTCGGCTACTGTGTTGTCATGACAGTTTCCCGGGCAGATCTTCGAGTGTTCCAATTCATGCTCGCGCAGGAAGGCGCGTCCTGTGTCTCGCTAGCTCATCGGCACTCCGGGGGCCATGCTCCTCGTCAAACTGACAAGACGCCGATTGGTCGTTGGTCCATCTCGTCCTCGCTCCCAGGTTCCTATGTGTTGCGCGGTTGCGCGTCTAAGCACCCACAATGGCTGCAGGACGATATTGTTCGCCTTTCGCCAATACGGCCCAGGCGATCCGCGCCATCTTGTTGGCCATGGCAACGGCAGCGACATTCATGTGCGTCCGCCCTTTCAGCCCATCTACCCATTGCGTTATGGGCGATGTTCGATCCCGCACGAGATGCAGAACGGTCCGCGCCCCATAAGAAAGCCCCGACCTTGTTTGATAAGGCGTGTCCGTTTGGTCACCAGCCGCTCGCGGGCTCGGTGCAGAGCCCGAAGATCCAGCTGCTCTTCCGATTTGACCGCGACGAATGACATTGTCGGGCGCGTCGCGGCCTCGGCGGTCGTCTCTGCATCACGGTCATCATTTTTGTGACCCTTGACACAAGGCCGGACATAAAGCGGTGACATCAGCCGAGGCCCATGTCCGTGTTGAAGGCAAAAAAGTCCAGTGTGATGCGCGCCGCCGCAAGCCTCCATCGCAACAATGCAGATTTCTAAACCTTCCAGAAAGTCCAACAACTGGTGCCGTTGAAGGCGCTTGCGGTACACGACCGCACCTGTTGCGTCCAATCCCGCAAGGCTACGAACGGTCTGCCCAGATCAATGCCCAATACTTCAATACCCTTCAGAATGGTCCTCCCTCTCTACCTATGACCGCCACAATAGCTGCGGTTTGGCGGGAAGGCAGTTCATCCCATTAGCTCACTGGTTGCCTGTTATGCGGCCTGGAATACCGGCAAGACCGCCGAAGGCAATTGCACTCAACCTCCCTGATTTCGGGCTAGCACCACTCTCGTTAGATCGAAGGCAAAATGACCTTATCTCTGATGGCTCGTAGAACTTGGTTTTTGAAAACTCGAGTTCCGGAGAACCGCCAATCACGCACCAATTCAGTCTTTTCGCGACGCTGGCTGAGGCGTCGCCAGAATTGCTGTCAGGATTTTGTCAACTGCGAGATTTCCACGTCAGGTTTGTTGTTTCGAGATAAGGAGCTGGCCCTATGGCGCTTGGTCGTGTTCCGTCGATGCGTAGCGGAGAGCGGACAGTACCGATCTCGGAATCGCCGCGTGTCGTCGCACCAATCATATCTAGTTCTTGCAGGATTCCCGATCCGAGGAGGTCGTGCCAATCCATAACCGGCGCGCACCAGATCCCCGCCGCGTCCATGAATGCGACGCTCTCATCCCTCGTGCGCGCCCGCAACGATGCCCCGATCAGTGCTGAGATCTCATCGCGGTCGGCGAAGGCGTCGAGTGTCTTAAGTTCGGCCTCAATCCCGAGCACCTCGAACAACGTTCTGAGGTCGTTCATCGCAACGGTGACATAGCCGTCGCGTACTTCATAGACGCCATATGGCGCAGCAAGATAGGCATGGGCGGCGTTATGTTTGGGGCGCGAAGGCACCTTGTTTCCGTCGTTGAGGAAGGTCGAGAAGAGTTCGAATTGCAAGTCAGTGATCGCCTCCAGCAAGCTGGTCTCCACGTGACCGCCTTCTCCCGTCAATCCTCGACGTACCAAAAGTGCAATGAGGCCCTGCGCCAAGGCAGCCCCTGCGAGCACATCCGCCACGGGAATGCCGATTGGGACGGGGCCATGGTCCTGTGCGCCGGTGAGCCACATCACCCCGCTGCGTGCCTGCGCAAGCAAGTCCTGACCTGGGAGTTTGTCCCAGTCGTGGCCGTCGCCATAGCCTGAAATCGAACCATAGATGATGTTTGGCTTGCGGGCCTTGACGGCCTCAAAGCCGAATCCGAGACGGTCGATTACGCCCGGGCGGAAGTTCTGAACGATCACATCAGCCTCCTCGATCAGCGCCCAGACGCAGTTACGATCCGAGGCGTCCTTTAGGTCCACCGCCATAGAACGTTTGCCGCGGTTGATCGCGTGGAACACGGTGCTCTCGCCGTCGATTACGACGTTGGAAACATAGAGGTGACGGGACAAATCGCCTTTGCCCGTACGCTCGATCTTGATCACATCCGCGCCCAAATCAGCGAGGCGAAGTGTGGCGTAGGGACCTGCTAAGAACTGAGAAAAATCGAGAACTTTAAGTCCCTTGAGGGGGGCAACAACGGACATTTGGGGTCTACCCTTCTTCGAAGCTTTTGGCATAAGCAGAGTTGATCGCTTTGATGCCGTCGTCGATGCTGCTTTCGCCGAGCACGGTCGCATTGACGATATGCGAACTTTCCTCCTGAAACGCCATATAGCCGTTGTGACGTGGGCGCAGCCATGCAGCCTCGTGGGTGGCGCGGGTGTTCCAATAGGCATTAAGAACGGGTGCATTGACGACCTTTGACCCCCATGCCGCGGCGTTCCCGGGCTGGCCATTGGAGGTTGAGTAGAGGCCCGCCTGGCATTCCGCGCCTGCGACATAGGCTGCAAAGTCCGCGCAGATTTCCGGAGCTTTGGTGCGTGCAGAAATAGCAAGACCTGTCCCGCCCAGAGCGGAACCGACTGGCCCCATTTTTCCGAGGCAGGGAATATCGGTAAAAGCGAGGCGGTTAGCTCGATAACCCGCATCCGAGTAACCTTTGTAGAGATAGGCAAGGGGCGCGTAGATCAGTGTCTCATCCGTGGCCAGTTTGTCGAGAGCGGCAATCGGGTCCATCCCGAAACATTCGGGATCAATGTGGTCTGTTACAGCTTTCAACTCGTCAAAAACATGGCGTAGCGTCTCCGCGTCGAGCAACCTGTCGCGGTAGGATCCGCAGGGTGCGCCAATGTTGGCTGCGAGCGTGTAAATGCACATCAGCGAATGCGGCGGGCGCATGGGCAGAATGACTTCGCCGCGCTTGGCCGCCGCTTTGACGTCCTCCCAGTTGACCAGCCGCTCTGCGCGATCAGGGCGGTGCACCTGCACCTGGGTCGCCGCATCCACAGGCAGCGCCCATTGGTGGCCGTCGAGCGTATAACTGACGAAGCTTTTACCCACCGTCTCGTTGGCAATGGCCGTCAGCGCGGCCTCTTCCACCCATTCATCCAGTGCCAGAAGGCAACCCTTTCGCGCGACCGAGCCGACATGGGGGTGGTCGATGATCATCAAGTCATAAGCCGCAGCCAACTCGTCCACTGGCGTGCTTTCAAACCCCTGCAACGAGCGCTTGTCCCATTCGATCACCACATTGGGATGGCGACGGGAGTAATCGGCGGAGACGGCAATCAGGGGGTCATACCCACGAGGATCCGACCAGGTCATGCCTTTGAGAGTGGTTTTCGAAGAGGGCAAGAGAAAGGCCTTTCTTAAGCAAAGTCAGCGCAAACCTACGGGCATCGCTGTGTTTGAAGGTTGGAAGTCGAAGACTTCGGAAGGTTGGCGAGACAGAAGGCTTGTAAAGGAAGAGGCTGCTAAGGTAGCAACAAGCAATCCCGGCGGCCAATTGGCCACCCGTTACTTCATCCCAAGACAGCCTCGGTATCCCCACCCAATGGAGGGCCTCCGCGGGTCGATTTCAGAACTCCTCCGTCCAGGCGTATCGGGCAGCGTGTGGTTTTGATCATTGTACCATCGGCGGTAGCGATGTCTTGCAACATATCAAGCGCGGCAAATCCATCCGTTTCCAAAAGCGATGGCCAATCAAGCACTTGGGCGCACCAGATGTCGGCAGGTTCAAGGCGGTCAAGCCAGTGCTGCACGCTCTCATTCAGCAGGTGTTCGCGGACTACGGCTTTGATTTCATTGCGCTGGGTGAAGGCAATTTCTGGATCTCGGTAGGGCGCAAGCGAGGGGCAATCGAGGAGTTCTTCGAGCCGTGCGATCGGCGTCATCGCGATTGCCATATACCCGTCCGTACAAGCGTAAATTCCATAGGGCGCGCCGACAGAGGCATTGGCGTTGGAGATCGCGCTACGCTGGCTCATTTTGCCGTCGCCGTTTAGGAATGCAGTAAACAATTCGAACTGCATGTCGATGGCGGAACTCATCAGATCGACTTCGACCAGCCCGCCTTCACCCGTCGTTGCACGACGCAGCAGCGCGGCAAGAATGCCCTGTACCAGATGGTTTCCGCAGGTGATGTCGAGAACTGCAAAACCCGCAGGCACCGGTGCTTGACCGTCATTACCTGAGAGCCACGGCATCCCCGTGAGCGACTGCACGAGCAAGTCCTGGCCAGGCTTCTTGGCCCATGGTCCTGTGGTGCCATAGCCAGTCACAGTGCCATAAACGAGACGCGGATTAAGCGCGCGAACGGTCTCGTAACCCAAGCCGATCCGCTCCATCACACCGGGGCGGAAGTTGTGGATCATAACGTCGGCGTCGGCAATCAACTGCTTAATTCTGTTTTGATCATCCGTGTCTTTGAGATCCGCGGTGACGCTTTTCTTGTTGCGATTGATTGTGTGGAACAACAGACTGTCCTCGCCCACACGCTGGTCCTGAATGACCAGTGAGCGACACAGATCCCCGCCCTTGGGGCGTTCGACCTTTATCACCTCAGCACCTAAATCAGCTAACCTCAAAGCGGCCATCGGACCTGCGAGAAATTGGGCGAAATCGAGAACTTTTACCCCATCTAGTGGCTTCATTGTTACTGACCTATTAAATCGCACGATAGTTTACATATGAAAAGAACATTCATATACCAATGTGTCAAGCCGAAATTCGCTGTTTTGACGGTCTCGTTTAGATTTGAAAAAGTTGACCTCAGTGTCATCGCGAGAGAGCTTTGATGCGCAAATTGTCGGCCCGGATCAAAAGCGAAACCGTGTCGACAATCACGGGCCAAAACCCCAAAGTTAGGCTGGCCGGCTCATTGCTCTTCGTGATTTTCAAGGTGTCGTGAATAGGTTGAGTTCAGTGTGTACGTCAGCCGTCCGACGGCTAGTGCTGCACGATCCCTACACACATCGGAACGGCCATACGGATTGGATCGCTGGTTGCGGTGAGCCCGCCGCTTTCGGAGTCACGTCTGAATACCGCAACACAATCCGCATCCTGGTTCGAAACAAAAAGCCATCCCCCGCAAGGGCTCAAGGCTAGATCGCGGGGGGTAGCACCACCGCTGTCTACATGCCCTCGGGTCCGCAAGCTGCCATCTTGCTCGATCGCAAAAATTGCCACCGTGTCTTCACCACGATTGCCAACATAGACATATCGACCGTCAGGCGAAATCTGGATGCCTGAACAATGGCTCTCTACCACGCTATCCCGTAGTGCCGTTTGGATGTCGATTAGGGCCGCAGAACACGTCTCAGGATTGAATGTGAGCGCGGCAACGGAGGAGGATAATTCATTAACGCAATAGAGTCGCGTACCATCTGCACTCCACGCTAGATGCCGTGGGCCAGCGCCTGCCTCAATCACGGCGTCACCGCGTCTCACCAACCCACCTGTGTCATCGAGCACATAGAAGACAATCCGGTCCAGCCCAAGATCTGCGACGGCAACAATACCGGAGGGGAGTTGATGGACAAAATGGGCGTGGCTGCGTTCTTGTCGCTCGGCATTCGGACCCGAGCCTTCATGTGTTATCTCGCAACTTGGAGCACCGAGTACACCGTTTTCACCAATGGGATACACCACCACGGATCGGTCGGGACCATCATGGCCTAGCGCGTAATTCGTCACCAAAAGGAAGCGGCTGTCGTTCGAAATTGAATTGTGCGAGGTGATTGAACCACGGCTGGGCTGGGTGTCGAGATGGGACAAAGCCCCCCTGTCAGGATCATAGGCTAGACTGGTCACCAGCCCCTGCGGACGGTCGAACAATTCCGAATTGGAATAAATGCGCTGCCCATCGGCGCTGACCGAAAGATAGGTCGGGTTGTCGATGCCGGTATAGGTGATCACGTGGCTATGTGTCCCTGTCTGCGGATCGAAATCGTAGACGGAAAGACCCTCTCCATGACAATGGGCGAAATAGGGAGTGGCGCGGTTTATGCTGCCAATGAACAGGCGAAGTTTCATGGGGCTACCTCATTTGAGCGTGCGCCTTAGCGAACACACGGGGCGGGGTGCTACCTGCATCCAATCACATATCAATGAAACATTTAAATAAGAATGTCTACAGGGCTAACTCGTCGTGTCATCCTCGCAGATAGAATCCGCGTCGCAGGTCCAACCCGTCAGCGCCGAAATTTCCCGTGCCGCCTCTTGCAAAAGTGCCAAACAGGCATCACGATCGGGCAAATCAAGTGCATCTTTTCGTTTCTTTCTCTGAGCATAGGGAATAACCAGCGCCGCAATCGCGTTGTTCTCACTGCCAAGGATCGGCGCGGCAAGGTTATATATGTTTTCCGTCTGCTCACTTTCGCGCATGTCGTAGCCTTGGGCGCGTACCTGTTTCAATGCCTGGAGAAAGGCGGGGTCAAGATAGGCTTCAGAGTCGACGCTGCGATTGCTTCGCAGGATGGCCTGCCGGTCTTCTTCGGTTTGAAATGCCAGCAATATCGACCCCGAACTGGTCGATAACAAATCAAAGGTAGCACCCAACCGCACAGACACTGCCCAATATTCGTCTGGCTCTTGCTGGGCTACAATCACGGCCGACCCGCCGTCGACAACCGTCATGTGGCAAGGTTGTAGGGTCGCGGCAGACAAACGTTGCATGATCGGTTTTGCTATGGCGCTCAGTCTGCGCGTTGGCTTGTAGATATGCGACAAGTCCATCAGCTTGAGCGAGAGTGAATAGAGATCTCCATCGGAGCGCACCACATAACCGCGGCGCACGAGGCGTTCGAGCATCCGGTAGAACTCTGCCTGTTTTCGCCCGAGCAACTTTCCGATCTCGGCTTGGGTTATTCCGCCGTCCTGACGGGCGAGCAACTCAAGGATGTCGAGCCCCTTGTCGAGAGCAGGGGCTTTGTAGCGGTCTTCCGAAGTGGCCATGTGTCCGCCCTTGTTGTTGCACGAGACCAAGCACAGATAGCAAGCCAACACGATTGTGCAAACCCGCGCCACAAAGCCCTTAAAGAGATTAACGGTCCTGGAAGGCGCTTGACGGTTACCCGCACTAGCCTTTCGCCGGCTTTTCGGCCTCGAAGTTCTTGGAATGGCGGTACTTCACCGTCTGGATGTGCTCGCAATAAAGCGCCAGTTCCCCCTCGTTTTTGAAGATCTCATAGGAAACTTTGATCAGCCCTAGTTCGTCGTATTTCGGGCGCTTTTCGAGGTGGGTACGCACGGTGAAAATCGTGTCGCCGATGAAGACGGGTTTGATGAAACGCAGCTTATCATAGCCATAGGAAAACGTGTTGACATTGTTGTTGGCCATGAGACCGAGACCGTAGCTGAACACCATTGCGCCAGCCACCAGACGCTTTCCGAACATGCCTTCGTGGGTAGTGAAAATATCGTCGGCGACGTAGGGATGATTGTCCATGACAAGACTGTTGAACATCATGCACTCGCCCTCGGAAATGGTGCGGCGGATCGAGCGGACTTTCTCCCCTACTTCAAAATCCTCGTACATCCAAGTTTCGACATTATAGAGAGGGATGTCTGTATCATCTTGATAATAGCCAACCTTTTTCACTGTTTTCGCCCCTTCTGATATCTCTTTTTCGTTTTGTCGCACCTTGGCAACTTCGTATATTCATTTAGATACAAAAAAAGAATTTACAAGTGAATAGCGATCAAGCATGACTAAAGACACCAACGGCAATGGCGGCCAGATCTGATTCTGCATGACGAGAACAGCGATGGTCTAACATCAAGCACCCCAGCTCATGGGGTCTGCGCTGCCTTGCAAACAACAAAAACCCTATGGGAGGACACCATGAAACACATGACTATTAGAGGCGCGGCACTTGTGTCTGTGACCTTTGCGGGCGCGGCCTTGGCGGCCGATGTCGACAGTGTGATGGCGACACTACCGGAAACCCTTCAAGCCGAGTACGAGAACTCGACGACCCCTGTAGACTTGCCGAAGAACGTCACTGTCGCCAACGACGGCGCCAAATTGTGGTGTCACTCGGAAAGCTACCAAGGTAACCCATGGCGTGTCGCTCTGACTAACGAGCTGAAAGGCCTCGTCGAAGGCCTCGTCGCTCAAGGTTCTGTCTCCGAATTCCGTATGACCGACAGCAACGGCGACGTTGGCTTGGAAATTTCCAACATCCGTTCCTTCATCGATGCTGGCTGCGACGTGATCACTTCTGTTCCAGGCTCGCCAACGGGATTGAATGCCGCCGTGGATGCCGCCGCAGAGGCCGGAATTCCCTTCATCACTGCGGCCTCTACCGTGACCACCGCCAATGCAGTGAACGTAGATTCCAACTATTACAAATGGGGCTACGACATGGCTCGCAACCTTGCCGAAGAGCTGGGTGGTGAGGGAAATGTTGTCATGGTTGAAGGCATTGCAGGTGTATCTATTGTTGACCAGCAACGCCAGGGGGCCGAGGCGGCTTTCGCCGAATATAACGGTATTAAAGTCGTTCGGATGGTCAATGGCGACTGGACTCCAAGCGTAACAAAGTCAGTTATCCTTCAGACGCTTGCCACCAATCCGTCGCCGATCCATGGGGTTTGGACCACAGGTTCGGAAACCCGCGTGGTCGCAGAAGCCTTCACCCAAGCGGGTCGCCCGATTCCGGTTGTAACCGGCTCGATCACTGGCGATGCGTTGGGGTACTGGAATGCCAATCCCGACGCGTTCAAATTTACCGGCCACGCTGTTTTACCAGAGTGGATGGGCCAGAACCTGTTCCGCGTTGCATCGCGTATTCTTGACGGTCAATCGCCGAAACTGAGCACGCTGATGATCCCGATCCCAGAGGTGCCAATGTCAGACTTCCCCGCTTGGTACGGTGACTGCATGAAGCCTGACTCGGCCGAGATTTTCCCTGTGGCCCCCGAAGACCCTGTGCCGGCTGAGATCATGAATGCGTTCTTCGACAGCGATGTTGCAGCCAGCGGTTGGGACTACGCCAATGTACCTGGCGCCTGCGAATAAGCACGCGAGGACTGAGGAGAACCAATGGCAAACTCGCCAAAATCAACGAGTGCGGCTCCTGTTCTCGGGTGTCGCGCAATCTCAAAACGATTTGGTGAAACGCAAGCTCTGAGCGGCGTTTCTGTAGACTTTCGTGCGGGATGCGTGCACTCGGTTCTGGGGGAAAATGGTTCGGGCAAGAGTACTTTGGCCAAGGCCGTTTGTGGCATCCTGTCCGTTGACGAAGGCGCAATCGTTACCACCGAAGGCCCACTAAGCAGCTCCGCACAAGCGGCGATTTCCCCGCGCATGATGCTGTCCCATGGTGTAGCCATCGTGCTGCAGGAAGTGCTGGTCGTACCCAACCGTTCGGTGGCCGACAACATCATGCTCGGACAAGAGGGGCTGTTGCGTGGACGCCTGCCCCGGGATGAAAAAAACGATATCGCGCGCGACATACTCGCACGTCTCACAGATCGCGACATTCCAATGGATGCGCTGGCGGGTGGCCTCCCGCTTCATGAGCAGCAACTCATTGTTATCGCAAGAGGCTTCGCATCCAGGCCGCGCGTTTTGATTCTCGATGAATCCACGGCGCCGCTTGATCTCGCCGACCGCGCGAAACTGTTCAAAGCGCTCAAATCTTACTGTGCAGAAGGTGGCTGCGTCATCTTCGTTTCGCACCGCATGGTCGAGATCATCGAGCTGTCCGATCACGTACACATCATGCGCAACGGCCATCTTATCGCCGAGCTCTCAGGCGATGAGATTACGCCCGAGCATCTTCTCGAACATCTGACACAAGAGGGCGCAGATGCCTGACGACATTACAATTCTCGCCGTGCATGATCTGCAGCTACTGTCCGACTCGGCACCGATTTCCGCGGAAATTGCGCGCGGAGCAGTTGTGGGTCTTGCCGGACTCGACGGGCACGGACAAGCTGAGTTCATCGAGAGCCTCTCTGGAATGCGCGCGCCCGTCTCGGGTGGCGTCTCGCTGTCACACTCTGAGGGGACCTTCCCGATCCGAAACTACAATGACGCTGCGCATGCAGGGCTCGCTTACCTGCCGTCCGATCGTAAGAAAAACGGAATTTTCCCGATGCTTGGCGTTGATGACAACTTCTTGCTCGGCAATGTGGAAGGATTCTTCACTCAAGGATTCCCCAAGGGCGGCTGGTTGAAAACGGCGGCAGTTGATGCCAGTCTCGAATCCTTTCGCAAGGATCTTTCTATTTCCTTTGCGACACCAAAGACCCCGATCCGCAATCTGTCAGGCGGCAACCAACAAAAGGTTCTTCTGGCGCGGATCATGGCAGCGAACCCTCAGGTTCTTCTGCTCAACGATCCGACCCGTGGAGTTGACATCGGCACGCGCCACGCGCTCTACGCTTATTTTCGTCGTGCTGTAGACGAGTTGGGCATGACCATCGTGCTTTTGTCGACGGAACTCGATGAACTGGTGGAATTGTGCGATCGCGTTTTTGTCTTTCGAGACCATGCCGTTTTTGAAGAACTCGAGCAAAATGAACTAACGCTCAACCGCCTTATGCAATCTATGTTCGGTCAAAGTGCACCCGCCGCAAAACAAGACGGGAAACCCTTATGAAATCCGCTATCTCAAGCCTGATCGAGGCGAAGTTCGCCCTTGCGCTGTTTGCCGTTCTGGCCACGTTGACGCTGTTTCTAACACCCGGTCGTTTTGCACCCGACGCGCTCGGAACCACGCTCGGGCTCGTCGCGCCTCTCATGCTCGCGGCCATCGCCGCGACGCCCGTCATCCTCGCTGGACGCGAAGGGATCGACATTTCCATCGGGCCAATGATGGGTCTGATTTCGGTCCTGGTGGTCAAAGTACTTATCCTTGACTGGGGGTTAACCTCGCCCTTCGCTGTCATTCCATTTGCTCTGATCCTCGGCGGTGCCATCGGTGCCCTCAACGGATTGCTTGCGGTGGTTCTGCGTATCCAGCCGATTGTTGCGACGCTAGGCACTTATTTAGCACTGGCGGGCCTATCCACATGGATTCTCCCCGCTCCCAAAGGGCCTGTTCCCACGTGGCTGACGTGGCTCTCCGAGGGCGGGTCCATCCTGCCGCTGCTGGGCGCTGCGGTGATTTGGGCGATGGTTAAACGCAGCCCGTTGCACGGCAATATTATGGCCATCGGGGGCGAGGACCGCGCGGCTTATGCAGCTGGGATGCAGGTCGGCCTGATCCGCACGTGCGCTTACGTCCTGGGCGGTGTGTTCGCTGGTATTGCGGCGCTGTCTCTGACCGCTTTGCTGGGGTCGGCCGATGCGCAGGTTGGGCCGAACTACACTCTTTTGGCGATTGCCGCCGCAGCGCTTGGCGGGATCAGCCTCGCTGGCGGCAAGGGCGGGATGATCGGCGCGGCGCTCGGCGCGATTGACATCTTCCTGATCCAGAATCTCATCACCTACATGAACGCATCGCCGTTTTTCCTACAAATCGCCTATGGCCTCCTTCTGGTCGTCGCCGTCTGCATGAACTCTGAAGTCATTGCCGCACGGCTGCGCTCCGGAAAAACCGCAATAGGGGCTCTCTGACATGCGCCTGAAAAAAAACAAAACTATGGTGGCCTATCTGATGGTTGCAGCCATCTTCATCTGTGGTGCCTTTGGCGTCGAAGGCTACATATCCACGTTCTCGATCCGTGCAATGTTGGTCATTTCGGCACTATTGATCATCGCAGCCTCTGGCCAAACCATGGTTATGCTGATTGGTGGCATCGACTTGTCGATCCCATTTGTTGTCGGTTTTGCCAATGTCGCGGTAGCGCAATTGTCGTCCGAAGGCTTGCCCTTTGCGGTTGCCATGCTCGTTGTGCTCGTCATGGGAACAGCTGTTGGCGCCCTCAATGGCGCGCTGTCTTCGGCGCTTAAAGTCCATCCGCTGATCGTTACACTCGGCACAGGAACAGCACTTCTTGGCACGGTCCTTTTGGTCACCAAAGGCTACCCTACGGGCAGCGCGCCCGATTACATCTCGGATTTCGTGTCCATCGGAAAAAGCTTCGGCCCGTTGCCGGTGCCTGCGCTCGTGCCCGCCGTCGCGGCGCTCGCACTACTACTCTATGTGGTCGAAACCAAATCCCTTTTCGGGCGACGTTTGTTCGCTCTGGGGGCGAATCCGTTGGCAGCCCCTTTCGTGCGAGTTTCTCCCCTGCGTGTATGGATGGTTGCCTTCGGGTTCTCGGCATTTTCCGCTTCTCTGACTGGTATCCTTCTGCTCGGTTTCTCGGGGGCGGCTTTTGCAGACATTGGTCGACACTACATGTTCCAAACCATCGCCGCAGCAGTGATCGGCGGCACCGCGCTCTCAGGCGGTCAGGGCGGCATCGCGGGTACGGTGGCAGGCGCCATCGCACTCACACAACTCAACACGATCCTGATCGGGTTGGGTTTCGACCAATCCCTCGTTCAGGCATTTCTTGGCCTGCTAATTGTGGCTGTCGTCGCGGTTTATGGGCGGCAACCGCACCTGAGAACGGCAATCTAGGGTCAGGACTCATAGCCAAAAGATGACGGTTTCAGCGAGAGCGATTTCTGAGAGTAAGACCTTTGGGCAACGGTCATAGTGGGTTGCCACACGCCGCCAGTCCTTAAGCCTGCCGAACATGATCTCGATCCGATTGCGGCGTCTATAGCGGCGCTTGTCGTATTTCACCGGTTTCTTCCGCTTTTTCCGGCCAGGGATGCAGGCACGTATCCCTTTGTCTTTCAACGCTACCCTGAACCAATCAGCGTCGTATCCTCGATCCCCGAACAGCCAGTCTACCTTTGGCAAGCTGCTCAACAATGCCCGCGCGCCAATGTAGTCGCTGACCTGACCAGCAGTGACAAACAAGTTGAGTGGTCGGCCCCGGCTGTCACAGATGGCGTGCAGTTTGGTGTTCATGCCGCCCTTGGTGTGGCCGATCAGGCGTCCACGCCCCCCCTTTTTCGCGGCCATGCTGGTCGCGGTACGATGTGCTTTCAGGCAGGTCGCGTCGATCATCACGGTCTTTTCCTCGCAATGCTCGGCAGCCAGACCCGCCATCATCCGGGCGAAGATACCTTAATCATTCCACCGCTTCCAACGGTTATAGAGCGTCTTGTGCGGCCCGTATTCCGCAGGCGCGTCGCGCCAACGCAAGCCATTGCGATTGATGAAGATTATCCCGCTCAACACGCACCGATCATCGACGCGCGGTTTGCCGTGAGACTTGGGGAAGAAGGGCTCAAGACGCGCCATCTGGGCGTCGGTCCGCCAAAAGAGATCAGACATGTTCACCGCTCATTTTTTGAACGGTGAATCACGACACCCCGCAAAAATCAATGGGTCCTGACCCTAATGTGATTGCAGCCGACATTCGCCACAAAAGACAAAGTCCGCAATAGGCGCTGACCACCCGTTTGCCGGGCGACCTATGCTAGATCCGCTTTTGCATCTGTAGCCTTGGGCCGAGCAATCAGAGCAAAAATGAACGCGGCGGTGGGGGCGGTCAGGAAGGTCACGCTGACCCAATAGGCGGCAGATGACGCGCCCGCCACGCCGCCGGGGTCTTCCATCCCCGCCAAATTCGCTACAAGCCCGGCCAACCCTGCACCGATGGCAGTCGCTGACAGCTGAACGGTGGTGATCGCTCCGGCCGTCAGGTCGTCTTCACCGGCTGGCGCATGGCGATAGATTGCCGTGGTCACATGCGGCCAAGTGTATCCGATGCCAAAGCCAACAAGTACAAGGCTGACACAGATCAGCGCCAACATCGCACCCCCGGCCCAAAAACCGGGCAAGGTCAGCGCCTGCAACAAAAGCCCTGCAAGACTGATCAGCGGCCCCACGGTAATTGTCGCCTCTGCGCGGGGGCCAGTGAAACGTGCCGATACAACAGACCCAAACGTCCAACCCACGGCCATCAAAGCTCCGATGTACCCAGCGATAAGGGGGGATTGGCCATGAATGATCTGCAGGAAGTAGGGGACGAACGCTTCGGGCTGCATCCCGACAATCAGGCAGGCCACACAAGCGTATAATGCACCAAGGCTGGTAAACGGTGACAGCCCACCGCTCGGCATCAGCTGGCCTTTCGTGCGGCGTTCTGCCCAGACAATAACCCAACACAGCGCGACGGACAGGCCTGCACCCAATGTCAGAAAGGTCCCAGTCGGAGAAGCCGAAACCAAAGATATCAGAAGGACCAGCCCGACGAGCGCGCCCAATTGGATCACCGGCACCGGGCCCGCGTCTTCGTCACCAGTCCGACGCCCCGGCAGAACGCGCAGGGCCAACATCAACACCAGACCAACAATCGGCAGCAGGCTGTAAAACGCGCCGCGCCACACGTTCAATTCGGCGAAGACACCACCCAACGCGGGGCCGGTCAGTGTGGCAATCCCCCACATCAGAGTGATCAAGCCAATGGCAATGGGCCACAAACGTTCGGGGAAAACCATCCGGATCACAGTATAGGCAAGCGCATACAGCAACCCGCCTCCCGCGCCCTGGATCGCGCGACCAATGTTCAACACCCCGATGGTCCAGGTTGTCGCGCAAATGACCGTGCCGATACTGAAAACAGCCAAGGCAACAACATAAGCGCCCCGCGCGCCTACAGCGCCCAATAGACGAGAGGCCAGCGCGGCGGACAAGATTGAGGCCAAGACAAATAGGGTCGTAGACCACGCGTTATAGGCCAGCCCGCCGATTTCCTGCACGACCGACGGCAAAATCGTGGTCGAGACAAAGACGTTCATCGCGTGCAGAACAAGCCCGCCTCCGAGGATCGTGGAAAAGGGCAGGTACTGGCGCTGTGCCAGTTCGCCCCATCGGCCTGAGCTGTGCGTTTTAATCGGTTCCATTGGCGTCTCCTGTCCGGCGCGGCCAGTGCGGCCAAGCGCTTGTTTCACAGGATTGACGATCGAGTACTGCGGTTTGTGACAGCGGCCTTGAAGCGGGTCAGCCAACACTGAATGGACACCTTGGAGTTCCCCCGGTTTGATGGGCATTTTTTCACTGATGAAGGAGAGTGTTTTTCATGCCGAGAACGAGGAGGATCTGTTGCAAAGTTTCTTACTGACCGAAGAGTTGACACCGAACCCGCGGCTCATTCCGCCAGTTCCGCAAACTGACGAAACGGACAGATTCCGGGCGTGAGCTGATCTTTGCGGATCAAGTGCGCGACTTCGACTCCGTCCAGTGCAGCCGCCGCTGAATCAAAAGCTTTGAACCCTAACGTCGGTCGAGTGCGTCTCTTGATGAAGCGATGGTCCTGTTCCACGATGTTATTCAGATACTTCCGCCTGACCATCTCGATTGGGATCGGGCAACCAAAGCCTTTTAGCATCTTGTTTATGGCTTTGATACCAGCCGTGTTAGCTCCGCTTTTGTCGATGACAATCTTCCTCGGAAGCCCGTTGACCTCCAGCATCATGGCAATGAACTTTGTCGCAGCCGGTTTGTTTCGTCGCGGGGAAAGCATGAAATCAAGCGTCTTGCCGTGTTTGTCGACGGCTCGATAGAGATAGACCCACGCTCCTTTCACCTTGATGTAAGTCTCGTCCATTCTCCAGGAACGGTCGCACGGTCCCTTTCGCCTGCGCGCAACATCGGCAGTTGCACTAGCGTATTTAGTCACCCAACGGTTCAGCGTTGTGTGATCTACCGCAACGCCTCGCTCGTACATGATTTCTTCCAGATCCCGGTATGACACGCCGTATCGAAGGTAGAAGAACACAGCAAAGAGGATCACATCCTTGGGATATTGTGCGCCTTTAAAGGAGATCATGAGCTGACTTTCGACTAGTTGGGACCGAAAGCCATCCGCACGCTACACCCATGCACGTCAACGGCCAAAACTTTGCAACAGATCCCCTCGCCATCATCGGCTTGGCAGTCGCGAAATCCAGCCCGCAGCCTTGGCAAACACACGCGCATAGGATCGCACAACACCACGTTTCGCGTGTTCACGTTTTTTCGAGCGGGGCAAAAGTGTACGGCACACGGGTCTCTGGCACCCCTTGTCTTTGCGTGTTCTCGACCCACCCGGGGCCGGCACTTTTTCAGTACGTCAGACGTCCAGACCGTTTTGCCTGCCGAAATCGGTGTAGAACGTATCGCTTCGACACCTCTCCAATGTGGCCTCATCGGCCTCTCTTGGATCGGTTCCAGGGCTTTGGACGCCGGTTCCTTCGATGAAACGGTTCACCAGGTTGAACACGCCGCAAACCTGGATCGCATCAAACAAGGCACTTTCCGACCAGCCAGCCGCATAGACTGCGCGCGCATCCGCTTCTGTCATGCGCGATGGCGATACCGTGAGCTTTTCAACATACGCAAGTATCGGCTTCAGACTGTCCCGGACAGGGGCAGAGTCACGGTCCTCCATCAGGGCCTCAATGGTTTCGAACTTTATTCCATAGGCCTTCGCGAAAACGATGTGCGCACCATGGCAATATGCGCAGGCGTTCAACCCTGATACATAGGCTGCAATCAGCTCCCGATCCGCAACTGAAAGATCGCTTTCGCCCCTCATCACCAGGCTTTCATAGGCGCAGAGCGGCGCAAGTTTTTCCGGGAATGCCTGGTATACGTCGCCAAGCCTCGCATTGTCCGGCAACGAGGGGAATAGTCGCTTCATCTGGTGCTCCCTTACGTCGGTTGAATGAGCTTGCGCCTCAATCCCAAGAGTACCATGCGTTGCATTTTCCGGCAAAAGCGGCTGGCACTGGTGCAAATGTTGGGCTTACAAAACCGAATGTGAGGGTTCTTTGGTTGGTCTTGCCATGCGTCAGTGTGCATTGGTTTTTCGATCAGACACCAGGAACGGAAAATGGCGGGTGCTGTGGAACCCAGGGGCACGTCAAGGGGCTCATCCGTCGACGGCCACTTTGATAACCTTGCACCCTGCATCTTCGCACGCGGCCCGAAGCGGCTCGGACAGGTCCTGTCCGGTTACGACGACGTCATAATCCCAAATAACGCGGTTTCGACATGGCAGATCACGTCCGAATTTTGTGCTGTCGACGACAAGGACTTTTTGGTTTGCGCAATCGGCGATTGCCGTTCTGGCCGCTACTTCTTCGAGGTTGTAGTCCAAGACCTCACCGCTGTCCGAAATACCGCCGCAGCTGAAAATCGCCTGTTCCACCCGGTAGCCTGCGAAGAACCCAGTGCTGGCAGCGCCGATCAGGTCCAGGTCACGCAGCCGCACGACGCCCCCCGCCAGACTTACCTGAGCCTCTGGCGCCTGTTGCAACGCAACGACTGCGTGCAGGTTGTTTGTCGCAACAAACAACCTTTTTCGAACGGCCAGAAATTGGGCGCAGTTTTCAACAGTGGTTCCGGTGCCCAAGGCAATGCGCGCGCCATCCGGGACCAATTCCTTGACGGCAAGGGCAATACGACGCTTTTCATTCCGGGCAACACTGACCCGAGGGGTGTAGCCGACATTCTCGGATTGCTGCCGCAGACGGACCAGACCGTTTCGGCGCTGCACCAGCAACGCCTCGTCCAAATCACGCAAATCGGTACGAATGGTCTGAACCGAGACCTGCAGCCGCTCTGCCAGCTCTGCCGCGGACAACTCAGGGTGGTCACACAAAAGACCGATGATCTGGTCTCTGCGTCGGGTCATCTCGTGCCGCCTCATACGCTTTCCTTCGAAAGGGAAGTGTCGTTCGCATTCGGAAATAACAACCGGGGGTGGAAGTTGGCAAGGTAATAAAACTTTGCCAAAAACGTCACAAAACAGTTTCAAACCCATCCCATAAGTGCGCCACTTACCTTTCGTACGAAAGCCAATCTGGAGAGCTCGGATGAAAACCCTTCTGTCTGCCGCCGCCGTTGTAGTTGCCGCAACTGCGTCCTACGCGGAAACCCTGACCCTTTACACCTCGCAGCCCAATGCCGACGCGCAAAAGACCGTCGATGCATTCACCGCTGCCCATCCCGGCGTCGAGGTCGACTGGGTCCGCGACGGCACGACCAAGCTGATGGCCCGTTTGCGCGCCGAGATCGAAGCCGGCAATCCGCAGCCCGACGTATTGCTGATCGCCGATACCGTCACTTTGGAAGGCATGGCACAAGAGGGGCTTCTGAAAGCCTATAAATCGCCCGAGGCTGAGGCTTATGACCCCGCGCTTTACAGCGCTGACGGTTATTACCATTCGACCAAACTGATCACCAGCGGCATCGTCTACAACACCGGTGCGGCGGCGCAGCCCGAAAGCTGGTCTGACCTGGCGGACCCGGCATTGAAAGGTCAGATTGCCATGCCCTCGCCGCTGTATTCCGGTGCGGCGCTGATCCATCTGGCGACCCTGACCGGCGATGCGGACCTGGGCTGGGACTATTACGGCCAACTGGCTTCGAACGAGGCGCGCGCCAAGGGCGGCAACGGGGGTACGTTCAAGGCCGTCGCGTCGGGTGAAAAACCTTATGGCGTCGTTGTTGATTTTCTGGCCATCCGCAACAAGGCCGACGGCTCGCCGGTCGAGTTCGTGTTCCCGAAAGAAGGCGTTTCTTACGTGACCGAGCCGGTCGCCATTTTGGACAGCGCCAAAAACGTTGAACCCGCGCAGAAATTCGTTGATTTCGTATTGTCGCAGCCAGGTCAGGATCTGGTGCTTGAGATGGGCTATATCCCCGCGCGTAACGGAATGGGCATGCCCGAAGGCTTTCCGGCCCGTGACGAGGTCAAGCTGATGGCGTTCGATCCGGCCCAGGCTCTGTCGGATGCCGAAACCAACAAGGCGAAATTCGCTGACCTTTTCGGTGCTGAATGACATACCTGCCGCTACATGCGGGACGCAGCCGGTCCGAGGGCCGGCTGCTGTCCTTTGTGCTGCTGGTCGCGATTTTCCTGACCCTCGCGCCCGTAGCGCGATTGTTCGTCGAAGGCATTACTGTCGGGGGCGGGCTGAACCTTGTCTTTCTGCACGACGTTCTGACGCGTAACGCGACCCAGTCCGCGCTACGTCATTCTCTGGTAACGGCAGGGTTCGGCACGCTGATCTCGGTGATCATCGGCAGCATTTTCGCGTTTCTGGTCGCACTGACCGATCTCCGGCGCAAGGCGGCGCTGGTCTTCTGCCTGATGATCCCGATGATGATCCCCCCACAGATTACGGCCCTGTCATGGACACAGCTGATGGGGCCTTCCTCGGTTTTGCTGAAAACACTGGGTCTGGCACCACCGCTTGGCGCGCCCCAGCCGCTGTATTCGCCCGGCGGCATCATCCTGTTGTTGGGCATTCAACACAGTTCGATCATTTTTCTGACCCTGCGCGCAGGTCTGCGTTCGGTCCCGCAGGACGTGGTTGAGGCGGCGCGGATTTCCGGCGCGCACGGGTTGCGCGTCTGGTGGCAGATCGTGTTGCCCCTGAGCCTGCCCAGCCTTGCCGCCGGTATCGCCATCACCTTTGTCACGGCGCTTGGAAACTTTGGCATTCCTGCCATGCTGGGGATACCGGCGGGTTATTCCACTTTGCCCACGTTGATTTACCAGCGCCTTGCGGGACTGGGCACAACCGTTCTGGCCGAGGTCGCGGTATTGGCGATCCTGATCGGCGTTGTGGCCGTCGCGGGCATCCTTCTGCAGCGGCTGATCCAGCGCCGCCAAAAGGTGCATCTGGTCGGCAGCGCATCACGCGCATTGTCAATCCCGTTGGGCCGCGCCCGCCTGCCAATCGAGATCGCGCTGTGGTCTGTTATTCTTGCCATTCTGGTGCTGCCGCTGCTGGGCTTGCTGGCAACGTCGCTGGTGCCCGCTTATGGCGTGCCCCTGCGCTGGGACACGCTGTCGCTGATGGGCTGGTACGAGGCGCTGTTCCGCCAGCCCGCCACCACACGCGCCTTTGTCAACTCGTTCAGCTTGTCGATCGGCGCGGCGGTTCTGCTGATGGCCCTGTGCCTGCCTCTGGCGTGGCTGATGGAGCGGCATCCAACCCGGCTGGGCCGCCTGTTCGATAACCTTCTGGACCTGCCTTATGCCCTGCCCGGTGTGGTTCTGGCCATCGCCATGATCCTGCTGCTGATCAACCTGCCGTTCACGGATTTCACACTCTACGGCACCATCTGGATCATCTTTCTGGCCTATCTGGCCCGCTTTTTCGCCGTGATGTTCCGGCCTGTTCAATCCAGCCTGAAACAGCTTGATCCAGCAATGAACGAGGCGGCGCAATCGGTCGGCGCCTCACTCCCACGCCGTCTGAGGGACATCATTCTGCCGTTGACCGCGCCATCTGCCGCCGCCGGGGCCATTCTGGTGTTTCTGACGGCGTTCAACGAACTGACCGTCTCGGCGCTGCTGTGGTCTTCGGGGACTGAAACGCTGGGCGTCGTGATCTTCAATCTGGACGACAGCGGCGAAACGGTGATGGCCTCGGCCGTCGCAATGGCCGTTGTCATGGTGGTGATCGCCTTGATGGGTGTGATCCAGCTGACCTCTCGCCGCCTGCCCAAAGGAGTAGTTCCATGGCAAAACTGACGCTTAATTCTGTCGGCAAAAGCTTTGATGGCACGCCCGCGCTTGCAGACATCACCGCCGAGATTGCCGATGGCGAATTCGTCGCGCTGCTTGGTCCGTCGGGCTGTGGCAAATCCACCCTTCTGCGCCTGCTGGCCGGGTTCGAACATCCCAGCACCGGCCAAATCCACATCGGCCCGCAAGAGGTCGCCAATGCCGATACCGGCCACATGCAGCCCCCCGAGGCGCGCAATATCGGGTTCGTCTTCCAGTCCTACGCCTTGTGGCCGCATATGAACGTGCGGCGCAACATAGGGTATCCGCTCGAGGTGCGCGGCGTGCCCAGGGCTGAGCGTTCGCGCCGGATCGATGCCGCGCTAGAGGCGACCGCGCTGGGGCCTTATGCGGATCGGATGCCCTCGGACCTGTCCGGGGGTCAACGCCAGCGGGTCGCTCTGGCCCGTTGTCTGGTCACGGATCCGACGGCGGTGCTGCTGGACGAACCACTTGCAAATCTGGATGTGGCCCTACGTGCGTCGATGCAGGCCGTATTCTCGGATTTTCATCACCGCACCGGCGCCACCATGGTCTATGTCACCCATGATCAGGCCGAGGCCATGGCGATGGCGGATCGCATCGCGGTGATGGAGGCCGGTCGCATCGTGCAATTCGACACGCCCGAACGGCTTTATGCCCGACCGCAAAACCGGTTTGTCGCGGGGTTCATCGGTGAAGGCAGTGTCGTGCCCGTCAGCGATCCGAAACCCACCGAGGACGGCGCCGAGGTCACCTTGCTGGATCGGCGCATCCGCGTCAAAAGCGACTGCGCCGCCCCGACGCTCAGCTGTCTGCGGCCGGAAAACATTACGCTGGGCGAGGCGGGCGCGCTGCGGGCACGTGTGGAACGCTGCACCTATCTGGGGGGCCAATACCGCCTTGGATTGCGGACGACCGACGGTGCGGAGCTGATGGCGCGATCACCCGCACGGCACGCGCCGGGTGAGCAATTGGGTCTGACCCTGTCGACCCCCTGGGCTTTTGCCGAAACCTGAAGTCACGAGGAAATCATGCATTATGTAACGGTCCTGTCCGGGATCGGCGACAAAGGTCCGGCCTGTATGCTGCTGGAAACCGGCGGCCATCGTTGGCTGCTTGATTGCGGCTTTGGCCCCGAAGCCAACGCGAATTTTGATCCCGCCTGGCTGGACGGGGTCGATGCTGTCTTTATCACCCATGACCACATCGACCATATCGGCGGTGCGGCCCACGCGGTCGAGGCCGGGCTTCCTATTCATGCCACCCGGCGCACGGCGAACGCGCTTCCGCCCTCGGCCGACCTGCGCCCCCTGCCGGAACAGGGAACCACACTGATCGGAGGTGTGCCGGTGACGACCGGGCGCAACGGCCACGCGCTGGGTGGGTGCTGGCTGCATTTCGGTCTGGGCGACGGGCTGTTCTATTCCGGTGACTGGTCCGAGGAATCCCAGTGGTTTGCCTTTGATCCGCCGCCGCCCGCAGCGACGGCGATACTCGATTGCAGCTATCATCTGGATGACGTGACCCAGGCCATGCGACTTACGGCGCTGGATGCGCTTCTTGACTCCTTGCCTGGCCAGGTCCTGTTTCCGGTTCCCCCGTCCGGGCGGGCTGGCGAGCTGGCTTTGCACTTGTTGCGTGGCTACGGACCGGACAGCGTGATGCTTGACCCCGAATGTCGCACGGCCCTGCGGGCTGCATTGGCAACCAACAGTGTCAGTGCGGACGCGCAGGAAGTTGCGCCATTGCTCAGCCGAGGCGATCTTGACGAGGCGCGGTTTCTGGTCTGCGACACCCCCAACGCCGATGGCGGGGCGGCCTGGGGCTATGTGCGGGCCTGGCGCGAAGGCGGACGTCTTGGCCGCGATGCGCACGTGGTTTTCACCGGCCACATGACGGCCCATGCCCGCGGCATCGAAAAGGTCGACGGTGGCTATTTCCGGCGCTGGAACGTGCATCCGCCACTGTCGGATCAGATCCGCATGCTGCGCCGTCTGGGCGCGCGCCGGTTTGCGCCGGCCTTTTGCACCCTGCCAGAGGAGTATTTTCTGGAAGCAGGCTTTGACACCGAGGTTTTCCTGCATGAAAGGATCGCGTTGTGACCCTGTCAGATCTACCGCCGTTGCCTGCGCGCAGTTTCACTCTGATCCGTCATGGCGAGACAACGGCCAACCGCGACGGTATCATCGCCGGGTGTCTGGATGTCGAACTGACAGTTAGGGGGCGTGCGCAGGCCGCGGGGCTTTCCCGATATGCCTGGACCGATGATGTCGCCCTGTTTGCCAGCCCGATGCGACGCGCGACCGAGACCGCGCAGATCGGATTTCCGAATGTGCCGATCAGTCCGCACCCCGACCTCGTTGAGCGTAACTGGGGGTGTTACGAAGGGCTGCCGCTGGACCGATTGCCCCCACGGGACAGCCACCCCGAACAAGGCGAAGACTGGGCCGCCATGATCCGCCGGGTTCACCGTGCGATATGTGGTTGCTTGCTGCTGGCTGCCGATCGCCCGGCGGTGATCGTATGTCACTCGGGTGTGATCCGGGCCACCCGCCTGTTGACCGGACAGAAAAGCGTCGGCGCGCGCGCCGAAAATGCGGTTCCACATGCGTTTCGCTGGACCGGAACCCATCACAAGGAGCAAATTGATGCGTGACATTCCCCCTAGCAGCCGCCGCTGCGTGATTTTTGATATCGACGGAACGCTTGCCGAATTCGATGCGGCCAGATTGGGTCATCTCGTCCATGGCCAGAACAAGCAATGGCAGCATTTTCACGAAGCCATGGCCTCGGCCCCTTTGATCGAACCGGTGGCGCGTGTCTACCGGCAGTTGGCGGCGGGCGGCGAAACGGTCGTGCTGTGCTCGGGGCGCCCCGAGGGATGGGTGGACTACACCAGGGCATGGCTGGATCAAAACGATCTGCCATATGAGGGGATTTATCTGCGCCCCTCGGACGCCGACGGTCTGAGCGACCCTGAGGTCAAGAAATTGTTGCTGGACCGGATGCGCAACGACGGGTTCGACCCCTGGATCGTGTTTGATGATCGCAGTTCCGTGGTGGATTTCTGGCGCGCACAAGGGTTGGTCTGCCTGCAATGCGCCCCGGGGGATTTTTGAAGGGATGCGATCATCTGGGATTGCCAGCTTGCCGATGCGCAGATCCCGCCCTTGTCACCTAATCGTGACTGTCTGCCGTAACGGCGCTGCGCAGTTGTGCCCCGTCGCGCCCGGGTGGGGCGCCGAACATCCGGCGGTATTCGCGGCTGAATTGCGAGGGGCTTTCATACCCAATGGCGAAACCGACCTGGGCCACATCGACCCCTTCCGACAGCAGCATCCGGCGCGCCTCCTGAAGGCGTATGCTTTTCTGGTATTGAACAGGTGTCATGGCGGTCGCCGCCTTGAACTGGCGGTGAAAGGTCGCCGGGCTCATCCCGGCGAGCGTCGCCAAATGGGGCACACTCAGACCTTCTGCAAAGTTTTCCCGGACCCAGGCAATGGATTTTCCTATACGGGCGACACGGCTGTCGGCCAAACCGACCTGGCACAGCATGCCGGCCTGCGGTCCATTCAAAAGCTGCCAAGTGATTTCTCGCTGGATCATTGGTGCGAGCACGGGGATATCACGGGGACGCCCAGCCAGATCCAAAAGCCGTTCGAGCGGGTTGATCAGATCACGGCAAAGAGGCTGCACCGCAAGTGTTTCCGGCGTGGTGGCAAAGTTCGTTTCAGATGTCGGGTGTTCAAGCAGTAATTCGGCAACAATCGCCGGGTCAATATTGACGATCATAGCCGCATAGGGACGTGCCGTTGAGGCCGTGGTGATTTCCGCACGCACTGGCACGTCCAATGAGGCGATCAGGCATTTCCCGGCATCGTAGTGATAGGTCCTGTGTCCGACCCGGCTTATTTTGGCCCCCTGAAGAACCACGCAAAGAGATGGTTGGTAAACACCATGCAGGGGCCCCGTGGGTTCATCGGATACAGCCAGGAAAACGCCGGGCACCGGTGTTTCGCGCCCATGGCATTGCCAGAGGTCGAGCGCGCGGCTTGTCAGTGTTTCAAGATGCGGTTCGGTCATGTCGCCACTTTACCTGTTCGCCCATTTGAGACCAGAACATTTCCGGCGGTTTGAGAGGATCGTGCAAGGTTTCGCGAGGATCGGCGTGGCACGGCGAGGCGGTCAGGCCGCATATCATTACCGAGCCCCGGCCGCATCGGCCTCGGCACTCTCAGCGAAGGATTGAATTCATGCGTTACAATCGGCTCGGTCACAGCGGCCTTTTTGTCTCAGAGCTTTGCCTCGGCACCATGACGTTTGGTGGATCGGATGATATGTGGGGTCAAATCGGAAAACTTCAGCAGGCCGAAGCGGACGGGCTGCTGAAGACGGCGTTGGATGCCGGTATTAACTTTATCGATACCGCCAATATCTATGCGGCGGGCAAAAGCGAAGAGATCCTCGGTCAATCTCTCAAAAACCTGGGTGTCTCGCGCGAAGATGTGGTGATTGCGACCAAGGTGCATGGTCCCATGGGCGCGGGACCGAATGCGCGCGGATCGTCCCGCGGTCACGTTCTGGATCAGGCCAAGGCCAGCCTGAGGCGTTTGCAGCTTGATCACATTGACCTCTACCAGATTCATGGCTTTGACCCGGCTACGCCGATGGTCGAAACGCTTGAGGCCCTGGATACGCTGGTTCGGCAAGGTCATGTCCGGTATATCGGCCTTTCGAATTGGGCGGCATGGCAGGTTGTCAAGGCGGTCGGGATAACCGAGGCAAGACAGCTTGCACCGATTGTATCCTTGCAAGCCTACTATAGCGTCGGTGGTCGCGATCTGGAGCGGGAACTGGCGCCCATGTTGCAAGCCGAGCAGATCGGCCTGATGGTCTGGAGCCCGCTGGCCGGTGGTTTCCTGTCCGGCAAGTTCGACCGGGACGGCAAAACTGCCGAAGGGCGCCGCGTGAATTTCGATTTCCCACCGATCGACAAAAACCGGGCCTATGACGCGATCGACGTGATGCGGGCAATCGCAACGGACAAGGCCTGCACGATACCGCAGGTCGCACTGGCCTGGCTGCTTCACCAGAAGGTCGTCACCAGCATTATCCTGGGGGCAAAGCGCATGGAACAGCTGGCGGACAATATCGGAGCTGCCGAGATTGCCCTTTCGCCCGAGGAACTTGCGGCGCTTGATACAGTAACGCAACTGCCGGCGGAATACCCAGGTTGGATGATTGAACGGCAAGGCGAGTATCGGTCGCATATGCTGCAGTCGAAATGATCATCCGGGCGGGCTGCTTTCGCAGCCCGCACCCACGGACAATGGCCGCATGGGCCCCTTCATTGCATCGGCTGTCAAATATTTGCCGCGCGACACGGCGGAACATGACACACGGGCCGCGACGGCCACAGCGTGCGGCGTAACCCGGCAGGGTCGTGCGGCCCATGAGACGGGTGCCTGAAACCATGCGGAATGAAGTCACCGGGTCCCAACATCGAACCGGGTAACACGGTCTCAATAATGTAATAAAAGTTTCGCTTAACTGTCACATGATCCCCGTAGCTGAGCACCTGTGCACACCCTGTGCTATGCGCTCGGGCTATCCCCCGTTTGCGTCTGACTTTTAACGATGAGGGGCCGCCCCTCGGCACGGCATACCTGCCAATACTCGGGATCGTTCCCGAACCGGAGGATCGAAATGACCAACTACAAGCTCAGCGTAACAGCTGCTGCTTTCGCCCTGACCGCGACCGCAGCTTTTGCCGAAACCGAAATCACCTGGTGGCACGCGATGGGCGGCCAACTGGGTGAGACCGTCAACAAGATCGCCGAGGATTTCAACGCCTCGCAAGACGAATACAAGATCACCCCCGTCTACAAGGGCAGCTACGAAGAGACCCTGACCGCCGGTATCGCAGCCTTCCGTGCGGGTGAGCAACCCAATGTGATGCAGGTGTTTGACGCCGGGGCCGCCACCGTGATCGGCGCCAAGGGCGCAACCATCCCGGTTCAGGACCTGCTGGCCGAAAATGGCGTTGATTTCGACATCAATGACTATATCGCCGGCGTGCGTTACTTCTACGCCGATAGCGACGGTAAGATGATCGGCATGCCGTTCAACTCGTCAACACCTATCATGTACTACAACGTAGATGCGCTGGAAGCCGCAGGTGTTACGCCCCCGAAAACCTGGGAAGAGTTCCAGTCGACCACCGCTCCGGCGCTTAAGGACGCGGGCTATATCGCGCTCAGCCAGTCGCACCTGCCGTGGATCTTCACTGAAAACTTCATGTCGCGCCACAACCTGCCGTTTGCGACCAACAACAATGGCTATGACGGCACCGACACTCAGATTCTCGTGAACAACGACGCGATCAAGGCGCACTTCACCGCCGTGTCGGATTGGAAAAATGACGGTCTGTTCGAATGGTACGGCACCGGTTGGGGCGACAATGCCAAGCCTTTCGAAGAAGGCAAGGTTGCCATGTGGCTGGGCTCGTCCGGTTCCTTTGGCGGGCTGCTGCAGAAAGATCTGGGATTTGAATTCAGCGCGGTGGAACTGCCTTATTGGGAAGCTGTGACGGCGGAGCCCACCCAGACCTTCATCGGTGGTGCTGCACTGTTTGCCATGTCCGGTAAATCGGCCGAAGAGAACAAGGCAACCGCCGAATTCTTCCGCTTTCTGACCGCGCCTGAAACCCAGTATTTCTGGCATCAGGAAACCGGTTATGTGCCGATCACCGAGGCCGCATATGAAGCCGCCAAAGCAGATGGCCACTATGACCGCTTTCCGGCCGCCGAAATTGGTGTGAACCAGCTGCAAGCCAAGGCCGGAGACAACACCAAGGGCTATCGCATGGGGTTCTACGTCCAGATCCGCGACATCATGAACCGCGAATATGGTCGTATCCTGACCGGTGAGACCGACGTGGAAACCGCCTTTGAGACCATTGAAGCAGAAGCCAACGAACTGCTGGCCCGCTTCTCAAAGACCCAGGGCTAAACCCTGGGATCACCCCCAGGATGGTCGCGTCGTCAAGGCGCGGCCATCGCTCTTTTCGCAATGGACACCTCATGAAACGCGCGGGCTTCGACAATATCTGGCTTCCTGTGGCGCTGCTGCTGCCGCAATTGATGATTATCGCCATTTTCTTCTATTGGCCCGCGAGCTGGGCGCTGCAATCGTCATTCTATTTGCAGGACCCGTTCGGGTTCGGTTCGACCTTTGTGGGCGGCGACAATTACACGACCCTGTTGGGCAATGCGCAATATATGCGCGTCGCCTGGTTCACGATCGTTTTCTCGGTGCTCGTGACCTTTTTCTCGCTTGCCATCGCCTTGTTGCTGGCGGTGAAGGCCGACAAGATCATCCGTGGGGCCAAATCCTATCGCACGCTGCTGATGTGGGTTTACGCGATTGCACCCCCGGTGGCCGGGTTCCTGGGCATCTTGTTCTTTGATCAAAGCACCGGCCCGATGACCCGGTTTTTCCAGATGTTCGGTTGGGATTTCAAACTGGGCGTCGACTATAATGCGACCGCCACGGCGATGATCATCGTCTCGGTCTGGAAACAGATCCCGGTGAACTTCATCTTTTTCCTGTCCGGCCTGCAATCCATTCCGCGTTCCGTGCGCGAAGCGGCCATGATCGACAATCGCTCGGCCACGGGTCGGTTTTGGCAAGTGACCTTTCCCTTGCTTGCGCCGACTGCGTTCTTCCTGCTGATCATCAACATCACCTACGCCCTGTTCGACACGTTCGGCATCATCGATGCATTGATGAAAGGCGAGCCGGGCAACAACCCGATGACGCTGGTCTACAAGGTCTATCTGGATGGGTTCCGCGGCAATGACCTTGGCGGTTCATCAGCGCAATCCGTAGTCCTGATGGTGCTGGTCCTGATCCTGACCGTCTTTCAGTTCCGGCTTGTTGAACGCCGGATCCACTATACCTGAGGAGGCGCGTCATGGCTGATACAACGCTTGAAACTCCCGCCGTCGCGCACCGCCCGCGCAAAATTCGTTGGCATGCGATTGGCGATCATCTTGTTCTGATCCTTGGGTCCTTGCTGATGATTCTGCCGCCGCTTCTGGCGCTGACAACGGCCAGCCATGATGCGGTGACGATCCACCGCGAAGGGCTGCAGCTGACGCTGGGCGATGATCTGGGCAAGAATTTCCACGCGGCCATGTTCGAAAAGGGCGGTTTTACCCAGACCGTCGATGGCACGCTGATGCTGATGAATTCACTGATACTGGGCATCGGTTTTGCAGTGGGAAAAATCGTCATCTCGATGATGGCCGCCTATGCGATTGTCTATTTCCGCCTGCGCTTTGCCACGTTGGCCTTCTGGGTGATCTTCACCACGCTGCTGCTGCCGCTTGAAGTGCGCATCCTGCCGTCTTACGAGGCCATCCAGAAACTTGGGCTGACCAACACCTATACCGGCCTGATCGTACCGCTGATCGCGT
The DNA here is from genome assembly GCA_030427405.1 of Alphaproteobacteria bacterium. Classification (GTDB taxonomy): domain Bacteria; phylum Pseudomonadota; class Alphaproteobacteria; order Rhodobacterales; family Rhodobacteraceae; genus Ruegeria. The sequence continues at coordinate 235,716 of JAUHXK010000006.1, read as the reverse complement.
CCGCCACCGGCACGTTCTTCTTTCGGCAGTTCTTTATGTCCGTGCCCGAGGAACTGGCCGAGGCCGCCCGGATCGACGGGGCAGGGCCGTGGAAATTCTTCATCGACATCCTCGTGCCGCTCAGCAGAACGATGATCGCGGCGATTTTCATCATCATGTTCGTCTTTGGCTGGAACCAGTATCTGTGGCCGACACTGATCACCACCGATGAAAGCTTTTTCACGCTGGTCCGGGGCATCAAGCAGATCGTGCTGTCCTATACCGACGGCCAGATCCCCGAACATGGGCAGGCCCTGGCGTTGGCCATCGTTGCGATGATCCCGCCCGTGGCCATCGTGATCTTTTTCCAGAACTGGTTCGTCAAGGGCCTTACAGAATCCGACAAATAAGGAATACGCGCATGGCTCAGGTTTCTTTGGAAGGCATCCGCAAGGTTTATCCCAACGGCTTTCAGGCCGTTGAGGCAACAGACTTCACCATTCGGGATGGCGAGTTCGTGGTTCTGGTCGGCCCGTCGGGCTGCGGAAAATCCACCTTGCTGCGGATGATCGCGGGGCTGGAGGACATCACCGAAGGCACGCTCAAAATCGGCGACCGGGTGGTCAATGACGTGGACCCCGCGGACCGGGACATCGCGATGGTGTTCCAGAACTATGCCTTGTATCCGCATATGACGGTGCGCAGGAATATCGGCTATGGCCTGAAAAACCGCGGCACCCCGGCGTCTGAGATCGCCGCCAAGGTGGAAGACGCCGCCAGGATGCTGAACCTGACGGACTACCTGGACCGCAAGCCGGCGCAACTGTCCGGCGGCCAGCGTCAGCGCGTCGCCATGGGCCGTGCAGTGGTCCGCGACCCGGCACTGTTTCTGTTTGACGAACCGCTGTCGAACCTGGACGCCAAATTGCGAAACCAGATGCGGATCGAGATCAAGGCACTGCAACGCCGCCTGGGCACGACGGCGGTCTATGTCACCCACGACCAGGTCGAAGCGATGACCATGGCCGATCGCATCATCGTTCTGAACGCGGGGCGGATTGAACAGATCGGGACCCCGTCGGAAATCTATCACAACCCGGCCTCGACCTTTGTGGCCTCGTTCATGGGGGCGCCGCCGATGAACCTGATCGCGGCGCAGGTGGATCGGGGTCAGGTTCGGATCAACGGCTATGACGGGATCATGCCCGCACCGACATCGGCCAACGGGCCGGTGACCTTGGGCATCCGACCCGAAGATATCGAGCTGGATGGTCAGGGGTCGGTTCCGTTTCAGGTCGATATCCTGGAAGAACTGGGCGCGCACCGGCTGTTGCACGGCCAGCTTGCCGGTCAACCCTTTACCGTTCTGATCAACAAGGATCATGCCGCGCAGATGGGTGAAAACCGGATCACGCTGAAACCCGAAGCGCTGCGCCTGTTCGATACGGAAACGGGAAGAACGCTGTGATTACAGAAACGGTGAACGCGCTTGCGGTTGTAACGCCAGCCCAACGGCGCGACATCCTGTCCGCGCCGCGCACCGCGCAAGCCCATCGCGACCTGTTGTCGGACCTCGCGGCCATGAACGCGCTGCAATTGGGGGGCGATGCGGGTTTGGTTCAGTTGCCCGCGCGGTTCACGGTGGCGGCCTGGAACGTGGAACGCTGCCTGTTTCCACAGGACACGGCGGATCACCTGGGTCAGATCGCCCCGGATGTCGTCCTGCTGTCCGAGGTTGATCACGGCATGGCCCGCACCGCGCAACGCCACACAACCCAAGACATGGCCCACGCCCTGGGTATGGTCTATGCCTTTGGGGTCGAGTTTCACGAGCTTGACCTGGGCGGCCCGACCGAACGGGCGTTTTGTGTTGATGATTTCAATGCACTGGGTTGGCACGGCAACGCGATCCTGTCTTCGGTTCCTTTTCAGCGAACGGCCCTGATCCGCCTGGACGACCATGGACATTGGTTTGCATCGGATGGCGGCGCTGCAGATCCCCAGCAACCCAGGGTCGGGGGCCGCATGGCCATTGCTGCGGTCGTTCCCACCATCGCTGGTTCGGTCTGTGTGGTGTCTACTCATCTGGAAAGCAACGCGGGTGCCGAGCATCGACACCAGCAGTTCGCGCGCCTGCTGCAGGCCATCGACCGGTTCGCCCCCGGATTGCCGGCGCTGATCGGCGGTGATTTGAATACCGGAAACCACATTCCCCCCGATTTCGACTGGCGGCGGGAAACGCTGTTTGGACTGGCCGAAAACCAGGGTTATTCCTGGGCGTTCACCGCCGCAGGCGACACGACGCGGCCCAGCCTGATCACGCCGCACCCGGATCGGCAGATGAAGCTGGACTGGCTGGCTGGGCGGGGTTTCGCGCCGGTAGAGTCGGGGATTCTGACGTCGGTTTCGGCTGCCGGTACGCCCTTGTCCGATCATGATTGTGTATGGAGCACGCTTGAGGTCAGCCCCGCACAGTCACGGGACCCGCACGGGTAACCCGCGGGTCCGGTGCGCGCGCCTTTAGGTGTCGAAGCCAAACAGCCGGGCAGGCGTGTCCACAAGGGTCAACTCGCGCGTTTTCTCGTCAAGCCAGCCAAGCACGGTATCGGCCAGCACCCCATCGTCGGGATACTCGTCCGCCGTCTTGGCAAGGTTATGCGGCCAGTTCGTGCCCCAGACCAACCGGTCCGGTGCATAGGCGGCAATTGCACGGGTCGTCGCGGCAATATCGGCGTAATCCGGCGCGCCGGTCTGCGAGCTTTCGTAGCAGCCCGCCAGTTTGTACCAGCACCGCCCGCCGTCGATCAGTCGTTTGACTGCGTCGATTTCCGGCCCGTCTGCCGTGGCGCCGCGAAAGAACTTTCCGTGGTGGTCCAGGATCCAGTTGCTTTTCAAGGCCGCCAGGCGGTCTTGATGTTCCAGAATGTCCGAGCCGTCGAACTGAACAGCCATCACCCAGCCGCGGTCGGCGGCCTTGGCGTCCACGGCTTCAAGCTCTGACAGGCCAACGGCGCCGCCGGGCAGATCCATGATCCGGGTTCCCACAATGCCCGCCGCGCTGAGCCGGTCCATCTCTTGGTCCGAGGTTTGGCCGTCGATAACCGCGACGCCCCGCGCCATATCGCCAAGCTCTGCCAGGCTGGCCAGCAGACAGGAATTGTCACCTTGCTGGGCATTGCCCTGCGTAACCACGACCCGGGAAATGCCGATCCAATCGGCCATCTGGCGGTACATGTCAGGCGTCGGCAACGGGTCCGGCGGGTTTCCGGGGCCGCCGGGCAGGGCAGGGTAGCCCGGCATGTAGATGTGGCACTGAGTGTCGATCGCTCCGGCGGGCAGGCGTATCGAGGGCGGGGTTCCGGTAAGCTTGCGGTCCAGCATCATTGGTCCTTTGGCGCAAAATCTTCTAGCGTTTGGCGGTCAATCTCGATCCCAAGGCCTGGGCCATCGGGAATGGTGACAATGCCGTTTTCATGTTCGATGGGGCGGGTGATGACCGCTTGTCTGAACGGGTTTGCGGTGCGGTCGAATTCCAGGATCGGTTCGACCGGGTTCAACCGTACCGGGTTCGGCACCATCGCCGCCAGGAACTGAAGCGAGGCCGCGATTTGCACGGCGGTTCCCCAGACATGCGGAACCACGCGAATATTGTGTAAGGCCGCCAGGTCCGCGATGCGCTTCATCTCGGTGAACCCGCCACAGCCGCACAGGTCAGGCTGAAGGATATCCACGCAGCGGCTTTCAATCGGTTCACGCATCCCCCACCGTGCGTGCCAGGTCTCCCCTCCGGCAACGGGGATGGGCTGTTTCGCCCGGACCTCGCGATAGGCGGCAAGATGCTCGGGCGTTACGGGTTCTTCGAACCAGTCGACCCCGTAATCTGCCGCCGCGTTGCCAACACGGATCGCCTCTATCGTGTCATAGCCATGGTTGCCGTCGATCATGAGCCTCATGTCGGGGCCCATGGCCTGACGCACGGCGGCGATGACGGCCATGTCCTCGTCAAAGCCGAATCCGATCTTGATCTTCATCGCGTGGAACCCGGCGGCCGCGTGACTCTCGGCCTCGGCTGCGTTGTCCGCCACCCGGTCAACGCCGTCGCGCTTGAAGGCGCCGGTGGCATAGGCCTTGACGGTGTTGCGGAACCGCCCACCCAGAAGGGTGGATACCGGAACGCCGAAATGCTTGCCCTTGATGTCCCAGAGGGCGACGTCGATCCCCGACAGCGCCGTGACCGCCAGCCCGCGCTGACCCTGGTCGCGCAGCGCATTATACAGCAACGCCCAGATCTTTTCGGTCTCAAGCGGATCCATCCCCACCAGCCAGTTGGCATAGGTTTCCACCACGGCGCGATTTGCCTTGGCCGGACCCAGACATTCGCCCCAACCCGTGGTTCCGTCATCGCAAATGACTTCGACCAGAAGATGCTGGCGCCGGTCAAAGCGCATGGATGCGCTTTCAAACGCCGTGTCCAGACGATGTTCAAGAAGGTGGGTATGAACAGCCGTGATCTTCATCGTTTGTAAGGGGCAATCAGGTCAGCCATCATCCCCATCTCTTCCTCTGTAAGATCCGTGAGTGGCGGGCGAACCGGACCGGTATCAAAGCCCTGTAGGCGCACACCGGCCTTGATGGCCGACACGGCATACCCTTTTGAGCGGTCGCGGATGGCCATGAAGGGATAAAAGAACCCGTTCAGGATTTCTTCGCACCGGGCCCGGTTGTCGCCGCGCAGGGCATCGTAAAATTCGATGGCAAGGCCGGGTACGAAATTGAACACCGCCGATGAATAGGTGGTGAACCCCGCGCCCAGATAGGCCTCGGCAAACAGTTCTGCGGTTGGCATGCCGCCCAGATACATCAGCCGGTCGCCCATCTTGGCGGTGATCTGCCGGACCAGTCCGATATCGCCCGAGCCATCCTTGAACCCCACAAGGTTGGGGCAAACATCGCAAAGGCGGGCCAATGTGTCGGGCTGAAGGATCGAGTTGTCCCGGTTGTAGACCATAACGCCGATCCCAACGGAATCGCAGACCCGCCTGATATGGGCGAACAATCCGTCCTGCGGCGCGTCGATCAGATAATGCGGGATCAGCAAGATGCCATCTGCACCCGCCTTTTCCGCAGATTGGGCGATTTCAACCGCGATTTCGGTGCCGTAACCGCAGCCCGAAACAATGGGGACTTCCCCGGCGGCAGCTTTGGCCGCGGCGACAATGGCGGGGATTTCCGAAGGCTTCAGCGAAAAGAACTCGCCCGTCCCGCCAGCCGCGAACAGCGTGGCCGCGGGATAGCTTGAAAGCCACCCGACGTGGTCTTCATACGCGGACCGGTTGAACTGGCCATCTTCCCCGAAAGGGGTGACGGGAAAGGAAAGAAGCCCTGAGCCCAGGGATGTCTTTAGGTGTTGGGGGTCCATAACATGCTCCGGTGTTCCGATTGAGGGCAGGCCTACAGTATATGACTGACATCTGTCAACAACTTGTATGATGAATTTTCACGATCCGCGCAGCATGTTGCGATATCGTTGCTGGCTGCCCTTCAGGTGCAGGCGCATTGCGTCGCGTGCCGCTTCAGGGTCACCGGCTGCGATTGCGTCGGCAATGGCCCGGTGTTCCTCTGAAATCAGCGCGATATACGCCTCGGGGCTGCGGTGCCTGTCGCCGGATTGAAGGGCCGATCGCGGAATGACCGGTTGTCCGAGAACGTCCAGGAACTCGACAAACCGGGGGTTATTGGCCGCTTTGGCTATGGATTTATGAAACCGGAAATCGGCCTCGGTGGTCGGCAGGCCCTTTGTTGCAAGCGCCCTGATTTCCGATTCGGCTTCGTAAATCTCTTCTTCCTGCGCCGGGGACCGGCGTGTCGCGGCCAGTGCTGCTGCCTCCATTTCGACCGCCGAGCGCAGCTCAAGCATTTCGATAATTGAGGATATCTTGTCGACATCCACAATTTGAAACGGTCGTTGCGCAACCTCTTTTGGTTCCAGCACAAAGACGCCAGCGCCCTGTCTGGCCTCGACCAGCCCGTCCGCTCGTAGCGCGGCAATCGCCTCGCGAATCACGGTGCGGGACACGGAATAGGCTTCGGTCAGTTGCGCCTCGGACGGAAGCCGGTCGCCGGTTTGCGCCTCGCCATTGACGATTCGGGCGCGCAGCTGGGCGACCACTTCGGCCACCAGGTTGCGCCTGGCGGTCGAAGGTTTCTTGTTTTTCAGGGATTCAGCCATTTCATGTCCTTCCGTAGGGAAACATAAGCTGAATAGGGGCGGGTTTGTCAAATATTCCTCGCAAGCATCATACCTATTGACAAATTGTATGATGAATGTCCATACATCCGGCATCGGCGGCCAAGGCTGCCATACCAATTGGGAGGAAAATCAGATGACATTTACCCGGATTGCACTGACAGGCGCCCTGGCGGCGCTGGTTGCGGTTCCCGCGATGGCCAATGAATGGCGCGGCTGGAACATTCACCCCGAGGATTATCCGAACTCGGTGGCGCTCGAAAGTTTTGCGACCGAAGTGACCGAGAATACCGAAGGCCGTGTTGCGCCCCAAGTGTACCACAACGCGGTGCTGGGCGATCAGCCGGACGCGATCGAGCAGGTGCGCAACGGTGGCCTGGACTTCGCGAATTTCAACATGGGTCCCATGGGGCAAATCGTTCCGGCGACCAATGTTCTGTCGCTGCCTTTTATCTTCAAGGATGTTGACCAGATGCATGTGGTCATGGACGGCGAGATCGGGCAGCGCTTCTCGGACGCTCTGGCCAAAGAGGGCCTGGTCGCCTTGTCGTGGTTCGACAGCGGCTCGCGGTCATTCTACAACACCAAACAGGCGATCGAGACCCCCGACGATGTCAAGGGCATGAAGTTTCGCGTCATGAACAATGACCTGTATGTTCAGATGGTCGATCAACTGGGCGGCAACGCCACGCCCATGGCTTATGGCGAGGTGTATCAATCGCTGAAAACCGGTGTCATTGACGGCGCCGAGAACAACTATCCGTCCTATGACAGCTCGAACCATTTCGAGGTGGCGAAATACTACTCGATCACCAACCACCTGATCATTCCGGAATGTCTGTGCGTGTCCACGGCGACATGGGATGCGCTGTCGGATGCGGACAAGACCATCGTAAAAGCGGCCGCCGTCAATGCCGCAAATATTCAGCGCGAGCTTTGGGCGGAACGCGAATTGCAGAGCCGCGAGAAAGTCGAGGCGGCGGGTGTTCAGATCAACGAGGTGAAGGACCCCAAGGCATTCCAGGATGCAATGACGCCCGTTTACGAGGGCTTCATCGAGGCCAATCCCGATCTGGAAAGCCTGATCAAGGATATTCAGGCCAGCAGCTGATCATGTTGAAACTCGATGCCCCGGCCAGACAACGGCTGGGGCATCATCGCGCCGGAGAACCAGATGACCTCTGACCAATCCACCGGGACCCATGGCCTGATTTACAGGATGCTGGACCTGACCGCCAAAATCTGCATGACCATCGCCGGTATCCAGCTTGTGACCCTGATCGCAATCTTCGGATGGCTGGTTTTTGGCCGCTACGTTCTGAATGACACGCCGACCTGGGTCGAGCAGGCCGCCCTGATGCTGGTCGTCTGGATCACCTTCCTGGGGGCTGCTGCCGGTGTTTGGAACAAGGCCCATCTGTCGATCGAATTTGTCCGTGAAATGATGCCGCCATTCTTGCGCATCCCGCTGCGTTGGATTGCGGTTCTGGGGGTCCTTGTCTTTGCCGCGTACCTGGCCTGGTACGGGTGGGAATTGGCAGAGAAAACCTGGAAACGCCGTATCCCCATGCTGGCAATTGCCGAGGGGTGGCGCGCCGTTCCAATGGCGATCTGCGGTATCCTGAGCGTTCTGTTTTCACTTTATCACCTCGCCATGCTTGTGCGTGGCCAAGACCCGGCGGAATACTGAATGGGACTGTATATTCTTTTTGGCCTGTTTGCCCTGGGCCTGCTTTCGGGCATGCCGGTCGCCTTTGCACTGGGCCTCGCCACGGTTGGCGGTTTCCTCTACGAGGGTCTGCCGATGTTCATCGGTTTCCAGCGTATCATGTCGGGGATTTCCGTCTTTTCGCTTTTGGCCATTCCCTTTTTCATCTTCGCGGGTGAACTGATGATGCAGGGCGGTATTGCCGGTCGGCTGGTCCGACTGGCGGCATCTGCGGTCGGCAAGTCGCGCGGAGGGCTTGGCGTTGTCAATGTCGCGTCATCGATGTTGTTTGGCGGCATTTCCGGGTCGGCCGTTGCCGACACCTCGGCGCTTGGATCAATTCTGATGCCGGTGATGAAAGAAAAGGGGTATGACGCCGATTACGCGGTCAACGTAACGGTGACGTCCTCGGTTGCGGGTGTCGTGATCCCCCCGTCCCACAACATGATCCTGTATGCGGTTGCAGCGGGTGGCGTTTCGGTATCGCAGCTTTTTCTGGCGGGTATCATACCCGGTTTGCTGATGTGCCTGTGCCTTGGTTTCGTTGCCTGGTACATCGCCGTGAAACGCAACTATCCCTCGGAAGAGTTCCCCGGCTGGCATGCCTTGCTGATCAGCTTTGCGGCCGCTGTGCCCGGTTTGCTGACGGCGGTCATCATCGTTGGCGGTGTCCTGTCCGGTGTCATGACGGTAACAGAATCCGGTGCCTTTGGCGCGATCTGGGCGCTGGTTGTCACGATCTTTGTCTACCGTGAGCTTTCATGGTCCGGGTTCAAAACGGCGGTTCTGTCTGCTGTGCGAACGACGGCATTGGTGATGATCCTGGTGGCGACGGCCTCGTCCTTTGCGTATCTGCTGGCGCTGTACCGCGTGCCTGACAACCTTGCCACTTTTGTCACGTCGATTTCGTCAAACCCGCTGGTCATCCTGCTCTTGCTGAATCTGACGCTGCTGGTATTGGGGATGGTCATGGATATGGCCGCGCTGATCCTGATCTGCACCCCGATCTTCCTGCCGGTCGTCGTCGGACTGGGCATGGATCCTGTGCAGTTCGGCGTCATCATGATGATGAACCTTGGCCTGGGGCTGTGCACGCCGCCTGTCGGGGCCTGTCTGTTCGTTGGCTGTGTGGTGGGCGGTATTCGTATCGACCGGGCCGTTCGAACGATCTGGCCTTTTTATCTGGCAATTCTCGTCGCGCTGATGCTTGTTACCTATGTTCCGGCGTTTTCGATGACTCTACCCAATCTGTTGCAATAAGGAGCTGACGCTTTGAAACGACTGCTCATCACCGGCGCTGCCGGAAACCTTGGAAAATTGGCGCGGGCGCGCTTGGGGCATATGGCAGAAGTCCTGCGCCTGTCGGATATTTCCGACATGGATCCGGCAGGGCCGAATGAAGAGGTCGTGAAATGCGACCTTGGCGACGAGGCGGCGGTTTTCGATCTGGTCAAGGATTGCGATGGCATCCTTCACCTGGGTGGTGTGTCGGTGGAGCGGCCCTGGGATGCGATCCAGCGGGGCAACATAACCGGGGTCTACAACCTGTTCGAAGCCGCGCGCGCCCACGGTATGCCGCGCATCTTTTTTGCGTCATCCAACCATACCATCGGGTATTACCAGCAGGATCAGGTGATCGACACGACTGTGCCGTACAAGCCAGATGGTCTCTATGGTGTTTCCAAGTGTTTTGGCGAAGCGATCGCCGCGCTTTATCATTCCAAATTCGGGCAAGAGACCGCGTTGATCCGTATCGGATCGTGTTTCGACAAACCGCGTGACCGAAGGATGCTGGCCACCTGGATGTCCCCCGACGATTTCATAAGCCTTGTCGAATGCGTGTTCCGCGTTCCGATGTTGGGTTGCCCGGTGATCTGGGGCGTGTCCGACAATGACCAAGCGTGGTGGAACACGGAAACGGCCAGGCTGATCGGCTGGCGCCCCAAAGACAATTCCGAAGCTTATCGGGCCGAGGTCGAGGCCGCCGCGCCCAAACCGGCGAAGGACGCCCCGGAAAGCATCTATCAGGGTGGCAAGTTTACCGCCGAACCGATTTACAGGACATAAATGATGACTTTGAAACTCCACGGAAAACACCTGATCGCGGGCGAATGGGTCGCGGGCGACGAGACCTTTCGGTCATCGCCCTATGCGGGCGAAGGGTTCGACGTGTCACGGGGAACCGTCGCAGACGTGGACCGTGCGGTTCGCGCGGCCGAGGACGCTTTCTGGACCTACGGCCATTCCTCGCGCGAAGACCGCGCCGCTTTCCTTGAGGCGATCGCGGATGAGATCGAGGCCCGGGCCGAGGATATAACGGCGGTCGGGTCCGCTGAAACCGGGCTGCCCGCCGCAAGGCTGCAAGGGGAACGTGGCCGAACCACCGGACAGCTGCGGTTGTTTGCGGACTATATCCGCGATGACGCCTATCTTGACCTGCGCCATGATCCGGCCCTGCCTGACCGGCAGCCCCTGCCGCGGCCCGATCTCAGCATGGTGCAACGCCCGGTAGGGCCGGTCGCGGTTTTCGGGGCATCGAACTTTCCCTTGGCATTTTCGACCGCAGGGGGCGACACGGCCGCCGCGTTGGCCGCAGGCTGCCCGGTTGTGGTCAAAGGTCACCCGGCGCATCCCGGAACCGGTGAAATCGTAGCCGAGGCCATTCATGCGGCCATCGCGCGGTGCAAGCTTCACCCAGGTGTCTTTTCCCTGGTTCAGGGGGACCAGGTCGAATATGCGCAGGCGCTGGTTCAACATCCGTTGATCACGGCGGTTGGGTTCACCGGTTCGCTGGGCGCGGGCCGGGCGCTTTTTGATCTATGTGCTTCGCGTCCGGAACCCATTCCGTTTTTCGGTGAACTGGGGTCCGTAAACCCGATGTTCATCTTGCCGACCGCCGCCGCCGCCCGTGGCGCCGATATTGGCGCAGGGTGGGCCGCATCGCTGACCATGGGGGCAGGGCAGTTCTGCACCAATCCGGGGATTGCCATTATTCCCGCCGGGCCGGACGGTGACGCGGTGATTAAAGCCGCCGCCGAAGGTCTGGCGAATGTAGACGCACAACCGATGCTGAGCGATGGGATCGCTGCGGCCTATCGGCGGGGCAAAGCCCGTTTTGACGAGCAAAATACAGTGCGCCCGGTTTTCACGACCACGGATTCAGGGCGGCAGGCATTGCCAAATCTCTATGAAACCGATGCGGACAGCTTTTTGGCCGATCACAGCCTGCGGGATGAGGTATTCGGCCCCGTGGGCCTTGCGATCCGTGTGCGCGATGCCGGGCAGATGGTTGAGCTTGCAAAAGGTTTTGAAGGGCAGCTGACCGCGACATTGCATATGGATGACGACGACATGGCGGCAGCGCGCGGCCTTGTCCCCGTGCTTGAACGCAAGGCCGGTCGCATCCTGGTCAATGGCTTTCCGACAGGGGTCGAAGTGGCCGACAGCATGGTCCATGGCGGACCTTACCCGGCGTCGACCAATTTTGGCGCGACGTCGGTCGGCACATTGTCGATCCGTCGGTTCCTGCGCCCGGTATGCTATCAGAACTTCCCGCAGAATCTGACCCCGTCCGCCTGAGGTCTGTGAAACCGGGGCGGCCGGGTCGAGGATTTCTGCGGATTGCCGCGCAGAACCGAACCGGTCGCCACGGACGGCCTACAGATCAAAGATCAGGCAAGTCGTTGTGCCAAAAGCCACGACACGTCCCTTGCTGTCGGTCAGCTTTGCCTCGGAAGTGCCAGTGCGGCGACCCAAGGTTATCAGTCGACCTTCGGCGTGATAGGTTTCGCCGACCACAGGGGCGCGGGTCAGGTTGGTCTTGACCTCGACTGTTGTATAGGCGCGGCCCGCGGGCAGGGCAGAATGCACCGCGCAGGCCAATGCACTGTCCAGAACGGTCATAGCCCAGCCGCCATGCACGCCCCCCATCGGGTTCAGGAAATTTGCAGGCGGGCTGCAATGCCACTGGACGTGGCCCTCATCGGCGTGGGTCAAACTTATGTTCGCGATGGCGCTGACCGGCGGCGCGGGCAGTTCCTTGGCGATCATCTTGCGAAACAGTTCGACACCGGAAAGCTTGGCGGCGGTCTCCAGTGGGATTGTGCCAAGGCTGGATGGGTCTTGGATGGTCATGGGTGTTGGTCCTTTGGGGCCGGGTCGGCGCATGTCGGATGGCACGATTGCGCAGACGAACACCCTGCGCAAGGCCGTTCGGACTGTCTTGCATGGATTTACCCGATCAGGGGTGGCGCCTGTTACGACGCAAACATGTCCTTGTACTGATCCCGCAGGATGTTCTTTTGCACCTTGCCCATCGTGTTGCGCGGCAAGGCATCGACCACGACCAGTTCGCGTGGGTGTTTGAACCGGGCCAGTGACTTTTGTATCGCCTGCATCATTGCGCCGGTATCGGGCGAGGCACCTTTTTCCGGCACGATGACGCCCAGCACGGTTTCCCCGAAATCCGGGTGCGGAACGCCGATAACAGCGCTTTCAAGCACGGCTGGCTGGTCGTCCAGCACCAGTTCGATTTCCTTGGGATAAATATTGTAACCGCCGGAAATGATCAGGTCTTTGTTTCGGCCAACGATGTGGACATAGCCATCGGCATCGACCCGCCCCAGATCGCCGGTGATGAAGAACCCATTGTCGCGCAGCTCGGCGGCGGTTTTTTCGGGCATCTGCCAATACCCCCGAAAAACGTTCGGGCCGCGTATCTCGATCTGGCCAATGTCGCCCTGCGGCAGCTCTGTACCGTCTTCGGGGTTGGTGATCCTCAGCTCGACCCCGGGCAGGGGAAAGCCCACCGTCCCGGCGCGGCGCTCGCCATCATAGGGGTTGGATGTGTTCATGTTGGTTTCGGTCATGCCATAGCGTTCGAGTATCCGGTGCCCGGTGCGGGTTTCGAACTGGATATGAGTTTCTGCCAACAGCGGCGCAGAGCCGGACACGAACAGCCGCATATGCGCCACCAGGTCCTGGGTGAAACGTGTGTCGTCCAACAGGCGCGTATAAAAGGTCGGCACGCCCATCATCGTGGTGGCAGCGGGCAGCCGCGCAATGATCTGGTCAAGGTCGAATTTCGGCAGGAAAATCATGCTGCACCCGGCGGTCAGCGCGATATTGGTTGCCACAAACAGACCATGGGTGTGAAAGATCGGCAGCGCGTGCAGCAGAACGTCCTGATCGGTAAATCGCCATTCCTGCACCAAGGTGCGTGCATTGGACAGAAGATTGTCCTGGGTCAGCATGGCGCCCTTGGATCGCCCCGTTGTCCCCGAGGTATAGAGAAATGCCGCCAGATCGTCGCCCGCGCGCGGGACGGTCGCGAAACTGTCGGGCTGGGTCGCGGCCTTGGCCATCAGGCTGCCGCCGCCATCGGCATCCAGCGTTTCGACGCGCGCGCCCAGATCCTTGGCCATCGCGGTCAGGCTTTTTTCGTTGCGCCCATCGCAGACGATCAGCGCGGCACCGCTGTTTTCGATGAAATAGCGCAGCTCATCCGCGGTATAGGCCGTATTGAGGGGCAAAAATACCAACCCCGACTGGGCACAGGCCGCATAGATCGCAAGCGCCTGGGGTGATTTTTCGACCTGCACGGCGACGCGGTCGCCCGGCGTAAGCCCCGCCTGCGCCATGACATTGGCGATCTGAGCACTTGTGGCCAGAAACTCTGCATGGGTGACGACCTGGTCATCGGGCAGGGTCAGAAAAGGCGTGGTTTTCCCGGCATGGATACCAAAAAGGCTGTCGAATAAGGGGTTCGCCATGGGTTTACCTTTCTTCGGTCGGGCAAAGTTCGGCTGCCTGCGCCAGGCCTTTGACTTGAGCTGTGGCGGCAACCTCGCGGGTGGTGGCAAAGGTTTCGTGGTTTTGCGCGACGCGCGCCAGTTCGTAAAGGTAATTAACCATCGTTCCGCCGGATTGGTCGCGGCCCTTTTCCGAGGTGTCGGCTTCGGCATGGACCGCGTGAATAATGGCGCCGTTGCCCAGGTGGAAGCGGGCCACCGGGTCAAAGGGCAGGGTTCCGCGTGACTTGGCGTTCAGCAGGTAATAGGCCGCCAGCGCCTTCATCCCGTCTGCATCGTCGGGGTTCCAGCGCAATCCTTCCTGGTCCAGCCAGCGCGTCAGACCCGAGATCGGGGACAGCGTGACAAAGGTCTTGAGCCCGGGCAATTCGGCGGCCAGGTCGGCGGCGACCTGTTTAATCAGAGAGTTTCCGAACGAAATGCTGGCCAGACCATCCTGACAGTTTGAAATCGAGTAGAACACTGCCGTATCGGCATCTTCGGCGGGCATGGCCGCGCGGTCCTGTGCCAAAAGCGCCTGGACCGAGCCCGGAATGCCCTTTGTCAGCGCCACTTCGACGAAGATCAGGGGCTCATCCGGCATCGAAGGGTGGAAAAATGCAAAGCAGCGGCGATCTGCGGGTTCCAGCCGCCGGCGCAGGTCGGACCAGCTGTCGATGGCATGCACCGCCTCATAGGCGATGATCTTTTCAAGGATATGCGCGGGGCTTTCCCAGCTGATCGGGCGCAAGACCAGGAACCCGCGATTGAACCACGAGGCAAAGAGGTGCCGGAAATCCAGATCCAGCGCAGCCAGTTTGGGGTCGTGGCCGCCAAGGCGCAGCAGGTCGGCCCGCATGTCCACCAATGCGCCTGTTGCGCCCGGCACGCGGTTCAGACGCCGGATCAGCTCTTGCCTGCGCGGCTCGGCAGCTTCGGCAAACGCGCGATAGCTCGTCTTGGAGGGGCTGCGCTCGTAGTCATCAAGGGTCGTGCGCACCGTTTCGGGATCGATATCCATTGCGCTGGCGACAAAGTGAAAGAACTCCAGCTTGCCCGCATCGTCCAGCGCCTCGAACCGGGCCAGGATTTCCTTGGCCAGGGCCAGCCCAGAGGTTTCGCCAGCCGATCCCACAAGCGCGGTGGCAAGTTCGTTCAGCGGTCGGCCGTCGGGCGCGCTTTTGTGCGGGTCGCGGCGATAGCGCCGTTCGAATACGGTGGACAACAGATCGGCCAGCAAGGTCATATCGCGGCCCCCATGACGAGATTAGGCAGCCAGGTTGCCAGGCCAGGAAACAGGCACAGCAGGACAATTGCCAGAACCATGCAGGCCACGAAAGGCAACGACCCGGTCAGGATTGTCCTCAGCGAAATGTCTGGCGCGATACCGTTGATGACGTACAGGTTCAGGCCGACCGGGGGTGAGATCAGGCCGATTTCCATATTGATGGTCAGTACGACTGCGAACCAGATGGGGTCGAACCCGGCCGTGGTGATGATCGGCAGCAGGATGGGCGCGGCCATCAGGATCACGGCAACGGGGGGCAGAAAGAACCCCGCAATCAGAAGGAACACGTTGACCGCGCCCATCAATACCCAGCGGTTCACATCCAGCGTGCCGATCCATTCAGCAATCGACTGGGTGATGAACAGCGATGACAGCATATAGGAAAACACCCCGGCAGCGGCGATGATGAACAGGATCATCACGCTTTCCTTGGTGCTGTCGCGCAAAACCATCCAGATCGCCCGCGGATGCCAGAGCTTGTAGATGACGACCGCAATCAGCAGGCACAGCAAGGCGCCGACTGCCGCCGTTTCCGAAGGCGTCGCGATGCCGCCATACATGGCGTAAAGGACGCCCAGGATGATTGCGAGGAACGGCAGCACGCGGGGCAGGATCTCGAACCGTTCCGCCCAGGTATAGCTGCCTGAACCCAGCCGCGAAGCATCGCCGGACCGCCAGGTCGAATACAGCGACCAGGCCATGAACAGCCCAACCAGCAGCAGGCCCGGAATGACACCGGCCAGGAAAAGCCGACCGATCGAGGTTTCGGTGGCGATGCCATAGACGATCATGGTGACCGACGGCGGGATAAGGATGCCCAGGGTGCCGCCCGCCGCAATCGACCCGGCAGCGACGCCATCGGGATAACCGCGTTTGCGCATTTCGGGGATACCCATCTTGCCAATGGCCGCGCAGGTCGCCGGGGACGACCCCGACATCGCCGCAAACAGGGCGCAGGCCCCAAGGTTTGACACCACAAGCCCGCCCGGAACGCGGGTCAACCACCGTTCGAGCGCCTCGTAAAGGTCCGCACCAGCCCGGGTCGAGGCGATCGAGGCCCCCATGATAATGAACATCGGAATGGACAGCAGGGCGAAATTATCCAGCTTTCCGAACAGGATCTCGGGCATCAGTTCCAGCGAACGCGCGCCATCGAAGATTGTCAGGAACCCGGCCGAAACGATCAGCAGTCCGATGGCGACGGAAACCCCGGAAAACAGGACCAGGATGGTGGCGATGGCGACGAGGCCACCCAGAAGAAGCGGATCCATCGGGGTTACTCCAGTCCAAAGGGTTTGTCGACGCCGATCAGCACAGCCACCAGATCGGCGACAAGCTGCAGCAACAGAAGGGCAAACCCGACCGGGATCGCCAGATAGGGTATCCACAGCCGGACGCCCCAGACCGTGTCGGATTTCCAGCCCCGTTCCCAGGCGAAATGCCAGTATTCATAGCCGTGAAACAGCATGACAGAAACGATCGCGATTGACAGGACCGAGGTCAGCAGAGCCAGACAGAACCGCGCCCTTGGGGCCAGCGCCAGCGGTATTAGGTCGACATTCACATGCCCGCGCAAACGTTGGACATAGGGCAGGCCAATCAGGGTGGCCGCAATGACCAGATAGATGACCGCTTCGGTCTGCCAGATGGTCGAACCGTTCAGCACGAACCGGATGAAAATCATCTGGCAGGTTATGGCGACGGCGGCGACAATCATGGCGGCAGAGCACCAGCCCGCCAGTGTCGACAGGGCCGCAACGGCGCGCAGAAAAGGATTGTTCCCGGTATGGGAAGCGATGGCGGAGCTATGGCCGGCCATGTGCGACTCCAATAGTGTTCAGCAGGGGGCGTTGTGGGCATTGGGGGCGGCCATTGCGGCCGCCCCGGTTCAGGTCACTCGACGGCAAGTGCCTTGTCCAGCAGGTCCTGCCCGTCTGGCACTTCTTCGACAAAGGCTTTCAACGAGGTTTCCTTGGCCAGCGCCAGCCAGGCGTCGAAATCCTCGGGGCTCATCTGGGCGATTTCAACACCGGCGTCACGGAACACCTGTTCGGACGCGGCGTCCTGTTTCTTGGCTTCTTCCAGATAATAGGCCTCGGCCTTTTCCGACGCGGCCAAAAGGGCGGCCTGCTGTTCTTCGGTCAGGCCGTCAAAGGTGGATTTGTTCATCAGCAGAGGCTGGTACATGAACCACAGCGCCACGTCCCCGGCGGGGGTATAGCAGGCGACCTGCTCATAGATGCGATAGGATACGAAGGACGACGACGAGGTATTGGCCGCCTGAAGCACACCGGTCTGCATCGCGTTATAGATCTCGGACGAAGCCATCGACGCGATCGAGGCCCCGGCCCCGGCAAGCATCTGTTCAAAGGACTTGCCTGCCGCACGGGTTTGCAAACCCTGCACGTCTTCGGGTTTGGTGATGCACTTGTCCTTGCCGGCGAACCCGCCCGCCAGGTAGCCATGCACCAGGACCATCACGTCATCTTCGGCCATCTTTTCTTCCAGCGCGTCCATGAACGGCGAATTGGCCAGACGCGCGGCATGGTCGTGGTTCTTAACCAGGCCCGGCATCAATGTCAGGTTATAGGCGGGCTGCTGACCCCCAGCATAAGACAGTGGCAGAACCGTCATGTCCAACTGGCCCCGGCTCAGCGGCTTGTATTGTTCGCGCGGCTTGAACAGAGATTTCGAGCCGAAAATCTTGATTTCCAGATCCACATCCGCCGCGGCGACCTCATCCGCCACGATTTGTGCAACCTGGTGCCGGATGTCCTTGTTCGACCATTGATGCGACAGGCGCAGTTCCGTTGCGGACGCAACCGAACCGGCAGCGGTCAGCGCAAGGGCTGCAACCGCGGTTTTTAGAATGGCTTTCATGTATTCCTCCCAAAGAATCCAGCCCGGCGCACCCAGGCTGTGGAGGGAGCCAATCATAGCTTGTTTTCCGAGTCAATTATTTTGTATACAAGAATAGACTTCTTGAGTTCTCAATGACGGCAAGGCTATACAATAAGCATGGAGCAGAGACGCGCCGATACCATTGCCGAAGCCCTTGAAGAACGCATCTTCGATGGCACGTTTGCCGACGGGGACCGTCTGGATGAAGTGCGGCTTGCCGAGCAGTTCGGCGTATCGCGCACGCCGTTCCGTGAAGCCCTGCAACGTCTGGCGCGGTCTGGTCTGGTAGAGTTGATCCCGCGTCGCGGTGCCTTTGTCCGGCAACCCGGCCCGGTGGAACTGCTTGAACTGTTTGAAGCCATGGCCGAGATCGAGGCCGTGTGCGGTCGGCTGGCGGCAAGCCGCATTTCCGACGCGGCCCTGGCTGAACTGCATGACGCGAACCGGAAATGCCAGGCGGCGGTCACCGCCAATGACCCGGACGCTTATTACCGCGAAAACGAAAGGTTTCACGGCGTGATCTATCAGCAGTCCGGCAATGGGTTTTTGGCGGCCCAGGCGCAGGCGCTGCACCGTCGTCTGCAACCGTTCAGACGGCAGCAATTGCGCCTGCGCGGACGTATGGCGCAATCCATGGCCGAGCATGAGGCCATCGTCACAGCGCTTGAGCAGGGCGCGCCCGAAGCCGCGGCAAACGGTCTGCGTGGGCATGTGGCTATTCAGGGCGAGAAATTTCACCGCCTCATGGCCAACCTTAGGGACGCAGCCGAATAAACCCGCCAATCGGTCAAGGGCGGCGCGTCACCTGCAAGCTTTCGCCCGTTTCGGCAGGGCATGAGAACCCGCGACCTGATTTTTTCGCATTGGTTATTGGGCGACTATTCGCCTGCACCTATATGCACAACGCCGTGTGAAACTCTTTCACCGAGATTGCCGGTGGGATAGAAGAAGCGCAAGCCATGAAACCGCGCGGGGGTCGCGTTCTCATACTCTTGCCCGCGCATATAAAATTCTGGACGTTGCCTATGATCATTCGCCTTTTCGCCCTTGCCGCCGTTCTGGCCGGTGCCGTCCCGGTTGCGGGGGCTGCGCAGTCGGATGCACAGGCTGCGCCCGCGCTATCGCTGGAGCTGAACGCGCTTCAGGATGTCGGCGGTGCCTGCCGGTTGACCTTTCTGGCGCGCAACGACACCGGGGCAGACATCGAAAAGGCGGTGTTCGAGACGGTGATCTTTGACGCTGCGGGGGGTGTTGTCACCCTGTCGCTTTTCGATTTTCGCGATCTGCCGGCTGACCGGCCGCGGGTGCGTCAGTTCGATTTGCAGGGTCTGGCGTGCAGCGACGTGGGACAGGCACTGATCAACGGGTCCAACACCTGCCTGGTCGACGGAGCCGAAAGCAAGGTTTGTAATGACGCGCTGTCCCTTGGCAGCCGAATAGAAGTGGAGTTGCTGGGATGAGCCCCTTGGGTAGTTTGCGCGAGATTCTCGCCCTTGGCGGGCCGGTTGTTGCGGTTTTGCTGGTCATGTCGGTGCTGACCGTCGCCGTCACGCTCTATAAGCTATGGCAGTTCTCGGCCTCGGGCGTCGGGCGGCACAAGATTCTGTCCGAGGCGCTGCAGGCCTGGGATATGGGCGATCACGCGGGTGCGCGGACGCGGCTGAACGACAGCCGCAGCTATCTGGCACCCCTGGTCGCGGCAGCAATGAACACACCGGATGCCCAGGGCATGAGCAACCGGCTGGACGCCGAAGCGGGTCTGGCGCTGGCGGGGCTGGAACGGGGGTTCCGGCTGCTGGACACGATTGCGCAGCTGGCGCCGCTTTTGGGTCTGTTCGGGACAGTCCTGGGCATGATCGAAGCGTTCCAGAGCCTTCAGACAGCGGGGTCATCGGTTGACCCATCGTTGCTGGCCGGGGGGATCTGGGTTGCCCTGATGACCACAGCGGTGGGCCTGGCGGTTGCGATGCCAACCTCGATGATCCTGGCCTGGCTCGAAAGCCGGACGGCGCGCGAGCGTGTGTTCGCCGACAAGGCGTTGCGCACGGTGCTGGTGCCCGATCAGGCGCTGTCGTCGGCAACAGGGGCAGCGGTCGTCACCGCAGAGCCCCGGCATGCATAACCCGGCCCCTTTCCGGCGCCGGCCGATGTCGATGACACCGCTCATCGACGTCATATTCCTGTTGTTGCTGTTCTTCATGCTGTCTTCGACCTTTTCGACCTTTGGCGAAATCGAGCTGAGCCAGGCCCGGTCCGGGTCCTCGGCACCCGACACGCCGTCGGATCGGATGTTTGTGCAATTGGGGCCGGATCGTCTGACCCTGAATGGTGCCTCTGTCACGCTGGACGCGTTGCTGGCGCAGCTTGAGGCCGGGCAGGTTCTGGTCAGCCTTGACCCGGACACAACCGCGCAACGGCTGGTGGATCTTCTGGTGCAGTTGCGCCTCAAGGACGGTTTGTCCGTCCTTGTGCTGGAGTGACCCGATGATCCGCGCTCCGTCCCCCCGCAGGCTACGAGACTCGACCATTCCGTTGATCAACGTCGTTTTCCTGATGCTGATCTTCTTTTTGATTGCCGGGACAGTGGCACCGCCGATGGACCCCGACCTTGAGCTTGTGGATACCGCCGGGCTGGAAGGCCGCGAACCCCCGAACGCGCTGGTGTTGCACCGTGATGGAAGCCTCAGCTTTCAGGGGCGGGGCATTGATCCTGAGACCTATATGGTCGGCCACGATGCCGGGCCGGTGCGTATCGTGCCTGACCGCAACGCGCCGGGCCCGCGCCTGATCGAGGTTTCGGGCCAATTGCGGGCGCTGGGGGCGAGCTCGGTGATCGTGGTTACCGAACGGGCGCTCGAATGATCCGGCGGTCCACGACCATTGCGGCCATCGCGATCCTGGTGTCGCTGGTCGTGCATCTTTTGGGCCTTGGGTTCAGCGCCGACATTCAGCCGGAACAGGCCGCGGGTGCGACGCAAAGCGAAACCCTTGCCGTTGGCAATGCCTTTGAGGACATCGCCGACCCGGTAACCGCCCCGGTTGAACCGGAACAGGCCCCGCCGCCCGAAACGCCGGTCGAAGAAAGCCCGCCGCCGGACCCTGCCGATCTGCCGACCAGCCACGCGCTGGTGGCGTCGGTCGATCCGCAGGCGGTGGCGGCGCCCGACACCGGTTCGGCGAATTTCGTGCAGTCCGATCCGGCGGGCCAGCCTGAAACCCAGGACAACACCGCCGCGCAACCCGACCAGACGGCCACCCCGGTCGAGCCGGACACGGAGGTTCAAACCCCGCTGGGCGAACCTGTTTCCCCGGCCCAGTCATCGCCGACCACCGAGGAAGACCCCGAGCCCGCCCCGGCCGATGCGCCCGACACGCCGCAGGTATTCGCCGCCGTGCCGACGCCTTCGGTCACGACCCCAACCGATACGGCAGAT
Source organism: Alphaproteobacteria bacterium (assembly GCA_030427405.1). Lineage (GTDB taxonomy): Bacteria > Pseudomonadota > Alphaproteobacteria > Rhodobacterales > Rhodobacteraceae > Ruegeria. The sequence goes on along the minus strand of JAUHXK010000006.1, from coordinate 214,370 downwards.
GTCGACCTGACGCCATCAGAGACCGAAGCCCAAGATACAGAAGGGTCTGCCGCCGCCGTCACCGCCTCGTTGCGCCCGCGCCTGCCCGACAGCCCCGTCTCGACCGATCGTAGCGGCACGCAGGACGGATCGGACGAATTCAGCGTTCTGCGCTTTCCTTCGCAAACGATCGAGTCGCCCCTGACCGCTTACAGGCGGGATGGGGTGGACAGGATATCCAGCGGCAACAACGGCACGCAGTCGGCCTCGCGGGGGCCGGGAAATTCGGAAGTCACCAATTATGCGGGCCGGGTTCTGGTGCATCTGAACCGAACACCGCCGGTCTATGTTGCGGCCCACGGGTTTGCCCGCGTGTTTTTCGAAATCAACCCAGATGGCAGCCTGGCTTGGGTCGATGTCACCGACAGTTCAGGCTCGCGCGAGGTGGACCGCGCCGCCAAGCAGCAGGTGCGCAACGCCGCGCCGTTTCCGCGCCCGCCCAGCGGCAAAAGCCGCAAACTCTCGTTTCTGTATCAGATCAACTGACCGGCTTTCCTGTCTCTGTTGCAGGTGCAAAAACTGGCCCGAGGCAGGTCGGTTTCGGCGGAACACCGCGTGTCAGCGGAATGGTGTTGGTCTGTTTTCCTTAAGGGATTTAGCCTTGTCCTGACGAATCGTTCCTTTGGCAAAGGGTCCGCAGGGTATGAAAACCAAATGCGTCAGAGCGTTTTTTTCTGCATCTGCATTGGTGGGGCTTCTGTCTTGGCCATATGGCGCGCTGTGCCAGCAGGGGACCGCTTTTTTTGACGATTTCGAGATGCTGGATCAGGGCCGTTGGTATGTCTCCAGCGGTTGGGCCAACGGTGATCACCAAAGCTGCTTGTGGCATCGCGACCGGGTCTCGGTGGACGGTGGCGTGTTGCTGCTGTCGCTGACGGCTGACGCCCGAGGCGACCGCGACCTGAGCTGCGCCGAGGTTCAGACCCGCGACAGGCTGGGATACGGCACATTCGAGGCTCGCATGAAAGTGCCCTATGCGCGCGGCATGAATGCCAACATGTTTACTTTCATCGGGTCGCCGCAGGATCGGCCGCATAACGAGATTGATTTTGAATTTATTGCCCCCCAGGGGCCGGTTCTGCAAACCAATTTCCATTTCGGCGGCGACAGCGCGCATACGGAACTGCACCCCCGCCCGGATGACGGGGCGTTTCACGACTATGCCTTTATCTGGGAGCCGGGGCGCCTGCGGTGGTATATCGACGGCACGCTGATCAGGGACCAACAGGGCGTTGCGTTGCCGGACGAGGCGCAGAAACTGTACCTTAGCCTATGGTCGACCGACAGGTTGGTCGCATGGATGGGACGGTTCGATCCTGCATCTGCCCCACAAGTTCTTGCGATTGACTGGGTAGGCTTTACGCCTGCCGGATCGGGCTGTGCCTTTGAACAATCGGTGCTTTGCCAGGCCGGGATCGATGTACCATGACAGGGCAGGGGAAATCCGGCGGGAGCGTCTCTGGTCTGCCCAAAAATTCATCACCTCGCCTGCACCGGGTGCATCGCGGGTCAGAGCCTTGTGTTTTGGACACTCAACCCCCATCAGCGCGCCCCGCATTGGCGCGACCGGATAGGATGAACGTGCCGCAACGGTCGGCAGGGCAAGACGGTGGGTTTTGACCGGATGAATATCAAACTGTCCTCGATCATAGATCCCGAGCGTAACGCGGCCTTTGCGGTTCCAGCCATCGCGTTGTCGATGGTCGTTTTCGCCTATTCGGTGCGGTTCGGGCCGCTGTCGGTGCTTGCGTTTTATCTATGCTGGCTGGTGCCCGTCGCGCTGGCGCCGCGCATTATTTTGGCACGTCCGGGGCCGGTGGCCCTGTTGATGGTGGTTCCGATCTTTTTTGCCCTGTCCACCTTATGGAGCGATGCGCCCTTTGTGACGCTGCGCGCCTCTGTTCAATACGGTATTACGGTCTTTGCCGGGCTGGTTGCTGCCCGAATCGTTTCGGTTGCCAACCTGGTGACAGGTGGGGTCATCGGTGGCCTTGTTGTCCTGCTTTATTCGGCAGTGAACGGGGGCTATTCCTATGACTATATCGACGGGTCCTACGCCTTTAACGGTGCATTTTCATCCAAGAACCAGCTTGGATATTTCGCAACCCTTGCCATCCTGTTTTCCTTTTCGCTTGGCTGGATTTTCCGGTCGCGCGGCGCTTGGGTCGCGCTGGCGGCGGGCACTGGTTTTCTGGGCCTGGTCATGCTGTGGATGTCGGATTCCGCAACCTCGCTGCTGTCGGGGATTGCCGCCTTTTCGGCGATCGTCTTTGTCGGGTTCGTGATGTTGCTTGCGCCATGGTTGCGACGCGCGACGGTGTTCTTGGCCGCGACCGCATGCGGTGCTGTCGTGTTGCTGGCCTATCAACTCAGCACGTTCGACCGGGTTTTGGGGGCCTTTGGCAAGGATTCGACCCTGACCGGGCGGACCTATCTGTGGAACCGAGCGTTCGAGATCGGGGCGCAGCAGCCGACGCTGGGCCTGGGTTACAACGCGTTCTGGGTTCATGGTCGGCCCGACGCGGAAATCCTGTGGGACCAATTCTATATCACCGCACGATCGGGGTTTCATTTTCACAACCTTCTGATCGAAACCTATGTGGGCACGGGGATGCTGGGTCTGGCGCTGGTGCTGGCCTTGTCGTTGCTTTTGATCGTCATGCCAATTGGTGCGGCGCTGGGTCGGGGCAGTGTCGGGTCGCTGATGCTGTTTTCCGGGCTGGGGGTCTTGTTTGTCGTGCGCTCCGTGGCCGAGGTCGACTTTGTCACGCCGCACACTGTGGGCTCCTTTCTGGTTGCCTATGTCCTGCTGCGTCTGTTCGACCATAACCGCAGCGTCCGACACGCCATGCGGCTGTCGCTGCCGGACCATGTGTTGCCGTCCCCGTCCCCGACCAGAACAGCAGAGAGTTTCAGATGAGTGAACCGGTGAAAGACAGGCGCATCCACTGGACCCGGGACAATGCCCACCCGCTGGCCGGGTATCGTGATGAACCGCGAGTCGACATGGGGGCCATGATGCGAGCCATACGGCGGCAGGTGCCGCTGGCCATGGCGTTTGCCGGGCTTGGCGCGGCCTGTGCCGTTCTGATGATCCTTGGGTCGGTGCCGCGTTATACGGCGGTCGAAACGGTTTTGCTGGACGAAGAGCGCGGCGAGCTGCTGGACCAGGTGTCGCCTCTGCCCAATGCGGTGCGTTCGGACACGGCCGTGCAAAGCGAGATCGAGATCATCAAGTCGCGGGCCCTGGCCTATCAGGTGGTGGACCTTCTGCGGCTGGATCAAGATGCCGATTTCCTGTCTCCGCCTTTGGGTGCAACGGACAAAGCCGCCCGCGCGGTTTCCGCCCTGACCCGCCCGCTGGCAGCTGTCCTGACACCAGCGCCACCCGACAGGCAGGACCCGGACCCGGTGGCCGAAACCGGCGGTATTTCCCCCGCAGATCTGGGTTTTGACCTGACCGTGACGGATCGTGATCGCGCAGCAGGGATTCTGCGCGACCGCCTGACGGTGTCGCGGTCGGGGCGCAGCCTGGTGATCGAGATCGGGTTCGCGGATTTTGATCCGACCCGCGCTGCGATGATCGCGCGCGGTTATGGTGCCGCATACGAAGGGTTTCAGCTGGTGACGACAAACGAGGTTGCCGCCAAAGCCGAGCAATGGTTACGCGAGCGCCTTGTCGTTCTTGAACAGAAAAGCATCGAGGCGGCCGCCGCGTTGCAGGAATTTCGAACCGAAAACGACCTGGTGCAGGTGCGGGGCGATCTGTTGACGGAACAGCAGCAATCGGAACTGGCCAGCGAACTTGTGACTGCCTCGGCGGCCACGGCCGAGGCCGAAGCCTATCTGGCCAGCATCGAGTCGCTGTTGCAGCGGGCCGAAAGCGACCCCGAGATTGTTGCCGTGCCCTTTGTCGAAGGACTGGTCGAAGGCGACAGCCAGGACTTGCGTCGCACCTATCTGAAGGCCAGCCAGAACTATGCCCGGATCGTCAGTCGACACGGCGCCGATCACCCGCAGGCCCTGCAACTGGACGAAAGCATCCAGTCCATGAAAAGCGCCCTGATGCGCGAATTGCAGCAAGCGACCGAAGCGGCCCGCGTGGCCTACAACATCGCCCTGGGGCGCGAACAGTCGCTGCGCGCGGGGCTTGCCGCGACAACGGACACATCCGACTGGAATGTCGCCCTGCGCGGGCGGCTGCAACAGCTTGAAGCGATTTCAGAGACCTACGCCCAGGTTTACCGCGATTACCTGGCCCGGCTTGAGGTTGCGATGCAGCAGCAGAATTTCCCGATTGCATCGGTCAAAGTCATCTCTCCGGCCGAGATCCCCAAAAGCCCGTCCAGCCCGCGTAAAAAGGCCATCTTGCTGGGCGGGTTGTTCCTGGGCGGCCTGTTGGGTGCCTTGCTGGGCACATTGCGGGAACTGGCGCCGAAACCGGTGCGCACCGTGACCGAGTTGCGGCAGGAAATCGGTTTGAATTGTGCCGGTATGCTGCCGGGGCGCAAAAGCCAGGGCGATGAGGGTGCCAATCGCACCCGTGCCCGCACATTCGCGCGCCTTGCACAGGCGTGCGAGGCCGCCCGCAGCCCATCGCAAGGTGTTCTGGTCGGCATCGCGCCGGTGTCGCCCGGGGCGACCGCATCCCACGAAGTGCTGGTCGGATTGGCCAGCCAGCTGATTGCGAACGGTGCAGGCGAAATCCTGATCGTGCATGACGACGGGCAGGCAGGGTCCTGGCCACATACCCTGCCAAACGGGATCGAAACAGCCAGCCTGCACCACGCGATTGATACCATGACCAATGCCAGCGGCCCGGAACCGGTGCAGGGCGATCTGTCCCGTTTGGCGCAGGACTTGCGGGGCCGCTACAGCTATGTGCTGGTTGATTTGCCGCCCCTGGGGCAGTCGGATCAATCCGACCCCAATGCCTGGGCTTATGACGTGTCGTTGTTGCGTATCGCCTGGGGCCGGGTCCTGCCTGATTTCGTGGCCGATGTGCTGCGCGATCACCCGCAGTTCAGCGCGGCCCTTGCGACGACACTCTTGGAAGAGGCCGATCTTGCCAAGGCCCGGCGCTATGTCAGCCGCGGCAGTTATGAAGAGGTCCAAATCAATGCCTGACACCAAGCGATCCGGGCCCCTGATGGCCGTTTTGTGTCGTGTTGTCGGCGCTTTGGCCCTGGCATTGTCCTTGTCGGCGGGCGATGCGGTGCGGGCGCAACAACAGGCGCAACCTGTTCCGCGCGACGTTCAGCTGCTTGGGCCGCAACAGACCGTTGATATACGGATTGGCCGCTGGGACGCCGTGGCCGAGGCATTCGTGCCCTGGGAAACGATCGGAGGGGCCTACAAGATCAGCGCCACGGGAACCATCGCGCTGCCGCTTGTCGGTTCGGTTCAGGCGGCGGGGCTGGCCCCGGACGAACTGGGCCGCGCGTTGGCACAACGTTTTCAGGACCGGCTGGGCCTGAGCAGCGACATACAAGCCGTTGTTACAATCTCCGAGTTCGCTCCGATCTATGTGCTGGGCGACGTGCGTGCGCCCGGTGCCTACCCGCATGTGCCGGGGATGACCGTCTTGCAGGCGCTCAGCCTTGCCGGCGGTCTGGAGCAGCCAGCGACGGCCTTGCTGAGGGGCGAACGCAATGCGCTTGGGGCGATGGGCAATTACCGGGTATTCGAACTGGAGCGGATGCGGCGACTGGCACGGCTTGCCCGGCTTGAAGCCGAGGAATCCGGAAGCCAGATCGTGGTGCCGCCCGATCTGGCGGCCTCGCCGCTGGCGGCCGAGTTGATCGAACAGGAACGCCGGATCATGGTGGCCCAGAAATCCGCCTTTGAGTCGAGCATGGCCCAGATAGAAGAGCTTGAAGCCCTGCTGCAGGAACGGATCACACGGCTGGAACAACAGGCCGGGTTGCGCCAACGACAATTGGCCCTGCTGAACGAAGAGCTGGAAAATGCCGCCAGCCTTGTGGAACGGGGCCTGTCCACAGTCGCGCGCGAAAGCAACCTGCAACGGGCCGTGACGGATCAACAGGTGCGCCTGCTTGAGGTTGAAACGGCCCGGTTGACGGCGCAACAACAGCTGAATGAAACCCGCCGCGACCGGTTGGACCTGACCAATGAACGCGACCGCGAGCGTGTGCAGGGGGTGCAGGACCAGCGTGCCGCGATTGCCGAACTGTCCGTCCGCATGGAGACAGAGGCCGCATTGTTTGCCGAATCTACCCAGATCGGCAACGGGCTGGTCGCGCTGTCCGAAGCGATGACCCCGGTTCTGCAGATCACCAGAACCGGCCCACAGGGAACCGAGACCTTTGCCGTCAACCGCGACGACCCGGTTCAAGGCGGCGATGTGGTTGAGGTGGTATTGTCGCGACCAGCGCCGGGCGATGCGATCCCTGTGCACAGGTTGGTACCTGACGGTGCCGCGCTGCCTGCGCAGGGCGCGAATGCAGCGCAGGCATCCCGCCCCGTGCAGGATTGATCAGGGTTCGACGGGGCCGCCCAATATCTCGACCAAGCGGTCGATCTGTTTGTCGGGGGACATCTCGGGACGGGCCGCATGGGCCAGCGCCGCGCGTGACAGGTGAGCATGGGCTTGATCGTCCGACCATAGCCTTCGGATGGCATAGGCCCAGTCTTCTGTTGGCGCGTCTCGATCCAGCAGGATGCCGCCGGGGCCTACCGCCTCGGGCAACCCGCCCACCCGCGAGGCCACGACGGGTATACCGCTGACTTGCGCTTCGGCGGCGATGCGGCCAAAGGCTTCCTCCCATTGGCTGGGGGCCAGAACGATGCGCGCATCCCGGTAAACCGTGCGCATGTCGTCGGTCGAAGGGCGCAATGACACGTTGGGCAGCCGGGACAGGCTGTCTTGCAGATGCGCCTCCTGCTCGGGGGTCAATCCCCAACCCCGGACAAAGACAAAGGGAATGTCGGGGCACGCAGCGGCGGCCTTCAGCGCAATTTCAACGCCCTTGTTCGGATGCGGGTTGATGAAGGTCACGTTTTGCCCCAACGGGGCCACCCGGTAGGTTTCCGGCTCGATCATCGGATAGATCACATCGGCCCTCAGATCATGGGTGTCGGCAAACCGCTGTGCCGTAAACTGCGAGTTCGCGATATAGCCGCAATTAGACAGTCCCGTCGGAGAACCGCCAAGGTCTTCGGTTTCGACATTGCGCAGATAGATGAACGTGCGCGTTGCGGCGCGGTCGATGGCACGGGCCAGCGGCACCGGTTGCATGGATTGAAAGACCGCGACATCGGCTCCGAAATCGCTGACGACCCGGCGCGCGGCCTGCGGCGCAAACCAGGTGCGAAACACCGGATAGCCAAGCCCGTCGTCCCGCACATATCCGCGCCCGCCCATCTTTAGCATGACCCGGCCACGCAGCCCGAGCCACCCCTTGCCCGTCAACCCGGACAGGACCCCGACATGGTGACCGCGGGCCCTAAGGCGTATCACAAGCTCATGCGTGCTGGCCTGCGCGCCGCCATACATCTGCGGCAGGTGGGGGTGGGCGCTTCCGAACAGGATTCGCATCGGTTCATTCACCTTTCATCGGTCCCGGGGGCATGTATCTGCGTAACGCGGCGGGGATGTGCGGGACACTCATAGCTTGCAATGATGACACGGGAACCTTGCGTGAAATCACCCCGTTTCGGCCGCAGGAAAACCCCGAAATCATGCCGCTGCAAAAGGCGAAGGGCAATCGTGGCGCGGCCGGGCAGGGCCCGCCCGAACGGCCTAAACCGACCTTTGCGCCTGTGGATGAATTGGCCATCATGCGTCCTCTGGGGCCTTGTGGCATGTGATCTGCCGCTGATTCTCTGGTTCTCAAGTGCTGAAACTGTTCACGAAATCTGCCCGTGATTCGGGCACTTGGGCCGGGCAAAGTCAAAATATCATGGGTATCACCGGCACGATGCGCGGAAATCTGGCAAAAAGTGTCAAAAAATAGGCGGCGCTTCGCTTGGTTTCATTTTGAAGTTTGCAATCGCAGCATTTGTCATACCCTTCTTAAGTCGAAGTGAAAGAATTGAAGTCGTAGCGATGACAATCGGTATCTGGTCAGTTTCGCCGGTGCATGGTGGTGCATCCAAGCGAGCGTCTTTGCAACCATAGGCGGCACGGGCACCGGACTTCGGTGCCCGCCGCCCGAGACAGAAGGATGGACTGCGATGAAACCACTAGGGACAGAAACCGCCCCTGCCGAGGGTTTGATGGCGTCCGCCGGACGCGCGCGCCATGTGATCTGGGTGCGTCCTGCGCCCCGCAGGGTTCCGGTTGGCGGCGTTGCAAAGCGCAGTTTTGACGTAACGGTCGCGGTGGTTCTGCTGGTTATCCTGTCGCCATTGATGGCAGGGCTGGCCGTGTTGATCTGGTCGACATCGACCGGGCCGGTTTTCTATCGTCACAATCGGGTCGGATACGGCAAACGGTCCTTTGCCTGTCTCAAGTTCCGAACCATGGCGGTGAACGGCGACGAGTTGCTTCAGCGGCACCTCCAGCAATGCCCCGATGCGCGTCGCGAATGGGAGCAGAACCAGAAACTGCGGGAAGATCCCCGTGTCACCTCTGTCGGTCATGTCCTGCGCAAGTTCAGCCTGGATGAGCTGCCGCAGCTTTACAACGTATTGCGCGGCGAGATGAGCCTTGTCGGGCCGCGCCCGGTGCTGAGCGACGAATTGCGCCGGTACGGGGCGTCCAGCCGGTACTATCTGCGGGCGCGTCCGGGTATCACCGGCCTGTGGCAGGTCAATGGACGCAACAGCACGACCTATCGGCGCCGGGTGGCCTGTGACCGCGCCTATGTGTCCCGCGTCAACCCGGTTGTCGATATCGCCATTCTGGCCCAGACCTTGCCGGCGGCGATGCGGTCTGATGAAACATCGTGACGGTGCTTGCCGGGCTGCCCTAAGCCGCAAACCGGCGCGGACCGCAGGGCCTGAGGCGTGACCATGCGGCCCGAACAGGGCGCATCGCCTGACCAGAGGCGGGCGGACGCGCCCCTGGTGTCAGTGATCATGTCAAACTTCAACGGCGCGGCCTGTCTTGAACCTGCAATCCGCTCGGTGCTGGGGCAGAGCCATTCCCGGCTGGAACTGATCGTGATCGATGACGCTTCAAAGGATACCAGCCGCGACATTCTCGGGCGGTTGGCTGCGGCCGATCACAGGCTGCGCTTGGTTTTTCTGGCAACCAACAAGGGCCCGGCCGTCGCACGCAATGCGGGCCTGGACGCGGCCCGCGGCGATTGGGTTGCGATCGTTGACGCTGATGACCTGCTGCATCCGCGCCGCTTCGCCCGGTTGCTGTCCGCGGCCGATAGAATGCACGCCACGGCAGTTGCGGATGATCTTCTGAGTTTCGGCAACGCAGGGACCGCCGGGCAGATGCTGCTGCAGGGCAGCAGGCTGGAGCATGGGCCGGGGTTTCTGGACCTTGCCGATCTGATCCGCAGCGACAGCGTATCCTCTGGCCTGTCCTCGCTGGGGTATCTCAAGCCGATGATACGCAGGGATGTTCTGGGAACGCTGCGTTATGACGAAACGCTGCGTGTCGGAGAGGATTTTGACCTGTATTGTCGCTTGGTGATGCGCGGGATGCGTATGCTGGTGGTCCCCGATCCGACCTATCTGTATCGGCGTCACAGCGCCTCGATATCGCACCGGTTATCGCCAGTGGTACTGGCCAACCTTGCGGCGGCGCATGATAATCTGGCTAAACAGGCTCTGGACGCATGTCCCGACGACGGGGACCTTGCGGCCGAGCTGACCCGGCGCGGGATGCGGCTGAAGCGGGCGTTGAGGTATCAACATCTTGTTGCCGACATCACCGCAGGCAGGCTGTGGGATGGTTTGCGGAAAGTCTTCCGATCCCCGGCGTTGATGACCGATCTGGCCCACAGCGTGACCGACCGGTGGCGTCGTCGCATTGGCGCGGCACACGGCACCCCATCGGCGCATCCCCGAACTGTCGTTGTCGCCGCGGCTGATCGGGTGGGTTCGGTGACCGCCCCGGCCGGTGCCGCCCGCGTCCCGGTTGGTCCGGCCCCGGATGCAGGGGCGCAGAACTGGCGGGCCCGGCGTGCCATGGCATGGCAGTTGGCCGCGCTGGCCGGTCGGGGCCCGGTTGACGTGATCGCCGCTGGCGACGCGGGGCTGGATGGGCTGGGCTATCTGCCTGCGTGGCGGTCGCTGCGACAGGTGCCGGACCAAGACAACTCCGACGGTGCAACCGCAAGGGATGGCGCGCTTGGCGCGCTGTCAGGCGCCGGGGCCTGACGCCGCGGGCTGCGGCGGCAGCAACAGCCGGGCCCCCTGATCCGGTGCGGCATCCGCTGCCGAGGCCGCAAGCCCAAGCTTGTCGCGTACGATCTGGCAGGCAACCGGCCAGGCCCGGTCGGGCGCGCCGAACAGAAAGCCAAGCGCAGGCCACGCCCCCCGGGCCCGGCGCATATCCAGAAACTGCCGGTGGTCGCGTTTATGCCGAGTATCGGCCAGATGGGCCTGCAAGGCATCCGACAGGTCGGTAGCCATCTGTCCGTTTTTCTCTGCCAGCTTCAGATGCGCTTCGAGCGCGGTGTACAATTGGGCCAGCGCGTCGGTGCCATGCCGCGCGCTGAGCGAATCGGGGCGAACAACCGCCGCATAGCCGGGCTGACGGGTCAGGTACATGCGGGCCCCGACCAGCAGCATCCTGACATAAAGGTCATAGTCTTCGCCCAAACGCAGCGCCGGGTCATAGCGCAGCGCGTGACGGTCAAGAAATCTGCGCGACAGGATTGGTTTGAGAAACCCCAGCTCGCCGCGCGAAACGCCTTTTTGACGCAGATTGCCCTGCACGAATTCAGCCGCCCCGATCCGGGTAAATCCGGGCGCTATGCCGGACCAGTTTCGCGCGCGGACCTCTGCCAGGTTTTGCGGCAGGGCAAAGGCAATGTTGTCTGCAATCAATTCGGCGGGCGGACCGTCCAGCAGACGCCCAAGCCGTCCCGGCAGGAACACGTCATCGGAATCCAGCACCGCGACATAGTCCGAGGTGGCCGTGTCCAGCGCCCTATTGCGCGCTGCGGCTGGGCCCTGGTTGACCGCTTGCCGGATCAGGTGGACGCGCGGGTCCTGGTCTGCGGCCGCCAGGGCGACGTTGCAGGTGGCGTCGTCCGAGGCATCGTCAACGACGATCACCCGCTCGGTTTCCGGTTGGACAAGCGCCGATTGGATGGCGCGCGACAGGGTGTCGGCGGCATTGTAGGCGGCAATGATGACGGTGACACAGGCGGACATCTGCGGGCTCTGGCTGGGATGCGTCTGGCGGGCGATGCGCGCCTGCGCTGGGGTGCCCAAGGCCTAACCCATCCGGGCTGGTCGTCCAAGTGATGCGTTTTCCTGGGGTTTCCGACCGGCGCACCTTTGCCGGCCTTGCCAAAACTTTGGGCGGTTGCCGGGCCATTCGAAAGGCAGGGGGCGCGTCAGGCGTCTGTCTTACCGGTTGCGTGAGGCGCGGTAGGGTCGGCGGCATCGGCCGGGCGGCTTGGCCGGGTTTTGCGGCTGCGTTCAGCCGCCAGCAGGGCAACCACCAGAACATAGGCAAGCTGTAAGACCACGGCGACCGCGACACAGAACAGGATCAGCTTTAACGGACCAAAGCCCGCAGCATAGCCTATGGCCGCCGCCAAGGCGACAGAAAGGAATAACCCAACGATAAAGACCGGCAGTCGCATTTCATCCCCAGTGGGCGCGAACCTCGAACGAAGCCTCAAATCGTCCCACAATTTGATGAACCCTACAGCAAAACCGCTACGTGCCACCACTCAAAATTGGTTACATTTGTGGCAAACTGGCAGACAGAGTGATCGGGTCTGCGAAACAGTTGCCACAATCGGCGGCGTGGCGGTTGCGCATATCAGGGCGCGGCCCGTGTCTCTTCGACGGCGGTCCCATAGATTTCGACGGTGCGTAGGCCGATCAGCGCGGCCAGGGTTCCGACATGCAGCGCCCCCCGAAGCAGATGCGCGTTGCGGGGCGCGGGAAAGGGGGCGCAAAGCACCGCAGCGCCCAGGCAATAGGCAACCTTGGCGCTGGCTGGAAACATCGCGCGCAAACGGCTGCCGGGGCCGCCATGGCCGCGCAGCAGGCCGCCATGGGTCTGCCCCATGCGGAACCTGCGTTTCAGCAACCACGTAAGGGTTGCGCGTGCCGCCGGGACCGGCTCGGTCAGAACCGCCGAAGGGGCAAAGCCAAGCTGCGCGCCCTGCGCCATCGCTTCGCGAAAAAACGCAGTGTCTTCACCGCCGGAAACGCCGCGCGCCAGATCAAAGCGACGTCCAGCCAGGGTCTCATGCGACAGGTCCATGATGACATTGCAGCTGTGCCCGGCGATCGGTTGGCCATTTTCCAGCAACTCGGGATTGGTGTCATGCGGGCGGGCTTGCTGCATCCAGCGCGGCGCATTCGGCGCATAGACGGCCCGAACCGGACCGACAACCGCCGCCACGCCGGTCTCGGCCAGTCGTGACACAAGCGATGCCAGCCAACTGGCGGGCGCGATCTCGTCATCGTCGATGAAGGCAAAGGTGCGAAATCCGCGCTGTTCGGCCTCGGCCAGCGCTGCGTTCCGGGCGATCGAGATATTGCCCTGGGGTGCAAACCGATAGATCACCTGATGGCGCGATTGGGCCGCGAACCGATCGACGACGGGTTGGGCGCTGGGGGTGTCGTCATTGTCGACGACAATGATCGACAAGCGCGTGCCGTCGGGCAGGTCCTGCTGGTCCAGACTGCGCAACGTGTCGCCCAAGGAGGCGCGGCGAAACGTGCAGATGCCCACCGCCACATGGTCCGGCGCGGGCTTGTCGGATTGGTCCGTGACAGGCATCGGGGCCGGATGGCGCGTGGGCGTGTCGTGCCAGAGAAGGTGTCGCCAGAACCCGGCGGACCAAGCAAGATGCATGGTCGCGGCGATCGGTCCCGCAGTCAGGGCAGCCAAATCGCGCCGCCCGATTGCCAGGGTCACACCCGCGCTCTGGCAGGCGGCAAGCCAGATGGCGGCGGGCAGGGCAAACAGCCACGTCACAGGGACAAGCAGTGCAAGGGCGCATATCGGCGCGACCGCGATCATGGCAAGCTGCCGAAGCCGGGGTTTCAACCGGTGCTTCAGCGTTGTGCGCGCGCGCCCACGTCCAAAGTTGAAATACTGTCGGGCCAGCGCCGGAACAGACCCGCGCGGAAGGTACTTTAGCCCGGTGCGCGCGGTCAGCCAGATGCGATGCCCGGCCCGCGCCAGGCGAAAATCCAGTTCCGCATCCTCGTTATGCGAAAAGCTGTCATCATAACCGCCCACGGATTGAAAGGCGTCCAGCCGCATCACTGCGTGGTGCCCGTGATCGACATAGCGGCCAGACCCGCCGGTCCGGTGCGCCGCCCCGCCATTACCCAAACGGGAATTCTGGGTCGTGGCAATCGCCTGCTGCAGGGGCGTGGTGCCGATGGCATGCATGGCAACCACGATGCTGGCGGCGTCGGTGCGGGCGGCCTCGTCCAGCAGGATATCCACGAAATCGGCGGGATAGATTGAATGGGCGTCCAGCCGGGCCAGCCAGCCCATGCCCGCGCCATGTTCCGCGCATGCCGCGTTGATCCCCGCGCTTTGGATGCGGGCGGGATTGTGCATCAACCTGATGTCGTACTGGGGCAGATCGGCTATCTTCTGCGCCACAATGGCTTGTGTGCCATCTGTCGACCCGCCGTCCGCGACCACAAGGCGGGCCGGGGCCTGCGCATCCCGGCGGCGTTGCAGAAACGGGGCCAATCCGTCGACCACGGCGCCGATATGGTTGGCCTCGTTCAATGTGGGCACCACGATCAGCACCCCGTCCCGCGACGCGGCACCGTGCAGTGCGGATTGGGTCGCCGGGCGTGCCGGTCCAAGCGTTTCGACCAGGGCGCGGGCATCCTGCGGGGTTGTGGCCCATACGTCCTGCGGGATCGCGTCCTGGGCCTGGCGCAACTGTTCCAGTTTGCTGGCCGACACCTGGTCAAGCGCCTTTTGCACATGGGCCTCGTCCGCCGCATCCAGGATCAGCCCGATCCCAAGCGCGCCCAACCGCCGGGCAGTTTCCGTTCCCGCCAGCGCGACCGGGGGCACCCGGTTCATCCCGCTTTCGTACAATCGGTTGGGCAGCAGCCAGGTCGAGTTGCGGCCCGTGTCGTACTGATCCACCAGCCAGGCAAGATCAACGCCGCCATAAAGTTCTGGCAGATCGTCCGGATAGGTATAGGGCCCGCCGAATGTCATGTCGGGATTGGCCTCGACGATCCGGTGAAAGTCCGGCATTTCGTCAAGCGCCGGTCGCCCGCGCATATCCACCCGGTAGCGCCCCGGTCGTGCCCGTGTCAGCCTGTCCAGGCACCGCAGCGAAAAGCGGCACCTGAGAATTCCGAACCAGCCGATGCGTAAGGGGAAATGGGCCGCAACCTGCCGGGACTGGCAGCCCGGGCCCGGCTGTTCCGCATCAGGGATGACAACCTTGTTTTCCAGAAAAAGAACCGGCGCGTCGCATTGCCCATACGCGTCAAAATACTCCGTTTGAAACGCGGGTGAGGACAGGACAAGCCGGTCGACATACCGACACAACCGGCGTTCTAATCCACGCAAGGCCCGCGATATGGGCGAGGGGCCGACCATCAGGCGATGAATGTCCAGAACCTCGTAAACCAGAGATACCGGACGGTCCTGCGACCAGGCGCGGTAAAGCGGGACGGCAAGGGCCAGCATCTCAAGGTTGCGGCACAGAATGACATCCGGCGCCCGAGTGTCAAAGGAGGCGGGGCGCAAGCGAAACCGTTGTTTCAGAACCGACAGCGCACGTTGCGCCATTTTTGCGTTATGGGTCTGTCCAAGCACCCGTGCCGGTCCCGGCAGCGGTCCGGTGCGGCGCCGGAACCCCGCGACCGAAACCGTCGCTTTGCCGGTTTGCAACATGTTGACCCGCCGCCAGATGGCGCTGTCGTCCAGGTCGTGGGCAAGGTACAGGATATGCGTCATCGCCCTGAACCGCAGTCCTGGGCGCGTCCGAGTGGCCCGTTGGCTCGTGTCGCATATGTCGTCATGTCCCGGACATCCCGTTGCAGAGGCGCCTGTCATCAGCAGCTAGGACGCGACACCACCGGTTGTCAAAAAGCGCGCGGCACAACCGGCGGAACCAAGCCGTACCGAAATGGCAAATGAGCAAAAATCCGTCGATCCGGGGAAAATCCCGGCGGTTTCAAAACTCTGTCACGCGCCGCGTTCACGATCAGGTTTTGCATCATTTACGTGCAACGAGAGGATTTTTGCCGCTTGGACCCATACACGTGTGGCGGGAAGTTGCTGAAAAGGATGCTGCAACTGCAAAGCGCGGGTGGATGGCCGTACTCTATGTATTCTTCACTTTGTCGAATGACCTGGAATCCGGACATCATGACTGTGCGCGAATCTCATGAACTGGTCGAAAGCGTGGCCCGCGCAAGCTATGGCGGCAGCGCCATGCGCGGCAGCCTTTATGCGGGGCTTGGCCAGGCCGTGGCGGTGGCCTGCCAGATCGGGTCGGTTCTGATCCTGTCGCGCCTGCTTGTTCCGGCCGATTTCGGCATGGTCGCCATGATCGGCCCGGTTATCGCCTTTTTGACGATTTTCCAGGAAATGGGGTTGCTGCAGGCGGTTATCCAGCGAAAGACGCTGACATATGGACAGCTCAATACCCTGTTCTGGATCAACCTGGGACTTGCCGCCGCCCTGACGCTTGTGCTGTTTCTGGCGGCACCGCTGATTGCGGTGTTCTACCATCAGCCAAGCCTGACCTGGCTTGTCAGGGCATTGGCTCTGAACATGATCCTGACGGCCCTCGGGGCGCAGCATTTTGCGCTGCTCAACCGCCGGATGGCGTTTGGAAAAATCGCCATATATGCGGGGGCTGTTGCCATATGCACACTTGGAGGGTCGATCCTGTGGGCACTGATTTCGCCTACGCCGTGGGCGCTGGTCGCCGGAACCCTGGTCGGGGCAGGCGCGGGCACCGTGATGGTCTGGACATGGATCGACTGGAGACCCGCGCGCCCCGAAATCGCACCCGGAACCGCCGACCTGCTGGGGTTTGGAGCCGGTGTGACCGGGTTCAAGCTGGCTAATTTCCTGTCGCGCAACCTGGACAACATCCTGATCGGCCGGTTCTGGGGTGGTGCGGCGCTGGGGTTCTATGACCGGGCCTATAAGCTGATCCTGTTTCCGCTGAACCGGGTGGCGCAGCCCTTGTCGCAGGTCATGGTGCCGGTGCTGTCCCGATTGCAGGATGAACCGCACCGCTATGCGCATGCGTTTTTCCGCGTATTCGGTCTGATGCAACTGGCCATCCTGCCAGGTGTGGCCGCGATGACGGGGCTGGCGGATACGGCGGTTCCGTTTCTGCTGGGCCAGCAATGGGCGGACAGCGCGCCGATATTTGCAGCGCTGGGACTTGCGGCGTTGGCCCAGCCGCTGGCCAACCCGACCGGGTGGTTGTTCGTCAGCCAGGGACGTACGACCGAAATGGCGTGGTGGGGGTTGGCATCCGCCATCGTGACCTGCGCGGCCTTTGTCTGGGGCGTTCGGTTCGGGGTCCGCGAACTGGCCCTGACCTATGCCGGTGTCACGATGCTCAAACTGTTTCCCCTGTGGTTTCTCGTCAGCCGAAAGGGGCCGGTTGGGCCGGGGACCATTCGCAGCCGTATCCTGCCGCTGTTCTGTTCTGGCCTGACCACCTATGCGGCGGTGGTGATCCTGCGGCCGATCCTGTCTGGCCCCGCGGCAGTGCAACTGCTGGGCGGTCTCATCATCAGCTATGCGGTTTTCGCCGGGGTTCTGGCGCTATGCCCCTTTGGGCGCGCGGTCCTGGCGACCGCATGGCAGCTTTGTGTGCAGGGGGTCGAAACCCTGCGCCGGGGCAGAACGAAGGGGGCGGCATGATCGGACGCGGTTGCCTTTCCCGCCTCGCCCATCCCCTCGGCTGTTCCGCCGAGGTCCAACCCCCAGAGGAGTCGTTATGCGCCAGGTAAGACAGATCGGCACCTCGGTCGGTTGGTGGCTTGCACCGGACCTGATGATCGCGCGGTCCGGCCCGCGGACCGATCCGGGCCTTGAACAGGTGTACCTGCGGCGGGGCCTCGTGCTGGTCCATATTCCCAAGAACGCGGGAACCTCGGTCGAGGATGCGCTGTTTGGCTACCGCGTTCGGCATCGGACCTGGCACGAGATCAGCATCGCCTGCCCGCAGGCGTGGCAAAAGCTTCCCAAAATCGCGATCCTGCGTGACCCGGTGGACCGCTTCCTGTCGGCCTTCGACTATCTGAAGGCCGGGGGGCGCAATGAAACTGATCGCAGGTTCGCCGCACGGATGATCGGGGTTCAGCCGATTGACGCCTTCGTCGGGCGGATGGGCGCCGATGACGCCTATCGTCATACGGTGATGCGGTTTTTCCACTTTCGCCGACAGTCGGACTATATCTGCGACCGCGACAAGGTGATGGTCGACACACTGATCCCGTTTCAACGCATGGCTGAAGGGCTGACCAGGGTGGCGGGACTTGAACCCGGTGCCCTGGTGCACGCAAACCGGACCACAGGGCCGCGCACAAGGCGGTCGGACCTGACGCAGGCGCAACAGGACCAGATCCGCGGACTATATGCCGCCGATACGGTTCTGTTCGACCAGGTCTGCAAAAGCTGGGACCCGGCACCTGCCCGCAAGGTCGCGCAAACGCCCCATGTGGTAAGGGGGTGAAGATGCGTATCCTGTTTGCCGGCGGAAATGGCTGGCTGCCCGAGGCGAGCGGCGGCACCCAGAACAGCACCGACCATCTGATACGGCAGAGCATCCGTCAGGGGCATGAGTGCGCGGTCTATTGCGGGCTGTCGGGCCGTGGTGTCTTTGGCCTGCGCATGCGGGCACAGCGTAAGCTGACCGGCAGGCCGTTCAGCGTGGACCGCAGCCAGGGCTACGAAGTCATGCGCAGCTGGGACCCGGCCGACCCCGACCGTGTGGCCGCCGCCGCCGCGCGGTTTCGCCCCGATGTTGTCGTCATCCAGACCAGCAAGTCCGCCGCTTTGGGGCAGGCGTTTTCCCGCTTGGGCTATCCGGTGGTCCTGTATCTGCGCAATGTCGAGTTCGAGGAAAACGAAGGCGATGTCAGCGCCATTCCGGGCGCCAGTTTCATCGCCAATTCCGACTTTACCGCGGAAACCTATCGCGCGGCCTATGGTATCGACTGTGCGGTGATCACCCCGACAATCCAATTCGACGCCTACAGTTTTCAGACCACGCGCGAATACGCCACGCTGATCAACGTCCATCCCGTCAAGGGTTATGAAATCGCCCGCGAGATGGCGCGGGCCTGTCCGGATATTCCGTTTCTTTTTGTCGAGGCCTGGACCTTGCCAGACGATCTTTTGGCCCGCACCACGGACGAGATCAAGGCGCTGCCCAATGTCACGTTCATGCGCCGCACGACCGATATGTCCAAGGTCTATGGGCAAACAAAGGTGCTGCTGGCCCCCAGCCAGTGGCAAGAGGCCTGGGGCCGCGTGGCGTCCGAGGCGCATTGCAGCGGCATCCCGGTGATCGGGTCCGACCGCGGTGGCCTGCCACAGGCAATCGGGCCGGGCGGGATTGTGCTGGCCCATGATGCGCCCATCGGTGACTGGGTCGCTGCGCTGCGGGGCTTGTGGTCGGATGCCGTGGCATATGACACGCTCAGCAGGCAGGCGCTGGAATATGCCCGGCGGCCCGCGCTGGATTTCGGGCGCCAGCACGCAGACTTCCTGGCAGTGCTTGATCGGGCGCGGGCCCGGTTCAATGGCCAGCCTTCGGCCTGACGCAGACCTATTGAGGAGCCCCTACCCGTGAAGATCTGCTTTTGTGTATCCACCTTTCCGACCCTGTCCCAGACCTTTGTGACCACTCAGGTGGTCCATGCCATTGGGCAAGGTCACGAGGTAACAGTGGCCTGCAAAACCTTTGACCGCGATGTGCCCCTGTCGGCGCACCAGGCTGAGGCACTGAAGGACCTGCGCGTCGTGACCTGGCCACCGCCCCGGCCGCCAATTCTGAACACTCTGCCATACCGCCTGTCGCATCGCCTTGGGTCCCGGCTGGACCGCCGGTCATGGCGCCGCCAGATTGATGCCGATGTGGTTGTCACCCATTTCGGGTATCGTGCGGTCGAGGTGGCACGGGCCAAGACGGGCTGGGCCCGGCGTCAGCCGCTGGTGACTGTGTTCCATGGTCGCGATGTCAGTGTCGAGTATCAGAATAACGCAATGGCCCTGTATCGCGATCTGTTTGCCCAGGGCGATCTGCATGTCACCGTCAATGCCCAGTTCGCGCGACAGCTTGTCGAATGTGGTGCCCCGGCGGCCCGGGTCGAAACGCGCCACCTGGGGATTCCCGTTGCCGAATACCCGTTTTCGCCGTCCCCTGTCGGCGCAACGGTACAAATGTTCAGCGTGTGCCGACTGGTCGAGAAAAAGGGGCTGGATTGCGCGCTTGCGGCCCTGGCCCTGTTGCGCGACCGCGCGCCCGAGGTCGATTGGCGGTATGACATCGGCGGTGATGGCCCGCTTGCAGATGACCTGCGGGACAAAGTGCGCCGGTCAGGGTTGCAGGACCGGGTGCAGTTTCTGGGCGCCTTGCCGCATCATGATGCGCTGGCGCGGATGCAGCAGGCAGATGTCGTTCTTGCGCCCAGCCAGACTGCCCGGGATGGGGATCAGGAAGGCATTCCCGTGACCCTGATGGAGGCGATGGCGCTTGGCACTCCGGTCTGCACCACACGGCATTCGGGGATACCCGAGCTTGTGACCCATGCAAAGACCGGAATGCTGAGCGACGAGCGGGATGCCGAAGGGTTGTATCACAATTTACGCACCTTGCTGCAGGACCCGGACCGGACCGCGCGGCTGGTGCGGGCTGCGCGCGAAAAGGTCGAGCAAGAGTTCAACGAAGACACACAGAACGTGGCCTTCTTGACGCGCTGTGCTGAGATCGCGGCCCAGCCTGACACCCGGTCGGCAGGCTGATCCGCGACGGCGGGGCCCGGTTCGGGGCCGCAGCGCCCCTAAGCAGGACAAAGGAGCATTCAACGGATGAAGGTGCCCGATTTCATCATCGGCGGAGCCCCCAAATGCGGGACGACATCTCTGCACCAGGTTCTGGACCAGCATCCTCAGGTCTGGATGGCCAGGAACGAGGTCTATTTCTTTGACGCCGATGATCCCGTGGCGCATGCCGATTTCCTGACGATGGATGACGCGGACCTAGTCTGGCGCGACCCGGCGGACCCGGCGTTTCAGGCGTGGTACGGCGACCGGTTTTCAGAGGCGCCGCCGGGCTGTCTGGTCGGCGAGGATACGACCACCTACCTGATGTCCGATGTGGCTGCGTTCCGCATCCGGGCAATGGCACCCGAGGCCAGGATGATCTTTGTTCTGCGCGACCCGGTCGAAAGAGCCTTTTCGCAATATTGGCATCTTGTACGCAGCGGGCGCACCTGTGTGCCGTTCGAAAAGGCGCTTAGCCACGAGCCGTCGATAATGCTGGGGTCGACCTATGCGCCGCCGCTGCGGCAATACCTGTCCGCGCTTGGGCCCGACCGGGTGCATGTGGTTCTGTTCGAAGAGTTCCGGTCGCGCCAGCAACAGACGGTGGACGCCGTCACGGCCTTTCTCGGGGTAGAGCCATTGCCGCTGGAGGCAGTCGAAACCTGGCATAACCGGACGACCTATCCATCCCGCGAAAAGACGTTGCTTACTTTGAACCGGGTTGGGCGGGTTCTGGCGCGGTATCGATATTCATACCATTTCGGGGGGCAGGCCGGGCGGTGGTCCAGGGCGGCAAACGCAGCCTATGAACGCTGGTACCGGCTTGTTCAGACCCTTGTTCTGACGCAGGACCGGCCGCCATCCGACATGCGTGCGGGCACGCGGGAATTTCTCAACCGGCACCTTTCTGACCGAAATGCGGGCCTGTCTGACTTGCTTGGCAAGGATCTTGCCCGGATCTGGCCCGGGTTTACCCAATAACAACCCTGCCGCGCCGTATTGTACCGGTCCGGGACCAGGTCAGCAGATAGGCAACGATCCTGAATTCGAACACCGGGCCGCGTTCCCTTGGCGCATGGAATCTGTATATGTGAAGGCCAAACAGGCGGCCGGGCCGTCACGGATTGCAAAGAAATGGGAACTGTCGGATGAGCTTCAGGCTGGTGTCCTGCGATGGGGGCGGGATCAGGGGATATCTCACATGTCTGATCCTGCAGCACCTTCATCAGGAAACCGGGATGCTGGACAAGGCCGATGGTTTCGCCGGCACATCCACCGGTGGGCTGATTGCGGTTGCCATGGCCGATGGGCGGTCTCAGGGAAAGGATATGGGCGCCTTGATCGACGGTCTGGTCGCCAATTACCGCGATGATGCTGATCGGATCTTTCGCGAGAACGAACGAACAATTGTCGACCGGGCTCTGGACGGGGTGCTGCGCAAATTCAAGCTGGGCGGAGGTCCGGGCATTACCGCGTCGCAATATAATGCCACCGGTTTGGCCGAGATCGGCCATTCCATCGTCGGTGACCGCCGGGTCGGGTCCTTGTCACCTGATCTGGTTCTGGCGGTGAACACTGTCTGCCTGCATCGCAACGACGGGCAGGGCTGGGCCCCCTTTACCATCACCAACCAGGATCTGGGCCACGAGGCGTGGCTGGACATGAGCGCGGTCAAATTGCTGGACGTGGCCATGGCAAGCTCTGCCGCGCCGACCTATTTCCCGCCACATCTCGTTGTCGCGGACGGTGTCGATTACGGTTATTTCGCCGATGGCGGTACCTTTGCCAACAACCCCGTCCTGAACGGGATCAACGTGGCGATTGCCTCGAAGCGGGCGGCAGGCCTGGACCAGGTCGAAGCGATTTCCATCGGCACCGGCCAGCAGCCGACCGATATTTCCGAAGAAATGATCCGCGATCCCGATGATTGGGGGTTGCTGAAATGGTTTGGCATCACGTCGGCGGCGACCAAGGGCGCGCTGATCGAGCTGTTGCTGACCACGTCGGCGGAAAACCAATACTGGATGGCGCGGCTGGTCCTCAAGGACAGGCTGGTGCGCCTGAACCCGCCCCTGCCCAAGGTCGTCGGCCTTGCGACGCATAAACCGGCCTCATACGACCTGATGGACGAGGCGTTCAGGACCACCCGCGACAGCGGTGAATGGGCGCGCGCAATCGACATGTTGGCCAAATGGTGACCATGGCGGCAATTGCCGGGAAAGATCACGACCATCCCGCCCCTGTGTAAGGTCTTTGTTGCCTTTGGGGGCCAAGTGCTTAAGGTTGTTTTAACAGATATTAACAAAGTGTTAACGCAGACGAGGGGGTGGCATGGGTAAGCCCGGCATGGCCGAGAAGCTGGTGGATGTGCTGCGCCGCCCGGATGGCGACATTAACCGACGTCCGGTACATACTATCGGGATCAGTGCGACCGGCTATTTCGAGCCGTCGCCAATTGCCGCGAATTTCTGCGTGGCCGAACATTTCAGCGCCGCGCGCACCAACGTCATTGTCCGGTTCTCGAACGGGTCAGGCTGTGCGGCGGTGCATGACGGGTGGTCCGACGTGCGCGGACTGGCGGTACGGTTTCACCTGTCCCCGGACCGTGACACCGACCTGATCGCCATGACCCTGCCCGAGTTCTTTGCCCCGACGCCCGAGGCGTTTCTGGACTTTGCCCATGCGGCCAAGCCCAAGCTTTATACCGGTGAAACGCCCTGGCAGAAGATCGTGAACCTGCTGCAGTTGATCCTGCCCAAGCGCGACCCCTATCCCAACGAAACCATCAGCCCCGACGACGGGGCGATTGAGTTCGCTGATCACAATCCTTTTGCCCAGTTGGGCGTGTTGCAGGCGGCCACGATCGGGGCACCGGTCAGCTATGTTCGGGCCGCATATCATGCGGTGCATACGTTCATCGTGACCGACCCGGACGGCATGCGCCGCTGGGTGCGGTTCAGCTGGCAGCCCATTGCCGGGGTTCTGCGCACCGACCCCGCGGCCCCGCCCGAGGATGACTATTTGCAGGACGAGTTGAAGACCCGCCTGGCATCCGAGCCCGCGCGCTTTTCGCTGATGATGATGATTGGCGAGGTGGGCGACGACTTCAACGACTCGACCCGCCCCTGGCCACCACATCGCAAGCGCATCATGATGGGCACCCTGACGCTGGATGCCGTGCCTGCGGATCAGGACGCCCAGTCCGAGAAGTTGAGCTTCAACCCCGGCCTGCTGACCGATGGGATCGAGGCGTCAGACGATCCGGTGCTGCAGATCCGCACCGATGTGTACAAGGTTTCAAGTACTTGGCGGGGCGGTACGCCGTGCCCGTTCTCGCAGGAATGAGAAGATGACAAACAGGGACAGTTGGCTCAACCGCTATGTGAACAGCCTGCCGGAACGGGGCTGGTTCAATTTCTTGTCGCGTTATGTCGTCGTGCCCTACTGGATCTGGCGCGACCCGAAACCGAAACTGCCCGGCGGGCCGCGGCCGTCACCGCAGCCCAGCGAGAACGTTCAGCGCATGATGAACCTGATCATGCCTCTCAAGGATCCGTCGCCGGCGGGGCGTGCGCGGGCGACGCTGGCAATCGCCCAGAATGTCGACGAGATCTTTGCGGGGCTCGACAATGTGGGCACCGTGCATTTCGCGCGTTTTTTGCTGATCGACAACAATATCTGCATGATTTCGGTCTATGATGGGGATTTCAGCAATTATATCAGGGACTTCATTACCACCATCGGCAGCGTTTTCAACGATGTGATCTCGCTGGTGGACGACGCGGAACATCTGATTCCGACGGAACAAAACGTCGAGGAATTCATCGACTGGGTGCATGCGCATGACCTGTTTCAGGCGCCTGATTTCCCGACCGATCTGTTTGGGTTGCAGGATGCCGCCAAGGGGCGCGCGCCGAACGATCCGCCACATATGCTGGGGTCGTTGCCGCGCGAGTTCATCCTGCAGCTGCATGCCAATCGCAATATTTCATTGGGTGGGGGTTATCGCGCCTATCCGGGGGTCTCGGCCGCGCAGGTGCGCCGCAAATTCGGGCAGGGCTGGTGAGTACAGAATTCAATCTTTCCGACATTCAGGGGAATATCCTGCGGGGGTATCGCCGCAACTTTGTCCGGCACCTGGTTCTTGAGGTCGGCGACCGGACCGCTGCGCGCGCGTTCCTGGCCGCTGCGGTCGATGGCACCGGCGCGGATGTCCCGGCCATCACGCGGGATGTGACATGGTCGATCCGGCCCGAGGTCTGTTTCAACATAGGCATCACGTTTCAGGGTCTGCGCGCCCTTCGAACGCCCGCCGAACATCTTGCGACCTTTCCGACGGAATTCGTGCAGGGCATGACGGCCCGCGCGATGAAGATCGGGGATTTCGGCGACAGTGCTCCGGAAACCTGGCCCGCCCCCTTTGACCGCCCCGAGCGCGTGCACCTGATCGCCTCGGTCCATTCCGATACCGAAGCGCCGTTGGACCGGGCCCAGGAGCAGGTGGCGCGGGCCTTTACCGTTCTGGGCGTGCGCAACGGGCGCAACCTGCCGGATGGCAAGGTGTTTTTCGGCTATGTGGACGGGATTTCCCAGCCCCGGTTCAAACACATCATCGACCCGGACCAGGCCGGAGTCGACGAACCGATGGACCCGCTGGGCACCGCTTTGCTGGGCTATCCGACCCGGCAAGAAGGGGTGACGTTTCGCGTGCCGTCGCCGCATGACCTGGGGTTCAACGGATCGTTCAACGCGTTTCGTGTGCTGGCGCAGGACGCGGCGGGTTTCGAAGCTTACCTGGACCGGTCTGCCGACCTGTTGATGGGGCACCCCGACCGGGACCTGCTGGCAGACCCGGCAAGGCTGGACCGCATCGGCCCGGGGCTGGACATGCATGGGGCCCTGCGTGAAGTGGTGGCGGCGCAGATGTGCGGGCGCTGGCGCAACGGCGTGCCCTACGAGCTGTCGCCAGATGCGCAATTTCCCGACGAGCCGGTGTCGCTGACCAATTTCGATTATACCCACAGTTCCCGGTGTCCGGCGGGGTCTCATCTGCGGCGGGGAAACCCGCGTGGCGGGCCGATCGTACAACGCATCGCGAACTATACCCGCAGGCTGGTGCGGCGGGGGATGTCCTATGGGCCGGACTTCGACCCGGCAAACCCCGATGATCAGGAACGCGGATTGCTGGGCAGCTTTATCGGCGCCAATATCGGGGCGCAGTTCGAGGCGGTGATGTGCGACTGGATCAACCTCGGCCTGCATGATCCGCGGATCACCGGATCGAACGATCCGCTTTTGGGGGCAAATACGCCCGAAACCAGCTGGTTCAACCTGAACTTGCCTGACGGGCGCGAAATCCGGCTGGACGGTTTACCGCGACTGATACGGGCGCGGGGCGGAGCGTATACGTTTCTGCCGAGTATCGCCGCTATCAGGTACCTGTCCGGGCTGACGTCCTGATCTGTGTGGGCGGGGCCTAGTTCAGCGTAGTTCGGACAACGCGGAATCGATCCGTGCCAGCATCGGCGATTGGCCAGCCATTTCGACAACCGTGCGCGCCTTGGTCAGGTATTCGACCGCCTGGCCATTGCGTTTGCGGGCTTTGCACAGCAGGCCCATGATCATGTCGCAGCGCGCGTTGTAGTGCCCGTCTGAGTCGAATTGCGGGTTTTCCCGCACCTGCTCCAGCATCGCCACCAGCTCTTTTTCTCCAGAGATCATGATCCGCAGGATAGAACGGAAATTGCGCAACAGAACAGCGACCGAGCCGCCGCCCTCGCCCGACAGAATGGCAAGATGCATCTCGCACAGGAACAGCCGGCCCCAATCCGCCGAGACCTGCGTACCTTCTGCATCGCGTCGTTCGATCACGTTGCGGATCTGCTGCAATCCTTCTGCGATCTGCCCGTTCATGGCATAGGCGACGCCCAGCATTGTTTCGGGCCCGATGGTGAACAGGGTCCAGCCCTTTGCATCGCAGCTGTGCACATGCCGTTTCACCGTCTCAAGCGCGCCGGGCTTGCCCAGTGGCACAAGCGACCCGACGCGGGCGGCTTCGGCGATGGCCAGCTCGAACTCGACCCGCGACGCGCGCTGCGCCTCTTGCGCCATCTTCAGCGCAAGTTCGTGGTCATCGGTCACCATCGCAATAAGCGCTTTCATCGCGGTGCCATAGCCCAGCGAACGGGCATCATTATTGGTGGTGCCGATGGCAATCATGCGGTCCGAGGCTTTGTGCGCATTGGCCACCCGGCCGCGCGTCAGTTCGTTCCAGCCGACGGTGGCATGATAGAAATTCTGGATATAGGCGTCGTCGATCTTGCTCAGGGCGGCCTCGATCTTGCGCTTCTTAGCTTCGAAGGCTTCGTTGGTGATCGGGGAATAATAGATCGACACCGAAAGTTCATTGATCATGGCATAGGCCAGCGCCTCGGGGTCGCCAAGCCGTTCGGCCATCTGGGTCAGCCGGGTCTGAACCCGGTTGGCTTCGCGGTATTTGCCGTTGCACACCAGGCAGGACACATAGTGATGCAGGTACAGCGCGTGGTGGCGGCTGTCCCCGACCTCGTCCAGAATGGGGCGTACCGTATCGGCAAGCGCGATCAGCTTCAGCACGCGCAGCGACAGGTTCGAACACAGCGCATAGTTGGACAAAAACGCTGCGAATTGCGTGTTTGTCGCGCAGCCGGGCGCGCCTTGGTACAGGTCCAGCGCGGTTTCGAAATACCTGTTGGCCTCATCCAGAGAATAGATGCTCAGGCTGCGTTCTCCGGCCATCGCGTTATAGGCAAACGCCTTGTCGGTACGATCGGTGTGCCCATAGTGATAGGCCAGCGTTTCCGCAGCTTCCTGCAGGCGGTTCGCATTTCGGTTCTCAAGGGTTTCGGCGATGTCCAGATGCAGCTTTTCGCGTTGCGAAGACACAAGGCTTTGATAGACCGAGTCGCGCAGCAGAACGTGCTTGAACAAATAGTCCGACGCGTTGGGCTCGCGATAGATGACATCCTGCGATTGCAGGCGGTCCAGCGCCGCGCCGGTCTGGTCGGCATCTTCGACCAAATGCGACAGCAGGCCCGGATCAAACCGACGCCCGATCACGGCGGCGGCCTGCAATATCCGGCGGTCTTCGGGCAGCAGCCTTTCCAGTCTTGAGGCCAGCAACCCCTGCATGCTGACCGGCAATTCCCGACCCGCGTTTTCGGCGTCGAAAACAACCTGGCCCGCGTCGACACGCAGGGCACCCTGATCCAGCAGGAAACTCAGGATTTCCTCGCCAAAAAGCGGGTTGCCTCCGGCCCGTTCGGTCAACTGGTTCAACAGCGCGTCGGGCAGGGTATCGACCCCCAGCCGTGTCTGCGCAAGATAGGCGATGTCGTCCGGCCCCAGCGGATTAAGCGCAATCGTTGTCACGCACGGGGCGTCCAGCCAGGCCGGAACGTATTCGGGGCGGCGGGTCTGGATGATCAGCAGGTTCGCATGTTCGCCGCTTTCGATGATGCTGCGCAACAGGTCTTCCGAGGCGCGGTCCAGCCAGTGGGCGTCTTCGATCAGCAAGATCACCTTATCCTGGCTGCACTTGGCCTTCAGCAAGGCGGGCAGCAATTCGCGGGTGTGCAGGCCGATCAGAACACCGTCCATACCGTCCAGCGCGCCGTCGGGCGGCGCCAGACCCAGAAGGTTGTGCAAAAGCCCAAGGTTTTCGACCGATCCCAGCCCCGCGCCATGCAGCCCCTTGCCCAGTTTACGTGAGATTTCCGCCGGATCGTCATCCTCGCGAATGCGAAACGCGGCGCGGACGATTTCGAGGAACGGCAAGAAAGGCACCTGTTGCCTGTCGGCGAAACAATAGCCCGACAAGACGTCGGCATCCTCGGGCGTTACCCTTTGCAGGAACTCAAACACCAGGCGCGTCTTGCCCAGCCCGGGCTCTGCCACCAGGTCGATGACCGACAGGTCCTGCGGCTGGTGCAGCGTGTCGGACATCAGCCTGAGTTCCGGCACCCGGCCCACATAGCTGCTGAGCCCACGGGCAAGCGAGGCGTCAAACCGGGTGGCGGCGTTGCGGATGGATTGCAATTGCCACAGCTTGTGCGGCTTGGTCAGGCCCTTGATCTGGTGTTCGCCGAAAAAGCGCAGGTCGGTCACCCATTCGACAAGCCGCCGGGTGGTGTCGCAGATCAATGTACTGCCCGCCTGCGCCAGGCTTTCGATCCGCGAGGCCAGGTTCACCGTGCTGCCCACGGCGGTGGCGGGGCTGCCCTCGCCCTGAACGGCGGCCATCAGGACCGTGCCCGAACTTATCCCGATCCGCACCTGCGGACGGACACCGAACCGGGCGTCGATCTCGTCGGCGGTCTCGGCAAAAGCGGCGTGAATTGCCAGCGCGGCGCGACAGGCCCGCAGGGCCGGGTCTTCCAGCGCCTCGGGGATGCCGAACAGTGCCATGATGCTGTCACCGGCAAAGTCGCGTACCGTGCCGCCATGGGCCTCGACCGTTCGGGTCAGCGTTTCATAGACCATGCGGATGAAGTCGAGCGACTTTTCTTCGCCAAGCTCGGAAACGATCGCGGTGTAATCGACCATATCCGCAAACAGAACCGTCACCTGGCGCCGTTGCCCCAGATGTGACGGTTGGTGCGTGGTGATATCCCGATTTTCCCCCATTTTCAGCAGTTTTACATGACCGAGATTTGCCCCGCCACCTCTGGCGCGCAGGCGGCTGCAATAGTTTGATCAAAAGGCAACCAAAATGTCACGCCATTTTCCCGTATGGGTTGAACCCGCGTCAGGTCAGGCCGTGAATTCCAGCTTGAGCCCGGGCCGGGGCCACCGGGTCTTGTAGATTTTGCCGGTGCTGGATGCCGTGATCCACAGATCGCGCATATCGTCGCCGCCAAAACACATGTTGGTGGTAAACAGGTCCGGGACCTCGACATGTTCGACGGTTCCGTCCGGGCTGAATACCGTGATGCCGCCGTTAAAGATCGTTCCCACGCAGATGCGCCCGTCCTGTTCGACCTTCAGGCTGTCCAACCACTGATAGCCGGGCAGGGTTTGCACCACGTTTCCGGGCATGCCGGGAATCGGGCCGGGCTTGACCTCGCCCGGGGCCGTGATTTCCATTGCCCACAGGCGCCCATAGACGGTGTCGGAGACATAGACGGTCTTGCCATCCGGCGACAGGCCGACACCGTTCGGCATCGGGATCGTGGCTGCTTTCTTCAGCGTCTGCCCGTCAATCGTGGCATAGTAGAGACCGCCATAGCGCGTGGATTCCGCGTCTTCGATGCCGGTATCGGTAAACCAGAACCCGCCATCCGCATCGAAAACGATATCGTCGGGCGCAATCAGCCGCTTGCCGTCATAGCTGTCGAAAAGCTGCGTGACCGCGCCGGTCGTCAAGTCGACACGGTGCACGGAACCGCCCTTGTAATTGGGTCTGATCGGCGCGGGGACGGTGATGCCGTCCGGCCCATAGGGGACAAAGCTGTAGACACCGCCATTGTTGCAGACATAGGCAGCGCCGTCCGGTCCGATGGCCACGCCGTTCGGTCCACCGGGGATATGCGCCACAATCGCGACCTGGCCGTCGGTGCCCAGCCGTGCAAGGGTCTGATCCTTGATGTCGACAAACAACACCGATCCGTCATCCATTGCCACCGGACCTTCGGGGAACCCCAGGCCGTTACAGACTTCGTTAAGCTCCAATGACATTTCGGTGTCCCCCTGCGTGACGAAAATTTCTTGGTTTCAGTATCGAAACGTGTGACCCGGCCTCGCGACATGCGGGCCGAACCTGCGCGCGAAACTAGTTCCTATCGCGCCATCGGGCAACACTCGTCTGTGTGCGGGCCATGGGCAAACATGCTGTCTTGCCCCCGCGGCAATGGTCGCGCGGGATTAACGATAAACGATTTGATTTCTGCCGGTTGAAGTGTTTTTGTGTTCACAGGTTTTTAGCGAACGGGTTGCAAATTTCGACCCCAGCCAGAGGCGCGTCACATCAGTGTCGTCTGCCACGAAGAAGCTGACAGCGGTACTTGACCACGAACCCGGCGCATAGACGCCTGCCGCCGCCACACCAGAATATTTGAAGAAAGCAACTAGGAGGGAATGATAATGTCCAAATACCGAACGCTTGGCTATCTGGGGCGCAATTTAAGCCGCATCGCCACGGTGTCCGCCGTCGTCGCGCTGGCCGCACCGGCCGTTGCCCAGACCGACGGGGATGGCGCTGACAAGCCGAACATCCTTGTGATCTGGGGCGATGATGTCGGGCAATCCAACATTTCGGCCTATACGATGGGTCTGATGGGGTATGAAACGCCAAATATCGACCGGATCGCCGAAGAAGGTATGATTTTCACCGACTATTACGGAGAACAATCCTGTACCGCCGGGCGATCATCCTTCATCACCGGTCAGTCGGTGTTCCGGACCGGTCTCAGCAAGGTGGGACTGCCCGGAGCCGAAGAGGGCATGCAGATCGAGGACCCAACCATTGCCGGCATGCTCAAGGCGCAGGGCTATGCAACCGGTCAGTTTGGCAAGAACCACCTGGGCGACCGGGATGAACACCTGCCGACCAATCACGGCTTTGACGAGTTCTTTGGCAATCTCTACCACCTGAACGCCGAGGAAGAGCCCGAGAATGAGGATTATCCGGCCAGCCCGGAATTTCACGAAAAATTCGGACCTCGGGGCGTGATCAAGTCCTTTGCCGGTGGCGAGATCGAAGACACGGGCCCCTTGACCAAGAAGCGCATGGAAACCGTGGATGACGAAACGGTTGCCGCTGCGATTGATTTCATCAAGCGCCAGGAAGAAGAGGGCAATCCGTGGTTTGTCTGGTGGTCCGGGACCCGGATGCATTTCCGTACCCACGTCAAGGATGAAATGCGGACCCAGGCTGACGAAATCGCGGGCCGTCACCTGGACGAATATTCTGCCGGAATGGTCGAACATGACCTGCATATCGGCGAATTCCTTGCCTTGCTTGACGAATTGGGGATCGCTGACAACACGCTGGTGTTCTACTCGACCGATAATGGCCCGCATATGAACACCTGGCCAGACGCTGCGATGACCCCGTTCTGGGGCGAAAAGAACACCCAGTGGGAAGGCGCGTGGCGTGTTCCGGCCATGGTACGCTGGCCTGGCAAGATTGCAGAAGATACCGTGTCGAACGAGATCGTGCACCATATGGACTGGTTCCCGACCTTCCTGGCGGTAGCCGGGAACGAAACGGTCAAAGAAGACCTGTTGACCGGTGTTTCCGTTGCCGAGGTTGGCGGCGGCCGTGATTACAAGGTGCATCTGGACGGCTATAACATTCTGCCGATGCTGACCGGCGAAACGGCGGAAAGCCCCCGCAGCGAAATCTTCTATTTCACCGATGATGGGGACCTGGCTGCGATCCGGTTCAATGACTGGAAGATCACGTTCCTTGAACAAAAGGCATGGGGCACATTGCGTGCATGGATGGAGCCGCTGACACCGTTGCGCGTGCCGCTGATCTTCAACCTGCGTCGCGATCCTTATGAGCGGGCATATCGCACGTCGAACACATATTACGACTGGATGCTGGACCGGGCCTATATGCTGGTTCCCGCCCAGCAATACGTGGGTCAGTTCCTGCAAACTTTCCAGGAATACCCACCCCGGCAAGAGGCGGCGTCTTTCAGCCTCGACAAGGTGATGGAGAAGCTGACGGCAACACCGGGCAATCCCTGATCTGTTCCGGCAAGATGTGACCAATCACATAGCGGGGCCCTTGTGGGCCCCGTTTTCATGCAGCGGGCTGCGTTGCCGGGTTTAACGCAGGACTTTCAGGGCCGTACCGGCCACGTCAAAGCGGCCTTCGGGGCCAAGCGGCACCCATTGTCCCGGCTTTATGCGCTTGTGCCCGACCGAGGTCCCGTTCGAGGACCCTTTGCCATCGGTGCCCGTATCGCGGATCATCAGGTCGCCGTTTCGTTCAACCCGCAGGACACAATGGCGCCCCGACGCTTTTTCGCTGCGGCCCAGCACCAGGTCCGCCCATCCCTGTTCACGCCCGATCTTGATCTGCTGCGAGGATTTGAGCCCCGGCACCTTCCCAAACTCGACGAATTTGCCTTTGTCGGGGCCGGTCATCACCGCTAGGCGCCATAGCCCGATCGGTTTGGCCCGGCCGGGGGCAATCGGGCTGTACCAGACGACACCGGCGGCCTTGTCATACCGCGCGGCCGCGTTGGGGTTCAGACCGGTCAGACCCAGCGACAGCACTTTTTTAAGGGCCCGTGTGGACCGCCGCACCGCCGAAACCGGCCGCCCTTGTTTGTCGCGCATTTGCAGCCGCATCACGAAACGACCAAAGCTGTGCCCGCCCAAGAGGCCCTCGCACAGCAGCCAGTAACACAGCATCAGCATCAAATACAGCGCGGCAGGCAGTGCCAGCCCGGTTTGCCGAAGACCCAGTTCCAGCTTTAGCGTGGGTTGGATGGTTGATTGCAGAAACCCGACGAACATCAGGTCCAGCAGCGCCGCGGCGCTCAGCAGTCGGGCGGCGTTCTGTTCGCCCAGGGGCCCTCCGATCTTCATTGGCTTGCCCCCAGCAGTGTCAGGACCATGAACAGGCCGCAGCCGCCGGTGAAAAACAGCAGCGCATCGCACCGGATGCGTAATGCGCGCGGCCCGTCCGACCGGGCGCCACGCAGGTGGATACCGGCCACCCAAAGCGCAAAACCCGTGCCTGCAATCGTGTACAGCATGATTTCCGACAGGATCTGCCTGCGCGGGTCGACGGCCAACCAATCCGCCGCGCCGACCATCAATCCGCCCCACATGATCGCGATGACATAGGCGGCAAATCCCTTGGCTTCGTTCCGGGATCGGCTGAGCCACGCAACCAGCGCGCCCATCCCCCAACCCAAGGCAGCGGCGATCAGCATCAGCAGGGTCATCCGCATGGGAAGCGACAGTGAATTTACGTCAACATTCAGGATGGAACTGCGAGAATTGTTTACCAGGTTCGACGAAAGTCCAAGGAAAGCCATTAGGGCGCCGAAACCTGCCGCGATATGGGCTGCAAATTGCATCAGGTCATTGGCCAGGGACAGTTTGTCTCTGAATTCAAAAGGTATTTTCATAACTCCTCCCGACATGAGGACTAAATCGTAAAATCGGGCAATAAGGCGGATGCCCGGGGTAATTTTCAGATCGTTCGGACCAATGCGAATCGTTGATTGAAAATAAAAAGTATGTGAATCAATAATCAAACACGAAGAAGTTTTGTTATTACGGAGTTGTTTTATGCGTTCTGCCGCGCTTTCTTTGTTCGCAATTTTTACCCTGGTTTTGTCGGCATGTACCGAAGAATCCTTTTCATCTGCCTCCACATCCTCGGTTGCCGGGAAGACCCAACAGGAAAAGCAGCTTGAAAAACAGGTCCGCAGTCTGGACCAGGTTTCCAAAGACATCATCGTCAACAACACCGTGCAGGGCGCGCTTGCCGGTGCGGCTGTTGGATGCGGTGTTGCCCTGTTGCTGGGCGGTGGGGGCAGCGATTGTGCTGCTGGTGCCGCCGCGGGCGGCCTGATCGGCGGGATCGGCGGCAACCAGGTTGGCAAGAAAGCGGCGGCCAAGAATGTTGAAATCGTCAACAGCAAGGCGGTTCTGGCCAATCTGTCCAATGTCAGCAAACAGCTGAACTCGGTCGAGGCCAATCTGCGTTCGGTTCTGCGTTCGCAGGATGCCGAACTGAAATCGCTGCGTCGTCAGCTTGACGGTCAGCAGATCTCGCAATCGGCCTATAACACGCGGGTCAAGGCCATCAAGTCGAACCGCCAGGTTGTTTCGGGCGAGCTCAAGCGCAGCGAACAGAACATGGACAAGACCATTGGCGAGTTGAAGACCGCATCCGGCAAGGGACAGCCCGGTCTTGGCGGCGCAACCCAGGCCGCGGTCAGCAACAAGAACCGCCTGGCCAGGACCCGCGCTTCGATTAACCTGCTTTGATTTTCCTCGACCCGCGCTGTTTCCGACAGCGCGGGTTTTCTAAATGTAGTGTGTGCCAATGACTTATGATCTTACGCGTTTTTCCAAACCTATCGCCTTTGCAGTCCTCGTGACCGTGGCCGCGTGTACCGGCTCGACCGACCCGGCGACTGCGACTTTGTTCGACAATATCAACAACCTGAACTCGGGCGAGTACGACCGCCAGATTGCCAGCAACAAGGCCCAGGCCAACGCCATCATCGCCCAGAACCAGGCGGCAGAACAGCGCAACGCCCAGCTGGCGGCGCAGAAGAACGCCAATCAGCAGCAGATCAATGCGCTGCGGTCGCAGATCGCCGAGGTCAAGGCCCAGGGCGCCAAGGCGCGGGCCGCCTCGGCATCCGACCCGGCCAAGCTGGCGCAGGTCAATGCCCTGGACAAGCAGCTTGGCGCGCTTGAAAGCGACGTGGCCAGCGGCACCGATCCGTCGGTCGCCCGGTCCGAGCTGAACCGGATCAAGGCCGCATATCGCGCCCTGTCAATCTAAGTAACTTCACGTCCGGTCGGCGCCTGTCGACGCATGCGGCGACCGGGACGTCCAGCCTGAGGGGGGTCTTGGGATCGTGACCAATCGTTTTTCACCTAGCGTAATTGCGGTGGCGGCCGCGTTGCTTGTTGCCACTGGCGCACAGGCGCAGGATGCGGCGACCCGTGCCCCGGCGACGGGGCTTGCCATTCTGGACTGTGCCCCGCCAGCCCCAGCCCCCGAAGACAGTTGTCTGGTGCGTGTCCCTTCGGGAAATGAACGCGGTGACATGCGGTTCCGCCCGCTGGGCGAGAAAAAGGCCGATTTCGATTTCGTCAAATCGGTGGATGAACTGCCCGGTGACGTGACCCTGTCGGCAACCATGGTTCTGATCGACCTGTCGGTGGGCGATGCCAGCGGCCGCAAGCGCAGCTGGACCCGTGAACGTGACCTGATCAGCCAGGTTGTGTCGAACCTGCCATCGGATGAAAAGGTTGCCATCTACGGGTTCGGCAATGACATCGTCGAGCTTTCGCCGTTTTCAACCAATCATGCCGCAGCGCAGGATGTGGTGAAATCGCTGGATATCCAAGAACGCAACACGCGCCTGGTGGCCAACTCGACCCGCGCGATCGAACTGTTGAGCCAGCAGGATGATGCGCTGCTGAAGAACCTGATCCTGATTACCGATGGCGACGAGGAAGGTCTGGCCACCGTCGAGGAAATCACCGCCGCCGCGGAAGAGGCCGGCGTGTCGGTTTCCGCGCTTGGCATGTTCTGGCGGGCGCAGGGCAATGCGCGGACGACCCGCGGTATTGACGTGCTGAAACGGTTGACCGACCCGCAAAAGGGGTTGATGGAAGAGGTCTATCTTCAAAGCCCGACCACCGCGTCTTCGGTGGTTTCGGAATTCATCAGTTCCTATGCCAAGTCGGTCAAGGGGTCGGGCCTGATCGTTCCGGTTGGTGATCCGGCGCCTGCGCGTATCACGATCGACATGATCGAACCGGTTATCGGTCAGCCGGGCCGGACCCAAACCGAAAGCTATGTGGCCGAGTTCCAACCGGCCAATGTGCCCCCGGCCGAGGAAGAGCCCCAAGACGCGGCGGAACCGGAAGAAGAAGCCGAAAACATGATCCTGGGTCTTCCGGCGTTGTATGTTTACATCGGCGCCGGTGTCGCGGTCTTGCTGCTTTTGCTGTTGGTTCTGCTGCTGTCGCGGCGGGGCGGGCGATCGGACAGTGGCGACTTGGACGGTGATCAGGATCTGTTCGACGATGAACCGGGATCGCCTGAGACGGTGCTGCGTCAGGACGAAGACATCCATACGCAGGTCAGTGCACCGCCGCCTTTGGCTTACCTTGTGCGGGTGGATAACGGGCATCGGTTTGCGGTTCCGGCCGGGCGCGCAACGCTGGGACGGTCCGGAACGAATGCGGTGGTCATTCCCGATGGCGGCGTTTCGCGGGTTCACGCCGAGCTGAGCGGAACGCCCGATGGTCGCTTCACGGTGACCGATCTGGACAGTCTGAACGGAACACTGGTCAATGATCGCAAGATCAAGGGCGCGCAAAAGATCAACGTGGGTGACACTTTGGGCCTTGGGTCCGTACGCCTGAAACTGGTCCGGGCCTGACCCGCGACCGAAACGACAGGAAAGGTAACGACATGGGCAATGACAACAAGACAAGCTGGCTGTTCGACAAGGACGAAGAAGAGCTGAACGACGACCTGGATTTTGGTGCGGATGAAGGTTTCACCGAAAGCATCTCTCCGTCGGACAATGAGGCGACCCACGCCATGGGTGGTTCGTCTTTCAGTGAGGCACCGACGGAATATGTCGAATCCGACAAGACCCAGATTTATCACGGCGGCCTGTCCAAGAACTTTTCGGACAAGGCCGAGTTTGACCCGATGGTTGACCCGATCACCGGTTGGCTTGTCGTGGTCAAGGGGCCGGGCCTGGGTCAGTCCGTCAACCTGGGGTCGGGGATGAACACGCTGGGCCGTGATGCGGATGAACGCGTATCGCTGGATTTCGGTGACAAGATGGTGTCCGGCAAGGATCATTTGCGGATCATCTTTGACGACGCCAACCGCGTGTTTTTTGCAGCTCCGGGAACGGGCCGCAATATCAGCCGCATCAATGGGCAGATCGTGGCGACCACGATGCCGCTGGAAAACTATGCGCTGATCGAGCTGTCAAAGCAGACGCATGTGCGTTTCGTTGCGTTCTGCAACGAAGATTTCGACTGGTCTGAACTGGCCGAAAGCTCGGGCGACTGAGACCAAGATGACAATCATCAGTGGCAAACAAAGCCAGGGTCAACGTGATAACCAGGAAGACGCGCTTGAGATCGTCTATCAGAATGAGCGGGACCCGAAATCCGATATTCTGATGCTGCTGGCGGATGGGATGGGCGGTCATGCCGGGGGCGAGGTTGCATCAAACCTTGCCCTTGCGGCGTTCAAGGAGCATTTCGTCAGCGGCTCAACTGCGCCGCGTCCCCGCGACCGGTTGCAAGAGGCGCTGGCCGCGGCGAATGACGCGTTGCGGCAGCGTATCTCGACCCAGCCCGACCTCAAGGGCATGGGCTGTACGCTTGTTGCCGCGCTGAAACTGGGTGATCGCCTGGTTTGGGTTTCCGTGGGCGACAGCAGCCTGTTCCTGTTGCGCGAAGGCCGGATCAGGCGTCTGAATGCGGATCACTCGCTTTATGGCGAGTTGCTGCAGATGGTTGCCGCCGGAAAGATCACGCAGGAAGAGGCAGACAACAACCCGCGGCGCAACGCGTTGCGTTCGGCTTTGATGGGCGAGGCCTTGTCTCTGGTCGATGTCAACTCTGTCAGCCTCAAGCCCGGCGACCTGGTGCTGTCATGTTCGGACGGTCTGGATACCCTGTCGCAATCCGAGATCGCGGCCATTCTGCAAAGCGGCAAGACCCGCGATATGCGGGGCGTCGCATCGGACCTGCTGAACGCGGTCGAGGCAAAGGGAAAGCCCCGGCAGGACAACACCACGGTCATCGTCTACGCCCATATGCAGGACGGCATGAGCAGCCTGATGCGCGGCAGCCAATGGGCGTTTACCGAAACCGGCAATGGAAAGAAGACGTTGAAATACGTGGCCGTTGCGCTTGGCGGGCTGGCTGCGGTTGCTGCGGCCTTTGCGTTGATTGGACGCGATGACCCGCCACCGGAACAGCCCGAGGCGCCAGAGCAGACCGCGCCCGCGCCCGAGCCGCAGGCCGAGCAGAGTATTGGCGACAGCACCGTCGAAGAACCGGCCCAGCCCGAACCGCCGGATAACGGCGATCAACCCGTGACTCCCGAAGAAGACCCGGTGACCCCGCCCGAAACCGACGACGAACCGGGCCCGGACGCAGAGCCTTCGGAACCGCCTGTTACCGACCCCGAACAGTCGCAAGACCCGGTCGAACCTGAAGAGCCCACCGAAGAAACGCCTCCGGAACAATTGGAAGAGGAAAGGTAAGCCCGCCCGTGACCGAGCAACTGCCCAAAGGAGAGACCTTTGCCGGCTACGTTCTAGGCGACGTGCTGGGGCAGGGCGGTTTCGGGATAACCTACCGGTCCCGGCACAAGAAATCAGGCGAGGTTTTTGCGATCAAGGAATATTTCCCGTCCGGGTATGCCAACCGTCACGACGACAACACCGTGGTTGCATCGCCCGAGGGAAAGAACCTGTTCCATACAGGTCTCGAAGCCTTTCTGACCGAGGCCAACCTGCTATGCGATCTGCCCCGCCAGCCGGGCCTGATCAAGGTGCGCGCCGCCTTTCGCAAGCACAAGACCGCCTATTGTGTCATGGAATATATCCGCGGCGACCCGTTGAACCGGATGATGGGGCGGATGATCGACGCCCGGGGGCATGTGCCCCAGGACCTGGTGATGAACCTGCTGCAATCCATGCTCAGCGCGCTGAAAGCGGTGCATGAGGTGGGCATCGTTCATTGTGACATGAAACCGGCAAATATCATGATCCGCAAGGATGGGCAGCCGATCCTGATCGATTTCGGCGCTGCGCGCCTGATGGGAAAGTCCAAGGGGCTGCCGGTCGCTTATTCTCGCCAATGGGCGGCGATCGAACAATTCCCGCCCGACCGGGTGCGCTTGCCCGCGGGTGTCCGCATGGGACCCTGGAGCGACCTTTTCGCACTGTCGGTGGTGTTGTACGAGCTTGTGTCGCAAAGCCGTCCGCCGGATGCGGAAGAACGCTGGAATGAACACAAGTCCACCGGTCGTGACCCCTATGTGCCGATCCGGCAGAACCTGGCGCGCAACCGTGTCCAGGCCGCATATGACGACGCTTTGCTGAACGCTATCGACAAAGGGTGCCAGTTACTGCCCCGCGACCGGATTCAGTCGGCGCGGGATTACGCCCGCATGGTCGGCATCGACCTGCAGGCCGCGCAGACGCCCCCGTCAGGGGGTGCGGTCGGCAAGACCGCAGGCCCCATCAACCGTCCCGGTGGTCGCAAGCAGCGGTCGTGGAAAAAATCGGGGGCGGTGATCCTTGTCCTGTTGTTCATACTGGTCGTCGCCCTGTCCGTAATTGCATTGGGAACCGTGAGGTAAGTAGTTTGCGTTTGATCCGATCCCTTTTTGTTGTTCTTGCTTGCCTGTTGTCGCCATGGGGCTCTGCCGTCTGGGCACAGATTCAACCGCAGGTGGTTGAACGCGCCGATGGCGCCATGGGGCGCACCCTGGTCGAGCTGGGGGGCGGGTTCGCCACCGGGTCGGGTTTCGTCCTGTCGCCGCTGCCCGATGGGCGGGGATATTACTACATAACCAACTATCACGTTATTGACGGCGGTCATGAAATCCAGGTCGGGTTCAAGCGCAATAACCAGATCTTCTTTTATGCGGCCAAGGTGCTGCATACATCGCGGGAACTGGACCTTGCGGTGCTGCGGATCGAGCCGCTGGATGCGGATGGGCATGAACCGGGCATCCTGGTTCTGCGCGAAGGCAAGCCGCTGAAGGGCGAACAGGTCGCGGCGCTTGGCTATCCGGGATCGTCCGACCAGATCAACGAACGGCGCGACAAGCTTGCTTATTTCGAAACCACGCTGACGCAGGGCGCGATCAGCAAGGTCGCACCGGGGTCTTTCAACGAAACCGGGCGGACGCTTGAGATCGTCCAGCATACCGCTTCGGTCAACCAGGGCAATTCGGGCGGGCCGCTGATTGATTTCTGCGGGTCGGTCCTGGGGATCAATACCGTCATCTCGGTCTGGAGCTCGGATGGGCGGACACCTACGAACAACACCTTCTGGGCGTCGTCGGCCAACCCGATTGCCGGGTTCCTGCGAGATGCGGGCGTGCCGTTCAGCGCGCACAAGGAAACATGCGACCCCGAGAATCCGGGGTCTGGGCCACCGCAGCCGTCAGATGGCGGGATCTGGGTCATTTTGGCCGTTCTGTGCGGGGCAGGAGCGCTGGTGATCGGCGGGATGTACTATGTGGCGTCCCGGTCGCGCGGGGCCGATGCGGTCCGCAAATCCGGTGGCGGTGCCGCCGTTGCCAAACCCCAGGGACGCGCCATTCTCGCGGCTTCCATGGGGTCGGTCTCGGTACAGTTCAGCGCCGCCCAGCTGCAATCGGGCGTCACCATCGGCCGGGCCGGGGAAAACGCGCTGACGGTTACGGATCGCAATCTTAGCCGCCGCCACGCCAGCCTGTCCCTGACGGATCGCAAGATCATGCTGACGGATCTGGGGTCTTCGAACGGCACGAAAGTCGACGGCAAGCGGATCGAGCCGAACGTACCTGTGCAGATCAACACCAAGTCGAAGGTCGAATTGGGAGGGATTGCTCTTGTCCTCAGCCGCCCCTGACAGGTCGCACAACGTGGTTGCGATCCGGAACCTTGGCATTGAACGGGCGCCGGGCTTTTTCGTCGTGATCGAGGAACTGGACCTGCATGCCGGGGAAACCATCGTTCTGGACGCCGTCAGCGGCGCCGGTAAAAGTACCGCGCTGGGGCTGATTGCCGGGGCGCTTCCGGTGGCGGCGTTTCCTGACACCCGGCACGAGATTGCCGGGGTCGCCGTGACCGGGGACACGCCGCGCGCTGACTATGCGGGCCCGGACCGGATGGGTTTTGTCCTGCAGACCAATACGCTGGTGCCGTACCTGTCCTTGCAGGAAAACATCGAACTGCCGGTGCGTGTTGCCGGTCAGCAGGTGGATGCCGAATGGCAGGATCACCTGATCCGCGCCATGGGTCTGGGGGACTTCAGAGCGCGCAAGCCAGGCCAGCTTTCGGTGGGTCAGCGACAGCGCGTGTCGGTTGCGCGTGCCTTGCTGGGGCGGCCCGCCGTCTTGTTGCTGGACGAACCGGTTTCGGCGCTGGACCCGGCCAATGTGGCCGAGGTCGAAGCCCTGATCGTGCATCTGGCGGCCGAGGCCGGGTCTGCCGTGGTTCTGGCCAGCCATCAGGCACAATCGGGGGAATTTGCGCATACGCCGCGTGCGGATCACCGCATCCTCAACCACCAGGGGCAGTCCTATTCGATCTTTTCGACCAAGGGCCGCGCCGCGGCGCGGGTGGCATGATGATGCGCATTCCGGTCACCCTTGCCCTGCGGGAGCTGCGCCATGACTGGCAGGCCGCGCTGTGTTTCATCGCCGCTCTGGCGGGCGTGTTGGGCCCGCTGCTGATCGTTCTGGCGCTTAAGAACGGTGTTATCGGAACGATGGTGGGCAGGCTGATCGAAGACCCCTCGAACCGAGAGATCCTGGCCATTGGGGCCGGGGCGCATGATGCGGCGTTCTTTGCCGCGCTTGGCGTGCGGCAGGATGTCGGCTTTGTCGTCCCCGCGACGCGTTCCATCAATACCTCGGCCAATGCGGTGCGCAACGAGGCCAGCCGCAAGCTGGAACGTGCCGTGCCGCTGATCCCGTCCGCGGCAGGCGACCCGCTGATAAGTGGCGCGCCCGTAGCGCCCGGTCAGGTCTGGATTTCGGATGCGCTGGCGCAGGACCTGTCTGCCGGGGCCGGCGATACGCTTGACATGATCATCGGGCGCGAAGTGGACGGTCAGCGGGAAAATGCGCGCCGCGACCTGCAGGTCATCGGTGTCGTACCTGCAGAGATCTGGCCGCGCGCGGCTGTTTTCCTGTCGGTCCCCGACTTGTTGGCGGTCGAACGGTTCCGGGACGACCTGTCCGCGACGCCTGCCAACTGGACCGAACCCGTTGCCGAACCGGAAAGCTATGCCAGTTTTCGGCTGTATGCGCGGTCTCTGGACGATATCGGCAACTTGGCAGCGCATCTGTCGGACCTGGGGGTTCAGTCACGCCCGCGCGCCGAGAATGCGGCGCTGTTGCTGTCATTCCGGCGCAACCTCAATATCCTGTTCACCGCGATTGCGGCGTTGGCCATGTTCGGGTTCTGGGCCGCGATGTCGGCGAACCTGCGCGGCATGGTCGAACGGCAGCGCGTGATCTTCAGCCTGTATTCCATGCTTACCATGCCCGACCGGCAACGCTGCCTGATACCTGTGGTTCAGAGCCTTGCCCTGGTTCTGGTCGGGGTCATGGCAACCGTGATTCTGATCCTGCCGTTTCTGGTCGCGATCAACGCCGTGTTCGACTCGGTCCCCGGTGAATCGGTCGCCCGGCTATATGCCGGTGACATTCTGGCCACCCTGGTATTGGGGGCAGTCACGGCGGTTACGGCTGCTGTTTGGGCGGTGGTTGCGGTGCGAAATGTTGACCCTCAGGAGGTGCTGACCCATGCCTAGATATTCCTGGTTCAAGGCGTTGCCCCTGCTGGGGCTGCTGGTGACGGGCGCTGTGGCCCAGGCCCAGGACATCTCGTGGCGCGAGAAGTACTTCAACCCGCAACCGGCAGAGGGCGATCTGAACCTGCCGATGCCCTGCGGCGGGGGGATGACCTTTCGCAAGGTGGCCACACCCAATACCGACGGTGTGATCGGTGACGTTTCGGTTGTTCTGGGGCAGGAGGGAAGCGATCAACCCTACCTGAACGGTCTGCGCCGCGCTTTTGTGTCAGGGGCTTTCGCGGATGAGGACGGCGGCGCGCGCGGTTATTTCTACATGGCCAAATACGAGTTGGCGCAGGCGCAATGGGACGTGGTCATGGGCGATGCCTGCCCGGAAAAGGAACCGCGCCGCCGCGCCTTTGTGCCAGCGGTTGGTCAGACGCGGCTGGATTACCAGCGGTTTGCCGAAGCCTATACGTTGTGGCTGATGCAGAACGCACCCGACGCGCTGCCGCGGGTTGGCGACACGCGGGCCTATCTGCGCCTGCCAACCGAGGAAGAGTGGGAATATTCCGCGCGCGGCGGCCTTGCCGTTGATCAGGCGCTTTTCCGGGCGCCCTTGCCGCCGGTTCCCGAGGGCACGCCGCAGGATGAATATATCGCCCATGGCGGCACCTCTTCGACGGGGGGCAAGCTGCAGGTGATCGGGTCATTGCGGCCCAACCCGCTGGGGTTGCACGACATGCTTGGCAACGCGGCGGAAATCGTCGGGGACCCGTTTGCGCTGGTGCGCCATGGCCGATTGCATGGGCAGGCCGGCGGGTTCGTCAAGCGGGGCGGCGATGCCCGCACCCCGTTGCAGGACATTTCATCCTCGACCCGGTTCGAGGTGCCGCCGTTTGACATCCTGTCCAACACGTCCTCGGCAGACAGGTTCACCGGCACGCGGCTGGTTCTACAGGGTTTGGCAATCACCTCGCCTGATCAGGACCAGGCACTGAAGGATGGGCTGGACCAGCTGGCGCGACCGGACGATGCCCTGGCCAACGCCGCCAGCGAGCAAGAGGCGATGGCGTTGCTGGACGACATGTCAGACGAGGCGCTGTCAGAACTGACCCGCACGCGGCTGGCCGTAATCAAGGAAACGCTGAACCGTGGGATGGTGGAACGCAACGCGCAGCGCGATCAGTCGATCCGCCTGATCCTGACCTCGGGCGTTCTGGTCTGCGGGCAGGCGTTGCGGCGCTATCTGAACGCGCTGATCTCGATGCTGACGATCCAGCACGACCTTGACCTGCTGGAACAAGAGGCCCGCGCGGCGGGTGACCAGGAGCTGCTGAACGAGGTGCTGGCGGCGCGGCGCGAAGCGGCCGCCAAGCTGCAGGAGATCGAAGAAAAGGCCAAGGCCGACGTGGTTGAATATGCCAACCTGATCGAAGGTCTGGTCGATCAGTATTCACCCGTTCTGCTGCGCAAGCAGATCGATTTTATCTACCCCGCCGAATCTGGCCGCGGGCGCGAACGCGCGTCCTGCCTGGCCCTGTTGCAGGACCATATCGGTGCCCGCAGCGTGGCGGGGTATTCGGATCTGGATGAGATTGCAGACGATTTTCAGGACCTGGCCCTGTCGTTTGCCGAGAATTGAGTTGGAAAGGTTGAGTTATGCGTGAAGTGTTGAACAAATCGCTTGAGGTTCTGGTGTGGATAACCACCGGTATCTCGATCATTTTCTTCTGTTTCGCCGCCGTTTCGATGCTGCGCCTGCCGCCGCTGGGGCCGGACACGATGACCATCATCGCGGCGTTCCTGACGGTTGTGTTCGGGATCGCGTCCTCGCTGGTTTTTGCCGGGATCTGTTTTCAGATCATGGATATCCGGACCTTTTCCAAACACAGCGCAATCAGCCTGAAAAGCCGGAGGTGACAGCGGCCATGGAACA
Source organism: Alphaproteobacteria bacterium (assembly GCA_030427405.1). Taxonomy (GTDB): domain Bacteria; phylum Pseudomonadota; class Alphaproteobacteria; order Rhodobacterales; family Rhodobacteraceae; genus Ruegeria. Next base: position 170,010 of record JAUHXK010000006.1, on the reverse strand, counting down.
TTCGGTACTTGGGCTGCGCCCCGGCAGCGTTTTGCAGGACACCTATGAGATCAAGTCGCTTTTGGGCGAGGGCGGAATGGGCGCGACCTTTCGCGGGTTGAACCGGGCCAGCGGCCATGACGTGGCGATCAAGGTGATGACACCTGCCTTTGCCAAGAACAAAAAGGCCGTTGACCTGTTCCGCCGCGAGGCCAACCTGCTGCGCACGGTCCGCAGCGATGCGGTCGTACGGTTCGAAACCTCGATGCTGGACAAGGATGGGCGTCTGTTTCTGGTGATGGAATTCGTGCCCGGCCATTCGCTGGCGCATTACCTCAAGAAAGGTGCCCGTTTGTCGTCCGAGGATGTGCTGAAACTGGGGCTGCGCCTGTCCCAGGGGCTTGAGGCCATTCACAACCTGGGCATCGTCCATCGCGACGTAGCCCCCGATAACGTGATGATCTCGCACGAGGACATCAATCAGGCCAAGTTCATCGATTTCGGGCTGGCCTCGGATAGTGTGGGCACAGACAAATCGATAATCGGCGACAGTTTCGCGGGCAAGCTGCGGTACTGCGCGCCTGAACAGCTGGGGCTGTTCGGTAACGAGGTTTCGGCCGCAACCGATGCCTATGCGCTGGGGCTGGTCCTGATGCGCACCGCCGGTCTGGAACTGCCGGGCGAGGGGAAAGGGTTCGCCGCGGTCGAGGACCGTAAATCGGATGTCAAAGTCACTGACCCTAAGATCGGGCCGGGTTTGAAAATGGCATTGGAGCTTTTGCTCAAGGCCAATCCCAAGGACCGCCCGCGCGACCTGCCTGCGTTGTTCCACGACGCGCTGTCCAGGGCGTCGCATACGGCGAAACCGGGCGGGGCCGAACCCAAGGCTCCCAAGCCGGGCGGGACGCAGCAGCCGGGCACGGGGTCTGGCTCGGGCATGATGCCGCTGGTTGCCGCCGGGGTGGTTGGGCTGGCCGTGATCGCGGGTGGCGCCTGGTATTTCCTGACCCAGGCGGGTGGTGCTGCGGTTCCGGTCGACCAGTCGGTGACCGACGCGCGGGAAACCCTGGCCGCCGATGATCCGCTGGGTGCAGCCCGCGGGCAGATCCAGGCGGGTGGCAAGGAAAACCTGGGCGCGGCCCTTGGGGCGCTGATCGCCATCAGCAACGACGCGACGATGCCCGACCAGGACCGGATGGACGCCAATATACTGATCGCCGAGATGTATGACCCCGAAACCCATGACACCGCGCGGTCCCCGTTCGACCGGCCCGACCCATCGGCGGCACGCCGGTATTATCAGAAAGCGGCGGACCTGGGGTCTGATACGGCCCGGACCGCCCTGAACCGTTTGGACGAGTGAGGAGACCGCACATGTTGCAGCGTGTTATACCCGTCATTGCCGTGTTGGTGGCGCTTGCGGCCCCGGCCTGGGCGCAAACCCGATCGCCATTGCCCATCGAAGGCAAGCAGAGCCTGTTCCAAAGGGTCCTGATCCGCGAGCGAACCGATGCGAAATCCGAAGCCCAGGGCAGCGACACGGTGCAGGCGCTGTCTCCGCTACAGGTGTTTTTTGTGTATGATCGCGCCGATGGCTGGATGGAAATCGGACCCGATGACCAGGGCAAGGCGCTGATGTGGATACCCGAAGCGGCCGCCGTTGACTGGAACCAGAACATCGTTGCCACGCTGGAAGGCAGCGACAATGTGGGGCGGGTGCTGTTCTTCAACGACATCGACCCGATCTATGACATCATCGAAAGCGAAAACCCCGCCGAACTGGCCAAGGCCGCGCGGGACGAGGCGCTGAAGGCGGAACAAGAGGGCGGCACATCGGAAACGGTCATCGCGCTTGGCCCGCGTGAAACCATTGACCAGCGCCAGAACCTTTATGTCATGCCGATCCTGTCCACCGAAGAGGCCGTGTTTGACATCGGTCCTTTCGTCAACCTTTTGCAGGTTGCCGTGGCCAGCGCCAACGCGCCGAACCTGCCAAAACCGCCAAAAGGTCAGGACCCGGCGGATCTGAAAACGGCCGTGGTTTTCGTGGTGGACACGACCATCTCGATGGAGCCTTATATCCGCGCCACCCGCGACGCGCTGGAGGAAGTGTATCGCGAAGCGGCTGGGTCGGATGCCGCGAATGCCGTCAGCTTTGGCCTGGTGGGATACCGCGACAACCTCGAAGCCGCGCCCGGCCTCGAATATGACGCGCGCATTTTCGTGGACCTGCAACAGGGGCTGGATGCCAAGGCGTTCCTGAACGGCATCGACCACATGCAAGAAGCTGAAACCACCAGCAAGAATTTCCGCGAAGATGCCTATAAGGGTGTCGAATACGCGTTGCAGAATATGGATTGGTCGGATTTCGGCAGCCGGTTCATCGTGCTTGTCACCGATGCCGGGCCACGGGAATTCGACGATGAGTTGTCGGCCACCGGGCTGAGCGCCGAAAGCCTGAACCGCCTGGTGCGCGAACGCATTGGCGGGGCGCTGGCAGTGATGCACCTGCGCACCCAGCGCGGGACAAAAGATCATTCCTCGGCCGAGAGCGCATACAGAAAGCTGACCGAATTCCCCAACTCGACGCCATTGTACTTTCCCATCGAAAATGGCGACCCCTCGATCTACCGGGAAACGGCGCGCAAGCTTGGGCAATTCATTGCACAGCAGACCTCGGACTATCGCGGCAGCGGCGGGGATGAATTGCTGAACGAGGATGACATCATCGAAGAAGAGGCCGATCAGTTCAGCGGGCTGAACACGGCCAGCCGAACCATGCAGTTGGCCTATCTGGGCAAGACCGAAGGCGCGCGCGCGCCCGACCTGTTCGAAGCTTATGTCGCCGACCGCGATTTCGACCGGACCGGGCTCAAACCCTTGTCGGTTCGGCTGTTGATCTCAAAGGCTGACCTCAGCAACCTCGAAGAGGCATTGCGCATTATCGTCGAACAGGCCGAGCGCAACGTGGTGAACCCTGATCAGTTCTTTGCCCAGGTGTTGGGCGTGGCGGCAGATATGAGCCGCAGGCCCGACAAGGTGTCCCGCCAATCGGACCCCAGCCTGGCCAGCGCGGTCGCTCTGGATGAATACCTGTCAGGATTGCCCTACAAGTCGCAGATCATGTCGATTACCGAAGACGATTGGGTCCGGTTGCCCATCCCCGAGCAGCAGACGATCGTGAACAGGCTGTATGACAAGATTGAACGCTATCGGCGGTATAACGAGGCCACCGATCAATGGGTTGATTACCTTGGGGCGGGTCCGCAGGCGGCCAACCTGCTATACCCGATGCTGCTGGACGATCTGCCCTAGGGGCAGGTCGCCTGGGCAGGCCGCTCTGTTACAGTTCGTGCGCCCAGGGCGGGTTGGCTCCGGCGCGTGATACGGTAACTGCGGCGACGCGCGCGCCCATCTCAAGCGCGGCTCTCAAACCGTCGGCGGGCAGGGCGCGCAGCGCGGGCTTGGTCAGATGCCCGGCGCGTTCAAGCGCGGCCAGCACACCGGCGTTGAACGTGTCTCCGGCACCGACCGTATCGACTACGGTGACCGGCTGGACCGCGATCGAAACTTGATCGCCGCTGGCCATGTACCCCGTAGCGCCCTTGCTGCCCTTGGTGATGATCACGACGGACGGCCCGGCCTGAAGCAGCGCGGGAACCTTGTCTTCCAGCGGCTCGGGGCCCGGAATGATCCAGTCCAGATCTTCATCCGAAACCTTGACGATATCGGCAAGTGCGATCATGCCGTTCAGGCGGGTGCGATACCGGGCCTGGTCCTTGATAAAGCCGGGCCGGATATTGGGGTCCAGCATGACCGCGCGATCCTGCCCATGCCGGTCCAAAAGAGCGGCATAAGCGTCGGCGCAGGGTTCACAAGCCAGGCTGATACCGCCGAAATACAGGGCAGAGACCGCGGGCAACTGGTCGGGCATGTCGTCGGGTTGCAGCATCCGCCCGGCCGAGTTTTCGTCAACGAAACTATAGCTGGCATGCCCGTCGCGCAGGTGGACAAACGCAAGCGTGGTCGGACGGTCAGAGCGGATGACGTTGCTGGTGTCGACGTGGCTGGCCTGCAAGGCGCTGTCCAATTGCTGGCCGAACATGTCGCTGGAAATGCCGGCCAGAAGGCCGACCGGGGCGCCCAGCCTTCCCAAGGCAATTGCCGTGTTGAACAATGCACCGCCCGGATGCGGTACGAACCCCTCGGTCCCCGTGACCGTGGGCGTGGCAATCATGTCAATCAGGGCCTCTCCGCAGCAGAGGATCATCGGGGTTTCCTTTATCCGAAAAATGCGCGTCAGGTGGATATTCTACCGTTCGAGCGCATTTTTGCAGAAATTGTTAGCGCCAACAATGCCAAATTCTGCCTGTTTCGAGACGTACAGGTCCATTGATCGGCGCAAATCGGAAAACCGGCCCCCATTGTTGAAGGCGTCCAGAAAGCCGTCATCGAACAACCAGGGATTTTTCTTGGCAACGCCGCCCACAAGGAAAACCCCGCCGGCCGGCATGATCGTCACCGCCAGATCCCCCATGACGGCACCCAGATGTGTTGCAAAGATCCGTGCGGTTCGAATGGCCGTTTCATCTGCGCCGGAACGGGCGTCCTGAAGGATGTCGCGTGCCGAGCGCCGCTGAATATCAGATTGACCGGCAGCCAAGCCAACCGCCTGATACAGTACAGGCAGGCCGGTTCCACTGAGGAACATTTCGGCCTCAAGCGTCAGGCTGTCGCCAAAGAACCCTTCGGGGGCGATCCGTTTTGCGGCGTCGAATATGTCAACCTCGTCGTGGTTGCGGGGGGACAGACCCAGATGCCCGCCCTCGCCGGAAACGGTGTGATAATGCCCCTCTGAATACAAAAGCGCCCCAACGCCAAGCCCGGTTCCCGGCCCGACCACCAGGCGGGTTCCGACGCCGGGTTCGGCGGCCCCTTGCAGGACGTCAACCTCAGCTCCGGTAATCTCGGCGACGGACCAGGCTGCGGCGGTAAAGTCGTTGATCACAAAGGTTTGGCTTGCACCGGTGGCCTTGGCAATGTCGGTCTCGGACAGATCAAGCTGTGCATTGGTCAGCCTGATCGCGCCCTGCCGGACCGGGCCTGCACCCGCAACAACGACCGCGCGGGGATCGGTGCCGATCTCGTCGCGCAGGCTGTGGAAGGCGTCCAGCAGATTGTGCAGCTGACCCGTGGGGTGTTTGCGCAGCTCGGTCAGTTCGCCGTTGGTGACAACGCCCAGCCGTGTATTGGTTCCGCCTATATCAGCCACCAGGTTCCAATGGTCATGCATGGCGCCCGCAGGTTGGGCCAGCGGCAGTGTCACGGCTTCGCCCTGCGCCAGGGCGGATTTCAGCGCGTTGAACGACGCTTTGGGCCGTCGTTCCAGCGTGTCGAAATCAACATCGACCAGCCCGAAACGCTTTTCGTAGCCAAAAGCCCATTCGTAATTGTCCAGCAGCGACCAGATAATATAGCCGCTGACGGGAACGCCCTGCGCCATCGCCTTTTGAACCGCGTCGAAATGCTGATTCAGATAGTCGATCCGGTCATCATCTTGCTGGCGCTCGGGGCTGGCCATGCCGTTTTCGGTGACGAAGATCGGCAGATCGCCTGTGTATTCCTGCGCGGTGCGGGTCAGGAACCGGGTCAGCGCGTCGGGTTCGATTTCCCAGCCCATCTGGGTCTTGGGCAGCGGGCCGGGTACCTCTTTCAGGCTGGGCCACGCGGTGTCGGACGCGGCGATGAGCTTGCGCGTGTAATAGTTCAGCCCGCACCAGTCGACCGGTGTGCCAATCGTGTCGAAATCATCCTGCCAGCCCTGGGGCAAGTGTTGTTCCAACCCTTGCAGGACGGTCTCTGGGTAGGCTTTCTTGAACACGCCGCCCAGGAAGAACCGGTTATAGATGCCATCATACCGTTCGGCTGCCTGCTGCGCCTCGGGGGTGTCATCGGCGGGTTCGGACCATTCCAGATTGAACACCGCGCCAAGGTTCGTCATGCCCAGTCCGCGCATCGCTTGCGTGGCCCTGCCATGGGCCAAAAGGACATGGTGCATGGCCCGTGCCGCCGCCCGGATATCACGCATCCCCGGCGCGTGGTGGCCTTCGAAATGGCTCAGCCAGCTGACGCACCACGGCTCGTTGATCGGTGCGACGCTGTACATCCTGTCGCCGATCCGGCCCATGATGACTTCGGTGAAGTCAGCAAACCAATCGGCGACGTCCCGGTTTCGCCAGCCGCCCAGATCGGCCAGCGGGGACGGCATTTCCCAGTGATACAGGGTCGCGCAGGGACGGATGCCGCGGTCCAGCAACGCGTCCGCAAGGCGGTCGTAGTAATCCAGCCCCTCTTGGTTGACCTGTCCGCGGCCCTCGGGCAGGACCCGGGCCCAACTTGTCGAGAAGCGGTAGCAATCAAAACCCGCAGAACGCACCAGGTCGAAATCCTGTTCGAACCGGTTAAGGTGATCACAGGCCAGGTCACCATTCTCGTTTCGAACGACATTCCCGGGCGAGGCCGCAAAACTGTCCCAGTGGGTTTGCCCGGCCCCCCCCTGGGCATGGCCTTCGATCTGGTAGGCAGAGGTTGCAACTCCAAAGAGGAAATCCTTTGGAAAATCAGCGCGGGTATATTTCATGGTCAAAACCTGTTGGGCGCGGGGCCGGTTGATCCGCCAACTACCAGTTCCGCCTCAAGCAATCTAGTTTGCGGGGGCGCGTCCGGAGACTTGATCCGGTTGATCAGCATCTGGGCGGCGATCTCGCCGGCCTGGCGGACAGAGGAACGTGTCGCGGTAAAAATAGGAACATCCTGCCCGTTCTTGAGGTAAGACAGGTCGTCGTCATGGGCGATCACCGAAACATCCCGGCCCATCGTCAGGCCGGCTTCGGCGATGGCACGGCGCACGCCGATGGCCGAGATCATGGAGGACGTCAGTATTGCCGTGGGCGGGTCATCCAGTTGCAGCATGTCGCGCGTGGCGTGATGGCCGTAAACCTCGGTCATTTCATCGCTGCGCATCAGATCGGTGGACGGGGACAGCCCCGCATGCTGCAAGGCCTCAATATACCCGGCCCTGCGGCGCTGAGCAAAATCCATGTCTTCCAGCCCGTTGATCAGCGCGATGCGCCGGTGACCCAATTCCGTCAGCAAACGGGTAGCGCGCAGGAACGACCGGGTATTGTTCACATCAACCCAGTCATAGGGAACCTGCGCCCTGGTCGAGCGCCCATGCACGATGAATGGCACTCCCATCCGGTTCAGGACCTCGATTCGCGGCTCGTCGACCTTGGGGCCCTGCAGGACCACCCCGTCAACGGCGCCGCGCTGAAACAGGTTGCGATACGCGTCCGCGATCGAGGAATCATCGGACCGGGTGAAGATCATGTCATAGCCGTTTTCGGCGTATGTCCGTGCGGCACCAGCAACGAAATCACCAAAAACCGGGTTCACCATCTCATGCTGGGATGAGCTGGGAATCACGTGGCCGATCACCATGGAACGCCCCGTTGCCAACCCTTTGGCGCGGCTGTTTGGGCGGTACCCATGCTTGCGTGCCGCGGCCTGCACCCGCTCGCGGGTGGCCTCGCTCACCTCGGGATAGCCGTTCAGGGCACGGCTGACCGTGGTTTGCGACAGGCCAAGGGTTTCAGAGAGCTGCTTTAGGTTCATCCTGCTTTCAAAGCGCCTTCAAACTTAGTCATAATGTTTGTTTTGTGGGCAAATTTGAAATCCGTCAACCCGTTTTAGGAAATCACCCCATTTGCGTATAAAAATAAGCATTTTCTGTTAATCCCAAAAACTGCATGTTGACAGGAGGTGGATGTTAGCGGATAAATTCACTTATTCAAAGCGCTTTGAAAACTGAGTCTCAGATTGCGCGGATACAGTGGGAGGAAATTTCATGAAACACTCGCTTTATGCAGGTGCGGCGGTGTTCGCCCTGATGGCGGGCTCGGCCCAGGCCGACAAGGTGACCGTATTTGGGCCGTGGCTTGGCCCGGACCAGGAAAACGTCGAGGCCGTTCTGGATGGGTTTGCCGCCGCGACGGGCCATGAGTATGCCTATGTCGGGTCCGACAGTTTCGAACAGCAGATCCGCATTGATGCCGAGGCCGGGTCCGCGCCCAACATCGCGATCTTCCCGCAGCCGGGTCTGGCTTCGGACATGGCCAAGGGGGGGTTCCTGACACCGCTGGCCGACGGAACGGCAGATTGGGTGCGCGACAATTACGCGGCCGGGCAGTCCTGGGTTGATCTGGGCACTTTTGCGGGCCCCGATGGGCAGGACCATCTGTACGGGTTCTTCTACAAGGTCGATGTGAAATCGCTGGTCTGGTACGTTCCCGAGAATTTCGAGGATGCGGGATACGAAGTTCCGACCACCATGGAAGAGCTGAAAGCGCTGACCGACCAGATCGTCGCGGATGGCGAAACGCCCTGGTGCATCGGGCTGGGTTCGGGTGGCGCAACCGGTTGGCCTGCGACCGACTGGGTCGAGGATATGATGCTGCGCACCCAGTCGCCGCAGGATTATGACGCCTGGGTTGCCAATGATCTGAAGTTCAACGACCCCAAGGTCGTGGCCGCGATCGAGGAATTCGGTGCCTTTGCGCGCAATGACGATTACGTGGCCGGTGGTGCCGGTGCCGTTGCGACAACCGATTTCCGTGACAGCCCCAAGGGCATGTTCAGCTCGCCTCCGCAGTGCTACATGCACCGCCAGGCATCGTTCATTCCGTCCTTCTTTCCCGAAGGCACGGTTGTCGGCGAAGATGCCGATTTCTTTTACTTCCCGGCTTATGAAAGCAAGGATCTGGGAAGCCCGGTTCTGGGTGCGGGTACGGTCTGGGCGATCACCAATGACAGCCCTGGTGCACATGACCTGATTGCATATCTGGAAACCCCAGAGGCGCATGAAATCTGGATGGCGTTGACCGGCTTCCTGACCCCGCACAAGGGCGTTGATACATCGGTCTTCTCGGACCCGACCCTGAAGAAGATGAACGACATCCTTCTGGGCGCAACGACGTTCCGCTTTGACGGGTCTGACCTGATGCCGGGCGGCGTTGGAGCGGGCACGTTCTGGACCGGCATGGTCGACTATTCGGGCGGCAAATCGGCCCAGGACGTCGCGGACGAGATTCAGGCATCCTGGGATGCGCTGAACTGATCACTGATCGCAGGGCAATCCGCTTCGGCGGGTTGCCCGCGTCACCGTCGCAAGGGAGAGCGGCATGCATCCGGCAATTCAGGGCCTGCTGACCATCGCCATCGGCGTTTCGGCCTGCGTTGGCTATTTCTACCTGTCAAATCAGATACTGGACAAAGTTCTGTTCCCGCCCCGCGGGCCGAATGCGGGCCGCAACATCAACCGCGCGAACATGATCCGGCCCTGGCTGTTCCTGTTTCCGGCTTTGGCCGCGCTGGGGCTGTACCTGGCGTATCCGGTTGTTGAAACGCTGCGTCTGTCGCTGACAGATCGGGTGCCGGGTGGCGGATATACCTGGGCCGGTCTGGACAATTATATCCAGATGGCGAACGAGCCGAAGTTCTGGGAAGCAATGCGCAACAACATGCTGTGGCTGATCGTGGTTCCCGCCATGTCGACCGCCTTTGGCCTGCTGGTCGCGCAACTGACGGACCGCATTCGCTGGGGCAATCTGGCCAAATCCCTGATCTTCATGCCGATGGCGATCTCATTCGTGGGCGCGTCGGTGATCTGGAAGCTGGTCTATGACACACGCCCCGCCGAGCAGGACCAGATCGGAATGCTGAACGCGCTGTACATCTTTTTTGGCGGCACCGATCCGCAGACCTGGCTGACTATTCCTTTCTGGAACAACTTCTTCCTGATGATCGTTTTGGTCTGGATCCAGACGGGATTTGCCATGGTGATCCTTTCGGCGGCCCTGCGCGGTATCCCCGAAGAAACAGTCGAGGCCGCGGTGCTGGACGGGGCAAACCCGTTCCAGATTTTCTTCAGGATCAAGGTGCCGCAGATCAAAACCACCATTCTGGTCGTCTGGACGACAATCACCATCACAGTGCTCAAGGTGTTCGATATCGTTTTTGCCATGACCAACGGGCAATGGGAAACCCAGGTTCTTGCCAACTACATGTATGACAAGCTGTTCCGTGCCAATGACTGGGGCGTTGGTTCGGCCTCGGCCATGGTCATCATGCTGCTGGTGGCGCCGATCCTTGTCTGGAACGTGCGCAACGCGCGCAAGGAGATGGAGTAGAAGCATGAGTGACATCGCAGGAACCAAACCGGCCCTCCGATGGGTCGTCCATGCGTCGGTCATCTTTCTGGTCGTGTTGTGGGTCGTGCCGACGCTTGGCTTGCTGATCTCGTCGTTCCGTACGGCTGACCAGATCGCGACCAGCGGCTGGTGGCGCTCGCTGTTCCCGTCGGAACAGAACCTGACACTGCGCAGCGCCGCGCCGGACACGCAACAGCTTGAAAACGGGGTCTACGTCATCGAAGGCACTCTGTTCGACGCGGATTCCAGCACGATCATTTCCAAATGGGGGATCAACTCGCGCGCCATTGACGCGTTCGAGCCTGGTCAGACAGCCGAGCTGCGCCGGGGCGGGACGATCACGGTTGATGCGCAGGGCAATTACCGGATGGAAAACCCCGAAGAGTTCACGGGCAAGCGCGGCGCCCGCGTGTTTGTGACGGCTGAACTGCCGCCGGAATTCACGTTGGCGAATTATCACAAGGTGCTGCTGGCCGAAGACAGCACCGACAGCATGGGCAAGGCCTTTTTCAATACGCTCACGGTAACGGTCCCGGCAACGATCATTCCGATTCTTGTCGCCGCGTTCGCGGCCTATGCCCTGGCATGGATGGATTTCCCGGGCCGGGCCTTGCTGATTGCAGCGGTGGTCGGGCTGCTGGTTGTTCCCTTGCAACTGGCCCTGATCCCGCTGCTCAAATTTCACCTCAATATCGGGATCGGCAAGGGCTATCTCGGGGTTTGGATGGCGCATACCGGCTTTGGCATGCCGCTGGCCATCTACCTGTTGCGTAACTATATGGCAGGGCTGCCCCGCGACCTGATCGAGAACGCGCGTGTGGATGGCGCAACCGAGTTCCAGATCTTTACCAAGCTGATCCTGCCGCTCAGCTTTCCGGCCCTGGCATCCTTTGCGATCTTTCAGTTCCTCTGGACCTGGAACGACCTGCTTGTTGCCAAAGTGTTCCTGATCGACGCTTCGGGCCAGACAACCGTGATGACGAACCGCATCGTCGAGTTGCTGGGAACGCGCGGCGGCAACTGGGAAATCCTGGCTACGGCCGCTTTCGTTTCGATTGCGGTGCCGCTGGCCGTGTTCTTTGCAATGCAGAAATATCTGGTCCGCGGATTGCTGGCCGGATCGGTAAAATAAAGGCGTACGATGAACGTGCAGCATAAAGCAGACCTCAAAGGTGCGACCAGGGCAACGGCCGACTGGTGGCATGGCGGCGTGATCTATCAGATCTATCCGCGCAGTTTTCAGGACAGCAACGGCGATGGTATCGGCGATCTGGCCGGTATCACTGAACGGTTGCCTTACGTGGCCTCGCTTGGGGTGGATGCGATCTGGATATCGCCCTTCTTTAAGTCGCCGATGAAGGACTTCGGATATGACGTCAGCGATTACCGCGCGGTCGATCCGATGTTCGGGGACATGTCGGATTTCCAGGCGCTGCTGGACCGGGCGCATGACCTGGGCCTCAAGGTTATGATCGACCTTGTCCTGTCTCACAGCTCGGACCAGCATCCCTGGTTTGCCGAAAGCCGCGCCAACCGCGAAAACCCCAAGGCCGACTGGTACGTCTGGGCCGACCCGAAACCTGATGGAACGCCTCCCAATAACTGGCTTTCGATCTTCGGCGGTTCGGCCTGGCAATGGGACGCGCGCAGACAGCAATACTACCTGCACAACTTCCTGACCTCGCAGCCCGACCTGAATTTTCACTGTCCCGAGGTTCAGGACGCCCTGCTGGACGCAGCGCGGTTCTGGCTGGATCTGGGTGTGGACGGGTTCCGCCTGGACACGATCAATTTCTATTTCCACGACCAGCAACTGCGCGACAACCCGGCGCTTCCGCTGGATCAGCGCAATGCGTCGATTGCGCCAATGGTCAACCCGTATAACCACCAGGACCACCTGTATTCCAAAAGCCAGCCTGAAAACATTGCCTTTCTGGAACGCCTGCGCGCGCTGACGGATGAATATGAAGGTCGTGCCTGTTTGGGCGAGGTCGGCGATGCACAGCGCGGGCTTGAGATCATGGGTCAATACACCTCGGGCGATAAGCGCATGCACATGTGCTATGCGTTCGAGTTTCTGGAAAAGCGGGCCCTGACCGCGCAATATGCCAAGCAGGTTTTCGACCAGCTTGAGGAAAAGGCCGGCGATGCCTGGCCCTGTTGGGCGTTTTCCAACCACGACGTCCCGCGCCACGCCTCCCGCTGGGGGCTGGACGACGCCGAGATCCGTCTGCATACGGTGCTGATGATGTGCCTGCGCGGGTCTGCCTGCCTGTATCAGGGAGAGGAGCTGGGCCTGCCCGAAGCCGAAGTCCCGTTCGAGCGTCTGCAGGACCCTTATGGCATCGAGTTCTGGCCCGAGTTCAAGGGCCGGGATGGCTGCCGCACCCCGATGGTCTGGACGACGCAGGATGCACAATCGGGTTTCAGCACAGCCGAGGCATGGCTGCCGGTCAGTCCGGTTCAGGCCGAACAGGCGGTGGACCGGCTGGAAGCGGACCCGCAATCAGTCCTGCATCACTATCGGGCTGCGATTGCCTTGCGCAGGGCGCATGGCGCGTTGCGGCACGGCACGCAGACGCAGATGGAACAAACCGGCCCGATCCTGAGCTTTGTCCGCGATGACGGGGCCGAGCAGGTATTCTGCGCCTTCAACATGGGTCCGGGCACGGCCGAGATCACCCTGCCCGATGGGGACTGGCGTCCTGTCGGTCTTGAATTGGGCGGTGTCGCTGGCACCGGATCGGTGAGGCTAGGGCGGGCCGCATTCTGCCTGCTGGTCAGAGATAAGGGGTAGGACATGTCGGAACTCAAGCTTACGGATGTCGCCAAGACCTATGGGCCGGTCAAGGTTCTCAAGGATATCAACCTGGACATTCAAACCGGCGAACTGATCGTCTTTGTAGGGCCGTCAGGATGTGGCAAGTCCACGTTGCTGCGCATGATTGCCGGGCTTGAAAAGATCTCGGGCGGGACGCTGGAAATCGAGGGGCAGGTCATGAATGATGTCCCGCCTGCGCAGCGCGGCATTGCGATGGTTTTTCAGTCTTACGCCCTGTACCCCCATATGACCGTGCGCGAGAATATGGCCTTTGCGTTGAAGATCGCCAAGGTCCCCGCGGCCGAGATTGATGCCGCGGTCAAACGGGCTGCACAGATCCTGCAGCTTGAACCGTTTCTGGATCGCCTGCCCAAGGCGCTGTCCGGTGGCCAGCGCCAGCGCGTGGCCATCGGTCGGGCCATTGTGCGCGACCCCAAGGTTTACCTGTTCGACGAACCGCTTTCGAACCTGGACGCGGCGCTTAGGGTTGCCACCCGGATCGAGATTGCGCGTTTGAAAGAGGCAATGCCGGACAGCACCATGATCTATGTGACGCATGACCAGGTCGAGGCGATGACCCTGGCAAGCCGTATCGTCGTGTTGGCCAACAAGGGCATTGCGCAGGTCGGCACACCGCTTGAGCTGTACGAGACACCCGACAACGAATTTGTCGCGCAGTTCATCGGCTCGCCGTCCATGAACCTGCTGCCGGGAAAAATCACCCAGACCGGGCCGCAAACCACCGTCCAGCTTGACGGGGGCGGTGTTGCCGTTTCTACGATCCCCACCCAGCCCGAGGACCAGGGGCGGTCGGTAAATGTCGGCATTCGGCCCGAAGATTTTGTTCTGACCGAGGACGCACCGGTCTTTCAGGGATGTGTCGATTTCACCGAAGCCCTGGGCGAGGTCACGCTGCTGTATTTCGCCAAGGAAAAGGACGACGCGTCCGAGGCGGTCATCGCCAAGCTGCCCGGTATTCAGCGAAACCTGCGCGGCCAGACGGTTTCGGTCGCTGCGGCACCGGAAAAAGTCCATCTTTTCAGCAATGGGCAGTCCATGCGCCCCTGAGTTTCGGTCTGCGTCAATTCGGGCGGCACATGGGATTGACCGTGCGAGGCCTGAAAACAAGGGGCTTTCCGGCCGCTGAGCATAGACAAATCGGAAACTGGACTTAAGAAAACTGAAAACTGTCCCTTTTGGGCGGATAATTCCGTCGCGAAACTCTGATTCATATAAAAAGAATACGTACTCAGTCCAGAATCGGGAGAAATTCAGATGTTAAACCGTAAAACCCTTTCAAGACGAACGGTCCTCAAGGGGGCGGGCGCCGCTGCTTTGGCTGCGCCACTCTACAGCAAGTCGGCCCTGGCGTCGTCGGGCGAGATCAACATCCTGATGTGGTCAGACTACCTGCCGCCCAGTTTCCTGGAAGAGTTCACAACCCTGACCGGGATCAAGGTGAATTATACCGGGATCGGGTCGAACGAAGAAATCATCAACAAGATGAAGGCGACCAAGGGTCAGGGGTTCGATATCGTTTCGCCGACCAACAACCGGTCGCTTCAGTGGGGCCCGCTTGAGCTGCTGCAACCGTTTGACATGAACAAGGTTCCGATTGACCTGGTGAACCCGGCAATGGCCGCCATCGGCACCGATGCGTGGAACTTTGGCGACAGCGGCGTGCATTGGCTGCCGCATATCTGGGGCACCGAAGGGATCGCCTATCGCACGGATCTGTGGCTGCCCGAAGGTGACGCGCCGTCCTATGGCGATGTGTGGTCCGAGGAAAATGCCGGCAAGACCATGGGGCGCGCGCATTCGATGATGCTGGGTGCGGGCCTGTACATGGAACGTGCTGGCGAGATGGAGCCGGGCTCGGTCTGGGCCGCGTATGGCGACGAAGACACGATGCGCAAGGTCTGGGGCCAGATTGCCGATTGGTGCATCGCGCGCAAGGACCGCATCAAGCTGATCTGGAACGACGCCGATACGCAGAAGAACGGCCTGCTGAACGAAGGTGTTATTGTCGGCCAGACATGGGACGGCCCGCCGCTGGCGCTGAAATCCGCGGGCGAGCCGGTGCATTACCAGGCCCCGGTCGAAGGCGCGATGGCCTGGGTGGACGGAATGTCGATGCCGGTTGGCGCAACCAATGTCGAACAGGTCTATGCCTTTATCGACTTTGCCTATCAGGCCAAGCCGGCCGGTGTTGCGATCGACAGCCACGGGTACAACTCGCCCGTTCTGGGCGCCGACCAGTATTCCGGCGACACCTACAAAAAGAACTTTGCCGAGGCCTATCCGGGCGACTCGCTGGCCAACCTGAACCCGTGGCCGGCCGAGGCACCCTGGTATGCCGAGATCCGGACAGAGTTCGTCAACAAGTTCAAAAGCGCCTGATCGCTTTGAGCCGACCCCTCGCGAAGGCGCGGGGGGTCACGCCACCGCGCGCCAATCCCCGGTGCGACGGATAGAACAAGAGTACGGTTTCCCACCGTACCGCAGGGAGAACCAGACATGAGCGCAGGGATCGGTGTCGATCTTCAGAACCTTTGGATTCGCTTTGGTGATTTTGTCGCCGTGCGCGATGCCAATGTGAACATCAACGGGGGCGATTTCTTTTCGTTTCTTGGCCCGTCCGGATGTGGCAAGACCACCATCCTGCGCGCGGTTTCGGGTTTTCTGGAACCCAGCGAAGGCAACGTCCTGATCGGCGGCAAGGACATGAAGGGGATCGGGCCGAACAAGCGCCCGACGGCGCTGATATTCCAGAACCTGGCGCTGTTTCCATTGATGAAGGTCTGGGAAAACATCACCTTCTCGATGGAGATCAAGGGGACCTCGGCGGTTCAGCGACGCAAACGTGCGGATGAATTGCTGGACATGATTGCCCTGCCGGGACAGGGCGACAAACTGCCCAGCGAATTGTCGGGCGGTCAGCGTCAGCGGGTGGCAATTGCCCGTGCCTTATGCGCCGAACCGGACGTTCTGCTGCTGGATGAGCCGCTGTCGGCGCTGGATCTCAAACTGCGCCAGCATATGCGGACGGAACTGCGCGAAATTCAGCAGCGCGTCGGGATCACCTTTATCTACATCACCCATGATCAGGGCGAGGCCCTGACCATGTCGGACAACATTGCCGTGATGCGGGCCGGGGTGATCGACCAGATTGCGGATGGCAAGACAATTTATAACGACCCTGCAACCGCCTTTGCGGCCTCGTTCGTGGGCGAAAACAACGTCTTTCGCGGCACGGTCAAGCGGGTGTCAGGGTCAGAGGTTCTGATCGCGACCGGCCGGTCCGGCGACCTGGCCGCGCGCATTTCCACGGCGAACCAGGGCAAACTGCGCGAAGGCGACGAGGCGATGATGTTCGTCCGCCCCGAGGCGCTGTCGGTGGCGACAGATGGCATGTCGGGCGATCACTGCATCAACGTGCGCGTGAAACACGAAGAATTCGAAGGCAACGTGTTCAATATCTTCACCGAAGATGCAGGTGGCAAAGAGATCAAGGTGTCGCTGCCCAATACGGGCCAGTCCTTCCAGGATCACACCGGCCAGACCATCACGCTGGAATACGAGACCCGCAATGCGGTCGCGGTTCCTGCGGGTGAACTGGCGGCAGAATAGGGGGGCCGGACATGCCAGGCTTCCTCAAGGAGTTCTTCAACCGCAACGGCACGGGCATGGGGCTGACGATCCTGCTTTTGGTCCTGTTTTGGACCATCGGTCTGATCATCCTGCCGCAATTGTCCATGCTGGACTTTTCTTTCCGCCCCAACCTGCCGCCCCCCGAAATCGGAGGGCCCAAGGATGTCTATACTCTGGAGAATTACCAATACCTGGTCTATGGCCCCGAAGGCGGCAGCCAGGATTACAATTCCGTCGACCTCAGAGTGTTCTTTCGCACGCTGATCGCCGCGGTCTGCGTGACGATCTTCAACCTGATCCTGTGTTATCCGATTGCCTATTACCTGGGTCAGTCCAAGGGAAACCACATCCGCATTTTCGCGATGATGCTGATCATCCCCTATTGGATCAACGAGATCCTGCGCGCCTTTGCGTTGCGCATCATTTTTGGTGAAACAGGGGTGTTGAACACGATTTTCGTCGGGTTGGGCATCTGGGATACCCCGTTCGACTTTATCCGCAATGACATCGCGCTTTATGCGGGTCTGGGCTATGCCTATATCCTGCTGATGATCTTCCCGATCTACAACGTGATCGAAAGCCTCGATCACAACCAGATCGAGGCCGCGCGGGATCTGGGTGCGCCGTGGTGGCGGATTCACTGGCGCGTTGTCATCCCCTATGCCAAGCCGGGGATCAGTTCGGGTTGTACCATGGTGTTCATGCTGTCGGCTGGCGCTCTGGCTGCACCGCAGATCCTGGGCGGTCCGTCATCCTTGTGGTTCACGCAGCTGATCTATCAGCAGTTCAACGACAATAACGACTGGCCGCAGGGGGCCGCCTACGCCATCGTCCTTTTGGTGACCTGCATCCTGTTCGTGCTGGCCATGATGCGCCTGTTCAAGGTGAACATGGGGGACATTGGAAAATGAACATGTCCTTTCTCAGGCTGAGCATCTGGGTCTATCTGGCAATTTTCTTTGCTTATCTGCTGGGCCCGCTGGTCATAATGTCGGTGACCGCCTTCAACTCATCGGCCTTCCCGCGTATGACGCCGTGGGAATGCCTGACATTCCAGTGGTTTGCTGAGCTGTTTCAGGATCAGCGCATCCTGAACGGTATCAAGAACTCGTTGATCATCGGCGCGGGGACGGTTGTCCTGTCGGTGGCCATGGGGCTGGCGGGCGCGCTGATGCTGACCCAGGTCTGGCCCAAGCTGCGCGCCACCTATTACACGATCATCATTGCGCCGATCCTTATCCCCGGCGTGGTGCTGGGCATCTCGACACTGGTGTTCTGGGACCGGATCAACCGGATGCTGGGGCTGGGTGCGGACAGCGTGCTGTCGAACGGTATATTCCTGACGGTGATCGGCCAATCCACCTTTATCGCGAGCTATTGCATGCTGGTCCTTGTGGCCCGGTTGCAGCGGTATGACATCGCCCTGACCGAAGCCGCACTGGATCTGGGTGCGACCCATGCTCAGGCGTTCCGCAAAATCCTGCTGCCGTTCATGCGTCCGGCGATTGCAAGCGCCGCGGTGCTGGCCTTTTTGGCTTCGTTCGAGAACTACAACACCACGACCTTTACCTTCGGCGAATACCCAACCCTGACGATCGAGTTGGCGCAGAAGGTTCGGTACGGCATCACGCCCGCAATCTCGGCGCTGGCCTTCATCATCGTTGCGTTGACCGTCTTCTTTGCGCTGCTGAACGAAGCCAAGCTCAAGCGGCAGGAACTGGTTGCGGCGGCCCGCCAAAAGGCAACGGTCGAGGAACTGGCCGGAAAAGTCCGACTGCCCAGCTTTTTCGCGGGCAACATGGCCGCTGTTTTGCTGGTTGTGTTCGCGGTGGCCACGATCACCGTGGTCGGGACGGCGACCGCCTATAATCCACAGCAATGCATCGCCAATGTAAAAGAGCAAAAGCGACTGGAGGCAGAGCAGCGCATTCAGGAATTGCGCAAGCAGCGTGAAGAACAGCGCAAGCAGCGCGAGGCCCAGGAAGCAGAGCAGGGCGCGGCGCAGCCTGCGACCCCAAGACCGTCGAACAACAGCGGCTTTGGCAATGTGTTCGCACCCAACTCGCTGGGCAATGACGGCAACGAAAGCGATGACGCCACGCCCGAGACGGATGACGCGCCCGCCGGGAATGGCGGTTTCGGGGGCGTATTCGACCCCAACAGCCTGCAGGGTGGCGACTAGCCCGGCACCCTGCGCAGGCCGCGGCGGGCCTCAGCCGTTATCGGTTGGGTCGTTCCGGATGATTTCGGCATCACAGCCGCCAATGCGGTACCCGTTCCAGTCAACGGGGCCGGCATTGTAATTGATCAGGAACGTATGGCGTTCGGTCTGGCGTCGGCGCAGTCCGGGCGGCATTGGTTTCACCTCGGTGCCGGTGGCCTCTGCTGCCATTGCGATGACCCGGTCCCACAGGTCGTCATCGGGAAACCCGGCCAGATACCAAAGACCGTCGATGCCTTTCAGGGCGGCTGCCCCATCGTCAAAGGTCAACAGGTCAGGCGCATTGCCAGAGACGCGGTCGATCCAGTGCCGCGCCGAACCGCCACCGTTGACAGGGCGGGAAATATGAGGCGGCAGGGTCTCGACCAGGTCGACATGGCAGTCCAGCCCGGTCAGACCCGGACGGCCCTGTTCGGGTATCTGGAAATCATCGGTGATGGCGCCACTGCGCGGGCCAAGGATGGCCAGTTTGGTCCCTTGCGCCAGGTGGTCTTGCCATGCAGGGTCAATCGTGGCCAGTCCGGGCGCTAGGATCAGGTCATGGCCGCTGGTGGGAATGTCGCCCGGCGGGATGAAGTCCACCGAAAGCCCGGCGCGCCGCGCTGCCCGATAGGCGGAAAATACCAGCCGGAAATAGTCAAACCCTGCGCCCTGGGGCTGTGTCGCCCAAGCCCAGTCCGAGGCATAGTCGAATACGATCGCCACCGGCGCGCGTGTCTGGTTCACCTCGCCCAGCTGTTTCAGGTCATCTGCCGTCTGTCGCGCTTCGGACAGCGCCGGGGCGGGTCGGTTGTCGGGCGTCAACAGCCCCGCATGCATCTGTTCCTGCGCAAAGGGCGCCTGCCGCCACCGGAAATAGCTGACAACCTCGGCCCCATGGGCCACCGCCTCGATCGACCAGAGCCGGACCATTCCGGGAAGAGGGGCCGGGTTATAGGGTGCCCAGTTCACCGGGCCGGGCTGTTGTTCCATCACCCACCACCGGCCCCGGCCGACAGCCCGGTACAAATCGTGGTGAAACGCCTGCATGTCCGGGTCGCCTTGCTGCAAAAAGGCGGTTTTGTGGGCCTCGTCCGCTTCGAGCCGGTCCGAGAGGAAGCCGATCGGATAGCTGTCCCAGGTGGCGATATCCAGATCGGCACCGACCTCGAAATGGTCGAAATCCAGGATGCGACCCATGTAGTTGTGCAGCAAAGGCGCGTCGGTCAGGGGGCGCAGGACATCCGCCTGCGCCTTGTTGAAGGCCACGACCTGATCGGAACTGAAGCGCCGAAAGGCCAGAACATGGGCCGGGTTCGGTTCGGTCACGGTCTGGTTCGGCAGGTCGATCTGGTCAAAATCATCATAGTCCATGGACCAGAACACATTGCCCCAGGCGGCATTCAGCGCGCCGATGCTGCCATACCGTGCCGCCAGCCATTGGCGAAAGGCCTGCAAGGCCGGTGGGCTGTAACTGACGGTGGTTTCGTGGCAACCATATTCGTTGTCGATCTGCCATGCGGCAACATGCGGATTGCGGCCATAGCGTTTTGCCATGATCGCGGCGATGCGCACGCATTCCTGAACATAGCCGGTATGGCTGAAACAGTAATGCCTGCGGGAGCCGAATTTGCGGATATGGCCCTGCTCGTCCACCGCCAGCATGTCGGGATGCCTGTCCAGCATCCAGCGCGGCGGCGTCGCGGTCGGCGTGCCCAGAACAACCTTCAGCCCGGCGGCGCCCAATGTCTCGATTGCGCGGTCCAGCCAGTCCAATTGCAGATCGCCGGGCGCGGGTTCCATCCTGCTCCAGCTGAATTCGGCGATACGAACCCAGCTTAGACCGGCCCGCACCATGCGTGCGGCATCATCGGCCCACATCGTTTCGGGCCAGTGTTCGGGATAGTAGCAGACGCCAAGCGCGGGTTTCATAGGATGACCCTGTGTTCCGGCTGACCCCGGCCTGCATTGTTTGCAGCAAAGGTCATGCCATTGGTGGGATGTTTTTCGACCGTGGCCGTGTCCAGCCCTTGACGCGCGGTGGTGCAGAACAGCGTTGTCAGCGCGTCACCGCCGAAGGCCGGACAAGATGTATGGGCCGCGTCAAATTCGACCGCGTGCAGGAAACGCCCGTCCGGGCCATAGGCCGCGACCCGGGCGGCCCCCCATTGCGCGATCCAGATGTTGCCTGCGGCATCGACCACCGCCCCGTCGGGGTTAAGACCCTCGGCGCGCAGGTCCAGGAACACTACGCTGTCACCTTCGGGCCAACCGGTGTCGGCATTCAAAGCCCACCGACGGACCTGTCCGGTAACAGTGTCGCAGAAATAGGCGGTTGAGCGGTCCGGCGCAAAGCAGATCGCGTTCGAGATCGTGATATCGGCCACGATCTGTCGCAGCGTGCCGCGCCAATACCGGTATATGGCTCCGGCGCCCGGTTCCGCCTGTTTGCACATCGTTCCGATCCAGAAACCGCCCCAAGGGTCGGCGCGACCGTCATTCGAGCGGGTGACAGGATTGTCCGCCTCAAGCAAGACCAGGCGGTCTTTCTTGCCGTGTATCAGGTCAAACCGCCACAATGCGGTTTCCGAGGCAATCAAAAGCGTATCGTGATCGACCCACCCGGCGGCTGAGACATGTTCATCGAATTGCCAGCTGTGTGGCTGGTCGTCCTGGCGGGTCATCAGGCGTTTATTGAGTATGTCGAACCAGAACAGTTGATTGCGTTCGGGGTGCCACAACGGGCCTTCGCCCAACGCACAGGGTCGGTCGTCGAATACCCGGCTCATGCCGTCGCCGTGTCAAAGGCCGACACGATCCGCCGGGCGCGCTCGGCCACCTCGGACGGGGTCATCCCCGGTTTGAACAGGGCCGAGCCGATTCCGAACCCGTCAGCGCCCGCCTTGATCCAGCTGTCAAAGTTCTCGGGGCCCGCGCCGCCAACCGCATAGACCTGTGTGCCCTGCGGCAAGACCGCCCGGAGGGCGGCAAGCCCCGTCGGACCGGCCATGGACCCCGGAAACAGTTTCAGGCCGGTCGCCCCGGCAGACAGGGCGGTAAAGGCCTCGGTCGGGGTAAAGATGCCCGGCCAGCTTTGCAGATTCAGCGCGACCGAGCGTCCTATGACCTGAGCATCGCAGTTTGGTGAAACGATCAGCCTGCCGCCTGCCTTGGCCACCTGATCGACCTGTTGCGCGGACAGGACGGTTCCCGCCCCGATCAGCGCGCGATCGCCAAAGGCCGCGGCCAGGGCCGCGATGCTGTCCAGTGGATCAGGCGAATTCAGCGGTACTTCGATCCGGTCGATGCCTGCATCCAGCAGAACGCGGCCAATTGGTTCGGCCTCGCTTGGGCGCAGGCCGCGTAAAATGGCAATTACAGGTCGGCTCATGTGGTTTGCCTCGTCAGGTTTCGGGCCTGTGACAACCCGGCCAGTGTTGCCTGTGTGGCGTCGGCGATCTCGCAAAACGCGCCCTGTTGTTTCAGTGCCGCGGCATAGGCGGCAGACAGGTCAGGGGATCCGATGATGGCGATTTGCTGGCCCAGCCAATAGGGCCGCGTGGCCGCCAGTTCGGCGCCAAGCAGCAGTCCGGACAGCCGTGCCCGCGCACGGCCTGTGTCCTGACCCCGAAGCAGGTCTGCGGCGCGGATGCCGAACAGGCGCGCGGCAAGGTTTTCGGGGCGCGACAGCGTGTCGGCAACCGCGTCGCCAAAGGCGGCTTCGTCCCAGCCATCGCCGACGGAATGCTTCAGCACGGATTGCCCGCACAAAAGGTCGAACATCTCGCCGGTCATGAAGGTTCGGAAGCTTATGACCTCGCCTGCGCTGACCTGAACCCATTTGGTATGTGTTCCGGGCAGGCAGATGACCCCGTCCCAGTGTGGGCGCGGGGAAAGGAACCCCGCGATCTGGGTTTCCTCGCCGCGCATGACATCGGCGGGCTCGTTCTGTTTCAATCCGGGCACGACGAAGGCGCGAATGCGGGGGTCGGTACCCGGGACCCGGACCGGGCAGACGGGCAGCGCGGGGCAGGGAACGGCAGAATAGGGGGCCTCGACCCAGCCCTGTCGTGCGCCGACCATACCGCAGGCGATCACATCCACCGGGGCCGGGCCAAGCCAGCTTTCGACCAGCGACAGCAGCGCGGATTGGAACCCGTCGCGATTCACGCGGGACATGCCCGCCCCGGACCGGGCGTGGTGCAAAACGGTTTCACCCCGCATCGCCCATGCGCGCAGGTGGGACGTGCCCCAGTCAACCGCGATCCATTCCGTATTCATCATGTCACCCCGTCACCACGACGCCGCCATCGACCACCATGCACTGGCCCGTCATCGCCCGGCTGGCGCGCGATGCCAAAAACAGCGTCGGTTCGACCATATCGGCAGGGGCCAGGTGTTCCTTGAGGCATTGGCGGTCCAGATGCGCGGCCAGGTCTTCGGGCGTGGCCCATTTATCCATTTGTTTCTGCGTCAGGACCCAGCCGGGCGCCAGCGCGTTGACCCGGATGTTGTTTGGTCCCAGTTCGCGGGCCAGCGACCGGGTCATGCCCGTGATTCCCGCATTTGCGGTGGTATAGACCGGGTATCCCGCATTGCCCATCATGTAGCTGACCGAGCTGAAATTGACGATCGCGCCGCCGGTTTCACCCATCTGCCTTGCGGCTTCCTGACAGGCAAAGAAATAGGCCTTGAGGTTGACCTCGATCATCTGGTCCCAGAATGCGCTCGTGGTGTCTTGCAGCGTGTGGCGCTGGTCGTTGGCGGCATTGTTGATCAGGACGGTCAGCGGACCATGGGTCCGGGCGGCCTCGGTCATTGTTGCATGCAAAACATCGGTATCGGTCATGTCGCCCTGCAGGAACAGAGGCGCGCGCCCGTGTTTGCTGCGCATCTCTTCGACAAAACCACTTGCGTCCGAGCGCCCGATAAAGGCGACCTGCGCGCCCTGCGCCAAGAAACCGTCGGTCAGCGCGGCCCCGACGCCCGAGCCTCCGCCGGTGATATAGACGGAGGCGCCGTCGAGGTCGGGAAATCTGGCAATCGGGTCCATCATCAAGTCTTTCTCGGCCTTGGGCCGTTTTGGGGGCCGTTTTCTGAGTATTTTTGAAAAGATGAAGATCAGGCGGCGCGGGGTGGGCGGCACCAGTCCGGCAGCCAGTCGGAATGCGCATTCAGCAGGTCGGTGACGAGGCTTCGGATTTGGCGCAAGTCCAGTTCGGCCGCTGTGTGGGGGTCCATCATGGCGGCGTGGTAGATATATTCTGGGTTCTGCTGGGTCAGGGCGCGCACGGTCAGTTCCTGCACGTTGATCTGCGTGCGCATCAGCGCGACCAGTTGCGGCGGAATGTCGGTGACAACCGAGGGCTGGATGCCGTTGGCGTCGACCAGGCAGGGCGTTTCGACTGCTGCGCCCTGGGGCAGTTGCGGGATCTGCCCGGTATTGGGCAGGTTCCCATAGGCCACATAGGGCGTGTCGGTGACGATGGCGTTCATCAGGTCGGCGGCAAATTCGTGGCTGCGGGTGACATCGATCTTGCGGCCATCTGTCAGGGTTTTCGCCTGTTCTTTCCAACCCGCGACCTGCTCTTCGCAGCGGGTGGGATATTCATCCAGCGGAATGCTGAATTGTTCGATCAGGTCGTCGCGCCCGTCTTTGATGAACCAGGGGACATATTCGGCCAGATGTTCCGAGCTTTCGGTGCAGAAATAGCCCAGGTGATCCATCACCTCGTACCGGACTTTGTTTGCGCAGCGCGGCATCAGCAGGGGCGGTTTCGGAAGCCGTCCGCTGGCATAACCCTGCCGGAGCGCGGGGTAGAGGTCACGGCCCTGGTGTTCCAGTCGCAAAAAGAAGGCGACGTGGTTCACGCCCGCGACCTTGTATCGGATGTCACCCTTGGGCAGGTCCAGATCATGGGCCAGTTCCTGGACCGTGTTCTGGACCGAATGGCACAGGCCAACCTGCTTGAGGGCGGGGAATTGCTCGGCCAGGGCCCAGGTGTTTATGGCCATCGGGTTGACATATTGCAGCAGGGTCGCGTTCGGACAGAGCAGCATCATGTCCTGCGCCACGTCCCACAGGACCGGAACCGTGCGCAGGCCGCGCATGATGCCCCCCACGCCAAGCGTATCGGCGATGGTCTGGCGCAGGCCGTATTGTTTGGGAATGTCGAAATCTGTGACGGTGCAGGGCTTGTACCCGCCGATCTGAAAGGCGGTAACCACGAAATCCGCGCCGTCCAGCGCTGCGCGGCGGTCGGTATGGGTTGTCACTGTTGCTCCGGTTCCGACGGTGCGGATCATGGAACGGGCGACCGTTTCGCTTTCGGCCAGCCGCTGGGGATCGATATCCATCAGGGCGAAATGGCTGTTGGCCAGCGAGGGGGTCAGCAAGGCATCCCCCACGATGTTCTGCATGAAGATCGTGGAGCCCGCACCGATGAAGGTGATCTTGGTCATGTCGTGGTTCTCAGGTTTGGTGTCACTTGACAGCTCCGAGCGTCAGGCCCGCGATAAAGTGTTTCTGCATCAGGAAGAACATGGCCACCGGCGGCAGGGCGGCAACGATGGACCCGGCGCTCATCAATTGATAGGCCGCACGGAACTGGGCGTTGAAGCTGGTGATGCCTGCCGTTACCGGCTGGCTTTCGGCGCCCTGAGTCAGCACCACGGCCCAGAAATAATCGTTCCAGATGAAGGTGAAGATCAGCACGCTAAGCGCCGCGATTGCGGGTTTCATCAGGGGCAGGACCACGTACCAGAAGATGCGCCATTCACTGATGCCCTCGACCCGGGCGGCTTCGATCAGCTCAAAGGGCAGGGCACGGATGAAGTTGCGCATGAACAGCGTGCAAAACCCGGTCTGAAAGGCGATGTGGAACAGGACCAGCCCGGTCTTGGTGTTGTAAAGGCCCAGTTGCAGGGTCAGGTCGCGCACGGGCACCATCAGGATCTGGAACGGTACGAAATTGCCCGCGACGAACATGAAAAAGATCCACAAGTTCGATTTGAACTTGTAGATGCCCAGGGCAAAGCCGGTCATGCAACTGAGGGCAACCGCGCCGATCACAGTGGGGACCGTGATCAAAAACGAGTTCAACAGGTATCGCGGCATGTCCGAGTTGAAGAAGACCTGCCCATAGTTGAACGCACCCTCAAAGCTGGACGGCATCCCCCAATAGTTCGCGTTGGTGAAATCGGCCTCGGGTTTGACCGAAAACAGCGCAACCGCCAGCAGCGGGCCAAGCCACAGCAGCAGGGCCAGTGGCAGCATCGCCTGATAGGTGATCTGTGCCGCGCGGGGTTGTTTCTCGATGGGTTTGGGAAACATCTCAATGCCCCCGTTCTTCGCGGTACATCGACCACAGGAAGTAGGCGATGAAACACAGCATGATCAGGAACAGGATCACGGCAATGGCCGCGCCGTATCCCATGCGGAAGCCATATTCGGACAGCGCAACCTCGAACATGTAATAGGCCAGCACGCGGGACGACCCGAACGGGCCACCCTGCGTCATGATCGAGATCAGGTCAAAGGACCGCAGCGCGCCGATGATAGTGACAACAAAGGCAATAAAGGTGGCCGGGCGCAGTTGCGGCAGGATGATGTGCCACAGCATCCGCGCCCCCTTGGCGCCGTCCAGCCGTCCGGCCTCGATTTGTTCGGGATCGACAGCGTTCAGGCCGGTCAGGTACAGGATCATGCAATAAGCGGTTTGTGGCCAGAGACCCGCAAAGATGATGCCAAAGGTCACAAAGCGCTCATCGCCCAATACGTTCAGCGGTCCCAGCCCGAACAGGCCCAGAAACTCGTTCAGCAGGCCGAATGTGGGGTCGTAGAACCAGGTGAAGACCAGGCCGACCACCACCTGAGAGATGACGAAGGGAAAGAAGAACAGGGATTTGTAGAGGCGAATGCCCCAGACGGTCTGGTTCAGGAACAGGGCGATGAACAGGCCCGCGGGGATTGCGGCGAGATACAATACCAGCCAGATCAGGTTGTTCTTGAGCGAGGTAAAGAAGGCATCCCGGTCGACCCATTCCCAATACAGGTCTTCGTAATTGCGCATGCCGACATATTCGGCCGTACCCAGCCCGTCCCATTCATAAAGCGACAGGTTGAAGGATTGAAACACCGGGATGATCACATAGACCATGAAAAACAGCAGGCCGGGCGCAAGAAACAGCCACGGGGCGATGCGCTGTTGGTTGCGGTGGAACCAGCTCTCGTGATCGGGGGCGTCGACGGCTGACATGCGCAAAACTCGGGGTTCGGGTCAAAGGAGCAAGACGGGTTGGCACCCGCCTTGCGCAGGTTGAGGTGCAGGCCGGGCAGGGGCCCGGCCTGACCGGATCAGTTGTCGTAGATGCGCTCGCGGGCGCGTTCCAGCTTGGCCAGGATGCGGTCCAAATTGTCGGGTTTGACCATGAATTCCTGGAACCCCTCCATCGATGCCTTGGCCATTTCCGCCGGGGCGTCACGGTCCCAGAACTGGGCGACGCCGCCGGGGCTGTTGGATGACAGCATGGCAAAGCCCTGTTGCAGGAACTTATCGTCATCTACCGCCGACTGTGCGTTGACCGGCAACTGGCCGAGATTTGCGCCATTGTTGATTTCGGTCTGTTCATCCGCCGAGACCACGAAGCGCAGGAATTCGCGCGCCGCTTCCTTGTTTGCGGCGTTGGCCGGGATGTGGAACGTGTCGGTCGGGGCGTCTTCGGCCAATGCGACATCGGGGTTGATCGCCACGAACTGATAGAAATCCAGCTGGTCGTCGGTCAGCCCGGCATCGCGCAGCGGTGCAACGGCGAAATTGCCCATCAGATACGCGGCGGCGTCGCCTTTGACCATGAAGGGCAGCGCCTCTTGCCAGCTATAGGTCTGGTGGTTGTCGATGAAGGCGCCCATGTCGATCAGCTGTTTCCAGTTGGCGAAGGTCTGCTTGACCCGGTCGTCTTCCCAGCTGATTTCGCCATTGGCGAGTTGATTGTGAAACTCGAACCCATTGGTGCGCATGTTCAGGTAATCGAACCAGCCGCCGGCGGTCCACAGGAACTTGGTCCCGATGGTATAGCAGGCGCGGCCAGAATCGACGATCTTCTGACAGTTCGCCAGCTCTTCTTCCCAGGTGGTCGGTTCGGTCAGGCCCAGTTCGTCAAAGATGTCTTTGCGATAGTAAACGCCCCACTGGTAGTAGGTATAGGGAACACCCCATTGTTTGCCGTCGATGGTCATTGCGCCCTTGGTCGACGCCAGGTTCTCGGCGATCTCGGGTTCGGCCCACAGGTCCGATACGTCCTCGAACAGACCCGCTTCGACATAGGGTTTCATGCGATTGGCGGCATACCAGGTGGCCACATCGGGCGTGTCTGCCGTCAGAAAGTTGCGGATCTGGGTCTTGTAGGCCTCACGATCGATCACGGTGGTTTCTATGGCCAGGTCCGGGTGCTGGGCCTGGAACCGTTCGATCATCGCCTCCATCGTCGCGCGGGGCGCGGGGTTCGATGTGTCCAGAAAGATGCGCAGCTCGCCCGTCAGCTCGGCCGAGGCCGGAACGGCAAGTGCCACACTGGCAGCCAACGCCGCCGCCGTGCGCTTGAACATGGAATGCATGGTTTCCTCCCTTAGCTTCCATCTCAGGTTCCAAATAATGAAACCGAGTTTTATATATTGAAAACTACACATCGACTCGGTTAGTCTTGTCAAGACCCTCGTGCCAATGGCGCAGGGTAAGTGGAGGAGATCGCGCACCCGTGGCTGGTGACGGAACTATAGGCAAAGCATGCGACGTGCTTGAACAGGTCGCGGCGTTCGGTCGGCCCGTGCGCTTTGGCGAACTGCTGGATGGCAGCAGCTTTCCCAAGGCGTCGCTGTACCGGTTTCTGCAATCCCTGACCAACCAGGGGATGCTGTGCTATGACCCCGATCGTCAGACCTATGCGCCCGGCTTGCGATTGGTGCGCCTGGCCCATTCTGCCTGGACGCAAAGTTCGCTTGCACCGGTTGCACGCCCCATTCTGGATATGCTCAGCCTTGAAACCGGTGAAACCGTTCACCTGGCACAGCTTGACGCCAGTCAGGTCCTTTACGTGGACAAGCGGAACGCGCGCAAGCCTGTGGAAATGTATTCCGAGGCCGGAAAGGTCGGTCCGGCCTATTGCACCGGGGTGGGCAAGGCGATGTTGGCCCATCTGGACGAAAGCAGCCTGCAAAAGGCGATTTCCCAGCAAAGCTTTCACCGGTTCACCGACCGGACGCTGGTCAGCCAGGACGCGTTGATGGCGGATTTGGGTCGCATCCGCGCGCGGGGCTATGCGGTCGACAACGAGGAACATGAACCGGGCATCATCTGCATTGCCTGCCCGATCCTGACGGCAGGCGGGCGGCTTTTGGGTGCGATCTCGGTCACCGGATCGACGGGTCGCATGGATTTTGACCAGTTGGAGGCATGGGTGCCTCTGGTTCAGCGCGCGGCAGAGCGCATCGGCGGCGAAGCCCAGGCATGGCGGTTTCCCGAAGGCCAAAAGGACAGGACAACGGCACAATGACAGGCGTAACCCTAAACGGCGCGATCAAGCGCTATGCGCAGACCCAGGTCATACACGGGATAGACCTTCAGATCGAAGACGGTGAATTCTGCGTGTTCGTGGGCCCTTCGGGCTGTGGCAAGTCGACCTTGCTGCGCATGATTGCCGGGCTCGAGGAAACCTCGGAAGGTGAAATCCACATTGGTCAGCGCGAGGTGACGCATCTGGACCCAGCCAAGCGCGGTGTCGCGATGGTTTTTCAGACCTACGCTCTGTATCCGCATATGACGGTGGCGGAAAACATGGGTTTTGGCCTGCGGATGAACGGCGTGCCCAAGGCCGAGATCGAAAGCAAGGTTCAGCAGGCTTCGGCCATCCTCAAGCTGGACCCTTATCTGGGCCGCAAGCCCAAGGCCCTGTCCGGCGGACAGCGTCAGCGGGTAGCCATCGGGCGGGCGATCGTCAGGGGCCCCGAGGTCTTCCTGTTCGATGAACCCCTGTCCAACCTCGATGCAGAGCTTCGCGTCGAAATGCGGGTCGAAATCGCGCGTCTGCACCAGGAAATCGGCGCGACGATGATCTATGTGACCCACGATCAGGTCGAGGCGATGACCATGGCCGACAAGATCGTCGTACTGCGCGATGGCCGGATCGAGCAGGTCGGCGCTCCGATGGATTTGTACCGCGACCCGGACAACCGGTTTGTGGCGGGTTTCATAGGCTCGCCTGCGATGAATTTTCTGGACTGCGACATCGTCGATGGCAAGGTGTCGCATCCCGCGTTCACTCAGCCCATGACGGTAGCGGCCCCTGTGCCCTCGGGGGTGGCCAAGGTGACACTGGGCATCCGGCCCGAGCATATTCAGGTCGACCGGTCGGCAGACACCTGCACGGTGGATCTGACCGAGGCGCTTGGGGGCGTATCCTATAGCTATCTGCTGACGCCAAGTGGCGAGAAGCTGATCGTCGAAGAGCGCGACGACCAGCGAAGCAGGCAGGGTGAAAGGATCGGGGTCGCCTTCGCGCCGGAACGGGCGCTGCTTTTCGACCCTGAAACCGGTCAAAGATTGCGCTAAGTCCCACGCGCCGCATGGAACTGCCTGCCGCCGGTGATCCGGCTGGTTGCGCGGCGCTACTTGTTCTGGATTTTGTATCCAATATCCTATAACTCCTGTTGCAGATTCCCCAAACCGCCCTGACCGGCGGCGGCTTCAGAAGGATTTACAGGATGCAGACAAGCGTTTTTTCCGGCACCATGCCCGCGCTCATGACCCCATGCACCCCGGATCGCTTGCCCGATTTCGACGCATTGGTTCGCAAGGGGCGCGCCCTGGTGGATGCGGGCATGTCGGCCGTTGTCTATTGCGGTTCAATGGGCGATTGGCCGCTTTTGACCGACGCGCAGCGGATGGAAGGCGTGGATCGGCTGATTGGCGCAGGTCTGCCGGTCGTCGTCGGAACCGGTGCGGTCAACACTGCGTCCGCGGTGGCCCACGCGGAACATGCGCAAAAGGCCGGGGCCGTGGGCCTGATGGTGATTCCGCGCGTTTTGTCCCGTGGTGCGTCGCCAATCGCACAGCGCAACCATTTCAAGGCGATCCTGTCGGCGGCACCCGATGTGCCTGCGATCATCTACAACAGCCCCTATTACGGCTTTTCCACCCGTGCTGACCTGTTCTTTGCGCTGCGGGCGGAACATCCGAACCTGATCGGGTTCAAGGAATTCGGCGGCAAGGATGATCTGCGCTATGCCGCCGAGAACATCACCAGCCAGGACGATCAGGTCACGTTGATGGTTGGCGTAGATACCGAGGTGTATCACGGCATCGTCAATTGCGGTGCCACGGGGTCGATCACCGGGATCGGAACCGCCCTTCCGCAAGAGGCGCTGTTGCTGGCTGCGCTGTCGCGCAAAGCGGCGCAGGGCCACGCCGAGGCCCGCCTGCGTGCCCAGGAACTGACCGAGGCAATCCATGTCCTTTCCAGCTTTGACGAAGGGCCAGATCTGGTTCTGTATTACAAGCACCTGTTGGTGCTGAACGGAGAGCAGGAATACCGGTTGCATTTCAATGAAACGGACGCGCTGACCGCGGCCCAGCGGACCTATTGCGAACAGCAATATGCCCTGTTCCGTGCCTGGTTCGCCGATTGGTCGCAGCAAGGCGGGGTGGTCGCCGAATGCATGTGATCGACAGCCACACCGGGGGCGAGCCCACGCGGGTAATCCTGGAGGGTGCACCAGACCTCGGCAGCGGATCGCTGGCGGATCGCGCCGCCCGCCTTGCGGCTGATCACCAGGATTTCTGCCGCTCGGTCCTGGGCGAGCCGCGGGGGCAGGTGGCGATGGTCGCCGCGCTGCTGGTGACACCCCAAGACCGGAGCTGCGTGGCCGGGGTGATCTACTTTGACGCCGATGCGGTGCTGGGGATGTGCGGGCACGGCACGATCGGTTTGGCCATGACGCTGGCACATCAGGGGCGGATCGGCATCGGCGCGCACCGTATCGAAACCCCGGCCGGTGTCGTGACGGTTCGGCTGCATGACTCAAACACGGTGACGGTTACCAATATCGAAAGCCGGCGGATTGCGCATGCGGTAAAGGTGGATGTGCCGGGATATGGCCAGGTGACCGGGGACATCGCCTATGGCGGCAACTGGTTCTTTATCGTCGAGCCCAGCCCGACTGCCGTTAGGCCGGAAAACATACGGTCACTGACCGATATGGCCATCGCTGTGCGCACCGCCGTCACCAAGCTGCGGGGCGACGAAGACGCCGCAGCGCAGGTGGATCACGTCATCTTGCAGGACCGCCCCGCAATCGGCGGCGCACAGGGCCGCAGCTTTGTGCTGTGCCCCGACGATACCTATGACCGCTCACCCTGTGGGACGGGCAGTTCCGCACGGCTGGCCTGCCTGGCTGCGGATGGGCGGCTGGACCCGGAAACGGACATCGACGTCTACAGCGTTATTGGCAGTTCCTATCGCTTGTCCTATCGTCCGGGGCGAAACGGCGGGGTGATCCCGTCGATCACCGGGCAGGCTCATGTCATGGCGGATACGCGTTTGATTTTTGCGCCCGATGATCCGTTCCGAACCGGGATAGAGTTGTGATGCAGGAAAAAATCGTGGTCATCGGCGCCGGAGTGATTGGTGTCAGCGTCGCGCTGGAATTGCAGCGTCGAGGACACGCCGTGTGCATCCTGGACCGCGAAGGCGTTGCGGCGCAGGCCTCGGCGGGAAATGCCGGGGCCTTTGCCTTTTCCGAGATCGAACCGCTGGCGACGCCCGGGATAATGCGCAAGGCGCCGAAATGGTTGGTGGACCCGCTGGGGCCCCTGTCGGTTCCCCCGGCCTATGCGCTGAAGATCGCGCCCTGGATGTTGCGGTTCTGGCGGGCCAGCCGCAGCGACAGATACCGGCGCAGTCTGACCGCACAAGCCGATTTGATGCAGCTGACGAGCGCCGCGCTTGAACGGCAAGCGGCCTCGGTCGAAGGCGAGTCGTTGTTGCAGCGGGACGGTCAATTGCAGCTTTACGAAGGTGCGGCCGAATACCGTGCCAGCCTTCCGGCATGGAAGTTGCGCAAGGAACACGGCATCGCCTTTGACCTGCTCGAATCGCCGCAGGCGATTGCAGAGGTTCAGCCCGGGCTCAGCCCCCGGTTCACCCATGCGGGCTTTACCCCCAATTGGCTGAACACGACCGACCCGACGCGGTGGGTGGGGCATCTGGCGCAGGTTTTTACCGACCGTGGTGGCCAGATCGAAAGGCGCGAAATCCGGGGGTTGAAACCGGCGGGCGACGGCGTGGACATCCACATGCAGGGCACGGTTATGCATGCGCCCAAGGTCGTCGTTTGCGCCGGGGCCTGGTCGCACCACTTGGCGCGGACATTGGGTGATCATATCCCGCTTGAGACCGAGCGCGGATACAACACCACGCTTCCACAGGGCGCCTTTGACCTGAAATTGCACCTGTCGCTTCCCAACCATGGGTTCGTGATCAGCCGGATAAACGGGGGCGTTCGCGTCGGCGGTGCGGTCGAGCTTGGCGGGCTGCATCTGCCCCCGAATTACAAGCGGGCCGATACTTTGCTGGACAAGGCCGCGCAATTCCTGCCCGGCCTGGACACAGGCGGCGGGACACAGTGGATGGGGTTCCGGCCGTCGCTGCCGGACAGCCTGCCGGTGATCGGCGCCTCGCCCAGGGCGTCGAACGTCGTTTATGCCTTTGGGCATGGCCATGTGGGGCTGACGCAATCGGCGGGCACGGCGGAGCTGGTCGGTGCCCTGATAGACCGTGAAACTCCACCAATTCCGACCGATGCCTTTTCGGCAAGCCGTTTCTGACGCGTTTGCGTGGCGTGGCCTAACCGAGCAGCGCCAGGAGGTCTGCGTGCAATTGCGCCGAAACCTCGGCATAGCCGCGTTCAATATTGCGCGCGCGGGCCGCAAAGCGGCGTTGCGATGGCAGGCGGGCGCCCTGGGCCAGGATGTCGGAAAACAACCGTTCGGCGCGCGCGTCACCTGCATCGGACGACCCACCGCCCAAGGCCTGCGGATCAAAGGCAAGGATGATTTGACCGTGGTAAGGCGCGCCGCCCGCGGCGCTGGCAAATTCCATGCTTTCAAGGCTGGTCAGGTCGTCAATCAACGGCCCGGCCATCAGTTCGATCATGATCGACAGCGCCGATCCCTTGTACCCGCCAAAGGTAAGCATCGCTCCGTCCATGGCTGCCTGCGGGTCGGTCGTCGGGTTGCCGTCGCGGTCGATGGCCACGCCTTCAGGCAGGGGCTTGCCTGCGCGTTGGTACAATTCGATTTCGCCGCGCGCGAAGGCGCTGGTTGCAAAGTCAAAGGTGAACGGGTCGCCGGATTTCCTGGGCCAGCTAAAGGCCAGCGGGTTGGTGCCAAGGCTGCCGCGGGTGCCTCCGGCCGGGGCGACCCAGGCGTGGCTGGGCACCATTGCCATTGCGGCCAGCCCTTCGGCGGCCAGGCTTTCGACCTCGGGCCACAGGGCCGAAAAGTGGAAGCAGCGGTTGATCGCCAGCGCAGCGATGCCGTGGGTTTGGGCCTTTTCGATCAGCACCGGCAGACCCATGCGGGCCGCCAGCAGAGACATGCCGCCCTGCGCATCGACCCGGACAACGGCATTGTCAGAGGCGGTCAGGACCGGCCGGGCATGGCCGTCAATCTGGCCCGCCTGCATGGTCTGCGCGCACATGAACAACCGAAACAGGCCGTGAGACTGGCAATCATCCATCTGGCAGGTCGTCAGCATCTGCGCAATTGCCGCGGCGTGGTCCTGGCCGTACCCGCAGTGGTCCAGGACCTGCAGGCACAACTGCCGAATCTCGTCTGGTGTCAGCCTGACCGTTTCGCTCATGTCCTGCTCCTGTTGGGTATTGCCACAGCCAATGCCTAGCGAGGAACCCGCGCCAAACGCAACCCCGTGCGCATCGAAACGGGTTGGAAAAGCACCCTGTGGCGGATAGTTGTATCCAAGATACAAACGGCGGACCTGACCTTGGCAACAACCCGAAAAATTTCCCGTCAGAGCCTTCCTGATGCCATCGCAGGCGATCTGCGCGAGCGGATTCTAAGCGGCGAGCTGCCCGAAGGCGAAGTGATCCGGCAAGAAGCCCTGGCCGAGGAATACGATGTGTCGCGCATGCCGGTGCGCGAGGCGCTCAGAAAGCTGGATGCCGAAGGTCTGGTTCAGCTGAGCAACCACCGAGGGGCGACGGTCACGGAACATTCGCTGGAGGAAATCGCCGAGATTTTCGACCTGCGCGCGCTGATCGAGGTTGATCTGTTTCGCAGGTCCATCGCCGCGATGACAACCGAGGACGTCGCGCTGTGTGAAAAGGTCCTGCACCAGATGGAACGGTCTTATGAAACCGGCGACGTGGGCAAATGGGGGGCGTTGAACCACCGCTTTCATATGGCGCTTTATGCGGCGGCGGGGCGCGGATTGACCAATGACCTGTTGCATCGGGTCAATCTTCTGTCGGACAGGTACGTGCGTATGCACCTGAGCGTGATGAAGCAGCGCCAGCCTGCCAGTGAAGAACACAAAGAATTGCTGCGCCTGGCACGGTCCGGCCTGGCGGATGAGGCCTGCGTTCTGCTGGCGCGCCATATCGGTCGCACGAAAGAACAATTGCTGGGGCTGGTGTCGTCGAACCGCGCGGGAAAGGGCTTGTGAACCGGCACGAATGCCCGAAGAATGCCGAATATGAAACCCAAGCGCGAACCGCCGGATACGGATCACGAAGACCTCGAAGCGACACCGCCGAGCATCTATGATGCCGAGCCGCCCGAAGACGATGATCTGTGGTTTCTGCCGCCCGAGGATGAAGACGCCGCCGCCGATGTTTACCTTCCGCCAGGTCCAAGGGCCGAGCGTGGCGTGTTGTTCGACCCGCGCGACTGGCACGCGGCGCAATCCGGACTGTCGGGCGAACTGGCTGAGCTGGCGGTGACGTTCGGGGCCCTGGACGAGCGGTTGCGCGCAGGTCCCGAAGGGTGGCGGCACCGTCTGGCGCTGATGGACGTATCCGATCTGGGCTGGTGGACCGGCGACCGGATCGGTGTCGACCGTCTGGCCCTGTGGACCGGGTTGCGTATCGGGGCCACAAGCGATGATGTGCAGGCCCTGTTCCGGGCGGGCTGGGCTGTCCGCAGGTTGACATCGGGCGCCGCGCCCTCGGCGGGCGGGTGGACGACAGGCCTGACCGCGTTTCTGGACCGTCAGGCGCAAGGGATCGAAGATGTCCCCGAAGCGGTGGCCGACCTTGCCGAGGTAATGGGCCATGGCGAGGCCCTTCATCCGGTCACGCAGGCAGCGATGGCCTTTCATGCCTGGCGGGCGGTGTCTCAGGGCGACGGGCGGGATACCGAAGCGGCCATCATCGCCGCACGGCACGCCGCAAGCATGGGTCGTGGCGGGGCCTTGTTCATGCCGCTGGCGCTGTCGGGTCCCGGCGCGTTGCGCGGAACAGGCGATCCGTCCGACAGGCTGGCGGCCTGGGTGCAGGGCGCGGGGCAGGCGGCGCTGTCGGCCTTGCTGCATCTTGACAGGGTCAGCGCCTGGGACAGGCAGGCGCGTGCGGCAACCGCCGGGCTAAGCGGGCGCACGCCGCCGGTTTTGATTGATGTCCTGGCCGCATGGCCAATGGTGTCGGCCCCGCTTGCGCAGGACCTGACAGGCGCTTCGCGTGCTGCTGTTCAAAGAAACCTTGATCTTTTCACGCAGCGCGGTCTGATCCGCGAGGTCACGGGGCAGGGACGTTACAGGGTGTGGACCGCCGCGTTGTGACACGGCGGTTTGCCGGTTGCGATCAGCGCCCGACACCCACATAGGATTCGAACCCCGCCTTCAGAACGGCCCCTTCGGAATAGACGTTGCGCAAGTCAACCATCCGTGGGGCTTTCATCGTTTCGGCCAGATCCGCCAGGTTCAGCGCCCGGAACTCGTTCCATTCCGTCAGCAGGACGACGACATCAGCATCCTTGGCGGCAGAATAAGGGTCTTGGGCCCATTCCACGCCGGGCAACAGCGCCTCGCCCTCGGATTTGCCTTGCGGGTCTACGACGCGGACCTTTGCCCCGCCCCCCACCAGCGCCGGAACGATGGTCAGGGATGGCGCATCGCGCATGTCGTCGGTGTTCGGTTTGAACGTGACCCCAAGGATGGCAACGGTCTTGCCGTTAAAGCTGTCCTCGCAGGCGTCGCGGATTTTCTCGATCATCCGGGTCTTGACCGCATCATTCACGCGGATGACGGTCTCGGTGATCTGCATCGGGTGGGCATGTTCCTGCCCGATCCTTGCCAGGGCGGCGGTGTCCTTGGGGAAACACGATCCGCCATAACCGGGGCCGGCATGCAGGAACTTGTTGCCGATCCGCCCATCCAGCCCGATGCCGCGGGCCACTTCCTTGACGTCGCCGCCGACCCTCTCACACAAGCCTGCGATTTCATTGATGAAGGTGATCTTTGTGGCCAGGAATGCATTGGCCGCATATTTGATCATCTCGGCGCTTTCCAGATCCGTGGTCAGGATCGGGAAGTCGCGCAAATAGAGCGGGCGATAGATTTCGGCCATCACCTCGGCGGCGCGGTCGCTTTCGACGCCCACGACAACCCGGTCAGGGCGCATGAAATCGTCAATCGCCGCACCTTCGCGCAGGAATTCGGGGTTCGAGGCAACGTCGAACGCTGCCTGCGGGTTGGCCCCGGCAACGGCCGCGTGAACCTTGCGGTTGGTTCCGACCGGCACGGTCGATTTGGTCACGACCACGGTATAGCCGGTGATGGCCCGTGCGATTTCCTCGGCCGCGGCCATAACATAGGTCAGGTCGGCATGCCCGTCGCCGCGCCGAGTTGGCGTGCCCACCGCGATGAATACCGCATCGGCCCCGTCCACGGCACCGGCCAGATCAGTGGTAAAGCTCAACCGTCCCGCGGCCACGTTCTTGGCCATCAGAACATCCAGGCCGGGTTCGTAAATCGGAACCTCACCGGCCTGCAGCATCTCGATCTTGTTGGCAGCCTTGTCGACGCAGACCACGTCATGTCCGAAATCGGAAAAACAAACGCCCGAGACCAGGCCCACATATCCGGTGCCGATCATTGCAATTCTCATACTTCAAAATCCTTGTTACTAAGTACCGCCCGTGGCGCGCATACAATCGAAGAAACTTCGGCCGGTTTCAATGCCTCAGAGTGTCCTTCTGTTGCATTCCATGGATTCTTGCTGTTTTTGGAACGACAAACGGGCAATTTGGAATTGACGGAACACATTCATGACCAAGACAGCGTTGATAACCGGTATAACGGGCCAGGACGGATCGTATCTGGCGGAATTCCTGCTGGCAAAAGGCTATGAGGTTCATGGCATCAAACGCCGCGCGTCATCGTTCAATACGCAGCGGATCGACCACATCTATCAGGACCCGCACGAGCCCAACCCGAAACTGCGTCTGCATTACGGTGATCTCAGCGATACATCCAACCTGACCCGGGTCATTCAGGAAGTGCAGCCCGACGAGGTCTACAACCTGGGTGCACAATCGCACGTTGCCGTCAGCTTTGAGGCGCCCGAATACACGGCGGATGTGGACGCGATCGGAACTTTGCGCCTGCTCGAGGCGATCCGCTTCCTGGGGCTTGAGGAAAAGACACGGTTCTACCAGGCCTCGACCTCGGAGTTGTATGGTCTGGTTCAGGAAACCCCACAGCGCGAGACCACGCCGTTCTATCCGCGCTCGCCCTATGCGGTGGCCAAGCTCTATTCCTACTGGATCACCGTGAACTACCGCGAGGCCTACGGGATGTATGCCTGCAACGGTATCCTGTTCAATCACGAAAGCCCGCGCCGGGGCGAAACCTTTGTGACCCGCAAGATCACACGTGGGCTGGCCAATATTGCGCAAGGTTTGGAAGAATGCCTGTACATGGGCAATATCGACAGTCTTCGGGATTGGGGCCACGCGAAAGATTACGTGCGAATGCAATGGCTTATGTTGCAGCAGGATAATCCCGAAGATTTCGTGATCGCCACCGGAAAACAATATTCGGTCCGCCAGTTCATCGAATGGTCGGCAGCCGAACTTGGGGTCGCGCTGGAATTTACCGGCAAGGGCGTGGACGAAATCGCCACCGTGACAGCGGTAGAGGGCGACAATGCCCCAGCGCTTAAGCCCGGTGATGTCATCATGCGGATCGACCCGCAATATTTCCGCCCCGCCGAGGTGGAAACCTTGCTGGGCGACCCCAGCAACGCCAAGACCAAGCTGGGCTGGGAGCCGGAACTGACCGTGCAGGAAATGTGCGCGGAAATGGTTCTGGAAGACCTGAAAACCGCCAAACGCCATGCGCTTCTCAAGGAGCATGGCTTTGAATTGCCCGTCAGTCTCGAAAACGGCTGAGGAGGGCGACATGCGCAAGATTTACGTTGCAGGGCATCGCGGCATGGTCGGCGGTGCGATCCTGCGCCGGTTGCAGACCCGCAAGGATCAGGGCGAGGCGTTGGAACTGATCACCCGCACCCATGCCGAACTTGACCTGACCGACCAATCCGCGGTTCGTGACTTCCTGCAGGCCGAACGGCCCGATGTCGTCATCTTGGCGGCGGCAAAGGTTGGCGGGATACATGCAAACAATACCTACCCGGCGGATTTCATTTACAAAAACCTGATGATCGAATGTAACGTGATCCATCAGGCGTTCGAGGCGGGCGTACGGCACCTGCTGCAACTTGGCAGTTCCTGCATCTATCCGCGCGCCGTGGCGCAACCGATGTCCGAAGACGCCTTGCTGACCGGGGTGTTGGAGCCGACAAACGAGCCATACGCGGTTGCCAAGATCGCCGGTATCAAGCTTTGCGAAAGCTATAACCGGCAACATGGGGTCGATTACCGCTCGGTCATGCCGACCAACCTCTACGGGCCGGGTGACAATTTCCACCCCGAAAACAGCCATGTCCTGCCCGCGATGATCCGCCGGTTTCACGAGGCAAAGCGCGACGGTTTGGATGAGGTCGTGATCTGGGGCACAGGCAAGCCCCGCCGCGAGTTTCTGCATGTGGACGACATGGCCCAGGCGTCGCTGTTCGTTCTGGACCTGCCGCGCGACGTGTATGACGCGAACACGCAACCGATGCTCAGCCATATCAACGTAGGCTGCGGTACGGATGTCTCAATCGCTGAACTGGCCGCAATGGTCGCTGCCGCGACCGGGTACACGGGCCGTATCACACAGGACACCAGCAAGCCGGACGGGACGATGCGCAAGCTGATGGATGTGTCCCGGCTGGCCGATATGGGTTGGCGTGCAAGCATCGGGCTTGAGGACGGTATACGCCAGACCTATGCGTGGTTCCTGGAACAGGCGGACGACGACCTGCGCGCCAAGTGACCACCCGGGCGCAGGCCCGGATGGTCTGGAAAGGGTCAGAACCAGCGGCCAATCGCGACCACGGAAGGGGCCAGAGCGGTTGCGTCGGATGTGGTGCAAAGCACCTTCAGGCTGCCGCTTGTGTCGGTGGGTGTCCCTGCGCTTAGGAATCGGCCCAGACCAGCCCCAGCGCCGCTGATGCAGGGGGTCGAACCGGGCGCAAAACTGGCAGGAAAACTCCAGTTGATTGAAGGGCTTGCATAAAGCGCGCCTTCGGTGACCGTGCATGTTACCGCGTTCAGCGATGCCATGCAGATCTGGGTTCCGTCGGCAAAGCGCAGGAAATCCCCGGAACTGTTGCTGCCGCGTTCTATCACAGCCCCTGTCGGAACACCGCCGGACTGAGAGACCGCCCCCAGAACATTGCCGGGACCATAGCCATAATCGGCGCGCATCAACCGGCCCGGCGTCGTGTCGTTGGCGCTGGCCTGAACCGCCGCACCGCCAGCATGTCCGGTTGTGGGATCAAGGGTCAGCGCCTCGGTCCAGCTGCCCCCATCGGGCGAAACCTTGATGGAAAATCCGGTGCCGCCCGCCAGGCCCATTTCGGCATGTCCGGTCCAATTGGACTGGAACAGTAACGAGGCGGTCTCGGCATCATTGGCCTTGTTGATCTTCAACTGGTGACCGCCGCCCTCATGGCTGAGAAGCGTGGCCGGGCTGCGTACAGACAGGCGATTGGTGCTGTCATGGTTGGTGGCGATGCCGATCCCGTCCAGGTTCTGGGTTTCGACCGGCGGGTCGATCCAGGCCGCCCCATCCCACAGTTTCATCTGCCCCGAGGACTGATCCCAGGCGCGCCAGCCAATGCCAGGTGTCACGAAATGCCAGGCGGTTTCCAACCAGGCCGCCATTTGACCGGCCCGGCCTTCCCAATCGCCGGTTGGTGCGGCGCCAAGCGCGTGGGTCTCGCCCTCTTCCGGTGCCGGGGGTGGGGTCGTGGCATTCAGGCTGGACAGGCTCAGCTGCGTGACCAGGTCGATCTGGCGCAAAGCCTCGTTATGGGTGACGTGTTTCTGGGCCTGTGCAGGCTGCAGAAAGGGCAGGTTCAATCGGGGTGAGCTTTGTGACACGGGCATCCTCCTGTGGCTGTCGGTCCGACAATGTCGTTGCGCGCCACCCTGCCGTCACGGCCCTGAATCCCGCCTGAAGAGGCAGAACACCCGATAAATTTTTTGGAAAGGTCTGGTTTCCAAGCGGGCAACAATGGCCCGCTTTTCGCGGCATTGGAAAAATTCTAGTGCCGCCATTGGCCGCGCAGTGATTCTCGGGTCTCAGGACAGCGGCCTGATCCAGCCATCACTTGCGGGCATAGATGTCCTCGTATCGGATGATGTCATCCTCGCCCAGATAGGTGCCGGTCTGGACCTCGATCAAAACCATCGGGACCTTGCCGGGGTTTTCCATCCGGTGCACTGCACCCAGCGGGATGTAGACGGATTGGTTTTCCGAAACCAGCCGGACGTCATCGTCGATGGTGACTTTTGCAGTGCCTTCCACAACGATCCAGTGCTCGGATCGGTGGTGGTGCGACTGCAGGCTCAGCGACGCGCCGGGATGGACATGGATGCGCTTGACCTGGAACCGTTCACCGACAACCAGGCTTTCGAACCAGCCCCAGGGACGGTGATCGACAGGCAGCGATTCAGCCTGTTTCGCACCCTTGGCTTTCAACGCGGTTACGGCCTGTTTGACGTCCTGTGCCTTGTCCATGCTGGCCACCAGCACAGCGTCCGGCATGGCCACTGCAATGACGTTTTCCAGACCCATCGCCACGACCTCTTGCGCGGGGGATTCCGAACGCACCAGCACGTTGCTGCAATCTATGGTCGTGACCTCTCCGGTTTCGGCGACCCCGTTGGCGTCGGGATGGCTGAGTTCCTGCACGGCGGACCAACTGCCCACGTCCGACCAGCCTGCGGCATAGGGCACGACACTAAGGTTGTCGGCCTTTTCCATCACCGCGTAGTCGATCGAGATGTCATCGACATCGCTCCAGGCGGCAGGGTCCAGGCGCAAGAACCCCAGATCGGCTTCGGCCTTGGCGACGG
The DNA here is from genome assembly GCA_030427405.1 of Alphaproteobacteria bacterium. GTDB lineage: Bacteria > Pseudomonadota > Alphaproteobacteria > Rhodobacterales > Rhodobacteraceae > Ruegeria. The sequence goes on along the minus strand of JAUHXK010000006.1, from coordinate 127,551 downwards.
CTGCGCTGACCGGTGCCATCAGTGGCTGGGCATGGGCTTTGAACGCGGCGATGATGTCGCGCACGGCGAACAGGAAAATGCCGGAATTCCACAGATAGCTCTGGTCGGCGACCATGGATTTTGCGCGGTCCAGGTCGGGCTTTTCGACGAACCGGTCCAGCGGGACGGCGGTTCCGGTCTGGTCCGGTGCATGGCGCAGCTTGAGATACCCGTATCCGGTTTCGGGACGATCCGGGGTAATGCCGAAGGTCACCAGATCGCCCCGCTGCGCGATAGCCTGGCTGCCGCGCGCTACGGCGTCGTGAAAGGCGGATTTGTCGGGTACGACGTGGTCGGACGGCGCAACCAGCATGATCGCGTCAGGGTCTTTTTCCGACAGGTACATTGCGGCCGCCAGCACGGCGGGCGCAGTGTTGCGGCCCTCAGGCTCGATCAGGATCGGGCCGGGGCTTACACCGATTGCAGTCAGTTGTTCCGTAACAATGAACCGGAACGCTTCATTGGTCAGGATCAAAGGCTTGGCATAGGGCGCATCAGACGGCCCCCGCATCCGCTCGGCGCAATCCTGCAACAGGCTGGTTTCACCGATTAACGGCACAAACTGCTTGGGATAGCTTTTGCGCGACAGCGGCCACAGGCGGGTGCCCGACCCACCGCAGAGAATGACAGGATAAATGTTGCTCATTATGCTTTTGCTCTTTGGATGCCCTGTCTCAGCATATCGCAATGATCACCGGAAAGGTGAAGCACCTTCGCTCATTGTGCGGCGTGGTCCGTTGCAACAATATCATGCAGGTACTCTTTCAGGTCGTCGCGCAGGTCATCGCGGGCCAGTGCAAAGGCGACCGTGGCGCGCAGGAATCCCGATTTCGACCCGCAGTCAAAGCGTTGACCCTTGAACCGATACCCGAAAACCGGAACGCCGTTTCCGATATCTTCTGCGATCGCGTCGGTAAGCTGGATTTCCCCGCCGCTGCCCTTTTTCATCTGATTAAGGTTGTAAAGGACCGACGGGCCCAGGACATAGCGCCCGATAACGGCCAGGTTTGACGGGGCATCCTCGGGTTGCGGTTTCTCGACCATGCCCTTGGTGCGGACCACGGTGCCGACATTGTCGCCCACGTCCAGAACACCGTACGAGCTGGTCTTTTCGGGGGGCACCTCCATCGCGGCAACCATGTTGCCACCGGTTTCCTCATAGGCTTCGATCATCTGCTGAAGGCAGGGTTTGTCTGCGGCAATGACATCGTCAGGCAGCATGACGGCAAAAGGCTCGTCGCCGATCAGGCGCCGTGCGCACCATACCGCATGGCCCAGGCCCAGGGCCTTGTGCTGGCGGATATAGGCAATGGCGCCGCTTTCCATATTCGTCGCGTTCAGCGTCTCAAGCAGCTTGTCCTTGCCCTTGTTCTTGAGCTCCTGCTCCAGCACCAGGTTGTGGTCGAAATAATCCTCAAGCGCCGATTTCCCGCGCGAGGTGACAAAAATGAACTCGGTGATGCCGGCGGCGCGGGCCTCGTCGATGGCGTATTGTACCAATGGCCGGTCGACCAGGGTCATGATCTCTTTGGGGACCGATTTGGTTGCTGGAAGGAACCGTGTGCCCAAACCCGCAACCGGGAAAATTGCCTTGGTGACCTTGCGTGACATGTGACCTCTCAAATTCGTATTTCGTCCGGAAATTGCGGTGCTTTCAGGTTTTTCATATGCGGCGTTGCCGCATCATTCAATGTTACAGAGTTTCCCTGGTCCGAACGTATTGAAAAGTGGCATTTTGTCGGGGTGAAGTCAAAACCCGTCGGCCCCTTTGGGGCAATGATCCGCCAGCCTGCACGGGTTTCGGGCAGGTTCCGGCTTTGGGCCGCTCTGTCGGCGGGTTTGTGCCTGTCATTCTGGGTCGGACACGTCGCGGCAAAGTGGCCCCCGACCCGCGACTGCGGTCGGGGGCACCCGGTCAGGAGCGATTCAGAATCTCTTCCAGCGGGTCGTGTTCGGCGACAAAATGGCCGGGCGCGACCTGATCCAGTTGCGGTACATAGTCATCCTGCCCGGCTGCCAGCCGGCTGGGCAGGAACCGCAATGCCGCCTTCGGGTCCATGGGCGAAGGCAATTCGCCCGGCAGCTTCAGCCGCTGGCGGTTGCGCTCGACATCGGGGTCCGGAATCGGAACGGCCGAGATCAGCGACCGCGTATAAGGATGAACCGGTTCGGAACAGATCACCTCGCCGTCGCCCAGCTCGACGATCCGGCCCAGGTACAGAACCATGATCCGGTTCGAGACGGCGCGAACGACGGACAGGTCGTGGCTGATGAAGATCATCGACAGCCCGAATTCCTGCTGAAGCTCGCGCAGCAATTCCACGATCTGCGCCTGAATGGACACGTCCAGCGCCGAGACCGCCTCGTCGCAGATGATCAGCCGTGGTTTGTTGATCATCGCACGGGCAATCCCGACGCGCTGGTTTTGACCGCCCGACAATTCATGGGGGTAACGGTTGATCATTGCGGCATCCAGGCCGACCCTTTCCATCATCTGGGTCACCTGTGCTTTGCGTTCGCGCTCGGTCAGGTCGGGGCGGTAGGTCTTAAGCGGTTCCGCGATCGAGGTCGAGATGGTCATGCGTGGATCGAGGCTGGCCAACGGGTCCTGAAACACGATCTGCAAGTCCTTGCGGTACTTGTTCAGCTCGGCCCGTTTCAGCCCGACAATCGGGTTGCCCAGCCAGCTGACATTACCCGCGCTGGGTTCGATCAGTTGCAGGACGGCACGGGCCAATGTGGACTTGCCGCACCCGGATTCGCCCACGACGCCCAGCGTTTCGCCCTTGCGGATGTCAAAGCTGACGCCATCCACGGCCCGCAGCGGAACCGTGCGCCCGAACAACCCGCCCGGCACATGGATGGGGAACTGAACCTTGACGTCTTCGACCTTCAGCAGCGGTTCGTCGACCGCATCCACGGGTTTTGGCGCGTCGCCCGCATCAATTCGCGGCATCGCATCCAGCAGCGTCCGGGTATAGTCGTGCTGGGGCGAGCGGAAGATCTCGCGCGTGTCACCGGCTTCGACGAAGGCGCCTTTGCGCATGACCTGAATGCGGTCGCACATGCGGGCGACGACGCCCATGTCATGGGTGATCAGCGCAATTGCCGTGCCTTCGTCCTGTTGCAGGGTCACCATCAGGTCCAGGATGTCGGCCTGAACGGTTACGTCCAGCGCGGTCGTAGGTTCGTCGGCAATCAGCAGCTTGGGGTTGCACAGCATCGACATTGCGATCATCACCCGTTGGCGCATTCCGCCCGATAGTTCGTGCGGATACTGATCCAGACGACGCGCAGCCTCGGGGATGCGCACACGGTTCAGCCAGTCCAGGCATCGCGCCCGTGCGGCCGTACCCTGCAACCCTTCGTGAACCTGCAGCACTTCGCGCATCTGTTGCCCGATCCGCAAATGCGGGGTCAGGGCGGTCAGCGGGTCCTGAAAGATCATGCCCACATCCGAGCCGCGGATCTTGTTCAGCTTGCCGACAGGCAGGTTCAGGATTTCCCTGCCGTTCAGCATGGCCGAACCAGACGCGCGACCCGCCGATGGCAGCAAGCCCATGGCGGCCATGAAGGTCTGGCTTTTGCCTGACCCGCTTTCGCCCACGATACCTAGGCATTCGCCGGGATTGATGTCGAAACTGATGCCCTTGACGGCCTCGACCACGCCATCGGGGGTGTCGAACTGGACGCTCAGGTCCTTGACGGAGAACAAACTCATATCAGCGATCCTTCGGGTCCAGGGCGTCACGCAAACCATCGCCGATGAAGAACATCGTGATGATGATGGTGACATAGAATGACAGCGGGAACATCAGTTGCCACAGGGTGCCATAGCTCATGGTGCCGGCCCCTTCGGCGATCAGCCGACCAAGCGAGGTGTAGGGTTCCGATATCCCAAGGCCAAGGAACGAGATGAAGCTTTCAGTCAGGATCATCTCGGGCACCAGAAGCGAGGCATAGACGATGACCACGCCCAGCAGGTTGGGCAGGATGTGGCGGTACATGATGGTAAACTCACTGACACCCGCGGCGCGCGCGGCCTCGATGAACTCGCGGTTTTTCAGTGTCAGGGTCTGCCCCCGGACGATCCGGGCCATGGTCAGCCAACCCACCGCACCAAGCGCGATGAACAGCATGAAGAAGGACCGCCCAGCCACGACCAGCAGCAGAATGATCACCAGCGTTGCCGGAATCGCGAGCAGGATATCGACAAAGCGCATCATGACGCTGTCGGTGCGCCCGCCGATATAACCGGCAGCGATGCCATAGCAGGTGCCGACGATCAGCGCCGTTGCGGCCCCGATCAGGCCTACCAACAACGAGGTCGTCGTCGCCTGTATAACCCGGCTGTAAAGGTCGCGCCCCAGATCGTCGACGCCGAAATAGTGCCCGCTTTCCACCGAGGGCATACCCATTCCGCGCACGTCGCCCATGACGTTCCAATCAATCTCTTCGTTGCTCCAGGCCGCGAAATACGGACCGATGATGGTGAACAGAACGATCAGCGCCAAGATAAAGACGCTGGCCATCGCGGCCTTGTTGCGGACAAAACGCATACGCGCGTCCTGCCACAGTGATCGCCCCTGAATGACCGTGAAATCGGTGATGTCCTCGGCCAGATGGGCGGCTTTTTGTGATTTTCCAAGCATTGGCCTGCCCCTCAGTATCGGATTTTCGGATCGAACCAGGCATAGGCCAGGTCGGTCAGCAGGTTCACCAGAACGGTCAGCACACCATAAAGGATCGTGACCCCCAGCAGCACCGCATAGTCTCGGGATAGGGCCGACCCGACATAGGCCTGACCCAGGCCGCCGGTCGAAAAATAGATGTCCACAAAGACCGAGCCGGTCAGCACGTAGACAAAAACCGGACCCAGATAGGACACAACGGGCAGCAATGTGGGCTTTAGCGCATGGCGCCAGATCACGGTTCTGGTCGGCAGACCTTTGGCGCGTGCAGTGCGGATGAAGTTCGAGTTCAGAACCTCAAGCATGGATGACCGGGTGATCCGCGCGATGGAACCCATATACGAGGTGGCAAGCGCGATTACCGGCATGACCAGGTATTGCCACTGGCCCCCGTTCCAGCCGCCGCCCGGCAACCAACCCAGCCACAGGGTAAAGGTCAGGATCAGGATCGGGCCCATGATGAAGTTGGGCAGCGCCTGCGCGGCGATCCCCAGGCCGACGGCGAAATAGTCGATCCAGGTATTGTGGCGGATTGCTGCGGCGATCCCCAGGCTGACACCGACAGCCGTCGCGAACAGGAACGACAAAGAGCCATAGGTCAGCGAGATCGGGAAACCTTGCGCGATGATGTCATTGACGTCGCGGTCCTTGAACTTGAAGGACGGTCCGAAATCAAAATGCACCACGATATTGTACAGGTAGTCCCAAAGCTGTTTCCACAGCGGTTGGTCCAGGCCGTACCGCGCCTCGATATTGGCCAGAACCTGCGGCGGCAGGGGCCGTTCCGAGGTGAATGGCCCGCCGGGCGCAAAATGCATCAGAAAGAAGCAGGCGATAATCAACAACAGGATCGTCGGAATGGCGGCCAGCAAACGCCGCAAACTGTAGGCAAGCATTACATGCCCCCATGTCTATTGGCCCGCCCCAAGACGGTCTTGGGGCGGGCGCGTGTCAAAGTGGATTATTCGGCAAGCTTGTACAGGTTCTTCGAGTACCAGTTTTGCTCGACATTGTTCACTGGCCAGTTCCCGACATCGCTGTCCATCATGTAGACACCGGCATAGTGATAGATCGGGATCACAGGTGTTTCCTGCGCGATGATACGCTCGACCTCGGTATAAAGCGGGGCGGGATCATCCGATGTTTTGGCTTCGGCCAGCAATTCGTCGACGCGGGGGTTGGCGAATTTGCCGTCGTTATAGCCCGAGTCCGATTGCAGCAGGTCCAGGAAGGTTGAGGCTTCGTTATAGTCGCCGCACCATGCGCCACGGGCCAGGTCAAAGTTCTGGTTGCCGCGCTCTTCCAGGAACACTTTCCATTCCATGTTGGCCAGTTCGGCCTGCACGCCCAGTTTCTGTTTCCACATCTGGCTCAGCGCCACGGCAACTTTCTTGTGGTTTTCCGATGTGTTGTAAACCATTTCAAAGCTCAGCGGATTGTCGGGACCAAAACCGGCCTCGGCCAACAGCTCCTTGGCCAATTCGTCCCGCTCGGCCTGGCTCATCGACGCCATTTCGACATCCGGAACAGTAAAGCCAGCGGTTGCTTCGGGGGCAAAGGTATAGGCTTCGGGCTGGCCGCCTGCCATCACCTTTTCGGTGATGATCGCCCGGTCAACCGCCAGCGACAGGGCCTGACGGACATTCGGGTCCTTGAACGCCTCGGGGCCGCCGTCGGACAGGTTGAACGTATAGTAATAGTTGCACAGCCGCGGGAAGCTGATCGCCTCGTCGGGGTGTTCTTCCTTAAGGCGCGGGTACTGCCCTGCAGGTACTTCGGTCCGGTCGAGCTCGCCGGCCAGATAGCGGGTCAGGGCGACGTTCTCATCGTTGATGACCAGCGCCACGACCTTGTCGATGATGGTGCTCTCGTTGTCCCAGTACATTTCGTTGCGTTCGCGGACCGAACGTTCCTGCGGCAGATGCTCGGTCAGGACATAGGCACCGTTTGATACGATGTTCTCAGGCTTGGTCCAGGCATCGCCAAATTCTTCGATCACTTTCTGCGGGGCAGGGAAGGTTGTCGAATGGGTGGTCATCTGCGGAAAATAGGGCAGCGGCGCGCTGAGCGTGACCTCAAGTGTCTTGTCGTCGATGGCCTTGACACCAAGATCGTCAACCGATGCGTTGCCGGCAATGATTTCGGCGGCGTTCTCGATCGACATCAGCTCCATGAACCAGGCATAGGGCGAGGACAGTTCGGGATCGACTGCGCGTTTCCAGGCAAAGACGAAATCGCCTGCGGTCACCGGGTCACCGTTGGACCATTTGGCGTCATCGCGCAGTGTAAATGTATAGACATTCTTGGCGTCATTGGTCGTATAGCCGGTTGCGACACCGGGAACCAGGTTGCCGTCTTCGTCCTGGTTCATCAGGCCTTCGAACAGGTCGCGCACGATTTCTGCGCCGGAAACATCTTCGACCACCTGCGGGTCGACCGAGCTGTGTTCGTCCAGGATGCGATAGGTGAAGGTCTGGTCATCCGCCAGCGCCTCGCCGGTTTCGGGATGTGTTCCGGCGGCGAAGGCTGCGCCGGTGATGATGGTCGAGGACAACAGCCCCGCCAGTGTATAGCGAATATATGTGTTCATTTTTCTACTCCCATTTTTTGCACCAAAATTGCACATCGAAAGGGTCAGACCACAAAGGCAACGCGCCCGTATTCCTGCCGGAAACCGGCGAGGTCAGGGACTGGAATTGCCATCTGGACGGAACACTGCAGAGCAGCCTTTTAGAGTGCATTCGGTGAAGTGGTCGCGAAAGGTGTCTTTCACTGGCAGCGAGGGTGGCACTATTTTGTCCACGGTTAAAGGCTTGGTTGTCATTTTAGCAACCAAAGGTAGATTCGATCCTTGCGCCGCGACGTCACCGAAATTTTGTTAGGACCGGCCGCTGCACTGTAACAATTTTACTATGCTGCAGGCGCACGGTGCTCGCGGCGGATCGCGCGTCGCGGCCCGAATCGCCCCTGAAAGCGGCTGTTTCGTCAAGGCACCAGATGGGCTTTCATGGCCGCCTCGGGAAAACAGGTTGCCGGCTGGCCGGTGGCTTCCTGCCAGCGCCCGATCGAGCGGCGGGTCTTGAAGCCGGGCAGCCCATCGGCCCCGCCGACGTCATGCCCTTGCTGTTCCAGCGCGCGTTGCATCGCGGCGATATCCGACCTGTACAGTCCGCCGACCTTGCCCCAGCGCCCGGCAAAATCGCCGACGCCATACTGAATCCGGTCGCCGACATGACCCACGAACAGGGCGTAGAGGTCGCTTTTGTTGTATTCCTTGAGGACATAGAAATTGGGCGTCACCACGAAAGCGGGCCCGTTCCGCCCGGCGGGCATCATTAAAAACCCCTGGCCGTCGCGTTCATGTGCAGGAAAAGGTTTGCCGGACACGCGGGCAAGGCCCATTTCGGCCCATTCGCGGATCGGGCGGCCCTGGTCGGGGCCTTCCAACGCGCAAGAGACACTGGCCGGAACCCGCACTTCGAACCCCCAGTCACGCCCCGCGACCCAGCCATGCCGGGCCAGGTAGTTCCCGATCGAGGCAATCGTGTCATCTTGGGAATTCCAGATATCCGCCCGGCCATCGTGGTCGCCATCCGCGGCAAAGGACAAAAAGCTTGTGGGCATGAATTGCGGTTGGCCCAGGGCCCCGGCCCAGCTGCTTTTCATGGAGCGGCCGCCAAGGTGGCCGGCCTCGGCTATTTCCAGCGCTGCGATCAGCTCGGCCTGGAAATACGCGGCGCGTGTGCTCATGAACCCCTTGGTTGCCAATACTTCGAGTGCATCATGGCGGATCGGCACCTGCCCGTAGCCGCTTTCGCGGCCCCAGATGGCAAGTATAATGCGGCCAGGCACTCCGGTATCCGTTTCGACCCGTGCCAGGGTTTTGGCGTGCTTGCTGGCCATCTTGCGGCCAACAGATGTTGCACCTTGCACAGAGCCTGCGTTGAAATACCGCCCCGGCGCACCGAATTCGGCCTGGCGTTGTTTCCGGGGTGTTTTGGCTGTGCTTCCGGGCGGGACAAGATCCGGCAGGTCCCAGTTCAGAGAAACCCCGGCAAAGGCCTTGTCAAAGGTCACGCGCGAAACGCCCTTGGCGCGGGCTTGCGGCCAGATCGTGCGGGTCAGCCAGTCCTGGAATTGCTGTTCCACATCTGCCCGGCTTTGCGCGGGTGCGGCGCTGGCCATCAAGATCAGGCCAAGGGTGATCAGGATCATACGCATCGCTGCAAAGTCACGCGCCCGCGCGGCCAAGTCAACAGGGTCTGGCGGACGGGTGGGAAAAGCCTTGAGGTTTTTCAGGCACTGCTGATAGTTGGGTGCAACAGATGGCATCGAAGGATTGTTAACCTTGGCAAGAACCCAGAGGTCCAATTGGTCAGTGCCGATGCTGGCTGCGCTTGTGGCGCTGGCCGTGTCAGGCCCGGTTATGGGTGCCAGCGACAGCTTTATGGACCCGCAGGGCCCGATCGCGGCTGTACAGAAAACCCATATGTTGCGGGCCACCTGGCTGATCCTGATCGCCGTTATCCCTGTTCTTGTGCTGGTACCGCTGATTGCGTGGCGGTATCGCCGCCGCAGGAACAGTGCCGCCACATATGCGCCGAACTGGGATTTTTCAGCCGGGTTGGAATTTCTCATGTGGGGCGTGCCGGTCGCGATTGTGGTGGTCCTGTCGATTTATCTGTGGAAGGCCACGCATAGGCTTGATCCCTATGCCGCGCCGTTTGGAGAGGGACCTGCCGTTCAGGTGCAGGTTGTTGGGCTGGACTGGAAATGGCTGTTCATCTACCCCGAACTGGGGATAGCCAGTGTCGGTGAAATGGGCATGCCCACCGGACGGCAGGTTGCCCTGACGCTGACCACCGACACGGTTATGCAGTCTTTTATGATCCCGGCGCTGGCGGGCCAGATTTATGCGATGCCGGGCATGACGACGCAATTGCACCTCGTGGCCGACACTCCGGGCGTGATGCAGGGTGAGAACACGCAATATAACGGGCGCGGATTTACCGGGCAGAAATTCGAAACCCGAGCCATGACGCAGGACGATTTCAACGGTTGGGTCGAAACCGTGCGGGCAAATGGTATCCTTCTGGACGGCGACACATATCGGACCCTTGCCATGCGGACCGACCGGACCGAGGTTCAGGCCGCCTTGGGGACAGAGAAGATGCCGGACAATGCCCTGTATTTCAGGCTGGATGACGGCGACCTGTTTCACACGATCCTTGGCCGGTACCACAGGGGCACCGCTCTGGCCGTTCACGATCAGCCCGGCACGGCGGATTTCGGCAAAACGCCAACCGGACAGGAGGCAGGCGAATGATCACCCAGGACCAAGGTTTCTTTGGCCGCCTGACCTGGGATTCTTTCCCGGTCGCCGCGTTGATCCGGCATCCGGGCACAAATGAGATCGTCGCCAATGCCGCGGCAGCGGTGGTCGTTGTCGGCGTCGTGGTCGTTGTGGCGCTGCTAAGCTGGTTTCGCCTGTGGGGGCCGCTGTGGCGCGACTGGCTGACCAGCGCGGATCACAAGAAAATCGGTATCATGTACGTCGTTTTTGCCGTGGTGATGCTGGCGCGTGGCGTGCTGGAAGGTGTCGTCATGCGCGCGCAACAGGCCGCGGGGCCGGGCGACGGTTTCCTGGCCGCCGAACATTTTGCCGAGCTGTTCAGCACGCATGGTACGATCATGATCTTCTTCGTGGCCGTCCCCTTTGTCTTTGGTATCGCCAATTACGTCGTGCCGCTGATGATCGGCGCGCGTGATGTAGCGTTTCCCGTCATGAACCAGATCAGCCTGGGGTTGACGGTGTCCGCTGGCATGATGCTGATGGTGTCGCTGGTCGTGGGCGAGTTCTCGACCGGCGGCTGGACCGCCTATCCGCCCTATACGGGTGCTGCGTTCAACCCCGGTGTGGGGCCTGATTACTGGATCTGGGCCATCGTGGTGTCGGGCATCGGCACCACGCTGACCGGCATCAATTTTGCGGTCACGATCTATAAGCTGCGGGCGCCGGGCATGACGTTCATGCGGTTGCCCATGTATTGCTGGACGATCATCTGCAGTTCGATCCTGATCGTGTTTGCGATGCCGCCCCTGGGGGTTGCGGCCTTGTTGCTGGCCGCCGATCGCTATCTGGATTTCCACTTTTTCACCAATGACCTGGGCGGCAACATGATGAATTATGCCAACCTGTTCTGGCTATTCGGCCACCCCGAGGTCTATTTGCTGGTCCTGCCGGCCTATGGCATCTATTCCGAGGTCTTCGCGACCTTTTCCGCCAAGCGCCTCTACGGCTACAACTCGCTGGTGATCGCGACGATGTCGATTGCCATCCTGTCCTTTACGGTCTGGCTGCACCATTTCTTTACTATGGGCCAAAGCGCCCTGATCAACGCGGTTTTCGGCATCGCAACGATGCTGATTGCGATCCCGACGGGGGTAAAGGTCTATGACTGGATGGCGACGCTTTGGCGGGGGCGCATCCGGTTCTCGGTGCCGATGCTGTACGGGTTGGCCTTTTTGATGCTGTTTGTCATCGGCGGGCTAAGCGGGGTGATCCTGGCCAATCCGACGGTGGATTATCAGGTTCACAACACGCTGTTCCTGGTGGCGCATTTCCACAATGTCCTGTTGCCCGGCGTGCTGTTCGGATTGCTGGCCGCATATAATTACTGGTTTCCCAAGGCCTTTGGATTTCGGCTCAACGAAGGCTGGGGCCGGGTCAGCGTGGCGCTGTGGACCTTGGGTTTCATGCTGACATTCCTGCCCCTCTATTTCGTCGGTCTGCTGGGCATGCCGCGCCGGTCGTTCAGCTGGGAAGATCCCGATTTTCACCCCTATATGATTGTCGCACTGATCGGTGCGCTGGTGGTTCTGGGGGCGCTCTTGTCGGTCCTGGTGCAATTGTGGGTCTCGATCCGGGACAGGGACCGGACGCGCGTCCCCGCAGGCGACCCGTGGGACGGAAGAACGCTGGAATGGTCGATCCCGGCGCCGCCGCCTGCGTATAATTTCGCGATCATTCCGCGCGTTTCGGACCGGGATGAGTTTGCCGCGGCAAAGGAAGGCGGGGCCGCCTATCCCAGCCCTGCCGCCTATGAGGACATAGACATTCCCCGCAATACGGGCATCGGGTTCATCCTGTGCGTCCTCAGCGGGGTCTGGATGTTCGCGCTGGTCTGGTGGATCTGGTGGCTGGCCATCCTTGCCAGCGTCCTGATCATTCTGGCGATCATATTCTGGAGCTTCGACAGCAGCACCGAACTGACCATCCCCGCCGAAGAGGTGCGCAAGGCACACGAAGCCTGGCTTGAGCAGGTGCGCCAGGCGCCAGCAATCGACCGCGACGACGAAACAACGTCGCGCAACCGCGGCCTGGCCCGCCCTGACCTGGAGCCAGCGACATGAAGCGGGCGCCGACACACAGCTATCCGGGGATCAACCTGGGGGAGCGCCACGCCAGTGCGCACAAGGCGACCGAGGTCGTAACTTTCGGCTTCTGGGTCTTTCTGATGAGCGACCTGGTTTATTTCGGGCTGATGTTTGCCATCTATATCACCATGATCGACGCCCAGGCGGGCGGTCCGGGCCCGCATGAACTGTTCGATCTTCACAGCATTTTTGCGCAGACCCTTATCCTGCTGACCAGCAGCCTGACCGTCGGGCTTGCAATGCTGGCGCTGAAATACAACCTGCCGCGCGTGCGTATTGTGTTCTGGTTCGCGGTGACGCTTGTTCTTGGGCTCAGCTTTCTTGTTCTGGAGGTGCGCGATTTCATGGCGATGGCCGAAAAGGGGGGCGTGCCGCAACGCAGCGGCTTTCTTTCGGCCTTTTTTGGGTTGGTGCCGTTGCACGGGCTGCACGTCGCCGCCGGGTGTTTGTGGCTGATCGTTCTGGGTATTCAGCTGCGGGTCATGGGGATGACGGACCGGATCAAGTCGCGCGTCGTGCGGCTGGCCCTGTTCTGGCATTTCCTCGATCTGATCTGGATCGGTATCATCACCATCGTTTATTTCGGAGGTTTGGCCTATGGATAGACGGTCTGAGATGCATCGGCGCGAACGGCGCAGGTACCTGATCGGCTTTGGCGGTTCGCTGGGTCTGACCCTGGCGGTGTTTGCGATTGCGTATCGGTTCGGGATCGAAACGCCGGGCGTCTACCTTGCGATCGGCCTGTTGGGTTTGGCGCAACTTGTGGTGCAGCTGGTCTATTTTCTGCATATCGACCGGCGGCGCAGCAGCCGTGAAGACCTGGACCTGGTCCTGTTCTCAACGCTTGTGCTGCTTATCATCATTTGCGGAACCGTTTGGATCCTGGGCAACCTGGCTCACCGGATGCATATGCACGTCATGTAACGCCCTACGGCGGGAAGAAGCACGAGGTTAAGGATGAAATCGCTCAAAGGTCTTGCCGTTATCGCCCTGCTGGCCGGGATTGGCGCCGCGCTGTTCCTGTATTGGCGGCACGAGGAACGCTTTCCGTCGACCAAGGACGCCTATATCGGCGCGAACATCATCTATGTGGCGGCACAGGTGACCGGTCAGGTATCGCAGGTTCTGGTATCAGAGAACCAGCCCGTCAAAGCCGGAGAGCTTTTGTTTACCATCGACGATACGCAGTTCAGCGCCGCCGTCGATCAGGCACGGGCAGACCTGGACAGCGCCATTCAACAGGCCGAATCCTATGGAACGGGAATAGCATCCGCCCAGGCGGCAGTGGACAGCGCGCAATCGGCCTTTGACACCGCCAATTCGAACCTGGAACGCGCCCGAGCGCTGTTCTCGGACGGGGATTTGGCGCAGGCCTCGCTTGACCAGACCATGTCCGATTTCGCCGAGGCCTCGGCCCGGCTGACGACGAACCAGTCCAACTTGCTGGCCCTGCAAAGCGGTTTGGCGGCCAAGCGGGATGCGGTTCTGTCGTCCCGCGCGCAGCTGCGCATCGCCGAGGCGGATCTGGCCTGGACCAAGGTTTATGCAACGGCCGATGGCTGGATCGCCAACCTGACGCTGCGCCCCGGTTCGTCGGTCTCGGCCAATGCACCGCAATTTTCCATCGTCGAGTCGGACGATTGGTGGGTCGATGCGAATTTCAAGGAAACCGCGCTGCCCAGAATTCGTCCGGGCCAACCCGTCAAGATCAATGTGGACATGCTGCCCGGCGTGACCCTGACCGGACAGGTCGCTTCGATCGGGCGGGGGTCGGGGGACACGTTCTCGCTGCTGCCGTCCGAGAATTCCAGCGGAAACTGGGTCAAGGTCACGCGCCGTTTCCCGGTGCGCATCCGGCTTGATGCCACGGATGCCGCGCTGCGCGTCGGTGGCAGCAGCAAGGTCACCGTGGATACGACCGCGGCACCGCAGGCCGCACAATGACGCAGTCTGCAGCCGCAGAAGGCCGGGTCAATCCGGTCATCGTGGTTGCCGTGGTGTTCAGCGCCATTCTGGAAGTTCTGGACAGCACCATCGTCAACGTGGCGCTGCCGCATATTCAGGCGGCCTTTGGGGCGACGACGGATCAGGCCACTTGGATTCTGACCAGCTATATCGTGTCCGCTGTGGTGGTCATGCCCCTGACCGGCTTTGTCGCGCGGCGGGTGGGGCGGCGGCGGTTGATCCTGACGGCGGTCACCGGGTTTGCCGTCATGTCGGTCATGTGCGGCCTGTCCTGGAGCCTAGAGACCATCGTCGCCTTCCGTCTGGCGCAAGGCATGTTCGGCGCTTTCCTTATTCCGCTGTCGCAATCCATCCTGTTTGATGCCTTTCCGCGCGAAAAGCGGGGTCAGGCGATGGCCGTTTTCGGTCTGGGTGTCGTGGTGGCCCCGGTGCTGGGCCCCACCGTGGGTGCGATCCTGACCGAGTATTTCTCGTGGCGGATGGTGTTTTTCGTCAATATTCCCGTCGCGGCGCTGGCCCTGCTGCTGCTGGCCGGAGAGTTGCCGGATGACAAGACCGAAGACATCCGCATCGACTGGAAAGGCCTGGCCTTTCTGGCCATCGGAATCGGCTGTCTGCAATTCGTTCTGGATCAGGGCGAAACCATGGACTGGCTGTCGTCGCATGTCATTCAGGTTGCCGTGATTGCCGCCGTTCTTGGGGCCTTTGCCTTTGTCGTGCACGGCCTGACGACCAGATCCCCGGTTGTTGACCTGCGCCTGTTCGCGGATCGCAACTTTGCCCTGTCGAACCTGATCATCGCCGGTTTCGCGATGTCACTGTTCGGAAGCATCGCGATTTTCCCGACCTTTGTTCAGAACCTTCTGGATTATCCGGTCATTGCATCGGGCCACCTGTTCATTCCGCGCGGGTTTGCCGCCGGGTTGTCGATGGTTCTGACGGGAGCGGTTCTGGTGTCGCGCTTTGATCCTCGTTGGCTTGCGGGGATTGGCCTGTTCCTGATCGCGGTCAGCAATTTCATGCTGGGCACCTTGAACATGAACGCCAGTTTCTGGCAGCTTGCCTGGCCCGGTGTCGTCAGCGGGTTGGGAATGGGCCTGGTCTTTGTTCCGATGTCGATCCTGGCTTTTGAAAGTATCAGCAAGGCCCGGCAGGACGAGGCATCGGGTCTGTTCAACGTAACCCGCCAACTGGGATCGTCTATCGGGATTTCGGTGGTTGGCACCTGGGTTGTGCGCGGATTGCAGATCAACACGGCCGACCTGACCCGGAACGTGACGCCATACAACCCTGCCGCCCAAAGCTATCTCAGCCCGTTGGGCCTGACGCCGGACAGCGCCGAGGGCGCATCGATCCTGGCGCAAGAAATTTCAAGGCAGGCAGAGTTGATTTCCTATCTGACCGTGTTCAACAACCTGGGGCTTTTGGCGCTGGCGACCATTCCGCTGCTGCTGTTCTGCCGCGCCCCTGAACCGGGCACGCAGGCAGGGGTGCCGGCCCATTAACCTGTCAGGAAAAGCCCCAGCCACAAGGCCAGCCAACACAGCACGAGGCTGAGCAGGATGTTCCCCGCAGCCAGCGCGATGGTGCGTTCGCGATGCAGTTGCAGGGATTGGTAGGCGAAACTTGAAAACGTGGTGAAGCCGCCGCAAAAGCCAAAAACCAGGCGCTTTTCCTCTTCTCCCATCTCGGCGGACCCGCCGAGATACCCGATCCACAAACCCAGCGCCAGGCTGCCCAGAACGTTCACCAACAATGTGGCAAAGGGCAGGTCGTGAACGACTCGCAGGGCCAGCCAGTGCCGCAGGACCGCTCCCAGCCCGCCGCCCAGGCCGAACATGGCGTGCAGATACATCTCGGTCATGGTGGTGCATTCCGTCCATGATAGCGGCGTCCGATCGCTTCGCCGATAATCGCGGCGCCGAGGCCCACGGCGATTTCGGCCAAGAGGGCAACCGCCACGATCCACCCGGCAGAGGTCGCAATGCGCTCCAGCTCGGCCACAAAGGACGAAAAGGTGGACAGCCCGCCACAAAACCCAACTGCGCCAAAATGCAGAACATGGGCGTGCACCCTATGCCGGATCGCATAAAGCCAGCCAAGGATGAAACAGGCCACGACATTGATGCCAAAGGTCGAGGTCAGGACCGCAAGGCCGGGGATGGGGAACGAAAAGGCTTCGCGCAGCAGTGACCCGGCGGCGCCCCCGACAAAAACGGCCAGGTACATCAAGGACCCCCTGGCAAATGCCGGTGCCGATATCGCCACTGGTGTTGATCCCGCGTTGATCGTGTCGCCCTTTGGCATACATGCAGCGGTGACCCTGATCAAGCGCGCCGCCATCCTGTTAGCAGATCAGGCGGGGTTCACATATACGCGCGTACGCGGCCTAAGCGGTTCAAAAGCTTGCAATTCCAGTTCAACCTATTCAACGATTGCAAGGCAACCGGCGCGCTGGCCCGATCCAATACCGATGGTGGGGTGAATTGGCGCGCAAACCAGGACCAAAGGCCGCGCGGAACCGCGCAACCCAGGGGGACCGAAAATGATCGTTCGCAGGCTTTATTACATTTTGACCTATGTCGGCCTGCCGCTGACCGTTTTGCTGGGTACCATGTGGCCCCCGGCCTATTGGTTGCTGGTGGTCCTGGTGCCTTATGCGGTGATCGGGCTGTATGATATGCTGAC
Source organism: Alphaproteobacteria bacterium (assembly GCA_030427405.1). Classification (GTDB taxonomy): domain Bacteria; phylum Pseudomonadota; class Alphaproteobacteria; order Rhodobacterales; family Rhodobacteraceae; genus Ruegeria. The sequence goes on along the minus strand of JAUHXK010000006.1, from coordinate 110,731 downwards.
CACCAAGCACAACGTTCTGAACAACTATCCGGTGTTGGGCCATTTTCGGTACATGCTCGAATTTGTCAGCCCTGAAATCCGGCAGTATTTCGTGGAAACCAACGAAAGCGGCAGGCCCTATAACCGGATCATTCGGGCCTTGGTCTATTCGCGGGCAAAGGGCCAGCAGGATACGCAGGCGTTTGGAACCCAATACGACATCACGGCCTGCGGGTATCACCGGGTCAATCACTCACTGGCGCCCAAGCATGTCCCCGATACCGAAAAACGCGTGCAGCTGGGCGGGCCGCAATGCCAGCGACCTTACCTGGCCTCGCGATTGAATGTCTCGGCAATGAGCTTTGGTGCCCTCAGCGCCAATGCGATCAAGGCGTTAAACGGCGGGGCCAAAGATGGGGGCTTTGCGCATAACACCGGCGAAGGCGGCCTGTCCCCACACCACCTGGCCGAAGGCGGAGATATCATATGGCAAATCGGAACCGGGTATTTTGGCTGCCGGACAGCCGAGGGCGGTTTCGACGAGACCCTGTTTGCTGAAAGGGCAAAAAAGGATGTGGTCAAGGCAATCGAGATCAAGCTTTCGCAGGGGGCCAAGCCGTCACATGGGGGGGTGCTGCCTGCCGCCAAGGTTGATGAAGAAATAGCCGAAATTCGCGGGGTGCCGGTTCATGAGGATGTGATCTCGCCGCCGACCCATTCCGCCTTTGATGGCCCGACCGGGTTGATGAACTTTGTCCAGCACCTGCGCAGCCTGTCGGGCGGCAAACCTGTCGGTTTCAAACTGTGCATCGGTCGCCCGTCCGAGTTTATGGCGATCTGCAAAGCCATGCTGGAAACCGGTATCCTGCCGGATTTCATAACCATTGACGGGGCCGAGGGCGGCACAGGCGCGGCACCGGTGGAATTTACCAACCGTTTGGGCATGCCCCTGAACGAGGCGCTGATATTCGTCAACAACTGCCTGCGCGGCGTGGGGTTGCGCGACAAGATACGGATCATCTGTTCAGGCAAGGTGGCGTCCGGGTATGACATGATCGAAAAATGTGCGCTGGGGGCAGATATGTGCAACGCGGCGCGGGCGATGATGTTTGCCGTTGGCTGCATACAGGCGTTGCATTGCAATACCAACCGGTGTCCTTCGGGCGTGGCCACCCAGGACCCGATCCGGGGCCGGGCCGTGAACGTGCCGCAGAAACGCATCCGGGTGGCGCGCTATCACGCCGCAACGGTCGAAAGCTTTTGCGAGATCCTGGGCGCGATGGGCAAGGACGCGGTTTCCCAGCTTGAACCTGCCGACATTCGCCGCCGTACATCGGACGAGAAAGAGCATTCTTATGCCGAGCTCTACACCCTTATCGACGACAAATCGTTGCTTGGTGATGCGGTTCCGGCGGCCTTTGCGGCCGATTGGCAGACGGCCTCGGCGAAACATTTCTGACGGTCCGCAATATTTTTTTCTCTGGTTCGGCCAAGGATCGGGAAGTGGCTCGCGTCTTATATACCGAGATGCGGATGATGACTTCGGATGAAGATTTGGCCAGATCGGCCGCAGGCGGGGACGCAGAGGCCTTTGCGACCCTGTTGGCACGGCATTACGACCGTGTATTTCGCCTTGCCTTCCGGCTGACCGGGCGGGTCGAGGCGGCCGAGGACCTGACCCAGGATATCTGTGCGGCCCTGCCAGCCAAGATTGCCAGGTTTCAGGCGCGATCGAAATTCACAACCTGGCTGTACCGCGTGGTGGTAAACGCCGCCGAGGATGCCCGGCGGCGGCAGGCCAGTCATGACCGTGCGGCCAGGGGCTGGGGTGACGTGGAACTGATGCGACGGTCCGAACAGGCCGAGGCGGCGGCGGCATTGGATTGGCTGCAACAGGCCATGAATGATCTGCCGGACGACCTGCGCCAGACCCTGGCCCTGACGCTTGAGGATGACATGACCCACGCACAGGCGGCGTCGGTTCTGGGTGTTTCCGAAGGAACGGTTTCCTGGCGATTGTCCGAGGTCAGAAAACGTTTGCGTGCATTGAAAGACAAGGAGCTTATGGGATGAGTGATGAGCTCGATGACCTCAAGGCCCTGATGGCCGCAGCAACCCCGACACCTGATACCCGGCGCAAGGCCGAAAACCTTGCGCGGGCGCAGGAAAATTTTGAAGCGGCCCAAGGATCGGCGCGTGACCGCCGTCCTATTGTCAAGCGCGGCCCGTTCGCCCGCCTGACAAAAGGAGCAAGATCCATGCTGAATACCCTGTCGCACCGCGGTGCCCTGGCCGCAACAACGGCGGTTGCCGCCGTCGCAATGATCATGATCGTCCCGCAGACGCGGGACAGCTTGCTGCCCCCGGGGTCGTGGACCGAAAGTCGTGGCGCGATCCCGCAGCAGCCTTTGCCGGGGGTCGCGAAACAGGACAGCGCGACGTTGCAATCCGCGGATGCCGAAGGGCTAGCCGATGCGCCTATGGCCGAGGCTCCGGTCGTAGTGGAAGAGTTTGGGGCACCCGCCCCGGCGCTGCGCAAAGGGGTGGTCGCGCCGAACCAAAGCGTTTCCGGCCTGACCGGGTTTGCCGCTCCGGCGGCGGGTCTTGCGCTGGAACCGGCACCCATGCCAGAGCAGAATGCCGAGGCTTTTGCCAATGCGCAGGCAAACCCGCTGCATGTTACCACAGAGACCCCAGTTTCGACCTTTTCGATTGATGTCGATACGGCCTCTTACGCCGTGGTGCGCGCCTCGTTGATGAATGGGCAAATGCCGCCGCGCGATGCGGTCCGGGTCGAAGAGATGGTGAATTATTTCCCTTATTCCTACCCCGCTCCCGAAGGGGATCATCCGTTTCGCCCGACAATCACGGTGTCGCCGACGCCCTGGAATGATGGAACGCAGTTGGTGCATATCGGGGTGCAGGGCGAAAGGCCGGTCATTGCGGATCGCCCGCCGTTGAACCTTGTATTCCTGATCGATACCTCGGGGTCGATGCAGGATGCGGATAAACTGCCCTTGCTGAAACAGTCCTTTCGCCTGCTGCTGGCGGAATTGCGACCCGACGACCAGGTTTCGATCGTGACCTATGCGGGCAGTGCCGGGCAGGTGCTGGAACCCACAAATGCGTCTGATCGCAACACGATCCTGAACGCGTTGGACAGGCTTGAGGCCGGAGGCTCGACTGCGGGTCAGGCCGGGTTGCAGCAAGCCTACCAGGTTGCCGAAGACATGGCCGCCCAGGGTGAGGTCACCCGTGTACTGCTGGCGACAGATGGCGATTTCAATGTCGGGCTGTCGGACCCCGAAACGCTCAAGGCGTTCATCGCCGACAAGCGCGACAGCGGAACGTACCTGAGTGTCCTGGGTTTTGGCAGGGGCAATCTGGATGACGCCACGATGCAGGCGCTGGCCCAGAACGGAAACGGGCAGGCGGCCTATATCGACACCCTTGCCGAAGCGCAGAAAGTTCTGGTCGATCAATTGACCGGTGCCTTGTTCCCCATCGCCAATGACGTCAAGATTCAGGTCGAGTTCAACCCGGCCCAGATCGCTGAATACCGCCTGATCGGATATGAAACCCGCGCGCTGCGCCGCGAGGATTTCACCAACGACAAAGTCGATGCCGGGGATATCGGCGCGGGACACACCGTCACCGCGATCTACGAAGTGACGCCGATCGGGTCGGACGCCATCCGCAACGGGCCGCTGCGTTACACAGCCGGGGATGTCGCGGCGGACGGGACCGCCGAAATCGGGTTTTTCAAGATGCGGTACAAATTGCCCGGCACAGATCATAGCCAGCTGATCGAACAACCGATCCTGCCGGGGCAGGGCAGCCTGACCCAGGATGTTGCGTTTTCCTTTGCCATTGCCGGGTTCGGGCAGTTGCTGCGCGCAGGCGACTACATGGGCAGTTGGACCTATGCGGATGCAATCGCGCTGGCTTCGGACGCCAGGGGGGATGACCCGTTCGGCTACCGGGCCGAGGCGGTGACACTCATGCGGCTGGCCGAAACTCTGGCCAAATGAGGGCAACAGGGGCCGCCATGTCCGGGCGGCCTCAACCCCACTGGGGTCAGTTCAGGGAAGGTCGCGGGTTGCTGGCCGCGTGGGCGTTGATCTTGCGGACACTCCATTCCACCGCGTCGCGCATGGTATCGCCCAGGGCCTCGTCAAAGGCCCTGACCAGATCGGGGGTCTCGTCGCTGACCGCCACCACATTTTCCTGGAACGAGTTCGAGGCGATGATCTTGTCTTCGAACTCGTCGATGATCTTGATGTTCAGACGCACTTCGATACGCACGCTTTTGCCGTTTTCGGTTTCAGAGACGACAATCCCCTGAAACTCGCGCAGGTCCGGCACGATCACGTAATCGGCCCTGAGACCAACGGTCGAGCGCCCGACAGCGGCGACCTTGCCGCTGTTTTCATAGCTTTCGACCATCAGCGACTGAACGATGATCGGCGCCCGGTCGACCCAGCGGGCCCGTGGCAGATATTGGACCTGCAACGGCGTGGGTTGAACCGCGATCTGATCGGTATTGACGGCCGCCGTCGCGGTCGGTTCCTGCACCACGATCTGTTTCTGCACGCGCGGCAGCGATGATGAAAAGGTGCTCTTTGGTGTCAGCAGATACAGGTCGTTGGGTTGCGCCGCCTGTTTCAGCGTTCCCAGTCCGGCGCAACCCGCCAGTGATACCATCACGAAGGTCAGGATAACGGACCTAATCATTGGCGAAACTCCGATGCTTGGGTGCCCAGCAAGAAACGCGCCGGGTCGCGTTCGACCTTGTCCACAAGCCGGTCCAGACTGATGACCAGGCGTTGCGATTCCTCGATAAAGCGAACGAACTGGGGCAGGCCGACCCGCAAAAAGTCGGACATCTGCCGCCGGTTGTTCTGAACAATGCCGTCGATTGTTCCAAGCAGTTCAGAGGCAGAGTTTGACGCGCTGAGAACGTCGTCGGACACTTTGTCGATCTTTTCGGTGATGTTGGCGACGGTCTCGGCAACCTGGTTGGCGGCCTTGCGGATGTCTTCGGCGACCGGGGTGATATCTTGGTCCATCACGCGATTGGCCGCATTGAACGCCTGTTCGGCCGATGCCAGCGTGCCCTTGGCCGAGTCCATTGCCGATGTGATCGACCCCATCGTGGTATTGGCGTTCAGAACGGTTTCATTGATGACGTCCAGCGTCACACCGCCCTGTTCTGACAATTGTGTCAGGTGTTCGGCCAGCTGCGTGCCGCGTTCGATAAAGGGACGGATATCTTCTTTCATGATCTGGTCCGCGGTTGCCAGTGTGGTTTTCGCCTCGTCCAGCGCGCCTGTGGCGGCCTGTGACGCTGACTTTACCGACTCCAGCGTTTCTGACCCGGTCTTCAGGGTGGTTTGGGCGGTTTCGATCAACGGGTCCAATCGTTTGGAAAATGCACCGATATCCTGGGCGGCGTTGCCGATATCGCTGGCGACGGATTCAAAACTGGTCAGTGTCTTGTCGAGCTTGCCGGTAGCCGATGCCAGGTTGTCCAGAATGTCATTGACCGCTTTCTGGTTTTTGTCGTCCACCACCTTGTTGAGCTGTTCCAGCAGCGTTACGGCCTCGTCCAGAACCTTTGGTGCGCCTTCAAACAGGGACTGGATCGCGCTGCGTTTGCTTTTGATGACACTGTTCTGGGCCAGCCGCTGGGCCGAGGGCGACCCGCCCGACAGCTCTACATAGCTGACGCCGGTCACGCCTAGTGATTGCAGTTGTGCAATGGTATCCGTCGTCACAGGAATATCGGCGTCGACCTCAAGACGAACCCGGACCTTTGACGGGTCGTCATCATCCAGGTTCAGGGAAATCACCTGTCCCACGGGCAACCCGTTATAGCTGACGCCGCCCGCGGCCGACAGTCCCGACACATTGTCGAACAATACGTCGTAATACGCGTATTGGCGGGTGATTTCGAACTTGGCCAGCCACAGGAAAAAGCCGAACGCCCCCAGGATGCCTGCCAGGGTGAATGCGCCGATCAGGATGTAATTCGCTCGCGTCTCCATCGCCTCTACCTGTCCTGCCCTTTCTGTTGCGCCGCGCGGGCTCGGGGGCCGGTGAAGTATTCCTGGACCCAGGGATGATCGACCTTGACCATCTCTTGTATCGGACCTTCCACCAGCACGCGCTTTTCTGCAAGCACTGCGACGCGGTCACAAATGGCATAAAGGCTGTCCAGGTCATGTGTGACCATAAAGACAGTCAGGCCCAGGGCTTGCTGCAGTTCACCGATCAACTCGTCATAGGCGGCGGCGCCGATCGGGTCCAACCCGGCGGTCGGTTCATCCAGAAAGACGATTTCGGGGTCCAACGCGAGAGCCCGCGCCAGAGCCGCGCGTTTGCGCATGCCGCCCGACAGTTCGGACGGAAATTTGCCGCAGCTGAGTTGCGGCAGCCCCACAAGGCTGATTTTCAGGGACCCCAAGGCGCGCATCAGCGTCTCGCTCAGCCCGGTATGTTCGCGCAGAGGGGCCATGACGTTCTGTAGAACTGTCAACGAGGAAAACAGGGCGCCATCCTGAAAGGCGACGCCCCAGTGCCGTTCAATCCGTCGCCGTTCCTGTTCCGGACCGTTGAGAACGTCGACCCCGAGAACCTCGATGCTGCCAGCGGTCGGGCGGTTCAGCCCGACTATAGTGCGCAACAAGACCGATTTACCGGTCCCCGAGCCGCCAACGATGCCCAGGACCTCGCCGCGCCAGACGTCCAGGTTCAGGCCATCATGCACGACCTGGGTCCCGAACTGGTTGGTCAGGTCCCGGACGCGGATCACCGCATCGCGCGGCGCCTGGGGGTTTGCGGCCTGTTGTTGGGGTGCTCCGTCCATGTCAGACCCCAAGCTCCGAGAAAAAGATCGAAAACAGGGCGTCGATGGCGATGACCATGAAAATCGACTGTACGACCGAGGCCGTCGTGCGCTGGCCGACGCTTTCGGCTGATCCCTTGACCTGCATGGCTTGCCAGCAGGCAATGACGCCGATTACCAGGGCAAAGAACGGCGCCTTTATCATGCCGACCGCCAGTTGCCATACGCCGGTGTTTTCCTTCAGCCGGGTTATGAACATGCCGGGGCTGACGCCCAGGTCGATCCAGCTCATGAGAGCGCCGCCGAACAGCCCGGCCAGGTCTGCCACAAAGCCCAGAATGGGCAGCATGATCAGCAGGGCCAGCACCCGTGGGATGACAAGCACCTCGATGGGGTCAAGGCCAAGCGTGCGCATGGCGTCGATCTCCTCCTGCACCTTCATCGACCCGATTGATGCAGTAAAGGCTGATCCCGAACGACCCGCGACAATGATCGCGGTCAACAGGATGCCCAGTTCGCGCAGGACGGAAATCGAAATCAGTTCGACCACGAAAATCTCGGCCCCGAACTGTTTCAGCTGGGTCGCGCCCTGGAACGCAAGGACGACCCCGATCAAAAAGCCCATCAGGCTGACAATGGGCAGGGCCTTGAAACCGGTCTCTTCCATCTGGGAAAACAACGCGGCCCGCCGCAAACGCCAGGGCATGACAATCGTCCGCGCCAGCCGGTGCAGGGTCAGCCCGAGAAATCCCAGTATCGACAGCGTATCTTTCCAAGCGCCGACCGTCTTTTGCCCGACATGCCCGACCCAGTTTACGAACCCGCGCGGGGGGGCTTCGGTTCCGGCCTGGTCGGGCATGTTGTCGGAAACGGTCCGCAAAAGTGTCGAATGCGCGGGCCTGAGCCCTGTGAACGTGGTGTCCGCGCCTGCCTGGGTGTACTTCCGCGCCAGATCGGCGATCAGCCACGCCCCGCCTGTATCAAGCGCATCAACGCCGGACATGTCGAATGTCACCGGCCCGGTTTCGGGTTGGATCTTTTCAAATGCAGGTTCGACGACGCTCAGCGATTGCGTCAGCATTTCTCCCGAAATCGTGATGCGCGTGCCATTGGCTTCGCGCTCGGTTGAAATCGTTGGCGTGGTCATGCGCGTATCAGAAGTGAAACCGTGGCCCACTGCAACGTGTTTGTTCAACTAAACCGGGATTTCCGCGGGACTGATTGCGGCTGGGTGACAGTCCAATCAGCGATGATGGGCGAATGCGGGCCCGCACGCCCAAAAAACGCAACCGAGGGCGGAAACATGTCCGATAAGACGCGCAAACTGTTTGCGTCGCCCGTCTTTGGTGTTATCTTGTCGCCAGTGTTTCCAGTTGAGTTTATTTGGTTGTGTTAAATGGCTGATCATCACGCTAACGTTGATGTTGAAATTGGGTCAGAGCGAGGCTTTGGCTACGTCTTTACGGCAGTTTTCCTGATTATTGCCCTGTGGCCCGTTTGGGGTGGTGGGCAGGTCCGGTGGATTGCGTTGGCAATTGCTGCCGTGATTCTGGCGCTGACGCTGTTCGCGCCGCAGACGCTGCGCGTTCCAAACCGGTTGTGGTTCAAGTTCGGCATGTTGCTGGGGGCTATTGTGGCGCCCATCGTCATGTTCCTTGTTTTCATAACGACTTTTGTCCCTTTCGGGCTGGTGGTCCGAATTCTGGGAAAAGACCTTTTGTCAACTAAAACAGATAGTTCAATGCAAAGTTACTGGGTTAATCGCACCGATCAGCCCGGCAGCATGAAACAACAGTTTTGAAGTAAGGAGTACATGGCGTGACGTTCGTTTCGGAAATCTGGTCGTTCATGAAGGTCAGAAAAAAGTTCTGGCTGCTGCCTATTCTCATCGTTTTGGGCGTATTCGGCGGTCTGATCGTAGTCAGCCAGGGTTCGGCTATCGCACCATTCATCTACACGTTGTTCTGATACCATGACTTATATTCTAGGCATTTCTGCGCTGTATCACGACAGCGCAGCGGCCCTACTTTGCGACGGCAAGATTGTCGCGGCCGCACAAGAAGAACGGTTTTCCCGCAAGAAGCATGATCCGGGTTTCCCGGAGCTTGCGATCGACTATGTCCTGAAAGAATCGGGCGTGTCGCTGCGTGAAGTGGACAATGTCGTTTTTTACGACAAACCGTTTCTAAAGTTTGAACGGCTGATCGAAACATACATTGCGGTGGCTCCCAAGGGCTTCAACTCGTTCCGCATGGCGATGCCGGTATGGTTGCGCGAAAAGCTGTTTCTCAAGGACCTTCTGGCCAAGCAGTTGCGCAAGCTGGATCCGGACTTTTCGGTCGACAAGCTTTTGTTCGCAGAACACCACGTCAGCCACGCGGCCAGCGCCTATTACCCCTCGCCGTTCGAGGATGCGGTCGTCCTGACCGTTGACGGGGTTGGCGAATGGGCCACCACGACCGTAGGGATCGGGCGCGGCAATGAGCTGACCATGGTCAAGGAACTGCATTTCCCGCATTCGCTGGGTCTGCTTTATTCGGCCTTTACCTATTACACCGGGTTCAAGGTCAATTCGGGCGAATACAAGGTGATGGGCCTGGCGCCGTATGGCGACCCCAAATACAAGGACCTGATCCTGGACAATCTGGTTGATCTGAAAGAGGACGGTTCTTTCCGCCTGAATCAGAAATATTTCAACTATACCAGTGGCCTGACCATGACCAGCAAGGCGCTCGAGGACCTGTTTGGTCAACCCGTGCGCAAGCCGGAATCCGAACAGCTGACGCAGTTCCACATGGATATTGCGGCATCGGTTCAGGCCGTGACCGAAGAAATCATGTTGCGGATCACCCGCGATCTGGCGCGCGAGCATGGCATCCGCAACCTTTGCATGGCGGGCGGCGTTGCGCTGAACTGCGTGGCAAACGGCAAGATCCTGCGTGATGGCGCGTTTGACAATCTTTGGGTTCAACCCGCTGCCGGCGATGCCGGTGGCGCCCTGGGTGCGGCCTATGCGGCATGGCACCAGGAACTGGGCAACCCGCGGACGGTCGAGGCCGGGGATCAGATGCAGGGCTCGTATCTGGGGCCGCGCTATGAAGACGACGATATCGCGCGCGAACTGACCCAGGTCGGTGCCAAGTTCACCACCTATCAGAACGGCGAGATGATCGACCAGACGGCGCAGGCTTTGGCGGATGGCAAGGCTGTTGGCTGGTTCCAGGGACGGATGGAGTTCGGCCCGCGCGCCTTGGGTGCCCGGTCAATCCTTGGTGACCCGCGATCCGAAAGCATGCAGAAGACGCTGAACCTCAAGGTCAAGTACCGGGAAAGCTTCCGCCCCTTCGCCCCGTCGGTTCTGCGCGAAGACGTGGCCGAGTGGTTCGAACTGGATGGCGACAGCCCCTATATGCTGATTGTTGCGGATGTGCAGGAAAAGATCCGCCGCAAGATGACGGATGAGGAAAACGCCCTGTTTGGCATCGACAAGCTGAATGTCAAACGCTCGGACATCCCGGCTGTGACGCATGTCGATTACTCGGCGCGTATCCAAACCGTTCACGAGGACACCAACCCGCAGTATCACGCGTTGATTTCACGGTTTAAGGATTTGACCGGCTGCTCGCTGGTGGTGAACACGTCGTTCAATGTGCGTGGCGAGCCGATTGTCTGTACGCCAACGGATGCGTTCCGCTGTTTCATGGGCACGGATATCGAGGTTCTGGCGGTCGGCAATTGCCTGCTGCGCAAGGAAGATCAGGACCCGGCGCTTAAGGAAAACTACGAAACCAAGTACGAGCTGGACTGATAACCTGCCCGTTTCCGCCGCGGATCGCAGCGCGTCAAACCAGCATCTCGGGGTGATCCCGGCATGCTGGTTTTGCGTTTCAAAAATGTTGCACGAGGCCGCTAAGCTCGCCACAGTCCATCCCAAACCGGATGGCAGGGATCAGGGGGCGGGGGCATGAGACCGGCTGGCAATGTCTTGTTCATCGTTATCGACCAATTGCGGGCCGATTGCCTGACCGGGGCTTTGTCCGCGCATGTCGACCTGCCGAACCTTCGGGCTTTTATGGCCGACGCGGTCAGCTTTGCGCGCCATTATTCAGTGACCAACCCATGCGGTCCGTCCCGCGCGTCATTGTTGACCGGTCAATATGCCATGAACCACCGGTCGGTGCGCAACGGAACGCCCCTGCGCCACGATACGCCCAACATCGCGACCGAGATGCGCAAGGCGGGCTATGTTCCGCAGCTGTTCGGATATACCGATACATCGGCGGACCCGCGCGTGTACGACGCCAACGACCCAATCCTGAGGTCCTATGAATGCCCCATGCAAGGGTTCGACGAAGTGGTCGAGATGCAGTTCGAGGGCTCTCGGGACTGGCGGGATCATCTAAGGCGAGCGGGCTATGCGGTTGAACAGTTTTGGGACATATACAAACCGGTCGCGCCCGGTGGTGGCGCGCCTGCTCTGACCGACCCGGCGCTTTACCGGGCCGAAGACAGCGATACCGCCTTCTTGACTGATGCGTTCCTGAGCGCAATGCGGTCGCAGGAAAGGCACGGTTGGTTTGCGCATCTGACATATATCCGGCCGCATCCCCCGCTGGTCGCTCCGGCGCCGTATAATACCATGTACCATCCGGCCACTTTGCCATTGCCCGACCGGTTGCCCCGTTTGGATGACGAACGCGCGGTTCATCCCTTCTTTGGCCCTGCCTTGGAAAACTTTCAAGCCAGGGACATGGTGCACGGCTTTGAAAAACTTAACGCAGATGATGATGTCATCCAGACATTGCGCGCGATCTACCTGGGGCTGGCAACCGAGGTGGACACCCATATAGGACGGGTTATTTCCGAGCTGAAGGATTGCGGGCAGTATGAAAACACCCTTTTGGTGATCACCGCCGACCATGGTGAGATGTTGGGGGACCGTCATGCCTGGGGCAAGATGACCGTTTATGACGCGGCCTATCACACTCCGCTGCTGATCCGGGTGCCCGGCAACGCGGCGCAGGCCGGGCGCATTGTGCAAGAGCCGACCGAATCTATCGACATCACGCCGACAATTCTTGAATGGGCTGGGTGCGACGTGCCCAATTCAATGGACGGCCGGTCCCTGCTGCCTTTGTTGCAGGGACAGGTGCCTGATGACTGGCGCAGTTACACGTTCAGCGAGCTGGATTTCGGCGAGCCAGAAAACCCGACGATCTGGCAACGCACTTTGGGTACCGACAACAGCTGTTCGTGTCTGTCGATCCTGCGGGATGCACGGTTTACGCTGGTTGCATTTGCTGCGGATCTGCCGCCGATGCTGTTCGATCACCGCGCCAGCGGAGAACATGAGAATGTCGCAGGCCGCCCTGAATACCAAGCCGATTTGGCCCGGTTGACGCAGGTGATGCTGCGCCACCGCATGTGCAACATGGATCACACCCTGTCGCTTTGTTCCGTGACACCGCAAGGGCCCAGGTCCCAACCGCGGTACCGACGTTAAGTCCGCGGCCAATTCGCGCTTGGCAAAAAACCTAGACATGATGCGGGCTTAGGGTATCGTACAGGCATAGTTACCTGTTCCGGTGCAATTGAACCGGCTTTTTTGCGTGCAGCAATGTGAACGATATGTGCCGCGGGGTGGCCTCGCAATTTTCGGGCGATGCCTCTGGCGCTCTGCAGCTTGTAGACGTGAGGTAAGATATGCTCGATTGGTTTTTGAACATACTTAGAAACTATCCCGAACTGGCCGTGTTTCTGTCTATCGGCATCGGCTTCTGGGTTGGCCCCTGGAAGGTCAAGGGTTTCAGCCTGGGGACGGTCACGGCAACGTTGCTGGCGGCCGTGGTGATTGGCCAGGCCCATATTCAGATCGATTCCGCCGTCAAATCCACGTTTTTCATCCTGTTCATTTTCGCGGTGGGCTATGGGGTCGGGCCGCAGTTCATGCGCGGTCTCAAGGTGGACGGCGCCCGAGAGGTCCTGTTTGCGCTCAGCGTTCTTGCCTTGTGTCTGATCGTGCCGGTCCTGTCTGCCTGGGTCGCGGGGCTGGAATTGGGATTTGCCGCGGGGCTGTATGCCGGTTCGCAAACGATTTCCGCCGCCATCGGGGTGGCGACCGATCAGATCAATCAGCTTGGCCTGTCGTCAGAACAGGCGCAGACCTATGCGAACCAGATCCCGGTTGCCTATGCGGTGACCTATATTTATGGCACCATCGGTTCGGCGATTATCCTTGCCAAGATCGGGCCTCGGCTGATCGGTGTCGACCTGGTGGCCGCGTGCAAAGAATATGAGGCCAAGTTGGGCGGGGGCGCGGCGGTCGAATCCGGCGATGGCATCGTGTCGGCCTATCGCGCCATCGAAGCCCGCGCGTTCGAGATCCCCGACGGCAGTGACATGCTTGGCAAACCGGTCAGGGACTTGTTGCCCGGCGTCCGCATCTATGCCGAACGGTTGCAGCGCGGCAACGAGATCCTGGAGGTGGATGCCGATACGATCCTGCAAGCAGGCGACGTGGTGATGTTCTCGGGGCGGCGCGCCGATCTGGTTGGGCTGTTGGAAACCACCCTGAAAGAGGCCGACGCGCCCGATCTGCTGAATATCCCGTCAGAAAAGCTGGATGTTCTGATCACCAACAAGGCGCTTCATGGCAAGACGCTGGAAGAATTGGCCAGCCTGCCGGAATCGCGTGGGGTCTATGTGTCCAAGCTGACGCGCAACATGCTTGAGCTGCCGTTGTTGCCCGGAACGGCCCTGCACCGTGGCGATATCCTGACCATTCTAGGCAGCAAACGCCATGTCGAGGCAGCCATCGATGCGCTGGGATATCCCGACCGTCCCGTCGATACCACTGACCTGGCCTTTGTTGGCTGGGGCATCTTCATTGGCGGTTTGATAGGGACGCTCGCCATTATGATGGGGGGCTTTCCAATCAGCCTTTCGACGACCGGCGGCGCCCTGCTGGCGGGTCTGGTTCTGGGCTGGTTGCGCACGGTTCACCCGACCTTTGGCCGGATACCCGCGCCGTCATTGTGGTTGATGAACACCTTGGGTCTGAACGTGTTTATCGCCGTGATAGGCATATCGGCGGGGCCAGGATTTGTGGCGGGCCTGCAGCAGGCGGGGATCGCCCTGTTGCTGTGGGGTATCGTCGCCACGTCCTTGCCGATGATCTTTTCGGTCTATGTCGGGCATTATGTCTTCAAGTTCCACCCCGCCATCCTGTTTGGCGCATGCGCCGGGGCGCGGACGACGACGGCGGCGCTTGGCATGATACAAGAGGCCGCGCAAAGCCGTATCCCGGCCCTTGGCTACGGCATGCCCTATGCCATCGGCAACACATTGCTGACCATCTTCGGAATGGTCGTCGTTCTGATTTTAAGCTGACCCGGAAGGTTTGACCCATGGATAGATTGAAGCTGCACGACTACGAAGCGCTCAGCCCGTTTCAAATCAAGGATGAACTGATTCAACTGGCATCCGCCGAAGCCCGAAAATCCAACAGTGCTTTTCTGAATGCCGGGCGCGGCAATCCCAACTGGGTGGCGACGCGCCCGCGCGAGGCGTTCTTTGCGCTGGGTCAGTTTGCGGTGACCGAGGCCAAACGGGTCATGGACCATCCTGCGGGCCTGGGTGGTATGCCCGCGATGGCCGGATGCCACGACAGGTTGCTGGCCTGGGCCGCGACAAATGCCGGAATGCCCGGGGTCGATACGTTGCAAACGCTTGTTGCACACGCGATTGCGGCCTTTGATTTCGACGCGGACGCCTTTGTGCATGAACTCACGGGTTCGATCATCGGCGACAATTACCCTGTGCCCGACCGCATCCTGCATCACAACGAGATCATCGCCCATGAATACCTCATGTGGGCCATGTGTTCCGGGCAGCGCCCCGAGGCCCGGTTCGATCTGTTCGCGGTCGAGGGCGGAACCGCCGCGATGTGCTATATTTTCAAGACGCTCAAGGCCAACCGGCTGCTGAATGCGGGCGACACGATCGCCTTGTGCACGCCGATTTTCACGCCCTATCTCGAAATGCCCGAGCTTGAGGATTACAGCCTGTCGTCGGTGCATGTCGAAACGGATGAAGAAGACGGTTTTCAACTGACCGACGCGGCAATCGACAAGCTGAAAGACCCCAAGGTCAAGGCTTTCTTTCTGGTCAACCCGGGTAACCCGTCCTCGGTTGCGCTGAACACTGCGTCATTGCGCAAGCTGGCGGATCTGGTTGAAAATCACCGCCCGGATCTGATTGTGCTGACCGATGATGTCTATGGCACCTTTGTGCATGATTTCACCTCAGTCATGGGATACCTGCCGCGCAACACGATCGGGGTCTATTCCTATTCGAAATACTTCGGATGCACGGGTTGGCGTCTGGGGGTTATCGTCGTTGCACAGGACAATATCTTTGACCTTAAACTGGCCGAGCACCCGGACGAAATCCGGCAAGTCCTGGACAAAAGGTACGGAACGCTCAGCCTGACCCCGTCCGAGATCCGGTTTGTCGACAGGCTGGTCGCTGACAGCCGCGACGTGGCGCTGAATCATACCGCCGGTCTGTCGCTGCCACAGCAGGTGATGATGACCCTGTTTTCGCTCAGCGAACTGGTCGATACCAAGAAGGCCTATCAGACCGCCTGCATGGAGCTGGTGCATCGCCGTTTCCGGATGCTGACCGAAGCCATGGGGATCGATGTGGCCGTGGGCGACCACTATGACGCCTATTACGGGATCATCGATTTCGAATTCTGGTTGCGTAAATATGTCGGTGAAGATGTCGTTGCCTGGATCAAGAAAAACGTTCACCCCTTGGACATCGCCTTCAAGCTGGCCGAGGATCACGGCATCGTCCTGCTGAACGGCAGCGGCTTTGATGCACCGGGCTGGTCGGCGCGGGTTTCCTTTGCCAACTTGCCTGACGCGGCATACGAACAGATCGGCAGGGCAGTGCGGTCCGTCGCGCGGGGCTATGTTCAGGCCTATCGCGCAGCAAATAACCAACCGCTGCACGGATAAGGCGGTATCGGAAATCGCCTTGGGCAGGGACCTGCCTGTGGCATCAGGGATGTTGCGTTTTTCGCCTTTATTGATAAACCCGAGTAAATCTGAATCATCGGGAAAAATTATCTATAAAATGTCGGCTACATCGAATACCTGGACCCGCGAAACCGCGCAGGCACTTCACGACCTGCCGCTGATGGATCTTCTGTACCGGGCCCAGACGGTCCACCGCGAGAATTTCGACCCCAACAAGGTGCAAATGTCCCGATTGCTGTCGATCAAGACAGGCGGCTGTGCCGAGGATTGCGCCTATTGTTCGCAATCCGCGCGCAATGGCTCCAAGCTCAGCGCGTCGAAACTGATCGAGGTTGAGCGGGTACTGAGCGAGGCGCGCAAGGCTGCCGCCGCAGGGTCAACCCGGTTCTGCATGGGGGCCGCCTGGCGCGAACCCAAGGCGCGCGACATGGATGCGCTGGTGGCGATGATCCAGGGCGTAAAAGACATGGGCATGGAAACCTGCATGACCCTGGGCATGCTGGATGACACCCAGGTCGTGCAACTGCGCGACGCTGGTCTGGATTACTACAACCACAATATCGACACCTCGGAACGCTATTACCCCGAGGTCATCACCACCCGGACGTTCGCAGACCGGATCGACACGCTGAACCGCGTGCGCGAGGCCGGGATGAAGGTCTGTTCGGGCGGTATTCTGGGCATGGGCGAAAATGGCGAGGATCGCATCGACATGCTGGTCACGCTGGCCAACTTGCCCGAAGCGCCGGATTCGGTGCCAATCAACATGCTCATGCCGCAGGCCGACACGCCCTTGGCGGATGCCAAACCGGTCGATCCGATCGACTTTGTCCGCATAATCGCGCTTGCCCGGATCATGATGCCCAAATCCCATGTGCGCCTGTCTGCCGGGCGCAGCGACATGAGCGATGAAATGCAAGCCATGTGCTTCTTCGCCGGCGCAAATTCGATCTTTGCGGGTGACACGCTGCTGACGGCGGAAAACCCCGAGGAAAGCAGCGATGCCAAGCTGTTCGCCAAGCTGGGCATTCAGCCGATGGAGCCCGATACAGAGGCGCGCCTGGACGCTGCCGAATGACGGCAACCGCAAGGTTGACGCGGGCACTTGAGGCGCTGGAGGCCCGTCACCGGCGGCGGCGTCTTGCGCCGCGTCAGGGGTTGGATTTCGCATCCAATGACTATCTGGGCCTTGCCTCGGCACCCTGCATGGCTGCCGCCGCACAGGATGCCCTGGATCGCAACGTGCCGTTCGGGTCTGGCGGCTCGCGGCTGTTGCGTGGCAACCACCCGGAACACGAGGCGCTGGAGGCCGAGGCCGCCGCGTTCTTCGGGACCGAGGCTGCATTGTTCATGGGGGGTGGTTTTCAGGCGAACCAGGCGATTTTCTCGACGCTTCCGGCCGCCGGAGACCTTGTTCTGCATGACACCCTGGTGCATGCCAGCGCGCATGAAGGCATGCGGCTTGGTCGGGCCGAAACGCGGGAATTTGCCCATAACGACGCGGCAGACGCACGCCGCGTACTTGCCGAGTGGCACGCCGGGGGCAATACCGGGCAGGTCTGGATTGCCGTCGAAAGCGTCTATTCGATGGAAGGCGATCTTGCCCCCCTGTCCGAACTTGCCGATCTGTCCCGCGCCCACGGTGCCGTTCTGGTCGTGGACGAGGCGCATGCCACCGGCGTGTTCGGCCCGCAGGGGCAGGGGCTGGCCCACGGGTTGAATGCGGAAGTCCTGACATTGCATACATGTGGCAAGGGGCTGGGGGCCAGCGGGGGTTTGGTCTGCGGCGCGGCCGCCATGATCGAAACGCTGATCAACCGGGCCCGCCCGTTCATTTTCGCCACCGCGCCTGCCCCCTTTACCGCGGCTCTGGTCCGCGCCGCGCTGCGCGCCTTGCAGACCGACCCCGGCCTGACGCACGACGCGCGCGACCGTATGGCCCACGCCAATGCCGAGGTGCAGCGGCTATGTGGGCTGACCGGCTTTTCCTCCCAGATATTGCCAGTGGTGATCGGCGCCGACGAACCCACGATGTCGCATGCCGAGGCGTTGCAGCAAAAAGGGTTCGACATACGCGGTATCCGCCCGCCCACGGTGCCACGCGGAACCTCGCGGCTGCGTGTTTCGATTACCGGGAACGTGACGAATGAGGACATCACCATGCTGTTCGAGGCCATGGCCAGCCAGATACCGGAATTGACATGAGCACAGTGATCGTTACCGGAACGGATACCGGAATTGGCAAGACCGTGTTTTCAGCCGGGCTGACGGCGGCGCTTGGTGCGCAATACTGGAAACCCGTCCAGTCCGGTCTGGAAGACGCCACCGACAGCCAGATCGTCGCCGCCCTGTCCGGCCAGCCGGTCCTGCCCGAAACCTACTTGCTTGATCTGCCGGCCTCGCCGCACTTGTCGGCCGAGGATATGGGCATCGAGATTGATGTGACGCGCCTTGCGCTGCCGCAGGTCCAGGGCCCGCTGGTGGTCGAGGGCGCAGGGGGCTTGATGGTTCCGCTGACGCGCAAGGCCTATTTCCTTGACCTGTTCGCCCAGTGGCAAAAACCCGTTATCCTCGTGGCCCGGACGCTACTTGGAACGATCAACCACACGACACTGTCGCTGATGGCCTTGCGCAACGCGGGCTGCCCGGTGGTCGGCGTGGTCTTTTCGGGCCCGCCCGAACCCGCCGTCGAAGAGACGATCATCCAAATGTCCGATGTTGCGCATCTGGGGCGGTTGGACTGGATCGAGGACCTGAACCGCGATACGCTTGCGAACGCGTTCCAATCGATCGACATGGACCGGATAAGGAGCGCCCTATGACGCCGCTGGAATTTGATGCGCGCCACCTGTGGCATCCCTATACCAATGTCGCCGACCCCGGACCGATGCACCTGATTGACCGGGCCGAGGGTGTGTATCTGTTTCGCGAAGATGGCGCGCGCATGATCGACGCGATGTCGTCATGGTGGTGCGCCATCCATGGGCATCGGCACCCGGCGATCACCGCGGCGATGCAGCAGCAGTTAAACTACATGCCGCATGTCATGTTCGGCGGGTTGACCCACAAACCCGCGATTGAGTTGGGCCAGAAAATGGTCTCGATGCTGCCGCAGGGGCTGGACCGGATCTTTTATTGCGACAGCGGCTCGGTTTCGATCGAGGTCGCCATGAAGATGGCGGTTCAGTACCAGATGGCCCATGCGCGCGCCGGCAAGGTCGAGTTCGCCACGATCCGTGGCGGTTACCATGGTGACACCTGGAAAGCGATGAGCGTCTGCGACCCGGTGACAGGCATGCACGGTCTGTTCCGCGGGGCGTTGTCGATCCAGCATTTCCTGCCCCGGCCCAAAATCCGCCTGCATGATGACTGGCCCGATGATGACACGCAGAACGGGCTGGCCGACCTTGCGCAACTGCTTGAGGCCAAGGGCGACCGGATTGCCGCGCTTGTGCTGGAACCCGTGGTGCAGGGCACCGGTGGAATGTATTTCTATCACCCGAACTGGCTGCGCGCAGCCAAGGCCATGTGCGATGCCCATGACGTTCTGGTCATCTTCGATGAGATCGCCACCGGGTTTGGCCGGACCGGCCGTCTGTTCGCCATGGACCACGCAGGGTTCACCCCCGATATCCTGTGTCTGGGTAAGGCGTTGACCGGCGGGCATATCTCGTTCGCGGCCACTGTGACCAGCCAACGGGTTGCGCGCGGTATCGGCGAGAGCGAGGCCGGCGTTTTCATGCACGGTCCGACCTATATGGCGAACCCGCTGGCCTGTCGGGCCGGAACTGCCAGCCTGACCTTGTTGGAGGATGGCAGTTGGCAACAGCGCGTGGCGGCGATTGAGGCGCAGATGAAGGCCGAGCTTGAACCCGCGCGGAAATTTTCCGGCGTTGTGGATGTTCGCGTTCTGGGCGCAATCGGCGTGATCGAGATGGCCGAAACGGTTGATCCCCGCATCGCCCATGAACGGGCCCCGCAAACCGGCGTTTGGTTAAGACCATTCGCGCGCAATATCTATTGCATGCCGCCTTATGTGGTATCGCCGGATGAGCTGACCCGTGTTACCGCTGCGATGGTTGATCTGGCGCGGGACAGCGGATGAGAAAGCTTTGGCTGGACCGGCAAGGCGGCGCCAATCTGACGCTGGTATTCGGCGGTTGGGGGCTGGGGCCTGCACCTTTTGCCGCGCTTGCGGGGGCTGGCGACGTTTTGTTTGTCGATGATTACCGCGATCTGTCGGACCCGTTGCCAGAAATCGGTGCCTATGAAAGGGTGCGCTTGCTGGCCTATTCCTTCGGCGTGGCTTCGGCGGCGCATTGGCTGGCCGGGGCAGGGGTCACGCCCGAGAAGAGCGTTGCGGTCAATGGCACGCTGTTTCCGGCAGATGAGCGGCGCGGGATCGCACCTGACATCGTCGCGGCCACGGCTGACGGGCTGACCCCGGCCAGCTTTGCCCGGTTCTGCCGCCGCGCCGGTCTGTCAGGACCACCGCCCGAATTGGATATTTCAGCGACCCAGGCCGAGCTGCGCGCCATCGCCGACCGAGGTCCGGCGCCAGATACAAGGTTTGACCGCATCTGGATTTCAGCCCGTGACCGGATTATTCCGGCAGCGGCCCAGGAAACCGCCTGGGAAGGGCAATCCAGTGTCGTCCGCCGCCTGGATGCGCCCCATGTGCCCTTTGGCGACGGTCAGAGCTGGAAAGGATGGTTTGCATGAATGCAATGGTCCCGGATCGGGTGCAGCGCAGCTTTAGCCGCAGCTTTCAAAGCTATCATGATGCCGCCGGGCCGCAGGCTGGCATCGCCGCGCAGCTGGCCGCGCGGCTGACAGAACTGGGCGCGCCTGACGCGTTTGAAACCCTGTTCGAAATCGGTTG
The DNA here is from genome assembly GCA_030427405.1 of Alphaproteobacteria bacterium. GTDB lineage: Bacteria > Pseudomonadota > Alphaproteobacteria > Rhodobacterales > Rhodobacteraceae > Ruegeria. The sequence continues at coordinate 89,979 of JAUHXK010000006.1, read as the reverse complement.
CGGAACCGGGCATTTGACTGCCGCCTTGCAGGCGCGTTTTGACATAGGCTCTGCCACGCTGAACGACCTGATGCCACAAGCTGTCGAAACGGCCCGCGCCTGGAACGCCGATTTTCTTGTTGGCGATATCCGGGCCGTCGATTGGCCCAGGAACCCCGACCTGATTGCGTCGACCTCGACCATTCAGTGGCTGGATGATCCCGGCGAAATCGTGCAGCGCGCGGCGCGGGCTCTTGCACCCGGCGGGTGGCTGGCCATTTCGGGTTTCGGGCGGGACCAGTTTGCCGAGTTGCGCGACTTGGGCTCGGAGTCTGCGGCGCCCGGGCTTTGCGCACCAGAAGACCTGGCACAAGCGCTTGAACAAAGCGGCGGCGGCGCGGTCGAGGTTCTGGACCTCTGGCAGGAACGCCACCGTCTTTGGTTCAGGTCGCCGCCGGACGTATTGCGCCATTTGCGCGAAACCGGCGTCAATGGGCGTGCAGGGCATGTCTGGACACGGGCAACCCTGGCGGCGTTCTGCGACGGCTATACCCGTGCTTTTGCGACGGACAAGGGCGTGCCGCTGACCTATCATCCGGTTTGGATCATCGCCCGCCGGCGCGCCTGACGGCCAACAGGTCGCAGGTCAGAACGCTACACCCGCGCCGCATCTGGTGATAGGTCTGCCACGGGGAGAGAGGCACGATTTGGACGTAACCGAACAGCGCATCAAGGCAATGACAACTGCCGGTCTGAACCTGATCGGGCAGGCCTTGTCGATCTATGACAGCGAATTGCGGCTGGTGGTCAGCAACCTGCGGTTCCAGGAAATGTTTGATCTGCCGGACCACCTTGTGCAGCCGGGTGCGCCCTTTCGGGACACGATCCGCTTCCTGGCGATACGGGGCGAGTATGGGGCGGCCAAGGATATCGAGGAATTGGTGGCCGTCAGGGTGGAACAGGCCCTGGCCTTTGAACCCCATTACATGGAACGGGTACGCCCCAATGGCCAGGTGGTCTCGATCGAAGGGGCACCGCTGCCCGCCGGTGGGTGGGTCGCGGTTTATACCGATATTACCGGAACGCGCCGGGTCGAAGACCTGCTGCGCGCGCGCTCCAAGGAACTGTCCGGGCAGTTGCTAAGCCACGCCGAAGAACTTTCGGCGACCAACCGCAAGCTGGCGGCAACCATTACCGCGCTGGAAGAAGCCAAGCGGCAATTGACCGAGATCGAGGCCCGTACACGCATGACAACCGAGATGATGCCGGCCCATATCGCGCATCTGGATGTCGACGGTCGCTATGATTATTCCAATCGCCGGTTAAGCTCGGTGCTGCCGGGCAGGCCATCCGATATCGTGGGTCTGCACATGTCCGAGGCACTGGGTGCATCGGCCTTTGCACGGGTAAAACCCCACCTTGAACAGGCCTATGATGGCAAGCCCTCGGTCTTTGAATTCACCGAAGACCAGGATTCGCGGCGGATCCGCGTGTCTTTCACCCCCGATGAGGCGGGTGGGGTCTATGTCATGTCCGTGGATATCACCGAGGAAACCCAAGCCCGGGTTGCGCTGCAACAGACCCGGCGGCGCGCCATGGCCGCGCAGATGACCAGCGGGCTTGCGCATGACTTTTCCAACCTTCTGACTATCATCCTGGGGATGCAGGCCAAGCTTGAGAAAATGGACCTGTCGGAAGAGGCGACCGAACTTGTGACGGCGACCCAGCAGACGGCGCGCCGCGGGGGGCAGTTGCTGAACCGGATCGCCGACATGACCGGCAACCGTACCCCACAGCCACAGGCAACGGACATGCGCGGCCTGCTTGAGGATCTGCGCATACTTGCATCGCCTTCGTTGCCGCGTGGTGTCGGATTGTCGGTGGTAAGCACATTGCCGGATGAGGCACTGATGCTGGACCCCGGAATGGTTCAGGACGCCTTGTTGAACCTGGTCCTGAACGCCCGCGATGCCTGCGGGACATCGGGTCAGATCACCATAAGCACCCATGCGGTTGGCACGATCTGGGTCGAGATCACGGTGTCGGATACGGGGCCGGGGTTCTCGGCCGATGCGCTGGACAAGGCATTGAACCCCTTTTTCACCACCAAGGGCAGCAAGGGGTCGGGGCTGGGGCTGCCGATGGTCTATGACACGGTCAAGCTTGCCGGTGGGGACCTGAACCTGCGCAATACACCTTCGGGTGCCTCGGTGGTGTTGCGCCTGCCATACCGGCCCGCGCCTCCGGTCCAAACCGGGCTGGTGCTTCTGGTCGAGGATAACGACGATCTGCGCAGCCAGTTCAGGGATATGCTGGTCGATCTGAAATTCACCGTGATCGAGGCAACCTCGGCCGACGAAGCCTCGGCCCTTGCGGCGGATGTCAGCGATATATCGTTGGTCCTGTCCGATATCCGGCTTGAGGGCGCGGCGACGGGGATTGACCTGTTGCGGCGCCTGCCCGAAGGGCTGCCATGTATCCTGATGACGTCGCTGCCACATGGCGACCCGCTGTTTCGCGATGCGTTGGCCCTTGCGCCGGTCCTGCGCAAACCGTTTACTCGCGCGCAACTATCCGCGTTGATCTGCTCCAAGGCTCCTTCATGACGCACCCATTGGTAACCATCCTTGACGACGAGCCCGAGATTCGGAGAATTCTCACCGATGCCCTGGAAGATGCCGGGTTTCGGACGCAAAGCTTTTCGCGTGCCCGGGAATTCGAAGCCTCGCTGAAACGCGTGACGCCGGATGTCTGTCTTGTGGACCTTTCGCTGCCTGATACGGATGGGCTGGCCCTGGTTCATCGGCTGGCGCTGGAACAGGGGGCGGCCGTTATCATCATTTCGGGCCGGGCGCAGGTTCAGGACCGCGTGACCGGGCTGGAACTGGGTGCCGATGACTATATCACCAAACCGTTTGACCCGGTTGAAGTTGTCGCGCGGGTCCGGGCGCGGCTGCGCGCGCCCAAAACCCAGGGCAGCTTTTCCGACACGGCTGATTTTAACGGCTGGACCGCGTATTTTGACCGCTATGTCCTTGAGGATGACACAGGCAACCAAACCCCGTTCAGCCATGCCGAGGGCGAGGTCCTGCGGCTGTTTCTCGAAAGCCCGAAACGCCTGATCAGCCGCGCCCAGATGCAAGAGACCTTGGGTGGGGCGGCCGGAGAAAGCTTTGACCGTGCCATGGATGTGCGGATTTCGCGCCTGCGCACCAAACTGGACGAAGACCCCAAGAACCCGCGGCTGATCAAGACAATTTACGGGGCAGGGTACATATTCCTGGGGGATGTCGTGTGGCGACAATGAACGGCAATCTGGCGCTGATCCAGCGTGGCGCGCGGGCGATTTTCCATGTGATCGCGTCATTTGTGGCGCATAGCTCTGGAATCTTTGGCCGGTCACGCATAACTAGGCCCAACCCTGTTTTTTTGACATGCCGGGGCATCCGCTGTTGGCCGGGGGCGGCTGGCATGACCTTGATTGACGAAAAATGACCGAGTTTCGGAGAATAAGATGATCAGGAGATCCTGGCGCAAGTGGCGAAGCGGTAACATCGGCCGCCTGGTGGGCGACAGCCTGCGCAGCCAGGGGTGGCTGTATGGCGTCGCGATGGGGGCCATGATCATCGTCGCGGTGACAACGGCCGGAACGGCCTGGATGATGGAAAGCATCATCAATACCATGACGGACCCCGACATGCGGTCCCAGGTATACGTGGTTGCACTTGTTGTGATTGGCCTGTTCGGGGTCAAGGCCTCGGCCTCTTATGTCCAGACCGTGTTCCTGGCGCGGGCGGGGAACCGTATCATCGCGGTGCAACAGGAAAAGGTCTATAAAAAGCTGCTGAAGCGCGGTGTCGCCTTCTTTGCGCAGACGGAATCGTCGAACCTGTTGATGCGCGTGACCAAGGGGGCACAGTCCGCCCGGCGGCTGGTCGATGTGATTGTCACGACATTTGTGCGCGACGCGCTGACACTTGTCGGGCTCGTCTTCGTGATGATCTATCAGCAACCGCTTTTGTCGGTGATGTTTTTCGTCGTCGGTCCGGTTGCCCTTTATACGGTGCGGTACCTGTTGAAGGCCGTTCGGGCCATCATGCAGTCGGAACTCAAATCGCTGTCCGAAATCATCAAGGTGATGCAAGAGACATCGAACGGGATCAAGGTGATCAAGGTGTTCGCGCTTGAGGACCGAATGGCCGATCGTATGAACAGCGCGATCACAACGGTCGAAAAACGCTCGAACTCTATCGCGAAACTGCAGGCAGTTGCCAGCCCGATGATGGAATTTCTCGCCGGGCTTGCAGTGGCCGGCGTGCTGGTCGTCAGCACCATGGGCATCGCCGGCAGCGAACCCACTTCGGCGGGACAGCTGATGTCCTTTATCACGGCGCTTTTGATGGCATATGAGCCCGCCAAGCGCCTGTCACGCACCCGCGTCGCAATCGAGGCGGCCATGATCCCGGTCGAGCTGATGTTCGAACTTTTGGATCAGGACGATCCAATGCGCGAAATATCAGAGCCCAAGGAACTGACCTCTGGCCCGGGGGAAATCCGTCTCAAGGACGTGACATTCGGATACCAGGGGGCAATGCCCGTCATTCAGGACATGAACCTCACTTTCGAGGCCGGCAAGACCACGGCGTTGGTCGGGCAGTCCGGTGGCGGCAAGTCGACGCTTTTTGGCCTGATCATGCGGTTTTACGACCCCGACACCGGCTGTGTCGAAATCGACGGCCAGGATCTGACCGAAGTCAGCTTTGCATCCCTGCGCCGCAAGATCTCTTATGTGGGGCAGGACACGTTTCTGTTTTCAACGACCGTCATGGAAAACCTCCGTTACGCGCGCCCGGATGCAACTGACGACGAGGTCAAAGAGGCCGCGCGCGCTGCGCATGCTCATGATTTCATCTCGGACTTGCCACAGGGATACGACACCGAGGTCGGCGAGAATGGCGCGTTCCTGTCGGGGGGCCAGAAGCAGCGTCTGGCCATCGCGCGTGCAATTCTGCGTAAGGCCGAAATACTTCTGTTGGACGAAGCAACCAGTGCGCTGGACGCCCAATCCGAGGCCTATGTGAAAGAAGCCCTGGACAGGCTGACCCAGAACGTCACGACCATCGTGATTGCGCACCGTTTGTCGACCGTTTTGGAAGCGGACCGCATCATGGTTGTCCAGGATGGCCGGGTCATCGAACAGGGTAACCTGGATGAGCTGCTGGAAAATAACGGCAGTTTCCGGGCGCTGTTTGACCAGCAGTTCAAGACGCCATCCGCCTGACCAAAGGGTTTCGCCGTCCCGCGGCGCAGGTGTGGGCAGCCAGGTTTCAGGCGGTGTCCGGGTGACGGCGACCTAGGGTATTGTCCTGAAACCAAGTTGGGTTTGCCACGGCTCCACATTGGTTTTGTCGTCCTCGATAGAATGGGTCGGCTACGGGGGGACTTAATCGCGCAGCGCGCGGTCTTTGATCTTGAGAACCGGGTTAACCAGGTAATCCAGAACCGTCTTGCGACCCGCAAGAATGTCAACTTCGGTGATCATTCCGGGAATGATCTCGACCGCGGTGCCGCCCGCGTCCAGCATGGTGTCCGAGGTGCGAATTTCGACGACGAACACTTCTTCATCATCCCGTTCCGAGCGGGTGATCGTGTCGGCCCCAATGCGGATGATCTCGCCATCCAGGCTGCCATATCGCGAAAAATCATAAGCCGTTATCTTGACCTTGACCGATTGTCCGGCGTGCAGAAACGCGATGTCATCAGGCCTGACATAGGCCTCGACCAGTAATGTGCCGCCCAGGGGGACGATTTCGACCAATTCTTCACCGCCGCGGGCCAGCCCGCCCACGGTAGAGCGGTGCAGTCGGTTGACGATCCCGCGCACCGGGGCCCGGACCTGGGCCCGCGCCGCCCGCTCTCGCAGGGCGGGCAATGCAGGTTGCAAGGCCGCCAGTTCCGCCGTGGCCAGCGCAAGATCGGTCAGGGCCGCGCTTTGAAACCGGCTTTGCGCGGCCCGGATGCGATCGTCGATTTCGTCCAGCCCGGATTTCAACCTGTGGGACACCGCCTCGGCGCGGGTTTTACGACCCTTCCATTCAGCCTCGCTGCGCCGCAAGGCCAGCAGGGTGGTTACCGGCTCCATTTGGCGTTCCACCAGCGGGGTCATCATTTCGCGTTCTTCCGCCAGGACCTTGAGAGTTTCGATGGCGGTAACGTGATCGACCATTCCCTCCTCGTATTCACGCTGCCTTTGTTGGCGCTGCCGTTCCAGTATGGCGATTTCGGCCAACAACTCGGCCTGTCGGCCCTGATACAGCGCCGTTTCCGAGCGTACGACGTCGGGCGCGCCCCGCATCAGGTCCGCCGTGAACGACAGGGTCACGCCGTCGATCTCCGCCTGCAGCCGTTGCATCCGGGCCATCAACCCATAGGCGCGTTGTTGTTCCTGGCTCAGCGCGCTGTCGAATTGGGTGGGATCAAACTCCATCAGCAGGGCGCCTTTGTCGACAACCTGCCCTTCGCGTGCGTGCAGCGCCTGAAGGATGCCGGGCTCCGTCGCTTCTATCACCTGAACATCCCCGGAAGGAACGATGCGCCCGTCGACGCGGACCACGTCATCCAGTTCGGTATTTTGCGCCCATAGCACGGCCGTCGCCAGGCAGCACAGGATCAAGATCAGAAGTAATGACCCCCTGAGCCGGGTGCCACCGCGCATTTCGCGGGCCAGGGTTGCCAAATCAGGATGCCGCGACATTCAGATGCCTCCCTGCGGTTTGGGCCCGGCGGTGAAGCAGGCCCTTGGGCCCGTCCGCGCCGACCTTGCCGTCTTCGATAACGATGATCCGGTCGACCAGTTCAAGAAGGCTGGTGCGGTGGGTCACAACCACCATGGTTGTATCCTGCGATGCTTCTTTCAGGCGTCTGATGACTTCGGCTTCGCTCTGGACGTCCATCGCGCTTGTGGGTTCGTCCAGCAGCAGAACAGGTGGGTGGCCAACCAGCGCCCGCGCCAGGGTTATTGCCTGCCGCTGCCCGCCCGAAAGACCCTCGCCCCGTTCGCCCAGGTGCAGATCATAGCCATTGGGGTGTCGGGCGACAAAGTCCTCGACCCCGGCAATCCGGCCGGCTTGGACCAGGTCGGCATCGCGTGGACGGGTGCCCCCGCTGAGGATGTTTTCCCGGACCGTCCCCGAGAACAACCAGACCTCTTGCAGAACCGATCCGATATTGCGGCGCAAGTCGCCCGGATCAATCTGCCGGATGTCCAGCCCATCCATCATGACCGAGCCAACACGCGGTTGGTAAAGGCCCAGGATAAGCCGGGCTATCGTGCTTTTGCCCGACCCGATCTGCCCAAGAATGGCGACTTTTTCGCCGGGATTGATGGTAAAGTTGACGCCCTTCAGGGCGTCTTCCTCTTGGTCGGGATATGCGAAATGGACATTGTTGAACGCGATCCGACCCTCAAGCCGGTGGCGGCTGACCCAGCTGCGCCCATCGGGGCGTTCGCTTTCGGCTTTCATCAGCGCATCAAGGTTTCGATATGCGCTGCGGGCCTGATTTACACGGGTCAGCGTCTGTGCGAGCTGCCCCAAGGGCGCCAGCGCACGCCCTGTCAGCATGACCGAAGCCACCAGCGCACCCATGCTGGCCAAACCGTCCGAAATCAGGAAGACGCCGTAAAAGACGATCAGGACCTGTGCGGCCTGCTGCGTAAGCCCGGTCAGGTTCAGGGCAAATTGGGTAACGGCCCGGCTGCGGGCCCCATGTTCCGACTGCCCGTCGATTGCTTCGGCCCAGCGGGTGCGCATTTGCCTGGCTGCCGCAGTCGTCTTGATAGTTTCCAGGCCGCTCATGGTTTCCACCAGGACTGATTGCTTGGATTGGTTGTCGCTAAAGCTTTGGTCGGCCAGGCGGGCCAGAAAGGGCTGAACGGCAATGCCGGTCAACAGGACAAGCGGAACGGCAAGGGCGGGGATCACCGCGAGCGGGCCGCCGACCATATATATTGTAAAGATGAAAACCCCGATAAACGGCAGGTCCACAACCGCCACCAACGTGGCAGATGTAAAAAACTCGCGCAGAACTTCGAATTCGCGAACGGTGCCGGCCATCGCCCCGGTGGACCCGGTTCGCGATTTCATGCGGATATTCAGCAGGTGATCAAATATCCTGCGCCCCATGAACCCATCAGCCTTTTGGCCGGCCCGGTCGATGAACCCCGCGCGCAGGATCTTCAGCAGAAAGTCGAAGACAAGGGCCAGGCCAACCCCCGCGGTCAGGGCAATCAGCGATTCCGTGGCTTCGTTGGGCAAGACCCTGTCATAAACGACCATGATGAAAACAGAGGTCGACAAGCCCAGCAAATTGGCGAGCGCGGCCGCCATTGCCACTTGCAGATAGGCCCAGCGGTTGATGGCCAAAGCCGACCAGAACCAATGCCCGGCCTGCGTGCGGCCATCCTGAGCGGGTGCGTCCCGGTATTCGCGCCGAAACAGGATTGCGAACCCGGTATATGCCGCGTTGAGGGCCTTTTGCGGCAGCTCGCCAACTGTTTCGTCAAGCTCGGGGTCGAAGATCAGCAAATTGCCGCTCTGGGACCGCCCGAGATACACGACCGCCCTGTCATTTTCCAGCAGCAGGATGGCCGGAGCAAGCCGGGGATCAAATGCACCCAGCCTATGCGCGCCGAATCCGGCCTGCATCCCGGCCCGCTGGGCGGCTTGTATCGCATCGCGCACGGTCAACGCACCGGATGCCCCGCTTTGGACCGCGTGAAGCGCGGCAAGCGTCATGGGGCGGTCCAGTACGCGCGCAACGTGAAGCATACACGCTTCCAATGCCGAAAGGTCCGGCCCGCTGGGCGTTGTGTTATGGTTCGTCATTGGCCGCGCCCCGGATTATCCAGAACAATGCCAAACAGATCCAGAATATCGCCTGTCAGGCTAAGGGCGGCATAGTTGGTCAGAAAGAAATTCTGTTCAGCCAGGATAAGCCGCTCCTGCGCGTTCACATAATCCCTTTGCGCATCCAGGATCTCGATCAGACTGCTGCGGCCAATCGAGAACTGTTCCTGCGTGGCAGAAACGCTTTGTCCATTCGCCCGGGCTGCCGCTTTCGCCTCGTGCAGGCGCAGAGCGCCTGCCTTTTGGTCCGAGCGGACGAAATCCAGTTCTCGTTTGATTTCACGGATAAGCGTATCGCGCGCAAATTCGGATCGCTTTACCTCGGCTTCGGCCGCCGCAATCGACGCCTTGCGCTTGCCGGTGCTGTCAATTTCATAATCGACGGACAGGTCGACACCAAAATTGGCATCACGATTGGTATCCTGGTTGGCAAAGGCGGAAACCCGCACATCCGGCTGGCGTCGCGCCAGGGCCGCTGTTCTTTCGGCCCTTGCCGCCACGACGGCCGCTTCGGCCTGCCGGACCTGGGGGCTGTCCATCACGATCTGGGTGTCGCTGCGGGCCAACGCCGGGGCCGCGACCGGCATGGACAGATGTCCTGGGTCACTTCCGAATACTTCGCGGAAACGGGCTTCGGCCCGGTCAACCTGCGCCCGGGCGTCTGCATGGCGCGTGCGGGCATCGGCCATACGCGACCGTGCCGTCAGGACATCAGCATTCGACCCTGCGCCACCCGCTGCACGGTCTGCGATCTGTGCCTCGATCCGTTCGTGCGTTTCGACATTCTGCCGGGTGATCTCGCGGATTTTTCGGCGGTCCAGAACCAGAATATATGTCTCAACAGCGGCGAGCGCTGTCGCGGCGGCGGTGTGCAACTGCTCGCCACGGCTTTCCAGTACACGGGCCCTTGCGGCCCCCAGGTTTCCGGCCGCCGCGCCGCCATCATAGACAAGCTGCGATACACGCAGATAAGGGGACGTATCCGCGATATCCGAGTCCACGCGTTCAGAACGGGCATTCAGGCCCAGAGAAACCTCGGGCAGGAAAGCGCCCTTGGCGGCCTGTTGTCGGGCCTTGGCAATTTCCATTCCGGTATTGCTTTGCGCCAGGGTCGGGCTGGTCAGCACCGCAGTGCGCACTCGCTGCCCAAAGCTGCTTTGCGTCAGGCTCTTGGACGGTTGCACGGCCCCGGCCCCGGTGGTGCCTTGGGCAAAAGATGCGCTGACGGTGACCAGGTCCGGGGCCGGCTCGCACCCCGCCATCCAGATACAGGCCATGAATCCGGCAAGTAGATGAACGGATTTGTCAAACAACCGCATGCGCAACCTCCGACCGAGGGATTAGAACGGGGATGTCGGCCAGTTCCTCGCCAGCCATTTTCGATAACAGGCGGCGCGCGGAAGGGCTGATTTTCTCAGGCACGCCAGCTGTTTGCATGTTGGCGGCCCGCTGAATTTGCGACAGCCAGCGATAATGCGACATGGAAACCTGGTGGGCATGGATCATCTGCATCGCGCCACTGTTCAGCAACAGCGTTTTTTGGGCCTGGGGCAGCTTTTCAAGGCGCGCGCCCTCGATCGCCTTGAAACTGCCGGGCAGGTGATGTCCGTCAATGGGCCCCAGCGGTTGGAACAGCCCGGTCTGTTCGATAAGGTTGCAGATCGCCTGGGTTTTTTGGGCGTCCTTGTGGCGACGCGAAAGAAAATCATGCGCGGCCCGCACGTCCTGCGCGAACCCTTCGTCGTTTGTGAAAAACGGCATGTCTTGCGGGTCATCGGTGACAAAACCCGTCGCCTCGTCCACCATCAACTGAACATGGTCGGAATCACCGGTCTGGCCCGCGTAGAATGGAAAACACCGCAAGTCCGAGGGGACATAGCTGGCAAGCCAGCGTCCTGTTGGCGACACAAAAGGGTTCGGCCCGTCAGGCGTAACGGAAAGCAGCGCAACCGGTGTCGTTTTGGCCCCGTCCGTGCGGAAAACAATCGGAAAAGCCGCCGCAACCGGCATGATCTCGGAAAAGACAACCGCGCAGTCGCAGAGTCCGGCCGCGAAGCCGAACGATGTGAACCGTCGCCAGAACCGTTGACCGTGCCTGCCATAGCTGACGGGAACCAAACCCTTCTGTTCCATTCTTACCCCCATTTCCTTGTTGCTCATTCCCGGGTCAGACCGATGCCCCGGTTGGATCGGTATGAAGAACGTTGTCGGCATGCAGGTCGCTGAGGTCGCTCAGCCCCGTGAACTGGGCCACGTTTTCCACGCTGGCTGTGTCTGGGTCCGTATAGGTCACCTTGACCAGCAGACTGTCCGAGCCGTCCGACGCGAGCATGAAAATCTCATCCCCGGTTTGTGCCCCATTCAGGCTTTCCGCCGCCTGGGCGAGGGTGCCTGCGTCAAGATCAGCCAGAATGGACGTCAATCCGACAAAGCCGGTATCGGTGTCGATCGCGTCGCCAAACGCGAGCTTTTCAAAGCCAAGCCCGGTTCCGCGCAGGGTTGACGCATCCAGCCCGCTGAACAGGATCGCATCCGAGATGTCGGTTGCGGCACCCAACGTGAAACCGGTAATCGTATCCACTCCGTTCGCCGCTGGGTCGGCCTCGAAGATGACGGCATCGCGTCCACCACTGTCGAGGTCGATGATGTCGTCGCCATCCCCGCCTTGGATCATGTCATCCACGTCCGTCGCGGTCAGGGTATCCGCGCCGTCGGTCCCCATTTGCCAGGTCGTTGGGCCGCCATCCGGCGTGGTGATCGTCAGCACGACCGGTTGCCCGGAATCCTGGATGGTCATGGTAAATGTGACCACGGGTTCAGAGATATCGCCGAACGATGTTGCTGCCCCGGCGAAACTGACCGCGGACCCGCTGATCTGGTTGGCAAGGAACAGGTCAAAATCATCGTTCTCGGCGTCTGAACCGGCGTCATATGTGATTACCGACGGGTCAAAGCCCAGTTCGGCTGTCACCGCCAACCCGCCCGAGGTGTCGCGATCTGCTGCCGCGTGAACCTCGAATGTCACCGTCGATCCGCTGCGGCCGATTTCGGTAATGGTATATGCGGCAGGAACGTGGGCAGTGGCCTGGTCCGAAACCGGGTCCGGGTCGGGCCCGCCCAATACCGTCGCCTGGGCGGTGAAGTTGATGGCATCTCCGGCGTCGAGCGCAACAAATGCCAGTGATGAAACCGGAAGGCTCCAGCTTCCGTCCGAACCAACCGTGGCGCTGCCGACCAGCACACTGTTAAGCGTGATTGCCACCGCCTGGCCGGTGTTTAGCCCATAGGACGTTCCGGACACCGTATACCCGCCAGCCTGTGCATCCTCGAGCGATATGCTGGCGTTTGTGCCCACGTCATCCATTGCCAGCACAGGGCGGAAATCGGTGGTAAAGGCCAAGGTCGCATCCGGTGCTGCGTTGCCCGAGGTATCGGCGACCGATGCCGTGACCACATAGCCGGTGCTGTCGGACAGCGCGGCAAGGTCCGTGCTGGATACTGTCGTTGACCAGGATCCGCCCGAAACAGAGGCCGTATAGATGTTTCCACCAAGGCTGACCGAGACGGTCTGGCCGTCTTCGGCCGTTGTCGTCCCCGAAATCGCAAGGTCACTGTCTTTTTCGACGACATCGAGCACCGATCCGATGGGCAAGGCGTTCAACGTGAGGCTTGGTGCGGTGAAGTCTGTCGAAAATCCGGCAGAGGCCGTGGCGCCGTTGCCCGCGGCATCTGCGATTGCCGCGTTCACTGAATAGACCTCGTTATTCGACAACCCGGAAATCGAAGCGGCCGATGCTGTATAAGTCCATGCCCCGCCGGTAACTACGGCCGAGCCGCTGACATCTACCGTGCCATCCGCGCGCGCTATCTCGATCGTGACGAGGGTACCGTCGGCGGCATTGGACGTGCCAGAGACCGTCAGGTCGGTGGCCTGTTCCGCGGCGTTCATCACGCTGCCATCTGACAGGGCCGATATCGAAAGGCTTGGTGCCGTGAAATCTGTATCAAAGCTGCTGGTTGCCGGAACTGCGGGGTTGCCTGCCGCGTCCGCGACATTCGCCGTGACCGTATAGGTCGACGCATCGGCGAGGGCCGCAATATCGCTTGCCGGGGCGGTAATGCTCCAACTGCCGCTGGCGGCCGAAGCCGTGTAGGTCTGACCGTTCAGGGTAACACTTACGACTTGACCGTCCTCGGCGGTTGTTGACCCGGTGATGGTCAGGTCGCTGCCCTTTTCCGCGGCGTTCATTATTGCGCCAGCTGAAATGCCATCAACGCTCAGAGCTGGTGGGGTTGCGTCCTTGGACAGGGCCACACCCGCCTGCGGCGCAACCAGCCCGTCGGCATCGGTAATATCGGCGGTTACGGTAAAGTCGCCGCCATCTGTCAACGCCGCCAGGTCGGCGGTCGGGACGGTGACGGACCACACTCCGCCTGAAACCGCGGCGGTATAGGTCGTTCCGTTCAGGGTAACAGAGACGATCTGTCCGTCTGTAACATTGTCGGTTGTCCCCGAAACCGTCAGGTCAGATGCTGTTTCAGCGGCATTCAGAACTGCGCCGACCGACAGCGCGTCGATGGCTATGGATGGGCCTGTCAGGTCCACCGGAACGGATGCGGTAACCGGTGTTGCCGGGTTGCCTGCCGCGTCACTGACTGATGCGCTGACCGAGACCGGCGTGCCGGTCGACAGCCCGGACAGGTCTGCCACGGGTACGGTAACGCTCCAGGTGCCGCCCGAGGCCGCCCCTGTGTATGACTGACCGGCGAAGACAACCGTGACAACCTGACCGTCCTCGGCGGTCGTGGTCCCGGTCAGGACCAGATCCGACGTCACGTCTATCAGTTCGATAGAGCCGCCGGCCACCGGGTTCAGCGTGACATCGGGGGCCGAAAAATCGGTGTCAAAGCTGCTGGTTGCCTGTGGTGCCGGGTTGCCGGCCCTGTCATCTACATCAGCAGTGACCGAAACTGTTGACCCATCCGTCAGGGCCGCCAGATCCGAGGCCGGAATATCCACGGTCCATTGCCCACCCGACACTTTGCCGGTGTAGGCTTGGCCATTGAACATCACGGTTACGGTCTGCCCGTTCTCCGCATCCGACGTGCCCGAAACGGCAAGGTCGGTGCCCTGTTCCGCCGCGTTCATCACGGCCCCGTCCGAAAACCCGGTGATTGCAATGCTGGGCGGGACCGTATCGACCGAAAATTTTGCGGTTTCCACTGAAATTTCGGTGCCGCCAGCATCCAGGTTGCGAATTGTTACGGTTGTCTTGCCCTGTGGCAATCCGGCGGCTTCGGCGGGTGTCAGCGTCAGGCTCCAGCTTCCGTCAGGTGCCGGTGCGATTGTTTTGGTCACCGACCCGATCGTAACCTCGACCGAGGCGGTCCTGTCCGGTGCCGAATGCCTGGCACTGGTGCTGCTGAGCCCGCCCGACTGGGCGCTTGCCAGGTTCAGGCCGGGCAGGGATTGCGTGGTGACGTCTTCGGCACCTTCATCACCCCCGCCGCCGCCACCGCCCGCGGCGGCCGCCCCGGCCAGGCCAACACCCCCCAGGACAGCGCCGGCACCGCTGGCCCCGCCAGCCGCCGCACCGCCTGCTTCGGCGGCGACCGCAAATTGCGAGATTTCGGCCGCGGCTGCATCGGCGATCATCACCGCACCATTGGGCAGAATACGCACGTTCTCGGCGGCGACCACCGCGCTGCGCCCATCGGCCAGTTTCAGCAGAACGTCACCATTGGGCAGCAGCTTGGCCGACTGAACACCCGGAATGGCGTCGGCAAACTGATAGGCATCCAGTTCGGCATCCGTGGCCTGCGCCAGGACCGGCAGCGCCAGCAACGTGGAACCCAACCCGCCTGCGACCCCGCGGCCGGCCCATTTCCCGACCTTTTGCGCAAGCCAGTTGCGAACATGCTGCCCACGCCCGTTGTCAGGCTGGTTTTCGTGTTTCTGGGTGTCGCCCGGAACGGTGTCTTTGGTCATCTTACCCTCACAATCCGCGGTCACGTACATCCCGGCGACAGTCCGGCCCATGCCGAAACCGGTTCATCGAACTTGCCAGGAGATGTCGCATGCGAACGGACCTGAAAAATTGAGTTAAACTGATCCCGAAATCCTCGTTTTCACCACATTGTTGCTTTCGTTTCGGACCGGGCAGCGGGTCATTCTGCAGACATTGCCAGGGGTGGCATGGGGGCGAATGAATGTGATGCTTCGGTTCGAAAGAGTGGTGGCAACGGGGAACCCGGCGCTCGATTCAGGTATCGGCGATACGGCTTTAAAAACGCTTAACGGTGAAACGTATCTGTATGGCGCGACCGGTCCGGGTGGGGGGCTTGCGGTCTGGAAGCTGGTCGATGACGCGGCGCCGGTGTTGCAGGACACGCAGTTTTTCAACAATACGATCAGCCTTCAGGTGGGTGACAGCGTCCTGCCGGTCACGCTGGCGGGTCAGGATCATCTGGTTCTGGATGTCGACAACGCAGCCGGGCTGGTCAGCTATCAGTTGAACAGCGACGGAACGTTCGACGGGCTTGTGGAAACCGGAAACCTGACAGGCGGTGGCAACCTTGGGGCCATGACCCAACTGGCGGTCGGGGGTCTTGATTTGCTGGCCGTGTCGCATGAGGCGACGGGCCAGATCGGCACATATCAGGTCGGCACGGATGGCAGCCTGACGCTGGCCGGATTGGTGACCGGGCAGGCCAGTGCCATGACCAGCCTGCAATCCGGGTCAGGTCGGTTTCTGGCCACCGTCGACGCCGCCAGCAACTCTGTCGCCGTTTACATGGTCGATCCCATCGACGGGACCTTGGCCCTTGTCGACACTGCGGCGGCCACCCAGACGCTGGGCATCACAACCCCCACGGCGATCGAGTCCATCGAGGCGTTCGGGCAATCGTGGTTGATCGTTGCCGGGGCCGAAAGCAACTCGTTAAGTCTTCTGAAGCTGGGCCCGGACGGGCACCTGACGCCGACCGATCACGTTCTTGATTCGCGCCATACCCGGTTTGAGGCCGTACAGGATATTTCCGTGGTCGAGATCTCGGGCCAGGTATTCGTCGTGGCAGGCGGTGGCGATGACGGGGTCAGCCTGTTCAGCATGACCGCCAATGGCAAGCTGGTTCATCGGGACAGCTTTGCCGATACGCTGTCCAGCGGCCTGCAAAATGTCGAGACATTGGTCGCCGCCCAACTGGGCGACACGCTGCAGATCTTCGCCTCGGCGCAGGAAGATGCGGGCCTGACTCAACTGACCGTGTCGCTTGAGACGCTGGGCGTGGTTGCCGAGGGCTTTGGCACAGTCACAGGAACCGCGGGCGACGACATGCTGACCGGTGGTATTCTGGATACGGTCCTGTTGGCCGGGGCCGGAGATGACATTCTGGTGTCCGGGACCGGCACGGCCACGATGACCGGCGGGGCAGGGGCGGACATATTTGTCATGCGCTATGGCAGCGGGACGACAACCATCACGGATTTCGAGGTTGGTTCCGACCGGCTGGACCTGTTTGATTTTCCGATGCTGCGCAATCCGGGGCAATTGACAGTCACATCCACTGCATTGGGGGCGGAAATATCCTATCTGGATGCGAGTGTAGTGGTGGTTTCAGCTGCGGGCGCGCCCCTAAGCAGCACGGAAATTTTCGGGAGTGAATTCGGAGGGCCGGATCATATACCAGTGGATTTCTCAGCAATCATCGGCAGCCCGGCCTCGCCAGGCGTGACCGGTCCGGTCACGGTGGATTCGGGCAGCGAAAATCCGGCGCTTTCGAATGCAGAGATTACCTTTTCCCCGGATGGCGGTGCGCCAATTACTGTACAGGCTGATGCAGATGGGCGATTTGACCTGGGGTTGCCCGGCGGCAGTTTTGCCGGGGAACTGGACATCACCAAGGGCTATTCGACGGCCAGCGGACAGATCACCGCGCTGGACGCTTTGCAGGTGCTTCGCATCTCGGTGGGGCTGGACCCGACCTGGGGGCCTGCCGCGGCCGAGAATCTCATTGCGGCGGATGTCACGCGCGACGGAACCGTGAATGCGCTTGATGCACTTTCGATTTTGCAGGTTGCTGTAGGCCTTCCATCCATTGGCGAGGCTGAATGGGTCTTTCTGGACGATGAGGCCGATTTATCGGCGGTCACAAGGACCAATGTCGATTATCAGACCGGCACTACGGTGACGGCGGTTGACGGGCATATCGCGGCAGACATGACCGCCATTCTGTTGGGCAATCTCGAAGCCGTCTGATCAGGATGCGCGGCCGAAAGCTATCCGTCCTGGTTGCGGAAAATGCGTGTCGATGAAAAATAGCGCTCCAGCTCTTCGATGCGCTCTTTGCTCTCTTCCCAACGGGCACCCTGCACCTCGGCGATCAGCGATTCCGAGATCAGTTGCAGCGCGATAGTCGAATCCCAGCTGGATGGCGCCTCGACCAGCGCATGAAAAGTGAAATCGGCGGTCTTGCCAATGGGCGAACCCCATTGGTCGGTAAACAGGACGACCTTGGCACCGCGCTGCGATGCCACCTGAGCCAGTTTTTCCAGATGCGCCTCATAGCGGCGGATATCAAAGATGACCAGGACCGAGGCGTCGTCCATATCCAGCAGGTATTGCGGCCAGACATTTGCCGAATTCCCCAACATGGTCACGTTCGGGCGGATGATCTGCATGTGGTTGAACAGGTAATCCGCGTTCGACCGGGTGATGCGCCCGCCCACGACGTAAAGGTGCCGTTCGGTATCGGCCAGCAATTGCGCCACCGCATCGAACATGCCCTTGTCCAGCCGCTCAAGCGTATGCCGCATATTGGCCCAAACCGCCTGCGCGAACCGGGTCACGGAATGTTCTGCTTCGTCATCAACAACCCAGGCATCGCGCTTTGAGATCGGTTTCTTGATTTGCGCGGCAACTTCTTCGCGCAGCGCAAGCTGAAGGTCGGGGAACCCGTCGAAACCCAGTTTGCGCGCCATGCGAATGACGGTCGGGGTCGATACCTGCGCCGCAGCGGCCAGTTTGGTGATCGATTGCAGCCCCGCCATGGGGTAATCCTGAAGCAGTACCGAGGCCAACTGACGCTCGGACCGGGTCAGATCATCCAGTTCGTCCTGTATGCGCTGTTTCACAATCTTGGCGAAAGTGCCCATCAGCGCCCTCTTTTTATCCGAATGGTTACAGAATATTTGAGATTGTAATTTTGTCTACAGAAATTTTCTTGACAGATAAGTTTGGCCTGTAGCAAATGTTTCGCATGACCACCACTCCCAACCCCCGCCTTCTGGCATCGAACGAGACGCCCGCCGCCTGTGCCCTGAACCCCCAAGGGCGCAGGCCCGCTGTATTGGTGTGCGAACATGCCAGCCGCCGTATCCCGGCGGCCCTTAACGGGCTGGGGCTCAGCGCAGAGGCCGCGGTTTCCCATGCGGCCTGGGATATCGGTGCGCTGGACCTGTCCCGGGCGTTGGCCGAGGCGCTGGACTGCCCGCTTGTCCATTCGACCATCAGCCGCCTGGTCTATGACTGCAACCGCCCCCCGGACAGCGCAGGCGCCATGCCACAGACCAGCGAGGTATTCGACATTCCCGGCAACCGGGGCTTGAGCGCGCCCCAAAGGGCGGCCCGGGTGCATGAGGTCTATGAGCCGTTCCGCACCTTGTTGTCCGAAACGCTGGACACGCGGCCGGAACCGCAGGTCCTGGTCACCATTCACAGCTTTACCCCGGTTTACAACGGTGCCCCCCGCGCCGTAGAGCTTGGCCTGCTGCATGACGCCGATGACCGGGCCGCGCATACCATGTTGCGCCACGCCACCGGGTCGGGGCTGCGCGTGGCGTTGAACGAGCCCTATTCCGCGACCGACGGGGTCACCCATACGCTCCGCGAGCATGGGATAGCGCGCGGCATACCCAATGTCATGATCGAAGTGCGCAACGACCTGATCGACACGCCAAAGGGTCTGGACCGGATCGCCGGCATACTGATCCCGATCTTGCGCGCAACCGTCGACGAGCTGACATCAGCAGGAGCCGTGCAATGACCTTCATGCGGGGATACGTGGCGTTTATTGACAGGGTGAACCGGTGGATTGGCCGTGTGGTCATGTACGGGATCTTCGTGATGATGGGCATCCTGTTGTGGTCATCGATCTCAAAGACGTTTTTCCTGCCGTCGCTGTGGACGCTTGAGATGGCGCAATTTGCGATGGTTGCCTATTACGTTCTTGGCGGGCCTTATTCGATTCAGATGGGGTCCAACGTGCGCATGGACCTTTTGTACAGTGAATGGTCGGACCGGCGTCGCGCCTGGACCGATGCCTTCACCGTGTTCTTCCTGATCGTCTATCTGGGCGTGATGATCTATGGCGGCTACGATTCACTGAGCTATTCGTTGCAATATGGTGAACGCAGCCCCACCGCGTGGCGGCCATACCTGTGGCCGATAAAGGTCATCATGGTTGTCGGGCTGTTCCTGATGCTTCTTCAGGCCATCTCGGAACTTTTCAAAGATATACTGCGCCTTCGCGGCGACGACATCCCGCGTGAGGTGATCTGATGTCCTATGAACTAATCGCGATCCTCATGTTCTCGACCATGATGCTGATGCTGCTGACCGGTCAGCGTGTCTTTGGCGCCATCGGGTTTGTCGCGGTGATCGCCGCGCTTCTGCTCTGGGGCGACCGCGGAGGATATGATATCGGCTTTGCGGCGGCCATGAAGCTGATGAAATGGTATCCGCTTCTGACCCTGCCGATGTTCATCTTCATGGGGTACGTCCTGGCGGAATCCAAGATCGCCGACGACCTGTACAAGATGTTCCACGTCTGGATGGGCGGGCTGAACGGTGGCCTGGCCATTGGCACAATCGGCCTGATGGTCCTGATCTCTGCGATGAACGGGCTGAGCGTTGCGGGCATGGCCATCGGGGCAACGATTGCCTTGCCCGAACTTCTCAAGCGCGGATATGACAAGAAGATGGTGACGGGCGTCATTCAGGCGGGATCGTCACTGGGTATACTTGTGCCGCCCTCGGTGGTGCTGGTGCTGTACGCAATGATCGCACGCCAGCCGGTCGGCCAGCTGTGGCTGGCGGGTCTTTTGCCCGGGCTGATGATGGCTGCGATGTTCATCCTGTATATTGTCATCCGGTGCCGCATCAATCCGGCCCTTGGCCCGGCGCTTTCGCCGGAAGAACGCGATGTTCCCATGGCCGAAAAGATGCGCCTGCTGCGCGCCGGGCTGCTGCCGCTGGCCATTTTCGCCGCGATGATGATCCCGTTCGTCAATGGCTGGACATCGCTGGTCGAAAGCTCGGCCATTGGCGCGCTGACGGCCTTTGCCGCGGCCGTGCTAAAGGGGCGCATGACCCGCGCGGTGTTCGAAACCTCGGTGCGGTCAACGCTGGGCATCACCTGCATGTTCATGTGGATCATCCTTGCCGCGCTGGCCTTTGGGGCCGTGTTTGACGGGCTGGGCGCGGTGCGCGCGATCGAGAACCTGTTCACCGAGCGTCTGGGCCTGAACCCATGGGTCATCCTGATCCTGATGCAACTCAGCTTTATCCTGATGGGCACGTTTCTGGATGATACCGCGATGCTGGTGATCGTGGCCCCGCTTTACGTGCCGCTTGTTGGGGCGCTGGGGTTTGACCTGATCTGGTACGGGGTCCTGTATACGATCACCACGCAGATTGCCTATATGACCCCGCCCTTTGGCTATAACCTGTTTCTGATGCGCGCCATGGCGCCGCCCGAGATATCGTTGCGTGACATCTATGGCTCGATCCTGCCTTTCGTCATGGTGATGACATTGGCCCTTGCCATCATAATGACCTTTCCGCAGATCGCATTGTGGCTGCCGGAATACGTGTACAACAAATGATCCCGGCCAAAACCGGGGCGCCGACAAGAGGGGGTCCTCTTGAGAACGAAACCGACCAACGGAGAGAGAGAATGACCAACAGACGCACATTTCTGAAAGGGGCAGCCGCCGCGCCCGCTGCTGCACTGGCGACGCCCGCGCTCGCCCAATCGACAATCAAATGGCGGATGCAGACCTATGCCGGGCCGGCACTGGCCGAGCACGTGATCGACCCCGCAATCAAGATGTTCAACGACATCGCAGGGGACCGCATGCAGATCGAGCTGTTCTATGCAGACCAACTGGTTCCCACGGGCGAACTTTTCCGCGCCATGCAGCGCGGCACCATCGACGCGGTTCAGTCCGACGATGATTCAATGGCGTCACCCACCGAAGTCACCGTCTTTGGCGGCTATTTCCCGTTTGCGTCGCGCTATTCGCTGGATGTGCCGGTGCTGTTCAACCAATACGGCCTGAACGAAATCTGGGACGAAGAATATTCCAAGGTTGGCGTGAAACACATTTCGGCCGGGGCATGGGACCCGTGCCATTTCGCCACCAAGGACCCGATCAACAGCCTGGCGGATCTGCAGGGCAAGCGTATCTTTACCTTCCCGACGGCGGGCCGGTTCCTGACACAGTTCGGCGTTGTTCCGGTGACGCTGCCTTGGGAAGACATCGAGGTCGCGGTTCAGACCGGCGAGCTGGACGGCATCGCGTGGTCGGGGATCACCGAAGATTACACCGTCGGCTGGGCCGATGTGACCAACTACTTCCTGACCAACAATGTGTCGGGCGCGTGGGCTGGCCATTTCTTTGCCAATATGGACCGCTGGAACGAGCTTCCCGAAGACCTCAAGACGCTGTTCAAGGTCTGTACGGACCAGTCGCATTACTATCGCCAGTGGTGGTACTGGGGTGGCGAGGCCTCGCTGCGGGTTCACGGCGACAAGCTGAAACTGACCACGATTCCGGACGCCGAATGGGCACAAGTCGAAGAGGCCGCCGTAAAGTTCTGGGACGAAATTGCTGCGGAATCCGAAACCAAGGCGAAAGTGGTCGAGATTTTCAAACAGTATAACGCCGATATGCAAAAGGCCGGACGGCCCTACCGCTACGGCTGATACGATCGGCCCGCCCTTGTCGGGGCGGGCCAGACACAAATTTGGCGGGCCGTGGCCTGCAAAACCGGGGGTGGCACATGCTGACATTCGAACATCTCAAGTCTCAGGTTTCAGACGGCGTGGTAGACACGGTATTGGTCTGTATGGTCGACATGCAGGGGCGTTTGATGGGCAAGCGGTTCCATGCGGGCCATTTCGTGGCCGGGGCCTGGGAAGAGACCCATTGCTGCAACTATTTGCTGGCGACCGATCTTGAGATGGCCACGCCGGACGGCTATGCCGCCACCAGCTGGGAACGGGGATATGGCGATTACGTCATGAAGCCCGATCTGGAAACCTTGCGGCCGGTGCCCTGGCTTGAAGGGACCGTGATGGTGATGTGCGATGTGCTGGATCACCACACGCATCAGGATGTCCCGCATTCGCCGCGCGCGATCCTGAAACGACAGGTCAACCGGCTGAAGGACATGGGCTATGACGCGATGTGCGCGACCGAGCTTGAGTTTTTCCTGTTCGAGAAGAGCTTTGATCAAATCCGCAAGGAAGGCTTCCGCGACCTTGAGCCTATTTCAGGCTATAACGAGGACTATCACATCCTGCAGACCACCAAGGAAGAACATGTGATGCGCCCGATCCGCAATCATTTGTGGGATGCGGGGATACCGGTCGAAAACACCAAGGGTGAGGCCGAGACCGGGCAGGAAGAATTGAACATCAAATACGCCCCGGCAATGGCCACGGCCGAATATCACTCAATCGCCAAAAACGCGGTGAAAGAGATCGCCTGGCAGCATGGCCATGCCGCGACCTTTCTGCCGAAATGGCATCACGATAAGGTCGGCAGTTCGTCCCATGTGCATCAGTCGCTGTGGTCCGACGGGCAACCCGCCTTTTATGATGAGGCAGACGATCTGGGCATGTCGGCGCTGATGAAAAGCTATATGGCGGGCCTGTTGAAATATGCCGCCGATTACACCTATTTTATGGCGCCCTATATCAACAGCTACAAACGGTTCATGAAGGGTACCTTTGCGCCCACGCGGATCATCTGGTCGGTGGATAACCGCACCGCCGGGTTCCGGCTGTGCGGCGACGGCACCAAGGCGGTTCGGGTGGAATGCCGCATCCCGGGCTCGGACATGAACCCGTATCTGGCGATGGCCGGGATGCTGGCCGCAGGTATCGCAGGGATCGAGGAAGGGCTTGCGTTGCAGGCACCGACCAAGGGCGATGTGTACCAGGGCGATTCTGGCATGATCCCCGGCAATTTGCAGGCAGCGCGCGATGCGCTGCATGGTTCGGCCATGTTGCGGGCCGCCATGGGCGATGATGTGGTTGACCACTATGCGCGTGCGGCCGAGGTCGAGATTGAAGAGTTCGAACGCGTCGTGACGGATTGGGAAATCGCGCGCGGGTTTGAACGCGCGTAAGGCCGGAACAGGCTGGGGGCTCTGCCCCCAGACCCCCGGGATATTTTTGGCCAGATGAAGCAGGGGAACCTGCTCTTTTTGAAAGTGGAGTGGACATGGGGCAGATGTTGAAATGCATCTCGCCGATCGATGGATCGGTTTATGCCGAACGAGAGGTTCTGTCGCGCGAGGCGGCCTTTGAAAATGCGGCGCGGGCCAGGGCGGCGCAGGCCGGTTGGGCGGCCCGGAGTTTGCAGGAGCGAATTGATCTTGTAATGGCGGGCGTGGCCGCAGTTGGCGCGATGAATGACGAGATCGTACCGGAATTGGCGCATATGATGGGGCGCCCGGTGCGCTATGGCGGCGAGTTTGGCGGGTTCAACGAACGCGCCAGCCATATGGCGGAAATTGCCGCTGGTGCGCTGGCCGATATTGCGGTCGGCGAGGATGAGAATTTCAAGCGGTATATCAAGCGGATCCCCCATGGCGTTGTCTTTGTCGTGGCGCCGTGGAACTATCCTTACATGACGGCGATCAATACGGTGGCACCGGCATTGATTGCAGGAAATGCGGTGGTGTTGAAACACGCCACGCAGACGCTTTTGGTGGGCGAGCGGATGGCGCGGGCCTTTCACGCGGCAGGCGTGCCTGAAGATGTTTTTCAGAATGTCTTCCTTAGCCATGACGTGACCAATGACCTGATCGCGGGCAACGCGTTTGATTTTGTGAACTTCACCGGCTCGGTCGGTGGGGGGCAGGCAATGGAACGCGCGGCGGCGGGCACTTTTACCGGTGTCGGGACCGAGTTGGGCGGGAAAGACCCCGGCTATGTCATGGAGGATGCCGATCTGGATGCTGCCGTTGATACGTTGATCGACGGGGCCATGTTCAACGCCGGCCAGTGTTGTTGCGGGATCGAGCGGATTTACGTGCATGAAAGCCTGTATGATGCCTTTGTTGCCAAGGCGGTCGAGATCGTGAACGGGTACAAGCTGGGCAATCCGCTGGATGCTGAGACGACGATGGGCCCGATGGCAAATGTCCGCTTTGCCGACGAGGTGCGCGCCCAGATTGCCGAGGCGGTCGAGGCCGGTGCGGTGCCCCATATCGAGACTTTTCCCGAGGATGACGGCGGCGCCTATCTGACCCCGCAGATCCTGACCAATGTCACCCATGACATGCGCGTGATGCGTGATGAAAGCTTTGGACCTGTGGTGGGCATCATGAAGGTTTCATCGGATGAGGAAGCCATAGAGCTGATGAATGACAGTGCGTTCGGCCTGACCGCCAGCCTCTGGACCCGCGATGTGGACCGCGCGGCGCGGATCGGCGACCGGATCGAGACCGGCACCGTGTTCATGAACCGGGCTGACTATCTTGACCCCGGCCTGTGTTGGACCGGATGCAAGAATACCGGGCGTGGCGGGGGGTTGTCCGTGATCGGATACCACAACCTGACGCGCCCCAAATCCTACCATCTGAAAAAGGTGACATCATGAGCCTTGTTGGAAACTGGTCCTATCCGACCGCAATCAAATTCGGGGCAGGGCGCATTCGCGAACTGCCCGAAGCCTGTGCCGCGGCGGGTATGAAAAAACCGCTGCTTGTCACGGACAAGGGGCTGGCCGATCTGCCGATCACCACCGCGACACTGGATATTCTTGAGGCCGCGGGGCTGGGCCGGGGCCTGTTTGCGGATGTGGACCCGAACCCGAATGAAAAGAACCTGGAGGCCGGTGTCGCGGCGTATAACGCCGGGGGCCATGACGGTGTGATCGCCTTTGGCGGCGGGTCAGGGCTGGACCTGGGCAAGATGGTCGCCTTTATGTGCGGTCAAACGCGTCCGGTTTGGGATTTCGAGGATATTGGCGATTGGTGGACGCGGGCTGACGCAGATGCCATCGCACCCATCATCGCGGTTCCGACGACGGCGGGGACGGGGTCCGAGGTCGGTCGCGCCAGCGTGATCACCAATTCCGAGACACATGCCAAAAAGATCATCTTTCACCCCAAGGTTCTGCCAACCGTTGTGATCTGCGACCCGGAACTGACCATCGGCATGCCCGGGTTTATTACGGCAGGCACCGGGCTGGATGCTTTTGCACATTGCGTCGAGGCGTTTTCCAGCCCGCATTATCACCCGATGAGCCAGGGCATCGCGCTGGAGGGTATGCGTTTGGTCAAGGATTACCTGCCACGCGCCTATGCCGACGGCACGGATATCGAAGCCCGCGCCCAGATGATGAGCGCGGCAGCAATGGGCGCGACGGCCTTCCAGAAGGGTCTTGGTGCGATCCACGCCATGAGCCACCCCATCGGAGCGGTTTTCAACACCCATCACGGTACCACCAATGCGGTTTGCATGCCTGCGGTGCTGGAGTTCAACGCCCCCGCGATTGCGGACCGGTTCGAGTCGGCGGCGGCCTATCTGGGCATCAAGGGCGGCTTTGACGGGTTCCGGTCATTTGTACAGGAATTCAATGATATGCTGGGTATCCCCCGCAAACTGGGCGATCTGGGCGTGACCGAGGCGTCGATCCCCGAACTGGTCAAAGGCGCGATCATCGACCCGTCTTGCGGGGGCAACCCGATTGAATTGACCGAGGACAACCTGACCGGGCTGTTCCACGCCGCGCTTTAAGGTCCATTTCAAAGACGGCACCCCGGCCTGACCGGGGTGCCGACATTCAGCGGCGCTGGCCCGCCTTAGGCCAAATGCAGTGGCGGGCCAGATCGGTAAATCCCGGCAATGGGGTCAGAGCTTGATGCGGAACGCGGCAAACCCGTCCGCGCCTTCACCGGCATCCTCGATCGAAACGCCTTTGACGTCGCTCAGGTAATCCCGCGCCTTGGGGCCGGTTTCGAACAGCACCGTCGTGTCCGTCAGCGGGGCGAACGACCAGTTGGCATCAGCCTTGGGGTCGATGGTGCCCTGTTCGACGATGTAACGCACAATGACGTCGCGATTGGTGTCGGGGGCCTCGAACACGATGGTGTCACCCAAGGCGCCCGGAAAGGCCCCACCCCCCGAGGCGCGATAGTTGTTGGTGGCGATGATGAATTCCATGTCGTCGGTGACCGGCGCGCCGTTGAAGGCAAGGTTGACGATCCGTGCCGCATCGGGGTTCACTTCTTCGCCCTTGGGGCCAAAGCGCGACGGCTGGGACAGGTCGATCTGATAGGTCACGCCATCCATCACGTCGAAATTGTAGGACGGGAATTCGGGGTTCAACAGGATGGCATCCTTAGCGCCCGCCTCGACCTGGTTGAACATGCCAGCCGAACGCTCAAGCCAGCCGCGCACCTGGGCTCCGTTTACGCGAACGGCGCGCACCGTGTTCGGATAGAGATACAGGTCCGCCACGTTCTTGATGGCAACATCACCCACTGGAACATCGGTATAATACTCGGGGCCGCCACGACCACCGGCCTTGAAGGGGGCTGCCGCCGATAGGATGGGCAAGCCTTCGTGTGCGGTGCCTTTCAGCATCTCTTCGATATACCATTTTTGCGCGATCGAGACGATCTGCACAGATGGATCATCTGCCACAAGCGCGAAATAGCTGTGCAACGGGGCGGACGTCTTGCCAACCGCGCGGCGGACATAGGCCAGCGTTTCATCGTGATCCGCGGCGACCGAGTCCAGTATCTTTTGATCATCACCGACCAGAGCGGTGATCGAGCGGTCTTCGTTGCGCTTGGAAATGGGCCGCGCCTCGGATGTTGTGGTCACCACGCGCCATTCATTCCCGTCCCGCTCCAGCAGCAGGTCCAGAAGGCCCAGGTGCGACCCCCAGAAGCCGCCCATAACCGCAGGCTTGCCCATCAGTGTGCCTTTTTCGATGTCGATGCCGGGGCGATCGGCAAAGGTGGGCGATGGAAAGACCAGGTGGTTATGCCCGGTGACCAGCGCATCAATGCCATCGACACCGGCCAGAACAACCGAGGCGTTTTCCATCCCGTCGGTATGATCGGCATCGCCAATCCCCGAATGCGACAGGGCAATGATCAGGTCACATCCCTGTTCCTGCATCTCGGGGACATAGGCTTGGGCTGTCTCGACGATATCGCGCGCCTCGACATTGCCTTCCAGATGTTTGCGGTCCCAGTTCATGATCTGTGGCGGGGTAAAGCCGATGACACCGATCTTGATCGGGTGTTTTGTGCCATCGCCCATTTCGATTTCCCGGTCGAGAATGGCATAGGGCCGCACAAGCGTCTTGTCGTCGCGCGGGCCTGCCCCTTTTTCCTTGGCCACGTTGGCAAGCACAACCGGGAACTCGGCCCCGGCCAGGGATTTTTCAAGGAAGTCCAGGCCATAGTTGAATTCGTGATTGCCCAAGGTCGCCGCATCGTATCCTACGGTGTTGAACGCCGTGATGATCGGGTGTCTGTCATCGTCTTTCATGCCCCGTTCATAGGCGATGTAATCGCCCATCGGATTGCCCTGAAGAAAGTCGCCATTGTCGACCAACAGCGAATTTGTCGCCTCGGACCGGATGTCATTTATGATCGACGCCGTGCGCGACAGGCCCACGGTGTCACGCGGTTTGTCGGCATAATAGTCATAGGGAAAGACATGCACATGAATGTCCGTCGTTTCCATGATCCGCAGATGGGCCTGATTGGTGGCGGCAGCAGCCGAGAACGGGTGCAGCGTGATGGTCGCGGCCCCGGCGGCGGTCGTGGCAAGGAACTGGCGACGCGAAATTGACGAGCGATTGGAGAAAGACATAAGTCACCTTTCAGGTTTTAGGGTCACCGCGTCTTGTGTCGGCAAATCACAACAGCCGTGTGACAGGGGTTTCCGGCGCATCCGACGCGTCGTTCTACGGCAAAATGAACCGCAGGATAGCCGCAGTCTATACCCGCGCTCGGGCGTAGGACGAGGGAAATTTTCCAGGCGGCGGCCAATTGCCTGTGCGACCACTTGGTAATGCACGATGGGCTGGCAACCCCGCGCCGCGATTACTTGACGCGTCCCACCGGTGTCGCCGACCCATCGATCAGCACATGGCAGTGCGTTTTGTCCTCAAGTGTGCTGTTCATCGCGACCTTTTGGACATAGCTCCAATAGAACCCTTCGCTATCCTCACTGCACCGGTATTGTTTGCGACTGTCGGTGTAACAGATGCTGTCCCCTTTTTTGACGGACATAAATTTATTGTAGAAACAATCCGCATGCCCAGCCGAAGCAAGCAGTGCAAATGAGGTGGCCAGACAGAAAACAGACTTCGTCATGGTGGGTCCTTTCAGGGATAGATCTTCCAGGTGGGGTGGTCAGTGGGCGGCTCAGGCGCGTTCCTGCGCGGTCAGCCATATTCTGAACTGCGCTTGAAACATCGGTCGTGTTGTCAGTCGAAGCTGGATCCGATGGCATCGGGATCAATTACGGCCGCGTTTCCACCGTTCAGAGAAACATAGTGCTTGATCGCGTTTGCGATCCGCCGCATCCGTTGCATTCCTTCGGAGGTATCACAAGATTTTGCCACGACTGCTGAATCCGAATAATAGAATTTTTGAACGCCATCGTTTTCATAGTCTGTTTTGATACAGTTGACCGTGCCGCAGCTTAGTTCGACATGTATCACGCTGTAAGTCTTGGGGAGGTTTCCGCCATAGCAGGCGTCCTCGAAATGGGCGCTGCCTTCCCCGTCCACTTCTTTGTAGACTTTGATTGTCTCGACCATGCTCAGCGCATAGGTGCGTTGCCATTTTCCGCTGTAACTTTGGTGCTGCATTAGGGGTGCGTTGAACGAAAACGTCGGCGGGCCGCTGCTGTACGGGCTTTTGAACAACTCTTCCGCTTCGCTCAGCGCAGAAACGACAAAGGCTTCGGTTTGCGCCTCTGTCGGGCTCTGCGCCTGCGCCGGCCCCAGGGCAATACTCATGAACGCTGCTATTGATAGTGCCTGCCTTGCAATCGACATCCGCCATCCCCGCCAGTTGACTTTAAAGCTTCAACTTTTCCAGCAGGTTAGTTGGCCTTTAATTGCGGTACAAGTACAAGTCATCCGGTGCAAAACGGGGCCGATCCCCGGAAAACAACAAAGGCGCCATCAAGCGCCTTGTTTTATTGGTCGGAGTGAGAGGATTCGAACCTCCGACCCCTGCCTCCCGAAGACAGTGCTCTACCAGGCTGAGCTACACTCCGACCGTGGCGGGTGATCTATACCTGCATATTGGGATGCGCAAGGGGGATTCTGACGGTCGGATGGCGAAAAATCGAATGGGGATTGTCGCGGCCGGTCTTGTCCGGGCGGCTTGGGTCTGTCGCTGTCAGGGCAGGGGCTCGGTCCGGTACAGGCGCACTTTGGTTCCGCCATGATCTACCACCGGGCCCGGTGGCAGCAGCGGCAGCCTGGTTGCTCGGGCAAGCGACGCGCTGCTGGTCACGATCCCGACCCTCCAGCCGCTGAAACGGTTTGTCAGAACCTTGCCCAGGCTGCCATAAAGCGACCTGAGACGCTTTTCGTCCCCGATCCGTGCGCCATAGGGCGGGTTGACGATAACCAGACCGGGTTGGTCGCCGTCGGGTTTGATGTCACTGATGGCGCGTTGCCGGAACCGGGTCAGGGCCGCGACACCGGCGCGTTGCGCGTTTTCGGTTGCGGCCTGTACCGCGCCCGCATTGCGGTCCGAGCCGGAAAATTGCAGGCTCGGATCCTGCAGGGGTACCGGGGTTCGCATTGCATTCCAGGCATCGGCATCAAAACTGGCCAGCTTTTCAAAGGCAAAGCTGCGCGACCTGCCGGGAAGCAGACCCCCGGCAATCTCGGCGGCTTCAATGGCAAATGTCCCTGACCCGCACATCGGGTCCAGCACCGGCTCCTGACCTGAAAACCCGCATTCGCGCAAGAACATCGCGGCCATCGTTTCACGCATGGGCGCCTTGGCGATGGCCGCCTTGTGCCCGCGCTTGTGCAGCGGCTCGCCCGAACTGTCCACCGACAGGGTACACAGGTCTTTTTCGACGCGTAAAAGAACCCGCAGGTCGGCCTCGGGCGAAATCGGCGCACCCAGCTCTTCGGCAATCGCGGTTTCGATGCGCTGCCGGGCGGCCCCGGCATGATAGATACGGGATTTGCGGCAGGTGGCCTCGACCCGGACCGGAACATCGGGGCGCAAGACATTGGCCCAGGGAAACTTGCGGGCCCG
The DNA here is from genome assembly GCA_030427405.1 of Alphaproteobacteria bacterium. Taxonomy (GTDB): domain Bacteria; phylum Pseudomonadota; class Alphaproteobacteria; order Rhodobacterales; family Rhodobacteraceae; genus Ruegeria. The sequence goes on along the minus strand of JAUHXK010000006.1, from coordinate 59,540 downwards.
CTTGTCGAGTTGGGCCAGATGGACGGCCGGAAAACTGCCGAGCCGGACCAAAACCTTGTTGGGGCCGCGCAATTGCAGATTCGCGCGCCACACCTCGGGCCAGCCGCCGCGAACAGATACGCCGCCCGCCATCACCTGCGCACCGGCAAAGCCGCAGGCGGCGGCCTCGTCGCGCAGGGGGTGTTCAAGCCCCGGGGTCGCTATCAGGAAAATCTCAAGATCGGAATCTGCCATCCCAGCCTCTTACACCGGATAGTTCAGTGGCGCGACAGACAAAATGAGCTGACAAAATGCGTCTGAATTCTGGTCATTTTCGGCTAAAGTGCCCCGCAACCCGCAATTTGCGCGGTAACAGGTTTGCGTTCGGCGTCATCCCCGCGTAAAGGGGCCGTGATCGGAAAAACGCCCACAGAGTGCGGCTGCCTGCAAACGCCCCTTGCGCGCATGCAGGCAAGTGCCTCAGGCTGGTAATAACCAGGGACACCTGGTTGCATCCGGCAGGCGCAGGAAAGAGGCTTGGAAGAACGTAGCGACATGCAAACTTTCAAACTGAAAAAAGGGCTGGACTTGCCGATAGACGGCGCCCCCGACCAGACAATTCACCCAGGCCCGGAGTTTTCCAGTGTTGGCGTCTTGGGGGGCGATTATATCGGGCTGAAGCCACGCATGCTGGTTCAAGAGGGCGACGAGGTACGGCGCGGAACACCGCTGTTTTGCCACAAGGACGTCCCCGAGGCGATGATGGTTGCACCGCTTACCGGCAAGGTCGTGGCCATCAACCGGGGCGCGCGCCGCGTGTTGCAAAGTGTCGTGGTCGAAGTCACCGACGCGAATGATACCGGGCTCGACTTTTCTCAGATCGGCGATTGGTCCTCGGCCGAGGGAATCGCGACCAAGCTTTGTGCCGCCGGGTTGTGGACCGCGTTTCGCACGCGTCCCTATTCCAAGATGCCGGCACCGGGTGATACGCCTGCCGCGATTTTCGTGACCGCTATGGACAGCGAGCCGCTTGCGGGCGATGCCGCCCTGATCATCAACGACGCGCCCGAGGCTTTTGCCGCGGGGCTTGGCGCCGTGACCGGTCTGACCGAAGGCAAGACCTATCTGTGCCATCAGGATGGCGCGTCCATCCCCGGTGCGGATGTGGACGGTGTCCAAGCCGTGGGCTTTTCGGGGCCGCACCCTGCTGGGCTGGCTGGAACCCATGTTCATTTCCTTGAACCGCTGGCGGGGGACAAACAGGTCTGGACCATCGGGTATCATGACGTAATCGCCATCGGCCGCCTGGTTCAGACCGGGCATCTTGATCCGAATGTGGTCATCTCGCTTGCCGGACCTGCCGCGCGGCAACCGCGCCTGATCCGTACCGTCATGGGCGCTTCGACCGACGACCTGACCCGTGGCGAAATCGCTGTCGAAGGCCAGGCCCGGGTGATCTCGGGGTCGGTTCTGTCTGGGCGCCAGGCCGAAGGGCCACATGCCTTTCTGGGCCGCTTTTCTCGCCAGATCACGCTGATCCGCGAGGATCACGACCAGATACCGCTGGGCTGGATTCGCCCGATGCCGTCGAAATTCGCGGTGCAGCCGGTGCTTGGCTCGGCCTTCAGCCGCAAGATGTTTGCGCTGACCAGCAACCTCAATGGCGGTCGGCGGGCGATGGTGCCGACCGGAACCTTCGAAGAGCTGATGCCGCAGGATTACCTGCCGACGCAATTGCTGCGGGCGATGCTGGTGATGGATACCGACACGGCACAGGCGCTTGGTGCGCTGGAGCTGGACGAAGAGGATCTGGGCCTTGTGGGCTTTGCCTGTCCGGCGAAATACGAATACGGGCTGGCGCTGCGCGACTGCCTGACCAAAATTGAAAAGGAGGGCTGAGCCAGATGGGTTTGCGCAGCTTCTTTGACCGGATCGAGCCGAACTTTACCAAGGGCGGCAAGTACGAAAAGCTTTTCCCAATCTACGAGATGGTCGAAAGCTTTATCTACACTCCGAAAACCGTAACAACCGCAGCGCCGCACGCGCGGTCCTATGTGGATATGAAGCGGATCATGACATATGTCGTGATCGCAACGATCCCCTGCATCCTGTTTGGCATGTGGAATACCGGCTATCAGGCCAACGCGGCGCTGGCCGTGCTTGGCCCCGAGGCGGCAACCGGATGGCGCATCGCTATTTTGCAGGCCCTCGGCATTTCGCTGGACCCGACAAGCCTGTTCGGGAACACGGTGCACGGGTTGCTGTATTTCCTGCCCATCTACCTGACGACCCTGATCGTCGGCGGTATTTGGGAAGTGATCTTTGCCACCGTGCGCGGCCACGAGGTGAACGAAGGCTTCCTTGTGACCTCGATGCTATACACGCTGATCATGCCGGCGACCGCACCGTTGTGGCAGGTCGCCCTGGGCATCTCGTTTGGTGTTGTGATCGGCAAGGAAGTCTTTGGCGGAACTGGCAAGAACTTCCTCAACCCGGCTCTGGTCGGTCGTGCGTTCCTGTATTTCGCCTATCCGGCGAACATGTCCGGCGATGCCGTCTGGACCCCGGTTGACGGGTTCTCGGGGGCGACCGCTCTGGCGGTGTCTGCGGCTGACGGATATCAGGCGCTGGCCGCTGATGGGATCAGCTGGATGAGCGCGTTCCTTGGCACGATCCAGGGCAGCTTTGGCGAAACCTCGACGCTGGCCTGCCTGTTTGGCCTTGGTTTCCTGCTGATGACAAAGATCGCCAATTACCGCCTGATTGTCGGATGTCTGGCAGGTACGATTGCCTTCACCTGGCTGCTGAACCTGATCGGGTCCGATACCAACCCGATGTTTGCCATGCCCTGGTACTGGCACGTCGTGCTGGGCGGCTACGCGTTCGGTCTGGCCTTTATGGTGACCGAGCCGGTTTCGGCCAGCCACACCAATCTGGGTCGATATATCTATGGCGCGCTGATCGGTGTCATGGTCGTTTTGATCCGCGTGGTGAACCCGGCCTTCCCCGAAGGCATGATGCTGGCCATCCTGTTCGGCAACGTCTTTGCGCCGCTGATCGACTATTTCGTCGTGCAGGCCAACATCAAACGGAGGGCGCGCCGCCATGTCTGATACGCAACCTCAAGACCCCAAGGGCGCCATTGCCCGGTTCCTGGCCGCGTCGCCGGATTCGGTCGGCAAAACGATCTTCATTGCCGTTGCGGTCTGCCTTGTCGCGTCGATGATCGTTTCAGCGGCAGCCGTCAGCCTGCGCCCGGTGCAAGAGGCAAACAAGCTCAAGGACAAGCAGGTCAACGTCCTGCAGGTCGCGGGCGTTTATGAGCCTGGCATCGACGTGACCGAAGCCTTTGCCGCGTTCGAGCCGCATGTGCTGGACCTGGCAACCGGAGAGTTTGTCGATGACCAGTTCGACCCGGCCACGTTCGACGACCTGGCGGCCGCCAGTGACCCGGACCTCAGCGTCGCTTTGGATAGCGATCCGGCGGGTATCGGACGCAAGGCGAAATACCGTGTTATCTACCTGCTACGGGATGAAACCGGCGGGTTGAACAAGGTGATCCTGCCGCTGCACGGTTATGGCCTGTGGTCGACGCTTTACGGCTTTATCGCGCTGGAAAGCAACGGCAACGATATTTTCGGCCTGCAGTTCTATCAGCACGGTGAGACGCCGGGGCTGGGCGCCGAGGTCGACAATCCCCGCTGGAAAGCGCTGTGGAACGGTAAGAAACTGCGCGACGACGCGGGTGATCTGCAGATCACTGTCGCCAAGGCACAACCCGCCGCCGGGCCTGATTTCTATGTCGATGCGCTGGCGGGTGCCACGCTGACCTCGGTTGGTGTCGATAACCTAGTGAAATTCTGGATGGGCGATGCGGGCTATGGCCCCTTCCTGGCCAAACTGCAAGCAGGAGAGTTCTGATGTCCCAGACAAGGAAAGAGCTGCTGGTCGACCCGCTGGTCGACAACAACCCGATCACCCTGCAGGTGCTGGGCATCTGTTCCGCCCTGGCGGTGACCTCTTCGTTGCAGGTGGCCTTTGTGATGGCGCTGGCGGTGACCTTCGTGACCGGTTTTGCGTCGATGTTCATCTCGATGCTGCGCAACCAGATCCCCGGCTCGATCAGGATCATCGTACAGATGGTGATCATCGCCTCGCTCGTGATCCTGGTGGACCAGATCCTGAAAGCCTATGCGTTCCAGATCTCGAAGACCCTGTCGGTTTTCGTCGGCCTGATCATCACCAACTGTATCGTGATGGGCCGGGCAGAGGCCTTTGCGATGAAAAACCCGCCCGTGGCGTCCTTTATCGACGGTGTCGGCAATGGTCTGGGCTATGGGTTGATCCTGATGCTGGTCGGCGTAATCCGCGAATTGTTCGGCTCGGGCAGCCTGTTCGGAATCACGATCCTCCCGACGGTGAACAATGGCGGGTGGTATGTGCCCAATGGCCTGCTGCTGCTGCCACCATCGGCCTTTTTCGTGATCGGCCTGCTGATCTGGGCATTCCGCACATGGAAACCGAACCAGGTCGAAGAACGTGAATACAAAATCCAGCAGGTAGAGGCACACTGATGGAAGGGCTTATCTCACTGGCCGTAAAGGCCATCTTTGTCGAAAACCTCGCGCTCAGCTTCTTTCTGGGGATGTGTACCTTCATCGCCGTATCCAAGAAGATTTCAACGGCGCTGGGTCTGGGTATTTCGGTCATGGTCGTACAAGCCATCACCGTACCCGCCAACAACCTGCTGCTCAGCTATTTGCTGAAGCCCGGCGCGTTGGCCTGGGCCGGTTTCCCGGATGTGGACCTGACCTTTCTTGGCCTGATTTCGTATATCGGGGTGATTGCCGCGATGGTTCAGATCCTCGAAATGGTGCTCGATAAGTACTTCCCGCCGCTTTACAACGCGCTGGGGATTTTCCTGCCGCTGATCACTGTGAACTGCGCCATCCTGGGCGGTTCTCTGTTCATGGTCGAACGCGATTACAACTTTGCCGAGGCCGCAACCTATGGCATCTCGTCCGGGTTCGGCTGGGCGCTGGCGATCACCGCGATGGCGGGGGTCCGTGAAAAGCTGAAATATTCGGACATTCCCGACGGCCTGCAGGGTCTGGGGATCACCTTCATCACCGCGGGTCTGATGGCGATGGCCTTCATGTCCTTCTCTGGCGTGAAACTGTAAGGAGGGGTCGATGGAAACCTTTAGCCTAGGCGTCGTCCTTTTCACCCTGATCGTTTTGGCGCTGGTGGCCCTTATCATGGCCGCGCGTTCAAGGCTGGTCTCGACCGGCAACGTGAACATCACCATCAACGGCGAAAAGACCATCTCGGTCCCGGCGGGCGGCAAGCTGTTGCAGACGCTGGCGGCGGAAAAGCTGTTCGTGCCCTCGGCCTGCGGCGGTGGCGGAACCTGTGCCCAATGCCGTGTCCGCGTTCACGCGGGCGGCGGGTCCATCCTGCCGACCGAAGAAAGCCATATCACCAAGCGTGAGGCATCATGCGGTGACCGCCTGTCCTGTCAGGTCGCGGTCAAGCAGGATATGGACATCGAAGTCCCCGAAGAAGTATTCGGCGTCAAGAAATGGGAATGCACGGTGCGTTCGAACGAGAACGTCGCCACCTTCATAAAGGCGCTGACACTGGACTTGCCCGAAGGCGAGGATGTGAATTTCCGCGCCGGGGGCTATATCCAGATCGAAGCCCCCACGCACCAATTGTCCTACACCGATTTCGACGTGGAGGAGGAGTATCGCGAGGATTGGGACAAGTTCAATCTCTGGCAGTATAAATCCACCGTGGCCGAACCGATCGAGCGCGCCTATTCGATGGCCAACTACCCCGAAGAACGTGGCATGATCATGCTGAACGTCCGCGTGGCCTCGCCGCCGCCGGGGTCCGAGGGTATCCCACCGGGACAGATGTCATCGTATATTTTCAACCTGAAACCGGGTGACAAAGTTACGATTTCGGGTCCGTTTGGCGAATTCTTCGCCCGCGAGACGGAAAAGGAAATGGTCTTTATCGGCGGCGGTGCCGGTATGGCGCCGATGCGCAGCCACATCTTCGATCAGCTCAAGCGGCTGAAATCCAAGCGCAAGATCAGTTTCTGGTACGGCGCACGGTCGCGCCGCGAGATGTTCTTTGTCGAGGATTTCGACATGCTGGCGGCCGAAAATGACAATTTCGAATGGCATGTCGCCCTGTCGGACCCGCAGCCCGGCGACGATTGGGACGGCTATACGGGCTTCATCCACAATGTCCTGTTCGAAGAATACCTCAAGAACCATCCGGCCCCCGAGGATTGCGAGTTCTACATGTGTGGACCGCCGATCATGAACCAGTCGGTCATCAACATGCTGCTGGATCTGGGCGTGGACCGCGAAGACATCATGCTCGACGATTTCGGCGGGTAATCCCAATGTAAAACCGGCGCAGTTGGCGCCGGTTTTCACATTTCGGCCACGTCGATCCCCAGCACGTCGCGGATTGCCGTCTGAACATCCACTGACCGATCTCGCATATGGGCGCGCACCTCGCGCAGTTTCATATCCACCAGGTATCGGTACCAGAACCCTTGCAACAGGTGAAAACTGCGCCCCTGGGGGCTGTCCAGAAATCCCAGGCGGATGATAAACCGCCACAGGAAATACAGCCCCGCCCGCGCCCCTGCCGGCATGCGGGCATACAATGCCTCTTTGATCCAGCGTTTGCGGCTGGCTTGCCCGCCCTGTGCCCGCGCGATCGTTTCATGCGGCATGAACCTGTATTCGAGGTTCAATAGATCAACCGCTTCGCGGCTGGCATAGCCATTGTGTTTGTCGATCCACCAGCCAAGAGGTTTTAGGTTGTCATCAAGGATGTGCCCTTGAAACGAAACAGTTCCACCGGTCACGACGACATGTTCGTCCATCCACCGCTGCTCGCACCGCCCCTGACCGGCCCTGAACAGGCGCAGAACATGCACCGGGAACAGCCCGCCCCGGCGCACCGGGCCACGAAGAAAGGTCATGTAGCGCGGAACAAAGACGCCATCTACCGAATCCGACAAGTTTGGAAGATCCGCGCAGATTTCGTCACGCAGACGGGGGCTGACGATTTCGTCGGCATCCAACCGCAGAACCCAGCCCGTCTGGGCTCCGATCTGATCCAGCGCCCAGTTGAACTGCGTGGCATAGTTGCGCCATGGCTGCTCCAGCACCTCGGCCCCAAGGGCGCGGGCCAGCGCACAGGTATCATCCTGTGACCCGCTATCTACGACGACAATCCTGTCAGCAACAGGCTGAACGGAGTTTATGGCCCGTTCGATATGCAGGGCCTCGTCCCGAACAAGGATAACAACCGTCAGCATCTGCCGATGGTCCGCGCGGGGTTGCCTGCCACAATCACGCCGTCCGGGACCGGTTTTGTGACCACAGCGCGGGCGCCGACAATCGCGCCGGGACCGACCAGTACGCCGGGCCCGACAAAGGCTTCGGCCGCGATCCAGCAATCGGCGCTTATTTCAATCGGGGGTGTCAGCAAAGGCCGGTCGGCGCGGCGGTGATCGTGGGTGCCCGCGCACAGATGCGCGCCTTGCGAAACGGTCGCACGCGGGCCGATGTCTATTCTGCCCAGGGCATAAAGTATCGCACGGTCCCCAACCGCGGATTGCGCCCCCAGCGACAGGTTCCAAGGCATCGTGATCCGTGCCGAGGGATAGATATGGGCATCGGGCCCGACCTTGGCCCCGAAACATCTCAGAATCCAGCGGCGCCACCCCCAGAACGGGCGCGGACTGTATCGGAACAGGGGCTGGAAACAGCCCCACAGCACCCGTGCTGCCATTATGCGCCGCGAATAGGTGCGGACGGCCCGATTGGCGGTGACGTCTATCACAGCAGGGTCTCGTAGAAGGCCAGCATGCGAGAGGCCCGGTCAGACCAGTTGTGGTTGTTGCGCACATAGGCGCGGGCGGCAGATCGCTGCCCGTCAGTGCCGGTGCGTGCCAACGCATCGACCAGCGCCCCTGCATCGCGGGCGACACAGGTCGCGGCACCTGCAGCGACCGCCCGGTTGGCGATACAACCAGAGGTCGCGACCAGCACACCGCCCGCGGCCATCACCTCGAGCGCGGCGTTCGAGTTATTTTCGAACTCAGAGGTCAGCAAAACCGCGTCGGCGGCGCGCATCCAGTCGAACTTGCCATCGCCATATACGGGGCCGTGAACTTTCAACCGGTCCGCCAGGCCCAGGTCGCCCGCCAGGGCGCGCAGCCGGTTCAGGTCGCCGCCGTCAGGCCCGACCAGATGCAGGATGGCCGGTACGCCGCGGTTGCGCAGGTGTTGCAAGGCGCGCAGTTGCAGGTCTATCCCCTTGATGGCGGCAATGCGCCCCAGAAACAGCAGGTTGACCGCGTCGGGCGTGTCCGCGAACACCCGCGCGCGCAGGGCCGTGTGCGACGGTTCCGGTCGCGGCAGGGCAACGCCGTTGTCCACGATGACACGGGGCCGGTCGCCGACGCCCAGACTGGCATGGGCTTCGGCCTCGGTCTGAAAATGGCAGCCCGACAGGCGGGCCAGCTGCCGATGCCCGCCGAGACGGGCAAAAACCGCCTTGGCCCGGGCAGAAGATTGCGCGATTGCCGCATGTTGCAGACAACCGCGCGGTGACAGAACCACCGGTTTCCCTGCGCGCTGCGCAAGCGCGATCATGGTGGCGGCAAAACCGTTCCAGTAGGAATGCACATGCACAATGTCGGCATCCCCGATGGCCCCGCGCATCACGGGTAAGGCGCTTGGGGCAGGGCACCAGAACCGCTGGCTGAGATAGCGCGCGACCCATCGGCGCGACACGTTCAGATCGGGCTCGGCGGGGTCCTGGCCGCAGATCAGGGCGATCCGCCCCGGCGCGATCCGGTTCTGCGCGCCCAGCAATCCGGCAACGCTCTGGCTTGGGCCGCCGTGGCGCAGGGCAATCGAAGGGATGGCATGCAGGATACGGGGGGCTGCCGTTGCGGCGCACGCGATGCCAGGACTGGTGTGGTCTTTCACCGTTTCAACTCCTCAACCCAGTCTTTGGGCATTCCGCCGGTGGGCAAAAGCTCTTGCAATCGCTCCAGTTGCGCCGCGACAAGCCGGCGGCTGTCTGTCGTGAACCAGTCGAACTTGCGGGCCAGTTGGGGTGTCACCGTCGTGGGTGCGCGTGCCCCTTTGGGGCGGGCCGAGACCAGCCGCAGCACCCGTTCGCGGTCGCAGCTTCCATCGGTGCGCTGAATGCGGCTGGTCAGTTGATCCGACATCCGGCGCACATCGCGGGTGTAAACAAGAGGCGGGCCAAACTGGCGGCAGGCCCGGGCCACGTGATCGGGCCATGGGCATGGTGCCTCGTGCGGGTCGGCAAGCTCGGCTCTGAGAAACGCGGCGAACTGGTCTCTGGACGAACCTGTCGGGTCCGAAATACCGAACCGTTTCACGAAAAGCGATGGGTACAGGTCAAATGGCGACCGTACCATGTAGAAAACCCGGCCCAAGCGGCCCAGACGCAGGTCATGCCCGTGCATCACATGGGGCCGGAACTGCGGCACCACATAGTGCCGCGGGACAGGAAGATCATAATAGGCGGCCAGCACGGCACTGATCCAGGATGTGCCCGATCGGGGAAAGCCGCACACTGCCACGGTTGCATTGCGGCCCACGCTGCCCGCATAGATCCGGGTTGCATGGCTGGCCATTCCGCGCGCCAGCCATTGCATCCGCCCTTTGCGCGCGTCCTTGACGGGCACCAGGGCGTTTACCACGCGCGAAACCTCGTATGGCGCCGCAGCACGGCCTGCAACAGGGCGCGCAGGACGACCAGCAGGACAGGTAGGCTCAGCATGCGATGGACGGCCTGAACGCCATAGAACATGGTATAAAAGCTGGACGCGGCCACCAGCAGGACCAGCGTTGTCATGAACGTGTCGCCGGGACGGGCGGAACAGCGGTCGGCAAAGGCGGCCAAGGCGCCAAAATACAGCGCGATCAGGGCGACGGAGGGAAAGCCATGCGCGAAATACAGCTCGGCCGGGACAAAGAAACCGCCACCGTGCACCACGAATTCAGACAGCAACAACGACCCGTTATACGTTTGCATGCCCAACCCGCGAAGAACCCCTGACGGGATCACCTGAAGCCACAACGTGGCAAGCAGATCAACCGCGCCGCCCGCAACCGTCTGATACCCGGACAGCCGGATCGAAATGGCATGAAACATGTGGGCCACGGATTGCGGCAACAGGTCAATCTCGGCCAGGAACGACCCTTCGGACGATGGTGCCTGGACGCCCCACGAGCGCCAATAGGAAATCTGTTCCAGCGCGATCAGGGCAATGGCAGCCACACATAGCGCCCGGATGGCCATACGCCAGCCGCGGCGGGGTGTCGTCGCCAGATCAAAGGCAAACGCCCCCAATACCAAGAACAACAGCGATCCGCGGTCTCCTGCCAGAACGTAATGCAGTGCGACCGCCCACAGAACCGTGCGGGCCAGTCGGACGTGGTGCCCGGAACTGCGCGCGCGGTTCACCGCAAACAAAAGCAGCAAGTTGGCCACCGCACCCGCACCGCCCAGCGAAACAAGCTGCCAGGCCCCCTTGTTCAATGGATAGGGTGCAAACAGCCACCAGCCATCGGCCGAGATCAGAACAAGCACCGCGCCGGTAATCAGGGGGCCTAGCACGCCGATCTCGGTCCGTGGTGATGGGGTTTGATCAGGGATCAGCGCTCGAATCAGCCCCCCTCCGACCAGGAAACTCAGGGTAAAGACGGCAAGGATTGTCCCGTTTGCGGCGATGAATTCCGGCGGCACCCGGTCGAACACGCGCACCTGTGCGATCTGCCCGGTCACGTCGATTGCCAGAACATAGGCCGCATAGATTGCAACCGTGCCCAGCATGGCCGCCGAAACCATCCTGCGACGCAGCCCATCGCGCAGGATTGCCACGACCAGAAGCGCAATCAGCGGCAGCTGGTAGATTGCGCCGGTTATCATGTCCGGCAACTGCCCTGATTGGCGATGCGGATACATGTCCAGGCCAGGAACAGGCCGGAATGGGCAATCTGTGCCGCAATGACCCCGGAAACGCCAAAATGCCAGGCCCCCAAAAAGACCAGCAGAATTCCCAATGACGCGGTTGCAACGCGTGGTCGGACCAATGCCGCGGTGTCCATCGACCCAAGAACTTTCAGGGTGACCAGTTCAACCGCAGCACTTAGCCCGGCGGCAAGCACAAGCCAGGGCAGGTACACTGATGCCGCGGCATATTCCGGCGCGACCAGGATCTGGAATATCGCAGAATGGAACAAGAACGCCATGACCCACCCCAGCCCCGTCAGCAAAAGGATAAGGGCCATTGCCTGCCCCACGGATGTGCCCGCCGCGCGGTCCCCGGCCTGAAGCCCATCGAACAGGCGCGGCGCGAGATAACGCAGAACTGCCGACATGCCGATCCGAACCGGGCCAAGGGTCATCTGTGCAGCAACCGCGTACAGCCCGACCACATAGGCACCCTCGAATGCCTGCAGCGCCCAGCGATCCGCCACCAATGCGCCCCAGACAAACGGAGACCAAATGAATATCGGGCCGGAAAATCGGCCAAAAACCGCGTCTATCTCATCGTTGTCCCGTGCCGATTTCGATGCGGGTTGCACCGGGTCCAGCCAAAAGGCCATCGAGGCCAGCACCAACGCGGTTGCAACCCCATAGGCCACAAACAACAACGCAACGGACACGACGGCCAGATGTGCGACCAGGCAGACCAGCCCGATTTTCAGCACTGCATCGGCAACCTGGTGCACGGTTACAAGACGCCGCGCACGCGCGCCGTTGCCAAGGGCCATCAACGCGCTGAGACGCCCGTTCAGCACCGAGTAGGGCGGGACCGCAAGCAGCAAGCCCGCCCATTCCGGCCGTCCCGACGCACTCAACGCCGCAGCCAGCGCGCAGACCGCCGCACCCCAGACCCCACAAGCGTGGGCATATCGTTTGCGCAGACATTGACGATAGGCCGTCAGTTCACCGCGGGACGAGGCCAGGGAATACAGTCGCGTTATTGCCTGGTTTACGCCCCCGAACACCGCAACCTGCCCAAAGCTGAACACGGTCATCGCAAGGGCCAGTTGCGCATAGTCATCCGGTGTCAGAATCCCCGTCTGCACACGCACCAGCACAAGCGCGCCGACCAGCAGGCCAAGCTGCCCGGACGCAACCCAGAACGCCTCGGATCGAGCGGTCAGCCTTACGCTCCGGCCCCGGACAGAACGGTGTTACAGCCTAAGATCGCTGACACTCCGGGGAAGGCATGATTTGACATCAAAGAGGACACTGTTGGCCTTGCCATAGGCGCGAATATCCACAGGATCGAGGTCCAGATAATGCTGATGCGCCACGGCCAGGACGATCCCGTCATAGGCGGCCTGTTCCGGCTCGGCCAGCAAGGTGATCCCGTATTCGTCCTGCGCTGCTTGCCTATCTGCGTGCGGATCGTGCACATCGACCGCAATCCCATAGGAGTTCAGCTCGTCCACGATATTGACCACGCGGGTGTTGCGCAGATCGGGGCAGTTTTCCTTGAACGTCAGCCCCAGCACCAGCACGCGCGAGGCCCCGACGTCGATCCCGCCCCGTGTCATCCGTTTGACCAGTTGCGACACGACATAGCCCCCCATCCCGTCATTCAGCCTGCGCCCGGCAAGAATGATCTGCGGATGGTGCCCAACCTCTTCGGCCTTGTGGGTCAGGTAATAGGGGTCCACCCCGATACAGTGGCCGCCGACCAGACCGGGACGGAACGGCAGAAAGTTCCACTTGGTTCCGGCTGCACGCAGCACCGCCTCGGTATCGATCCCGAGGCGTCCGAAAATCATCGCCAGCTCATTGACCAGCGCGATGTTCAGGTCGCGCTGCGTGTTCTCGATGACCTTGGCAGCTTCGGCGACGCGAATGCTTTCAGCCTTGTGTGTCCCCGCCGAGATAATACGCGCATAAAGCGCATCCACCAGGTCCGCCACTTGCGGTGTCGAGCCAGACGTCACTTTGCAGATGTCGGAAATCCGGTGCGACTTGTCCCCGGGGTTGATCCGTTCCGGGCTGTATCCGGCAAAGAAATCCTGGTTGAAGCGCAACCCTGAAACCTGTTCCAAAACGGGCACGCAATCGTCCTCGGTCGCGCCGGGATAGACAGTGGATTCATAAACCACCAGGTCACCGCGCTTGAGGACGCCTCCAACGGTTCTGGACGCGGCCAACAGCGGTGCAAGATCAGGTTGCTTGCCTTTTGTGATCGGCGTCGGAACCGTCACGATATAGGTGTCGCACCCCGCAAGATCAGACGGGTCGGCGGTAAAGCTAAGGCCTTTAGCCGCGGCAAGCTCGGCCGGTTCGACCTCGTGCGTGACGTCAATGCCCCGCTGCAGGGCCGCAATCCGAGAGGGGTTGATATCGAACCCCACGACCGGGCCAATCCGGCCAAAGGCAACGGCCAGGGGCAGGCCGACATAGCCAAGGCCGATGACGGCGATGCGGCGCGCGTTGGGGTTCGGGTCCAGCATTCAGATATTTTGCCTATTTGCCGTGGTAATCTCGGAACCATTCGACAAAGCGCGCGATCCCGTCCTTGAAATCGGTCTGTGGGCGATAGCCCGTCAGGCTTTGCAACAGGTCGGTATTGGCCCATGTTGCAGGAACGTCGCCCATCTGCATGGGCATGTAATTGCGGATCGCCTTCTGACCCACTGCGTCTTCGATGGCTTCGACGAAATCCAGCAGGCGGACCTTGTCGCCATTGCCGATATTGACCACGCGATAGGGGGCCACCGGGGACAGGCTGTCGCCCTCGGAAATGTCGTCGGCGCTGTCCGGGCGAACTGGGGGAACATCGATCAACAATCTGATCCCGCGCACCAGATCGTCCACGTTGGTGAAATCTCGGTACATGTCGCCGTGATTGTAGATATCGATCGGACGGCCATCCAGAATCGCGTCAACGAACTTGTAAAGTGCCAGGTCCGGGCGGCCCCAGGTGCCGTACACGGTAAAGAACCGGAACATCGTGGTCGGAAGGTTCCACAGGTGGGCATAGGAATGGCCCATCGCCTCGTTCGCCTTCTTGGTGGCCGCGTAAATCGTCAGCTGCGTGTCGGCCTTTTCCATCTCGGTAAAGGGCATGTCCTCATTCGCGCCATAGACCGAGGATGTCGAGGCCATCAAAAGGTGCTCGACCTCGTGCTGGCGGGCCACTTCCATGACGTTGAACGTACCTACGACGTTGGAATCTATGTAGCTGCGCGGATGTTCAAGGCTATAGCGTACGCCGGCTTGTGCCGCCAGGTGGACGATTACGTCCGGCTTGAACTCATCCGCGACCTGCATCAGGCGCTCATGGTTTTCCAACAGGTCCTCGGTCGCCGAAAAACCCGGCGTCTGCAACAGCATCTGATGGCGCCTCTGTTTCAAGGAGACATCGTAATAGTCCGTCATCCCGTCATACCCATGCACCTGGAACCCCTCTGACAATAACAGTTTTGCCAGATGGAACCCGATGAACCCTGCCGTGCCCGTAACCAATACCCGTTTCATGAAACCCTCAAATGCAATCAATACCCGGTGCTATCAGGGATACGTTTCCCCCGATACCGTCAAGGGGATATTCCTGACCTGCGCGTGTCATATCAATCCCCGCGGGGCCGGGGTCAACAAAAAGCCGTGCCCAATTCGCTCTTGGTCGTGCTTTCAATGCGGCCTCATCTGGAAGATCGCCGAAAATTGCCCCAGTTTTCGCAGGTTCTTGGCCGCCAGCGTGGCCGCGCCACCGACACCATTGCGACGTAAGGCGCGATAATCCTCTTTGGACTTGATCAGCAGGCCAGAGACCGACCCCGTGCTGGCGCCGCCCACGCGCATTTTCACCAGGACCCGCGGCAGGTATGCCAGCCGAACCTGGCCGGTCCAGATCCAGCGCAGCATTGCATCGTAATCGCCCGCAATGCGGTAATCGGGATCGTAGGCGCCAAAACGTTCAAGAACATCACGCCGCAGAAACAGGGTCGGATGCGGAGGCACCCACCCGCGGCGCAGACGGTCGCGGTGAAACGTCCCCGCCCGCCAATGGCGCAGGACCTGCCCCGTTGCGGTTACCATGTCCAGATCGCCATACACCCCGTCATAACCGGACCCGGACAGCGCCTGCGCCACATCAGACAGCACGGCCTTGTCCGCAAGAACATCATCGGAATGCATCAGGCCGATCACCTCGCCGGTGCTGCGCGCCATTCCCTTGTTGATTGCGTCATACAATCCGCGATCCGCGCAGGACTGCCAGTGCAGCGGGATCTGCCCGCGCCAATGCCTGAGGCAGTCAACCGTTCCGTCGTTCGACCCGCCGTCTTGAATAATATGCTCAATATTTCCATAGTCTTGCGTGGAAACCGACTGCAATGCGGCGGCAATCGTTTCAACGCGGTTCAAAACCGGTGTGACCACGGAAATTTTCACGAACTCAATTCTGCGTCAGTCGCGGGCCGATGGAATGTCAAACAGCAGACCAAATGAGGTTCTGCGGTCGTTCACGAAACGGATGCCTTGTCTTTCGAGGACCCGGCGCAGCTTGTGCAGGTTGTCCTTGCGCGACCGGGGCACGCCTTCGATAGCCTCGTACCGCGTGATGGTTGCAGCACCCACCCCAGACCGTTCGGCCAGGTCGCGTACCGACCAATTCAATGCACCCCTGGCTGCACGGATTTGCTTGCCAGTCACGGCAGGCCCATCCGTATCGGATTTTGTTTTTGTCATCGTCAATTTGGCAAATACGCTGGCTCAACGGCTACCGCACCGGAAGTGCCTGCAGGGCGTACTTCTGGGGGTATGTGATTTGCCCGGATCATTGCAGCCAAAAGATCAGATTTCAATCGTTAAAGTTGTATCTTGTGCGAAGTAGTCGCTTTAATCACAATTTCCGCAATCGAAATTTCCCCCGAGATGTCGGTTCCCCTTCAATCGGTTAGGGTATTGTTAACCAATTTCGACAACCTTCGGGTAAAACTGGAGGCGTCGGCATGAACCCCGCAAAACGTACATCTGAAAAAGAGGCAACTGATCCGGGTTTTGGTGCGACCTCGGCACGTTGGGATAACTGGTTTGCCGTCCAGCTGCGCCCCAACATGCGCCTGATTGCCGAACGCAACCTGTTGCGGCAGGGGTATACGTGTTTTTCACCCACTCGGCTTGAAACCATACGGCGGGCGAACCGGTACAAGACTGATGCGCGCCCCCTGTTTCCGGGCTATCTGTTTGTTCATTTTGATCCGCGCCGCCCCGGCTGGCAGGCGATAAACGCAACGCGCGGCGTAAGCCGGATTGTGACCGGGCCGGGGCAGGCACCACAGCCGCTGCCGCCTGCATTCATCGCCGGGCTGCAAAGCAGGTGTGACGATGACGGGCGATTTGTTCAGGATCTTTCGCTGAATGTGGGCGACACGGTACGGGTCCTGGCCGGACCTTTCGCCGGTATGGTGTCGCGTATTGACCGGCTTGAGCCGCAGGATCGGGTCAATCTGCTGATCCGTGTGATGGGGCGCGACGTGCGCACCTCTGTTTCCGGCGAAGATGTCGACAGGACACCGCACCCCATCCCCGCGTAACGCCCGTTACATCGGCACGGCGGCAATCGCTTCGGCGTCGCGGTCGCCGCGCCAAACGCCGATCTGGGCGAGATGCCCCATCATTCCCGGCCCCAGCACCAAAGGCCCCGTTCCGATATCCGGGATACCCTGGGTTGCGACCGGACCCAGAATTTGACCGGCGGCCACGCCCTCTGCCAGGGTCTCACCGTGGCGCGAGGCAATCGCAAAGGGCTGGTGAACGCCCGGGCCGACCGTTCCGGGCGACGAGGCCAGAACGGCCGTCGTACCGCCGGTAGACTGCGTCAGGCCCAACTGTCCGGCACTGGCCCCATCCGCAACAATTTCGATCTTGATCCGATCGCCGCTCTCGTTGCCCCACCGGGCAATTTGCACCGGGGCGGCACCCGGCAGGACATGCGCGTCGCCGCGCACCAGAAGGGACACGCCGCCATCTGCCACCGGGTCAACCAATTGCCCGGGCAGCAAAGTCAGATTGTCCGCGCTTCGCGTCGCAACCGTGTCTTGGGTTGCGATATAGGATGATGCCGTCGCGCCGCGCTCCAGTTGCGCGCCCCAGATATGGGTGAACCCAGGCTGCGCTGAGGCGGTATTTGCATTGTCCTCGGAATTATAGATCTCGAAATCCGACGTGGCGGTTCGGGTCGCCGTGACGGTGACCGAACACCTGAACCATCCTGACCCGACGTTTTCTATCCGGGCGGAATGGACAGAGTTCACTATGCCCAGCGTGCCGTTCTGCAAGTCGAAATAGCTGTCCTTGGCAAACCCATTCGTCCGCTCCCGCAGGAACAAAAAGGCCCGGTCGCCCGCTTTGCCATAGACCGAAAAGCTTAGTGTTTCGCCTGTGGAATAGCTGGCGGACTGACGTATCGCACCATCAAACGAAGCGGTGGTGCTGGTCAATTGGCATGCGGTCATGGCGCCATCAGGCGCACGTCCGGCATTGGCGGCGACGCTGGCGCGGGATGCGGTCCAGACAGGGTTGTGAAAATCTGCCGACCACTTCAGGGCATTGCTCCGCGTTTCGCTTTCCAGCAACAGACCACGCGCAGCCCATTGGCCATTTTCCAGGACATGATCCATCCGCGGTACGTCTGGCCCGGCGTGAACCAGCGTGCCTGACGCATCCGTAAATGCCCCCGATGAGCCGCGCGAAAAGGCAAGAACCTGCTCAAAGGCAGTCTGTTGAGGGCCCAACCCCTTGTACACACCACCCCGGAAATCGGCGAATATGTCGGGGATCGCACTGTTTGCCGCATAAGCGGCCCACGGATTGTTTGCGGGTGCGGTGCGCCTGCTGCAAGCGAACCGGCCGTTCCTGAACCTACTGGCGAGCCTCATCGTCAGCCCACCAACAGGGTGGCCTGAGCGTCGTCGCCCACCAGCCACATCCGCTCGCCCGACTTCAGCTGCATGGCCACTGACCGGCCCGGTTGCACCATGTGCCCAGATGCTGGATCAAGCGCGGGAAGGCCATCGTCTTGGGTGATTTCGAACCGGACGGATGCGCCGCTGACATTGCTCAGTAGAATGTCCTGATCCGCATCGGCCGTATGACGGTTCACGGCAGTCCAGCCGGATTGGGGTTTGAATGTAGTGGAAGGCACCGAGATTCTCCTGTTTCTTGACGGCGCCACATTAGCCGCGGGGCCCCGGTCGTTGCCCGAACGCCGGTTTGACGGATCGTTCACGAACCGCCGACTTGGGCCAGGGGCCAACTTGACGATTGCCGCCAAAAGCCCGCCAAGGTAGTGATCGGATAGGATGATTACGGATTGGATCAAAAGGCTTGTTTCACGCGGCACCGCCCGGGATCACGGCGCGGACCTGGCCGACATCGCCCCGGCCGAGCCTTTCTTTGTCGTCGGTGACATTCACGGGCGGCTGGACCTGCTGGAAACGCTGCTTGGCCAGTTAGAGCCGGACCATCCGGTTGTTTTTGTCGGTGATTACATCGACCGCGGCGGCCAGGGCGCGCAGGTTTTGAACCGTTTGCAGGGTCTGTCCAATGGATCGCCGCAATCGTTCATATGCCTTTTGGGAAACCACGAGGAAATGATGCTGCGCTTTATTGACGACCCCAAGCGCATGGGCGGCCTGTGGTTGCACAATGGCGGCCTGCAGACGCTGGCGTCATTCGGGTTGACGGACGTGACCGAACCGGTATCCGGCGCCGACGCCATAGCGCTTGCCGGCCGGTTGCGCGATACCGTCGGCGAACCGCTGCTGACCTGGCTCAGGAACAGGCCACTGACCTGGACCAGCGGGAACGTGACCGCAGTGCATGCGGCATTCGATCCGGCCCTTTCCCTTCAGGACCAGACCCGCGAGGTCTGCCTGTGGGGCCATCCCCGGTTCTTCCTTGATCCGCGGACCGACGGGCAATGGGTGATCCACGGTCATACCATTGTCGCGACGCCCCGGATATACCGGCAGGTGATCTCGGTCGATACCGGCGCTTTTGCCACCGATCGTCTGACCGCCGCTGAAATCCGGCCCGGCGAGATTCGCTTTCACACCACCGGCGACACCACGGACGATCCGGCTTCTGAGTGAATTTCATTCAAAAGCTCTTCCATCTTGGTTCGTGAGAGCTTTCACGCGGCAAAATATCATAACACCTTGTTAAGGTTAACGATAAATTTACCATTCCCTCCCGACACTCGCTCCTAGGCACGCGGGGACCGGCCATGTTTCGGTCAGCCCGGCACTGATCAGGAGGACCATGGTGAACTCGGAATACACGGCACTGACCCCCGCCAAGCCAATATTTTCAGCACCTGTCAGACAGGCCCGGCCCCTTCCGTGGTTCTTCGCCGTAAAGCGCGGAACCGACATCGTCGTTTCCTTGCTTTTGTTGCCTGTATTGCTGTGCCTGGCGGCGGTACTTTTTGTGCTGAACCCGATCTTCAACCCGGGCCCGGTCTTTTATTCGCAGATCCGGATGGGGCGCAAATGCAGGCCCTTTGTCGTCCACAAGTTCCGGTCAATGGTTCCGGGATCAGGAACAGACCGCAGGGCTTTTGACCCTGTGGAAAGTCACCGCATACCTGTGTTTGGCCACTGCTTGCGGCGGTCGCGGCTGGATGAATTGCCGCAGATACTGAATGTTCTGAGCGGCGAGATGAGCCTGATCGGGCCACGACCGGATTACATCCACCACGCGCGCTATTATGTGCGCCATGTTCCGGGGTACCGGGCGCGTTGCCGTGTCCGGCCCGGCATCAGCGGTTTGGCCCAAACCCAGATCGGGTACGCGCAGGGCGCAGACGCCGTGGCCGCCAAGGTCCGCACGGATATCCGCTATATCAACAATCAGTGCCTGGGGCAGGAAGTTCGGATTTTCCTGCACACGATTCGCACCGTTTTTGGCCTGAAGGGGGCATAGGATGCCCGCATCGCGCGAGGCCGTATCGGGACGGGCCGAAGACGCAACAGACGTTGTGGCGGCCCTGGCGGTTCTGTGGGGTGGAAAATGGATCCTGGCATTGACCGCCGCGCTTGGGTTGTTACTTGGCCTGGCGGCTGCGCGTTTCCTTTTGACCCCTCGCTACCAATCCGAGGCCGTCTTGATCCTGGATCAATCGCCGGACCTGGGCGGCGGCGCGCCGCATCCGGTTCCGGGACTCGGACGCGACTTTTCCGCTATCAATACACAGATCGAGGTCCTGAATTCGCATCAGATGATGCGAAATCTGGTGAGCCACCTGTCCCTGGACGGTGACCCCGAGTTCAACCCGGCGTTACGTCCCGGCCCCTTGCGGCTGGGGGCCGACCCCGCCCCGATTGCGGCCGCGGACGAGACCGCCAACGCTGTGGCCACCGAGGTCAGGCGGGCCTTTGCAATCAGCAATATCCGCAACTCGTACGCGCTGAGTATCGTTGCCACCAGCACCGACCCCGACAAATCCGCCGAACTGGCAAACGCATTGGCATCGCTGTTCGTCCAGGGCCAGGTTGACACGAAACACGCCGACGTCGATTCCGCCGTTGACTGGCTGTCAGCACGGGTGGTGACGCTGGAACAGGACCTTACCGACCAGGAGGCCATTCTCCACGATCTGCAGACGCAGGTGGAAACGGCCAATGCAGACGAGCCTGCCCGGCGTCTGAGCGAGGCGCGGAACAGGATCGATTCCCTGCGCCAAAGGCGGGGCCAGCTGTTGGCGGAAAAGGCACATCTTGGTGCGTTACGGGCAACCGGACCGGCCGGGCTGACCGACGCGGACCTAGAGGACGGGTCGCTGAACCTGTTGGCGCGGGACGCGCAGGCCGGGGATGGCGCGGCGTTGGCCGCTTTTTTCGATCGCGTGACCCTGCTGTCCAAACGGGCAGACCGCGACCTGTCGCTGACGGACGAACAGGCCCTGATGCTGGAACAGGCGATTGCGCGACTGGAGGGCGAAATTGCCGAGACAACTGCACTCGTGACCCGGCAGCGACAGGTTGAACGTGACGCCCGTGCGACCGCGTTGCTGCATGAGACATTTCTGACCCGGCTCAAGGAAACCACTTTGCGGCGTGGTTTGCAGACCGCGGACAGCCGGATCATTTCGCCTGCGACACCGGGCACCAAGATAGCGCCGGCGACGTTGCGCCTTGGTATCGTCGGGATGCTGTGCGGCGCGGCCCTGGCGGCGTGTTTTCTGTTTCTGACCAATTACCACAAGTCCGGTATCCCGGATGCGCAGCAACTGGAATCGGCGACGCGGGTTGCGGTTCTGGGGCATATGCCCCGTGCCCCAATCCGCGACCGCAGGCAATTGGTGGAATATCTTGCAGGCCATCCGACATCCCCCCTGGCCGAGGCCGCGCGGAACCTGCGAACATCGCTTTTGCTGTCGGGGCAGGGGCTTCCGCCCAAGGTCATCCTGTGCACCTCGTCGGTTCCCGATGAGGGCAAGACCACGACCGCGATTTCGCTGGCGCACAACCTGGCGGGGCTTGGCCGCTCGGTCTTGCTGATCGAGGCTGATATTCGCCGCCTTTCCTTTCGTGACTACTTTTCCGAAAACCCCGATGGCGGTTTGGTTTCGGCGATGGAACAGGGCGCCGCGTTGGACAGGCTGATCCGGCCCGACAGCCGGTTGGGTGTCGATATTCTCATGGGTGAGCGCAGCGACCGCAGCGCGGCGGACCTGTTTTCTTCGCCCGCTTTTGGCCGGATGCTTCAGGATCTGCGCAAGGATTATGACCATATCCTGATCGACAGTCCGCCGGTGTTGGCGGTTCCCGATGCGCGCGTGTTGGGGCAGTTGGCCGATGCGATCCTGTTGTCCGTAGCGGTCGAAAGAACCGGGCAATCTTGCGTGCAGGATGCGCTGCGCGAGCTTGCCAGCGTTAACCTGAAAGTGTCCGGTCTGGTGATGTCGGACCTGAAACCGGCCCGCGGCCCGGTCCAGCGCACCGGGCAGGCCTATGGCGTTCACACGCGTTATTACGAGGTGTGACCGGGTGGGTCAGCCCACGATCATCTGCTTCATGCGCAGGGCTTCGTATTCCAGTTCCTTAAGACGGTACTGAACCACGTCCCCTATCGTGATGACGCCGCGCAGGTTACCGTCACTCAGCACCGGCATGTGGCGAAACCGCCCTTCGGTCATGGTTTTCAACACATCCATCAGCAGGTCTTCGGGCGCGCAGGTCTTGACCTCACGCGTCATCAGATCACCCACCGATTGCGGCAGGGTCTGGCCCGGAGTGTCCGCCATGCGGCGCACGATGTCCCGTTCCGACAGGATACCCTCTAGCGTGCCGTTCTGATCCGTCACGACAACCGCGCCGATGCGCTTTGCCTTGAGGATATCCACGACCGCGTGAATGGTCTCATTCGGACGGACGGAAAACACCGCGTCCCCTTTGCCTTCCAGCAGCTTTGCGACTGTCGTTTGGGTGTGCGACAGGTTCGACTCGGCCGTTTGACTATAGGTGCCGGTCTCGGGCTTGTCGCCACGCGTCGGGGGCTGGTAAGAGCTTGGGGCCATGGGCGGTCTCCTCCTTCGGCGGTTATGACTATGCCTTCCACCTTAGCGCTCAGACACAACCTGTATAGGGTGCAAATTCACAATCTGGCGCAACTCTGCCCTGTAACAAGGAAATCCAACCCTTGGAGAACCTGGATCTGACCCCGCCCATCGCCGCGATCATCTTCTTTATCGTCGTCGTGTGCGGTCACAATTTCCGCCAGGCCTGGAAACAGCAACCCGATGGCTGGCAGAAACGCGCCTGGCTGTTTGGTATCCCGGCGGCGCTGGGGCTGCTGGCGCTAGGCTTCCTGCCGCTGAAGCTGTGAACGCGGTTTGACTCTGCCCAAGGCCGCTGGCATACGCCGGTCACGGTTTTCCCCAGGAGGTCGCCCCATGCGCGTATTGCCGGCTTTGGCCCTGTCGCTTGTTGTTTCCGGCTGTTTGTTCGACGCCGAACCAGAGGTGGTTTCCCTGGGCGGCGAAACCATGGGCACCACGTATAACATCACCGCCATTGGCTCCGATCTGGACGCATCCGCCCTGTCCGCCGCCGTCGAAGAGACATTGGCCGCCGTCAACGCAAAGATGTCCAACTGGGACCCGAATTCCGAGGTTTCGGTTTTTTCCGCGTCCGGCAGCACCGACCCCGCGGCGGTGTCCGGGGAATTCGCACATGTGATCGCGGCCGCCAACGAGGTCCACGACAAAAGCAACGGCACGTTTGACGTTACGCTGGGCCCATTGATCGAACTTTGGGGCTTTGGACCACGCAAGCCCGAGGACCCGGTGCCCTCGGATGCAGAGATTGACCAGGCGCTGCAACAGGTCGGCCAGGCCCGCCTGCTGAGCCTGGATACGGAAGCCGGAACCCTGACCAAGTCGGACCCGGCGGTGGGGATCAACCTGTCAGCGATCGCCAAGGGATATGGAATAGACCAGGTCGCCCGGACCCTGCGCGATGCCGGGATCGAAAACTACATGGTTGAGATTGGTGGTGACCTTGTTGCCATGGGCGAAAATGACAAGGGCGAGACCTGGCGCATTGGCGTTGAAAAGCCCGAAACCAGCAGTCAGGCGCTGCAACTGATCGTGCCGCTGGACAACCTCGGCATGGCCACGTCGGGCGATTACAAGAACTTCTTTGAACAGGACGGCGTGCGCTACTCGCACATCATCGACCCGACGACGGGCCGTCCGATCACACACCGCACGACATCGGTGACGGTTTTGGCCGAAACGGCAATGATGGCGGATGCCTGGGCAACGGCCATGCTGGCGCTGGGGCAGGAAAAAGGCTTGGACCTGGCCGAACAGCATAAAATCGCCGTGTTCTTTATCGCACGGGATGTGACAGGCGGCGAAGAAGCCTATATCACGGTCCAAAGCAGCGCATTCAAGGATGCGCTGGGGACCAACTGACAGGCAGGACCCGGCAATGAGCACATTTATCTTGGCCTTCGTTTTGTTGCTGATCATCATGGTCGGCATGTCTCTGGGCGTTATGCTCATGGGCAAGACGATCAAGGGCAGCTGCGGCGGCCTTAACGCGATCTCGGGGGCGGATAAATGCGTCGTCTGCCAAAAGGACATCGACCCCGACAGCCCGCTGCGCGACCAGCTTCAGTGCAAACGCGCCCGCAAGATGCTGCAAGACATGGAAGGTTAGGGTGCGCTGCTGACCATGGCCAGGCCACCCAACATCCTGTTCATCATGTTCGACCAGCTGCGCTGGGATTACCTGAGCTGTTATGGCCATCCGCATTTGCATACGCCCAATATCGACCGGTTGGCGGCGCGGGGGGTCAGGTTCACGCGGGCCTATATTCAATCGCCCATCTGTGGCAGTTCGCGCATGTCCACCTATACCGGCCGTTATGTTCATTCGCATGGTGCCTCGTGGAACGGAATTCCGCTGAAGGTCGGCGAGCGGACAATGGGCGATCACCTGCGCGACGCCGGTATGGATTGCTGGCTGGTGGGCAAAACCCACATGCGCGCAGATGCCGAAGGCATGGCCCGGTTGGGGCTGGAACCCGACAGCCTGATCGGCGCGCGCGTCGCGGAATGCGGGTTTGATGTATTCGAGCGCGATGACGGGATGCGCCCCGAAGGACCAGATGGTTTCTACGACCCCGAGGGGGCGCAGCAGTACAACGCCTATCTTTCGGCCAAGGGGTATGACAGCGACAACCCATGGCATGACTTTGCCAATTCAGGCCTGGATGCCCAGGGCAACGTGCTGTCTGGATGGTTTCTGAAAAACGCAGCTGAACCCGCGAATATCGCCGAAGAAGACAGCGAGACGCCCTATCTGACAACCCGCGGCATGGATTTCATGAAATCCCACAAAGGGCCGTGGTGCTGTCACCTGAGTTATATCAAGCCCCATTGGCCCTATATCGTGCCCGAGCCCTATGCCTCGATGTACGGCCCCAAGCATGTGCAGCCGGTGGTCCGGTCCCAGGCCGAGCGGCAGGATGCACATCCCGTTCTTGCGGCTTTCATGAACACCAAGGTCGGGCAGGCCTTTTCTCGCGATGATGTGCGCGATGCGGTAATCCCTGCCTATATGGGTCTGATCAAACAGGCAGATGATCAGATCGGGCGATTGCTGGACTGGATGGAACAGACCGGCAGACTGCAGGACACGATGATTGTGCTGACATCGGATCACGGTGATTTCCTTGGAGATCACTGGATGGGCGAAAAGACCTTTTTCCACGATGCATCCACCAAGGTGCCTCTGATCATCTGCGACCCCTCGCCCCGGGCCGATGCCACGCGGGGAACCACCTGCGATGCGCTGGTCGAATCCATCGACCTGGCACCGACCTTCGTTGAAACGGCAGGCGGGCAGGTGGCTGATCACATTCTCGAAGGGCGGTCTCTGTTGCCCATCCTGCACGGGCAGGCGGCGTCGACAGGGCGCGACTTTGTGATTTGCGAATACGATTACTCGGCCTCGCCCATCGCCGAAACGCTGGGTGTTTCGGTCAGGGATGCGGTCATGTTCATGGTTGCCACGACGCGATGGAAGTTGATCCATTGCGAAGGCGGTTTCAGGCCCCTTCTGTTTGATCTGGAAAACGATCCTGACGAGTTGAAGGACCTTGGCGCCAGCGCGGAACATGCCGATGTGATCGCCGAAATGTATGATCACCTGTTCGCCTGGACCCGGCGGCAATCCCAACGGACGACCCGTTCGGAACAGCAACTGATCGACATGCGCACCCGAAGCCGGGGCAAAGGCGTGATCCTTGGCGTTTACGACGAAAACGACGCGCCCCTGGATCTGACCGTGAAATACCGCGGTCGAAAAGCACGGCGCTTTGACGACCAAACCGGCAAGGCCTAAAACCCGCCAGGCCAATTCTGCCGGCTTCAGGTGAAAATGCGGTTCACGCGCGGACGGGCAGGCGATAGAAGACGGATCAAGAGCAGCAACCGGAGACCCTGGATATGACCGCCCCGAAACCTGTAGTCCTGTGTATTCTCGATGGTTGGGGCCTGTCCGATGACACGAAGGCCAACGCCCCGCTGCTTGCCCGGACCCCGACATTTGACGCGATCATGGCCCAAGGCCCCTCGGCCAGGCTGATTACTCACGGGCCGGATGTTGGCCTGCCCAGCGGTCAGATGGGCAATTCCGAAGTTGGCCATACGAATATCGGCGCCGGACGGGTTGTCGCGATGGATCTGGGCCAGATCGACCTGGCAATCGAGGATGGCAGCTTTTTCGACAACGCGGCACTGCAAGCCTTTATCGCCGCCACCAAAGCCAGCGGCGGAACCGCGCATCTGATGGGGCTGGTCTCGGATGGTGGCGTGCATGGGCATCTGAACCACATCATCGCGGCAGCAACTGCAATCACCCGCGCCGGTGTTCCGGTGGCCTTGCATGCGGTTACCGACGGGCGTGACGTGGCCCCAAAATCGGCCTTTACCTATATCGCCGAACTGGAAGAACGGCTGCCACAGAATGCGCGGGTTGTCACGGTGACGGGCCGGTATTTTGCCATGGATCGCGACAATCGCTGGGAACGGGTCAGCGAAGCCTATGATGCGATGATCCATGGTCAGGGCCGCATGGCCGATACCGCGCACTCGGCCATCGACCACGCCTATAACCAATCTGAAACCGACGAGTTCGTCATTCCCACTGTCCTAAGCGGATATGACGGCGTGAAAGACGGTGACGGGTTCTTTTGCCTGAATTTCCGCGCCGACCGCGCGCGTGAGATCCTGCGGGCCATCGGCGAGCCGGGTTTTCAGGACTTTGACACCGGACAGCGCCCGAATCTGGCGGCGCTGCTTGGGATGGTGGAATACTCTGACGGCCACAACGCCTATATGACCACCGTATTTCCCAAGCGCGATATCGCGAACACGCTGGGCGCGTGGGTGGCGAAACATGGCTTGCGCCAGTTCCGGCTGGCGGAAACGGAAAAGTACCCGCATGTGACCTTCTTTCTCAATGGCGGCAAGGAACAGCCCGAAAAGGGCGAGGACCGTTTCATGCCGAAATCGCCCAAGGTCGCGACCTATGACTTGCAGCCCGAGATGAGCGCGCCCGAAGTAACCGCCAAATTCGTCGAGGCGATTGGCCAGGGATATGACCTGATCGTTACCAATTATGCCAATCCCGACATGGTCGGCCATTCCGGCGATCTGCAAGCCGCCATCAAAGCCTGCGAGGCCGTCGACCAAGGGCTGACCCAGGTCGTCGAGGCGCTGCAAAAAACGGGCGGCGCGATGATCGTGACGGCGGATCACGGCAATTGCGAAATGATGCTGGACCCCGAAACCGGCGGCCCGCATACCGCGCATACGCTGAACCCGGTACCGGTCGCTCTGGTCGGCGGACCTGACGGCGCCAGCCTGCGCGACGGGCGCCTGTCCGATCTGGCGCCAACCTTGCTTGATCTGATGGGGCTGCCCAAGCCGCCCGAAATGACGGGTACGAGCCTGTTGTCATGAGATTTCGTGCGGCCGTTCTGGCCATGACCTTGCTGGGCGCTCCGGCCGGGGCACAAAACGATCCCTCGCAAGCGGCCCTGGATGCGGCACGGATGTTGGAACAGGCCTCTGTCGCATTGACCGAGGCCGAGGGGGCCCGTGACCGCGTCCGGGCGCTGACCGAGACCATCCAGGCCTTTGAGGCCGGTTTGGCGGCGATGCGCGACGGGCTGCGCAAGGCCGCCACGCGCGAGGCGCAACTGACCGCTGAATTGCGGGCGCGGGAAAAAGACATCTCGCAGCTTCTTGGCGTGTTGCAGACCATTGAAACCACCGCGCCGCCGGTATTGATGCTGCATCCCTCCGGGCCGCTGGGGGCCGCCCGTACCGGCATGATGCTGTCCGAGGTCACGCCGGGCCTGAACGCCCGCGCGCAGGCGCTGGCGTCAGACCTGCAAGAGGTTCAAACCCTGCGCCAGCTTCAGCAAAGCGCGGCTGATACCCTGTCCGAAGGGCTGACCGGCGTCCAGCAGGCCCGCACCAGCCTGAGCGCTGCAATCGCCGAACGCACCGATCTGCCGCAACGCTTTGTCGAGGACCCGGTGCGCACCGCGATCCTTATCTCGTCAACCGAAACGCTGGACGGGTTTGCCAGCGGTCTGGCCGAGATCACCGAAGGAGAGGTCGCCGCCACAAACGCGGATGTCACGTCATCAAAAGGGCAAATCCCCCTGCCGGTCCAGGGTGTCCTGCTGCACGGGGCAGGGGACACAGATGCGGCCGGGGTGACGCGGCCCGGCATCGTTCTGGGGACGCGGCCGCGGTCTCTGGTCACATCCCCTACCGCTGCAACAATCCGTTACCGGGGCCCGCTTCTGGACCTGGGAAATGTCGTGATCCTTGAGCCGCAGCAGGAATTGTTGTTTGTGCTCTCGGGGTTGCAAGAGGTTTACGGCGAAACCGGACAGGTGATCCCCGAAGGGACCCCGGTTGGCCTCATGCCAGGTGAATCCCCGGAAATCGGCGCTATTTTGTCAACAAGCGGTGATGGCACTGGAACTGACCGGTCAGAAACGCTCTATATAGAAGTAAGAGAAGGCAACGCCCCCGTGGATCCGGAAACTTGGTTCCGGACGAACAAGGATGGATAAACGAGTATGAAAAGATTTGTGATGGCCGGTCTGGCCGGAACTATGGCAGGTATTATCGCGACGACCCAGATCGCCGGTCCGCTGCTGGCGCAAGAGGCGCAGAACAAGGCCAGCGTGTATGAACAGCTGGATCTTTTTGGGGATATTTTCGAACGGATCCGGGCGCAATATGTCGAAGAGGTCGAGCCCGAGGAACTGATCGAGGCCGCCATCGATGGTATGCTGACCTCGCTGGACCCGCATTCCAGCTACCTGTCGCCCGATGATGCCGAACAGATGCGCGTTCAGACCCGCGGAGAATTCGGTGGGCTGGGCATCGAGGTCACGCAGGAAGAAGGTTTTGTCAAAGTTGTCTCGCCGATCGACGACACACCTGCGGACGAGGCCGGTATCGAGGCCGGTGATTTCATTACTCATGTGGACGGCGAAAGCATCCTGGGCCTGACGCTGGACAAGGCCGTTGACCTGATGCGTGGCCCTGTTGGATCGGAAATCGTGATCACGGTCGTCCGCGAAGGCGAACAGGAACCGTTTGACGTCACCATCATTCGCGACACGATCAAACTGACCGCCGTGCGCGCCCGGACTGAGGGCACCAGCGTTGTTCTGCGCGTGACCACGTTCAACGATCAGACCTTCCCTAACCTCAAGGAAGGTTTGGATGAGCAGATCGCAGAGGCCGGCGGCATCGACAAGGTCAACGGCGTCGTTCTGGATCTGCGCAACAATCCGGGGGGGCTGCTGACCCAGGCCATCAAAGTGTCGGATGCGTTCCTGAACGAGGGCGAAATCGTATCGACACGCGGTCGTAACCCGGAAGAGGGTGAACGGTTCAATGCCACCCCGGGTGACCTGGCGGGCGGCAAACCAATCGTCGTGCTGATCAATGGCGGCTCGGCTTCGGCGTCCGAGATCGTGGCCGGCGCGCTGCAGGATCACAACCGGGCTATTGTCGTGGGCACCAAGAGCTTTGGTAAAGGGTCGGTACAGACAGTCATGCCGCTGCGCGGCGATGGCGCCATGCGGCTGACAACTTCGCGGTACTACACACCGTCGGGCCGGTCGATCCAGGCGCTGGGTGTAAGCCCCGACATCATCGTCGAACAGCCCCGCACAAAGCCGGAAGAAGAGGAGGATGAGGCAACCAACGCCTTCACCCGCTCCGAGGCCGACCTGCGCGGCAGCCTGAACAACGACAGCCTCAGCGAAGACGAAATCCGTCAGATCGAGGAAGACCGCGCCAAGGCCGAGGCGACCGCTGAACTGCGCGAGGAAGATTACCAATTGGCTTATGCAATTGATATCCTAAAGGGCCTTTCGGCCTTTACGCCTAACGCAGGTCCCTCGCAGTAACGGCAAATCATTGAACAAGACTGTTGAAAAGGGCCGCGTTCCATGCGGCCCTTTTTATGTCCGGTCCCGCAGTGCAGGTCAGCTTTCCACTTTGTGCAGCTTCTTTTCGTCCAGCAGGATCGCCAGCAGAACGCCTATGGAAACCGAGATCGTGGCAAAGACAAAGGCCATGTTCATGCCGCTGTCGAACGCGGTGTTGACGGCGGCCCGAACCGTGTCACCTTCGCCCGATGCCAGGCGGCTCAGCACGGCGCGGGCCGAGTCCGTGTCCAGCGTCCCGCCATTCAAAACCCTCTGATCCGCATCAGACATTTTGATCCCGGCGGCGGCCAGGGATTTGCGCAGGCTGGACAGGCTGACGGCATACATGATCGCCGTGGCACAGGCGACCGCGACCGCACCGTAGACGAGGTGCGTCATAAAGCTCAGCCCACCGACCAGTCCGGCCCGTTCAGGTTTGACCGCACAAACCGCCGCAGTGCCCGAGGGGCCAACGGTCAGGGTCGCACCCAGACCGATCATCGCCATCCCCGGCAGGATCTGGAAATACCCCAGCCCCGCCGGCAAAACCACGATGCTGGCAGCGCCGCAGGTGGCAATCAGGTATCCCCAGAACAAAAGCTTCTTGGGGCCGAAATCGTTATACAGCGTTCCCGATACGATCGATCCGATCGCTAGCAGGACGGTCAGCGGCGCCAACCCCAATGCGGATTGGAAAACCGACCAGCCCAGAACCTTTTGCATGTATTGCGGAAAGTACAGCAGGCCTACAAATGCCGCTGACACATTGAACATGTTCAGGCCCAGGGTGATCAGAAACTCGCGATTTTGCGTCAGCTGCG
The DNA here is from genome assembly GCA_030427405.1 of Alphaproteobacteria bacterium. Classification (GTDB taxonomy): domain Bacteria; phylum Pseudomonadota; class Alphaproteobacteria; order Rhodobacterales; family Rhodobacteraceae; genus Ruegeria. The sequence goes on along the minus strand of JAUHXK010000006.1, from coordinate 28,638 downwards.
GCAGCAACAAGGGTTCCTTGACCCGCTTTTCGACTTTGGGGAAGAGGAAAAACAGAACGGCGCTGACGAAAAACAGCAACAGCAGCGGGACCGATGTCCACCCCCAGTCGGCACCGACATCAAGCGCATAAAGCAGGATAAGCACGGCAAAGGACAAAACACCCATGCCTGCGAAATCTATGTGTTCGCCCAGCTTGTGCTTATCTTCGCGCTGCATCAGCAACAGGGCGGTTGCCATGGAAATGCACGAGAAAACGACGTTGGCCAGGAAGAACAGGCGCCAGTCGCCTAGCCCCACCACGAAACCGCTGATCATCGGCCCAAAGACATTACCGCTGGTGACGCCCGCCAGAATCAGCCCCATGATCAGGGCGCGATGTTTTTCATGCGAAACCTTGGTCGCCCCAAATGCCAGCGTACAGGGCCAGACGCAGCCGGCACCGACCCCCTGCAACGCGCGCGCGCCGATCAGGAAATCGAGGCTGGGCGCAAAAAAGCACATGACCGATGAAAACAGGAAAATCGACAGTCCGATGATCATGACCTTGCGGTGCCCATACATGTCGCCAAGCCGCCCTCCGGCGACCATCGTCATGGCAAAGAACAACGCGTAGATATTCAGAACCCATTGGGTGCTGGTGATATCCGCGTCAAAGCTGTTTTCGATTGCAGGAACCAGCATCAGAGCGCCGGTAAAGTCGATCCCGATGCCAAAGGCCGTCACCATAAGTGCGATGACCTTGATTATGCTGCTGCGATCCATTTCGGCACCTTTTCGGCTGAAACTGCCTCAATGATGCATGAAAACGGGTGAAATGACAGAAAAACCGGACTTTACGCCGAGCAGGGGTCGGGTTTCAATGCGCGCTTCGGTTGCGCGCGTATCAGGTGTTCTCTACCTGGCTTCGGCGAAAGGCGCGTTTGAGCATATCCAGCTCTGCACGCAACAATTCAAGCTCTGATCGCAGATCATCACCAGCAGGCGATCCGGCAATGACGGTGAAATCGCCCAGCTTCAGCTGTGTCTCTGCATCCCAGATCACGACAGTATGAACGCCTTCGGACAGCACCGCATCGGGGACCGGCACCCGCAGCGCCCAGCCGTCCCCGCTGGTGGCAAGTTCGACATCCGGCAACGGCTCACCAAGATAGCGCACCACGACCTGCGGCTGGCTGTCGGCGGCTATATGCCCTTCCCAGACGGCGTTTTCGAACCGGATTGGTGTCAGCGTGGCTAGCGTCAAGGTTTGACCCCTTACAAATCGGCGCGGTGATGACGGCACAGCGTCAGATCCCGCAGGATAATACGGTTCATAGCGGGCTGTTCAAAGATCAGGTCCAGCCAGATTTTCTCGATCCGTCTTTCGTTCAGGTTCAGATACGCCAGGTCAAAGTCGATCTCCGAGGTTCGGGCGGACAGGTCCAGCGCGCGCAACACTTGCTCGGTGTTGGGGCCATGCTGGATGTTCAGCCTGGCAAACATCCCCGTCGGCCTTTCGCATTCGACCTGCAGGCTGGCGCGCATCAGGTGTTGGCGCGTCAGGTCCGACGCAGCCTGCGGCGGCAACTCGACCGACAGCGACAGGAATGATCCTGCGAATTCGAAAACCTCGACGGCAAGGCTGAAGGGAGCCAGGTCTTTTTCATCCGAATTTCGGATCTGCCGAACCGCAATTTCGGACAGGTCGCAGTCGTGAAACAGGCGCACCTGCCGGTCGATATCCGCCTTGCGCGGCAGCGATGCCAGACCGGGCCGGGGCAGGGGGCCGCGCCAAAGGTCGGGGCGCCATGCCCAATCAGTTCCAAGAGGGGTCGGAAAATTGGTTGACCCGATCAAAGGGCGCGTCAGGCGGCCGTCGGCGATCTGGATAATCCGGTCCAACTGCCCGCGCAACGCACGCGCCTCGTCGCGGTGCTGCCGCAGGGTCGGCAGGCTGGTTTGGTCCGCCTGTGCCGCGACCCCGCGCCAGCGCGACAATGACATGCGACTGATGATGCGATCCAGAATCCTGCCCATGACCCCAATGCCCTTAACTGTACCTCTTTACCCAGAGAATCCCGGCGGGTTAAACCCGCCTTTCCGAAATTACCCGTGAAAATTCCTCAATTGTGAACGAATCAACCCGGCTCTTGCCGCAGGGGCACATTGCGCAGCCGCAATTCTTGAAATAGGCGCAGACAGCGCTTACCGTCGGGCACCCGGTCATTGTGGTTCATCCGCGAGGCGCCGCAGATCACTCAGGACAATGACGAGGCCGGGGTATGGAACCCACCCTTTTTGCGTTTATCTGGAAGCACTCCAAGAAACAGCAACTGGTTCTGTTGCTGTTGACCGTGCTGTCGTTTCCGTTTCTCTACGCCTCGCTGGAACTGCCCAAGCAGATCATCAACGACGCAATCGGTGCGCCTGGCGATACGGTGACGATCTGGGGGCTGACAGTAACCCAGATCCAGTACCTGCTGATCCTGTGCTTTGCCTTTTTGGCGACCGTCATTGCCAGTGGCGTAATGAAGATGCGCATCAACACGATGAAGGGCGTCCTGGCCGAACGCATGCTGCGCCGTCTGCGGTTCACGCTGATCAGCCGTGCGATGCGCTTTCCAAAAACCTATTTTGCCACCACCAGCCAGGGCGAGCTGGTGTCGATGATCACCTCGGAGGCCGAGCCGATGGGCGGCCTGATGGGCGACGCTATTGCGCAACCGGTGTTCCAGTTCGGTCAGATGATGACGATCGTGACGTTTTTGTTCATGCAAAGCGTCTGGTTCGGTCTGGCCAGCATTGCGCTCATACCGTTGCAGGCCTGGCTGATCCCCCGGTTGCAGCGCCAGATCAATCTTCTGAACAAGGACCGCATTCAGGAAGTGCGGCGCCTCAGTTCGGAAATCGGCGAAAGCGCCGCCGGAATCAGCGATCTGCGGACCAATGGCGGGTGGCGCTACAGGCTGGCGCAGTTCAGCCACAGGCTGGGGACCTTGTTCGATATTCGGTACCGGATCTACAACAAGAAGTTCTTCATGAAGTTCCTCAACAACCTGATCACGCAGATGACCCCCTTCCTGTTCTATTCGGTGGGCGGGTACCTGGCGATCACGGGCGAGGTTACGGTTGGCGCGCTGGTGGCCGCGCTGGGGGCCTACAAGGATCTCAGCGGCCCCTGGAAGGACCTGCTGACCTATTACAACCAGGTTCAGGACATGTCGCTGCGCTGGCAGATCGTGACCGAACGGTTCGCGCCTGACAACATGATCCCCGAAGAGCTGTTCGACAACGCGCCCGAAACCATCCCGCATCTGCGCGGCGGGATCGAGCTGCGCAACGTGACTGTGCGCGATGCCGACGGCAAGACGGTTCTGGAAGATATCGACCTGACCATTCCGCCCGGCGCGCGGGTGGCCATCCAGGCGCCCCAGACCTCGGAACGCAACGCGCTGGCCCAGGTCCTGACCCGCGAAGTGCTGCCGGTTCATGGCGAGGTGATCGTGGCCGGACACAACCTGAACGACCTGCATCAGGCGGTGATCGCTGCCCGCATCGGATACGCCTATTCGCGCCCCTACCTGTTTGACGGAACGCTGGGGGACAACCTGTTGATGCCACTTCGGACGCATCCGCGCCACCAGGCCCAAGCCACGCAGACGCCCTCCAAACGCCAGGCCGAGGCGCTCCGGGCGGGCAATTTGCCCGATTCACTGTCAGATGACTGGCTCGACCCGGGCCTCGCCGGGCTGGATAATATCGACGATATCCGCAATTGGTGGTTCCAACTGGTCGAGGCGATGGGCATTGACGAATACATGTTCCGCCGCACGTTGCGGTCGCAATTCGACCCCGGCCTGCATCCCGACCTGGCCACGGAAATAGTAAACCTGCGCCCGAAAATCGCGCAGCGCTTGCGCGAAAAGGGGCTGGACCAATATGTCTATCAGTTTGACCCCGACAGCTTTAATCCGGCGGTTCCGCTGGGGGGAAACCTGCTGTTTTCCGCGCCCGCCCAGAACATCTCGCCCGATATGCTGGCCGATGACGGGCGGTTCCTGGCAATGCTCAGGGCGCACCGCCTGGACGAGGACGCAATGGCCATTGCCAGCGCGGTCCTTGAAACCCTGAGCCGTACATTCGGACGCGACGGGGCTGACCACCCCCTGTTTCTGCGGCTGGGTATTTCCAAGGACATGTATCACCGCTTGCTTGATATCGAGGAACGCAGGCACAAGGTCGCAGGTGCCGAATTCAGCGACCGCGATCGGTCCCTGCTGCTGACGGTTCCGTTCATGCTGACCGCGGAACAGATCGGCCCCAGCTTTCCCGAGGAATACAAGAACAAGATCCTGTCCATTCGGCACAACCGCGCGGCAGAGCTGCGCGAAGCGTTGAAGGACATGTTCGTTCCGGTCTCGCCCGATGCCTATCTGCCGCGTCTGACCGTCATCGAAAACGCCCTTTATGGCCGGGTGTCGATCATGGCCGGGGCCTTTAGCGACGAAATCGAAGAAGTGATTGCCGACACCCTCAACGAAGCGGGGCTGCGCCGTCGGGTGGCGGCCATCATCTATGACCTTCCTTCGGGACTTGGCGGTAACAACCTGCCAACCGTTTTTCAGGAACGGGCGGCCTTTTCCCGTGCAGGTATCAAACGCCCCGATATCCTGATCCTCGACAAGGCGCTGGCCAGCCACGATTCCGAAAGCCGCCTGCGCACGCGCCTGAAACTGCGCGAATTGCTGCCCGATTCGATCATGATCTTCATGGAGGACCACTTTGCCCACCCCGAAGCCTATGACCTGTTCGTCGAGGTCAAGGATGGGCGCATCGACGGTGTGTCGCGGACCCAAACGGAGGTCGAAGAAGGCGCCAGCGCCGATCTCAGCCGCAAGCTCAAGATCATCTCGGCCTCGGAACCGTTCGCGCGGCTGGATGGTCGAAATCAGCGCCTGCTTGCATTCTCTGCGCAGTGGTATGATGCCGCCGCAGGCCAGACCATATTTGCGCGCGGCCAAAACCCTGACGCCGCCTATCTTTGCGTATCGGGACAGGCCAACCTGGACTGGACCCGCGACGATGGAACAAAGACCTCGATCTCGACCGTCGAACCCGGACGCCTGATCGGAGATTTGTCGATTATTACACGACAGGCCCGGCAGCTTGACCTTGTTGCGGTGACCGATTGCTCGTTCCTCAGGATCGGGGCCGAGGAACTGCGATCGGTCATCGAAAACGATGCCACCGTCGCAGTCAGCCTGCTGGAAACGATTTCGGGTTATTTCACCACGGTTTCGGAAAGGTTGCTGGTCTCGGACGTACCGATCGGCACGCAGGCCGAGGCCGAGCCTGCAAGGCACTCCGAGGATGGATAGGCAACACGGCGCGCCGTATTGCGCGCACGAAACACTGGTGGCAGAGGCGCGCAACTACCCACAGCTCTGGCGCACCGTGGCCGGGCTGGCTGTTGTTGCCGCCATCATTATCGCCCTGAATGCGGTCCTGTTTGGTGTGGTCGCCAGCCTGGGCCCGCCGGATTGGGTCCTGGCGTTTCTCAACGGGTCCTCGCCTGTGGCCATGCTGGTGCTGCTGACCAGTTTCGCCTTTGCCATTCTGGGTGTCGCCGTGGCCGCGCGCCAGTTTCAGCACCGCGGCCTGGGGTCGGTGCTGGGGCCGCGCAGCCTTGCCATATTTCAGTTCTGGCGTGTTTTGCGCGCTCTTCTGGCTCTGGGGGCAGTTGTTCTGATCCTTCCGCCCTATGACATGGGTATGCCCCTGTTGCCCAATCTACCGCTATCAACATGGGTGGGTCTTCTGCCTTTGTCGATCGTCGCGATCCTGATTCAGACCGGGGCCGAAGAGATTCTGTTTCGCGGATACCTGCAGCAAAGCCTGGCAGCCCGGTTCCGATCCCCGCTGATCTGGATGGGCCTGCCATCCATTCTGTTTGCCCTGGGGCACTATACCCCCGTTGCGGCTGGCGATAATGCCGGTCTGATCGCGGTCTGGGCCTGCATGTTTGGCCTGTTCAGCGCGGATCTGACCGCCCGGTCCGGGACATTGGGACCGGCAATTGCCATGCATTTCGTCAACAACGCTGTTGCCTTGCTTTTGGTATCGCTGCCCGACAACCTGGGTGGCCTGGCGCTGTTTCACCTTCCCTATGACATGACCGATACGCAAGCGCTGCGCCCCTGGCTGGCGGTGGATTTCGCCGTCATGATCGTCAGCTGGCTTACCGCGCGCCTTGCGCTCAGGCGCTGATTGCAATTCCTTCCGTTGCGTCTTATTTGACGTCAACGCCGCACCAACAAGGTTCCGACATGAACTGGATCACAAACTACGTTCGCCCCCGGATCAACTCGATCTTTTCGCGCCGCGAGGTGCCCGAGAATCTCTGGCACAAATGCGATGAATGCGGGACGATGCTGTTCCACCGCGAACTGGCAGAAAACCAGAATGTCTGCACGCAATGCGGCCACCATATGGCGATCACGCCCCGTGACCGTTTTGGGCACCTGTTTGACGGCGGTGTCTTTACCGAGGTCGACGTGCCGGCCCCCAAGGATGACCCGCTGCAGTTCCGGGATCAAAAGAAATACCCCGACCGGATGAAAGCCGCGCAGAAAAAAACCGGCGAGAAAGAGGCGATGCTGGTTGCCGCGGGCGAAATCGGGCGCACACCCGTCATTGCCGCTGCTCAGGATTTCTCTTTCATGGGCGGGTCGATGGGCATGTATGTCGGCAACGCCATCATCGCAGCCGCGCAAGAGGCGGTAAAGCTCAAGCGCCCGCTGATCCTGTTCTCGGCGGCTGGCGGCGCGCGGATGCAAGAGGGCATTCTCAGCCTGATGCAGATGCCCCGGACCACGGTTGCGGTCGAGATGCTTAAAGAGGCGAACCTGCCCTACATCGTCGTGCTGACCCACCCCACAACCGGCGGCGTGACCGCATCCTACGCCATGCTGGGCGATGTCCATATCTCGGAACCCAACGCACTGATCTGCTTTGCGGGTCCGCGTGTGATCGAACAGACCATCCGCGAAAAACTGCCCGAAGGGTTCCAGCGCGCCGAATATCTGCTGGACCATGGCATGCTCGACCGGGTGACCAAACGCACCGAGATGCGCGACGAGCTGATCACCATTGTCCGCATGCTGATGGGCCTGCCCCCCGCGATCAAGGGCGACCTTCCCGCGCCCGATCCCACGTCCGAGGCAGACGCCCCCGCCGAGACAGCGCCCGAACCCCAAGACCAGAAATGACGGGTGCGCCTTCGGACGCCATCCTCGAACGGATGATGGCGCTGCATCCCAAGATCATCGACCTGACACTGGATCGCGTCTGGCGCTTGCTGGCCGCCCTCGACAACCCGCAGGACAGGCTGCCTCCGGTCATTCACATCGCCGGCACCAACGGCAAGGGATCGACACAGGCCATGCTTCGTGCCGGGCTCGAAGGGGCAGGGCGCTCGGCCCATGCCTATACGTCGCCGCACCTGGCCCGTTTCCACGAACGTATCCGCATCGCGGGCGACCTGATCTCTGAACCTGCGCTGACCGCGGTACTGGACGAATGCTACGCGGCCAATGGCGGCGAAAACATCACCTATTTCGAGATCACCACCTGCGCCGCCCTATTGGCGTTTGCCCGCACCAAAGCGGATTTTACCCTGCTCGAGGTCGGGCTGGGCGGGCGCCTGGATGCAACCAACGTAATCAGCCAGCCCGCAGTCACCGTGATAACGCCGGTCTCAATCGACCACGAACAATTCCTGGGCGACACCTTGGGGAAAATCGCGGCGGAAAAGGCCGGGATCATTAAACCCGGTGTGCCCTGCGTCGTTGGCCCTCAACAGGACGAAGCGCTCGAAGTCATCGAATACACCGCCGCCCGGCTGGGCGCGCCGTTGCTGATTCATGGCCAGCACTGGCACGTTCAAAAGGAAAACGGGCGCCTGGTCTACCAGGATGAAACAGGGCTGCGCGATTTGCCGCTGCCAAACCTTCTGGGCCAGCACCAAATCCAGAACGCGGGCGCGGCCCTTGCCGTGCTGCGACACCTGGACATGGGTGACCGCGCCTATGAGTCCGCAGTCACCAAGGCCCAATGGCCCGCGCGGATGCAACGCCTCAGATCCGGCCCGTTGACCGATCAGGCCCCAGGGTCCGAACTTTGGCTTGATGGGGGGCACAACGCCGCCGCAGGGCAGGCCCTGGCCGAGCTCTTGTCAGAGCTGCCGCTCCGTCCGACGCATCTGATTTGCGGGATGCTCAACACCAAGGACGTGACCGGCTACCTGGCCCCATTGGCTGCACAGGCAGCCAGCCTGACCGCCGTTTCGATCCCTGACGAACCCGCCACGCTCAGCGCCGCTGAAACCGCGGCCGCCGCAACGGCGGTGAACCTGCCCGCCACGACCGCCAATACCGTCTCCGAAGCCTTGGCGGCAATCACAGCAAGCGATCCTGCAGCGCGCGTTCTGATCTGCGGCTCGCTTTACCTTGCGGGCAAAGTCCTGCGCGACAACGGCTGATTTGTCCGCCCGCAGGGCTTCATCTGGCTGAAAATATCCCGGGGGAGCCGCCATGGGCGGCGGGGGCAGAGCCCCCTATGTCCCCCAATCCTGATCCTGCATCTCCCGCAACCGCGAGGCGGTGCGTTCAAATTCAAAAGTCCCTTCGCCTTCGACATACAGCATCTCGGGTTCAGCGGCCGCGGAACAGATCAACCGGACCCGCGCCTCGTACAAGGCGTCGATCAGGGTGACAAACCGCTTGGCCTCGTTGAAATTGTTGCGCGACAGGCGCGGTACGTCTTCCAGCACCAGCACCTTTACCGCTTCGGCAATTGCCAAATAATCCCCAGGGCCCAGCATACGCCCGCACAGGTCATAAAACGTGGCCCGTGCAATGCCGTTCCGAAAGGCCGGCAGGACCACGTCGCGCCCTTTGACCTGCAGGACCAGCGGATCGGCCGGTCCGCCCGACAGATCCTGCCACACAGCCCGGATATTGGCGCGCGCCTCGGGTCCGATCGGGGTGAAATAAACCTGCGCACCCTCCAGCCGGTTCTGGCGGTAATCCGTGGGCGAAACCAGTTCCCAAACCTCGGACTGTTCCTTGATATGGGCGATGAACGGCAAGAACAATTGCCGGTTCAACCCGTCCTTGTACAGGTCGTCAGGATGCCGGTTCGACGTGGTGACGACCACGACACCCCCCGCATGCAGCAGGTCGAACAACCGGCCAACGATCATCGCGTCGGTTATGTCGGTAATCTGCATCTCGTCGAAGGCCAGCAACCGAACCGTTTTCACGATCTCAGCGGCCACAGGCGCCAGCGCATCCTTTACGCCCTGCGCCCGCGCGGCATGCATGCCCGCGTGAACCTCTTGCATGAAAGCGTGAAAGTGAACCCGGCGCACCGGAATATCCGACAGCGCCTCGACGAACATATCCATCAGCATTGACTTGCCGCGCCCGACGCCGCCCCACAGGTACAGCCCTTTTGGCGGCGGTGGTGCCTTGCGGAACAGCCCCCGCCGGACGGGCGTTTTCAAGGCCGCGCGGATACGTTCGAACCGGGGCAGAACAGCCTCTTGCGCGTCGTCGCGCCGCAAGGTGCCATCCGCAACGCGCGCCTCGTAAAGCGATATCAAATCCGTCATACCCCGAGCCATAACGCCAGCGTTGCCCCTTGAAAAGCGGACAGTTTTTTCGACACATCAAATTTGCTTATCCGTGACCGCAAAACTCCTGAATTGACGCGCCGGGCATTCGCTTTCATTTTCCCGCCCAAAGTAACAGCCAGGGTTCCAATGCAGCAATCGGTCCGCCTTTTTAACCCCGTTCTGATCGTCGGATGTATCATCATCACGGTCAGCTTTGCCGTGCGCGCATCCTTTGGCGTGTTTCAAATCCCCATCGCGGACGAGTTCGGGTGGCTGCGCACCGATTTTTCGATGGCCATTGCGATTCAAAACCTTGCCTGGGGCATCGGACAACCGATTTTCGGCGCAATCGCCGAAAAGATCGGCGACCGGCGTGCGATCATATTGGGGGCGCTTTTCTATGCGGCCGGGTTGGTGCTGTCGGCGTGGTCGGTGACACCTTTCGAACATCAGATGTATGCGTGGCTGGTTGGATTCGGGATTGCCGGAACCGGCTTCGGTGTGATCCTGGCCGTGGTCGGGCGTGCCGCTTCCGACGCCAACAGGTCCATGTCCCTGGCCATCATCACGGCTGCTGGAAGCTTTGGCCAGGTCCTCGGCGCGCCGACCGCTGAATGGATGCTGTCATTCCTCCCCTGGCAGACGGTGTTCATCCTCTTTGCGGTCGCGGTTCTTACCCTGGTTCTGACCCTTCCGTTCATGCGCGCCCCGCAACAGGCAAGCAATGCGGACCTGGCAGAGAGCATGGGCCAGATCCTGCGCAAAGCCTTCCGCGACCCCTCTTACACGCTGATTTTCATCGGCTTTTTCAGCTGCGGCTATCAGCTGGGTTTCATCACGGCCCATTTCCCGGCCTTCGTGGCCGAAATGTGCGGCCCCATCCAGCCGGGCGGAATGCTGCATGCCGTCGGAATCACCACGACCTCGGCGCTTGGGGCAATCTCGATTTCGTTGATCGGGCTGGCCAATATTGGCGGAACGCTTCTTGCAGGCTGGGCGGGCAACCATTTTCCCAAGAAATACCTGCTGGCCATCATATACGCGGCCCGTACCGTGGCGGCGGCGGGGTTCATCATATTCCCGATCACGCCGCTATCGGTTATCGTGTTTTCACTGGTGATGGGATCGCTATGGCTGGCCACGGTTCCCCTGACTTCGGGGCTGGTCGCGCATCTCTATGGTCTGCGCTACATGGGTACGCTTTACGGCATCATCTTCTTCAGCCATCAGGTCGGCAGCTTTTTGGGCATTTGGCTGGGCGGGCGGCTGTACGACGCCCATGGCGATTACACGCTGGTCTGGTGGATTGGTGTCGCAATCGGAGCGTTCAGCGCCGTGGTTCACCTGCCCATTCGTGAAAACAGGCCGGTTCCGGCGCCCGCCTAGCCTAAACCGCCTGGTCCGGCCGCAACAAGCCTTCGGCGACCAGCCGGTCGGCCCATCCCTGCGGGCCGGTGAAATGATGGGTCTGCCAGCCGCGCGCCCGCGCGGTTTCGATATTGTCGATCCGGTCATCGGCGAACAGAAGGGTTTCGGGGGCCAACCCGCAATCGGCCTCGACCATCTCATAGATCGGGCTGTGCGGTTTCACTGCCTTCATCCTGCCGGAAACATAAAGGCGGTCAAACTCGGTCAGGAACGGATAGACGGTGGTTGCATAATCAAAGTTCTGCACGCCGAAATTGGTCAGCGCAAAAACCGGAACCCCCTGCGCGCGCAGCGCACGCAGCAGCCGGACCGAGTGCGGAATTTCCGGCGCCGCCAGCTCGATCCAGTTGTCATGCCACATACGGATTTCGGCGCGCCATTGCGGGTATTTTTCGGCCCAGTCATAGATCGTATCGGTGAAATGATGCCCCTGATCCACAAGGTCGTTCATGCCGTGCAAATCAACGGTCGAGAACATCTTGCGGCGCCGGTCTTCGCCGATCACGCGGTCATAATACCGCTCTGGCTGCCATTCGATCAGCACGTTTCCGATATCGAAGATCACAGCCTGGACGGGCATGGGCGCACCTTTCACGATTCCCTCGCTGCGGACTGAAGCAACCCGTGGCACAATGTGCAAGGCACATCCGCAGCGCGCGGCACGGCACGGACAGATGGGCGGGTCAGACCCGTTTCGCCGCGCGCAATTCCCGTTCAAGCGCATCCAGAAATCGCGACCGGTCGGCTTTGGAAAACGGCTTGCCGCCGCCGCCCGCGCCCAGCGGATTGGCAGCCCGCATATCAGCCATAAGATCGCGCATCGCCAGTTGCTGCCCGATATTGGCGGCAGTGAAACTTTCGCCATTGGGGCGCAGAACGCGCGCACCCGCCTCGATGCACTTGGCCGCCAGGGGGATATCTGATGTGACGACCACATCGCCCGCGCCACAACGCTCGGCGATCCACTTGTCGGCCTCGTCTGCGCCTTCGGCCACGATGACGGTCTGCACGAACGGGTTGGCCGACGGACGCAGGCCGCCATTCGATACCAGCAACATTTGCACCTTGTGACGGGTCGCAACGCGTTCGGCCTCGGGTTTTACCGGACAGGCATCCCCGTCAATATACAGTGCTGTCACGCCTTTTTGGCCCGCTTGTCCGCAGGCGGCTTGCGCACCTTGAATTCATCCGGGATGGGCATTCGGTTAAAGGCGTCAAGCCCGGCGATTTTATAGGCCTCGGCCAGCGTCGGATAGTTAAAGGTGTTCTGTACGAAATAATCCACGGTTCCTTTCAGGTTCAGAACCGCCTGGGCGATATGGATCAACTCGGTTGCCCCTTCACCGACGATCTGCACGCCCAAAACGCGACGCGTCTTCAAAGAGAAAAGCATCTTTAGCATTCCGTGTTCCAGACCCATGATATGGCCGCGCGAAGTCTCCCGGAACCGGGCCACTCCCACCTCATAGGGAATGCCGCGTTCCTGCAACTCTTCTTCGGACATGCCACAGGTCGAGATTTCGGGAACCGAATAGATGCCATAGGGATACCACGGGCTTTCGGGCAGCGTCGGTGTTTCCAGCGCATGGCAGGCGGCCACGCGACCCTGCTGCAACGATGTCGACGCCAGCGAAGGGTGCCCGATTACATCGCCGGTCGCATAGATATGCGGCACCGAGGTCTGGTAGGTCTTGCGGTCAACGCTGATCCGGTTGCGATGATCTGTCTCGATCCCGACCGCATCTAGGTTCAGCGCCGAGGTCGCCCCCATTCGCCCGGCTGCAAACAACAGCATCTCGGCCCGGACATGGCGCCCGTTTTCCAATGTCACCTCGACATGGCCGCCGGCGTCTTCGATCTTGTCCACCGCCGACCCCAAGCGCAGGTCGACACCATTTTCCCGGATTTGATGGGTAAAATCGTGAATCAAGCGGTTGTCGATGAAATCCAGAAAAGTCTCGCGCGGTTCGATCAAGGTCACCCGGACATCAAGCGCCGAAAACATCGTCGCATATTCCACCCCGATCACCCCGGCGCCGATTACCACCAAAGACCGTGGGATTTCGGCCATTTCCAGAAAGTCGTCGCCATCCACGACGGTCTTGCCGTTGAATGGCACGTAATCGGGGCGATAGGTTTTGGTCCCGGTCGCAATCAGAAATTTCGCCGCGGTCAAACGGGTAGTTTCCCCGGCATCCGTTGCAACCTCGACCTCGTGCGGGCCCGCAAAACGGGCCATTCCGTCCAGAGTTTCAACGTGGTTCCGGTTGAACTGGTGTTCAAGAACGTCGACCTCGTGGTCAAGCGTCATGTGCAGACGCGCCTTGAGGTCCTCGGCCCTGATCTGGTCCTTAACCCTGTAGGACCGTCCGTAAAAGCTGCGCTCGCGCCAGCCCGACAGGTTCAGCACCGTTTCGCGCAGGGTTTTTGACGGGATCGTACCTGTATGCACGGAAACCCCGCCGAACCGGTCCTTGCGGTCGATCACAAGAACCTTGCGTTTCAGCTTGCCTGCCTGGATTGCCGCTGCGCGGCCCGAAGGACCAGAGCCGATTATGATAAGATCGTAGTCATAGCTGCTCATGCCTCAATCCCCGTACAGCGCTTCGGCGTGAAAGGTGACGTGATCCTCCATGAAGGTGGACACGAAGAAATAGGAATGGTCATAGCCGGGCTGCATTCGGGTGATGGCCTGCTGACGGCGTTCCGCAATCGCTTGCGCCAGGGCTTCGGGGCGCAGCAGATCGATGAACTGATCCGCGGTGCCCGTATCAATCAGAAGAGGGCCGTCAAACCCGGTCGCCTTCATCAGCAGCGTTGCGTCATGCTTTTCCCATCCCGCCTTGTCTTCGCCCAGATACGCGGACAGTTGCTTGCGGCCCCAGTCGCTGCCGGTCGGGTTGGCAATTGGCGCAAAGGCCGAGACCGAGCGGAACCGCCCGGGCAGGTTCATGGCAAGTGTAAGCGCCCCATGGCCGCCCATCGAATGGCCCGTGATGGATTGCCTTTCAGCATCAATCGGAAAGTTTTCGGCCAATAGCGCGGGAAGCTCGTCGGCGACATAGTCCCACATCCGAAAATGCGGGGCCCAGGGCGATTGCGTCGCGTTCACATAGAACCCCGCCCCCTGACCCAGGTCATAATCATCGTGGTCCGCAACATCCGCGCCGCGTGGCGAGGTATCGGGAAACACCAGGGCTATTCCCTGCTCTGCGGCCCAGACCTGTGCGCCGGCCTTGGTCATCGCGTTTTCATGCGTGCAGGTCAGCCCCGACAGATACCACAGGACCGGAACCGGCCCGTCCTTCGCCTCGGCCGGAAGAAACAGGCCAAAAGTCATGTCACATTGCGTGGCCAGCGAGGCGTGGCGATAGACGCCCTGAACGCCGCCAAAACATGCATTTTCCGAAAGGGTTTCCATCTGTCACCGTCCTTGGGTTGGGTCAGGCCAATGGCTAACGGCCCAAGGCGCCGCCGTAAAGTCCAGAGCCCCCAAGGCGCGGTGATTTTCGACTGTCTGCCCTTACAATATGCCCACCCAGGCGATCACCAGCGGCACGCTAAGCATGCTTGCAACGGTGGACAGCAAAATCGCAGCCGAGGCCCGGTGGGGCGCGATTTCGTAATGCGCGGCCAGCATATAGACGTTGCCAGCAACTGGCAGCGCAGCCGCCGCAATGGCGACAGTGGCCGAAAACGCATCGACTGGCACCAGCCAGATCAGTGCAACCGCAACGCATGCCGGATGCACCACAAGCTTGCAAAAGCTCAGCCATGCGGCGATTTGGACCCGTTCCGCCGACTTGCTGGCCAGCGACGCGCCAATGGCAAACAATGCCCCCGGCGTTGCAGCCCCGCCAAGGATGGTCAGAAAGTCGTTCAAGGGCTCGGGAACCGGAACCGCCAGCGCCGACCAGGCCAAACCTGCCGAAATCGAGACGATCATCGGGTTCTTGATCAGCCCCAATCCGATCAGCCGGATCGTGCCTGCCGAAAGCCCGCCGTCACGCCCGCCATTGATCAGGATCACGATAAGGGACGAAAATACCACCAGATCGACCGTCAGCACCAACATGACGGGGCCAATCGCCGCTTCGGTGAACAACATGGCCAGCATCGGCAGGCCAAGGAACCCGACATTTCCAATCGCTGCGCATTGTGCCTCGACCGCGGCGGTGGGGATGTCCAACCCCCGAAATCGCGCAATGGCCGTGGCCAGCACATAAACCGCCATTGTCCCCAGAAGGTACCCGGCCACCAGCCGCGCATTGAAGATCTCGGCAAAAGGCAACGTGGCCGCAAAGCGAAACAGCAGCGCGGACAGCGCGAAAAAGAAAACGAACTTGGTCAGATATGCGGTTGCGTCCTGGCTGAAGAACCGCGACCGCCCGGCCCAGTATCCCAGGCCGATAATTGCGAAAAAGGGCAGTGTGCGCAGGAATATCTCGACCATGGCCGGATTGGTAACATGTTTTTACCGGACGGCAAGGGCTTGTTCAGCCGCTGCCGATCAGAATTCCCGCCGCCAACACAAGCGAGCCACCCAAAACAACCTGGAATGCGGCCCGGAAAAAGGGCGTGTCCATGAACCGGTTCTGAATCCAGGCTATCGCCCACAACTCGGCAAACACTACGGCGAACGCGATGATCGTGGCCGTCCAGAAATCGGGAATAAGATAGGGCAGGGCGTGCCCCAATCCGCCTACGGTCGTCATTACGCCCGACGCCAGCCCCCGTTTTATGGGCGACCCCCGTCCCGACAATTCGCCATCATCCGACGCGGCCTCGGTAAAGCCCATGGAAATGCCCGCCCCGACCGAGGCCGCCAGACCAACCAGGAACGTCGTCCACGTATCCTGCGTGGCAAATGCCGTCGCAAAGATCGGCGCCAGTGTCGAAACGGACCCGTCCATCAGCCCGGCAAGCCCCGGCTGCACCCAGGTCAAAACAAACTGACGGCGTGACACGGCGCGTTCGGTTTCACGGATATCGTCGGTCAGATGGGTATGTTCCAATTCGACTGCCCGGACCCCATGCACCGCCTCGGCAGCGGCCAGATCACCCAGCAGTTTGCGGGTTGGGGCATCCTTGCAACGCGCGGCGGCCGCCAGATAGAACTGTTCGGCGTCGTGTTCCATCATTTCCGCCTCTTCGCGGATGCGGTCGATGCCCAGGTTTTCAACAAGCCAAACGGGGCGTCGCGCGAAATACCCGGCCACATGTTCACGGCGGATCAACGGGATGACCGACCCGAATCTTTGCTCGTGCAACGCAATCAACCGGGCGCGATGCACATCTTCTTCCTGTGCCATGCCGTCGAATACCTTGGCGCTTGCCGGAAAGTCGGCGCGCAGGGTTTCGGCATAGGACCGATAGATGCGCGCATCGTCTTCTTCTGACGAAATCGCAAGCGCGACAATCTCTTGTTCAGACAAGTCCCTAAAGTGCTTGCGTTGCAAAATGAATTTCATGCTTCCACCTCGTCCGGAATCATCCCGAAGCTACGCCGTTTCGAGAAAGTTTCAACCAAGGCGACGCGCCCTTGAATCTGAACCGTTCGGTTTATAAGCTTGGCGGGCCAACCACACAGGAGCCACCATGACCCAAGCCGCCACAATTCTGCGAACGGGCCGGAAATTCGATCAGGTCCTGCGTGGCGCGCGCGAGGTTTTCATGGCTGACGGGTTCGAAGGGGCAAGCGTCGACGACATCGCCCGTGCAGCTGGTGTTTCCAAGGCGACGCTGTACAGCTATTTCCCCGACAAACGCCTGCTTTTCAGCGAAGTCGCCCAGACCGAATGCTGCCGCATGGCCGAACGCATCATTTCGATGATCGACGAGACCAAACCGGTCCGCGAGGTGCTGACGATCACGGCCACGCAACTGGCCAGCTTCCTGGTTTCGGACTTTGCCCAGCAGGTGTTCCGTATCTGCGTGGCCGAACGCGACCGGTTCCCCGAACTTGGCAAGGCCTTTTACGAGGCCGGTCCGGCAAATGGTCAGCGCCAGATGGTTGAATACCTGGAAAAGGCCGTCGCCAAGGGCGAACTGGCAATTGACGACGTCAATATCGCGGCCGAACAATTTTCGGAATTGTGCAAGGTCCGCATCTGGATGAAAGCCGCCTTTGGTATCCAGACACGCTTTTCCCAGGACGAAATTGATGAGATCGCGCTGCACGCCGTTGACATGTTCCTTGCCCGCTACGGCGCGTAGATTACCAAGGAAAATGTGGTGCGGGTGGAGGGACTTGAACCCCCACGCCTTGCGGCGCCAGAACCTAAATCTGGTGCGTCTACCAATTTCGCCACACCCGCAACCTGGCGCCAATGACGCCGGAATGACGCGCTGAATAGCAAAGCTTGCTGACAAGTGCGAGGGGTAAATTCAAACCCGCGCGCAGAATTTTCACACCTGAAACAGGCCCGGTTCACGAGGGGCTATGCCCGCCGCGCGGCCATCAGGGCAGGGCGCGAATACCCCCGGCCCAGAGCCGCCCCTGCACACGGCTCGCGCAGCGCAAAGCCGCTGCCGCGTTGGTCAGACTGCCCAAAATTCGTTCAAAATCCTGCAAGCTCCGTCGCCAGGAATCCTGAAGAAAAACCCGCAAATCGACTGCCCGGCGCGTTCTCCCATACGTTGAAACACTCCGGTGCGATTGTTTCCCTGATCGCGGGGGCACAAGGTAGGCCACCCGCAGCCTCTGGCTTATCATGAAGGTAAGCGGGCAATCTGGACGACGAGCTGTTTTGGAAAAACGGGCGCAATGACAACAAGTTAATAGCTTGAAAATACATTCAAAAATCAGAAATGGGGAAAGCACATACACCTACGACGGCCTCGGCCGGCGGTAGTGTGCGGCTCAAAAGCGTTAATATTCCCTCAAGGGTTGAGGCGTCATTATGAGAGCCGCACCACAATTGCGCCACATTTCAAACGCCAAAAAATCTTAATCGCGCCAAACAAACACCGCCTTGAGGGTAATTCTTGTCATCAAGGAGTTAATGAGTCTTTTCGCCCTTGGGCACCGTACGAGTTTTTCGCTCAACTCCAGTACAAGGGTCTGTATTGTGACCGAACATTTCAACTCCGCTGCCGCAGAGCAAGACGCCGTCTTTCTTGCCAAGGAAAGCTTTATTGGCGAGCTCAAAACTCTGAACAAACATTATCCCGATACCGGTTTCGGCATCGCACTCAAGACCCATTCGGGCGACCAGTACCTGCTGGCCAATTCCCGGATGCCGCTGCCCTCGGCCAAGACCGACGGCTTCCCAACGGGTCGTCGCGTTGCCTGCCTGGAAAACGGCGAGCGATTCAGCTCGATCGAAGTGCTGGCCGATGCCCGTGCCTATGACACGATATCGCCGGGAACCGAGGCCGCGATTCTGGGCAACGCCCTGGACCTGATCGCGCGCATCGACACGCTGACAGGCATTCCGACCGGAACGCCGGTCGCAGCAACAGGCACCGGAGGCTGACCATGGCGCGCAATGACCACCTGCTGTCGGTAGGCAACGAAGCACTGGCCCCGATGACGTCAGCCATGTCTTCGCTGACCGCGCAGATCGACCAATTGACAGAGGTGGCCGACGCGCGGTCGTCGGCGCGGCTGGCCACGCTGAAAACCCGCATGGAGAACTTTACCGCCAACGTCACCCTGGTGGGGCAGGTTAAGGCCGGAAAATCGTCGATCGTGAACATCCTTGCAGGGCGGCCGAACCTGTTGCCGTCTGACGTGAACCCGTGGACCTCGGTGGTTACGACGCTGAACATCAACACGCGAACCCAGGGCGATACCAAGGCCCGGTTCACCTTTTTCGAGCAAGAGGAATGGGACAACCTGATGGTCGGCGGCGGCCGGCTGGGCGAATTGGCCAACCGGGCAGGCGCGGATGACGAAATGGAGGACATCCGCCGCCAGATATCCGAGATGAAAGCCAAGTCAGAGAAACGCTTGGGCACCCATTTCGACCTCATCCTGGGGCAAAGCCACCAATACGACTATTTCGACGAGGAACTGATCCAGCGCTATGTTTGCCTGGGCGACGAAGATGACCCGGATATCAGCCCCAAAACCGGCCGTTTCGCGGATGTAACCAAATCTGCGGAACTGAACATGGATATTCCGCAATACCCGATCGCGCTGCGTCTGTGCGACACGCCGGGCGTAAACGACACGTTCATGGTGCGCGAACAGATCACCTTGCGCAGCCTCAGGGGGTCCGAGGTCTGCATCGTGGTCCTGGCGGCCAGCCAGGCGCTGACCACGATGGACATGGCGCTTATGCGGATCATCGCGCAGTTCGAAAACCGCCAGATCATCCTGTTTATCAACCGGATCGACGAATTGTCAGATCCGGTCAACCAGGTTCCCGAAATTCGGGACCGGGTGCAGGATACGCTGAAACAGAACAATATCGACGCCAACACAAGCGTCGTTTTCGGCAGCGCTTTGTGGGCCGAGGCCGCACTGACCGGCAACCCGGACATCCTGACAGAAGAATCGCGGCAAGCGTTGAACACGTTTTATCTGGCCGCCGGTTTCGGCGACCAGGCTGCCTCGCTTGACAAGATCTGGGCGCTGTCGGGGCTGCCTGACCTGTTGTTGGCGATGAACGAGCGCATCGCCGAGGGCGCGGGTACCCGGCTGCTGGATCGGGTGCGCCACCGGGCCCGCAATATCGCAAGTCAGATCCGCGCGGCGGCAGTTGCCAAGACGCTGTCCGGCGGCGAAGGGGTCGTGCGCGACCTCGACGGTGTGTCGCCCGAAGACGCAATCGCGGCGGTGGCTGACGCCTATGAAAAGAAAGCCGCCGACCTGACCACGGCGCTGCGCGAAAAAGTGCTGGACCGGCTGTCCTCGGCCGAGGCGAACTTTGTCAAACGCGCAACCGACTCGTTGATTTCGCATCTTGAAGAAAATGGCGAGCAGGGCACCTGGCAATATGATCCGGGCGGTCTGCGGACGTTGCAGAAGGCCGCGTATTTCAGCTTTGCCCGTGCGATGCGCAAAGATGCCGGTGCCTTGTATGCCGCGGCCGCTGCAGATGTCGAAGCCCTGTACCACAAGCTGTTGGGCAACCATCTGGGCGAATTCAGCATCGAGGCCCCGATTGTTCCACGCGTTCCGCCGCCCTTGGGGATCGGGCGCACCATCGCGCTGGACCTGCAAAGCACCTGGTGGCGCCGGTGGTGGCAACGGCGCAAAGGGTTCGAGGCCTACGCCGCCGACTATACCCGGCTGATCGCGTCCGAGGCGAATTCGATCACCAAGGATCTTGAGGAAAACCAGGTCGCAGCCGTTCTGGAAAACACCCGCGCCACCCTGGCCGATTTCATGCGCGAGCAGAAGGAAACGCTACTTAGCATATCGCAATCGGCAGAAAAGGGCGCGGCCGGAAATGCCGCTCTTATGGCGGGTATTCAGCCGCAAAAGTCGCGGGATGAAATCCTCGGGGACATCCTCAAAGACCTTAGCAACGAAGCAGCATAAGAAGAGTTATGGTAAATCAATCACAAACCCGCTTCGTCACCGCTCAGCAATGGGACCGTATCGAGCAGTGGTCCCGTCGCAAACCCGTTTTCGCGCTTATGGGAGAGTTCAGCGCCGGAAAATCCACGCTGATGAACTTTCTGCTGCGGCAACAGGCTTTGCCAACCCAGGTGACGGCAACGCAATTGCCACCGGTATGGTTCAGCTGGGGCAGTCAGTCCGCCTATGTCAAACGCCATGATGGCAGTCGGGAAAACATCACCCTGGATCAGCTGGAAGAAATTGGTGTCAACGACGCACAGTTCATCCGGATCTATCTGGAATCGGATATTCTGGAAGCCGTTGACCTGATCGACACGCCAGGTATCTCAGACCCCAAGATCGACAGCGATGTATGGCGCAGGGCCGTTGGCCAAGCCAATGGTGTCTTGTGGTGTACGCATTCGACGCAGGCCTGGCGTGAAACCGAACGGGCGACGTGGGTGTCGCTGCCGGAACGGTTGCAAAACAATTCCCTGCTGCTGGTCACGCGCGCGGATGCCTTGAACACGAAGGATCGGCAAAAGGTCCTGCGCCGGGTCAACCGCGAGGCGGGCCACCTGTTCAACCGCTCGATCCTGTTTTCCGCCCGCGATGCGATCACCGCGCGGGACAAGACCGGTGATGCCGAGCTGTGGTCGCGCAGCGGTGGCGGCAAGATGGTCGACAGTTTCCTTGAGATCACCGAACAGATCATGGACGCGCGTGCGGAACAACTGGCGCGCTACAAACAGGATGAGTCAGCGTCTTGTGGCGCAAAGGTGATGCCTGTGCGCCCACCCAGACAAACCGCCGCAACAGACGAGTCGCGCGAAGACAGCGCCCCGCTGCAGTTGCTGAACCCGCTTGATCCGCAGGATGCGGCACGGGGTGCCGACGACGATGTCGTCACCAGCTTTCCGGTTCGTCCGGCGCGCGTGGAACGTCGCACCGAAGAGACCGAGGAAAGATCGCGGATCGACGCCGATGAGGCCGAACGCCTGCGCGCCGAAATGGTGCCCGAAACCCCCGCCGAGACCGAGGATGACGACCTCAGGGCGTTTTTCCGCGACACGGCCAGCGAACCGCTGGAACTGTCCGCGCTTGCCCAGCCGGATCAGCACACCGATGGCGCCGCGGCCGAGGACCCTATTGAGGCCCAGCTTGATGCAGACGATACACAGGTGGAAGACCCGGATGCGATGATCGCATCACTGTCCGATACGCTTGCGGCAACCCCGGAAAAGCCGGCATTCGAAGACACGCAGGACAGCCCGGATATCGAGGTTTCGGTCTCGTCGATCACATCGCTTTTGGCCGAACAGACCGATGCCGGAGATGACGAATACGAGCCCGAACCCGAAAGCAATGCGCTGACCCGCCCGCAGGTGGTTGTGGTCGCAGATGCCGAAGCGGACCGGTCATCGCAGCCCGAGACAACGGCTCTTGAGGACCTGTTGGACGTGCCTTCGGACCGCCCGCTGAGCGCCGCGGCCATGTGGCGCGAGATTTCCGCAAGCGAGGACCTGCCCGACGACGCAACCGCGCTGGCCGCAGTGTTTCAGGCCTTCCTAGAAGAATTTGACCAGATCGCGCGGGAACATCACGATCGTGGCGCAAGGCAATCGCCGCAGGCAATTCCCGGCACCAAGGCCAACGGCAGCGCAGAATGGCTGGTCTTGTAACAGCCGCACAAGGGCCGAAATGATCGGCAGCAGGACCTGGCGCGACGGCCCCAAGCCGTTGCGCCAATAGCTTACAGAAAGAGCAGAAGCTCGGATGACGATCGAAACTGAAATAGGCGCGGTAATGGACACGATACCCGGCTGCATCGCAGGCGGGTATGTGGACATGGAAACCGGGATGTTGCTGGGTACGGTAACCACCGGCGACACCAGTGGCGCAACGCTGGAAACCCTGGCGATTGCAGTGGCGAACCTGTTTCAGGGTCACGGGGTCAGGGCCTTTGAGGCCCTGCTGAATGAAAGCGGTGTACAGGATGGCGACAATACCGGATTTGGGGAAATCGCGGTGTTTTCGAACGACCATCTCTACATCTTTTTGCGAACCGCGGACTATCCCGAACACGTGGTTTGCTACATCTGTCGGGACAGCGCCAATGTCGGGTTGGCGCTGACGAAATCACATCTCAGCCTGGGGTCGATAACCGCAGCAGTTTAGACGGGACCAGAGGGGGTCACGGCATGACAAGTGCAGAAATTGTGGACATGCTCGAAAGCATCGGGCGCGCCGCGACGCCGCGGCTGTCACCGGCTGTCCAACTGCCCGGTGAAACCGCCGCAGCACGCAGGCAGGACATATTGCGCGCTATTCGCGGAACCGTCCTGCCCCGGCGGCTGGATTTCACCGCACCCGATGGCGCCTGTCTGGCGATTGAGGTCAACAGTTCACGCGTGACGGATGTATTTGCAGCGAGCACCGGTGCGGTGCCGGATTTTGAAACGGAATCCCGCGAAGATCTGACCGGCAAGGTGGCGCAGCTTGTGTCAAACCTTTCGACCGCTCCGGGACCGTTGCACATGACATCGCGACGCCCGGATGCCGCGTTGGAGGCCGACGATGTCGGGGTCACCTATTCTGAAATCGCGGCCGCCTGCGCGCAGATCGACCTGCCCGACGCCCCGCCGGCCGAGCCGATTATCGCGGTCGTTTCCGACACGGCCAACGCCGGACCCGAGGCCGAACCAGACCAGCCCTCAATGCTGCGCCAATTCTATGACCAGGCCGGAAAATTCGCGTTGGGCCGGGTGCTGAACCAGGCGAACGGAACGCCCCCCGAAACCGACGGGGCCTGCGATCAGGGGCAGCCGTTGCACCCGGATCAACCGCTGCTTGACCGCCTGGCGGCAGACCTGTCGGGATGGGATGCCGACACCACGCCCGCGCTTGGCCATCCTCAGCTTATTGTCATGCGGCCTGCGGGCGGCAAGGGCGCCGCGCTTGCGCTTTTGCGCGACGGGTCCGGCACAGCCGCCGTGGTCCATGAATCGCGCAAACTGGGGGCCGTAATCACGGCCTGGAAATCCATCGCGGGAGCAAAGGAATGAACGCCCCCGCCTTTTTTGAAACAATCTTTTTTTCTATCACCGCGTTTAAGTAGTCAGGGTAAAGAGTATGAGTGAAGCCAACCGCAAGGAATTGATCCGCATAGCGGCGGATATGAACGAGATCAGCAATGACGAAACCCGTCAGTTCATTTCGCGCATTCAGGACGATCTGTCGAACCTCAAACCCTCGATTGCGTTCGTCGGTCAGATCAAGGCCGGGAAATCGCGCCTTATCAATGGCTTCACCGGACAGGCCGAGTTTCTTCCATCAGATGTGAACCCGTGGACGACGGTGATAACCGACATGCATTTCGGCCACCCTTCGGGGCGGACCGACGGGGCAGAGTTCCATTTCTTCGACAACCGTCAGTGGCAGGCGCTGATCGCCGAGGGCGAAGAACTGCGCAACATGTTCCCGGATGACGAAGACAGCTATCAGCGCGAGATGATCGAAGAGCAGGTCGAGGCGATGAAGACCCGCGCCCGCCTGCGCCTTGGTGACAGCTATGAGCATCTGTTGGGTCAACATCATGACCTGGAAGACCTGACCACCGACGATCTTGCGCGCTATGTCTGCGCGGGCGACGACCCGACCGATACCGACAACCACGACCCCGGTTCCGACCGTGGCCTGTACAGCGACATCACCCGCAAGGCCGAGGTCTATTTCGACATTGGCCATTTCCCCTTTCCGCTGACGGTCACGGACACGCCCGGCGTCAATGACCCGCTGCTGATCCGCGAGGAAATCTCGCGCCAGTACCTCAAGGAATCCGACTTTTTCGTCGTCGTGCTGTCTGCGCATCAGGCCCTGTCGCGCGCCGACCTGAAACTGTTCCGGCTGATGCAGGCGCTGGAACTGGGCCAGATCGTCGTTTTCATCAACCGCGTTGATGAACTCGGCGGTGGGGCCGAAGACGGTCACAAGGTCAAGGCAGACGTTCTTGACGGGTTGCAAAAGGCGCTTGGCAACTCGGATATCGACGTATTGATGGGCAGCGCCCAATGGGCCCATTTCGCCCTGACCGGCGACGAGAGCGGCGTCAACCATGACGACGTTCTGGCCTGGCTCCGTGCGCATCCCGAACAGATGCAGCAATATCTGGACGGTGTTCAAGAGATCAAGCAAGGCCCCGGCCCGATCAGCCGCGAGGCCGTGTTGCGATATGCCGCCATGGTCGCTTCGGGGTTGCCGGACCTGCGCCGCCATGTGACCTCGGCCCTGATCGAGGGACCGCGCGGGGCGCAAATGCGCATGGCCTGGCAACATCTCAACAGCTTTGCCCAGGGCGAGCTGGAACGCAGCAAGGTCCGTCTGAGCGCGCTGCAGGACAGCACCGAAGGAACTGCGGTCAATGCCGATGAAAACGACCAGACCTTGACGTCGCTGCGCAGTCTCGTCGCCGAGAAAACGGCCGAGATCACCAAAGACATGGACGATGTCCTGGCCAATCTGCGCGGCGTTATGGATGATACGGTTGCCGAAGCGGTCACTTTGGTTGTTCGCGGTCCAAACGGGCAATCCCCGCTGCTTGCCAAGGGTGGCGAAACCGAGCTGAATTTCACCCCGTTGCGCGATCGGATGCGCGAATTGGTGCAAGGGGCAACGCAGGTCGTGCGCCAGCGTATGCTCAGCGAACTTTACGCGATCGACATGCAAAGCAACGCGGCGCTGCGCGCCCTGCCCGGCTGGCACGACCCGGTGGACAGCCGTATGAATACGAGCGCTGTGCGCTGGTTCCGCCCGGACGCATCCGCCTTGACCCGTGGTATTACCGTCGAATTGCGGGTGTCGTGGCTGTCGCGCCTGATCTCGCGCAAAAGCGTGGTTTCGCGCGCTGAAAGGATGATCGTGCAAGAGTTCGAGATGATCGGCGACGATCTGGTCGACACCGCGCGCAACGACATGCTGGAACGGTTGACGACCGTTCTGGACCACTACATGGCGCTGCTTGCGGGCCATCTTGAAAACCGGACCGGAACCGGTGAAACATGCGAACGAACCCAGGCGCAGGCCGATTTCGACCGGGCGCGCCGTATCGCTGACGAACTGGCAACAATCTATGGGTCGGACAGCGAGACAGAAAGACAGGCCGAGGCTGCGGAATGATTGATTTTCCAGGAACCGAAAAGGAAGTGCGGCAGCTTGAGCGGTTTTTGACCGCGACCGAGGCGCTGCCATCCTCGCCGGACCTGGACGATTTGCGCGACCGCGCCCTTGCCCATGCCGAACGGCTGTCAAATGCCGTCTCTATCGGTTTCGCCGGAGAGTTCGGGGCCGGAAAATCCAGCCTTGCCAACATGCTGGCCGGGGCCGATATCCTGCCGACGGGGCCGCAGCACCTGAAGCTGCCATTGGTGATCGTCGCCTTTTCGGAAACGCCCGAAACCACTGTCGGCTGGTGGAACCGCGAACCGGTGACCTATTCGGGGATTGTTCTGGAAAAGGCCGCTGCAGATAACCCCGATTTTATCTCGGTCGGGATAAACACCCCTGCCCTGCGGGAAATTTCCCTGTTCGACCTGCCGGGGTCTGGCGCGCTGGACGACACGTATAAGCAAACCCTGGATTTGCTGAAATTCGTAGACTGCGCGATCTGGTGCTCGAATGGCACCAATGCCTGGCGGGAAACCGAACGGCATCTGTGGTCACAGGTGCCGCAAAAGCTGCGAGACAACAGCATTCTGGCCGTAACCCATGCCGACCTGCCACCGGTGCGCGACGCGCTGGACCGGGTTCTGTCCCGGCTGAACAAGGAAAAGTCGGGCATGTTCCGCGCGGTTGTTCCCATCGGAACCCCGGTTGCCGTGCGCGCAATGGCACAGGAACCGGAGCCGGATTTCGCCCTTTGGGAAGATTGTGGCGGACAAAAGTTGGCGGAACATGTGCTGGAGGCCGCATCGGCCCGACGCCAAAGCGATCTGGACGCCGCCCGTGCCGACCTCACCGAACATTTCCTGCCGCGCCTTGAGGCGCTGACCGAACCCGATGCCACCCCTGACCTTGAAGGCGATGGCCTTGCCAGTTCCGATATGGGCCTTCCGCCCCTGAACAACCCTATCCTGGAAGACTGGCTTGCCGCCATCGCCAGTATCCGCGAAGACCTGCGTGAGGCATCACAGATCGACCCCGCCGCATTTCTGCAGAGCTGTCAGGAAATCGTCGAGGATTTTGCCGAACGGCTGGACGGTGGCTCGGAAATCGACCCCGAGGGCGATTGGATTCCATCAGAATTCGAAAAAGCCACTGACCTGTTGCTGTTGCTTCAGTTCGAGACCGGCGACGCCCCTGTCAAGGACGCCATCAACATCCTGACCCAACTCAGCGACAGCCTCGCCTGGGCCGGCAGCAGCGTCGATCCGGGCCACAGCCGCACCGGCACCTGAGGGTCTGCTCGCATAGATTGATCGGCCAAATGCCGAATCGGACCCGCCGGATTCGATTCCGCATTGTTTCTGTTTCGTTGACCAACCCCCGAAATCAGCAGGGACTGCCCTCGAAATTTCACCCGTAGACAGCAATATATAGTTATTAAGTATGATAAAAACACAATATATTGATTGTCGCCAAAAACGATCCTTAGTGAAGCCATGAGGCGGCCCCATTAAAGTCAAATTTGAACCGTCTAACCGTTCTCAAGTGTCCTGCGGTTGTATTTGGTTGTGAGTTCGCGGGCTGTCGCCCAGTTATCAATACCGCAAATCGAGTAATATGGGCGGGTAGAAATGAGCCACAACCAGGCTGTCGGTGCATCGCACGACGAACCACAAATTCAAGGGCTGCAACCGGGCGCAAAGCTATTGCGCGGGCAATACGAGATAATCAGCTTTCTAAGCAATGGCGGATTTGGCATCACCTATCTGGCGCGTGACAGCCTGGAGCGCGACGTCGTCATCAAGGAATGCTATCCGGGCGCGCTTTGCCGCCGCAATGGTGATCTGGTCGAACCCAACGACCCCGCGCATCAGGAAGACCTGCGCGCCATCATCGACCTGTTCATCCAGGAGGCCCGCAATCATGCGCGCCTTGTCCACCCCAATATTGTCGACGTTCATCAAGTATTTGAAGACAACGACACCGCCTATATCGCCATGGATCTCATCCGTGGCTGCGACCTGCTGGACTATGTTGAAGACAAGGCCAACAAGGCCGGTCCCGACTTTATCGTTCAGGTCACGGAAAAGATGCTGTCGGCGGTGTCTTTCATCCACCAAAGCGGCATGTTGCATCGGGATATTTCGCCCGACAACATCCTGATCGACGAAAATGGCGAACCGATCCTGATCGATTTTGGTGCGGCCCGTGAACAGGCGGCGCATAAATCTGCGGCCCTGCTGACCCTGCGCGTCATCAAGGACGGATATTCGCCACATGAATTCTATGTTCGCGGCGCCGAACAGGGGCCCAGCAGCGATCTGTATGTTCTGGCAGCAACCCTGTACCACGCTATTTGCGGGGAACGCCCCGTTGACGGCCAGACACGCCTGAACGCGTTCAACAACGGCCAGCCTGACCCATACGCACCGCTTGCCGGTCGGTTTGCAGGCTATCCGATTGGCTTCCTTGAAGCCATTGACAAGGCAATGGAAGTGCACGCGACGGACCGTTTGCAAACGGCGTTGGACTGGCTGCGCATGTTCCGTGGCCCTGATGTGGAATTTGACACTTTCGCCTATCGCCCGGTGTCGGTCATCGTCGCGCTGGATCGCAAGGATGACGAAGAGGAAAAGGCACGCATCAAGGCCGAAAGCGAAAATGCCGAGGCCGTGGTTACCGCGCTATTGGCCGGAAATTCAGACCTGGTTCTGGGCAATGACCAGGACAAGGACGCCTCGGTCCCTGGTTTGACACCCAAGGATGAGGCCCCCGCCGCAGTTGACACGGTTGTACAAAGCGGATCCTCGGGCAGCGGCAAAATGGTTGTGGCCGGGCTGGCCGTGATCGCGGCATTGGCTGCGGGCGGCTATGTCATGA
>JAUHXK010000005.1 GCA_030427405.1 Alphaproteobacteria bacterium | reverse complement strand
TGCCCCATCAGAACTTCAACCTGCCGTAACTTAGAGACAATCTCTTCGGGCTTCGGTCTCTTGTTTGCCATTCTTGGTCCTCCGCTTCCTAAACATAACGGTGGACCAGTTCAGTTGGGGAGGCTCAGGGCCATTTCGCCCAATTAATCCTACGTGAAAGAGGGTATTTCTACTTCAATCGCCGCGTCCCCAAGAAGCTTTGCCGCTACTACTCTTCTTCTCGGATCGTAATTTCTTCGCGTTCTCACTCGGCAGGCTTAGCGTCGAAGAGAGTAAAAAAGAGCGGCTGATCTTTTGGTTTAGTATTGGTTTCATCTAAGCTCACAGCTTCTGCTGCCACGCTACTGTTGTCTGAGGCGTCCGCGACGTTAAGCGCTACCAGGCAAGGTGTCATGAACATGCCTTCATTGTAGCGATGCCGAGGATTGTGTCGGCCTGCGCTTCGACGGCGGACACGCTGACCGAGGCGGGCATCGTGGATTTGGTTGCCGAAATTATTTGTTGGTTCATTGTCGGTGGGCCCGTACAGCCCAGTTTGAACTAGCGTTCGTACAAGGGACACGACTGGGAACACAAAGTAGGTCGCACCCACATGACTTTGATCCGCGGCTAATTAGTTTTGGGGAACTCCCCAATAGGATGCCTTGCTAACATGTTTATTTTCGACCAGATTTAGATCTGGAACAACGGTTGCAACAGCCGTGGCACCAAAGCACGGAAACGCAATCGTGCGTCCGTAGCCGCGAGGCAGATACAGGGGTCACCCTCATCGGCAACCGGTGTATGCTCTACGGTTTCATCGGCAATTTCAAGATCGCCAACATTAAATCGACCACTCTCGTCGCTGAAGCTTCCCTGCAGGACCAAAGTTAATTCCAGCCCGTTATGGCCGTGATCCGGGACGGCCTGTCCCGGCGGGATATAGAGCAATCGTACCGAACCATCCGCGTCCGCTGACAAAATGTCCTGACGGACACCCATTCCCAGAGTTTTCCAACGCGGTTCTCGGCCCTGCAATGCTTCCACTACCGGCCCGGGAAATATTCCTTGTCGCTCGAACACCGGACTTGGTCTAAATGGCGCGTCAAGCTGGGCAAGAATATCGTCTTTCAAAGTGTGTGACACCGCAATAGCAGGCGTGTCTTCGAGAACCGCGCCGCCAACTGCCTGATGCGCTTCAAGAGCGACACGGCAATGATCACACATTGACACATGGCTGGCCACAGCGACTGCGAAGGCATACGGAAGGTTGCCGGCCGCATACGCCGCCAACATGGTGTCGGGAATATGATGGGATATGGCACTCATTTCTTGAGGTCCTTTAACTCGTGTCTGAGGCGGTCCAGTCCCAACCGAATGCGCGACTTAATTGTGCCAAGCGGAAGACCGGTCTGAGCGCTGATCTCATGATGGGTCAGCTCGCCAAGATAGGCCTTTTCTATTATCTCGCGCTGTTCAGGTTTGAGCGCAGCGAGTGCGTGTCTGAGTAGCCCCGCCTCTTGTTCCAGCCCAAGAATCTGATCGGCGTCTGGCTCCGTCTCAGGGGCCTCCTTCAGTTCCTCTGGCATAGGGCGATTTTCCTTGCGGGCGATGTCAATCTGCCGGTTGCGGGCAATCTGGTAGATCCAGGCCGACACTTGAGCGCGATGCGGATCGAACTGGGCAGCCTTGCGCCAGATCGTTAGCATCACATCCTGCACAATTTCTTCCGCCTGCTGTGCCGAAGCTCCAGAACGAATAGCGAAACCTTTCAGCCTGGGCGCAAAGTGATCGAAAAGCGCAGAAAATGCGTCACGGTCTTGATTATCGCGTACGGCAATCATCCATCGGGTCTGCTGCGAAATCTCGACCTTGCTTTTGGACACAGGCGCTCTTTCAACACTTTGAGCCAGGCGCGGGCGCCGTGGGACGTATTTTGGGTCAAGAATTTCATGCAGCATAACCTGACTACGGCAAACTGTGAATCCCGGATCAATTATTTTTGGCGGATGGTCGCATAAAACAGAAACACATAATCCTCTCTCGGCTGCATGGTTCGCATGCGCCTGCAGGGCAGCGAACGCGACCAAATTCAAAACCTATCGCGCCGCGACGAGTATGGCCGCGAAAAAAGGGGCGGCATGATTACTAAGCTGCTCGGTGATCGTGGTTATGGCGCCGATTGGTTCCGAGACGCTTGAAGGATAAAATGATACGCGCCTGCACCCTGGGCAGAAGGCAATCCAAGACACTGGTCGATTACGACAAGCGCAGAAATAGGCGGCGAAACCGCTTCGAGATATTTTGGGACAAGCTCAAGGATCTGATGCGTTTGGCGACCCGCTATGGCGGCTGCTCCAAGATCCTCCCGGCACCCATCGCATTCGCAGCAACCGTCATCCACTGGTTATGAATCCTGACCCTAAGACGTATTCCGCGGACCTAATTCGATAGCCTTCAAATCGAAACAACCGTCTAGGTTGATCGTTCGAATAACGCCTACATCTCCGGCGCACCCATTCAGCCGGTCTCAGTGGGCGCTTGAGACCAGTTAAAACTGTTGAAAGCAGCGGCCCGCACATCCGACAACGGCCCTGCAAAATAGCGGTATTGGCGTTTCACAAGCTGAACCCAAAACAGCCCACCACGACCAATAAAACGGCAACTTGAACCACAAAGGACCAAGCCAATTGTCGCTAGCAAGCAATTCTTGTTGTCGAAGCCAGCACCTTCATGCATCAATTGGGCTGCCCGGACAATAAAGGCATTGCGCGCTGCTGTCGGGGTGAGCGGAGCCCGTCTGCTCAAGTTGAACCTATGCGGTTTGACGCGTGCACTCGGCTCCTTTCATGTAGACCGGCGGCGCGCCGCCTGAATCTGAAAGGCATTCCATGCTTCACAATGATCAGCTTGAACACTGGGACCGAGAGTACTTTTTCCATCCATCGACGCATCTGGCACAGTTCGCGCGGGGCGACCTGCCGCATCGGGTTGTGACAGGCGGCGCCGGGTGCCACATTGAAGACCGAAACGGGAACCGCCTGCTGGATGCCTTTGCAGGGCTTTATTGCGTCAACGTGGGTTACGGAAGAACCGAGATTTCCGAAGCCATTGCCGATCAAGCCCGCGAGCTTGCATATTACCATTCTTATGTGGGCCACGGGACCGAGGCATCGATCACCTTGGCGAAGATGATCCTAGATCGTGCACCAGACCATATGTCGAAAGTCTATTTCGGTCTATCGGGATCGGATGCGAACGAAACCAATATCAAGCTGGTCTGGTACTACAACAATATCCTTGGGCGCCCTCAAAAAAAGAAGATCATCTCGCGCTGGCGTGGATACCATGGTTCCGGGTTGATGACGGGTTCGCTCACAGGGCTCGAGTTATTTCACAACAAATTCGACCTGCCCCTAGCGCAAGTTCTACACACCGAGGCGCCATACTACTTCCGCCGTCAAGCTGTCGCCCAAGGCGAAGCCGATTTTGTGGCCCAATGTGTGGCAGAGCTGGAAACGCTGATCTCACGCGAAGGCGCCGACACTATCGCAGCCTTCATCGGCGAGCCGGTGCTGGGCACAGGCGGAATCGTACCGCCCCCTGCGGGCTATTGGGAGGCAATCCAGGAGGTGCTCGAGAAGCATGACATCCTTTTGATTGCGGATGAAGTCGTCACCGGGTTTGGCCGGTTAGGAACGATGTTTGCCTCAGACCACTACGGTCTTCGCCCAGATTTGATCACCATCGCGAAGGGCCTTACGTCGGCCTATGCGCCGCTGTCTGGTACGATCGTATCAGACAAGATGTGGAAAGTTCTTGAACAGGGAACGGATGAAAACGGGCCTATCGGCCATGGCTGGACCTATTCAGCCCACCCGATCGGCGCAGCTGCCGGTGTCGCGAATCTGAAGCTTATCGATGATCTTGATCTGGTCACGAATGCGGGTGAGGTCGGGACCTATCTGAACAACGCAATGCTAGATGCGCTTGGGCCGCACGCGCATGTGGGGGACGTGCGCGGCAAAGGCATGCTCTGCGCGGTTGAGTTCGTTTCGGACAAGGACGATCGCAGCTTTTTCGACGCGAGCGACAAGATCGGCCCGCAGATTGCGGCAAAAATGCTGGAGCAAGACAGCGTCATCGCCCGAGCAATGCCTCAGGGCGATATCGTGGGGTTTGCCCCGCCGTTCTGCCTGACAAAAGGTGAAGCGGACCACATCGTGGGTGCCACAGCACGCGCCGTTCGCGCGGTCTTGGGATAAGGGGTGGGCAATGGCACATAACAACGCTCCTTTCAGTCAAACGGAGTACCAACGAAGGCTGACCCTTGCCCGCACCGCGATGGAACAGTTTGGGTTGGATGCGATCTTTGTCACCGACCCCTCTAATCAAGCATGGTTGACCGGCTATGACGGCTGGTCCTTCTATGTTCATCAGGGCGTGATCCTCATGATGGATGGCGAACCTATCTGGTGGGGCCGCTACATGGACATGATGGGTGGGCGCCGAACCTGTTGGATGGATCATGAAAACATCCTTGGTTATGATGACCACTTCGTTCAATCGACAGTTGTGCATCCGATGCAAAATCTTGCGGCGCATCTTAAGGCGCGCGGGTTGAGCAAGGCCCGGATCGGCGTCGAAATGGAGAACTACTATTACACGGCCAAGGCCCACGCGATTCTGACCGAAGAAATGTCTGAGGCCACGAAGGTGGATGCAACGGGGTTGATTAACTGGCAGCGACTTGTCAAATCCAATGAAGAAATAACCTTCATTCGCAAAGCAGCACGCATCTCCGATAAAGTAATCCAGACCGCAATTGACGGCGCAGTGCCGGGCGTGCGGAAAAACAACCTCGTGGCCGACATTATGCATGCAGGTATCACCGGGGTCGGCGACGATTGGGGCGACTACCCCGCCATCGTCCCCCTGACCCCTTCGGGACTGGACGCCACAGCCGCTCATCTGACATGGAACGGCGCGCCCATGCGTGAAGGCGAAGCAACCTTCTTTGAGCTATCAGGTTGCTATCGCCGCTATCACGCGCCGCTCTGTCGTACCGTGTTCCTTGGTCAGCCCTCGGATGAGTTGTTGCGCGCAGAGGAAGCCCAGTTGGAGGGTATCGAAGCGGGGCTGAACGCCGCCCGCGCGGGTAACCGTGCCTGCGATATTGCCAATGCGTTCATGGACGTTCTGGCCAAACACGGCATCCAACGGTCCGGCCGCATGGGTTACCCCATCGGGCTCAGCTATCCACCGGATTGGGGTGAACGTACCGTATCGATCCGCAGCGAGGATGAAACCATACTTGAACCCGGCATGGTATTCCACTTCATGCCCGCACTTTGGAAGGACAGCTGGGGGCTTGAAACAACGGAAACCATATTGATCCGCGAAAACGGCGCGGCCGAACCGTTGTGCAGCATCGACCGAAAGCTTTTTGTGAAAGGTTAAGCTGATCTAAGCGAAGTTAGGTGGCCGTTATGAGGCGTTGTCGCCTTCTCAACAACGATGCTAGCCAGCAATCTGGCTATGCCAGCGGCCGACCGAGGACCTTCAAGGTTGGTTTGTGATGGCTTCCATCGAAAACCGCGCTGCCATACTAAAATTGTTAGCCAGTGTTGAGTTGGTCACCAAGCACCAAGTGTAAACGAAGATTTACCATGGGATAGGTTCCCCAGCCCAATCGAAAAAGCCACCATTATGGACCGGAGCGAGGCGATCAATAACAGCTATCAAATCTCTGGCCGCCTTGGTGGGTGCCACTTTCGAATGCCCGGGGTACGCCTTGGTAAAGGACGTTGCCACGGTTCCGGGATGCAATGAAACCACGATGGCCTTTGACCGTTTCCTCGCGATCTCGATGGCAGCCGTGCGAACAATCTGGTTGGTCGCAGCTTTGGCCGCACGGTAACTATACCACCCCCCCAGTTGGTTATCGCCGATCGAACCAAGGCGGGCAGTGAGAACCCCGACCACGCAACGCGTATCTTGCGGAAGAAGCCGCGGTATATTCTGCAAGACCAATGCAGGGCCAATGGTATTTACCGCCAAAACCCGCGCCATGTTCTCTGCATCAAGATTTGAAAGCGATTTCTCTGGACCTGTACCTTCGGGCGCCAGAATGCCACTGGCAATCAAAACAGTTTCAAAAGGCCCTTTGATCCCGTTCATGATCTTCTCAACGCTCATTTGATCGGTGATGTCCAAGCCATCGGCATCGCGTGAAAGCTGCGTCACCTCTGCGCCTCTTTCTGCAAGCTCCGCGCAAAATGCACCGCCGATCCCGCCAGAAGCCCCGATGACAAGTGCGCGGCGCGTCATGTAACCTTAACCTTTCTTGAGTTGAAACTGCCGAAGGAACAGTACAGCACGTCGCGCCACGCATGAGGCCATTTTCGACGCGGCGCAAACGGCCAGCAGTTCACTGGACACGAATTGAAGCGCATCTCGCCTTTTCGCATTTATCCTAAACCCTCTAAAACCCACGTCCGTACGGTGATCAGATGCCCCACCTGATCATATTGACAATACGGCTCGGCCCCAGCTCAAGATCACAAAAGAGTTTCCAACAGGGTTTTTGAACCATCTCTTGTCGGCCATCGTAGTGAATTAGAATGCAAAAAAGTGTGCAAATCTAATGACCAAATCAACACCAATCATTATCTGGTTCCGCAAGGACTTCAGGCTGGCGGATCATGTCGCGCTCACTGAAGCATCCCGTAGCGGGCGCCCCATTATTCCCGTGGTCGTGCTGGATGAGGTCGCAGAAAACTATGGGGCGGCCACCAAATGGCGACTGTCACAAGCAATAAAACACTTTGAATATCGCCTAAAGGAAGTTGGCTTGAGGCTAATTTTGCGTCGGGGACGTGCCGCGGACCAACTGACTGCATTGGCGCGAGAAGTCCGTGCCGGAGATGTCTGGTGGATGCGTGCATATGATCCCGACGCGATAACTCGTGACACAAAGCTAAAATCAGCGCTGAAAGCAGCGCGGTTTTCAGCAAAAAGCTGGCCCGGCCACCTTCTTTTCGAACCATGGGCAGTCAAGACCAAGCAAGGAGGTTTCTTTAAGGTCTACAGCCCGATGTGGCGGGCGGTAAAAGATATGGATGTTTCGCCGCCTGATCCGGCGGTGCGGCTCTTGTTGGCTCCTGAGAGCTGGCCGGAGTCTGATCGCCTTGAAGACTGGTCGCTAGAAAAGGGTATGGATCGGGGAGCACGGGTTCTGTCTCAGCATGCTCAAGTCGGTGAGCGCGCCGCCAACAAACGCCTTGTCAACTTCCTCAATAATAGAATCGCCGATTACAAAGAGCGTCGCGATTTTCCGGCGGAAAACGAAACTTCGTTGCTGTCGGAAAACCTGGCTTGGGGTGAGATCGGTCCACGGACGGTTTGGCATGCAGGGCAGCGTGCGCTTCACGAGGGCCAAAGAGGCGCCGAGCACTTTCTGAAAGAACTCGTCTGGCGCGAATTTGCCTACCATCTGATTTTCCACACACCAGAGATCACTCATCAGAACTGGAGACGTGAATGGGACTCTTTTCCCTGGTCAACCCAGGAGGACGAAGCAGTGCTGCGATGGAAACAAGGGCGGACGGGTATTCCACTTGTCGACGCCGCGATGCGGGAAATGTACGTTACCGGCCGCATGCACAATCGCGGCCGCATGATTGTAGGGTCCTTTCTCACGAAAAACATGCTCAAGCATTGGCGCATTGGACAAAAATGGTTCGAAGAATGCCTGATCGACTGGGACCCTGCGGCGAACGCAATGGGGTGGCAATGGGTTGCAGGCAGCGGTCCGGATGCTGCGCCCTATTTCCGCGTTTTCAACCCCGAGACGCAAGCTCAAAAATTCGACGCAAAACAGACCTATATTCAAAGATTTGTTGCCGAGTGCGCGACAGATCCCGGCCCTGAAGCCCTGGCGTTTTTCTCCGCCTGCCCGCGCGCTTGGGGGCTCTCGCCGAACGATGCCTACCCGAGCCCGATTGTCACCATAGCTGAAGGGCGGCAACGGGCTCTTGCCGCCTATAAAACGCTATGATCCGAGGGCTTGTTTACGCGTTGGGGTCCGGACGCATGGTTGCAACCAGTTCGGCCACCTTGATGCCGTATTTGCGCATCTCGGACTTATTCATGATGGTGCCACTTTCGGTCAAATAGAGCCAGTCGACTGCCGTCAAAGTGTGTCCGCCCGCGTCTTCCGGCAAAATGATCTTGTATTCCAACTTTATCGTTGATCCTGAAACGACGCCACGTGCCTCGCCGACAATATCGTCGGCTGTGGCGGTGAATGTATTGTCTGCGCCAAGTTTCAGGAACCATTTGCGGCTATGTGTTTTGCCGTTTGAGTAAGTGAACTCCTCGGTCAGCGTGCCGGTGTCTCCGTCCCATTCGCCGACCATCTTGGCAACAAAGCTATTGGCCACCCTTCCGGTTGGGCCAAAAATCACACCTTCAGAGAGGATCTTGCCGTTAAGGTGGGTTTTGAGCGAAAAAGTAGGAGCGGTCTTGGCATAGTCTGCCGGTTCCTGCGCGCGAAAGCTGAGAAACATGGACTGTGCCGCCATTACCAAAACGACAAGAAAGAGCAAGACAGTAAGGAGTTTCATTGGTTTGATTCCTCCGTAGGAAGCGCCAAGACCAGAGCCATGGCGACTAGCTTCAAGATGCAGGGGACGACTGCGTAAGAAATGTTCAAGAATTTCAGGGCTTCAGCACTGTTCGTTTCGCCGGGTACAAAACCACTTTTTTCAAGCAAGGGCAGAACAGCAAATGCTGCCAGGGCGAGACCAAGTTTGCCCGCAAAAGACCAGATGCCAAAAGCCAACGATGCCTTGAGGCCTGCGCGGGTCAATGCCACTGAAAACATCGCAGGTATGATAACCATGTCTGCACCCAAGGCGGCACCGGATGCTAGGCAAATCACTGCAAATCCAGCCAGATTTCCCGGAGCCAGAAATGCGGATCCGGCGAAGCCCAGGATTGCCAACGGCATGGCGATCAACAAAGTAAACTTCGGACCCATTCTTTGGCTCAGACGGGTCCACAACGGAACGCTGAACGCTGCGCTTAGGAAAAAAATCACCAACAAGTTGCCGGCCTTGCCCGGCAATTGCAGCCGATCTTCGACGAAGAACAGAAAAAGCGTGGAGGTGACCGCGACTGGAAGGCTATTGACCAACGCCAGAGCAAGTAACCTCAATGCGCCGGCTTGGCGAAGACCGGCGAGGGACAGCCGATCGCCGCGGATCGGTTCGCGGCGCCAGATCGGTAGGGTGACCACGGCAACGCCAATGGCGAGAAACCCGAGAAATAGGCCAAACGCTTTGTACCCGTCTCCTGCAGCCCCAAAGGTGACAAGAAGTGCCGGTGCAACAGCAGCGATGACGACACCGGTCAGCGTGCCACCCTCGCGAAATGCCGCCAGTGTCATCAGCGCGCTTGGTGTAGGTTCGGCAGCCAATGTGGCACTGCGCCCGTACAGCAGTATCATACCAAGGCTATATGACGAGAATAGCAATACAAGGATGGCCACCAATTGCGGCACGGCGCTTGGGCCCGGTTGGGCGGAAAAGAGCAGCGGGAAACCAATGGCCAAACCAAAGGCCGCTGCGTTGGCAAACAGGATTTGTGCCCGCGGCCAGCGGTCGATTGCCCATCCAATCAGAGGGTCCTGCACCAAGTCGATCAACCGGATCACCAATAGGATCGTGCCAACTGCCCCGAGACCGATGCCAAGTTCGACAGATGCGAACCGCGGCAAATGGATGTATAGCGGAATGCCAGCCGAAGCCAGCATCAGCGCATAGAGGCTGACACGCGGGTAAAGCATCATTCACCTCTCAGTTTCCGAGTGAAGGATTGTGAACGTGTGCTTTCTCCAAGGAAAATTGACATGAACCGGAATTTGATCTTTGAATGCTTGAGAGTGCAAACATGCTGTCCATTGAACCAAAATCCGATCTGGTTCTGACCTTTGGAAATCGCAAGGTATTTGTCGCCCTTGCGCACATCACGGAAACACGCCTCTAACTTTCCACGTATGGGCAACGCGCTTCCGGTGCGGTTCAGTTCGCGCATGGTGCCTTCGACCAGATCATATTCGGTCAGTTTGCGCAGGTATTTCAGTTCAAGCCCAAAATCTTCTTTCCAATCCAATGACGCGCCGGATGGTGTGAACAACTGGGCCTCGTAGATTGGGAAGCCAAAATAACGAAATGTCGCCGTTCCGCGCAGTTCGGCCTCAGGCAGAACTGTTTTGATCGTTGATGCATCCGCGCCAAGGGGAAACAGCAGCGTCAAAAGAGCAAATACCAAACTACGCATGGGCCAACTGCACCTGAACGACATTGGTATGACCAACGGCAAAGGACGCGGCGCAGATCTCGAGGTAATACTGCCAGTTGCGGAAGAAGCTGTCGCCATATCCCATTTCTGAAACACGTCGCCTTTGAGCAGTTAGACGCTTGGCCCAGGTCCGACAGGTTTGAGCATAGTCCTGCCCAAATGCATAGCTGTCGCGTGCTGCGAGTCCTGCCTTTTGGGCTTGGGTTGCGATCACGTTGTCCGACAACAACATGCCACCTGGAAATACGTATTGACGGATGTAATCTGACGAGGACCTGTATGCGTCAAAGTAGCTGTCCTGAACGGTGATCGCCTGCAGCAAAACGCGCCCACCCTCGGCCAAGTTGCGCTTGAGTGTGGTAAAGTAGCTGGGCCAATAGCGCTCACCTACTGCTTCGATCATCTCGATCGAAACGATGTTATCGTATTGGCCTTCGATGTCCCGATAGTCGCGCAACTGAATATCTGCCCGGCCATCAAGGCGGCACTCGGCATAGCTCTGCTGATTGCGCGATATGGTCACGCCGGTCACGTCATGTCCTTCGTCGCTCGCATACTCCGCGAACCCACCCCACCCACAGCCGATTTCCAGCGTGCGCT
This sequence comes from Alphaproteobacteria bacterium, assembly GCA_030427405.1. GTDB lineage: Bacteria > Pseudomonadota > Alphaproteobacteria > Rhodobacterales > Rhodobacteraceae > Ruegeria. The sequence continues at coordinate 255,031 of JAUHXK010000005.1, read as the reverse complement.
CGCCACCTCCGAGCTGCGACAATGCGCGCGCGTTTTTACGGGTTTGAGCACGTGCCAGATCGTCATCGCCTGGTTCATACAAACCCGAGGAATAGGTCATGCCTTCATCTAGCCACAACGCGTAGAACTCGTTGCTCACATCGTAATGCGAGCGGATATTTTTGCGCGAACCACGCCGAGTGTTGGCGCGCAAGACAGTATCGACAAGTCGGAACTTGGCCTTGTTGAACGGGCTTGCCTGGTCAAACGCGCCTAAGTTGTCACGATTGCGCATTGCCAATGCAACCAGGCCCTCAATAGACGGGGTTTCCCATAGACCCTGAACATAGGTTTCACCAAGACCGACCTGCCCATGTGCTGCCAGTCCAGAAACAGCGGCCCAGTCACGGATGACCATCTCGGCCTCCGGACCGGAACGGCCAAACTGATACCGTTCGCCCTCTGGAGTCCGAAGGATCAGTTGCCCGTCACGCAGTTTCTCACATGTGGACAGAAAATTCGATTTCAGAGTCTTGTCGGTCAAACGCATTTTCCATTCCCTTGTATTGGTGAGGTTCGGTTAGGGCGCGCACGATACGCATAGCGCTGGCGATCCCATCTTCGTGAAACCCGTGGCGGTTCCATGCTCCGGCAAACCATGTCCGGTTGCGACCTTGCATGTCGCGGATTTCGCGCTGTGCCTTGAGCGCCGCCTTGGAGAACATCGGGTGAGCGAAGTCCACCGTGTCGTAGATCGTGTCTTCAGGGATCTCGGTTGAGGGGTTCAGAGTGACAAACAGGGGGTCGGCTTCGGGGATATTCTGAAGTCGGTTCATCCAATAGGTCAGGCCGATTTTGTTGTCTTGCGACCTGTACACCCAACTGGACCAGCAGGCACGCCGCCGCGGCATCTGATTGATGTCACAATGCAAGACGGCCTTGTTGGACTGATACCGAATGCTGCCGAGTGCGTCGACTTCGGCTTGCGATGCGTCTTTGCCCAAGATCTGAGCGGCCTGATCCGAGTGACAGGCCATGATGATCTCGTCAAACGAAACTGAAAGACCTTGGTCGGCGAAGACGCGCACCTCATGGGCTTCGCGCTGGACATGCCGAACCGGCGTATCGGTGCAGATGATGCATCCACGTGCACGCAGTGCGGCCTCCAACCGGCGCACATATTCGATACTTCCACCCTTTACCGTCCACCACTGATGCTCGCCGGAGCCTGCCAAAAGTGCGTGATTGCGGAAAAACCGAACCAGCGATTTCGCCGGGAATTGGTCAATATCTTCTACCGGTGTGGACCAGATCGCCCCGCACATCGGCATTAGGTAGTTGTTTCGGAACCAATCGCCGAGGCCCAACTCATCGACCAGCTCTCCGATGGTCTTGTCGTCATTCGTGGCTGCCTCCTCAGCCTGCTTTCCAAAGCGCAGAATGTCGGCAATCATCTTGTAGAACTGCGGCCTGACCAAGTTGCTTTTTTGCGCCATGATCGAACCCATGTTGTTCAGACCATACTCCAGCCAGCCATCGTTGATGCTTGCGCCAAAACTCATCTCGCTTTTTATCACGGGTACGTCTAGGTCGCGAAACAACCGGGTGAGGTAGGGATAGGTGACATAGTTGAACACGATGAAACCGGTATCGACCGGCTGATCGCCGTTCTTGCCCGCCATGACCGTTCGAGCGTGCCCCCCAAGTCGAGGAGCCGCTTCAAATAGCGTGACATCATGGAAAGGGGATAAATAATACGCTGCAGAAAGACCGGATATTCCACCGCCGACAATAGCGATTTTCTTTCTTGTTCCGTAGGTCCTATCGAACATTCCGCCCTCATCGTTTTCATCTTATGAGGCTGTTACGCGGCGCCCTGCGGATTAGATCAGAAATGCCTGAGAAAAGTTTTCAACGGGAAATGATCCAAGGCCGCCACCTGCGCGTATCCTTGAAATGATGCTGGAACACATTCAGGCTAAAACCTCTCATGCTCGGCGCGGTAAGCTGAAAAACGCGTTCAGGTATAGCGTCGACTATGTGCTGACGGACTTTAGCAATGAAACACCCTGGGTTTTGTCGCATAACCGGTTCAACCTTTGGTCGCTTCGTGATCGTCAGCATGGCGGTGCACGGGGCGAGGGGCGCGGTGTTGAGTGGTTCAAGAAGCTTCTGCATGAGCGCAGGTTTCCCTTCAAGCGAGCGAGGCTGTTGTTGCTAACTCAGCCCAGCTTCCTTTGCTTTCATTTCAACCCAGTCAGCTTTTGGATCGCTGAATTCGATGGAACACCAAGGGCCTTTGTTGCCGAGGTGAACAGTACCTTTGGACAACGCCACTGCTATTTTTGCGCACACGAGGATTTTCGAGCGATTGAACGCGGTGACACGTTAGTCGCCCAGAAACTTATGCATGTGTCGCCGTTTCAGCAAGTCGCGGGTTGCTACCGATTTAACTTCGGCATCAGCGAAAAACGGATCGACATTCGCATTATTTATGAGAATGGCGACCAAGGAGTTCTCGCAACCTTGTCCGGAGACCGTCGCGTGGCCTCTAACAGATCCCTACTATGGGCCGCCGTCCGCCGTCCCCTAGGGGCGGTGCGTGTATTGGCGCTCATCCATTGGCAGGCCGCGATTCTGTACCTGAAACGCGCACCGTTTCTCAAGAAACAGCCAGCACCGCCTACGTTGATGAGCGAAAGCCAACCTCTGGGTGGAGCCGGAAAATGACTGGTTTTTTGGGCAAGACCTACTGGCTAGTCGGAGCAAGCGAAGGTTTGGGTCGTGCGCTGGCAAAGCGCTTGGATGCAGAAGGTGCAAACCTGATCTTGTCGGCACGCAATCGCGAGCGTCTCGATACGCTCCAAGCCGAACTGACCAGCGCTAGCGTACTTGTACTGGATGTCACGGACATCAACTCAGTACGTCATGCTGCGCAGGCAGCGGGTGATGTGGACGGTGTGATCTACAACGTCGGCGCCTACGAGCCCATGCGGACAACGGACTGGGATAGCGAAGCTACATTAACCATGGCGGATGTCAATTTTGCCGGGGCGCTTCGTGTCCTTGGCGAAGTCGTTCCCAAAATGGTCAAGCAGAACCAGGGCGATATTACTCTGATCGGATCCCTTGCCGGATACCGTGGACTTCCCGCCGCGATTGGCTATGGCGCAAGCAAGGCCGCATTGGTTAGCCTTGCCGAAACGATGCGCTTTGACCTACGAGACTCGGACATCGTGGTACGGCTGGTCAACCCCGGCTTCATCAAGACCCGCCTGACTCAGAAGAACAGCTTTCGCATGCCTATGCTTATGACCGCCGACGAGGCAGCCGCTCGCGTGGTGAAATCCATGCGGAAAAGCCGTTTCCGTACGGATTTTCCGGCGCCATTGTCTTGGGTGCTCCGAACAATTGCAGTTTTGCCTGACTGGCTTGTTTATCGTGGCAAGTAATGCGCTTACCTTCGGAAACGAAAACTATGGAACTGCGTCGGATAAGGACCTTTTAATTTCTGCTGGGGTGCGTAATTCACCGTTCGAAATACGAGCGTCGAAAATGTCGGATACTTCTTGGCTGATCGAGCCGCAGATGGCCTGTCTTGAGCCCTTTTCCCAAAATATCACGGCAAACCCTGCGTCGATGACCGCCGGGTGTTGAGCGGATACCGTCACGACAGTTGTGCCTTCAACATGCATGACTGGTGAGGTTACTTTGGCTTCACCTCTCACAGTGGCCCCTGGCGACATCAACAGCCATGTGTTGGCCAACGGTCAGTGTGTTGAGGTCATCCGATCCATCGGTGGGTGTAACGCCGGCAGCCTGAGGATCCAGTGTGAATTGAGCGGCTGTCTTGCGATCCGTTGTTTCGCTGGCACCGAAACCGCGCACAACATAGACCTCGGCGTTCGGAGAAGCCTTGAGGTCTATTTGGGCGAAGGACCCCGCAACACACCAGAATGCCTCGCCGCTGAAGTCTTCCTCGGCCACTGCCTCATAGACGGAATCGTTTATCTTGTGGACGCTATAGCCATCGCGGGTGAACACGGCCTTGGCCATAACCGGGGCCGCCAATGTGAAAGCGGCCAGAAGTGCCAGAAAATTCTTCATTTGAGATATCTCCCTGGTCAGTTGAGTAGTTGTGGGAATCCTTTCGGTTCACTTCAGGTCGCAGGTTTACCCTGCGGCCCCAAGCCCTGCGCCAGTCGCAAGCATGACCCAAACCTTCATGCGCATGATGATCGCCTTCTCAAGCGCCCAGGCTTCGATGACCTCTCCCAGGGCCGTGCCCGCCAGACTGCCGGAAATACGTGTTGTGTAAGCCTGAACCAGACAGCGGCTGCCATTGACCAGCAGGTGTTGCTGGTCGGGATGTTCCAGCCTGAGATGAACGACGACCTCGCCCTTGCCGGCCCGGTCTGATGGTTGCAGAAGCTTGCCGGTCGGAACGATCTGCCCGGGGGCGATCGACTTCTGAATACGCACGACGCGCGCGGGCAGAACCGAATTACTCATGCCATTGTTGATGTTGCTTTCACAGGCCACTTCGGCGGGCATACCGACATGCATGACCGAGCTGTTGACTTGCGTGAAGCCTGCTACCACTTCCGCGGGATCCGTCTTATCCCGATCCGGGACAATGACCATGGCAGGGTTGATGGCCACCTGCGCAGCGCGATCACCTACATTCAGGGTTAATTGTTCAATCCGACCTGATACCGAGGAATGTATTCGGGTTTTTTCCAGCGCGACCTGTGTTTCTTGCAGCAGGGCAAGGGATGTCGCCAATTCCAGAGGTGCCAGGCTTTCGGCCCGCAGCGTCGCCGTTTCCAGTTCGGCCTGACGTTGCGCAAGTTCCGCCATGCGCTCTTTTTGTTCGTCCAATGCGCGAAGATAGCGGTCGCGGGCAAAAGCTGGTGAGTTTTCTTCGCGCAGCTGCTCCTGGTTTGTGACCTGAATATTCACTTCATCCAGGCGTGCCGTAGCTAGGTTCACCGAAGCTTGAGATTCCATAACCTGTGCTTGGGCGACTGCGACCTGTTCCGCAGCGGTATCAACCCGGGATTGCGCCACGGCCACTGCGGCAACTTCGGATGAGTCATCCACGGTAAACAGAAGATCGCCGGGTTTGACCTGCTGCCCGGCGGTCACGTGAATAGCGGTCACCGTCCCGCCGTTTTCCGCCACGACCGGAACAATCTTGAACGGTACGATGCCGCTGTAGGATTCAGGGTGATAGTATTCGATGGTGAACACCAACGCCAGAAACAGCAGGAACCAGACAAAAACGGCCCGGTGTATGTTGTAAACTGAAATGGCTTTTCCGCGTATCCGCAGATAGGCGATGCGGATCAACAGGGGAAAACTGGTCAGGATCAACTCAATCACGTGGATGCCTCTCCAACTCGGTCGTCCATAGCACCACGTCTCGGGCGACGGCGGCAAGGATCAACGAAAGCGGCAACAGGAAACTGACGCCTTCAAGGGGTGGAAGCAGGTCATAGGCAAGCCCGACCGTCAGCATGGTCGGGATTGTCGTCCTCAACGGGCTGCCTTCACCTTTACGTTCGGCATACCGGTCGAAGACGGCATAAAGGTAGATGACCAGGAAAACGATCAGAAGCAATGTAATCAGACCGTAAATTGCAAACATGTCGGTTGTTCCGGGTACCGTCCATGACAACGGCGCTGGATCAAGCGGGGATGGCTGCGGCGTTGTAGGATTCATATCCGCCCTGTACGAGTATTAAGTGTGCTGAAACGTAATGAGTATTCCAAGTCACCGTAGAAGTTTCAAATCGACATTTCCAGAAAATCGTTGAAACCCACGGGATGTACGCCTTGGGTCGGGTTCGGATCGACAAAACATTGAGCTTTCCAAAGCCATATTCAGCCGTTCGTCCTTACATTCACGCCATGGAGTATTGCGTACGCATTCAAGCGAGCCGAGGAACGAAAAAAGAGAATAGCAAGTCGCCGGGCGAGTCTGGCCTGCGGATTTCGATTTGCCAGACGGCGCCGGAGGATGCCGCGAAAGACCTATTCGATGACGCTGCACCGCGTCGGTGAGTATCGTGGTAGATGTCGGGTTAGGGCCGCCGGGTCAGTCCGGGCGTCGAAAAAGGTCAAGGCTTTCGTCGTTCAGGTGTTCGATCTGCATTGTCATTCCAAGTTCTGCTGATACTTCGACAAAATCGACAAGCGAAATTGAGCCGACTGGCTGGTTCTCGGAAATTGGATAAACCACAAAACTGTCGCCATCCCAATGCTGCATCGGCAGTTCCCGGTTATCCGGCCCCAGCCTAAGAACGAGCGATCCGTTGGTCGCAGTGACCGACGCGGAACCAAAATACGCATTATCATAGGTACCGACATAACGTTCGGCTGGCCCCGCTGGAACGGGGTCAGTTGGCGGTTCCGTGCCAACCAGATGCCCAACCGGGGCCGAGAGCGGCGCCATGATCGGGGCGTAGGCCGCCAGCCAGTCGCGGCTGTCCATACCAAGTTCCGCACGATCGAGGAAGCTGGCAGTAATGGCTTCGGCGGCACCGGTGGGCGGGGCATTGGTCAATACGACAATGCCCAGATCAAGGTCGGGCACCATCGCAACACTGGTAGACGCCCCTAGCGAGAAGGCGCCTGAGTGGCTCAGCATAACGCGCCCCGACGGTCGCGTATCGACATTGAAACCAAATCCATAGGCGCCAGGTCGGGCAGAGATATCCATAGGAGCCCCTCGGATCATCTGCGGGGACAATGCTGGCAAAAGCGCGTCTGCTGAGAGCAATCGAGTCCCCTGCGCCATACCGCGTCCAAGTACCATAGACATCCAGCGAGCCATGTCCCGCGCACTGGAACTGACACCGCCTGCCGGACTTTGCGCGTCGGGCTGACGCATGTCGGCAACCGCATATCCATCTCCAACGGTGATATGGCTTGAGGCTCGGTTTTCACGCGCCATGTAGTCGGCATGTCGTGAACTCGTCGAACCCATTCCAAGCGGCGCATAAAGCGCGGTTTCTGACAGGTTTGCCCAATCCATACCAGCTGCTGTCGCCACGGCTTCCGCGGCTGCGGTAATCCCGAAGTTGGTATAGGCGTAGTCTACTCGAAACACGCCTTTTGGCAGCAGCGCGAGCCGCTCCAGAATTGCGCTTCGGTCAAATCCGATATCCTCAAGGTCGTCGCCGGCGTGATCCGGCAGACCGGAACGATGCGCATAAAGGTCGCCGATAGTAACGTGTTCGTTGATCCAAGGATCACCCAAATCGAACGAGGGCAGGAAGTCCCGCACCGGACTTCTCCAACTCACGAGGCCAGCATCCACTTGGGTTGCGACAACCGTTGCCCCGACCGGCTTTGACAACGAGGCCAGCAAAAATACCGTGTCGGCGTCGATGTGATCCTGATGACCAATGGCACGTTTGCCGAATCCGCGCGCGTATACCGTGCGCCCGTCGTGGACGACGGCAATGGCCAGTCCGGGAATGCCCGACCGTGCCAGCACATCTTGGCCGAGATCATCCAGCGTTGAGATTGCGGTCACGATCCGGTCGTCCGGCACCGGCAATAGCACGGCGATCGGGGGAGGGGTCATCGGGTCGGGCAAAGCAAGCTCGGGCAGTTTTTTATCGGTGCCTGCAGAGGTCGGCAACGCCCCGGCAAGCATCCCGGCCAAAGTCAGGGCACCAACAAAAAGCTTGCGAATTGCACGCTCACTCCCGGTATCTTCCGATGACTTGGGTTTAGTGAACCTGGTCTGCAAATCGGAAACCGTTCTCAAATGTTGTTTTCCTTTTTTCGGATGCATGGTTTTGAACGCATATGATTGAAATCACCCACATTCTGCCACAAGTCCTGCAGATTGAAAGGGCTGGTTGTCTGCAACATCCGAGGACCGCTTGTGAAGGCAACTCTTGCGCGGCGCACAACGGAACGGGTGTAACCAGACGTCGCAGTGATGGGCGCCAATTCCGCGCGGCAAGCCGATGCCAGCACTAACAAAGAGAGCGCTGTGAAGTTTACACCTTGGATGCGCGCTGGTTTGAGATTTACGGTGTCGATGGTTCGGTTCCGCTCCCGACATCAGTTCTCAGGCGTTGTTATTGTGAAGGCATCGCGTTGCATGGGCGCTGCGAGCCTATTTTCGCATGCCCGTTCTTGAGTTTGTTGCCGCGGTTTCGGGCCGATGTTTATCAGGTTTTGCGCTGGCCGTTCCAGCCGGCAAGGCTGAAGCATGCAAACAGGATTGCCGCGACGCAGACGATGGACGGGCCGGCGGGGGTGTCAAAGACATAGGCAGCGCGCAAGCCGGCCAGGGATGAAACCGCTCCGATAGCCGCCGCGATCAGGGCCATGGATTCGGGTGAGCGCGCAAGGCTGCGCGCGGCGGCTGCCGGGATGATCAGCATGGCAGCGATCAGCAGAACACCCACCACCTTGATGGCCACGGCGACGGTAACCGCCAGAGACAACGTAAGGATCAACTGCTCGCGCTTGGGGTCAAAGCCGCTGGCATATGCCAGTTCCTCGTTCATGGTCGCTGTCAGCAGTTGCGACCAGCGCCACGTTATCAGGGCAACGACCAACGCGGCCCCGCCCCAGATCACGACCAGGTCGCTGCGCGAAACCGCCAGGATGTCACCAAACAGATAGGCCATCAGGTCGATACGCACGCCCGACAGAAACGACACGGCGACTAGGCCGAAGGCCAGCGCCGAATGGGCCAGAACGCCCAGCAGCGTGTCCATCGCATAACCGCGACCGGCCAACAGGGTCACGGTCAGGGCCATGATCAGGGCAACTGCAAGTGCGCCGGTGAACACGGACATCTGAAAGGTCAAGGACAGTGCGACACCCAGAATGGCGGCATGGGCCGTCGCGTCGCCGAAATAGGCCATACGGCGCCAAACGACGAAACACCCCAGCGGGGCCGCGGCAAAGGCCACACCCACACCGGCCAGCGTCGCCCGGGTCATGAAATCATCCAGCATTACTCTGCGGCTTCCTGTGAATGGTCAGCGTGATCGTGACCGTGATCGTGTTCATGACGGTAGAGCGCAAGCGCGCCACCGGTTCCGGTTCCGAACAGGGCGCGGTATTCCGGCGCAGAGGCCACCACGGCCGGAGAGCCCTCGCAGCAGACATGCCCGTTCAGGCATATGACCCTGTCAGATGCGCTCATGACCACATGCAGTTCATGGCTGATCATCAGGACGGCACAACCGGTTTCGCGGCGCACAGTCTCGATCTGTTTGTAAAATGCTGCGGACCCCCGTTGGTCAAGGCCCTGGGTCGCTTCGTCCAGAAGCAGGATATCGGGTGCGTTGATCAGGGCGCGGGCCAACAGAACACGCTGAAACTGCCCCCCTGACAATTGGGACATCTGGCGACCAAGCAGGTCGGGAACACCGGCCGCCTCCAACGCGGACTTGCACGCGGGGCGGGGCACACGGTGGGTCAGCCGCATGAAACGTTCAACGGTGATCGGCAGCGTCGGGTCGATATGCAGTTTCTGGGGCACATACCCGATCTTCAGCCCCGGTTTGCGCGTTACCTGGCCCTCGCAAAGTTTGGCCGCGCCGATGATTGCGCGCAACAGGCTGGTTTTGCCCGACCCGTTCGGTCCGACGATGGTGACAATCTCGCCAGCTTCAATTGACATGTTCACATGACGCAAGACGGTGTTCGCGCCGTAGCGCACGCTTAGGTCTTCGGCGGTGATGAGTGTCATTTCTACGCCTTTTCGGAGCAGTCGGGGCAGATTCCCTCGGCTTCTACTACCGTTCGTTCGATCTCGAAACCCACTGCGCGCGCGGCATCGCCCAGAGCGCCTTTTGCCGGGGCCGAGCGGGTTTCGGCCACGGCGTCGCATTTTCTGCAAATCATGAATGCGGGCGAATGCGATGCCCCAGGATGCGAACAGGCAATAAAGGCGTTCAAACGCTCGATCTTATGCGCGAACCCGTTTTCCACGAGGAAATCCAGGGCCCGGTACGCCACCGGTGGCTGCGAACCGAACCCGGCATCCCGCAACCTATCAAGTATCGCATAGGCGCCAAGTGCACGGTGCTCCTGTAACAGGATCTCCAGAGCCTTGCGCCTGACAGGTGTCAGCCGCAGCCCATCTTCGCGGCACCGGTCTTCGGCAACGGCAAGTCCCGCTTCGACGCATGAAGCGTGATCATGCTTGTGAAACCCAACAAGGTTTGGGTCATCGGTCGGATTGGGCTGTATGTCGCTTGTCATGTTATTTCATATCATGTATGTGGCTCGCAATGTTATAAGATCACACAGAGGGCCCGATGTCCAGAAAGCTTCTTCCCGTTTCGATCACCGCTGCGTTGCTGGGCGGTACGGCCATTGCAGATGTGCCTAATGTCGCTGTTGATATTGCGCCGGTTCACTCTTTGGTGGCGCGTGTGATGGATGGTGTCGGTTCACCGGACCTGATTGTACCGGCTGCCGCGTCACCCCATGAATACAACTTGCGCCCGTCCGAGGCCGCGGCGCTGCAAAACGCCGACCTGGTGTTCTGGCTGGGCGAGGATATGACGCCGTGGATGGAGGGGGCGATTGAAACGCTGTCGACTGGCGCGACTGTCACGGCCTTGCTGGAAGCGGATGAAACCGAGTTGCTGGACTTCCGCGAAAGCGCCTTGTTCGAAGCCCATGTTCATGGCGACGAAGATGGCCACGATGACCATGATCACGGCGACCACGCGGAACATGACCACGAAGGTCATGACGACCATGATCATGAAGACCACGACGACCATGCGGATCATGACGACCATGATCATGACGGGCATGCGGATCATGACGAGCATGATCACGACGACCACGCGGAACACGACCATGACGATGCGCATGGCGAGGATCACAAGCATGATGATCATGCCGATCATGACCATGACGATCACGAAGGGCATGATGACCATGATCACGAAGATCATGCCGACCATGACGATCACGAGGGTCACGCCCATGGCGATCATGACCCCCATGCCTGGCTTTCACCCGAAAATGCGGCCGCGTGGCTGAACCTGATCGCGGCGCAGCTTTCAGCGGCCGACCCGGATAATGCCAGCGCGTATTTCGCCAACGCGGCAGCGGCGCGCGAAGAAATGTCGGCCTTGTCCGCCGAAGTGGCTGAAACCCTTGAACCGGTACGCGGCGGTCGCTTTGTGGTGTTCCACGATGCGTATCAGTATTTCGAACATGCGTTCGATTTTTCTGCCGCCGGAGCAATTTCAATTGGTGACGCCTCGGACCCAAGCCCGGCCCGCATTGCCGAAATTCACGGGCGGATCACCGATGAAGGTATCGACTGCGTTCTGACAGAGCCTCAGTTCAACCCGGGCATTGTTGAAACCGTTCTGGGTGGGACCGATGCGCAAACTGGCGTGATTGACCCGTTGGGATCGGGTCTTGAGCCCGGGCCGGAGCTTTATCCGCAGGTCATCCGGTCAATCGGAAAAACCCTGGCCGAGTGTCTGTAACGCGAACCGGTCGCCCGTTGGCAGGCAAACTGCGATCGGGCGACCATCCTGCAGGAGCGCCCCGTGACCCCTGAAACAGCCGAGACGTCGGAAAAGATATCTGATCCGCGAATGCCAGTGGCCGTCTTGACGGGCTTTCTGGGCGCGGGAAAGACAACGGTTTTGAACGCGGTTCTGTCGTCTTCCGGCGCGGGTCAGATCGCGGTGGTTGTCAATGAATTTGGCGAGGTCGGGCTGGACCACGACCTGATTGAATCGGTTGAAGACGAGATCGTCCTGATGCAATCGGGATGCCTGTGCTGTTCCATTCGGGGCGATTTGTCCGAGACACTGGTCAACCTGATCCAGCGTCGTGGAACGGGCGGGTTGAACTTTGAAAGGATCGTCATCGAGACCACCGGCCTGGCCGATCCTGGCCCCATTCTTCAGACGCTTCTGGTCGATCCAGACCTGGCGCGCACGACCCGGTTGGACGGCTTGATAACTGTTGTCGATGCCGTCAACGGACCGGCAACGCTGGACGCCCAGTTCGAAGCGGTTTCACAAGTGGCAATGGCCGATCTGCTCTTGCTTAGCAAAACGGATCTGGTCTCGGCCGAGGCGGCAGACAGCTTTGCCCGACGGCTGCGGGGGCTGAACCCGACCGCCGAAATAAAGCGGCCCGCGCATGGCCAGATCGACGTTGACGGGTTATGGCGTACCAGTGGTTTACGCGCAGATGTGTCAAAAAAAGACGTGATCGCCTGGACGTCGCCCGCTGGGGCGACGCAAGCGGACCCGCTGGACAATCTCTCGGGCCTTGCCCGGCCCAAAAAGGCGCAAGGCCCCGTGGCGCGGGTGCATGATGCGCGCATCAGTTCCGTGTCGATCATATTGGATGCGCCGTTAAAGGACGCCGCGTTTGATCTGTGGCTGGACACATTGATCGCGCTAAAGGGGCCGGACATCCTGCGCGTCAAAGGTATCGTGTTTCTGGAAGGGACGGACATGCCCTTTGTCTTTCATGGTGTGCAACAGATTTTTGATCCGCCGGTTCCGGTCAAAAACTGGACGGGGGACGACCGTCGGTCGCGTATCGTCATCATTGCCCGCGACCTGGACCGCCCCGGGTTCAAGCGGAGCCTCGAAATGCTGCGGGCCCATCAGCCCGACGCGATCCAAGGCGACCAGGTGTTCATGACGCATGAGTGATGTCTTCTTCACTGGCGCGGCACGGCGCGGATGGGCGCAAAGCTGTCCAATCCCTGGTTCGGTCGATTTGCGTTGCCCCCATGCCTGCGAGGTCAGGTGATGCCGCGAAACCTTGGCCAGACCAAACTGCGCAAACGACGGCGCGCCGAGAACCCGATGCGCGATTTCGACCGATTGCCGCCTGAACTGCGCGCCTGGCTCGCCCAGGCGGCGATGCCCTGGCGCCCGCGTTCGGTTCAGCGCGCCTATCAGAACGCGTTGGCCCGGACCGGTGACAGGGACAGCGCCCTGCAAGAGCTTTGCCGCCTAGAGGCGGCGCAACTGGCCAAGGACACGGTCCTGGGGGCGTGACCGCAATCTCGCCCCCTGCCCGAGACAGAGGGCGGACAACAGCGGATTACGCGGGCCGGGATGTGCTGCGGTTGCTGGGCAAAACCAGGGTCAGGCTGGCCCCGCGCTCTGTTTGGTCAATTGACACCTGACCGCCGTGCCGCTGCATGACGGCGGCGACAATCGAAAGGCCCAGACCGCTTCCTGTTGACTGTTTCAATTGCGAAAATCGCCCGAACGCCGCGGTGCTTTGATCCGGTGAAAGGCCCGCTCCGTTATCGGCGACGTTCAGCGTGACCTCGTTTTCGTCACAGCGAAGCGCGACGGATATCCTGTCCATCGTTTCGCCCCCATGTTTGAGCGCATTGTCCAACAGGTTCTTGATCGCTTCACTCAGAAAAACCGCATCCCCCGATATCGTGATCGGGTGGCCCGGCATTTCCACGTCGAATTCAATGCCTTGTTCCAGGATGTGCACGCCCATTTCGGCGCAGGCCTGTTCGACGACCGCGCGAAAATCAATGTCTTCCATCTGATCCTGTTGCGTCGGATGCCTGAGCCGTTCAAGGGAAAGCAATTGCTCGGCAACTGTTGCCGAGTTTTTTGCGGCCAGCACCAGTTCGGCGATGCGTTGATCCTTGTCGTGGTCGGTTTTGGCATCCTGCAGCGCCTCGGCCATGGATTGAACGGCGGCTGCGGGATTGCGCAATTGATGGGCGGCCTCCGAGATAAAGACCTGATGCGCGTTGATGCTGTATTCAACCTGACCAAATAGCCGGTTCAGCGTTTTCACGACGCCCTGTACCTCGGCCGGGACGGGGCGCTTTATTTCGCTCAGGTCATCTGGTGAGCGCAGGTCGATTGCATCCTGCAAATCGACCAGGGGCCGCAGGCCGCGCGCGACACCAAACCAGACGGCGATGGCCAGGGTGGCCAGCAATATGCCCATAAGCATGACCGCCCGGATCGACAGTTCCCGCGCAAAGGCGTTCCGGTCCGCGATCAGCTGCCACACCGTGACGGTTGCGTCCCCCACAAGGTTGGCCTGGGTCACGCGCTCGGTCATGCTGAGAACGCGCACTGGTTCGTCGCGGTAGATGGCCTCGAAAAACGTGGGTTTATAGGGGTCCTGGCCTTCGGGTTTTGCGGTTCGCGGGGGATAGGCGTACCCGGTCACGTAGATGCCGCCGGGCCCCGTGACGTGATAAAATACCTCGCCCCCCGATGCCTCGCGGATGATGTTGCGGGTCGATGGCAGCAGCGCATCCCCGTCAGAAACCGCGACATCGCGCGCTATTGCCAGGCCCGCAGCCAGCAAACTGTCGTCAAACAGCTCTTGTGCGGTTTTCTGGGCCACCGTAAAGCGCCAATACCCAAGTATGACCGCAAGCAGGACCAGCGGGGTCAGAATAAGGATGAAAAGCCTTGACCTGAGCGAGCCATGCTTGATCATTTTTCGACCTCAAGCATGTATCCCAACCCCCGGGCCGTCTTGATCTTGATGCCCAGGTTCGCAAGCCGTTTGCGCAACCGCGAGACATGCGGTTCCACGGCGGTGTCGTCGACATCGGTGCCAACGCCGTAGACATAGTCGGTCAGCTGACCCTTTGGGACGATCCTGCCACGGCGTTCCAGAAGGCACTCCAATACCGCCATCTCCCGACGCGGGACGTCAAGAATGTCGCCATCGACCGTCACCTGCCGCGCGCCGCGGTCGAATTCCAGTTTGCCGATGGTTTCCCGCGTGCCGTAATCCAGCTGCTTGCGCCGCGAAAGGGCCCTGATGCGGGCTTCCAGCTCGTCCATTTCGAACGGCTTTATCAGGTAATCATCCGCACCCATGTCCAGACCCGATACCCGGTCTTTTGTGTCCGTGCGGGCCGTCAGCAGGATTACCGGCACGCCATCGCCGCGATTGCGCAGCGATTTCAGGATCTCCAGCCCTGACCGACCGGGCAGGTTGATGTCCAGAACCACAAGGTCGGCACCTTCCTGTTCCAGGTACAGATCAGCCGCATCGCCATCGGACAGAACATCGGCCGCGTGACCGCGATCTCGCAGGCGATAGGCTATTGCATTGGCAAGAGGCTCATTATCTTCGACAATGACGATCCGCATCGGGTTTCCTGCAAGTTTCGCGCAAGGTTGACCTTTCATGTTCTTCAGATGGGAAGGGGAATCAACCCCACAGTTCTATTTGCGACCACGGTGGTGCGACTGGCACCTTCGTGGTTGTCTGGTCAACAGGGAGGAACCAATGACCATTTCCAACTTTACCCGTCGCGCTGTCGTGGGGCTGATCGCCGCCGCCGGTATCGCCGCCCCCGCCGCTGCCGAGGTTGATTTCTCGGGCAAGACAATCGAATGGGTCATCCCGTTCTCGGAAACGGGTGGTTCGGCCAAATGGGCCAACTTCTTTGCGCCGCTTCTGTCCGAGGCGCTGCCCGGTCAGCCGACCGTCGTCGTGAAATTCATGCCGGGCGCAGGTTCGACCAAAGGCGCGAACTGGTTCCAGGAGCAAAAGCACGACGATGGTACGTTGCTGTTCGGCACCTCGGGATCGACACAGTTTCCCTATCTGCTGAGCGATCCGCGCGTGCGTTACGAATACAATGACTGGATCCCGGTCATGGCGTCGGGGACGGGCGGTGTTGCCTATCTGAACGCGGAAGACGGCGCCAAATTCGACGGTTCTGCGAATGCGCTCAAGGATACCAACTTTATCTACGGGTCGCAGGGCGCAACACGCCTGGACCTGGTGCCGCTGCTGGCGTGGCAAATGCTGGGCATGAACGTCGAGCCCGTTTTTGGCATCAAGGGTCGCGGTGACGGTCGTTTGATGTTCGAGCGTGGCGAAGCCAATATCGACTACCAGACATCGTCGGGTTATCTTGGCGGGTCGGCCCCGTTGGTCGAGGCCGGTCAGGCCGTGCCGATGATGACCTGGGGCGCGCTGGATGCGGATGGCAACATTGTTCGCGACCCGACGTTCCCTGATATCCCGACCTTCAAGGAAGTGTGCGAAGCCACCGATGGCTGTGAAACCAGCGGACCGGCCTGGGACGCGTGGAAAGCCTTCTTTGTCGCCGGGTTCCCGGTTCAGAAACTGGCCTTTGTGCCGGGCGATACGCCTCAGGAAATCGTTGACGCCTATACTGCGGCATTCCAGGCCGTGACCGAGCGTGCAGACTTTGCCGAGATCTCGTCCAAGCGCGTCGGCAAATACCCTGTCTTCGTTGGCGACGGGTCCAAGGCGGCGCTGCAGACCGCGACCAACGTTGACGACAGTGCCAAGCAATACGTTCTCGACTGGCTCAAAGAAGCCTATGGCGTCGAGCTGAACTAAGCTGGCCACTCACGGCGCGTGCCCGGATTGCCGGGCACGCGTTTTTCTCTTTTCCAAACAGAATGAAAGGCGGCCGTTATGGACGTTTTCGCCACAGCTTTGCCCGCGCTCGGCGACGCGTGGGGTCTGATCCTGCAACCCATCGTTTTGGGTTATCTCGTGCTCGGCGTTGTCATGGGGTTGGCCGTGGGCGTCTTTCCGGGGCTTGGCGGCATTGCCGGTCTGTCCCTGCTGCTGCCGTTCATGTTCGGAATGGACCCGATCCTGGGGCTGGCGCTGATGATCGGGATGGTTGCAGTTGTTCCGACGTCAGACACGTTTGCCTCGGTTCTTATGGGTATTCCCGGCAGTTCGGCGTCACAGGCAACCGTCCTTGACGGTTTTCCGATGGCCAAGAAAGGCGAGGCGGCGCGGGCCCTGTCTGCGGCCTTTGCCTCATCTTTGTTTGGCGGTTTGGTGGGGGCGACCTTCCTGACCATGTTCATTCTGGTCGCGCGTCCGATCGTTCTGGCCTTTGGCCTGCCTGAAATGCTGATGATCACCATTCTGGGCTTGTCGATGGTGGCGATCCTGGCCGGTCGTATTCCCCTGAAAGGCGTTGCTGCCGCCGGGCTGGGTCTGATGATCGGCACCATCGGCGAAGCGGATGCCGGCGGGTCTCTGCGTATGGCGACCTATGACATTCCCTACCTGACGGATGGCCTGAAGCTGGTCATTGTGGGACTGGGCATTTTTGCCGTTCCCGAGATTGTCTCCCTGCTGCGTCAGGATCGGTCTATTGCCCAGGGGGCCTCGCTGGGGGCCGGGTGGCTGGACGGGGTCAGGGACTGGGCGGCCAATATTTGGCTGTCGGTTCGCTGTTCGATCATCGGTGTCGTCGTGGGCGTCATTCCCGGTCTTGGCGGCTCGGTCGTCGATTGGATCGCTTATGGCCATTCGGTGCAGACGACCAAGGACAAAAGCAATTTCGGAAAGGGCGAGGTTCGCGGCGTTATCGGCCCGGAAAGCTCGAACAACGCGAAAGAGGGTGGCGGACTGGTGCCAACCTTGCTGTTTGGCATCCCCGGTTCGGGGTCGATGGCGATCTTTATCGGCGCGGTTGCCCTGCTGGGTTCGGGCGATATCGAGGTTGGCCCGAGCATGCTGAAAGACAATCTGGACATCACCTATTCGATTGTCTGGCTACTGGCGCTGGCCAATGTTGTTGGCACAATCCTGTGCATCGCGGCCTCGGGCGGGATTGCCAAGCTGACCACGATCCGCTTCACCTATCTTGCGCCGTTCCTGTTCATGCTGATCAGCTTTGCGGCCTTTCAGTCCGGCCAGAACTTCGAAGACCTTCTGGCGCTGTTCGCAATCGGCCTGATCGGCATATTCCTGCGCCGTTTTGACTGGTCGCGCCCGGCATTCCTGATCGGCTTTGTTCTGTCCAACCCGGTGGAAAAGTTCACCAACCAGGCGTTTCAGATTGCATCCTTCCGGTTCCGCAAAAGCTTTGGTGAAGGTATGGAATATGTCTTCAGCCCGATCGTGATCGTTCTGATCGTCATCACGGTTGCATCGGTCATTCTGGGCATACGTCAGGCCAAGATGATCATGGCCGAGGGCGAAGTGCAGTCCGGCAGCAAACGTGCGCCGCTGGTCTTTTTGCTGGTGATCATGGCCTATCTGGTCGTTGCTCTGGTCAATGCCAACATGATCCCGGATTACAACATGACCGACAAGATCATCCCACTGGTGGTCGGCTGCGTCGCGCTGTTCTGCTGTGTCGTCCTGCTGATCCAGATGATGCGCCGCCCGGAAGGCGATGCCATCTTTGCCGACAAGGAAATTGCCGGCGAAGACGCCAATGCGCCGCATGGTCTGTGGTCTACACTGGCGTGGTTCGCGGGTCTTATCGCTGCCACCTGGGTTGTTGGCTTCATCCTTGCGCTGATTGGCTTTCTGGTTGCGTTCTTCCGCATCCGGGCTGGTTCCAGTTGGGCGATGACGCTGATCCTGACGGCCTGCGGCATTGGTTTCATGTGCATCATGGCCGGGGCTTTGAACCGCGACTTCCCTCCGGGCCTGTTGCAGGGAATGGTTGACCTGCCGTGGCCGCTGAAATGAGCGCAGCATTGACCCGAGGGCTGGCATGTCCGGCCCTCGCCAAAAAGAAGGACGCATCATGACCCAAACTGCGATTCCCTTTGTTTTCATGCGTGGCGGCACATCGCGGGGGCCGTATTTCCTCCGGTCTGATTTGCCCCAAGATCAAGAAACCCTGGCCGAGGTTCTGATTGCCGCGGTGGGGGCGGGACATCCGCTGAATATCGACGGTATCGGTGGGGGCGCCGCCGTCACGACCAAGGTCGCGATGCTGTCGCCCAGCGATGACGACTGGGCCGAAATCGACTATTTCTTTGCCCAAGTGTCGGTCGAGGAACGGTTGGTCGATTTCAAACCGACCTGTGGCAACATCCTGTCCGGTGTCGGCCCGGCAGCGATTGAAATGGGGCTGGTCACGCCAAAGGGCGACGAGACCGAAATCCGCATCAGGGCCGTCAATACAGGCGCACAGGTCGTCGCAAAGGTGCAAACGCCGGGCGGTCAGCTGACTTATGACGGGGATGTTGCGATTGCCGGTGTTCCGGGGCAGGCCGCCCCCGTGCAGCTCAGCTTTATGGGGGTCGTCGGGTCCTCGACCGGTGCGTTCCTGCCCACTGGAAACCTCAGAGACACCGTGCAGGGTGTCGAGGTGACATGCATGGACGTCGCCATGCCAATGGTCATAGCGCGGGCCGCGGATTTTGGACTTACCGGATATGAAAGCGCGCAGGACCTGGACGAAAACCGGGCTTTCTTTGACCAGATGGAAGCCATTCGTATCGAAGCCGGTCAACTGATGGGGATGGGCGACGTATCGAAATCGGTAACTCCGAAATTCGGGCTGGTGTCTTCAGCCCGTGATGGCGGAACGATTGCCGTTCGGTACTTTATGCCCTGGAAAACGCACCCGACGATGGCGGTCACTGGGGCGCAATGCCTGGCCTCATGCGCCTTGACGCCGGGAACCGTCGCGGACGGTCTGTTGGAGCGGAACGGTGCAAGCCCCGCCGAAGTTGTTCTTGAGCACGCATCGGGCACGATCGACGTCCTGGTCGATTTCTCCAGCGCCGACGGGTTCACGCTGCGATCTGCCGGGCTGGTCCGAACGGCGCGCATGCTGGCCAACGGTCACGTATTTGTGCCGAAAAACGTCTGGGACGGGAGTTGAACGCGGCAATCCTAAATGGTATGCTATGGTATACATTGGCGAGGTGTCACCATGAATGACTATTCGGAATGCCTGGACATTGCACGACAGGAACTGAAGCTGGCGCAAGCCGCCCTGAGACGCAGCATGTCGGAATACCCGACGCCGATTGCGGGTTGCGATGCGCAGTTCAACCATCTTCTGGATCAAAGCGAACGCGTTCGATCCGCGTTGGCAGCGCTGGACGCTCCAAATTTTGTTCCGACACCACGGCAGCCTGCACAGAAGCAGGGAATTGAAAGCCGATGAAAGTTCACATTCTGGATGACTGGTTCGACACGCTCAGCGGTTTGCCTTGCTTTGGCAAACTCGCGGGCCACGAGGTGACGGTCTGGACAGATCACGTCGAAGACATCGAAACACTGGCCGCCCGACTGCAGGATGCCGAGGCTTTGGTGCTGTTTCGGGAACGCACCAAGATCACCCGCGCGTTGCTGGAAAAGCTGCCCAACCTGAAACTGATCAGCCAACGCAGTGTCTATCCTCATGTAGACGTTGCAGCCTGTTCCGACGCCAACGTTTTGCTGTGTTCCAACATGCACGGCGGCACCCCGTCCTATGCTGCGGCTGAACTGACCTGGGCGCTGATCATGGCCGGGATGCGGGACCTTCCGGCGCAGATGGCTTCGGCCAAGGCAGGGCGGTGGCAATCCGGGGTCGGCAAAACGCTGCGCGGGCGGCGCCTGGGTCTTTATGGGTACGGGCGCATTGCCCGGGCCGTTGCCAGCTATGCCGAGGCTTTTGGCATGAATGTCGTCTGGTGGTCATCGGATGAGGGGCGCGCGCGCGCCTCTGCCGACGGCGCCACGGTCGCGCCTGATCGCGCTGCGTTCTTTTCCGAAAGCGATGTCGTGTCGGTTCATGTGCGATTGAAGCCGGATACCCGCGGGATCATTACGTCTGTCGACCTGGCAGGGATGCAGCCCGGGGCGTTGTTCGTGAACACATCCAGGGCCGGGCTGATCGAACCCGGGGCGCTGCTGGATGCGCTTGAAAAAGGCCGCCCTGGCAAGGCCGCGATTGATGTCTTTGACACCGAACCGCTGACTGACCCTGCGGACCCGTTATTGTCGCATCCCAATCTGATCGCGACACCCCATATCGGTTTCGTGACCGAGGATGAATTCGACCTGCAATTCGCGGATATCTTCGACCAGATCAACGCCTATGCCGATGGTGACCCGGTCCACATGATCAACCCCGAGGTCTGGACCACCGCCGAATAAGATTTGCCGCAATCGGCGCACCGATGATCACCAGCACGATCCTTGTAAGATGGTGAGTGATCACAAACCCCAGATCGGCGCCGGAAACGATGGCCAGAACCGTCATTTCGGCCTGGCCTCCGGGTGCAAATGCAAGGAATGCCTCGACAGGGTGGCCCAGTCCCAATGTGGTTACAATCGCGGTGAACCCTGCCGCCAGAATGGCCAGAACGACGACATAGCCAATTCCGGCCGAAACAACCCGGCGCAGTTCGCCCCATGTGACGCCGACGAATTGCGCGCCGATCCCGCACCCGATGAAAAACTGCGCCGCCAGGATCGCTTCGCGCGGGGGGCGTGCGTGTATGATACCTGCCAGTGACAAGGCCGCCGTCAGGATCATTGGGCCCAGAATGGACGCCCCGAACAGTCCAACCCGTTCGCCGCCTTTCCACCCGATCAACGCCGCCAGAACCATGATCAAAAGCTCAGATACAGGCAGATCACGGGCGGGCTGCCCAATCGGGTTGCTTAGCTCGGCGCCATAGAACAGCGTCAGAAACAACGGGGCGAGCGTCACGATGATCAATACGCGCGTGCCGTGCACCAGAGACAGGGTGCGGGGGTTTGCCCCGGCCTCGGTGCCGAAGATGATCATGTCCTGCAGCCCGCCCGGCATCGCTGCGTAAAACGCGGTCTTGTCGTCGAAGCCCCAGATCTTGCGGAAGAACGGCACGCCTACAAGTGCGATTACAATGATGAAGACCGGAACAAGCATGACCGAAGCCGCCATTTTCGGCAGTTCGGCAAACAGGTCCGGTGTGATTGATGCGCCGACGGCCACGCCCAGAATCGTTCTGGCCGCGACGGAAACCTGCCCGAACCCCTTTATCGGGGCATGGGCCAGCGCCGCGATCAAGCAGGCGCTCATCGGTCCGAACAAGAAGGGCAGGGGCAGGTTCAACGCCCAGAAAACAGCTGTTCCAAGCCCGGCCAGGGCCAGGGTCAGCGATCGTTTCTTCAAAGCGTCGGTGTGGTGTTCAGAAGGGGGCAATTGCGGGGGTCCATCCGTATTGACTCGATATGTATCCAAATGTATACAGCTGGACGCAAGAAGACAAGAGAGCCCGTGATGACACCTCAGGACGACCCGCTACAGCCCGGCCCGCAAGGCAATTCCGCGTATCAGCGCCTGCTGGACGAGATTCGCGAGGGCAAGCTTCTGCCTGGTGAACGCCTGCGCGAGATCGAGCTGTCGGAGCGCTTGGGCGTTAGTCGCACCCCGGTGCGCGAAGCGATCCGGCAGCTAGAGGCTGACGGGCTGGTCACGCACGTGCCCCGGCAGGGTGCCACTGTGCGCAGCCTGGATTATGCCGAGGTGATGGAGCTTTATGAGATGCGCGCCGTGCTTGAGGGCACTGCGGCCCGTCTGGCGGCGCGGGCAGCGTCAGATGTCGAACTTGATGAGCTCGATGTGCTGAATGACCGCTTGGCCGAGGCTGGCACCGGCCCGAATGCGGCAAAGATCAACCGGATATTCCACGCCACGCTGCTGGACGCTGCCAAGAACAGGTTCCTGGCCAAATCCATGGTTTCCCTGCAAAAGGCGCTGCTGATTATCGGGCCATCACAATTGTTGGACAGCAATCGGGCCGAGGCGGCAGTGGCCGAACATCGGCGGATCATGGTCGCCTTGAAGGACCGTGATGGTGACGCCGCCGAAACCGAGATGCGCGCGCATATCCGGGCCGCGCAACGTATGCGCATCCGCGCGTTGCAGGAACGCGACCGTACGACCGACGATACCCCCTAAACGAGGCAGGACATGGCCACCCAAATGGAAGCTTACGACATAGCTGTGATCGGCGGCGGCAATGCCGCGCTCTGTGCTGCGATGACCGCAGCCGAGGCAGGCGCCCGTGTTCTGATATTGGAAACGGCGCCCAAACCTTATCGTGGTGGGAACTCTCGCCATACACGCAACTTTCGCTGCATGCACAAAACCCCTCTGGGTCCCTTGGTGGAGGAATACAGCGAAGACGAATACCTCTCGGACTTGCTGAAGGTTACGGGTGGCAAAACCGACGAGCATCTGGCCCGCCTCGCGATCCGCACCTCGGAGGAATGTTTGCCGTGGATGGAGGAGCACGGCGTGCGGTTCCAGCCGTCGCTTTCCGGGACCTTGTCGCTGGCGCGGACCAACGCGTTTTTCATGGGGGGCGGTAAGTCTTTGGTGAATGCCTATTACCGGACAGCAGCCGGATTGGGTGTAGAGGTTCTGTATGAGGCCGCGGTCACGCATCTGGAACTGGACGGTGATCGGATCGAATGGGTCGACTACACCCATCAGGGGCAAACCCATCGGATCATGCCCAAAGCGGTCATTGTCGCCTCGGGCGGGTTTCAGGCCGATACCGATTGGCTGACCCGCGCTTGGGGCGAGCCTGCAAAGAACTTCCTTATCCGGGGCACCCCTTATAACCGCGGTGTGGTGCTGGCCGATCTGCTGGATCAGGGCGTAGACAGTGTCGGCGACCCGACCCAATGCCACGCCGTCGCGATTGACGGGCGTGCGCCAAAGTTCGACGGAGGAATCGTCACCCGTCTGGACTGTGTGCCGTTCTCGATTGTCGTGAACAAGGACGCCGAGCGGTTCTATGACGAGGGCGAGGATGTCTGGCCCAAGCGCTATGCGATCTGGGGGCGCCTTGTCGCGGCGCAACCCGATCAGGTGGGCTATGTGATCATCGACGCCAAGTCGCTGAATCTGTTCATGCCCTCGGTGTTCCCTCCGCTGAAGGCCGACACGCTGGAAGAGCTGGCCGCGATGATGGACCTGCCCGCCGACAAGCTGACCGCAACCGTGGCCGAGTTCAACGCCGCCTGCGGCGATACCAGCGCCTTTCATCCGACCGAGTTGGACGGGGTGGCAACCTCGGGTCTGACCCCGCCCAAGACCAACTGGGCGCGTCCTATCACCGAGCCGCCATTCTATGGCTACTCGCTGCGCACCGGCGTGACCTTTACCTATCTGGGGCTAAAGGTCGACGACAGGGCCCAGTGCTCGACCCCAACCGGCAAGATCAAGAATCTATGGGCGGCTGGCGAGACAATGGCCGGGTCGATCCTGGGGCAGGGATATCTGGCCGGGTTCGGCATGACCATTGGAACCGTCTTTGGACGCATCGCAGGACGTGAGGCCGCCGCTTATGCAAACTGATCTTATTCAAGAAGCCCGCCGTCAGGCCGAGATCTGCAACGCTTGCCGCTATTGCGAGGGCTACTGCTCGGTCTTTCCGTCGCTGCACGCCGAACGAGAGTTTTCCGATGGTGACATTACCCAACTGGCTAACCTCTGCCACAACTGCCGGGGATGCTATTACGCCTGTCAGTACACCGCCCCGCATGAGTTCGACCTGAACCTGCCCAAGGCGCTGGCCGAAGTGCGGCGGGACAGTTGGGAAAGCTTCGCCTGGCCGCAACCTCTGGCGCGTCGGTTCCACACCCATGGCGGGGCCATTGCCCTGGCGCTTGTGGCAGGCTTTGCCCTGTTGATCTGGGCCATTCGCGCCATCGATTCCAGCGGGGGCGAGGGCTTCTATGCCGTCCTGTCCCACAACGCGATGGTCGCCATCTTTGCGCCTGCGTTCCTGTTGCCCCTGTTCAGCATAGCCTTCAGCCTCAGGCGGTATTGGGCCGAAGTTGGCGGCCAACCCATCCAATTGGCGGATGTGACGGCTGCGTTCAAACGCGCGGGCAAGATGCAGGATCTGGCCGCAGGCCATGGTGAGGGCTGCAATTTCGAGGATGAAGACCGGTTCAGCCAGGGGCGCCGTCACATTCACCAAGCCATCATGTACGGCTTCCTGTTGTGTTTTGCGTCGACCTCGGTGGCGACTGTAATGCATTATATCTTCGGACTGCATGCGCCTTATGGGTTCTGGTCATTGCCAAAACTGCTGGGGGTTTCTGGTGGTATCCTGCTGACCGTGGGGTGCGGTGGGATGGTAATGCTCAAACAAAAGTCGGATCGAGAACTTGGCGACCCCTCGGCTTGGGGCGGCGATATCGGTTTTATCCTGCTACTTGGCTTTGTAGGGCTCAGCGGGCTGGTGCTTTACGTCCTTGGATCGACGGCTCTGATGCCCGCCTTGCTGGCCATCCACCTCGGATCGGTCCTGACCTTTTTCCTGCTGACGCCCTTTACCAAAATGGCACACGGGTTCTATCGCCTCGCTGCCCTGATCAGGGACGCACAGAGGAAACGCGGCTAGGACCTGGCGGTTTGCCGCACGCGCCTGATCAAGCCTGCGTCCCCATTTGTGGGGCGAAAGGCCAATGGCGGCGCGCACTGCGTCTTGAGGTTCGAATAATCACCTTCGCAAAAGGCCCATATTGCGCCCGCGTTTCGCAAGGTCTTAACCAACGCCGTTGTTGGAAAACGCGTTTTGGATACGCGAGCCGCCAAAACAATCAGCCATCATTTAAGGAATTAAGTGGTAGCGGAGGAGGGACTTGAACCCCCGACACGCGGATTATGATTCCGCTGCTCTAACCAACTGAGCTACTCCGCCACGGTGAATGGCGATGTAAGCGAGGGGCCGGGAAGGGTCAAGAGGGAAAAGCGCGCGTGGCGAAGGATTATTTTGCCACACCGCTGTCACCCGTTTTCAGCCTCTGCGCGCCCGGACGTTGCCTCGTTCACGACCCTGCGGACAAAGTCGGCACAGGTCTGCGGCTCGGTTATCAGGATCATGTGCCCCTTGCCTTCAAGTTCTTCCACGGACAATCCGAATTGTCGCATCGGTGCGCCATGCACCGAGGGAGACAAGACCGGGTCGCGGCTGCCGAAAAGGATGCCGCCGGGGGTTTTCAGGGTCCCGTACCGATCGGCCTGGCCTCGGATGCTGGCCTCGACGCCGGCCATGTCCTGCGACGCGGTGATATAGGCCGAGGGGCGCAAACCAAGCGCACCGCCGGCCCGGTCCAGGAAATCGTCCGGTGCCGGTTCGGGTGCGAAGGCTTCGCTGATGACATGGGGGGCGGTTTTGTTGGCCATGGGGACGGCAATGGTATGGCCGATCAGGGCGCGCAGCCATTCGGTGCGAATCTCAAGCGGTTTGAATATGGCCGGCGTCTGGTCAACGAATTGGGTTAGCGGGGCCAGCAGCGCCAGCGCCAGCGGCTTGTCCTGATAATCCAGCGCCATCGCCAGCGACACCGCCCCGCCCAGCGAGTGCCCAACCAGAACCGGCGACTGGACGCCTTTGGCATCCAGGAATTCCTGGATCATACGGGCCTGTTCCGGCAGGGTTGCCAGTCGGGCGTTGTCGCGGGTCGAATATCCGCAACCGGGGCGGTCCAGCGCGATGACATGAAAGTCCCGCGCCAGGATATCGGCCATGGCATAGGTAAAATGCTGAAGCTGCCCGGTAAGCCCGTGGATCAGAACAATGGATTGGGCCGAAGGGTCACCCAGTTCGACGTAATGTATCCACCCTCCATTGACCGGAACGATCTGACCGGCCTGTGGGACGGTGTCGGCCCCCTTGCGGGTCAGACGGCGCGTCCACAGGTTGGCTGCGACCAACAGAGCGCCGAGGATCAAGACAAGCGTAAGCAATACGGACATCTATCGGGCTCCTGTCCTGGGGTTGAGCTGTTGCCGTCAGCGTATCGCCCCGCCGATAAGGGGCCAAGCGAAACATGGGCAAAGGCACCGGTTTCGGTCAGTGCCATGCCGATCGGGGGGCTGGCCGCCGCCTAACCCTGCCCGTTGATGTCCTTGAGCGACGGGCGCGGCAAGGTGTCGAGCACACGGAAAACCGCATCGCGGCAGGCGGGTTCTTCCCAGTCGCTGGGGAAAAAAGACGCCGGTATGTCGGGATTGCGCAGCGCGACGCGTCGCCAGCGGTGAATGATCAGGGTTCGAAGGGTTGCAGTTTGGGCCGGCGTTGGGACCCACCCCTTGGGCCATGTGTCCGAGACCTGTTGCAGCGCTCCGATCAGGCTTGCGCAAGCGGTCCGCATTTCTGGCGGGCACAGCCGTTCCCGCAACCACGCCGGTGCATTCTGCGGAGAAACCTCCAGGGCAAGCAGGTCGTCTGCGTGTTCCTGGGGTGCCCCCGGACCCAAGGCTGCGTTACGGCTCAGCATTGTATAGTCCCCGTCTTGAACGGCCTTCTCCAGCGTGCAGGTGCCATTGCCATCCTCGGCGATCAGAATGTGCCAGCGTGACACCGGCACTGGTGTGCGCGCATAGATGCGCGGCGTGACCTGCGCGGACCGTGTGCGGCCATACTCCGTCAGGAAATGTTCCGAGACCCGGCCAATGCGGGTGCTGTCGATCCAGCCATCCTTGCGAAGTCGGTGCAGGGCGACCCGGATGGCTTCGGGTTTGATGCCCATCGGCTCGATAATCCGGCCCAGTGCCCCGCCCGAGACCCGAGCCGTTCGGTCCTGGGCAAGATCGCCGAACAGGGAAACGACAATGGACCAGACCCGTTGATTCTGGGGGTCCGCCAGTTTCGCAACGGCTGCATCGAACCACATTCGGTCATCGTTCATGCAAACAGCTTAAACCGTTACCGGGACCAAGAAAATCACTAATCCGGTGCGGTTGCCCCATCGGTTTGCAGTCAGTACGCGTTCATGGTCAGAAGATCGTATTCCGCCACCTTGTCGCCGTCCTGGTCCAGCAGCGAAACATGCCAGCGCACCTCGCCGTAATCGTCGGTTCGCCGCGTCTTTTGTTTGACGGTCAGGCGGACCCTGATGCTGTCACCCGCCGATACAGGTTTCATGAACCGCAGCCCGTCAAGGCCGGTATTGGCCAGGACCGGCCCCTCGTTTGGTTCGACAAACAGCCCCGCGGCGAAACTGATCAAAAGATAGCCATGGGCCACGCGACCGGGAAAGAACGGATTTCTGGCTGCCGCGTCATCATCCATATGCGCATAGAACCTGTCGCCGGTGAATTCGGCGAAATGTTCGATGTCATCCAGCGTGATGGTCCGGGCCGGGCTGTGCAGTGTTTCACCGATGGTCAATGCGCCAAATTTCTGCGTGAACGGGTGCGAGGTTGCCGTGACCTCGGGCGTGCCCGGCACCCAGGTGCCCGAAACCGCCTGCACCATCCGGGGTGATCCTTGCAAGGCTGTGCGCTGCATATAGTGATGCACGCCGCGGACCCCGCCCATCTCTTCGCCGCCGCCCGCCCTGCCGGGCCCGCCGTGAACCATATGGGGCAGGGGCGCGCCGTGGCCGGTTGCTTCGGCTATCGCGTCGCGGTCGTTTATGTAAAGCCGCCCGTTGAAGGCGGCGATTCCCGAAACAACGTGTTGCGCGACATCCGTATCATGCGTGATCAACGAGGTAACAAGCGACCCCTGGCCCCGGTTGGCCAAAGCGATCGCGTGATCCAGGTCCCGGTACCCCATGACGGTCGCAACCGGCCCGAAGGCTTCGGTCTGGTGGACGTGGTTGGCGGTGTCAGGATCCGCGCAATGAAACAGCATAGGAGGCAGGAAAGCTCCCTTGCCCGCCTCGGCCCCCGCAACCGAAAAGGCATCGGGGTCGCCGAAAACTCGCTCAGCGTCCTGTCCGATGAGCGCGGCCTTGCTTAGAACGTCGGCCTTTTGTTCGCTGGACACCAGGGCGCCCATCTCGGTTTCTTGATGCCGGGGGTTTCCGACAGTGATTTTGGCAAGGCGGCCCGACACGGCGGAAATCACCGCGTCAAACTGCCCTTGCGGGGCAATGACCCGCCGGATTGCCGTGCATTTCTGACCGGCCTTGGTTGTCATTTCGCGTATGATCTCGTCGATGAATACGTCGAATTCGGGCGTGCCCGATACGGCATCCGGCCCCAAAATCGACGCGTTCAGGCTGTCTTGTTCGGCGGTAAAGCGAACGGTGTTTTCCACAATCGCAGGGGTAAGGCGCAGTTTTCGCGCGGTCTGGGCCGAGCCGGTGAAGCTGACGATGTCCTGGCCGTCCAGGTGGTCCAGCATATCGCCCATCCCGCCCGAGACCAGTTGCAGCGCTCCGTCCGGCAAAATGCCGCTTTCCAGAATGATGCGCACGGCCAATTCAGTGACATAACAGGTGCTGGTCGCCGGTTTGACAATCGCCGGAACGCCCGCCAGCACGGCTGGAGCCAGCTTTTCCAGCATGCCCCAGACCGGGAAGTTGAAGGCGTTGATGTGAATGGCCGCGCCCTGCAGGGGCGTGCGGATATGCTGACCCAGAAAAGTTCCGTTGCGCGACAGTTGCTCAATCGGCCCGTCCAGACAAACATGCGCATCTGGCAGGTCGCGCCGCCCTTTTGAGGCAAAAACGAACAAGGTCCCGATGCCGCCGTCGATGTCGATCAGGTGGTCAGACTGCGTGGCCCCGGTGTCAAAGCTAAGATCATAGAGCGCTTGTTTATGCTCTGCCAGCCGTTGCGCCAGCGCCTTCAGCATCCGGGCGCGGTCATGAAACGTAAAGCCGCGCAAAGCAGGCCCGCCGGTTTCGCGCGCATGGCCCAGCATGGCCTGTACATCCAGCCCGTCATTCCCGGCCAGGGCGATGGGCGCACCCGTCACGGCAGACGCGATGACGCGGGCTCCGGCTGCGGGGGCAATCCACTGCCCGGCGGCATAGCTGGAAATTTCACGCGGCTTCATGAGTGTCTCTCCTTCTGGGCGGTTCGACGGCGCTCGGATCGGTGCCGGGTCTTGTGCCGACCGATCCGAGCGGTTCAGAAATTTATTGACCAACCGTTCGGTTAATGCAAGATTTTTGTGGTAAACAACGCAAGGCGACCTGTCATGAGCGATACCATTCTGGTGCAGGATCACGGGGATTGGGTGGAAATCACGCTAAACCGCCCTGAGCGTCTGAACAGTTTTACCGAGCCCATGCACCTGGCATTGCGGGCCGCGATTGAGGCCGCGCGCGCCCAAGGGACCCGCGCCATTTTGCTGACGGGCGCAGGCCGTGGGTTCTGCGCCGGTCAGGACCTGAGCGACCGGGACCCGTCGAAAACAGAGGGCCCGCCGGACCTTGGCCAGACTGTTCGCAGCTTTTATGCCCCGCTGGTGCGCCTGATCCGTGCGCTGGATTTTCCGGTGGTGTGTGCGGTGAACGGTGTTGCAGCAGGGGCGGGCGCGAATGTCGCCCTGGCCTGCGACATTGTCCTGGCATCGCATTCTGCCCGGTTCATACAGTCCTTTGCCAAGGTGGGGCTGATCCCGGATACCGGGGGCAGCTGGCATCTGCCGCACCTTCTGGGCGAGGCGCGCGCCAAGGGGCTGGCCCTGACGGGTCAGCCGCTTTCGGCGCAACAGGCCCAGGATTGGGGCCTGATATGGCAAGCCGTCGCAGATGACGACCTGATGGGCGAAGCCCGCGCGCTGACAGCGCGGCTGGCGGCCGGTCCAACGCTTGGGCTTGGCCTGACCAAGCAGACGATCCAGGCCGCTGCGGGCAACACCCTTACCGATCACCTGGAACTGGAGGCGGACGCTATGAAAACCTGCGGGCAAAGCGAAGACTATGCAGAAGGGGTTGCGGCCTTTCTTGAAAAACGCGCCCCGGAATTCCGGGGCCGTTGAGATGACCCCAAAGGAACGTGCGGAAAAATCGGCAGCGGCAATGTGGGCGCAGGACGCGGCCTCGCAATGGGTGGGGATGGACCTGACAGCCGTCGATGAAGGGCAGGCAGTGTTGGAACTGACCGTGGAAAGCCATCACTGCAATGGCCACGGGATTTGTCACGGTGGCGTGACCTTCATGCTGGCCGACAGCGCCTTTGCCTTTGCCTGCAACAGCCGAAACAATGCAACCGTGGCGCAACACAATGTCATCAGCTATGTGGCGCCTGGACGTTTGGGGGACCGGCTTGTTGCTCGGGCAACAGAACAAAGCCTGACGGGGCGCAGCGGCATCTACGATGTGACAGTTACCAATCAAAACGGGGAAAAGCTGGCCGAGTTTCGCGGGTTTTCGCGGGCCATCGGCGGCACCCTGTTCGATGAACCCTGAGGCGAGGAGGACGCTATGAAGGACCTGACACCGGAAAGATCCGAACTTGATCCAATCGAAATCGCCTCGGTCGATGAAATCCGAGCCCTGCAACTGGATCGGCTGAAATGGTCGCTGCGCCATGCCTATGACAATGTAGCAATGTACAAACACAGGTTTGATGCCGCTGGCGTCCATCCGGACGATCTGCAAGAGCTGGCGGACCTGGCAAAGTTCCCTTTTACCTACAAGGACGACCTGCGCGACAATTACCCGTTTGGCCTGTTCGCGGTGCCCCGGACCCAGATAATGCGTTTACATGCATCCTCCGGGACGACGGGCAAGCCGACCGTTGTGGGATATACGCGCCGCGACATTGAAACCTGGGCGGACCTTGTGGCCCGCTCTTTGCGTGCCAGCGGGTTGCGCAAGGGCTATATCATTCACAATGCCTATGGGTATGGGCTGTTTACCGGCGGTCTTGGCGCGCATTACGGGATCGAACGGCTGGGGGCCACGGTAGTGCCGATGAGCGGCGGCCAGACGGAAAAGCAGGTCACGCTGATCACCGATTTCCAGCCTGACGGAATCCTGGCTACCCCATCCTATATGCTGAATATCCTCGAACAGTTTCACAAGGCAGGGCTCGATCCCCGCGACTGCTCGTTGTCTGTCGGGGTTTTTGGCGCGGAACCCTGGACCGACGCCATGCGGCAAGAGGTCGAACAGGCCTTTGATATGCATGCGGTTGATATTTACGGCCTGTCCGAAATCATGGGGCCCGGCGTCGCCAATGAATGCGTTGAAACCAAGGATGGACCTGTGATCTGGGAGGACCATTTCCTGCCAGAGGTCATCGACCCCGAAACCGGAGAGGTTCTGGAGGATGGGGAAATGGGGGAATTGGTCTTTACGACCCTGACCAAGGAAGGTCTTCCGATGATCCGGTACCGGACGCGCGATCTGACGCGGCTTTTGCCGGGGACCGCGCGGTCAATGCGGCGTATGGAAAAGGTAACAGGGCGGTCGGACGACATGATCATCCTCAGGGGCGTCAACGTCTTTCCCAGCCAGGTCGAAGAACAGGTTCTGGCGACGGGCGGGATCGCGCCGCATTACCAGATCGAACTGTACCGCTCGGGCCGGATGGACGCGATGCGCGTTCACGTCGAAGCCAACCCCGACGCGGCAGACGAGCTAAGCAAAACCGCGGCCGCCCGCATGTTGACCAAGCGGATAAAGGATGCAATCGGCATTTCGACCGAGATCGCCGTGGCAAACCCTGGCGAGGTCGAGCGCAGCCAGGGCAAGGCAAAACGCGTCGTCGATAACAGAGGCAAGGGGTAACACGTGGCCCGTCCAATCGCGAAAGATCATGAACAGAAACGGAAGCAGATCCTGAAATCGGCGGCACGGGTCTTTGCCCGCGAAGGCTTTGACCGTGCGTCGATGACGCAACTGGCCCGCGAATGCGGAATATCGAAGGCCAATATCTATCACTATTACGATGGCAAGGATGCGATCCTGTTCGATATTCTGGAAACCTATCTGCGTGATTTGCGCGATCTTGTCTGCGGGATGGATGTCGCCGGGCTGAATGCGCGGCAAAAGCTGCACAAGGTCATCGCTGAAATTCTGTTGGCCTATCAGGGTGCCGATGACGAACATCGGGTCCAGACAGGAGGGATGTCGTCCTTGCCCGCGGAACAACAGGATCGGCTGCGCGGTTACCAGCGGGACATGGTGCGATACCTGAGCGACATTCTTGTCGAGGTTTCGCCGGATGTCTTTCGCGAAAACAGGGCCGGGCTGCGCGCGGCCACAATGTCGGTATTTGGCATGTTGAACTGGTTCTACATGTGGAATTCCGACGCCGATGCCACGGCGCGAACGGAATATGCCAGGCTGGTCGCCAATCTGACGCTGGATGGGCTGAACGGCCTGGACAACGTCCAACACTCCGTTCAGCCCGCGTGATATGGGGGCTGGCCCCGCTTGGTCAGGTGATGCGCCCGATGAAATAGGCGGGCGAGCCGCTGTGGCCCTGGCACCGCAATTGCGCCGACCCCTTGGCATCTTTTGTAGACACATCAATCTTGGCGTGCTTGTCCACGTTTTCAGCCGCCGCCTTGGCGCTTTGGTTAAAGTGGACATACGCCTTGTTCGAACCGTTCAGGGGGCATTCAACCCCAAAGGCGATATGTCTGCCCTGGTTTTCGACGGTAAAGCCGTATTGCGAACCGTAAAAACCCTTTTTGCGATGGAATTCAAACAGCCCGGCCGACACATAGCTGCGCGGGGCGATGCCGGGGCGGGTAATGGTTTCGACTGCAGGGATATTTTGCGCGACCGAGCCCGGCTGACCTGAAATCTTGTATTCGTTCAGGAAAACCACCGGTGCTTTCGACTGGTTCAACATCACCATATAGCAATTGGCATCTTTCAGGATGAACCACAGGATGATGATAATCGCGATAACCACCAACAGCGCGGCAATGACTTCGGGGCCCAGAACCGCCGCCGCCTCGGCAACGGCTTCGGCTTCCGCCTCTGTTGCCACGGCTTCGGTCGAGGCAGAAGCGTCCTCCATCGCTTCTTCAATGACCGGAATGACCGGCGGGCGCGGCGTTCCGGGCGGCGAGACGGCGACAATGCCAGCCGCCAGCATGATCGACGATTGCGCCGCCGATCCCTTGCCTTTCGCGTCATGTATGTCTTTCAGGGTCTGAAGAAAGGCTTTGACTTCGGTCTCGATGGCATCACCGCGCGCGGCCACAAGCCGTTTCACGACATCGGCCCTCAGAACCAACGACCCGCCCTTGCGAGCGCCGCCTGGCAGACCGGCCTGTTCCAGCGTGCTGTCCAGCCGGTCCTGTGCCGCGTCGATCAGGGCATCCGCCAGGTCAAGCTGTTCGTCCGTGGCAGTGCCGCCATTGGCCTGCGTCAGCAGGGGCAATTGCGATTCAAATTCGGGGAAATGCCCGGAAATCCACGCGCAAGCTTCGGAGCTGTTGAAATGTGTCATGTCGAAAACCCTTTAAAAAAATGAACAGATAATAGGGTTATGACAATAAGGTATATGCAAATACGCGAAAATGATCTGGTTCACTTGGGCGGCAGTATCGCAAGGCGGGCCCGGGTATGGCTGCCTACGTCCTTGGGGGTGTTAACCCGACCTTAAGCAACGCCGCCTCGGCCTCGGCTTGCCACAGGCTGCGCAGGCCCGCATTGTCGGTTTGCCGCAACCCCATGGACCGCAGGGCGTCCATCTTGCCGGACTGACCCGTACCAAAGCTCTGGGATACACGTGGCCACCAATATGCGGCAGAGGCTTGCATGGCATCGGTCTCGCCTGTTTTCGCCAGCTTGGCCGCCCCTTCGGCCGCCAGTTCGCCATGATGTGTTTCGACCGGGGTAATGGCGCGAAACACGTCGGCCAGGGGTTGATAGGATATCCGCGAAAACTCGGTCAGCTGCACAACAACGGCGCGGCTCATCAGCAGGTTCATGACAACCGCATCCGTCCAGCCTTGGATGGGATAGTTGAAAACGGCCAGCCGCATATCCTGCGCGCTGCGTGTCGCGCCGATATCCGCGTCTCGGTCCAGCCGTTGGGTCCAGGGGTGATGGGTCACATAGCGTTGCGTGTCGGCGCCAAACTCACCCATGACGCGAAGGACCTGCGCGGCGTTGTGGTTTTTTTCCATGACGATCCGGGCGGCGGCGATCCGTTCCTTGATCCCGGGCCCCTGGTTGATGACGTCGGCAAATCCGGCGGCACCCGCCAGTTCACTGTCGACAAAAGTGGCCATCAGTTTCATCAACTCCGCGCGATAGCGCGGCGGTACATTGGTCGGATTGGTCAACACGCCACCAGCGGCCAAGTAGCTGTCCAATGTCATGGAATCGCTCATCTTCCCCTCCGCCTTACTGATCGTAATCTACGACGACACGGTCGGTCACCGGATAGGCCTGGCAGCTTAGCACATAACCTTTTTCGACCTCGTAATCCTCAAGCGCGTGGTTGGCGACCATCTCGACCTCGCCTTCCAGGACCTTGCAGCGACAGGTCGAACATACCCCCGCCTTGCAGGCAAAGGGCGCGTCCATCGCGTTTTCCAGCGCGGCCTCCAGGATGGACTGGTCCTTGGGCAGGATGACGGTCTGCGTGGACCCGTCAAGCGTGATCGAGGCGCGGGTCTGATTGGCCTGAGTGCCTACCTCGGTCGCCTGCACTTTGCGTTTCGCCCGACCGGGCTGTGCGCTGGCAAACAGTTCGAACTTGATCTGGCCATCGTCCAGCCCATGATCACGCAAGGCAGCGGCGATGCCCAGCATCATCGGCTCGGGACCGCATATGAAAGCCATGTCGATATTCTTGACATCGACCCAATGCTTGAACAATTCGGCGCATTTTTCCTGTGTCACCATGCCGGTGAACAGGTCAATTTCCTGGCTATCGGTTTCAAGGATGTGAACCACGGTCAGACGACCCATATAGAGGTTCTTGAGGTCCTCCAGCTCTTCGCGGAACATGATCGTGTTGATGCCCTTGTTGGCATAGATCAGTGTAAAATGCGATTGCGGTTCGCGCGCGAGCGTCGTTTTGAGGATCGACAGAACCGGCGTGATCCCCGAACCCCCGGCAAAGCCAAGATAGCGCCGGTCGGCACCGGCATCGATCGGTGCATGAAAGCTGCCCATCGGCGGCATGGCCTGCACGATGTCCCCGACGCTCAGCTCTGAGTTTGCCCAGCCCGAGAATGCACCGCCTTCGACCCGCTTGATCCCGACCTGCAAGATACCGTCATCCTTGCCCGCGCAGATCGAGTAGGACCGGCGCAGTTCTTCGCCATCAAATTCGCGGCGGAATGTCAGGTATTGACCCGCCGTAAAGTCGAACGCGTCCGCGGCACCGTTTGCGGGTTCCAGCGTCACAACCACCGCGTCGCGGATTGTCTTGTGAATGTCCGTGACCTTCAGGTCGTGGAAACGTGCCATCCGCGTTCCTCCTCAGATGCACTTGAAATAGTCAAAGGGTTCAAGACAATCGGTACAACGCCAGTGTGCCTTGCAAGGCGTTGAGCCGAACTGGCTGACTTTCTCGACCGCTGTGCTGCCGCAATGCGGGCAGCGTTCAGGGTCACCCGCCGGTTGCGGCGGGGCGATGCCGTATTCCTCAAGCCGCGCCCGGCCCTTGTCGCTGAGCCAGTCAGTTGTCCAGGCCGGGGCAATGCTGGTTTCGATCTGCACCATGTTTATCCCGTGATCGCGCAGGGCGGATTCGATATCCAATTTGATCACGGACGTGGCCGGGCACCCGGAATAGGTCGGCGTGACCGTCACCTTCAGCGTTTCCGCATTCCATTGCACATCCCGAACAATGCCAAGGTCGACCACTGAAATGACGGGTATTTCAGGGTCAGGGACGGCATCCAGCCATTCCCAAATCTGGTCTGTCGGCACCCGGTCCATTTTGGCTTACCAGCTTGCCCCGGGATAGGCGCGTTGCAGCCATTGCATCTGTGTCAGCAGGTGGCCCAGATGTTCGGTATGCATGCGCCCGTCGCGCCCGCCTTTATGCGCAAATCCGCTGTCGGGAATGGTCAGGGTGGCCTCGGTCAGTACCCGCTGGACCAGGGCGTAATACTCATCGCGCAGATCCGCCGGGTTCGGGGCGATCCCCGCGGCGACCATGGCGGTATCGACCTCGTCGCAGGCAAACATCTCGCCCACGTAAGGCCAAAGGTAATCAAGGGCCTGTTGCATCCGGTCGTGGCTCTCTTGCGTCCCGTCGCCAAGCCCCACGACCGTGTCACTTGAGCGTTCCAGGTGATACGCGGCCTCTTTACCAGCTTTTGCAGCAATTGCCGCGACCCTCTCGTCAGAAGACGTCAACAAACGCCCCAGCGTGATCGAATGCCACGCGTCAAACAGGAACTGGCGCATCAGGGTTCGGCCGAAATCTTCGTTCGGAACCTCGACCAGCAGGACGTTGCGGAAATCCCAGGCATCGCGCAGAAAGGCCAGATCATCCGCGCTTTGGCCGCCGTCGATTTCCCCCGCCAATCCCAGCCACATCTGGGTCTGTCCGATCAGGTCCAGCGCCGTATTGGCCAGCGCGATATCTTCTTCCAGAACCGGCGCATGGCCGCACCATTCGCTGACGCGATGCCCGAGGATCAGGGTATTGTCACCCATTCTCAGCAGAAACTGCAGGAAGGCCTCGTCGCGGGTCATCACATCGCCCCCACTTCGTCGGGGATGTCGAAGAAGGTCGGGTGGCGGTAGACCTTGCTTTCGCTGGGCTCATACAGCGGGCCTTTGTCGCTGGGGGATGAAGCCGAGATATTGTTCGCCTCGACCACCCAGATCGATACGCCTTCGTTGCGGCGGGTGTAGACATCGCGTGCGTTCTTGATCGCCATTTCCGCATCGGGTGCATGCAGCGAACCGACATGGCGGTGGCTCATGCCGTGTTGGCCGCGAATAAAAACTTCCCACAGGGGCCATTCGTTGTTCATGCGTGTTCCTCCTTTGCGGGCCTATTCGGCGGCGACTTTTGCGTCGCGTTTCTTGAGAGCATGGGCCAGCAGCCCGTCACGCACCCATTTGCCGTCATCCCACGCCTTGTTGCGCGCAGCCATGCGGTCAACGTTGCAGGGGCCATTGCCTTTGATTACGTCGAAGAACTCGGACCAGTCGGGTTCCGAGAAATCGTAATGACCGCGTTCTTCGTTCCATTTCAGGTCCGGGTCTGGGACAGTCAGGCCAAGGAATTCGGCCTGCGGCACGGTCTGATCGACGAATTTCTGGCGCAGCTCGTCATTGGTGTTCATCTTGATCTTCCAGGCCATGGATTGGGTCGAATGGACCGAGTCCTTGTCCGAAGGCCCGAACATCATCAGCGACGGGAACCAGAACCGGTTCAGAGCATCCTGCGCCATCTTCTTCTGCGCGGGCGTGCCTTCGGCCATCTTGCGAATGGCATCGTATCCCTGACGTTGGTGAAAGCTTTCTTCCTTGCAGATACGGATCATGGCACGCGAATACGGCCCGTAAGACGTGCGCTGCAGGGGCACCTGGTTCATGATCGCGGCCCCATCAACCAGCCAACCGACCGCGCCAATATCGGCCCAGTTCAGCGTCGGATAGTTGAAGATCGAGCTGTATTTCATCCGACCGTCCAGCAACATCTCGGTCAGTTCATCCCGGCTGACGCCCAGTGTTTCGGCCGCGCAGTACAGGTACAGCCCGTGCCCGGCCTCGTCCTGCACCTTGGCCAGCAGGATCGCCTTGCGTTCCAGCGTGGGCGCACGGGTGATCCAGTTGCCTTCGGGCAGTTGTCCGACGATTTCGGAATGGGCGTGCTGACCAATCTGGCGGATCAGCGTCTTGCGATAGCCTTGCGGCATCCAGTCCTTGGGTTCGATCTTGATGCCCGCGTCAATCTTTGCCTGAAACTCTGCCAGCTTTTCAGGGTCATCGTTTGTCGCTTCGGATTTCACCATCTGAGCATACATGGTCTGTTTCCTTCCCTATACGCGTTCAAGAACAAGGGCCGCGCCCTGGCCGACACCCACGCACATGGTGCACAGCGCATAGCGACCCCCGGTGCGCCGCAAGTGATAGGCCGCCGTCAGAACCAGGCGCGCGCCGGACATGCCCAGCGGATGCCCCAGGGCGATGGCGCCGCCGTTCGGGTTCACATGCGGCGCGTCGTCAGGCAGGCCCAGTTCACGCAAGGTGGCAAGACCTTGGGCGGCAAAAGCCTCGTTCAGTTCTATCACATCCATCTGGTCTATGGTTAGCCCGGCCCGCGCCAGCACCTTGCGGGTGGCAGGCACCGGGCCAATCCCCATGATGCGGGGTGCGACACCGGCGACAGACATGCCAACGACGCGGGCAATCGGGGTCAGGCCATGTGCCATGGCTGCGGATTCGTTTGCCATCAGGATCGCCGCCGCCCCGTCATTGACCCCCGAGGCATTGCCCGCAGTAACCGTCTTGTCCGGCCCGTTGACGCCCGCAAGGCGCGACAGTTTCTCTGCCGACGTTCCGGGGCGCGGATGTTCATCCGTATCGACGATCACCGGATCGCCCTTGCGCTGGGGGATCGTAACCGGGGTTATTTCTTCGCGAAACAGGCCAGCCTCATGTGCTGCGGCCCAGCGGGCCTGGCTGCGGGCCGCAAATGCGTCCTGGTCGGCGCGGCTGATACCATAGTCTTCGGCGACGTTGTCTGCGGTTTGCGGCATCGAGTCGATGCCATGTGCGCGTTCCATACTGGGGTTCACAAACCGCCAGCCAATGGTTGTGTCAAAGACTGCATTGCTGCGGGTAAATGCCGTGGTGGCCTTTGGCATGACGAAAGGCGCGCGTGACATGCTTTCGACGCCACCTGCAATGGCCAGGTCGTAGTCTTGGGCCTTGATGCCGCGCGCGGCCATGCCAACGGCGTCCATGCCACTGGCGCAAAGACGGTTGATCGTGGTTCCGGGGACCTCGATTGGCAGCCCGGCCAGCAAGGCCGCCATACGGGCGACGTTGCGGTTGCTTTCCCCGGCCTGGTTGGCGTCGCCCAGGATCACGTCATCAAGGCGGGCCCAATCCACCTGTGGGTTCCGCGCTTTCAGGGCGGCAATCGGGATCGCGGCCAGATCGTCGGTGCGCACCTGGCTGAGGGCCCCGCCATACCGTCCGATCGGGGTGCGCTGTGCGTCGCAGATGAATGCATCCATGCGTCAAGACCTTGTGCCGTAGGTCGATGAAATTAGGTGACCAATTGGTCGGGTAATAGGCCCCGCCGCGATTCGCGGCAAGATAAATGTAACACAAATGATCACTTGTGAGAAATTTGGTAACATATAAATTGATCAAGCGGGAATGTTCCGGTGTGCTGTCCGGGACGTGAAAGATTGCATTCGGATATGGCGGGTCCGTACCGGTCAGGGCATGGCAGGCGCCACGGCAAACCAGTGGTTCAGGTGCGAAAAGGGCAGGCCGGGACGCGGGCATTGCGCATGGCTGCAACCAAATAGATGCCGGCCGATTGTATCGGCCGGCATCGTCTTGGGACTGCGTTTGGAAATCGTCCTGGGGGACGTGTTCAGAAAAAGCCCAGCTTGTTGGGGTTATAGCTGACCAGCATGTTCTTGGTCTGCTGATAATGATCCAGCATCATCTTGTGGGTCTCGCGCCCGATCCCCGACTGCTTGTAGCCGCCAAAGGCCGCATGTGCCGGGTAGGCGTGATAGTTGTTGACCCATACGCGCCCGGCCTCGATCTCGCGGCCAAAGCGATAGGCGCGCGTGCCGTCACGGGTCCAGACACCGGCACCCAGGCCGTACATGGTGTCATTGGCAATCGCCAGCGCCTCGGCCTCGTCCTTGAAGGTCGTGACCGATACGACGGGGCCAAAGATCTCTTCCTGGAAGACCCGCATCTTGTTGTGGCCTTTCAGGATGGTCGGCTGGATGTAAAAGCCGTTGGCGATGTCACCATTGAACCGCGCGGCATCACCACCCACCAGAACCTCGGCACCTTCTTCGACACCGATTGTCAGGTAGGACATGATCTTGTCTTGCTGTTCGCGGCTGGCCTGCGCGCCGACCATGGTCGACATCTCGCGGGGGTCCCCCTGTTGAATTGCCTTCACGCGGTCGATGCAACGGGCGATAAACTCTTCATAGATGTCTTCCTGGATCAATGCGCGGCTTGGGCAGGTGCAGACCTCGCCCTGGTTGAACGCGAACAAAACAAACCCTTCGACGGCCTTGTCCAGAAAGGCGTCATCTTGCGCCATGACATCGGAGAAGAAGATGTTGGGGGACTTGCCACCCAGTTCCAGCGTGACCGGGATCAGGTTCTTGGTTGCGGCTTTCATGATGATCCGGCCCGTTTCGGTCGAACCGGTAAAGGCGATCTTGGCGATGCGGTCGCTCTCGGCCAGCGGGCCGCCGACATCGGGGCCCATGCCGTTGACGATGTTCAAAACACCATCCGGCAGAAGGTCGGCGATCACTTCGATCAGGACCATGATGGCTGCGGGGGTCTGTTCGGCGGGTTTCAGAACGATGCAGTTGCCCGCGGCCAGTGCCGGCGCCAGTTTCCAGGCGGCCATAAGCACCGAAAAGTTCCACGGGATGATTTGCCCGACCACGCCCAGCGGTTCGTGGAAGTGATAGGCCACGGTGTCGTGGTCGATCTCGGACATGCTGCCTTCCTGCGACCGCAGGACGCCAGCGAAATAGCGGAAATGGTCAACCGAAAGCGGGATATCCGCCGCGGTGGTCTCGCGGATCGGCTTGCCATTGTCCCAGGTTTCGGCCGTTGCGATCAGGTCCAGGTTCTCTTCGATCCGGTCGGCGATCTGCAGCAGGATGTTGGACCGCTCGGCGGCAGAGGTTCTGCCCCAGGCATCCTTGGCGGCGTGGGCTGCATCCAGCGCCAATTCGACATCCTCGGCGGTCGAGCGTGCAACCTCGCAAACCTTGGCACCGGTGATCGGGGTGATGTTGTCGAAATACTGCCCCTTGACCGGTGCAACGAATTTGCCGCCGATAAAGTTGTCATAACGGGATTTGAACGGCGAGGTGTATTCACCGGCCACTTGTGTCATTTCATTCATCAGGTGTCCTCCAACTTGTCCGGTCCTCCACCGGAGATACAGGGACCCTGTTCGAAAACATGCGGCGCGTCAGCCCGGGCCGGGCAACGCGGGGGCGGGATCTGTCTCAGGACTGAGACAAGTCAGGACAGTTCCTTGCCAATGCCCAGCCGTTTCATGCGGCGGTACAAGGTCGCCCGGCCAATACCAAGCGTCCGTGCCGCGCCGGAAACATTGCCGTCAGCGCGGGCCAGAGCCCGGTTAACGGCAGCCCGTTCGGCCCTTTCAAACCCCGTCGGCCCGTCTTCGCGCCCGAACAGGTCCGAGGCAGGAATGGCCGGGACCGGGCCGGATGCGTTTAGGCGAAACGCCTTGCGCGCACCACGCGTCGCCCCGAGGATGATGTCGTCCTGATCGACGGCCAGCAAAACGTTGGCCTCGGAATCATCGGCGTTGGCAACAATGAAACGAGCACCGGAAAAAGCCGTGCGGAAATTGTCGGCCTCGATCTGCCGCGCGGTCTGGGCAACCATTGCAACAATCAACTGGTTGAACGCTTCGGTCTGGTCGGCCCGCGCCGATGAGACGTCGAGCGCGCCGATCAACTGCCCCTCGGGCCCGAAAATTGGCGCATCCATACAACTCATGCCGGTGTTACGAGCGCGGAAATGTTCAGTCCGGTGAATGACGACCCGCCGCCCTTCGGCAATGCAGGTGCCGATCCCGTTGGTGCCTTCCGAAGATTCGGACCAGTCGGACCCGATGCCAAGGCCCCACGATTCAAACGCGCTCTGATCACCCTGATTGGTCCGAATGTCCAGGATGACCCCATCGGCATCGGTCAGCAGCACGCCGCATCCCGAATTTCCGACCAACTGAAACA
This sequence comes from Alphaproteobacteria bacterium, assembly GCA_030427405.1. GTDB lineage: Bacteria > Pseudomonadota > Alphaproteobacteria > Rhodobacterales > Rhodobacteraceae > Ruegeria. Next base: position 212,687 of record JAUHXK010000005.1, on the reverse strand, counting down.
AGGCGTCCAGCTTGGGCCGGGCGACTTGCATCATCGTGTGCGCCTGATCCTTGCGAACCGCCAGGTCGCGGCTGCTTATCCTGTGAACCTCGCGATGCTGGCCGGGGTCCAGCCCATGGTGTTCAAGTGACCTGCGCCAGGATGCGGCCAGCCGGGACCGCGCGGCTGCGCCGGGATGGGTGGCCGTTTCCAAAACGTGGTCGGCATGTCGAGAAATATCAGTCACAGCGCTGGTCCTCCTCGTGACGTCATACACCAGTGTGAAACGTCAGGGCAGGAAGACAAAAGTCGACAAATGATCGCGGCAGGCCGCCATGGGCAAGAAACGGACCCGCCGCAACCCGTGGTCAGGACAAGAACTGTTCGTCAACAGGCACCTGAAGGGCGGTTGCCAGGGCGTTGGTCTGGCTGGCCATCCCAACAACGGCCAGCAATTCGCCGTACATTTCATCGGTCATGCCCTTGGCGCGCGCAGCCGCGGTGTGCGAATGCACGCAGTATTCGCAACTGTTGGCGGCGGACACGGCGACATAGATCAGCTCTTTGATCAGCGGGTTCAGGGCCCCGTCGGACATGACCGCCGCCAGCCTGTCCCAGGTTGCGCGCAACAAGGCAGGATCATGGGCAAGGGCGCGCCAGAAATTGTTGATGAAATCCGTGCCGCGCGCGGCACGGATCTCGTCAAAAACGGCCAGCGCTTCTGCGCTGACCTCTGTGTCTTTCAACAATCGAACCGTTGCCATGATCAGACCAGCGCGAAGATGCGCGCCGGCCCGCCGGACCCGCCGCGGTGGGTGGGGGCGCCAACAACCAGGGTCGCGCCCGTGGCCGGGACCTTGTCGAGATTGGCGAGGTTTTCGATCCCGTACCTGTTTGTCGGCAACCAGGCATAATGGGTGGCGAAATCGCCAGATGGCCCGTGATCCAGCGACAGGGAATCGACTCCGATTGCCACGGCGCCGGTTTCGTCGATCAGCATCTGCGCGGCTTCGACGTGGAAACCGGGGAAATGCATCTTGCCTTCGCCATCGGCATTGCGGAACTCGGCCGAACCTGTCTTGGCCCCCCAACCCGAATGCATCGCAACGCAAGCGCCATCCGGTATCGGCCCATGTACATCAATCCACGCCTTAAGATCGTCAGGTGTGACCTGCGCGTCGGGGTCCTCGGCTGCGCGGGCGGCAATGTCGATGACGCAGAGCGGGCACACCAGGTTGGAAACCGGGATTTCATCGACCGACTGGCCATCTGCCGAGAAATGCAGGGGCGCATCCACATGGGTGCCGGTATGTTCGTTGACGGCCAGGTTGAACAGGTTGAACCCGTGCTCTTTGAAATTGAAGGCCTGATTGGCTTCGATCCCGGGTTCGCCGAAATAGGTCGGGAACGCGGCGTCGTAGACATGGCTCATATCCACGACTTCGCCGACACCTGCGGCCAGTGCGGGTGGCGCTGCAGCGACGCTCAGCGCCGACCCGGCGGCCATTGCTGCCCCGCCCCTAAAGAACGAACGCCGCGAAATCATGCGGTCCTTGACGGCGTTCATTACGCATACATCACACATCTTGGAACTCCCTGTTTTTGAAACCTGGCGCGACCTTTGTTCGGAATGGGCCGCGACACCCGGTCTGACGCGTTTCAGCCCGGCGCAATCAAAGCATAGCGCCCAAGTTCCAGGTATCAAACTGACAGATAAAATTCTTGAACCGCAAAACCTGAACTGCACAAAAAATGGGTTGCCCGTGCTCATGCGGAAAGGCACTGTTTTGGAAACGCCAATCCCTCAATGCCGGACGATATTGGGCGCCTTGGCCTGGCGCAGGAGGTAAATCGATGACCCAAGTGGTAGAATACGAACAGGTTGGCGACATCGCGGTGCTGGCCGCCAACAACCCGCCGGTCAATGCGCTGGGCGTCGATCTGCGCCGCGGATTGCAATCCGGGATCGAACGGGCCGAGCGTGACGGGGTTCGTGCCGTTCTGATTTATGGGCTGGGCCGGACCTATTTTGCCGGTGCCGATATTCGCGAGTTTGGCAAGCCGCCACAGGACCCCTGGTTGCCCGCGCTGTGCAACCGGATCGAAGCTTCGCCGCTGCTGGTGGTCTCAGCCATTCACGGGACGGCTTTGGGCGGCGGGCTTGAGGTCGCATTGGCCAGCCATTACAGGGTCGCGGTGCCCGGCGCGCGTGTCGGGTTGCCCGAGGTTCACGTGGGTGTGATCCCCGGTGCTGGCGGGACCCAACGCCTGCCACGGCTGATCGGGGTCGACGCGGCACTAGAGGTAATCACGTCCGGGCGGCACATTCAGGCGGCCGAGGCGCTAGAGCTTGGCATTCTCGACAAGGTTCAGGACGGCGACCCGCGCGAGGTCGGTTTGGCTTATGCGCGACATCTGCTGGACTCCGGCGCGCCGCGCCGCGCCATCGGAGAGATGCCGCCGCCTCAGCCGGTGGATTTCGACGCGGTTCATGACGCAATATTACAAAAGGGGCGGGGCCAATTGTCCCCGGCAATTGCCGTGCGCGCCGTTCAGGCCGCCTGCCAGTTGCCCAGCTTTGCGGATGGCATGACCCGAGAACGTGAATTGTTCATGGAGGCGCTGAATTCGGATCAACGCAAAGGCATGATCCACGCGTTCTTCGCCGAACGGGCCGTCGGGAAATTGCCGGAATTGCAGGGCATAGAGCCGCGGGGCGTGCATCGGATCGCCGTGATCGGCGGTGGAACGATGGGTGCGGGGATCGCAACTTCGGCGCTGCTTGCGGGCTTGCCGGTCGTTCTGTTGGAAATGTCGACGGACATGGCGATTGCGGCAAAGGAACGGATCGCGGCAAACCTGGCGGGGGCAGTAAAGCGCGGAAAGCTTTCGCAGGACGTGCATGACGACATTTTGGAGAACAAGCTTGAACTTGCGACCGGTTACGGGGCGCTTGCAGGCGTTGACCTGGTCGTGGAAGCGGTCTTCGAGGACATGGAAATCAAGAAACAGGTCTTTGCGCAACTGGACGAGGTGTGCAAATCCGGTGCGGTTCTGGCCACCAATACGTCCTACCTGGACATCAATGAGATCGCCGCCGCGACCAACCGCCCCTGGGATGTCATCGGGCTTCATTTCTTCTCGCCTGCGCATGTGATGAAGCTGCTGGAAGTGGTGGTCGGGGACCAGACCGCCGCAGATGTTGTCGCCACCGGGTTCGCCTTGGGCCACCGGATGCGCAAGGTTTCCGTGCGGGCCGGTGTTTGCGACGGGTTTATCGGCAACCGCATTCTCAGCACTTATCGGACATGCGCCGACCATATGGTGCTGGACGGGGCCAGCCCGTTCCAGATCGACACCGCGCTGACGGAATTTGGTTTCGCCATGGGGCCGTTTGCCGTGGCTGACCTGGCGGGGCTGGATATCGGCTGGGCCGTGCGCAAACGCAAACGGGCCGAGGGGATGGACCCGCGTACGCGCGAAAGCCATGTTGCTGACAAGCTGTGCGAAGCGGGTCATTTTGGTCAGAAGACCGGCAAGGGGTTCTATGTCTACGAAAAGGGCAGGCGCGGCGGAACGCCGAACCCAGATGTTGAGCAATTGATCGCGGACGACCGGGCCGCGCGGGGAATTACCCCGCGCACGTTTACGAACGACGAGATCGTTCGCCGCTATATGATTGCGATGGTGAACGAGGCCGCAAAAGTGGTCGGCGAAGGTATCGCGCGCCGTCCCTTGGATGTGGATGTGACGCTGCTTTACGGCTATGGGTTCCCGCGCTATCGGGGCGGGCCGCTGAAATGGGCCGACATGGCAGGTCTGAGCGGGATATTGGCGGACATCCGCACCTGGTCAGAGCAGGATGCCTTTTTCTGGCAGCCAGCGCCGCTGTTGGAACAGCTGGTCGCCGAAGGCCGCACCTTTGATGACCTCAACAGACAGGATGACGCCTGACCCTGGTATCGCGATGATCCCGCAAAACGAACCGGCGCATATTGCAATGGGCTGTGCAATGGCCGATCACTGTGCCGATGACGCGGGCTTTCTCCAGGAGCGGTTCATTGCACTTAACCCAGCAAGACGAAAACGACCCCAGGGTTCGGCGGTCGGGCTGTCAGTCCGCTGTCGGGTTCGACGTGGATATTTCTGATCCGGACGGGTGCGCGCGTGCCGGGCTGACGATCGGGGATGCCCATTTGAACAGCCAGGGCATTCTGCACGGCGGGATGATCGCCACGCTTCTGGATGTCGCTTGCGGCAATACGGCATCGGCCCGGTTTGACCGCGAGGCACATCCACCGGTTCTGACGCTGTCACTGAATATCAGTTATGTGGCGGGTGCCTCGGGCGGGCGGGTTACGGCGACCGGGCGCTATACCGGCGGTGGGCGAAACCTGGCCTATGTGTCCGGAGAGTTGCGGGCCGAAGACGGTGCATTGCTTGCAACGGCCGCCGGTGTTTTCAAGCGGCGCACCGATAAGTGACGGGCGCCGCCTGTCGATCTTCAGACGCTTTCGGCGGCGGCACGGATGGTCCGGATATTCTGGCCATAGACCTCGGGGTTTGAAACCGAGCCGCCTTTGAATACCGCCGATCCTGCCACAAGGACATCCGCCCCGGCAGCGGCAACCAACGGGGCCGTCACCGGATCGACACCGCCGTCGATCTCAATATGAACGGGCCGGTCACCGATCATTTGCCGCAGTCGGCGGACCTTGCTGGTCATGTCGATGAATTTCTGACCGCCGAACCCGGGGTTGACCGTCATCACGCAGACCAGATCGGCCAGATCAAGAAGATGCTCGACCGCATCGGCCGGAGTGCCGGGGTTGAGCGCGACGCCCGCCTTCATGCCCGCGGCCCGGATGGCCTGCAAGGTACGATGCGTATGCGGACCGGCTTCGATATGTGCGGTCAGTATATCCGCGCCGGCATCGGCATAGGCCTGGATATACGGGTCGACCGGGGCAATCATCAGGTGGACGTCCATCACGGTTTTGACATGCGGGCGGAACGCTTTGACCGCCGGCGGCCCGAAGGTGAGATTGGGCACGAAATGCCCGTCCATCACGTCAACATGGACCCAGTCGGCGCCCTGCGCCTCGATGGCCTGAATCTCTTGCCCGAAATTGGCAAAATCGGCGGAAAGGATCGACGGGGCGATCTTGATGGTGCGGTCAAAGCTCATGGCGGCCTCGTGTCAGGGTAGGTGTCGACCTGCATATAACCGGCAGGCTCGGCAAAGTGTAGAGCTTGTCCGCCAAGCACGGGATCACGGTGTCGGGGCTAACCATCACCCAGCGTGAGTGTAACCCTTTCGCCCGCAAATACCGTCTTTCCATATTCGATGGGCTTGCCCGAAGGATCGACATTGATGCCGACCGAATGCAGAACCGGTGCGCCTTCGGTCAGCTGAAGGTGCAGGGCCTGCGTCGCACTGGCGCTGCGGGCTGTCAGGCGGGTGGACAAGCGCGTATAGTCGGCGACCCCGCAGGCACGCAATGCGTTGGTCACCGACCCGTTCTCGGACAGCGCGGTCAGCAGGTCCGGCAGCCGGTTTGCCGGAAAAACACTCTGGAACAAGGCGACAGGGTGTCCATCTGCAAGCGACAGGCCGTCATAGACATGCACGGGTTCGCCGACCCTCAGCCCCAAGGCCTGGGCCTCGGCCTTATCCGCGGCCCGTGTCGTCAGCGCCAGGACGTTCTTGCCCGGGACCTTGCCGCTGGCTGAGATGTTTCGGTGGTACCGGACCCGTTTCCCGATTGGATAATCGGTTGAACTTGCCGCAACAAATACCCCCGCTCCGCGCCGGGCATGGACCAGTCCCCGATCTGCCAGGTCGGACAAGGCCCGCCGCACGGTATGGCGATTGACGCCATGTGTCGCCGCCAGCTGCGCTTCGGTCGGAAGCTTGTCGCCCGTCGCATATCGACCTTCTGCGATATCGGATGTCAGGCTCTGGGCGATGGATTTCCAGATTGGCGTTTTGGTCATGTCATCAAAGCTTCATGGCGATTTTGTTTGCGACTCGGTCGGGGCGCAGTTAACATTTGTATAGTTGTATAGTTGTTGTAGACAACTTAGCCAAGAGGTCCCGACCCATGGAGCAAGAAAAAACACCGCACTGGGATCGTCAGGCCTGGATGGGCGTGTTGGCCCGCGCGCCAGAAGACGCCTTGCTGGCATTGTGGGCGCAATATGACGCGCGCCCGGCGTTCGACTGGTTGCGCCCCCCCGAGGTGGGCGGCGTGATGGTTCGAGGCCGGACCGGGGCCAGGGGCGCACCGTTTAATCTGGGTGAAATGACCGTGACCCGATGTTCGCTTGTTTTGCAGGACGGAACGGTCGGGCACGCATATGTGCAGGGCCGGTCCAAAGCCAAGGCCGAGGCGGCGGCAGCAATTGATGCGCTGATGCAGACGGCTGCCGCGCCGCGTGTCACAAAATCCGTCATCGAGCCGCTGGCGCATCAGCGTCAGGCGGCAAGGACCGCGCGTGCGGCCAAGGCCGCGGCAACCAAGGTCGAGTTTTTCACAATGGTGCGCGGAGAAGACCAATGACAGCGGGTTCTCAGTTTATGGGCGGGTTTCGCGACGCCCCGATCGACGCCGCCCACGCGTTCCGGGCTGCGATGACAGTCATGGCTCGACCCGGCGAAATCCGCCAACTGGTTGGGGCCACGCCGCCAACGCCCTTGTCGGTTGCCGCCGGAACCTTGTTGCTGACCTTGTGCGACCCCGATACGGGCGTTCATTTGGCCGGTGAATTCGATACACTGCAGGTTCGGGAATGGCTGACCTTTCACACCGGCGCGCCCATAGTGAAGGCGCCCAAGGCCGATTTCGCCATCGGGCGTTGGAAAGATCTGATGCCGCTGATCGAGTTTCGCATCGGCACCCCGGAATACCCCGACAGGTCGGCGACAGTGATCGTAGAAACCCCCGGATTGCTGCCGCGCGGTGCGCTTTTGCGCGGTCCGGGCATCAAGGATACGGCAAGGCTGTCCTTGCCGGACGTACCAGCATTGCAGGCCAACGCACGGCTTTATCCCCTGGGGTGCGATTTCTTTTTCACCTGCGGTGACACGATTGCGGCCCTGCCGCGCAGCACGCAGATCGAAGCGGAGACCTGAAGGATGTATGTCGCGGTCAAGGGCGGTGAAAAAGCGATCGAAAACGCCCATGCCTGGATGGCGGAAGAGCGACGCGGATCGCCGGATGTAGAGGAACTGAGCCTGCCGCAGATCCGCGAGCAGCTGGGCCTGGCGGTGAACAGGGTTATGGCAGAAGGGTCCATGTACGACCCCGACCTGGCGGCGCTGGCTATCAAGCAGGCGCGGGGCGACCTGATCGAGGCGATCTTTCTTATCCGGGCCTACCGGACCACCTTGCCCCGTTTTGGTTGTTCCTGCCCTGTGAATACTGCGGATATGGCCTGTGATCGGCGTATCTCGGCGACGTTCAAGGACGCACCCGGCGGCCAGGTCCTGGGGCCGACATTCGACTACACACATCGATTGCTGGATTTCAAACTGGCCGCCGATGGCGATGTGCCTTTGGCGCCGGAAGGTGTGCCCCGGCAAGAGGCGACGCCACACATCATGCAATTCCTCAAGGGCGAGGACCTTATTCAGGATGAACCGGAAACCGATGCCGCCCCCGGTGACCTGACCCGCGAGCCGATGGAATTTCCGACGACCCGTCCGCTGCGCCTGCAATCCCTGACGCGCGGCGACGAGGGGTTCGTGCTGGGCATGGCCTATTCAACGCAGCGCGGTTACGCCCGAAACCACGCGTTTGTTGGCGAGTTGCGGATCGGCACGGTCGCGGTCGAAATGGACATCCCCGAACTGGGTTTCTCCATCGAGATTGGCGACATCGAGCTGACGGAATGCGAAACCGTGAACCAGTTCAAAGGCTCAAAAACCGAACCACCCCAGTTCACAAGAGGGTACGGGCTGGTCTTTGGCCAGTCCGAGCGCAAGGCCATCGCAATGGCCCTGGTCGACCGCGCGCTGCGCTGGAAAGAATTGGGCGAGGACGATCAAGGGGCGCCAGCGCAGGACGAGGAATTCGTCCTGAGCCATTCAGACAACATTCAGGCCACCGGGTTTCTCGAACATATCAAGCTGCCGCATTATGTGGATTTCCAGTCGGAACTGGAACTGATCCGCAAGCTGCGACGCGAAGCCCAGGACCTGGCCAAATCAAAGGGGGCCGCAGAATGATGCCGCTATCCGCGGTTTTCCGCGCATGCCGCGTCGATACCGGGCCAGGTCGCAGGAGTTTCGGCGTATTCGGACGGCGCGTCAGCCGGTCCGACCGCATGCCACTGACCGGTTCTGTCCTCTCGAATCGCACGGCGGCGAAGCCGGGAATGGCGCATATGCCAAAGAAAATAGACTGTAATAATCAAAAAGAACGAGCAAATTGCCAATACGTCCATAAAAAGCACCAGATAACAAAGTGATACAAAAAATGAATGAGTATAACTTCGCATATTTGGACGAACAAACCAAGCGGATGATCCGCCGGGCCATCCTGAAAGGGCTGGCCGTGCCGGGATACCAGGTGCCTTTTGCCAGCCGCGAGATGCCCATGCCATATGGGTGGGGCACCGGTGGCGTTCAGGTTTCCGCCGCGATTTTGACGCCTGAAGACAGGTTCAAGGTCATCGACCAGGGCGCGGACGATACGACAAACGCCGTGTCGATACGTAAGTTTTTCGAAAAGACTGCCGGAATTGCCACCACTGAAAAGACCGCCAGGGCGAGTGTCATCCAGACCCGCCACCGTATCCCCGAGGCCCGGCTGCGCGAGGATCAGATCATCGTCTATCAGGTCCCTATCCCGGAACCTTTGCGGTTTCTGGAGCCGCGCGAGACCGAAACCCGCAAGATGCACAGCCTCGAGGAATACGGGATGATGCATGTGAAACTGTATGAAGACATCAGTCAGCACGGCGCGATCTCGACAGCATATGCCTATCCGGTAAAAGTTTCGGGTCGGTATGTGATGGACCCTTCGCCGATCCCGAAATTCGACAACCCCAAGTTGGAAATGGATGCGATCCAGCTGTTTGGGGCTGGGCGGGAACAGCGCATTTATGCGGTGCCGCCCCATACACGCATCGTGAGCCTGGATTTCGAGGATTACACGTTCGAGGCGACAAAGGCCGAGCACAGCTGCGATCTGTGCGGGGCCGGGGATAGCTACCTGGATGAGGTCATCATGGATGATGCGGGCAATCGGATGTTCGTCTGCTCGGACACTGATTATTGCCGGTCGCGCCGTTCAGCGGGGCATGTTGGCCGACTGGGCGAGGAGAGCGCGGCATGACCCCCTTGTTGCAGGTCGAAGGCATCGAAAAGCGTTATGGTGCCCGGATCGGGTGCGCGGCGGTAAGTTTCGACCTCTACCCCGGAGAGGTGATGGGTATCGTCGGCGAAAGCGGTTCGGGCAAGTCGACACTGCTGAATTGCCTCGCTGGGCACCTGGCTCCGGATGCCGGGAAGGTGGTCTTTGACACGCGCGCCGAGGGTCCGGTGGACACGGTGACGATGTCGGAACCCGAGCGCCGGATGCTGAGCCGGACCGATTGGGCCTTTGTACACCAGCACGCGCGCGATGGGTTGCGTATGTCCGTAAGCGCGGGTGCCAATATCGGCGAACGCCTGATGGCCGTCGGCGACAGGCATTATGGTTCAATCAGAAGCAGGGCAATCGACTGGCTGGACCGGGTCGAGATTGACGAAAGCCGGGTCGATGACCGCCCGACCTCGTTTTCGGGCGGGATGCAGCAACGCCTGCAGATCGCGCGCAACCTGGTGACAGGGCCGCGGCTCGTCTTCATGGATGAGCCGACCGGGGGGTTGGATGTTTCGGTCCAGGCCCGGCTGTTGGATCTGTTGCGCGGGCTGGTGCGTGAAATGGGGTTGAGTGCAATCATCGTGACCCATGACCTGGCCGTGGTGCGCCTGTTGGCGGACCGGTTGATGGTGATGAAAGACGGCCGCGTGGTCGAGGCCGGTTTGACGGACCAGGTTCTGGATGACCCGCAACATGCCTATACGCAATTGCTGGTCTCCAGCGTTTTGCAGGTTTGAGTATTTGGAAAAAGATGAAGAGATGATTGAACTGGTCGATGTAAGCAAGAGCTTTACGCTGCACAATCAGGGCAGTGCGGTCATTCCGGTGATGACGGGCGCATCGCTTCGGGTTAGTCGAGGAGAATGTGTTGCCCTGACCGGCGCATCGGGGGCGGGAAAGTCGACGCTGATGCGGGTGATTTACGGAAACTACCTTGCCTCTGCGGGGACGGTAACGGTCGGGGGGCTGAACGTGACCCTTGCCGAGCCGCGCCAAATTCTGGCGCTGCGCCGCGAGACACTTGGATATGTGAGCCAGTTTCTGCGGGTGGTGCCACGTGTCCCGACCCTGGAGGTGGTGGCAGAGCCTTTGCTGGCCTTGGGTCACGACAGGCAAATGGCACTCGACAGGGCAGCAGGCCTGTTGGCGCGCCTGAATATTCCCCAACGGCTGTGGGCGCTGAGCCCCACGACCTTTTCGGGAGGCGAGCAGCAGAGGGTCAACATTGCGCGCGGATTTGCGCATGACTATCCGGCCCTTTTGCTGGATGAGCCAACGGCGAGCCTGGATGCGCGGAACCGGGAAACGGTTTTGGAGTTGATAGAAGAAGCCAAGTGCCGTGGCGCGGCCATCGTGGGCATTTTCCATGACAGCGAAGCGCGGCAAAGGGTCAGTGACCGGGACATAGACGTTTCGCAATTTGCGCCAGGATTAGCCCAATGAGATTGGGAAAGGTCATAGCGATTGTCGGGCCGTCCGGTGTTGGAAAGGACAGCGTGATCGAGGCGTTGCTTGCCGCAGCGCCGAACCTGCAGCGGGTGCGGCGTGTCATTACGCGACCTGACGGCGCCGGGGCCGAGGATTTCGAGCGCGTGTCCGTGGAAGAGTTTCGCCGGATGGAGGACCGCGGCGCCTTCGCTCTCAGCTGGGCTGCGCATGGTCTGCGATACGGGGTTCCGGTTGGGATGACCCGTCAAAGGCGGATGGCCAAAGCCGTGTTGGTCAACCTGTCGCGGTCCGTTCTATTGCAGGCGCAGCGGGAATTTGGTGATCTTTTGGTGATTTCATTGACCGCGGATGCCGACGTTCTGGCCGAAAGACTCTTGTCACGCGGTCGGGAAACTGCAGGAGAGCAGGCCCGTCGGTTGGGGCGCGCCAAGGCGCCGCTTCCGCAGGGGCTGAACCAGGTGATCGAAGTAGACAATTCCGGCCCGCTGGACCGGACCGTCGCCACTATTCTTTCCCGTGTTCAACCGGAAAGCGCGTAGCGATGGATCAGGTGAAAATACCCGTTCTGGGCCTGGCCCATCAAGGCCAGCTCTGCAATGCGGAACGGCGCGGGCAAAAGCGGCGCGAGTGTCCGGCCCAGTTCAGACTGCGTCGCATTGAGCGTGGCTTTGTCCAATTTGCCAGTCAGCGTGAGGTGAAACCGGAAGGCGTCGAGAACATATGGGTACCCCCATTGCACGAGGTTCGCGTCCTGTTCGGGCGTCAGCGTGGCCGCGCGGCGGCGGGAAAGTTCGGCGTCAGAGGCGGGCGCGCGAAAGCGGTCGAGTTCCTGCACGCAGGCCGCAGCCAGCCGGTTCAGGCCGAACTCGCGGCCCACAGGGCGCAGGGCCAGAAATCGGCCCATACGGACAATTTCCAAGCCGTCCAGGGTAACCGGGGCATGGGTCGATGCAAGCTGTGCACAGGCCTGGCACAAGCTGTCGAAACTTTGATCACTGTGCAGGTGAAAGGGTGGCTTCATCGTCGCATGAAGCCCATATTTGCGCGGAACCTCGGTTACCGCGGCCACGTCAAGTCCGCTGACCACTGGGTGCGCGACGCATGTGCCGGTCTCGGGGTTCCAGCCCAGCCAATGGGTGGCGAATTCCACCCATTCCGCGCCCGCAGGGGGGACAAAATAGACTGCGTATCGTTTGAACGTCACCTTGGCCTCCTGCTGCGTGGCCCTTTCCAAAACTTGAACCGTGTGAAACCCAGATGACAGAAGACTTGATCCTTGCCAATGCCCAGCTGGTTCTGCCCGATGAAACCGTGACCGGCAGTTTGCGCGTTCGTGCCGGGCGGATTTCCGGCATAGACACCGGGGCGTCGGTTCCGGTTGGTGCCATCAATTGCGAGGGTGATTTCCTGTGTCCCGGCCTGGTCGAGTTGCACACCGACAATCTTGAACGGCATATTCAGCCGCGCCCCAAGGTGGATTGGCCCCACGCGGCCGCAATCCTGGCCCATGATGCCGAATTGGCCAGTACCGGGATAACAACTGTGTTTGATGCCATGCGTGTCGGCTCGATACCTTCGGGGGCAGCCCGCTATGGTCAATATGCGCGCGGCCTGTCGCGAGAGCTTTGGCAATTGCGCGCGCAGGACGCGCTGAAGATCAGCCACTTCCTGCACCTGCGCGCCGAGGTCTGTTCGGAAACCTTGACGGATGAGTTGGGCGAGTTCGGCCCCGAGGACCGCGTCGGGCTGGTGTCGATCATGGATCATACGCCGGGTCAAAGACAGTTCCGCGATTTTTCCAAGTTCGAGGCCTATGTGAAGGGCAAGCACGCCATGGATGACGACATGTTCATGCAGCATGTCGCGCAGCTCAGGGGGCTTCGTGATCGCCACGGAGACCGTCACGAGGTCGAAGCCGTCAAGGCGGCGCGTCGGCTTGGCGCTGTTTTGGCCAGCCATGATGACACCACGGTCGCGCAGGTCGGGGTTTCGGCCAAACATGGTATACGCCTTGCCGAATTCCCCACCACCATCGAGGCCGCTCGGGCCTGCCATGAGAACGGCATCAGGGTGATGATGGGGGCGCCAAACATTATTCGGGGCGGATCCCATTCGGGGAATGTCGCGGCGCAAGAGCTGGCAGAGCTTGGCTATCTGGACATCATGTCGTCGGATTATGTGCCGTCGTCCCTGCTGTTGTCGGCCACGATGCTTGGCCAGATATGGGGAAACATGGCGCGGGGTCTCAGGACCGTGACGCAAACCCCCGCACAGGCGGCAGGGCTTGATGATCGCGGTGCGCTGGGAGTTGGGTTGCGGGCTGATTTGATCCGTTTCCGCCTGCGGTCGGGGGCTCCGGCGCTGAATGGCGTCTGGTCCCGCGGTCAGCGGGTTGCCTGATCAGCTGCGATAAAACAGATAGCGGTCGGGGGCGATGGTTTCGGGACCCTTGATCTGTTGGAACCCGACCAGCGGCTGGCCGGAGATCAACAGCCCGCCCGGCACCATGACCCGCGCAATCAATGGGCTGAGACGGGCGGCCTCTGCAACGTCCTCGTGCTTGATCCCGCGGCCAAAATCGTAATGCGCCATTGCGATGCTTTGGCCCGATTGCGCCAGTTTCTCCAACATCGGTTCCGCTTCGCCCTGCAGGAAATCCTGGGCCGGAGGCGTGCTGTCGGGGTGGCATTGCAGAACCCGGTCCATGACCCAAATGCGACGATCCGGCAGGATTTCACGCAAATGGTCATAGGTCCGGCCATTTCCAAGCCCCATGTCCAGCACGTCGCCGCCAAGTTCGCTGATCTGTTCAGCGGCCCAGTTCAGTCCGTTGCGTTGCGCGGTCAGGCGGCGCAGCATGGAATCCAGTCGGCTCATCAGGGGCTCCTTGTGGGTTTGGGGTCCGGCCCTTCCCAGGCATATCCGGGACCGTCCAAAAGCGTGTCCAGCAGGGCTTGGGTAAAGGACCAGATATCGGGATCATGGACAAGGTGGTGGGTCAGTATGCCGAACGGTTCGGTATTGTCCGCGCGACCTTCGCGGCGGTCTTTCAACAGCTCGGCGGTTCTGGTGACAAGCAGGTCGGGGTCGATGACCCCGCGGGTTCCGCGCCAGTCTATCGGATCAAGATGGGTGTTGATCTGTTCCAGACCGGGGGCCTGTTCACGCGTCGCGCGCGGTGTCGCGGTTGACAGCATGGTATATCCGACGTCGGCCAGGCGGTTTGACACGTCGGGGGCAATGCGGTTCCAGGGTGGAACGAACATGGGAACCAGCTGCTGGCCGAACATGCCCCTCAGGCGCGACAGTCCGGTCGCGGCGTCTTTGATGCAAGCACTGACGGGGCGATGGGCGCGGAACTCGGCCTTCTTTTCACCTTGCGGCGCATGGTTCTGGTGGGCCCAGCCATGAACGACCGGGATCAGGGCGGGCGTGCCTAGGACGCGCTCTGCCAGTTTGGCATCGGCGTCGCGGGGAATGACGGCAAGGTGCACGGGCAGGCCAATCCGTTCGGACAGGTCGACAAGCTGGTTCAACTGAGGGGTCACGGTGATCGCGTCATCGTCGCGCCACCAGACCGGCAGCCTCAGGCCAGAGGCCCTCCATTGCGCGAACTCGTGGTGCAAAGGTTGCCAGTTCGGGGTCATCCAGTTTGCCTCAGCAACTCTTCGGCGATGGTCACCGATTTCTGCGCGCCGTCAAACCCGTCAATTTGCGGTGCCCGGCGGCCAATTGAAATCACGCGGTTCAAGCTGTCATGCAGCGCCGCGCCAGACAGGTTTTCACTGGTCAGGACATCAATCGCCGACAACCGCGCCAGGCTTTCGGCCCGCAGGCCCTGTTCGACCTCTTTCCCGTCGTCGAACGGGATCAACACTGCAGGGGTGCCGGATTGCAGCAGGTCCATTGCCGTGTTGTAGCCGCACATGCTGACCGAGGCCGCAGCAAGCGGCAGCATCTGCCGAAAATCAGGGCGCACAGGCTCAAGCGTGACCGGCGCGCCCTGCGCCAGTGTTGCAAGCTGAGTAATGCGATCCGCCGCGTCGCGGCCACCAACCAACAGGCGCCAGGGCCTGTCTGGCATTTTGCGGGCCGCTTCGATCGCGGCGTGAAAAATCGGCTGCCCGACCGAGCCGCCACCGGCGCTGACAAGGATCTCGCCCTTGCCGATCCCTTGGGGATGGGGCGTTGGGGCAGCAGGCGCAACAAACCCGGTATAGTGCAATCGACCTGCAAGCCGGTCCGATACGGGCCAACTGGCCTCAAGCCGGGTTATCTGCGGGTCAGAGTGGACCAGAACACCATCGTAATCGCGGCTGATGATCTGCTCGGCGCGGTCCGCCTTGGCGGGTTTGGACGGCGGGGCCAGGATGTCACGTACCGAACTGAGAATAACGGGGCGCGTCGGTAGCGCGTGCGCGGCGTCCAGGGCGGTCTGAAATTCCTCCGCAAGGCTGCGACGGCCAAAGGGGAACAGTTCGGTTATCACGACATGCGGGGCAAAACTGGTCACCGCATCGACCAGAGCTTTGGCGCGACCGTTCAGATATGCGGTATCGGCAGGATCGCCGGTTTCCGTAAGCAGCCGGGTGAATTCGGTTCCGTCCGACCGCAGGGGCGGCAGGCCCAGCACAGACAACCCCGTCGCATCCAGCTGAGGCGCGGGCATGCCACCCGACGCCACCAGAACCTTGTGCCCCCGGCCCGCAAATGCTCGACCCAGCGTCAGCGCGCGGCTCAGGTGTCCGGTCCCCAACAGGTGGGTCACGATGATCATCACATTCACCGGGACACCTCGCGTCTGGGAAGGCGCAGGGGTTCGGGATGTGCCTGCATCGCTTCAAGCTCGACCACGTAAAGGCGGTTCCGCTTGATCCTGAACGGGGCCGGGCCGGAAAAATCCCACCCTGTCGCCTTGGCCAGAATGACGCGCATGATGCCGATATGGCAGACAGCCACGGCGTCGGACCGCAGCCCGTCCAGCCAGGGTACAAGCCGCTCCCAGACCTCGGCCGGGCTTTCGCCATTTGGCGGGCGGTAATCCCAGCCCCAGTCTTCGATGTGACGGTAACCGCTGTTTGGGCCCAGGATCAGGTCCTGGCCACGCAGCCCTTCCCAATCACCCCAGTTCATTTCTGTCAGCGCAGCCGAGGTCTTGGGGTCGCGCATGGCCACAAGTCGCGCGGTTTCGGCGGCCCGTTGCAGTGGGCTGGCCCAAAGATCGGCCTCTGTCCAGGCGGGCGGCAACGCATAGTCCGACAGCTCGGTCCGGGCCTGTTGGTCAAGCGGTATGTCGCTGCGGCCCTGAATACGACCCGCCCTGTTCCAGCCCGTGTGCCCATGCCGCATCAGTGCAAGACGTGTCATGTCCGTGTCTCCAGCAAAGGGCGGGCAGCGGCCCAGAACCTGCTTGTGGCCGATGCCATAAGATGGCGCGCGGATACATGTGCTCGGGCGCGGGCGCCTTCGGCCAAGCGTTTGGCCGGGTCTGCCATCAGTGATTGCGCCCGTGCCGCAAGCCCCCGCGGGCCCTGGTCCACACTGGGATGAACACCGGTTGCCAGTACATCGCGCACGCCGGGTCGGTCCTGTGCAACCACCGGCAAACCATGGGCCTGCGCTTCGAGATAGACCATCCCATAGGCCTCGTTCACACCTGGCCAGATGAACAGTGACGCGTCGTCATAGGCTGCCAGCAGCTCTGCCCGGTCCAGCTGCCCCAGGAACCGGACACGATGCGCGAAGGGCGCCATCAATTCCCGGACTGCGTTACGGGCAGGGCCGTCACCCGCGATATCCAGCCGCCAGTCGCCCGTCAGGTGCGCAAGGGTTTCCGCAAGAATTTGGTAAGACGCCAGCTTGTCCCCGTCGCGCATCATCCCTACGGCCAGCATCGGCCCATTGCACGTTGCGGCGGCGGGAAGCTCGGACAGGGGCAGAAAAGGCGGCAGCTCGGCAAGAACCTGTGGGCCGGGCTTGTCCCGCCTGAGCGTGATCAGGTCGTTTGCCGTGTGATAAAAGACGATATCGGCCATGTCGCAGGCATCATGAGCGGCCTGTGCAAAGGTGCTCCATGGTCCGGTCAGACGGCGCGAGGCGCGGGTGCTTTCTAGTTGCACATAGGGTATCCCGCGTGCGCGGCACACCGCGGGGCCCAGCAGGTCGGGGGCCTTGTAGTAGTTGTGATAGGTCACCCAGATCGCGGTATCGTGCGGCATCTCAGTAATCAGGCGATCGGCTTCGGCCTGTGCTGTCTGGCGCATCCTGTCCTGGGCCGCCGCGTCGCCATGTTTGTCATAGATGCGCAGCTGCGACACCAGCTCGACTTTGTCGCCCTCGGCCGCAATGGCGCGCAGCAGGTTCCGAGCCATTTCGCGGTCGCCCGAAGGGGTCGGGCTGTCGGGGGATTTCATCGGAGCGTAAAAGGCGACGCGGGCCATCACGAAGGGTCCGCACACAGGTTGGTAAGTCGCGCTGACAATCGGGCGATGCCTGGATCCATGCGAAACTCGGCCAGCAAGCGGTCATAGGCGGCGGTCGCCATTCTGTCCGTGTCCTGCGGATTGCGCGCAAGCCTGACAATTGCCTGCGCCAATGCCTGCGGGTCATCCTGGGACAGAACTCCATGCTGCCCGGGCGCGATGAACTCGGGGATGGCCGAGACCGGCGTGGACAGGATCGGCAGATGTTGTGATGCGGCTTCCATCAGGACATTCGGCAGTCCATCGCGGTCGCCGTCCTCGGCTATGCGGCTGGGCAGGACAAACAGGTCAGCGGCGCGCATTGCGGCAATGACTTCGGGCTGATCGCAGGCGCCCTTCCAAGTTATCCGTTCTGCCAGTCCCGCAGCAGAGGCGCGACTGCGCAGGGCAAGGTCAAGCGTCCCGCCGCCGATATGGGTCCAGTGCCAGTTCAGCGTTGGCGGAAGCAGGGCAAAGGCGTCGATCAGGCGATCGAACCCTTTCTTTTCGACCAGACGGCCAACCGACAACATGTGAAACGGACCATCCGCATCCCGGATCGACCGCTGCGGCGGGGCTGGAAATCGGTTCAGGTCCAGACCGTGATAGATCAGGTCGACGCGTCCGGGGTCATCTGCCAGCGCGCGCAAGTGTCTGGCGCCAATGGCCGTGCAGGTTGCTCCAAACGCGGCTCCGTATGTCGCGGCCTGCAACTTTTCACGCTTTTCCCAGTCAGGTGATGTCCAGATATCCTTGGCATGGGCGGCAAAGGCCCAGGGCAGGCCGCGCATAATGGCGGCGTACCGCGCGACCGAGGATGGCGTGTGCATGAAATGGGCGTAAAGTCCGGCTGTTGCCGCAGGCAGCTCCGCCGCCAGAACGCAAGCTTGTCCAAACCGCCGAACGCGGTTGCGCGTCGGATCACGGCGCAGGTCTTTCCGCCAGACTTGATAGGCCCGGTCATACCCCGGCAGGTCACGGGCGGTATCGCGTGCGCGTGCGACACGCGCCGGTTCCTGGTACAGGTATTCGGGCAGGTAGCGGACCTGCCCCGTGAACCGGTCATGCAACGGATGGCGCTTGGCGTCGGTCGGATGCCGCAATGACCAGATGTCGAACCGGTGGCCGGCATCCTGCAGCGCAACCAGTTCCTGGGCGATAAACGTCTCGGACAGGCGCGGCCAGCCTTTGACCAGCACCGCCAGTTTTGGCGCGTCCGATGTCATCCGGTCGCCCGCTCCGGTTCATTGCGCAACAGCGCCTGGATGCGGGTCGTGACATAGTCCAGCCCGTCCAGCAGACCCGCGCCGATTGCCTGGGACGGCAGTGGCTGGTTGGGCAGATCGCGGATTGCAGCGATCATCGCCTGCGGGGTCAGCCCGTCACGGTTTTCGTCCAGCATTTTGACCAGGCCCAGATCCTCGGCGCGCGAGGCGCGGATCCACTGTTCCAGCCGCGGTGTGGTGCGCGGCACGATGACGGCCTTTTGGTCGAAAGACAGGACTTCGCAGAAAGTATTGTAACCGCCCATGCAAACCACACCTGCCGCGCCCGCAAAAAGGGTTTCGATGCGGGATTCGAACCCGACGGCCGTGACCCGGCCATTCAGGGCGGCCACCCGTGTTTCAAATTCATCGCGTTGTTCGCCCGACAGGAACGGGCCGTAGACCAGAACGGCCCGCGGCGACAGGTCGGGGTCCTGTTCATAGGCGGACAGGACCAGGTTGACCATGGCTTTGCCATCGCCACCGCCGCCCGGCGTGATCAGGATATACGGTTGCTGGGGCGGTTCATCGACCGGGCCAAGATCGCGGCGCAGATACCCTGTCCAGTGAATCCGCGACTGGACCTGTGGGGCAAGCGGCAGGCCTTCGGTCGGATCATAGATCGAACGCAAGCCGTAAACCCAGATCTCATGATAGAACCGCTCGGTGGCGGTAACGGCATCCTTGCGGTCCCATTCCGCCGCCAGGACCTCGGGTTCGTCAAGGACGTCGCGCAACCCAAGAACCAGCTTGGTGCGGCCGTGGCTTTGCAAGTGCTCCAATGTCGGCAGCAATTCTCCACGAAATCCGGTTGGTTCCTTGTCCACGATCAGAATGTCCGGCTCAAACTGCTGAACGGCGGTTTGTATCAACCCCGACCGAAGCTCGGTGACCTCATCGATCCCCATTCCGATTGTACGCGCGGCATAGGACCCATCGGCGCGTTTGGTCACCCCTGGCAGACGAACATGGTCAACGCGGCGCGGAAACGTAAACCGACCAGCAACAGGCGAGCCGGTCAGGATCAGGGCCGAGGCCCGCGGATCGGCCTGGGTGATGGCACCGGCCAGGGCGCGCGAGCGGCGCAAATGACCCAACCCGAACGTGTCGTGGCTGTAAAACAGAATGCGCGGCGCGCGAGCAGCGTCTTGATGTGTCTTGCCTAGGCTCATGCCTTCGCCCGTCATCTCGGTTTCGGTGCAAATCTGCGGGTTTGCAACAATTATCGTATATTCTCTGGCGCTGCTTGCCAAAGGCTCTGACTCGGTACTGCAAATGCGCCAAACATTGCGATTTGGCAACAGGCAACCGCTGGTTTTCCCGTGGCAGGACAGGTTCTTGGCGCCTTGCGCGCCATTTGGACGAATTGCCGCAATCATGGGCCCGACGATAACGCGCGGCGCAAGGCACGGGCGGCACGATGCGCCAATAACACGCCACTACACGATATCGGGATGGCCAGGGGCGAAGGTTTGAACACTCCCTTCGGCTTCTGTACTCTGGCCTGCAGAATATGAAAGTGGATAGCCAACCGCATGAAAAAGACCCTTCTCGCCTGTGCAGCCCTGATCGTCTGGGCCCTGATCGCCGGTTTCGCGGCGCAAGCGACGGCGCAGACCTCGTTGATCCCGGGGTATTCGACCGGATCGTCGGACGATGCGCAGGACCCGTCAGAGTCTG
Organism: Alphaproteobacteria bacterium; assembly: GCA_030427405.1. Lineage (GTDB taxonomy): Bacteria > Pseudomonadota > Alphaproteobacteria > Rhodobacterales > Rhodobacteraceae > Ruegeria. Next base: position 192,482 of record JAUHXK010000005.1, on the reverse strand, counting down.
AACTGGCCGCCGCTATCCGTGCGGCTTCGGACGCGGGTGCAAGCGTTATCGTCATCGACAGCGCGGGTCGGATCGTTGCAGGGACAGGCGCAGGCGGGCAGGGGACCGAACATGATGTCGCCCATGACCCGATGGGCGAGAGTTCGCAGCTGATGAAGGCGCAGGAACGGTTTTCAAAGTTCCGCGACTCGGTCGCGTCGCGGCTTGAAGCGCTGCCATATTCGATTTTCGAAGTGCAGTATATTTTGCGCGAAACCAGCCCGGATGGCCGCATCCAGACCTATGTCGAGGTCCTGATCCTGAATATCGTCTTTCTGTTGATCGGCAGATGGCTGTCGATCGAAATCTACGGCAAGAGGATTGCAAAACGGATCGTTGTCGCACGGAGCAAGGAAAACCCCGAAGGGTACCGCGAAAAGATGCCCTTCCTTGTTTTCCGTTTTGTGATGGGGGTTGGGGCGACGATCTTTGCCATGCTCATGGCCCTGGTCGTCGGCTACCTGTTCTTTGGCGAGGCCGAGGACATTTCCATCCAGTTTACCGTCACGGCCATATTCACCGCGTATTTCCTGGCCCGGACCGTTTCCGACCTGTGGCGCATGGTCCTGTCGCCTTACCTCAGCCAGTACCGGCTGCCGCCGTTTTCGGACAGGGATGCAAAGCGCCTGTATTTCTGGGCGTCGTCATTGGCGACCTATGACATCTCGGTTGTACTGTTTTCAACCTGGGTGGCGGATTTCGGGTTGAACTACAACGTGTACGCCATGGTTTATGGCAGCCTGACAATGCTTGGCGCGATTGGTGCCGTCCTGTTGGTTCTGTTCAATGCGCGCGCGATCTCGAACGCCATCCGTGGCGGTCGCGCCCCGGACAAGGTATCGTGGCTGTTGCGGGTCCTATCCTATGGCTGGGCCCCGGTGCTGATCGTGTACATGATCTTCAGCTGGCTCAAACTCGCTGTCGATCTTGTCCTCGAGAACCAGGGATCGGTTCCGATCGTGGCCAGCAGCTACGCGATCTTCATGTCGGTGGTCATCGCCTATGGCGCGATGAACTATCTTCTTGAGCGCTACTTTGACCGCAACCGGCAGATCAAGGCGCTCAATACCGAGGCCGTGGATACGGAGCTTGCCGCCACTGAAACACCCGAGGCCGAGAAACGGAAACACACCCTTCTGACCTATGAAGATCTGGCACGCCGCGTCGCCGGGATTTTGGCGATGGTGGTTGGTCTCTATGCCTTGGTGGTGATCTGGAACCCCGAAGCGAACTGGAGCGATGACCTGCCGGTCGAACGTGCGCTGGACGTGATGGTCATTCTGTTCATCGGCTATATCCTGTTCCATTTCTTCCGCATCTGGATCGACAGCAAGATCGCCGAGGAAGAAGACGATGGCAGCGGTGAGGCCGAATTGGGCGATGAGGGCGGAGAAGGGGGTCAAAGCCGTCTGGCGACGCTGCTGCCTCTGTTTCGCGGTGCCATTCTCGCCATTGTCGTGGTCACGATCGTTCTGATCGTCCTGATGGAGATCGGAATAAATGTCAGCCCGTTGTTTGCCGGTGCGGGGGTCGTTGGCCTTGCAATCGGGTTCGGCTCGCAGACATTGGTGCGCGATATCTTTTCCGGTGCCTTTTTCCTGTTGGATGACGCGTTCCGTAAGGGCGAATATATTGATATCGGCGACGTCAAGGGAACAGTCGAGAAGATCTCGGTCAGGTCAATGCAATTGCGACACCATCTGGGCGCGCTAAACACCATTCCGTTTGGCGAAATCAAGGTTTTGACCAACTATTCCCGCGACTGGGTCATCATGAAGCTGCCTTTGCGGGTGACCTATGACACCGACGTGGAAAAGGTACGAAAACTGATCAAGAAACTGGGCCAGGAGTTGCTGAGCGACCCGGTCATCGGTGAGAATTTCATCCAGCCTCTCAAGTCGCAGGGCGTGATCGAAATGCAGGATTCGGCGATGATCATCCGGGTCAAATTCATGACCAAACCTGGCGATCAGTGGCTGGTGCGCAAGAAGGTCTATCAGGACATCCGCGAACTGTTTGCGCGCGAAGGCATCCGGTTTGCCCATCGCGAGGTCACGGTTCGTCTGGCGGATGGAAAAGAGGCCGAGGACCTGACCCCCAAGCAGCGTGAGGCCGTGACCGGCGCGGTGCAGGCCGCGATAGACGAAGATTACCTTGATGACACCGGACCCGGAGGGGATGACCGCTAGGTCGGGGCTCTCCCGCCGGTCCTGCCGGTTTCTCTGACGAGAAACGACCGTTACCGTTGGGCCGGGCCGCGCGTATACGCGCGGCGGTTACGCCATTGGGGCGGGGTCAAGGCCATTCTGGCGCGGATGTGCCCAATCGGGATGCGGGCCTGTCCCAACGCATTTTCGCCGGGCCAACGCCAAGCGCGGGTTTCAGGCGGTGGCCGGGCCCCCATCCGGATGTCTCGATACTGGCGTCATAGTCGCCGGCATTCGCGCCAGCGATTTCGCCACCGCCGTCGTCGGATTTGCCCAGCGTGGCCAGCAACTCGGCCGTGCGGGCCAATGACAGCCGCGCATACATGGTTGGGTTGCCCGTGGCAGCCTGCGCCAGTGCTGACAGGACCGATGCGGCCATCAGGTAACCGGTCGCATGATCAAGCGCCTGAACCGGAAGCGGCGTCGGTTTGTCGGCCTTTGCCCATTTCTGCCCGGTATCGGCGATGCCTGCACTCATCTGAACCAGGCTGTCAAACCCGCGCCGCGTGGCCCATGGGCCTTGCCAGCCATAGGCGTCGAGGGTGACTTCGATCCGATTGGGGGCAACCGCATCGCGCGTGGTTTTGCCCAGACCCAAACCATCCAGCGCGCCAGGGCGGTAGCCATGGACAAAGACATCGGCCGTGGCCAATAGATCGGTCAGACGGTCCAACCCCTCGGGTGTCTTGAGGTCGACATAGGCGCAGGATTTGCCTAGCGAAATATCCGGAATGACGCCGGGTTCGTCCCAGCCCGGCGGGTCGATCCGCAGAACATCAGCCCCGAAACCGGCAAGCGTGCGGGTGGCAACGGGGCCAGCCAATACGCGCGTCATGTCCAAAACGCGAAGCCCCGCAAGCGGTCGGCTCGGCGTGGCCTGGGGGCGATCCCGAAGCGTGATCTGGCGCGGGCCCTGCCACCCGATCAGCGGGTCGCGCGTAACGGCGCGACCTTGCGGATGATCCAGCCATTCCGAGCGGCTGCGCATGGCGGCGGCAACGCCACCTTCGGCGACAATGGCGGCTTCCAGATCGGCGATCTTGCAACTGCGCAGGGCCTCGGTCACCAGCTTTCTGTCCGCTTGGGTTCCCAGAACCTTCAGCGCGGCTGCGCGGTGATGTGGCAGGTTGGTATGCAGCCTGATCCATCCATCCGCCGCGCGATAATCGCCTGCGACGGCGTCCCAGAGATTTGGCATGTCCCAGCCGTCGGGCTTGAAGGAATAGCCGAACCAAAGCGACGCGAGCCGGTTTTCGACACCAACCTCGGGCGCGCTGTCGACCAGGTTCAGCGCAAGCATGAGCTTGGCCAGTTCGTGCCCCACGGCGCCAAAGCTGGCTGTTGCAAGCTCGGACACGGCAAAGGCGCTGGGCAGGTGACCAGCGCCGTTTACGCGATAGCTGTCTGGCGGCGGAAGAGAGGAAATCTGGCTCATTGCTGGTATGGATCAAGGCTGTCGCGCAGGCCGTCGCCCAGGAAGTTGAACGCAAGGACAACCACGATGATCGGCAGCATCGGGATGGCTGTCCAAGGGTAGATCTCGATCGACGCAAGATTTTGCGCGTCGTTCAGCATCACCCCCCAACTGACCGCCGGTGCCCGCAGGCCCAGGCCCAGAAAGCTGAGCGCGGTTTCCCCCAGGATCATGGCAGGGATCGACAGGGTTGCCGAGGCAATGAGGTGAGACATGAAATTGGGCAGCAGGTGTTTGCGGATAACCCGGCCGGAACTGGCGCCCATCATTTCGGCGGCCCTGACATATTCCTCTTCTCGCAGCGACAGGAACTTGGCGCGGACGGATCGCGCAAGTCCCGGCCAGTCAAGAATGCCGAGGATGATCGAGATGATGAAGAACACCGCAACCGGGCTCCAGTTCGAAGGCACGGCAGCGGACAGGGCCAGCCAAAGCGGAAGTTCCGGCAATGACCGCAGAATTTCGATGACCCGGTTGATGACCCAATCGATCTTGCCGCCGAAATAGCCCGCGATTGACCCGAACAGAATGCCAAGGAAAAAGGATACGGAAATGCCGATAAGGCCAACCGTCAGCGACAATTGGGCGCCGTAGAGAATGCGGCTGAACACATCCCGGCCAAGCCGGTCAGACCCCCACAGAAACAGCGTCGCGCCGTCGGGGGCGCAAAACAGATGGGTGTCAGACTTGATCAGCCCCGCCAGCTTGTATTCTGAGCCCTCGCAGAAAAAGCGGATCGGGCGGGGGTCTTCGGTATCGGGGACGAATTTCCACTGGAACGTCTCAAGGTCGGCCTCGGCCACGATGGGGTAGACAAACGGCCCCTTGAACGACCCGTCATGGAACCAGTTGATGCTTTGGGGCGGGGCGTAAAGGTGTTCGCCGTTGCGGTCGTTGGGCCCATAAGGCGCGATGAAACCGGCAAATGGCAGCATGAGATAGCACAGCAAAAGGAAAACGCCCGAGATCAGGCCCAGCTTGTGCGTTCGGAATTTGCGCCACACCAGAACCCAGTTCGGTGCATCAAGGTCGGCCCGTTCCAGTTGCTGCAGCGAGGCCTGCGGATCGAAAGGGGCATCGTCGACATAGCGCCCATCGGGAAGTTTGCTCATGCGTCACGTCCCTCGTATCGAATGCGCGGGTCCAGCATGACCAGCAGGATATCGGAAATCATCGTGCCGATCAGGGTCAGAAGGGCCACGAACATCAGGATGAAGGCCGACAGGAACTGGTCTTGCGTCTTGAGTGCAGTCAACAGGGTTGGCCCGATGGTTTGCAGGCCCAGAACGACAGAGACCAGAACAGAGCCGGAAACCATCGACGGCAGCAGGTTCCCGATATCGGCAACGAAGGGGTTGAACGCGACGCGCAGCGGATATTTCGTCAACATCCGCGAGGGCGCCATGCCTTTGGCAATAGCGGTTTCCACGTAAGGCTTGCCCAGTTCGTCCAGCATGTTGGCCCGCAGGCGCTGCATCATGGCCGAGGCCCCGGATGTGCCAATCACAAAGGTCGGAACGATCAGGTGCACCAGGATTGATTTCAGCTTGTCCCAGCTCATCGGCAGGCCTTCGTAGGCCGGGTCCATCAATCCACCGATCGGCAGGTTGAAATAGCGATGGCCGTAATAGAACAGGATGAGGGCCAGCAGGAAGTTGGGCGTTGCAAGCCCAAGATAGCCGACAAAGGCCGAGGTATAGTCGATCCAGGTCCGCGATCTGGCCGCCGCGATGACACCCAGGGGCAAGGCGACGGCATAAACGAACAGGATGGCCGCCAGGTTGACGACAACGGTCAGCCAAAGGGTATCTCCGACGATTTCGGAAACCGGCCGGTCGAATTCAAAGGACCAGCCATAATTGCCTTGCAGCAGCCCCGAAAAGCCATGCGGTCCGGGCATGAAACCCATCCAGATCATGTATTGCTGCCACATCGGGCGATCCAGCGCATATTCCTTGCGCAGGAACTCGGCCTTGGCGACCCCGGCGGATTGGCCCGACGCCTGCAGTTCCGCAATTTGATTGCTGAGGTAATCCCCGGGCGGAAGGTTGATGATCACGAAGATCAAAACCGACACGACCAGCAACGTAAGCAGCATCGTGAAAAAGCGGTACACCGCATAGCGCAGCATGATCATTTAGCTGCTCCTGTCAGTCCGCGAAAAAGAACTCGTCCGGGCGGTGGACGCCGAAATGCGCACCGGGTTCCCATGCCCACATCGCCTGTTGCGGTACGTTGCGCAGGCGATTGGAGACCACGATCGGCTGGGGCGCCCCATTCAGGATGCCAATGGCGTAAAGCTCGCTTGCGTGAATATCCAACATCTCGCGCCAGACGGCTTCGCGTTCGTCGTCCGTCGTGGCGATTTCCCAGTCATGGGCCAGCTCCATCAGGCGCTCGGCCTCGGGCATGTCGGGCGGCTCGCCCGCATCGCCACCGGTCTGGTAATATTGTCCCCATTTCGGCCAGGCCAGAAAGACCTGATCGGTGGGCGCAAGATAATGTGGCGAGGTATGGTGCTGCGGAATGCCGTCATCCCAGCCATACCAGACAGAGGCCATCGTGGACCCGGAAAACACGCGATTGCGCAGGATGTCGCGATCCAGCGGGCGCATGACCAGCTTGACCCCGATTTCGCGCCAGGTGTCGGTCACGATCTGCAGCGCGTTCTCAACCTCTTGACGTTCGCCGGCGGTTTCGATGACCAGTTCCATGGGGCGGCCGTCGGGCAGCAGGCGGATGCCGTTCTTGTCCCGCTTGTCCAGCCCGGCCTCATCCAAAAGCGCATTGGCCTGATCCACGTCGAACTGCGCCCAAGCCTGGGCGTTTTCCTCGTCATAAAACGGAGATGCCGGCAGAACCGACATGGCGGCGGGGTGGGCCAGCTTGAAATACAGGGCCTGATTGATCGTTGCCCGATCAATGGCCAGCGACAGCGCGCGGCGGACGCGGACATCGCGCAATACTTTGCGCCATTCGTCATCGTCAAAATTCAGGTTGGGATAGATGGCAATCTGTGACGCGACGCCTGTTTTCCACAAAAGCGTCTTGTAGTTGCCTTCGGCCTCGCCTTTTTTCAGGATCGATGCGTCCCGGAACGCCAGCCCGCGCCCCTGTAAATCGGACTCGCCGGCATTGGTCTTGGCCGCCACCAGCCCGGGGGCGACGATCTCCATCTCGACAATGTCGATATAGGGCAGCTGGACCCCTTTGGAATCGACCCGGTGGTAATAGGGGTTGCGCACGAAATTGTGACGGATTTTCTTGCCGGAACTGGCGTTTAACCAGGGCTGCAAGGTCGGCAGTTCGTGATTGTCGAACTTGTACAGGTTATCCAGCTTGTTGTGCAGGGCCGCCCAGCTTTTCACTCGGGCATCCGCGACCTCAAAGGCAAGGTCGTCTTGGTTGGCAAATTTCTCGTGATACTTCTTCAGAAACGCGGCCGGGCGATAGATGAACGGAGGGCGCGCCTGCGCCAGGGATTGCAGGAAATCCGGGTTGGGGTCATCCCATTCGAAAATGACGGTTGTTTCATCCGGGAATGACACGGATGGCAGCTTGCCTTCGACGCGCAGAAAATCGGGTGGGCCCGACGGGCTGAGCAATTCGTTATTGGCGACGTCTTCCCACCAGTACCGGAAATCCTCGGACGTAAAGGGTGTTCCGTCCGACCATTTATGCCCTTGCCGCAGCTTCAGCGTAAACCGGCGGTTTTCCTCATTTTCAAAATCGGCAAGCAGGTCGGGGACAAGCTCGTAATTTTCGTCGAAACCAACCAGTCGGGCGTAGCCGTAAACCACCATCTGGCGAATATCTTTTGATCGGGTGATCATGGTGCGCAGAGTTCCGCCTTCGGTGCCGAATTCCCGCCCCTTGGCAGACAGGTCCACGACCAGTGGGTCGGAGGGAAGACGGTCCTGCACGGGGGGCAGGTTGCCGGCATCGACCTCGGTCTTCCAAAACGCGCCCTCCTTGAGATCGGGCACAGGTTGCGCCGCGGCGGGCAAGACACCGACAACCGCAATTGCGGCGGCCAGGAACATGGATTGAGTGGTCTTAAACATGGCAACGTACCTTATGGCCGGGTTCCAACTCTATGAGTGAGGGTATCATGGAGTCGGAAAATCGAAAGGCGTCTGCCCAACTGTCGGGTGACCCGGCGCCCAGTGCAACCAATTTCAGGTCGATCGGGCGGTTGATGTCGGGTTCCGGTTGGGCTGCGATAAGCGCCTTGGTGTAGGGGTGGCGGGGATTGTAGAAAAGCGTCTCGGGCGGGGCCTGTTCGACAACCAGACCCTGACGCATGACGGCGACCTCATCCGCGATGCGCGCAACCACCGCCAGGTCATGGGAAATAAAGAAATAAGACAGGTTCAGGCTGGCTTGCAACTGCTCCAGCAATTGCAGGATCTGCTCCTGAACCGAGACATCCAGGGCCGATGTAGGCTCGTCGCAGACGATCAGCGCCGGGTCCAGCATCATGGCCCGGGCGATGGACAGGCGTTGCCGTTGCCCGCCCGAAAACGCGTGTGGATAGCGTTTCAGCATGTCGGCGTTCAGCCCGACACGCTTGAGCATATCGGCCGCCTTGTCGCGCTGGTCGGACCGTGTTCCGATGCCGTGAATCTCAAGCGGTTCGGTCATCGCATCCTGAATGCGCATTCTGGGACTGAGTGAGCTGTAGGGGTCCTGAAAGACCATCTGCGCCTTGCGCTGAAAGGCGGTCCGCTCGTCCCGGCTCATGCTATGGACCATGGTGGGTTCATCGGTGTCCGTGGCCCTGAACAAAACCTCGCTGCCGGGATCGGGCAGTTCGGCACCCAGCGCGATCCGGGCCGCTGTCGTCTTGCCTGACCCGCTTTCGCCGACTACGGCAAGGGTTTTCCCGCGGGCCAGTTTCAGGTCGACCCCGCGGCAGGCAAATATCTTTTTGTCTGCTTTCCACCCTTTGCCAGACCGCATCGTATAGGTCTTGCAGACATTCTTCATCTCAAGGATCAGGTCTTCGTCCGGCATGGGGATGCCGACCGCATCCTTGTCGGGTATTTCGGGGGCCGCATCGAACAGCTGACGTGTATAGGGATGCGCCGGGTTGTTCAGGATCAGCCCCGCCGGCCCGGCTTCCATGACGCGCCCCTTGTGCATGACCACGACCTGTTCGGCCATGTTGGCCACGACACCCAGATCGTGGGTGACAAGGATCAGGGCCATGCCGGTTTCTTTCTGTAGTTCCTTGATCAGCCCAAGTACCTGCGCTTGCGTGGTCACATCCAGTGCGGTCGTGGGTTCATCCGCGATCAGCAGTTCGGGCTTTGAGACCATTGCCATCGCGATCATCGCGCGCTGGCGCATACCGCCCGACAACTCGAACGGATAAGAGTCATAGGCGCGCGCCGGATCGGGAAAACCGACCCGTTCGAACTGGGTCAGAACTTCCTTGCGGGCCTGCGCCTCGGAAGCCCCGCGGTGCAGCCACAGGACTTCGCTGACCTGATTTCCGATCTTGTGCAGGGGCGACAAAGACCGCATGGGTTCTTGAAATATCATGGAAATCCGGTTGCCCCGGATGTCGCGCATCTGGCGTTCGCTGATTTCGGTCAGAACATCGCGACCCTTGGCGTCGTTCAGCGTGATCGAGCCGCTGCGGATCTGTGCCGCACGTGGCAGGATGCGCAGGGCCGCCCGGCACGATATCGTCTTGCCCGACCCGGATTCTCCGACCAGCGCAAGTGTCTGCCCTGCTTCCACGTCAAAACTGACGTCGTTGACAACAGGGTCACCCGTGCCAAAGCCGATGCTGAGATCTTGGACGGACAGCAAGGCCGTCATGCGGGCTTTCCACCCATTTGGCCGTGCGATGACATCGGCTTGTGAACTCCCTGTCTTTTTTGACGCAGTCTGGCGCGCTTGGGTCGGGCTAGTCAAACACCTTCTTAAGCAGAAATGTCGCGGAAATGTGATACAGCCTGCAAAACCCTACACAATCAGTTGAGTTTTTGCCATCAAAGGCGCGGGCGACCGGGTTTGTCGCCGAAATGGTTCAAATGAAAGGAATGCCCGTGCCCGCCACTGAAAGTCGCCTGGACCTGTTTATTGACCGCATGGTGTCCCAGCGCGCTTGCCTGGACTTTGCCATTGCCGAGACCCAAGGCATGTCTGGTCCGGTTTTCGAGTTGGGGCTGGGAAACGGCCGGACCTATCATCACATGGTGCAATATGTGACAAACCGCCCGGTCTACGTATTCGAACGTGCGGTTGCCTCGCATCCGGATTCGACACCGCCAGAGGATCGGGTGATTCTGGGCGACGTCCGCGAAACCCTTCCGGCCGCGCTGGATCGCTTCGGCGCAACCGCCAGCCTGATCCACGCCGACCTTGGTGGGCACAACCGGGAAAAGAACGATGCCTTTGCCCGGTTCGTCTCACCCTTGATCGAACCCCTGCTGGCGCCGGGCGGGCTGATGGTGTCCAGCGACCGGATGTATTTCGAATCCCTGACCGAACTGGCTCTGCCCGACGGCGCGGTCGACGGGCGCTGTTTCGTATATCAACGCTGAAACCAAGGAGGCCATCGGGTGATCTTTTACGACTGTTCGACCGCACCAAACCCGCGCCGCGCACGGATGTTCATTGCCGAAAAAGGCCTGGATATCGAGACGCGCGATATTTCGATTGCAAAGGGTGAACAGCTTGGCGCGGCCTTTCGCGCGGTCAACCCGCGTGCGACCATCCCGGTTCTGGTGACGGATGAAGGCACGGCTCTGACCGAAAACCTTGGGATCGCCGCCTATCTTGAGGCCCGGTTTCCCGAGCCGCCGCTGATTGGACGCACCCCGGATCAGCAAGGGTTGGTCTGGATGTGGAACTCTATCGTCGAACAGAATGGCGGTCTTCCGGTGGCCGAGGCGCTGCGCAATACGCACCCTGCTTTCAAGGATCGCGCGATACCGGGGCCCGAGAATTATGCGCAAATCCCTGAATTGGCCGAACGCGGCAGGGCCAGGGTCGCCAGGTACTTTGACGTGCTTGAGGATCGGTTGAAAGACGGCCCCTATCTGGCTGGCGACCAATTCACGCTTGCTGATATCTCGGCCTTTGTGTTCGCGGATTTTGCCAGGATTATCAAAATGCGCATCCCCGAGCAGAACACCGCGGCGCTCAGGTGGTTTGACGCCATATCGGAAAGACCCAGCGCACAGCTGTAACCGGTGATGTCTGCAAGGCCGCTTGATTTGGGTCTCTACTGTACACAAATGTCTAGACAGAAGTGAACAGTGCCTCTAGCGTTTCTCCCGACTCGTTCAGTGGAGGTTGGCATGAAGTCGCAGTACCGCGTTGTGGTTATCGGTGGGGGCGTTGTCGGTGCCTCGGTTCTGTACCATCTGGCCAAGTTTGGCTGGTCTGATGTCGTGATGCTGGAACGGCGGCGTCTGGCTTCGGGGTCTTCGTGGCACGCGGCAGGGGGCATCCATGCGTTGAATGCTGATCCAAACATGGCATCTCTGCAGGCCTATACGATCGACCTGCTCAGCGAGATCGAAAAGGAATCGGGCCAGAATATCGGCCTGCATATGACGGGTGGCCTGACCTTGGCAGGCACGCCCGAACGGTGGGAATGGCTGCAAGCCAACTACCGCATTTTCCAGTCCATCGGCATTGACGATTGCGAATTGCTAAGCCCGGAAGAGGCGCAGAGGCGCTGTCCGATCATGTCCACCGAGGGCGTTTTGGGCGCGATGTGGGCCGACCGCGAAGGCTATATCGATACGACCGGCACCGTGCAGGCCTATGCCACGGCGGCCAGGAAACGTGGCGCGGAATATTGCGAGGAAACCAAGGTCGAAAGCCTGACGCAGACAACCGATGGCTGGGAAGTGGTCACCGACAAGGGTACCATCACTTGCGAACATGTGGTCAACGCAGCGGGCCTTTGGGCCAAGCAGGTTGGGCGCATGGCGGGGGTCGAACTGCCCGTTTCGCCTCTTAAACACCATTACCTGATCACCGACACGGTCCCCGAAGTGGCCGAAGCCGAGTTCGAGATGCCAATGACCGTGGACCTCGAAGGGTTCACCTATATGCGGCAGGACCAGAAGGGCGTCCTGGTTGGCATCTATGAGGTCGATCACGAACACTGGGCCATGGACGGCGCGCCGTGGACCTATGGCGAAGAGCTGTTTCAGGAACAGCTTGACCGCATCGAGAACGAATTGACGCTGGGCTTTGAACGCTACCCCTCGATCCAGAATGTCGGCATAAAGACATGGGTCAACGGCGCGTTTACTTTTTCGCCCGATGGCAACCCTCTGGTCGGGCCGGTTCCAGGCAAGCGCGGCTATTGGTCGGCCTGTGCGGTGATGGCGGGCTTCCTTCAGGGCGGCGGCGTCGGCAAGACCTTGGCCGAGTGGATGATCCATGGCGAGCCCGAGGCCGACGCGTGGCCGATGGACGTGGCGCGCTATGGCGATTTCGCGCAAAACAAAGGGTATATCCGCGAAACGACAGGTCAGTTCTATTCGCGCCGTTTCGTGATGACCTATCCCAACGAGCAATTGCCCGCGGGTCGCCCTTTGAAGATGGCTCCGGCACATGATGCGATGACCGAGGCCGGGTGCAAATGGGGTGTCAGCTGGGGGCTTGAAGTGCCGCTTTACTTCGCGCCGAAAGGGTTTGAGGAAACGCCCACCCTCAAGCGGTCGAACGCCCATGACATCGTGGCCGAGGAATGCAAGACGCTTCGCCAAGGGGTGGGCCTGCTGGACATCACCGGTTTTTCTCGGTTTGAGGTTTCGGGCCCCAACGCCGAGGCCTGGCTGGACAAGGTCATGGCCTCGAAACTGCCCAAGCCAGGCCGGGCCAAGCTGGCACCGATGCTGGGTGAAAACGGGCGGCTCAAGGGTGACCTGACGGTTTTGAACTGGGGCGACGGAACCTGGTGGATCATGGGCAGCTATTACCTGCGCGCCTGGCACATGCGCTGGTTCGACGACCACATGATCGACGGGGTCGATATCCGTGATCTGGGCGAGGAATATTGCGGCTTTGCCGTGGTCGGGCCGAAATCGCAGGCGGTGATCGAGAAGCTGGCGGAACAGGAAATCTCGGACCTGAAGTTCATGGGCTGTGGAGCGTTCGACATAGGTCTTGTCCGCGCCCGTGTCGCCCGCATGTCGGTGACCGGTGAGAAGGGCTATGAGATCAACTGCCGCTATGGTGACCACATCAAGCTGCGCCGGATGCTGCTGGAGGCAGGGGCTGACGAAGGGATCCGCGAGTGTGGGTTCAACGCGATGCTGTCGACCCGGCTGGAGAAGAGTTTCGGTATCTGGTCGGCTGAGTTTACCCAAGCCTACACGCCGGGCATGACCGGCATGGATCGCTGGATCGACTGGAGCAAGGATTTTGTCGGCAAAGAGGCCGCGCTGGCCGAACGCAACGGCAATGGACCAGCGCAGGTTCAGGTCACGCTTGAGGTCGATGCTGACGATGCGGACGCCAGCGGGTATGAACCCGTCTGGTCGGGCGGTGAACGCGTGGGGTTTGTCACATCCGGCGGATATGGGCACTACACCGGCAAATCGCTGGCCATGGCGCTGGTCGATCGCGACAAGGCTGAGCCGGGCACCGAGTTGTCCGTGCATGTTGTGGGCGTCGAACGTGCGGCCCGCGTGATTGCGCCTTCGCCTTATGATCCGCTGGGCAAGGCGATGCGGGGTTGATGATGGAAGCCCAGGGTCGCAAACGGCGCCGGCGCGGGAGAGGGGCAGAGGCTGCTCCGCAGCCCGGCCGTGAAGTGAACTATCGCCAGCTTCGCAACCCGTTCCCGCTGATGGAGGTTTTCCCGGCGGATCAGATCGCGGACATGCACGAAAGTGCCTTGCGTTTGTTGCAGGATCTGGGGGTGAAATGCTTGCTTCCCGAAGCCCGCCGGATATTTGCCAAGGCAGGTGCGCGTGTGAATGAAGACAGCGAAATGGTCTTTATTGGGCGTGACATGGTTGAGGCCGCCGTTGCGTCGGCGCCGAAGTCCATCGCCTGCCGGGCCGGGGCGCGGCGGCGGGATTTCACGCTGGAACTGGGTTCGCTCGTGTTTCAACCGGGTGCAGGTGCCCCGAACGCGACCGATTTGGAACGGGGCAGGCGACCGGCGTCGGGTCAGGACTACATCGAGTTTCTGAAGCTGACGCATCACTTCGATGTCTTTCAGATGATCTCGCCCCAGGTCGAACCGCAGGACGTGCCGACCCACCTGCGGCACTATTTCACGACGCAGGCGCAGATGGAGTTGACGGACAAGTTCCCGTTCTTCTTTTCTCGCGGGACGCCGCAGGTGATGGATTGCTTTGAAATGCTGTCCGCCGCGCGGGGCCTGACGGATGACGAATTTCGCGGCAATCCGCATTGCTACACGATCATCAACACCAACAGCCCGCGGACATTGGACATTCCGATGGCGCAGGGTCTGATCGACTTTGCGCGTCACGGGCAAATGTCGATCATCACGCCTTTCACCCTGATGGGGGCAATGGCGCCGATCACCGTGGCCGGGGCCATCACCCTGTCCCATGCCGAGGCGCTGGCGGCACTGACCCTGACACAGTTGACCAATCCCGGCGCCCCGGTCTGCTATGGCACGTTCACAAGCAATGTGGACATGAAATCTGGCGCACCCGCGTTCGGGACGCCATCGCATTTCCAGGCCTCGCTGGCGGCGGGGCAACTGGCGCGGCATCTGGGTTTGCCCTGGCGGTCGGCGGCCGGGTCGGCGTCGAATGTCAACGATGTGCAGGCAGCAAATGAAAACCAGTTCGGGCTTTGGGGCTGTTTGATGGCCGGGGCGACGGTGATCATCCATTCGGCCGGGTGGCTTGAGGGAGGCCTGACCGTATCCTTCGAAAAAATGATCAGCGACGCAGAGGTGCTGAACATGGTGGCCGAACTGTGCGCCGGTGCACAGGCCGGGGCAGATGAAATAGGTTTCGAAACGGCGCTGAGCGAAGTGGAACCCAGCGGGCATTTTTTCGCCACTAGCCAGACGATGGAGCGTTACAACACCGCCTTTTATGAACCGCACTTGCATGACTATGCCAATTTTGGCACCTGGTCCGAGCGTGGATCGGTTGACGCCAACCGCCGCGCGACAGAGGTGTGGAAGGACATCCTCGCCAATTTCACAGCGCCGAAACAGGATGCTGATCGCCTTGGCGCGCTGCATGAATTTATCGCTCGCCGCACCCAGGAAGGCGGCGCACCGCCGGAGAGCTGAATGAGCACCAAACCAATCCTGCACCGCGACGATCCCTTGGCCGAACCGCTTGTCGGCAATATCAAGGTCACGCGCGATGACTGGCTGAACGTGGCGATGGATGTGCTGGTCTCGGACGGGGTCGAACAGGTCAAGGTCATGAACCTGGCGGAACGGATGGCCGTGTCGCGTTCGTCCTTTTACTGGTATTTCAAATCCCGGCAGGAACTGCTGGATGCGCTGCTGGCCAAATGGCAGGCCACCAATACGGCCGGGTTGATCGCCCAGTCCGAGTTGCCGACCCAGACGATTACGGCTGCTGTCTGCAACGTGCAGCGCTGCGTGGTGAATGCCGCTTTGTTCGACACGGCGCTGGATTTTGCGGTCCGCGACTGGGCCCGGCGGTCGGGCAAGGTGCGACGGATGCTGGACCAGTCTGACGCGCGACGGCTGAGCGCGCTGCGCGCTATGTTTACGAGGTTCAACTATGATGAGACCGAGGCCGAAACGCGGGCAAGGGTGCTGTACTATATGCAGATCGGCTATGACCTGGCGCAGTTGAACGAGCCTATGAGCGTGCGTTTGTCGATGGTGCCGCACTATCTTTTTGTGTTCACGGGGGTCGAACCGCAACCCAGTGAAGTCGAAGAATTCACCGCCTATGCAAAACGATACTGGGAAGGACCTCCAAGCCATGACACAACCTGACGCAATCATAATTGGAACCGGCGTGATCGGTGCAGCCATTGCGTTTGAAATGGCAAAGGCGGGCTGGAAAACCCTGTCGTTGGATCGAAATACACAGGTCGGGCATGGGTCAACTGCCGGATCCTGCGCCATCATCCGCATGCATTATTCGACCTTTGACGGAACCGCCTTTGCCTGGGAGGGGTATCATTATTGGCGCGATTGGGCCGGATATCTGGGCCTTCCAGAAACGGTCGATCTGGCCCAGTTCCGCCAAACCGGCTGCCTGGTCATGAAGACCCAGGCCAACGGGCAGTTGGAAAAGCACAAGCAATACAGCGCCGAATTGAACTGCCCATTCGAGGAATGGGGCCCTGAAAAGATCACAGAGCGCCTGCCGATCTACAATCTGGACAGCTTTGCCCCCGCCCGACGGATGGACGATCCGGAGTTCGGTCAGCCCAACGGTGCGCGAATGCAAGGCGCTGTGTTCTGGCCCAAGGCGGGTTATGTGACCGACCCGGCCCTGTCTGCGCAAAACCTGTTGGACGCAGCCAGGCAACACGGAGCCGACATTCGGACCGGGGCCGAGGTGACTGAAATCCTGACCGATGCCGGGCGCGTTTCGGGGGTCAGGCTGGCCACGGGCGAGGAAATCCACGCCAGGGTGGTCGTGAACGTGGCCGGTCCCGGTTCATCGACCATCAACCAAATGGCCGGTGTGCTGGACGATATGACGATTGAAACCCGGCCCCTGCGTCAGGAAGTTGTGCATGTTCCCGCGCCCGAGGGGTTCGATTTCGAACGCCAGGGCACCATTGTTTCAGACAGCGACATCGCGCTGTATTGTCGGCCTGAGCATGGCAACCATATCCTGATCGGCTCGGAAGACCCGGAATGCGATCCGCATCAGTGGTGCAAGGACGACAAGACCTATGACCACGATTTTACCGACCAATGGACCACGCAGGCGATGCGCTATGCGCAGCGTGTGCCCAGCCTTGGCATCCCCTCAAGGACGCGCGGCGTTGTCGACCTTTATGACGCATCGACCGACTGGATTCCGATCTATGACAAATCCAGCTTGCCGGGATATTACATGGCGTGTGGCACCAGCGGCAACCAGTACAAGAACGCGCCAATTGCGGGCAAGATGATGACTGCGCTGATCGACTATTGTGAAGGCGGCGCGGATCACGACACCGCGCCGCTTCAGTTTGAACTGCCCAATATCCAGCGCAGTATCGATGTCGGGTTCTACTCGCGCAAGCGATCCATCAACACTGAAAGCAGTTTCTCGGTCCTGGGCTAGGTCACCTGATTGCGCGCGGCTTCGAAACTGGCCGCGCGCACCGGGCCATAGCCGCGGATCTCATCTGCGGCCGCAAGCTTCTCTGGCCAATCGTCCCTGGAAGCGGCGGGGTTATCAGCCACAAACTGATCAATCAGGGCGTCATACCAGGCCAGAATATCCCGGTGCAGGCGCGCCTCGGAATGGTAACCGAAGGGGTTCCACATTTTACCACGCAGCCCCTTGGCCCGGGCCAGGATGGTCAGCACGGGCTTTATCCACGGGCCAAAGGCAAATTTGACAGGTCGCCCGCGTGCGTCCTTGCGCCAGCTCAGGATTGGCGGCGCAAAGTGATACTTGGTTTTGAACGCCCCATCGAACTGCTGGGCCAGTTCGGCGGTGAAGGCGGGCGACGTTTGCAGGCGCGCCACCTCGAATTCGTCCTTGTACGCCATAAAGCGGAACAGGTTGCTGGCCACCGTGCGGACAATGCGATCCGACGGCGGGGGATCCAGCGCGCGGAGCGCTGCAATGCGGTGCGCAAAGCGTTCCGCATAGGCGGCACTCTGATAGTCGCGCAGGAATGCGGTGCGGCGGGCAATCATCTGATCCAGGGTTTCCCGTGCCAGTTCCGGCTGAGGTAACCCCTGAATACGGTCGGGGGCAACGGCCAGACAACGGCCAATGGCAAAGGCCAGGCGGTTCTTCTCAATAGCAACGCCGTTCAGCCGGATCGCCTGGGCCAGGGCGCTGTGGGATACGGGTACAAGTCCCTGCTGCCATGCATGGCCCAGCATGATGACATTGGCAAAGACCGCATCCCCCAACAGCGCCTCGGCCATGGCGTTTGCGTCAAACCCCGACAGGTTCTCGGCCCCCACGACCTCGGCGATGGCCTGTTCGCGGGCATCGACCTGCAATTGTGCATCGCGGCGCAGGACCAGATCGCCGGTCGGCATTTCGGCCCGGTTCAGCACGACACGGGTGCCCCGGCGATAATGGGCCGAGGCTTTGGGCGCCGAACTGACCACGACATCGCAGCCGATCACCGCATCTGCAGCGCCTTGGTCAATGCGAACCTGATTGAGCGTATCTGGCCCTGTGCCCAGCCGGATATAGCTTAGGACCGTACCGAATTTCTGCGCAAAACCTGTGAAATCCAGCACCGACGCGCCTTTGCCTTCCAGATGCGCGGCCATAGTGATCAGCGCGCCAACAGTGACGACCCCGGTCCCGCCCACGCCGGTGACAAGCAGGTCATACGGGGTGTTGAGCGATGGCAGGTCAGGATTGGGCAGATCGGTTTCCAGCGCGCTCAGGTCCAGATCAACAGGCTGCTTTCGGCGGGATGCGCCCTGGACAGTCACGAAGCTTGGGCAAAACCCGTTCAGGCAGGAATAATCCTTGTTGCACGAACTTAGATTGATCTTGCGCTTGCGGCCCAGGGGCGTTTCGCGCGGCTCGACACTCAGGCAGTTCGACGCGACCGAACAATCGCCGCATCCCTCGCAGACCAGATCGTTGATCCAGACGAATGTCGAGGGGTCCGCGATTGTCCCGCGTTTGCGTCGGCGACGCTTTTCGGTGGCGCAGGTCTGCTCATAGATCAGGACCGTTACACCGGGGATGTCGCGCAGTTCGCGTTGCAGCGGGTCCATCTCGTCACGATCATGGAACGTAGTCCCCGCTGGAAAGTCTGCGTGGGGGAACTTGCCAATGTCGTCCGAGACCAGCGCGATGCGCGCGACCCCTTCGGCGCGACAGGTCTGGGCAATGCCCGCAACGCTGACCGGGCCGTCAACGGGCTGGCCGCCGGTCATGGCAACCGCGTCGTTATAGAGGATTTTATAGGTAATGTTCGTCCCTGCGGCGACGGCCTGTCGGATTGCCAGTGAACCCGAATGATACCACGTCCCTTCACCCAGGTTCTGAAAGATGTGCTTGCCGCCGTTGAACTTCGACGCAACCACATGCGGCACGCCTTCGCCCCCCATCTGCGCATAACCGACCGTTTCACGATCCATCCACGAAGCCATGACGTGACAGCCGATCCCGCTTGCCGCCGTCGAGCCCTCGGGCACCTTGGTCGAGGTGTTGTGCGGACAGCCCGAGCAGAAATAGGGCGTCCGCGTTGCACCGGACAGGTTGATCACGGGCGGCGGCGTCTTGGTCAGCGCCCGCGCCTTGGCGGGCAGGTTTTCGTCGGGAAAGAACGTGTCAAGTCGGGCGGCCACGATCGGGGCCAGAATCAGGGGGCTCAGCTCTCCGGTCCAGGGGATCAGCGGCTCGCCGTGGCTATCATATTTGCCAACCATCTTGTGCGGCTTGTCGCCGGGCCAGTCATAGAAATACTCTTTGAACTGGCTTTCGATGATGCCGCGTTTTTCCTCGACCACCAGCACCTCGGCCTTGCCTTTGACGAACCGCAGGGCGTTTCGGCGCGCCAGCGGCCAGACCATACCGACCTTGTATATGTCAATGCCAAGGCGGCGGCAGGCGGCCTTGTCCAGACCCAGCAGGCGCAGGGCCTCCATCAGGTCAAGATGGCCTTTGCCTGTGGTCACAAATCCAAATATTGCGTTGCCGATGTCGTAGATGCGCCGGTCTATCGGGTTCTCTTCGGCAAAGGCGCGCACGGCCCGCAGCTTGTGCTGGATGCGGGTTTCGATCTCGGGCGAGGGCAGATCAGCGGTGCGCACATGCAGGCCACGCGCAGGGGTTTCGATCTGCGGTTGGGTAAAGTGGCGGTCAGGTTTCAACGCGACCGAGCGGGCGCTTTCCACCGTTTCGGAAACCGCCTTGAACCCGACCCAGGTGCCCGAGAACCGTGACAGGGCAAAACCGTATTCGCCAAATTCCAGGTATTCCTCGACCGAGGAGGGGTTCAGCGTCGGCATGAACCAAGCCATAAAGGCCACGTCCGACTGGTGGGGCATCGACGAACTGACGCAGCCGTGGTCATCACCAGCAACCACCAGCACGCCACCTTTTGGCGCCGAGCCATAGGCATTGCCGTGTTTCAACGCATCGCCCGACCGGTCGACACCGGGGCCTTTGCCGTACCACATGGAAAATATGCCCTCGACCTCGCATTGCGGATCAAGCGTGGCCTGCTGTGCGCCCAGAACAGCAGTTGCGCCAAGGTCTTCGTTGACGGCGGGCATGAAGGTGATGCGGTCGTTTCCCAGCCGCTCCTTGGCGCGCCAAAGCTCCAGGTCCAGCCCGCCCAGCGGCGATCCGCGATAGCCTGACACGAACCCGGCCGTGTTCAAACCGGCTTCCCGGTCGCGCCGGGCTTGGTCCATCATGATCCTGGCCAGCGCCTGTGTGCCGGTCAGAAAGACCCGGCCTTGGGTCAGGGCATAACGATCCTCAAGCTGATAGGTGCGGGGCGCGGGGTCATGCAGGCTCATAGCTGTGGTCCATGGATTTTGCCGGTGGGTTTGGTTATTTTAGCCCCTTGGATCTGGATAGTTGTGCCGTATTTCGCGGGAACCGCTTTAATTTTGGGTAAATTATTCGACTTGGTGCATGGAATCGGTTACTTCATCCGAAATGATCAAGCTGGATGACAAAGACCGCCGAATATTGACGCTGCTGCAGAAAGACAGCCGCGTTTCCAATGCCGATCTGGCGCAAGCGGTGGGTATGTCCGCGTCAGCCCTGTGGCGCAGGGTCCGCGCGTTCGAGGACGCGGGCGTGATTGAACGCTACGGCGCGTTTGTCCACCCGCCAGCCCTGGGGCTGACATTCGAAGCAATCGTCCATGTACATCTTACCCGTCACGATCCGGACAAAATCATCGAATTCATCCGGGCAATCGAGACCAGTTCAGAAGTGCAGGAATGCTATTCGACAACGGGGCAGGCTGATTATCACCTGCGGGTGCTGTGTCGCGACCTTGCAGCCTATAACGAATTTCTCGAGAATTTTCTGTTTCGCCTGCCAGCCGTGGCAAGCGCGCAGACCAATGTCGTCTTGCGCACAATCAAGCGCAATCAGCCGGTCGAAACCTGAACGGTCTCAGGCGTAGGTCACCCATGCCCAGGCCATGGCTACATAGGTCAGGTTGTGCAGGCATTGGTCCAACCCCGCAGCGCGCCAAAAGGCGGCCTGATTGGGTTGAAGCTGTTTCTTGTCCGAATACCGGGCCTTGGCGAAGTCGATATTGAAATGAATGATCCATTCAAGCCCGGCAATAACAAAGACAAAGGCAAGCGGTGCCCCGAACAACAGGAAAACGACGGCAGAGCCCACGGCATGCACCGCGGCATGCTGGGCTCGTCCCATGTGCAAATACTCTCCGCGCCCCGAAAGCATTTTCGGAGTTTGCAGGTAGTAATCGGCAAACATGTGCTTGATCTGCAGCAAGCAGAGCAAAAGCAACACTGTGCCAACGGTCGCAGGCAAAAGCACCCTCCCGATATCGTCCTTAAATCCAAGCCTATGGTCTAATGACAGGTTGCGCAAATGAACTAGTTCACACAAGTACGAACTTGTGACGCAGGGGAAACTATTTGCCTAGATTGACGAGAATAATGTAACTTCAGCCTATTGAATTTGCATCAATATCACCGATTTGATCTTTCGGGTCAGCAGTAGGGGCAGGATCCATAGAACGCTCTATCTTCGGGTTTATCTGGAAATATTCCAAACGCGATCAGTTCATTCTGTTGGCGGTGACTGCGACGTTGTTTCCGTTGCTGTACCTGACGCTGGAATTGCCCAAGCGCATTATCAACGACGCAATCGGTGCGACCAGTTCGGTGGTCAATGTCTGGGGATATGATCTGCCGCAGACAACCTTTTTGATGATCCTGTGTTTCGCCTTTTTGGCCGCCGTTCTGGCACATGGGTTGATGAAGATGCGGATCAACACCATGAAGGGTGTTCTGAGTGAACGCATGCTGCGGCGGCTTCGGTATCAGTTGATCAGCCGGGCGCTGCGGTTCCCGCAGCCGTATTTCGAACGCGTAAGCCAGGGTGAACTGGTTTCGATGGTTACCGCCGAAAGCGAACCGATGGGCGGGTTGATGGGGGATGCGATCAGCCAGCCGGTCCTGCAGGCCGGCCAGATGCTGACCATCCTGTCCTTTCTCTTTCTGCAAAGCGTTTGGTTCGGGTTGGCCGCGGTTGCGCTGATCCCGCTTCAGGCCTGGCTGATTCCGCGATTGCAGCGCCAGATCAACCTGCTGAACAAGCGCCGCATCCACGAGGTGCGCGTGCTTGCCGCGCAGATCGGCGAAAACGCGGCCGGGGCCGCGACGCTGCGGGCCAATGGCGGCTGGCGGTATCGCAGGGCAATGATCTCGGATCAGTTGGGGCGGCTGTACGGTATCCGGTTCGAGATCTACCAGAAAAAGTTCTTTATGAAGTTTATCAATAACTTCATTTCGCAACTGACACCGTTCATGTTCTACCTTGTTGGCGGTCTTCTGGTGTTGCAGGGCTCGGTTTCCCTTGGCGCGCTGGTGGCGGCCCTGGCGGCCTATAAGGACCTGAGCTCGCCATGGAAGGAACTGCTGACATATTACAACCAGACACAGGACATGTCGCTGCGCTGGGACGTGGTCGTTGAACGCTTCGCACCCTCTGGGATGATCGAGGAAACGCTGTTTGACGGCGAACCCGATGCGCAGCCCAGGCTGGCGGGGGACATCACACTGGATCAGGTATCCGTGCGGGATATGGACGGCAACCAGGTCCTGGATGATCTGAACCTCAGCTTTCCCGCCGGGAAAACCATTGCCATTGCGGCTCCCAGCGAGGAAGACCGGCGCGCGATGGCCGAACTTCTGACCCGCGAGATATTGCCCAGCGCCGGAACCGTCAGGATCGGGGACCTGAACCTGTCGACAGTGCATCAAGCCGTCGTTGCCGCCCGGATCGGGCATGCCACGTCGCGCCCGATCATGTTTCAGGGCACCTTGGGTGACAATGTCATGATGCCGATGCGGTTCAGGCCCTTGTCGGATACCTCGGACGACCCCCATTTCAGCGAAACCCTGCGTGCCGGAAACAGCGCGGACCCCTACAAGGTGGACTGGCTGGACCCATCGCTTGCCGGGTTTGAAAACGCGGCCCTGTTGCGCGACTGGTGGCTGCGGCTCATCGACGGGATGGGGTCGGGGGCGACCTTGTTTCAGCGCGGCGCCGAGCAGGTTTTCGACGCCGACATGCATTCGGATCTTGCGTCCAAGCTGATAGAGCTGCGCCCGGCGGTCCAGGCGGCCGTGCGCAAGGCCGGGCTGGAGCAGCAGGCGCTTATCTTTCACCGCGACGCCTATAACGCCGCCCTGCCTGTTGCCGAAAACCTTTTGTTCGCAACGCCGCGCGTTCCTGTGACCCAGTTGCTGTTGTCGCAGCAGACCGTTTTCCTTGGACAATTGCGCGAGTTGGGGTTGGATGAAACGCTGATCAACCTGACCCGCGATGTGATCGACATGTTGCGGCAGATTTTCGGGTTGGATGGCACAGATCATCCCTTGTTCAGAAAGCTTGGGCTGGATGCATCCACCTATGAAACGGCGGTTGAACTGGTTGAAAAGACCCGCACGGACGGGGCCAAGGGGCTGGACGACACCCAGTTGGCCACCTTGCTGGCGGTGCCGTTCGTGATTTCGGCAGAACAGATCGGCCCGGCGTTTTCGGATGAATTGAAATGCCGTATCCTTGAGTTGCGGCACAGCCACTCGGCCAAGTTGATGGAGTCGCTGGACGATGTGTTTGCGCCCTTGGAGATGACCGAGTTTGCGCCGGGTATGACGGTTCTGGAAAATGCCCTGTTCGGTAAGGTCAGCCAGGTCGGCGGAGCGCGGTCGGACGAGGTGCGCAAGCTTGTTTTGGACGTCATGGCGGAGCATGGCGCGCGCCCGCTGGTGATCGAACTGATATATGATGTTCCGGTCTCGCTTGGCGGGCAAAACCTGCCTGCATCTTTGGCGGAACCCATGGCGTTCACGCGCGCGACCATCAAGAAACCGGATATTCTGGTGCTGGAGGACGCGCTGGCCAGTTTTGATATGGGTACGCAGATTGCGGTCTTCAAGAACCTGCGAGAGCTGTTGCCGGACACCACCGTCGTGTACCTGAACGACCAGTTCCAGAACCCGGATGTCTTTGACCTGTTTGTCGAGATCCGCCAGGGCAGGGTCGTGTCCGATCAGGCCCCGGCGGATGCGGAAAGCGACGGCGCGGCCTCTGCCGACCTGGCGCGCAAGCTCAGAGCGCTGGAGCAGACGCCGCTATTTTCGGGCTTGGACCGGCGCCAGCTGCGCCTGTTGGCCTTTGGGGCCCGCTGGTACCAGGCGCAGGCGAACGAGATCGTGTTCCTCAAGGACGACCAGCCGACCGATGGCGCCTATATGATCATCGAGGGTGAGGCCGGGTTGTACCTGCCGCAGGACACCGGCCCGGATCAATTGATCACGCGGGTCGGCAGCGGCACGTTGGTCGGCGAACTGGGGCTGATCCGAAAAGAACCGCGCGCCCTTAGCATGGTGGCCGAGACCGAACTGACCTGCCTGCGGATCGGCGAAGAGGAATTTCTGGCCGTCGTTGAAAATGATGCAGCCACGGCGTTCAAGCTGTTGCAGGTTGTGGCCGGGTACGTGTCCAGCTAGGCGCGCTCAGTCCTGGGGCTGGCAGAACAGCGCGTACAAAAGGTCGATGACCTTGGCGGTGTTTCCGTCCCGCAGCGAGTAATAGATTGTCTTGCCTTCGCGGCGCGTCGAAACCAAACCCTCTTCGCGCAGTCGTGCAAGCATCTGGCTGACTGCGGCCTGCCGGATGTCCAGTAACGCCTCAAGCTCGCCCACGGAACGTTCTCCGGTGCCCAGGTGACACAGGATCATCAGGCGGCCTTCATGCGCCAGCGTCTTGAGAAAGGCCGCAGCCTGTGCGGCGCTTTGTTTCATATCTGCCGGCGTTTCGGGGGGCAGGTTCTGAAGGGTGGTATCCTGAACAGTCACTTGGTGTCCGTTTGCTGAATTGGGCTGCAGTAATATGCCCCAATCCAGGCCGGTTTGTCACCCCTCCCGCGCGGGGGCACCGCCCTGAAAGTTGTTGCCGCCGTGATAGTCGCAGGGGTCTTCCTGCATCTGCAGGTGCAAACCGTCCCCGGTATAGGGGTTGGCGCGCGCCAGGTCCTCGTCGACCTCGATCCCAAGGCCGGGTGCGGTCGGAGGAACGACAAAGCCGTCCTGAACGCGAATTGTGCCCTTGATCAACTGATCGTGGAACGGGGTGTCGATGGTTTCCAGCAGCAGGATATTCGGGATTGACGCGGCCAGGTGGACATTCGCCGCCCATTCTACCGGCCCTGCGTACAGATGGGGAGCCATCTGCGCGTTGAAGACCTCGGCCATGGCCGCGACTTTCTTCATCTCCCAGATGCCTCCGGCGCGGCCAAGCGCCGGCTGCAGAATCTCGGCGGCCCCGGCCCGCAGGACTGCGCCAAATTCGGCCTTGGTTGTCATCCGTTCACCCGTTGCCACCGGGATGCGGACATTCCGCGCAACGCGGGCCATGTCCTCGATCATGTCGGGGGGGGTCGGTTCTTCAAACCACAACGGCGCATAAGGCTCGATCGCCTGCCCCAGGCGAATGGCACCGGCCGTGTTGAACTGGCCATGTGTCCCGAACAGCAAATCGGCCTTGTCGCCGACGGCGTCGCGAATGGCTTTGCAAAAACCCACCGACAGCGAAATGTCCGACATGGCCGGCATATGCCCGCCCCGGATCGTATAGGGACCGGCCGGGTCGAACTTGACTGCGGTAAACCCTCGCCGCACCATTTCGGCGGCACATTCCCCGGCTTGTTCGGCCGAGGTCCAGAAATCGGTCAGGTTATGCTGCGCAAGCGGGTAGAGGTAGGTATACGCCCGGATTCGGTCATTCATGCGCCCGCCCAAAAGCGCGTAGACGGGCCTGTCCCGGTCTTTTCCCAGAATGTCCCAACAGGCAATTTCGAGCCCCGAAAAAGCCCCCATGACGGTCAGATCGGGACGCTGGGTGAACCCGCTGGAATAGGCGCGGCGGAACATCAGCTCGATATTCTCGGGGTTTTCGCCCGCCATATGCCTTTCAAACACATCGCGGATTACATGGGTCATGGCCTGCGGGCCGATCGACGAGGCATAGCATTCGCCCCATCCGGTAATACCGGTATCGGTCGTGACTTTTACCAGAATCCAATAGCGCCCGCCCCAACCGGGCGCGGGCGGAGCAGTAATGATGACGTCGAGATCTTGCAGCTTCATCGGGGGGGCCTTTCTTGCGGGGTCCTGATCGGGTTACGACTGTCTGTCGAACAGGATCACGTTGCGCTTGGCCGAACCCGTCTTGGTATCGGTGATGGCATCATTGATCTGATCCAGCGTCCAGCGCCCGGATATCAGTTCGTCCAGCAACAGGCGCCCCTGCTCGTACAGGTCAATCATCCAGGGAATGTCGCGCTGAATGACGACGTCGCCCATTTTTGAACCCACCATTCCCTGCCCAAGCGCGGCCAGGATAACCGGTTCATAGCTGGCCTGAGCGCCCGAATGCGGCATCCCGATCATCACGGCCTTGCCGCCCGGTCCCAGGTATCGGGGGGCCTGGTCATAGGCGGGGATGGCGCCGACCGTGATCAGGACGGCATCCGCGCCGCGACCGCCCATCGCCTTGTAGGCCGCTTTCCAGGGGCTATCGAGCGTTGCCAGCACGCCGTGCGTGGCGCCGAATTCCTTGGCGATCTCAAGCTTGTCTTCGGTCATGTCCACGGCGACGATGCGACGGGCCCCGGCAAGGCGCGCGCCTTGAATGGCGTTCAGCCCGACGCCGCCCGCGCCGATCACGACCACGTCCTGTCCGGGGCGCAGCTGCGCCGCGTTGACGGCGGCACCAACCCCTGTGATCACGCCACATGATAGCAAACAGGCCACATCCTTGGGCATGGTGGACGGTATCTTGACGATTTGGCGATGGCTGACCACGACTTTTTCGGCAAAGGCGCCACAGGCCATGGCCTGTTCCAACGGCCCGCCATCGGCCGTGCGCAGGGGGCCCTTGACCGCGTCATAGCGTGTCTCGCAGACGGTTGGCTTTCCGCTTGCGCAGGACGGGCAGGACCCGCAGGCCCGGATAAGGGTCACGACAACGGAATCGCCGACGGAAAAGTCCCCGGCTGAATCGCCGACAGCCGTGATGACGCCCGCGGCTTCGTGCCCATAGACCGAAGGCAGAAAACCGCCCCATGCGCCGCTGGCATAGGTGATGTCGGAATGGCAAATCGCCACCGCGTCCAAAGTGACCTCGACCTCGCCTGTGCCGGGCGGTGCGATCTGGATATCCTCGATCACCAGAGGTTCGTTAAAGGCGCGACAAACTGCAGCTTTGATGGTTTGCATGGTTTCCCCGTTTGGCTTTGTGGAAACGGTGGCGTTTCTGTGCGTCTGCCGCAAGGTGGAAAACGTCAGAAAGTTGTGTTGTCACGTCACGGCCGGCCTCGAACGGAAGAAAACCGCGAAACCCACCAGCATCAGCGCAAGCGCCAACAGGAATGGGGCGCCCGGCAGGTAAACTGTGCCGCCCGGTTTCACGAATTGCGCAAAGATGGTTGTCATCACCAACGGCGACAGAATCATCGACAAGGCTTGCAGCGCGGTCAACACTCCCTGCAATTCGCCCTGTTGGCTGTCTGGCGTTGCGCGCGACATCATGGCCTGAAGCGCAGGTGTGACCACGGCCCCCAGTGCCGTGACCGGAATAAGCATCATGGCAATTGCTCCGCTGGTCAGAAAGGCCAGCAGGGCAAAGCTGAGTATCTCGAACCCCATCCCGAGGATAACGGTGGCACGTTCACCAAGATAACGGGTTGCCGGTCTGATCAGCCCGCCCTGAACCGCCGCCATCCCGATGCCATACAGGCCCAGCGAAATGCCGATCATCTGCGGCGACCAGCCGAAACGTTCGAGCGTGAAATAGGACCAGATTGCCGGGTAGACGTAGATTGAGACGGAATAGAGGAAATAGACCCAAAGCAGCGGCCTGATCCCGGGAAGGGCCGCGATTGCCCGAAGCGATCCTGCGGGGTTCGCCCGGTTCCATGAAAAAGGTCTGCGCGTTTTTTCGGTGACGGTTTCGGGCATGACCAAAAGGCCCAGGCCAAAGCCCAGCGCCGACAATCCGGCGGCCGTCCAGAACGGCGCGCGGGTTCCAAATTCGCCAAGCAGACCGCCAAGCAACGGGCCCAGGACAAAGCCGATGCCAAACGCGGCCCCCAGCAGGCCGAAATTTGCAGCCTTGTCCTGCGGCCGCGATACATCGGCCATGAATGCAGCCGCCGTTGAATGCGTTGCGGCCGTTATGCCGCCCACGATACGCCCTGCCAAAAGCACCCAGATACTGCCCGCCAACGCCATCACCACATAATCCAACGCCATCACGACCAAAGAAACCAGCAAGACGGGCCTGCGGCCAAAGGCATCGGACAGGTTGCCCAATACCGGGCCAAACAGAAATTGCATCGTCGCAAAAGCGGTGCTGAGCACGCCTCCCCAGACCGCGGCGCTGGCCAAGGTGCCGCCCTGCACATCCAGAATGAGTTCGGGCATGATCGGCAGCACGAGCCCGATGCCCATTGCGTCGATCATTACCGTGCTGAGAACAAACAAAAAGGGCAGGCGCATGGGATCCGAAACTCTAATCGATTGCGGAACCCTATCGTCGGGACCGAGTGCTGAAAAGCCTGCGATGGCCAGGCCTGCCATCGCGCATCCGGGGCTGCCCCCGGCAGGTGCCGGGCGTTGCGTTCAAAATGCCCTGGTGATCTGGTCGATGATCCCGGCCAGGTCTCGGGGGCAGGCAAAAAACGGCGAATGAGAGCTGTCGATATTGTGCCGCATTTCGGGCGTCGCGCAGCGGCTCATCTCTTCCTGGTACTCGGGCGGTATGGTCCGGTCGTCGGTACAACGGATATAGGCCTTCGGAACCTGCCCGAAACGTGTACTCAGGGTCAGCGGTGTATCCTGTGGCAGGATGGCTTGCGGGCACAGGCGTGCAAATGCAAACGGAAGGGTATTGGCAGGGCAATCGTGGTAGAACAGGTCTTGCACCCGGTCCGGTCGCACAGTGCAGGACAGCCCGTCCGAGGATTTCTCAAGCGCGCCGTCCAGCAATTGCCGGGGGCCGCGCTTGCGCATGTCCACCATCGACAGCCCGGATTGCGGAACATAGGCGCACAGGTAAATCAGGCCGCGCATTGCTTGCGGGTCGGATTCGGCGGCGGCACTTATGGGGTAGCCGCCCCAGGAATGCCCAAGGACAATCGTGTCGGGTGATGATGCCGCCAGCACTGCGTCGCGGCACATCTCCAGGGTGACGTCGGACACGGGCGTCGGGTCCGATCCGTGACTGGGCAGGTCGATGGCGTGCGCGTCATGGCCAAGTTCGGCCAGCTCGGGGAGCAGGTCGCGCCAACACCAGGCGCCGTGCCAGGACCCATGGACGAGCAATATGTCGGCCAAGGCGCTTCTCCTTCAGATATGTCCAATTTCACGCAGGAAACGGTCCAGAATCTCGGCATAGGCCGCTGGCCGTTCCACACAAGGCAGGTGCCCCGCCTTGCGCATCAGCTCAAGCCGGGAACCCGGTATCAGGTCGACTGTCTCGCGGAGCAGATCGGGCGGGGTGGACCCGTCGTCGTTGCCCGCGATCCCGAGGGTCGGCAGGCGCAGTCCGCTGGTTGGGGTGTAAAAATCCGTCCCCGAAACCGCGGCGCAGCATCCAAGGTATCCGTCGACCGGCTGACGCACCATCATGTTGCGCCACAGGGCCGCCTGCGGGGTTGCGCGAAACGCCTTGGTAAACCACCTTTCCATGGTCGCGTCCGCGATGGCCTCGATGCCTGCGGCTTTTACCGCGTCCATTCGGGTCTGCCATGTCGCCGGCGTGGCAATCTTTGCCGCCGTGTTGGACAGGACCAACCCCCGGATCAGATCCAGCCGCTTGACGGCCAGACCTTGGGCAATCATGCCGCCTATGGACAGGCCCACGAACACGCAGTCTTTGACCCCAAGGAAATCCAGCAACCCCTCGGCGTCGCGGACCAGCGCGCCCATCGAATACGGGGCCGGTGGTTGGGATGACAGGCCATGGCCGCGTTTGTCAAAGCGTATGATCCGCAGTTTGTCCGAAAGCTGCGGCACAACCTGGTCCCACAGGCGCATGTCCGTTCCCAACGCGTTGGCAAAGACAACCGGCGGCCCGTCCGGATCTCCGTCGATCCGGTAGTGCAATCGCACGTCTTTGAGATCAGCAATTTGCATCCTGTCTTGCTTTCTTTGTTTTTTTGTCTGGGGGCCGTGCGGGGCAGATTGCACCGGTTGCGACGCTTTGTCAGGTAAGGAATTCCAACGCCCGGCCAAAAATGTCCGGGTCCGCATTGCCGCCCGACGCCACGACGATCACGGCGTCCCCTTCGATTTCATCGGGTCTGAACAGCGCCGCCGCCAGTGACACCGCCCCGCCGGGTTCCAGAACGATTTTGAGGCGCACAAAGGCAAGGGCCATGGCGCGCAATGCCTCTTCTTCGGTTATCGCAAAACCCGGTCCGCACAGGCGTTTGATGATCGGAAAGGTTATTTGCCCCGGTTGCGGCGTCAGGATGGCGTCACAGATATTGCCCGATGACGCATTGTTGTTCTGTATCTGGCCCGTTTCCAACGAGCGCCTGACGTCGTCAAACCCTTCGGGCTCGCAGGGGCGCGCGCGCAGGCTGGGAGCGCGGCTTTCCAGTGCAAGCGCGATGCCGGATGTCAGCCCGCCACCACCGCAGCACACCAAGACGTCGGCCTTGGTCACATCAAGCGCGTGGGCCTGTTCTGCAATCTCCAGACCCGTAGTGCCCTGACCTGCGATGACCTGAGGTTCGTCATAAGGCCGGATCAGCGTCAGCCCCCGTTCCTGTGCTATTGCCTCGCCAATTGCTTCGCGGCTTTCGTTTTGGCGGTCATAAAGCACGACTTCGGCCCCCAGCGCCCGCGTATTGGCGATCTTGAGTTGCGGGGCGTCCGACGGCATCACAATAACCGCGCCGATCCCGTGCCGGGATGCGGCAAGCGCCACGCCCTGCGCGTGATTGCCCGAGGAATAGGCGATAACGCCCCGCCCGCGCGTGTGGTCGTCCAATGCAGAAATTGCGGACCAGGCACCACGAAACTTGAAGCTGCCCGTGTGTTGCAGACATTCGGGTTTGACCAGAACCCGGCGCCCGGCGATTTCATCCAGGAATGGCGAGGTGAGGATCGGGGTTCTTCTTACATGTCCGCTCAGCCGCTCGGCCGCGGCTTCGATCATTTCAATGGAGCTCATGAAACTTCCTGTTCTTGAAGCATGTCACGCACCCATCCCGGCCAGAGTCGGCGGAAAAGGCCATCAAAGCCCCGCCAATTGCGGAATCGTCGTGAGATCGGTCAGGACATGTGCCGGTGTCCATGGCAGGCGGTCCATCGGTTCGCCCGCCCGGTTGACCCAGGCGGTCACAAACCCGTACCCGCTGGCCCCGGCGGCATCCCACCCGTTCGAGCTGACAAACAGCACCTCGTCGCGGGCGCAGCCGAAACGGTCTTCTACCAGGGCATAGACACGGGCGTCCGGCTTGAAGACCCCAACGCTTTCAACCGATAGAACATCGTCCAGCAGGTCCTGAATACCGGCCGATTTGACCGCGCCGCTAAGCATTGGGGGGGACCCGTTGGAAAGGATCGCGGTTTGCAGCCCTGCCTTTTTCAGCGCGCGCAGCATTTGCGGAACCTCGGCATAGGCCTCCAGTTCCCAATAGAGGTCCAACAGGCGCTGCCGCAGGCGGTCGTCGCCCTGCAACCCGGTCGCCTCAAGCGCCCAGTCCAAACCATCCTGGGTCACGTCCCAGAAATCGCCATGGGCATCGGCCACGGCACGCAACCATGTGTATTGCAACTGTTTCAGGCGCCAGTGGCTGGCCAGTTCGGGCCACTTGTCGCGCAGGCGTTCGAAGCCGGGTTCGTCGGCGGCTTGACGTGCAGCTGCTGCAACGTCGAACAAAGTCCCGTACGCGTCGAATACACAAGTCGTGATTGCCATCGGTCTCTCTCTTTCGGTTTCGGCGCAGGTTGGCACAAGCTTGCAGAACACGAAAGACCCCAGGGTTTACAATAACGTGTTAACCACTAGGGTTGCGCGTTCAATTTCTTGCAGGCCGGGGGCCACCATGACAGCGATCAAACAAGGCGACACTGTTCGCATCCATTACAAAGGGACCTTGCTGGACGGCAATGTTTTCGACAGTTCGGAAGGGCGCGAGCCACTGGAATTCGCGGTCGGTTCCGGTCAAATCATTCCGGGCCTGGATTCGGCGATGCCGGGTATGGAAGTCGGTGAGAAAAAGCGCGTCGAGGTGCCCTGTACCGAGGCATATGGCCCGATCAACCCGTCCATGCGCCAGGAAATCCCGCGCGAGGGTATCCCCGACGACATTCCGCTGGACCCCGGAACCCAGTTGCAGATGCAGACGCCGGATGGGCAGGCGCTGCCGGTTACTGTCGTCGATGCCAACGAGGCGACCGTGACGCTGGACGCCAATCACCCGCTGGCCGGGCAAGACCTGATTTTTGATATCGAGGTTGTTTCGATCAACTGAGCGTCACGCCCTAGGGGCGCGGCAGTTTATCCAAAAGTGCTCCGATCGCCGCCTGAACCGGCGGTTGGGTGTAAAAGACGAACAAGACCAGCAATGTGGTCAGCGTCAGCAGCATGATGCGGGCGCGGCCTCCGCGCAAACCGACTCGACGACCCGAATTGGATGCGCGTGCATTATTTGCGATGATCTGTTCAAGCTTTTTCATGGGTCTATCCCTGCCGTCGAAAGATGGTTAAATCTTGGCGTCGGCAGGGAAAGATATGGTCACATGAAATCGGGTTGTGGCATTCCAAGCACGTGGAACCCGCCATCAACGCGGATGATTTCGCCCGACGTGCAGGCGCCTGCCTCGGACGTGAGATACACGGCGGTGCCGCCGACGGCCTCAAGCGTGGCGTTCGACCGCATGGGCGCGTTCTGGTCGCAGAACTTGTAGGTCTTTCGTGCGCCACCGATCGCGGCCCCCGCCAGGGTCTTCATCGGACCGGGCGAGATCGCGTTAACCCGGATGCCCTCGGGGCCCAGGTCATTGGCCAGGTAGCGTGTCGCCGATTCCAGCGCCGCCTTGGCCACACCCATGACGTTATAGTTCGGGACCACGCGGTTCGAGCCTTGATAGGTCAGCGTCAGCAGCGAGCCGCCATTGTCTTTCATCAGCGGATAGGCGCGGCGGGCAACCTCGATGAACGAATAGGCCGACACATCCATCGAATGCTTGAAGTTGGCCCGCGTCGTGTTCAGGAAACGCCCGGTCAGCTCTGACTTGTCCGAGTAGGCAATGGCGTGGACCACAAAGTCGATGGTCGGCCACCGCGCGGCCAATTCGTCGAAGGCGCGGTCCAGCGATGCGTCATCTGTGACGTCGGCATCGACCATGAAATCGCTGCCGAGGCTTTGCGCCAACGGCTCAAGCCGTTTGCCAAAGGCCTCACCCTGATATGTGAATGCCAGTTCCGCACCTGCTTCGTGCATGGCCTTGGCAATGCCCCACGCGATCGAGCGGTCATTGGCCACGCCCATGATCAGGCCGCGTTTACCCTTGAGAAGTTCCGACATCACATTCACCCGTTATACTTCGACAGAATCATGGACCCGTTCGTGCCGCCAAAGCCGAAGCTGTTGGTCATGACACTGTCCAGTCCTGCATTTTCAACTACTTCGGTCGCAATTTCACCGGGCCTGATGCCTTCGGCAAGCGTATCCACATTGATCGACGGCGTGATGAAATCATTGTCCAGCATCAGCAGGCAGAAGATCGCTTCCAGCGCGCCCGCGGCGCCCTGCGCGTGGCCGGTCATCGACTTGGTCGACGAAATCGGCGGCACGTTGCCCTCGCCGAAAATGCGGCGCACGGCTTCAACCTCGCCCACATCTCCGACCGGGGTCGAGGTGCCATGGGCATTGATGTAATCGACCTTGCGGCCTTGGGGCAGGGTGCCCAGTGCCAGACGCATGGCGCGTTCGCCGCCCTCGCCGGACGGGGCCACCATGTCATGGCCGTCCGAGGTTGCCGCATAACCGGTAACTTCGGCATAAATCTTGGCGCCGCGCGCCAGCGCGTGGTCCAGATCCTCTAGTACGACGATGCCGCCGCCGCCGGAAATCACGAAACCGTCCCGGTTTTCGTCAAACGCGCGCGAGGCCTTGTCGGGCGTGTCGTTGTATTTCGACGACATCGCGCCCATCGCGTCAAACAGGCATGACAGGGTCCAGTCCAGTTCTTCGCCGCCGCCCGCGAACATAACGTCCTGTTTGCCCATCATGATCTGTTCCGCCGCGTTGCCGATACAGTGCAGCGAGGTCGAACAGGCCGAGGTGATGGAATAGTTGATGCCCTTGATCTTGAACGCCGTCGCAAGGTTTGCAGAGATTGTCGAACACATGCATTTGGGTACGGCAAAGGGCCCGATCCGCTTGGTTGCGCCGTTTTTCAGAACCGTCTGGTGCGCCGTCAGCATGGCACTGGTCGACGGTCCACCCGAACCGGCCACCAGACCCGTGCGCGGGTTGACGACCTGGTCCTCGGTCAGGCCGGCATCTGCGATTGCCTGGCTCATGGCGATATGGGCATAGGCCGCACCGGGGCCCATGAACCGCAGCGTGCGTTTGTCGACATGTTCGGCAACGTCGATCTTGAGCGACCCGGCGATCTGGCTGCGAAAACCGTGCTCGGCCATCTGTTCGCTGGCTTCGATCCCGGACTTTCCGGATTTGAGCGAGGCTAGAACCTCTTCGGCATTGTTCCCGATCGAGGAGACAACCCCCAAACCGGTTACGACTACTCGACGCATGTGCGTGCTCCTTGTTTGGGCCGGTCAGGCTCAGGCATCAGACAGAACGACTCTCATGTCTTTGACGTCGTAAATCATTTCGCCGTCAGCCTCGACGATACCATCCGCCACACCCATGGTCAGGCGGCGGGTCTGAATCGCTTTTTTGAAGTCAATCTTGTAGGTCAGCACCTTGCGGTCGGGGCGGACCATGCCGGTCAGTTTGACCTCACCCACGCCCACGGCCATTCCGCGGCCTTGCCAGCCGCGCCAGCCCAGGTTGAAGCCGGTCAGTTGCCAAAGGCCATCCAGCCCCAGGCAGCCTGGCATGATCGGGTTGCCGGGAAAGTGGCAATCAAAGAACCAAAGGTCCGGGGTAATATCGAATTCGGCCAGAACATGGCCTTTGCCATGCGCGCCACCATCGGCCGAGATGTCGGTGATCCGGTCCATCATCAGCATCGGCGGGGCCGGCAACTGTGCATTGCCCGGGCCGAATAATTCGCCGCGGGCGCATTTCAGCAGATCGTCCTTGTCAAAGCTGCTCGGGAATTGGGCCATTCTGCCGCCTCTCCTGCCAGGGGTCCGTTCTTTATATCTGGCCTCGTCTAGCACCCGTTTGCAAGGTCCTGCAAGAGCAGTGGCCATATCGGGGCGTAACTCTTGTGCCTGTTTGCGAATGAATTTCATTTGAAATTGCGGGCAGAGGGCACCTATATATAAAAGCAGCAAAAACAGGTATCGGATTCATGACACCTCAGAGCCGAAATATTGCGACGCACTGGCTGGTTGATGCCGGGTTGCGGCCCACGCGCCAGCGGGTTGCCCTGGCCGAATTGCTCGTCGGCGATGGGCGTCATCGCCACGTAACGGCGGAAAGCCTTTTTGAATCGGCCAAGGAAAATGGGGACGCGGTTTCGCTGGCCACCGTCTACAACACCCTGCGCGCTTTTTGCGAGGCCGGCGTGTTGCAGGAAATCACGGTAGACGGGTCAAAAAGCTATTTTGACACCAACACCCACGATCATCCCCATTTTTTCTGGGAGGACGAGGCCCGGCTGAGCGATGCCCCCTCTGACCAGTTGGTGATCGAACGTCTGCCCCAAGCACCCGAAGGCGTCGAGATCGCGTCGGTGGATGTGGTGATCCGCCTGCGCAAGAAAGGCTGACATCGCAGACTGATCGATCAGGCAGGCGCAACTCCTTCGATCTTGCGTTTTCGCCGGGCGTATTCCGGGGAAGTTGACCCACTCAGGTCGGATGATTTGGTTTGATCCGCGTCGCAAAAAATGCGCAGATCATCGCGTATCGTGACGGAGCTTTACATGACCCATCCCCTTGTTTCGCAGGACATGATAGACACCTACCAGGCCGACGGCGTGGTGCTCGTCAAAGGGCTGTTTGCAGATCATGTGGACCTGTTGCGGGCAGGCGTCGCAGCCAATTTGCAGGATCCCGGCCCCTATGCTTCGGAAAACGAGAAAAGCGGGGAAACCGGCAGGTTCTTTGATGATTATTGCAACTGGTCCCGTATCCCGCAGTTCCGAACGGTGATCGAAACCTCGGCCGCGGCCGAGGTCGCCGCGGACCTGATGCAATCGCCAACCGTGCAGGTGTTTCACGATCATGTATTGGTGAAAGAGCCGGGAACCTCGATGGCAACGCCCTGGCACCAGGACGGGCCATATTACTTTGTCGAAGGGCAGCAGACCGTCAGTTTCTGGTCCCCCCTGGACCCGGTCAGCCACGCGACCCTGCGCTGCGTGGCGGGCTCGCACCTTTGGGAAAAAGAAGTTCTGCCAACGCGCTGGGTCTCGGAACAGGGTTTTTTCGCCGATGAAGGCCAGTATATCCCGGTTCCCGATCCGGATGCCGAAGGTATGAAGATTGTTGAATTCGAAATGCAGCCGGGCGATGCTGTTGCTTTCAACTTTCGGACATTGCATGGGGCACGGGGGAACCGTTCTGACATGCGCCGCCGGGCCTTTTCATTACGGTTGGTCGGTGAAGACGCAAGGTATGTGCAGCGGCCTGGCCCGACGTCACCGCCGTTTCCGGGCCATGACATGAAACCGGGACAACGTCTGCGCGAAGACTGGTTCCCGGTGGTGTTTCGAAGGTAGGGCCGCCTAGAACCACTGTCCTGATTCGATAAGCCCCAGATCAAGCAGCTGACGCGAATGCCATTCGAAAGGTGTCGAGTTGCGCCACTGGAAACTGGCAATGTCAAAAGTTGATCCGGCGTTGCTTTTCAACGCTTTCGCCGCGCGGAAGGAACAGATGGCGGCAGTCAGGTTGTTGTGCCACGGGCAGGAATAGGTGTTGTATTCCGGCGCATTGAACGTGTGGTCGGGCATCAGGGCCACGTCCTTGGCGGATTTGAACAGTGCGATGCGGTCGATTCTGCGGCGCTCGTATTGAATGTGGTCCTCGAACCGCCAGCGCAGCCCGCCAGACATGTCCAACTGCCGGTCCATCGGCTGCCCGTCACTGTCATGGCGGGTGTGGGCGTAATAGCCGACACGATCCAGCATCGCGCCCTCGGCGTCGACACCATTGGGATGGGCGGCAAGGTCACCGGCATACAGGTCGACGACATGGCACAGCATGGCGTTTCGTCGTTCCTCGGTGTGAAAGGCAAGCATTTCACTGACCGTGCGGGTCTCGCAAAACGGAAAGAACAGGTATTCGGCGTTATAGCAGTAATACATCCAGACCCCCGGCGCGGCCTGGATCACGCGGTTGATGGCCTCGAAGACCGTGGTGCGGGGTGCTGAACGGAACGTGACGCGATGGACGCGACCGGCCAGATCGTCATCCAGGGTAAACTCGGCGGGCATGAACACGACCGTTGCAGTGAACCCAAGGTTCAGGTGGTGGCGCAGCGTGCTTGCCAGTTCGACGTCATCCTCGGCAAAGATAAGGGCAACCGGCCCCTTGGCCAGCGCGGCCTGGCCGGTTTTCAGGAATTGGTCAAGCGAGTCGTACTTCATCGGGTCTTTGGGTCCGGATAACTGGAAATTCAGGTCAAATTCGGGTAATTGCGCCAGCATTGCAAGCGGCGTTCGATAGGTATAGACGACGCCGACCCGGCGAATGCAAAGGCTTGTCCCATGTCCGAACCCAAGAAGCTGTATATCAAAACCTATGGCTGCCAGATGAACGTTTACGACAGTGAACGCATGGTCGAGGCGCTGGGCGGGCAGGGCTATGTCGAAACCAAGACCCCTGACGACGCCGACATGATCCTGCTGAATACCTGTCATATCCGGGAAAAGGCGGCTGAAAAGGTCTATTCCGAACTGGGGCGGTTCAAAGGTCTGAAAGCGGACAACCCGGACCTCAAGATCGGCGTCGCCGGGTGTGTCGCCCAGGCCGAAGGTCAGGAAATCATGCGCCGACAGCCCATGGTCGATCTGGTCGTCGGGCCGCAAAGCTATCATCGGCTGCCCGAAATGGAGGCCAAGGCCCGCACCGGGCAAAAGGCCTTGGACACGGATTTCCCCGAAGAGGACAAGTTCGAAAAGCTCAAGGCACGCCCCAAGGCGAAACGGGCCCCGGCGGCGTTTCTGACGGTGCAGGAAGGCTGCGACAAGTTCTGTGCGTTCTGCGTGGTGCCCTATACCCGCGGTGCCGAAGTCAGCCGCCCGGCAGATCGCATTCTGACTGAGGCCCGCGATCTGGTTGAACGCGGCGTGCGCGAGATCACCCTGCTGGGGCAGAACGTGAATGCATATCACGGGGCCGGTCCGAATGGCGACATGACGCTGGCGGGGCTGATCTGGGAGTTGAACAAGGTCGATGGGCTGGAGAGGATTCGCTTTACCACGTCGCATCCCAACGACATGGCGGATGACCTGATCGAGGCGCACGGCACCTGTGAAAAGCTGATGCCCTATTTGCACCTGCCGGTTCAGTCCGGGTCGGACAAGATTTTGAAGCGCATGAACCGCAGTCACACGGCCGAAAGCTATTTACGGCTGGTCGAACGTATCCGCGAGGCGCGGCCTGATATCCTGATGTCTGGGGATTTCATCGTCGGGTTTCCCGAAGAGACCGAAGAGGATTTTCAGGCGACGCTGGATCTCGTGCAAGAGGTCAAATACGGCTATGCCTACTCGTTCAAATACTCGACACGGCCGGGTACGCCTGCCGCAGAACGGCCCCAGGTGGACCCGGACGTCGCCGATGCTCGGTTGCAGCGCCTGCAGGCGCTGATCACACGTCACCAGCGCGAGGTTCAGGATTCGATGGTCGGTCGCACGGTCCGGGTTCTGTTCGAAAAGCCGGGTCGCCAACCGGGGCAGATGGTGGGCAAGTCCGAATATCTTCATGCCGTGCATGTCGCGGGGGCCGATATCGCCACAGGTGATTTGCGCGACGTTCGGATCAAGGCCTCGGGCGCGAACTCTTTGGCGGGCGAATTGCTCTGATCTGATCGTTTTGCAGGGATTTGGCACCATGTTTGGTGTTTGACCCCGAAATTTACCCTTGATTTATGACTTGGAACTATGTTCCGAGGTTGGCTAGATTTATCCACGGCCCCATTTCCGTGTCCGTGGCAGGGCAGTAATGCGTCGATCCGGCATCGGTTCGCCGCGAAGGAGGGTACGAGTGACTAATTGGACAATCCGCCTGATGCGGAAGGCAAGGTTGGCGGGATTCGGCATGATTCTGGCGGCCCTCGCCACACCGGGAACCGCCGGCAACCTGACGGGTGCCGTTTCCGATCCGCAGCTTGTGGGCCCAGAGAAATTTGCTGATGATGTCAGCGCATTCTACCTTGGGTTCTCGGCCGGGTACGGGCGGGGCGGCGATGACCGGTTCGGGCTGCGAACCACCGGCGGCACGTTGGAAATTGGCGAGCTTGACCCATCGGGTTTCTACGGCGGCCTTCGGGGCGGATGGCGCGGTGTTCTGCCGGCACGCGGCGGGCGCGATTACGTTTATGGCTTTGAAATCGGGTATGATTTCGGTTCGATCGAAGACACGGTTTCCGCACGGATCGGTACGTCCAACGTTCAGGCCGGGTCCGAGATTTCGGATATGCTGTCCTTGCGGTTCCGCAATGGCCTGACCAACCGACGCGGCAGCGTGCTGTATTTTGTGTCGCTTGGATATGTCCGGGGAAAGGTCACCACCTCGACCAATATCACCAGCGGGGGCAGCACCCAGACCTTTGAAGACAATGATCGGCGCGACGGCCTGTCGGCCAGTATCGGGGCCGAACATCAATTCAACGAACACTGGTCGATTACGGGTGAGTTCGAATATGTGCAGTTCGATTCCAAGGATGTCGACCTGGGCACGTCCTTCTCGACCAAGTCCACACCCAGCTACCGTGGTTTGCGCGTTGGTCTGAACTACAGATTCTGACCTGAAACGTCGCAACAGGCCAAAAGACCCGTGCGTTCGATACGAAACAGTGCCGGGTTCTTTGGCGGTTTTGTCATTGTGGCGGAATTTTTCAAACTGCCGCTTGCGCCCACCAAGGCTTGTTGTCTACGCTTGGGGTGTACACGCCAAGACAGGAGAACGGATTGGCCATCGGTGCCCTGAACCCACCGCAGAGCGACACGCCCCAACACGAGGCGCTTGTTGAATTTCCCGACAACCGATTGTTGATTGATCTATGCGGCGAATACGACCGCAACCTGACCGAGATCGAACAGAAACTGTCCGTCCAGATCGTGCGCCGCGGCAACCAGTTGGTTGTCATGGGCGACGACGATGCCCAGAAACAGGCGATCGAGGTTTTACAGGCGCTTTACACGCGGCTTGAGGGCGGTCGCGACGTCGAATCCGCCGATGTGGATCGCGAGTTGCGAATGGGCAATTCCGAGGTGGGGACCGGCACCCGGGACGGCGACCAGCTTGAGATGTTCAAGGGCGGTACGGTCGAGATCAAAACCCGCAAGAAACTTGTCGAGCCGCGCACCGACGCCCAAAAAGCCTATGTCCAGTCGCTGTTCAACAACGAGCTGGCCTTTGGCATCGGCCCGGCGGGGACCGGCAAGACCTATCTTGCCGTGGCTGTTGGTGTGTCGATGTTCATTGGCGGACATGTTGACCGCATCATCCTGAGCCGTCCCGCCGTCGAAGCCGGCGAGAAACTGGGCTATTTGCCGGGCGATATGAAAGACAAGGTCGACCCGTATATGCAGCCGCTTTACGATGCGTTGAACGATTTCCTGCCCGGCAAACAATTGGCGAAACTGATCGAGGAAAAGCGGATCGAAATTGCTCCGCTTGCCTTTATGCGGGGCCGGACGCTTGCCAATGCCTTTGTCGTTCTGGACGAGGCGCAGAACGCCACGACAATGCAGATGAAGATGTTCCTGACGCGGCTGGGCGAGGGCAGCCGGATGGTCATCACCGGGGACCGCTCTCAGGTTGATCTGCCGCGCGGCGTTGCGTCGGGGCTGGCCGATGCGGAACGGTTGCTGAAGACCATCCCCAATATCAGCTTCAACTATTTCACCTCCAAGGACGTGGTCCGGCACCCGCTTGTCGCCGCCATCATCGAGGCGTATGAGGCGGATACAGGCAACCAGACCGGGTAAGATTTCGGAAACGGGTCGCCAAATCTGGGAATTGGCGCGATGAACCTGGAAGCGAACATAGAAGATACACGCTGGCACGGGTTCGAGGCCCTGTTTCAACGTGCGGTGACCGTGGCCTTGGGGCATTTCGACCTTGATCCCGAGGCGTGCGAAATCAGCATACTGGCCTGTGACGACGACAGAATCTCTGTTTTGAATGCAGAGTTTCGCGGCAAAACAACGCCGACCAATGTGCTCAGCTGGCCCGCCCAGGACCTGTCTGCCGACACACCCGGAGCGATGCCCGATCCCCCCGGTCCCGATTTCACCGGCGAGATCAGCCTGGGTGACATCGCGATTTCCTATGATACATGCGCCCGTGAGGTTCGCGAATCACACAAATCGCTGGACGATCACGTTGCGCATCTGGTCGTTCACGGAACGTTGCACTTGTTGGGGTATGATCACATCAGTGACCCGGACGCCACTTTGATGGAACGGACCGAGGTCGAGATACTTGGCAAAATGGGTATTGATGACCCATATATTGAGTGACAGGGCAGCTTGGCCCGATTTATTGGAACAGGAAAATGGGCGATACAGACGGCAGTTCTAGGGCGGCGCATAGCGCGCAACCACAGAATGGCGAAATCGAAAACGACGAAAAAGCAGGATTTCTGTCGCGGATATTTGACGCATTCGCGTCGCATCCCACGGACGAGTTGAACAGGGTCAACGGGCAAGATGAGGCCGGAGACCAACGCGGGGGCATGGTAAACCTGCACCGCATGCGCGTCGAAGACGTCGCGATCCCGTCGGCCGAGATCGTTTCGGTCCCATCCACCATCACCAAGGACGAACTGGCGCAGGTGTTCCGCGACAGCGGCTTGTCGCGTATCCCTGTCTATGAGGGGACATTGGACACGCCGCTGGGGTTTGTTCACCTCAAGGATCTGGCGTTGACGCACGGGTTCAACGGCGGTTCGGCAGATTTTGATCTGCAGTCGATGCTGCGCACCTTGCTGTTCGTTCCGCCCTCGATGTCGATCGGCGTGCTTTTGACCAAGATGCAGACCGAGCGGCGGCACATGGCGCTTGTCATTGACGAATATGGCGGTGTCGACGGGTTGGTGACGATCGAGGATCTGATCGAACAGGTTGTCGGTGAAATCGCCGATGAACACGATGCCGATGAAGACCAGCTGTGGCTGCAGGAAAAGCCGGGGTGCTACGTGGTGCAGGCCCGCGCCCCGCTCGAAGAGTTCGAGGCAGAGATCGGGCGCTCGCTGACCAGTCACGAGGATGTGGACGAAGAGGGCATTGATACGCTCGGCGGGCTGGTTTTCATGTTGTCGGGCCGTGTCCCGGCACGGGGTGAGGTCGTATTGCACCCCGAGGGCCCCGAGTTCGAGGTGATCGATGCCGATCCCCGCCGTATCAAACGGTTGCGGGTGCTGTTGCCCGACATCGCTGCATGATGCCCATGGGCCGCTGGCCATTCTTTCCAAAAGTGGCACTGGCCGCGCTTTTGGGCGCGTTGGGAGCGTTTGGCTTGGCGCCTTTCGACATCTGGCCTGCGACGCTTGTGTCTCTGGTGCTTGTCGGCGTCCTGTTTCAGACCGCGGAAACGCGGCGCCGGGCTGGCTGGATCGGCTGGGC
Source organism: Alphaproteobacteria bacterium (assembly GCA_030427405.1). GTDB lineage: Bacteria > Pseudomonadota > Alphaproteobacteria > Rhodobacterales > Rhodobacteraceae > Ruegeria. The sequence goes on along the minus strand of JAUHXK010000005.1, from coordinate 149,407 downwards.
CTTTGCCGCCGGGTATTTCGCGCATGCTCTGGCCTGGCTTACCGAGCCTTTTCAGGTCGACGCCGCCCGCCACGCGTGGATGGCGCCCTTTGCGCTGTTTTTCATGGCCAGCGGGCTTGCCCTGTTCTGGGCGCCTGCTTTCTGGGTGTCACGGGACACGCGTTTGACACCGCTGGCCCAAGGGGGGCTGTTGGCCGTTGTGGTGGCGCTGGTCGAGTTTGCGCGCGGATATGTCCTGACAGGGTTTCCCTGGGCGGGGCTGGCGCAGATCTGGACCGAAACCCCGGTATCCCAGCTCTTGTCGTTGGCGGGTCCTTATGCCTTGGCGGCACTGACCCTGCTGGTCACATTGCCGCTGGGCACGGTTCTGGCCGGCCGGGCGCGCTGGCGTGACCTGGCCGTTCCGGCGGTACTGGCCGTTGGTTTTCTGGGGCTGGCCGCAGGCTATGGTCTGTCCCGCCCGCCGGTTGTTGCATCGGACAAGATCGTGCGGCTGGTGCAGCCCAACGCACCGCAACATCAGAAATGGGACCCGGATTTCGCACCGGTCTTTTTCACCCGGCAGCTTGAATTTACCGCGGCCGGGCCGCGCCCGGACCTGATCGTTTGGCCGGAAACCTCGGTCCCGGCCTGGCTGGGCAGTGCGCAGCCCTTTGTCGCGGCGATGGCCGACGCGGCCCAGGGGGTGCCCGTCATATTTGGTATTCAGCGCGGCGACGGGCCACGGATCTACAATTCGCTTGTGGTTCTGGATGACGAAGGGCGGCAGGCGGGGGTGTATGACAAGCATCACCTGGCACCGTTCGGCGAATACGTACCGTTTGGCGAGGTTATGGCCCGGTTCGGAATTCATGGGCTCGCGGCGACGACGGGCAATGGTTTCAGTGCGGGGCCGGGCGCGCAGGTTCTGCAGGTCGGCACGCTTGGCAAAGCCCTGCCGCTTATCTGCTACGAGGCCGTTTTCACCCAAGACGTTCTGGCCGCACCCGAACGGCCGGATTTCCTGCTGCAGATCACCAATGACGCATGGTTCGGGACACGCTCGGGCCCCTATCAGCATCTTGCGCAGGCGCGGATGCGGGCCATTGAACAGGGTCTGCCTATGATGCGATCCGCAAATACCGGGGTTTCGGCGATGATCGACCCTCTGGGCCGGGTGTCAAAGGCGCTGCCGCTTGGAACGGCTGGATATGTGGATGCGCCGCTTTTCCTGCCGCATGCCGCCACCGTCTATTCCCGCTTGGGTGATGTTCCGGTTCTGGTTCTTTTGTTGGCAGCCTTCGTGCTTTTTCTGCGCAACGCCCGGCGCAGTAAAGTTTAATTAGCGATTGACCCTCTCTTGTTGTGCGCGTATCTCGACTGACGCCTGTCACAACGGCTTCCTGGCGTGGCAGGGATAACGCAATGGAGCACTTTCATGTCCCGACGGAATTATACCTTTACTTCGGAATCCGTTTCCGAAGGGCACCCGGATAAGGTCTGTGACCGGATTTCGGATGCCGTACTTGATGCCTTTCTGAACGAAGAACCCGAAGCGCGTGTCGCGTGTGAAACCTTTGCCACGACAGATCGTGTCGTGATCGGAGGCGAGGTGGGTCTGTCCGATCAGGACAAGCTGCATGATTACATGGGCCGTATCGACGAGATCGCGCGGGACTGCATCCGTGACATCGGCTACGAGCAGGACAAGTTTCACCACCAAACGGTTGAAATTACCAACCTGCTGCACGAACAATCCGCGCATATTGCACAAGGTGTGGATGCATCGGGCGACAAGGACGAAGGGGCAGGCGACCAGGGCATCATGTTCGGCTACGCGACCACGGAAACACCGGCTCTCATGCCCGCGCCGATCCAGTATTCCCACGCCATCCTGCGCCGCCTCGCCGAGGTCCGCAAGAACAAGACGGAACCGGCGCTTGGGCCGGATGCGAAATCGCAGCTTTCGGTCACGTATCGTGACGGCATGCCGGTCGGGATCAGCTCGATCGTATTGTCCACGCAGCACCTTGATGAAACGCTCAGCTCTGACGACATTCGCGCCATTGTCGAGCCGTATATCCGCGAAACCCTGCCCGAGGGCTGGCTGACATCCGAAACCGAGTGGCACGTCAACCCGACCGGCAAGTTCGTGATCGGCGGCCCGGATGGCGACGCTGGCCTGACCGGCCGGAAGATCATCGTCGACACCTATGGCGGTGCGGCCCCGCATGGCGGCGGAGCGTTTTCCGGCAAGGATCCGACCAAGGTTGACAGGTCGGCCGCCTATGCCGCCCGTTACCTGGCCAAGAACGTGGTTGCCGCTGGTATGGCCGAGCGGTGCACGATCCAGCTGAGCTATGCGATTGGCGTGTCCAGACCATTGTCCATCTATGCCGATACGCATGGAACCGGTCAGGTCGCCGATGCCGCAATCGAAAAGGCGGTTGGCGAGGTGATGGACCTGACCCCGCGCGGCATTCGCGAGCATCTGCAACTGAATAAGCCGATTTACCAAAGAACCGCGGCCTATGGGCATTTCGGGCGCGACCCGGAGGCCGATGGCGGTTTCAGCTGGGAACGCACCGATCTGGTGCAGGCTCTGAAAGGGGCCGTCTAGGGACGGGCCGAGCGGGCCTGCACTTTCCCGCTGCCGGATCGAGCAACTTGGGGGATGTGGGCGCGCGACCCGTGTCGCCCCCTTGCAACGGTTTCTATGGCAAAGTATGGCCCGTCAGATGACCAAGGACACCCAACAACGCCCCCGCAGGAACTTCTATGGCCGCTTCAAGGGAAAATCCCTGAAAGCAAGCCAAAAGACCTATTTGTCCGAGGACCTCGAAGCCTTGTCGCCCGGTCCGGTCGATTGGGACAGCAACCCAGATCGAACCGCGCTTGACCTGGACAAGCTATTCGGAGGCCGGGCGGTCTGGCTTGAGATCGGTTTCGGCGGTGGCGAGCATCTGGTGCATCAGGCCGAGCGCAATCCCGATACCGGGATCATCGGCGCGGAACCCTATATCAATGGGGTGGCCATGCTTTTGGGCAAGATACGCCGGGCAGGCGTCGAAAACCTGGCGGTGCATCCCGGCGATGTACGCGATCTGTTTGACGTGCTGCCGGATGACAGTATCTCGCGGGCGTTTCTGTTATACCCCGATCCCTGGCCCAAGACGCGCCACCATCGCCGCCGGTTCGTGACACCCGAGCATTTGCGCCCCCTGGCGCGGGTCTTGAAGCCCGGCGCCATATTCCGCGTCGCCACCGATATCCCGGACTACGTGCGCCAGACCCTCGAAGAGGTGCCGCGCGCGGGGTTCGAGTGGCTGGCCGAAGGGCCATCGGACTGGCGTCAGCCGTGGGAAGACTGGATTTCAACCCGTTACGAACAAAAGGCCCTGCGAGAAGGGCGCACGCCCCATTACCTAACGTTCCGTGCCACCTGAGGATCAGGGTTGCGGGTCATTCAGCCGCGCAATCTTTCGCCCCTTGGCGAACCAGGCCACGGCAAAGGCCCATAGTGCAACCGTTTCAAAGGCGAATGTCAGGTTGGCGCTGTTCCAGGCCCGCAGAAAATCCTCGCTTCCAAGCAGGCTGACGGCCCCCAAAAGGAAGACGCAAGCCAGGATCGTCAATCCGCACACCGCGTAAAGCGTGTTGCGCTTTTGCTTGGTCGGTATCATTTCCCCGCCGCGCTCATGGCGTTCGGGAACCACCCGGCGCAGCACGATAAGGCAGTACAGGCCCAGATAGGCAAAAAGCAACGCGGCGGCATAGGTGTGAAGGTGTTCGGCATCGCCGAACAGAATGAACAGATCATCCTGCGCGGGGTTGGCGACACTTGGGGGGATCGTTTGGTCGATGGTCGCAAAGACACGGGACAGAAAGCTGTCGGGCGCCTCGCAGCCGGACCCGCTGGTGGGGAAGATCGCTACGAAACAGGCTCCTATCCCCGCGATAAATGAACCCACATCCTCAAGCCAATGGTCGCCGGTATAGGCAATCAGGAACCCGCCGATGAAAATGAGAAGGCCGACAAAAACCGTCCCCAAAAACTGGGCATAGTAAAAATGGCTGATGCTGTCGCGAAAGCAACTGCCGCCAAATACCGCGCCACTGGCCAGGATCACGGGCAGGCCAAAGGCGACCAGACCGACAAGAAAAGCCAACCGTTTCTGGATGACGTCGTCGGTTTTTCTGGGGTCATCGGGCTGAAAGTACTTTGCGGTCCCGCGGGTGAGCATCGATGAAATCTGTGACATTGGTGTTTCCCGGTTATGCATAAGCGACGACAAACAAGCGGAATTATTTGAAACCTAGCATAAGTGTCCTGCCGCGCATACTGGGCAAGACCGATGGCAGAAATGCGTTGGCCCGGCCCGGTCCGGCATTGCCGCTGGACCAAGCGCCGCCAATTCGCTAATCGGCTTGGGCACCAAAAGCGAATACAGGAGCCCCCATGTCCGGACACGGCACGCCTATCCCCATGACCTCGCATCCTTGCGGCCCGCTGACAGGCACGGCAGAGGTGCCCGGCGACAAATCCATCTCGCACCGGTCTCTGATCCTGGGTGCGATGGCCGTGGGTGAGACCCGGATATCGGGCCTGCTTGAGGGCGAGGACGTTCTGGACACGGCCAAGGCCATGCGCTCCTTTGGGGCCGAGGTTATCGACCACGGCGGCGGTGAATGGACCGTGCATGGTGTGGGCGTTGGTGGTTTCGCGGAACCCGATCAGGTCATTGACTGCGGAAATTCCGGCACCGGCGTGCGGTTGATCATGGGTGCGATGGCGACCTCTCCGGTAACTGCGACATTCACGGGTGATGCCAGCCTGAACAAACGCCCCATGGCGCGTGTCACCGACCCGCTGGCCTTGTTCGGTGCCCAATCGGTCGGTCGTTCGGGTGGGCGTTTGCCGATGACCATCGTCGGCGCGGCCGACCCGGTGCCGGTGCGCTATGAGGTGCCCGTTCCTTCGGCGCAGGTGAAGTCCGCCGTTTTGCTGGCCGGGCTGAATGCGCCGGGCAAGACGGTGGTTATCGAAAAAGAAGCCACGCGCGACCATTCTGAACGGATGCTGGCGGGTTTTGGTGCTGAAATCACGGTCGAGGACACTGACGAAGGGCGCGTCATTACGCTGACCGGACGGCCCGAGCTGAAACCGCAGGTCATTGCCGTCCCGCGCGACCCCTCCAGCGCGGCTTTCCCGGTTTGCGCGGCACTGATCACGCCCGGATCGGACGTTCTGGTGCCCGGTATCGGCCTGAACCCGACCCGCGCGGGCCTGTTTACCACGCTGCGCGAGATGGGCGCGGACCTGACCTATGAAAACGAGCGCGAAGAGGGCGGCGAGCCGGTTGCCGATTTGCGCGCCAAATACTCGCCCGACATGAAAGGGATCGAGGTCCCGGCCGAACGCGCCGCCTCAATGATCGACGAATACCCGGTCCTGTCCGTTGTGGCGGCCAACGCGACCGGCACAACGATGATGGGCGGTGTGAAAGAACTGCGCGTCAAGGAAAGCGACCGGATCGACGCAATGGCGCGTGGTCTGCGCGCAAATGGCGTAACAGTGAATGAAGGCCACGACTGGTGGTCGGTCGAAGGGCTTGGCATCGGCAACGTCCCCGGCGGTGGCACCTGCGAAAGCTTTTTGGACCACCGGATCGCGATGTCCTTCATGGTGATGGGCATGGGCGCGAAAACACCTGTCTCGGTCGATGATGGTGGCCCGATCGCAACCTCTTTCCCGATTTTCGAGCCGCTGATGGCTGCGCTGGGTGCCAAGGTCGAACGGACATGAGCTTTACCGTCGCCATTGATGGCCCTGCGGCGGCGGGCAAGGGGACGATCTCGAAAGGCGTCGCAGCGCATTTCGGGTTCGCGCATCTGGACACCGGGCTTCTCTACCGCGCGGTGGGGCGCCGCACCTTGCAAGGTGATGAACCTGTCGCGGCAGCGCGGGCGTTGACGGCCGAAGAGTTGGAGCAGGGCGATCTGCGCACCGCCGAAATTGCGCAAGCTGCGTCAAAGGTTGCCGTCATCCCCGATGTACGCGCCGCCTTGGTCGATTTTCAGCGCGCCTTTGCCCGGCGTGCCGGCGGGGCGGTTCTGGATGGGCGCGATATCGGAACCGTGATCTGCCCCGAGGCCGAGGTAAAGCTGTTTGTCACCGCCAGTGCCGAGGTACGGGCCGAGCGCCGGTTTCTGGAACTCAGCGCCAAGGGCGCGGATGTGACGCGCGAACAGGTCCTGGCGGATGTGCGCGAGCGTGACGCGCGCGATTCCGAACGCAGTACCGCTCCGATGAAACCCGCCGATGATGCGGTATTGCTGGATACATCGGACCTGAGCATCCAAGACGCACTGTCGCACGCGATTGGGCAAATCGAAAAGGCAAAACCCGCGACGCTGTAACGCCGCGGGTTCCTGTTGCGGGATGCCGGGGTTACAGCTGCCCCACCGCAGTATTCTTGATCTGCGACCATTGGCCATCAGCCGTTTTCGCCGTCCCGGGAACATCCTTGAGGAACGCGGCCCGCGTCTCGGCATTCAGGAACAGGTACAGCTTGCCGTCCGCGACCAGATACTGATCGGGGTCGCCATCGAATTTCTTGCCGACCGACACGCCGAAGGAACAGAACCCGCCATGCTGCGGCAGATAGGCCGCGGGGTTTGCTTCGAACGCTTTGCGGTTCTCGGCGCTGGTGAAATAGTAGGACGCGCCGTCATGGGTGGCGGAATGGGTGGCAAAGCCCTCGATCGGATTGCCATGCGTGACCAGCGCCACCAGATCGACGCCGTGCGCGGCCAACGGTGCGCCCGCAGCCGAGATGCCGTTTGAGACGTTGATTTCATCAGCCGCAAAAGCCGGGGCTGCGATCAGGGGCAGGGTGGCCATCACGGTGGTCAGAACCAGGGATTTCATCGTGTTTCCTTTCGAACTCTGTTGCGATGCGACCATTCATTCGGTCGCTGAAACAAACCTAGTTCCGCATTCCTGAACGCGTTATCGCAGCAACGCCGCAACGCTTTGCAGATCGTTCAAAGGATTGGTTGTTTGGGGGCTGTCTTCACCAAGCTTTGTTTGGCGCAGGCCGGGAACATCGCCAAAACCCATGGCACCCTAAATTCGGCGGAGCGCCTGAGTTTGGAGGCGGTGGCAGCGGCAGTCTTCAACAAGCCCTGATCGGCGATCTTTGAAAAAAAGGCGAGGAGATCTGAAATAGGAGTGTGATCGCGTTTCAGTGTGACACGGCCCGTCATTGACGGGTGTTCAATTCTGTCAATTCGGATCGAAAAGGCCGGATGAAACCAATTACGCCTCTGTTCTGGAAGGGTAAAATAGACGGTTCGACGGAACTCTAGTCAGATGTAACAGAACTGTTATGCTTCCCTGACAAGCAAAAAGGGAAGGCCGCTGGGAACCCCCGAAAAAGGGGGAAGTGGCCACAAAATTCCCTAAGCCAACAGGGACAGATGAACATGACCAAACGTTTGCGCAAAATCACCATCGTAGGTGGTGGGACCGCGGGCTGGATGACCGCGTTGATTTTGGAGATGGTGCTGTCGCGCACCTCGGCGCCCAAGGATCGCCCACGTATCTGCCTGATCGAAAGCCCCAATATCTCGACCGTCGGTGTCGGCGAGGCAACGGTTCCCAGAATGCCGGTCACACTCAGGCAGGCGGGTATTTCCGAGCGGGACTTTTTTCGTGAAACCAATGCCTCTTTCAAGCTGGGCGTGAAGTTTTGCAATTGGAACAAGGACGCCAAGGGCAATCGCATCGACTATGTGAACCCGTTTGCCCATGGTCAGATGCTGGAGGGGTTGGAGACGGCCGAGTATTTCCTGCGCTTTGGCAATGGGGATCGGGATTTCACGCAGTCAATCTCGCCGCATGATGATCTGGGGCGGTTGTGCAAGGGTGCGCGGCCCTTGGGCGCGCCTGAGTTTGAGCAGCGCTTTGGCTACGCCTATCATCTGGACGCGGTGAAATTCGCGGGCATGCTGACCAAGGTCTGCACCAAACGCGGTGTCGAGCATATTCAGGACGAAGTGCAATCGGTCGAGTTGGATGAGCAGGGCAATGTCAGTCACCTTATGCTCGAGCGCAAAAGTCGTCATGACATTGAAATGGTCATTGACTGCACCGGGTTCCGAGGACTGATCATCAATCAGGCCTTGGGTGAGCCGTTCATGGACTACTCGGACTATCTGCCGAATGACCGGGCCATGGCGTTGCAGGTCGAACATCCGGATCCGGAAAAGATTGAAAGCCTGACCCGTTCCACCGCACTTGGGGCGGGGTGGACGTGGCGCGTGCCGCTCTTCAACCGAGTGGGCACGGGCTATGTGTTTTCATCTGCGCATCGGACCGATGATCAGGCTGCAGATGAATATCTTGAGTGGCTGGGCGACAGCGGCAAGGGGCTGACGCCGCGGGTGATCCCGATGCGGGTTGGGCGCGCGCGCAACGCATGGGTCAAGAATTGCGTGGCGATTGGCCTGTCTGGCGGGTTTATCGAGCCGTTGGAAAGCACCGCAATCCACATGATCGACCATGCCGTGCGCTGGTTTGCCGAGCATCTGCCGACGCAGGACATCGAACCGGCCCTGCGGTCACGCTATAACCGGCAGATGGACAAGCTCTATAACGAGGTGTTGGAGTTCATCTGTCTGCATTACCGCCTCGGCAACCGCACCGACGACCAATACTGGATCGACGCGCGGACGGAAATGAAACTGCCTGACCGGTTGGCCGAGAACCTTGAACTCTGGCAGCATCGCTTGCCGATGGAGCATGATATCGAGTTCGTCTCGCTGTTCGATCACCGCGTTTATCAGACGGTTCTATTGGGCAAGCAGGTCTATGATACGGGCTATGGCGAAGGTATCCGCGACCGGTTGCGTCCGTTGAAAAAACCGATCTGGTTCCACTGGTGGAAGGGAGCCCGCCTGCACCTCAATGAGATCCTGCAAACGATGCCGGATCACAAGACGTTGTTGCGCGATATTCGGGGTGAGTTGAAAAAGCCAGCCTTTGGCAAGGCGACCGCAGCGCAGCCCACGGTGGCCATGCCGGGCACAAAGCCGGCTCCGGTTGTGGTTCAGAACATGCCGAACCTGGCCGAAATCCAAAGCGGTGCGAAGGACCTGCAATTGTTCTAGGGCGCTTAGGTATAGGCAGAGCAATCTTCGACACCCGTTGCGGTGCCGGGTTTTAGGCTTTGCGCTTGCGTATCTGGCTGAAACAGCCTATACGCGCGCTGTCTGAACAAGGGCGGTTAACGTCCGGATGACGTATCTGAGCAGGGCCGGGTTACCTCGGCCCTTTGTGTTTGTGTAGTCAGATGCGCACCGGGTCACGCCTGCGGACATCATGAAACAAGACCGGCGGAGACAACCGCTCGGCCAGCAAAAACGTATGTAAAGGAAAACAACGCCACATGGCTGATACATCTATGGAGGAATTCGAAGCCCTCCTGAACGAAAGCTTCGAAATGGACACGCCCGAAGAGGGTTCTGTTGTCAAAGGTAAGGTTCTGGCGATCGAAGCCGGCCAAGCCATCATCGACGTAGGCTACAAAATGGAAGGCCGCGTTGATCTGAAAGAATTCGCAAATCCCGGCGAAGCGCCCGAAATCGCTGTTGGCGACGAGGTCGAAGTTTACCTGCGCGCCGCAGAAAACGCCCGTGGCGAAGCCGTCATCTCGCGCGAGATGGCCCGCCGTGAAGAAGCATGGGACCGTCTGGAAAAAGCATATGCCGACGACCAGCGCGTCGAAGGTGCAATCTTTGGCCGTGTCAAAGGTGGCTTCACCGTCGATCTGGGTGGCGCAGTTGCGTTCCTGCCCGGTTCGCAGGTTGACGTTCGCCCCGTGCGCGACGCTGGCCCGCTGATGGGTCTGAAGCAGCCGTTCCAGATTCTGAAAATGGACCGCCGCCGTGGCAACATCGTTGTTTCGCGCCGCGCGATCCTGGAAGAATCGCGTGCCGAGCAGCGTGCCGAAGTTATCGGCAACCTGTCCGAAGGTCAGACGGTCGAAGGTGTTGTCAAGAACATCACCGAATACGGTGCATTCGTTGACCTGGGCGGCGTTGACGGCCTGCTGCACGTCACCGACATGGCATGGCGCCGCGTGAACCACCCGTCCGAGATCCTGACGATCGGTGAAACCATCAAGGTTCAGGTCATCAAGATCAACAAAGAGACCCACCGCATCAGCCTGGGCATGAAGCAGCTGCAGGACGATCCGTGGGATCTGGTTGCTGCGAAATACCCGCTGGGCTCGGTCCATCAGGGTCGCGTCACCAACATCACCGACTACGGCGCGTTCGTCGAGCTGGAAGCCGGTGTCGAAGGTCTGGTGCACGTGTCCGAGATGTCCTGGACCAAGAAAAACGTCCACCCCGGCAAGATCGTTTCGACCAGCCAGGAAGTCGACGTCATGGTTCTGGAAATCGACGGCGCCAAGCGTCGCGTGTCTCTGGGCCTGAAGCAGACCATGCGCAACCCGTGGGAAGTGTTTGCAGAAACGCACCCCGAGGGCACCGAGGTCGAAGGCGAAGTCAAGAACATCACCGAATTCGGTCTGTTCATTGGTCTCGAAGGCGACATCGACGGCATGGTTCACCTGTCGGATCTGTCCTGGGACGAGCGTGGCGAGGATGCCATCCAGAACTACCGCAAGGGCGACGTCGTTCAGGCGGTTGTCTCGGAAGTTGACGTTGAAAAAGAGCGTATCTCGCTGTCGATCAAAGCCCTGGGCGGTGACAAGTTCGCCGAAGCCGTGGGCGGCGTGAAGCGTGGCTCGATCATCACCGTCGAAGTGACCGCAATCGAAGATGGCGGCATCGAGGTTGAATACGAAGGTATGAAGTCGTTCATCCGTCGTTCCGACCTGAGCCGTGACCGTGCCGAGCAGCGCCCCGAGCGTTTCTCGACCGGCGACAAGATCGACGTCCGTGTCACCAATGTCGACAGCAAGACCCGCCGTCTGGGCCTGTCGATCAAGGCACGCGAGATCGCAGAAGAGAAAGAAGCCGTCGAACAGTACGGTTCCTCGGACTCGGGCGCATCTCTGGGCGATATCCTTGGTGCAGCGCTGAAATCCGGCGACTAAACCCAAGGCTGATCATCAGCGAAAAATTTCGGCCTCGCACATCAGTGCGGGGCCGTTTTTGTTGCGAATCAAGATGTTCCAAATCATCAGCCATTTGGCGGCCCGGCCTGCCCATCTGCAGAGCAAATTGCACATGCAAGCAAAATATTTGATGAGTTTGCACCAAAATGAAGGGTGTGGCAGCAGAGTTTAGATTCCCCCGATCCGGGTTTTTTCCTATACTGTCCAGAACAATAGGCATGGTTAACCGGTCGCCTGGGAGGGTAACGCACATGATCCGTTCAGAACTGATTCAGAAAATAGCCGATGAAAATCCGCATCTTTATCAGCGGGACGTTGAGCGGATCGTCAACACCGTGTTCGAAGAGGTGACAGACGCGATGGCCCGCGGTGACCGGGTCGAACTGCGTGGATTTGGTGCGTTTTCAGTCAAGAAAAGGGACGCCCGGGTCGGTCGAAACCCAAGGACCGGCGAAACCGTGCAGGTCGAGGAAAAATCAGTTCCCTTTTTCAAGACAGGCAAGTTGCTCAGGGATCGTTTGAACGGTAAAGCATGACCTCATGATGCGCTATCTTCGCTACGCTTTTCTTGCGACGCTTGGGATCCTTCTGGTCTCGGTCTCGCTGGCCAACCGCCAACTGGTGGAACTTAAGCTCATGCCGGACCCATTGTCCGAACTTCTGGGCTTTAACCTGTCAACATCGCTGCCGCTGTTTCTGGTGGTTCTTGGCGGCGTTGTCGCCGGTCTGATCATCGGTTTCCTGTGGGAATGGCTGCGCGAACACAAGCACCGCCGCGACGCCACGGTCAAAAAGACCGAAGTGCGCAAGCTTGAACGCGAGGTCAAGAAGCTCAAGAAAAAGCAGAACGAGGGTCAGGACGACGTTCTTGCCCTGCTGGACGAGGCAAGCTGAGGCCCGGCGATGTCAGGCGATGTCAGTGTAAAAATCTGTGGCCTGATCGCCGCCGATCAGGTTACCGCAGCCGTCTCGGCGGGCGCGCGGTATCTGGGGTTCAACTTCTTTGAAAAGTCTCCGCGTTACGTGACGCCGCAATCGGCGGCGGTTTTGGCTGATGCCGTGCCGCCCGGGGTTGCCAAGGTCGCGCTGGCGGTGAATGCGACGAATGAAACCTGGGATGAAATCGTCGAGACGGTTCCCCTGGACATGTTACAACTGCACGGGTCAGAGACCCCCGAAAGGGTCGCCGAAGTGGCGCGCCGCTATGGGTTGCCGGTGATGAAGGCCATCGGGGTATCCGATGCTTCGGATCTGGCGCAGATCGATCAGTTTTCCGAGGTTGCGGACCAGTTGCTGATAGACGCAAAACCGCCGTGCGACGCCGTATTGCCCGGTGGCAATGGCCTGGCGTTCGACTGGCGCTTGCTTGCAGGTCGCAAGTACTGGCGGAAACCCTGGATGTTGGCGGGCGGACTGACGCCCGAAAATGTGGCCGAAGCGATCCGGATGACGGGCGCGCGCCAGGTCGATGTATCCTCGGGCGTCGAAAGCCGACCGGGTTGCAAAGACCCGGACCTGATCCGGGCGTTTATCAAGGCCGCCCGATAGTTACCGCCGCTAGGTATCAATTGGCAGAGCTACCCTCGCGGACCCGGCGCGGGTGCGATGCGTTTTGGCATGGCAAATCCTGCATCCAGCCCCTATGAACAACCAGTAAGACGACGGAGACACCCATGGCCAACGATCTTTTCAACTCTTTCATGTCCGGCCCGGACGAACAGGGCCGGTTTGGCATTTTTGGCGGTCGGTTTGTCAGCGAAACGCTGATGCCGCTGATCCTGTCGCTTGAAGAAGAATACGAAAAGGCCAAGGATGACCCGACCTTTTGGGCCGAGATGGACGACCTTTGGGCCAATTACGTGGGCCGGCCCTCGCCGCTCTATTTCGCTGAACGTTTGACCGACCACCTGGGTGGCGCGAAGATCTACCTGAAACGCGATGAGCTGAACCATACCGGCGCGCACAAGATCAACAACGTCCTGGGCCAGATCATCCTGGCGCGGCGCATGGGCAAAACCCGAATCATTGCCGAGACCGGGGCAGGGCAGCACGGCGTGGCCACCGCCACTGTCTGCGCCAAGTTCGGCTTGAAATGCGTGGTTTATATGGGTGCCCATGACGTACAGCGCCAAGCCCCCAACGTGTTCCGCATGCGCTTGCTGGGGGCCGAGGTGATCCCGGTGACGAGCGGCAGAGGCACGCTGAAGGACGCGATGAACGACGCGCTGCGCGACTGGGTGACCAATGTGCGCGACACGTTCTATTGCATTGGCACCGTGGCTGGTCCGCACCCGTACCCGGCGATGGTCCGCGATTTTCAGTCGATCATCGGCAAGGAAGCCAAGGAACAGATGATGAAGGCCGAGGGTCGCCTTCCCGACACCATCATTGCTGCCATCGGTGGTGGTTCGAACGCGATGGGCCTGTTCTACCCGTTCCTCGACGACAAGTCCGTCAACATCATCGGCGTCGAAGCAGGCGGTAAAGGCGTTAACGAAAAGATGGAGCATTGCGCTTCGCTGACCGGTGGTCGCCCCGGCGTGCTGCATGGCAACCGCACCTATCTGTTGCAGGACGATGATGGGCAGATCCTCGAAGGTTATTCGATCTCGGCGGGTCTGGATTACCCTGGTATCGGTCCCGAACATTCCTGGCTGAACGATATTGGCCGCGCGCAATATGTCTCGATCACCGATACCGAGGCGCTGGAGGCGTTCCAGCTGTGCTGCGCCACCGAGGGTATCATCCCCGCACTTGAACCCAGCCATGCGCTGGCGCATGTGATGAAAATCGCACCCGACTTGCCCAAGGATCACCTGATCTGCATGAACATGTGTGGCCGCGGCGACAAGGACGTGCAGACCGTCGCCAAGTATCTGAATTTTGACATGTCGGACACCGAAGGCCGCACCGCAGGCTAAAGCCGCCTGCGGCCGGTTTCAGGAACGTTTGGCGTCTGCCGGCAGGGCAGGCTTGGGGGTCGCGATCAAGACCCTTCGGCTGAATAAAGCGACAGTATGCGGAGCGGGACGATATCCAGCGCCCTTTGATGGGTCGCATTCAAGTGGACCAGCGGCGCGCAACCTTCGTCATGTGCCTGAAGAAACCGGCTGGCACACAGGCACCAGCTGTCGCCGGGTTTGAGGCCCGGAAAGTCAAACGCGGGCCGTGGCGTACTCAGGTCATTTCCCACATACTTGGAATATGCCAGAAATTCGGCGGTCATGACGGCGCAGACCGTGTGACTGCCCTGATCTTCGGGGCAGGTATTGCAGGCGCCATCGCGAAAGAACCCGGTCAGCGGTGTGCGGGAACAGGGGGCCAGAACGCCGCCCAGAACGTTGATGCTGTCTTGCTTTTGCATAGGGGCAGATTACAGGCTTTCTGCGGAATTGGCAGTAGTTTGACCCTGCCGCGCCTATTTCGCACCAATCAAGGGACATCGGGTCGCGATGGTGGCGGTTTAAGCCAGCGCCCCAAGTTCGCGGCAGGAAGGTGGACGGATGCTACCGGAACTTGTCCATCAGCTTTTGCATTGGCGTTCGGTCGTCGGATTCCGCAACAGGGGCTTGCGATGACGTTGCGGTGGGCTCGGCTGGACGCTCGGACTTGGACGACCTGGGCGGCGCGGTGCGCAATGCCACCGCGTTCATGAACTTGCCCGGATCATCCTGAGCAAGGAACTGCGCCCCGTCCGACAGGCCCCTCAGGACAGCATCCAGCCATTCGGCGTCAGCCTTCGCAAAATCGCCGAGAACATAGGCAGAGACCATTTCCTTGCGCCCGGGGTGCCCGATCCCAAGCCTGACCCTATCATAGGCTGCACCGATATGGTCGTGGATGGAACGCAGCCCGTTATGGCCGGCATGCCCGCCGCCCGCCTTGACGCGAACCTTGCCCGGCGCCAGGTCCAACTCGTCATGGAAAACGGTCACATCCACCGAGTTCAGCTTGAAGAACCGCATCGCCTCGCCAACAGATTGGCCCGAGCGGTTCATGAAAGTGCCGGGCTTCAGCAACAGCACCTTTTGGCTGCCCAGCCGTCCTTCGGAAAGCGCACCCTGAAATTTGGACTTCCACGGGCCAAAGCCATGATCATCGGCCAAACGATCCACGGCCATAAAGCCAATATTGTGGCGATTGCGAGCGTATTTTTCTCCGGGATTTCCCAAGCCGACAAACAGCTTCATTTCTGGCCTCGCGGGTTTTGACGATTTTGGTGCTGTCATGCCCCGAAACCAGGACAAAATCCAGCCGGGTTTATATGCCGCGTCGGGCTGGTCGGGGTCAGGAAACAAAAAAACAGGGCCACGCGGGCCCTGTTTCATATTCTTTTCAAAGGAACGGCGATTATTCTTCGCCGACAACCTCGACTGCGTCCGCCGCAACATCGGCCTCGGCGTCACCTTCGTCTTCATCATCCGAAGAGGCCAAACCCGAAGGCGCCGAGATGTTGGCGATCACGAAGTCACGATCGATGGTCGGTTTGGTTCCGCCGGGCAGATCAATGGACGAAATGGTGACCACGTCGCCGATATTCATGCCGGTCAGGTCGACAACCAGCTTTTCGGGAATGTCACCCGCGGTGCAAACCAGCTCGACCTCGGGGCGAACAGCCATCAAAACGCCGCCCTTTTTGATGCCAGGGGCTGCTTCTTCGTTGATGAACTCAACCGGGATGAACAGCGCGATCTTGGTGGTCCGACGCAGGCGCATCAGGTCCAGGTGGGTCGGCAGATCCTTGACAACGTCGCGCTGGACGTCGCGGCAGATGACGCGCACGTCATCATGACCTTCGACTTTCAGGTTCCACAAGGTGGACTTGAACCGGCCAGCTTTCAGACGCTTGAACAGTTCATTGAACGGAATTTGAATCGGCAACGGGTCCGCGTCGCCGCCAAAAACGATGCCCGGAACCATGCCGTCGCGGCGTGCTTGACGAGCGGCGCCCTTGCCTGTCCCCGTCCGTTCCAGAGCTACGAGATCAGGAATCTCACCAGCCATGATAAATCTCCAAATGTTAGGGCGGGCATCCTCCAAGGCTGTATGCCCGCGTGAAGCGGCGTCCTTAACGCGATTCATGGAGTTTGGAAAGGGGTTTTCCAAAGATTGCATGTTTGCGAGGCTCTGCCTCGCGCTCCGGGATATTTACAGCCAGATGAATGAAGGATCCGCTGCTTCATCTGGCCAAAAATATCCTGGGGGAGTCACCCAAAGGGTGGCGGGGGCAAAGCCCCCAAATTTGCCTCGGATCACTCCTGCCAGGAGCCTCCGAAATCACGCGGGATCAAGAGGTTGTGCCGCCCCAGATCCCGAACGTTTCGTTCGCCGCACAAGGCCATCGTCGTGTCCAGCTCTTTCTGTATGATTTCAAGGGCGGTCGTCACCCCTTGCTGACCCATGGCCCCCAAGCCATAGACGAAGGCGCGGCCGATATATGTGCCTGTAGCGCCAAGGGCCAGCGCCTTCAGAACGTCCTGGCCCGACCGGATGCCGCTGTCCAGATGGACTTCGATGTCGCCGCCAACCGCGTCCATGATCTCGGGCAGAACACGAATAGAGCTGAGTGCACCGTCCAACTGCCGTCCGCCATGGTTCGATACCACAATGGCGTCGGCCCCGAGCTTGGCGGCCATTTTCGCGTCGTCCGCATCCAGAATGCCCTTGAGGATGACCTTGCCGCCCCATTGCTCCATCAGTTTTTCGACCTTGCCCCAATCCAGGCTTGGGTCGAATTGCTCGGCGGTCCAGGCGCCAAGCGACGACGCATCAGATATCCCCTGGACATGGCCGACAATGTTGCCGAACTCGCGTCGCTTGGCCCCCAGCATCTCGATGCCCCATGCCCATTTGGTCATGAGGTTGGCTATTGTTTTGGCCGTGAGTTTTGGGGGTGCCGAAAGCCCGTTCTTAAGGTCCTTGTGCCTTTGGCCCAGGATCTGAAGATCCAGCGTGATGACCAGAGCCGAGCAATTGGCATCCTTGGCCCGCTGGATCAGGCGGCTGACATAATCATCGTCCTTCATGGTGTAGAGCTGGAACCAGAAGGGCGCTTTTGTATGTTCTGCCACGTCTTCGATCGAATTGATGGACATGGTCGACAGCGTAAATGGCACGCCAAATTCCTGTGCAGCCTTCGCGGCCTTCATCTCTCCGTCGGCGTGTTGCATCCCGGTCAGGCCCACTGGCGCCAGGGCGACGGGCATCGAGACATCCTGCCCGATCATCTGCGACGCGGTTGATCGCCCCGACATGTCGACCGCCACCTTTTGCCGGAGGCGGATGTCTTCAAAGTCCGAACTGTTCTCGCGAAAGGTCTGTTCAGTCCAGCTGCCGCTTTCGGCGTAGTCATAAAACATGCGCGGAACGCGCCGTTCGTAAATCCGCTTCAGGTCTTGGATGTTGGTGATGACGGGCATGGGTCCGGCCTTGGCTGATTTTGGTTATGTTTTCTTACCAATTTGCATTGAGCTGCGCAACGACACAGAAGCGCGCACCCGAAATGGCGGGCCGCAAGGCAAAATCGCCGCGAAATCTGGTTTCGCGGCGACTGAACAAGGTGTCGGTTTTCCGGGGTGTTGCGTCAGGCGCTGTGGGCGCCGTCTGAAAGAGATTTCACAAAGGCCAGGACGTCGGAAACCGAATTGCCGTCGGCGATCTTGCTGACGATTGCTGATCCGACCACGGCGCCATCGGATACACTGGCAATATTACGCGATTTTTCAGGGCTGTTGATGCCAAAGCCGACAATGACGGGCAGGTCCGTCGCGGCTTTGATCCGGGCCACTTCTGGCCCGACGTCGGTAGCCTGTGCTTCGGCCGATCCGGTAATACCGGTGATCGAGACATAATAAACAAAGCCTGACGTGTTCTGAAGCACCCGGGGCAGACGCGCGTCATCGGTCGTTGGGGTCGCCAATCGGATGAAGTTCAGCCCGGCCGCCTGTGCTGGCAGGCAAAGTTCGGCATCTTCTTCTGGTGGCAGGTCCACCACGATCAACCCGTCGATCCCGGCGTCCTTGGCGTCTGCCAGAAAAGTGTCGACCCCGCGGCTGTAGATCGGATTGTAATAGCCCATCAGGACAATGGGCGTCGTATCGTCGGTTTCCCGAAACGCCCGCGCAAGGTCCAATGTCCGCTGCAGGGTCATCCCGCCGTCCAGCGCCCGTTGCCCGGCGGCCTGAATGGTGGGTCCATCGGCCATAGGGTCGGTAAAGGGCAAGCCAAGCTCGATCACGTCGACACCGGCACCGGGAAGCCCCTTGAGAATCTCAAGCGAGGTCTCGTAACCGGGGTCTCCTGCCATGATGTAGGCAACAAATGCCTTTTTCCCCTGGGCTCTGAGGTCAGAGAACTTGGCGTCGATACGGGTCATCGGATGTCCTTGCGATCAGGTTTCGACCTGATGTGCAGAAACTTTGCCGGAAAATCAATCCCGCTCCTGCCGCGTGGCCTCAGAAGACGTGGTGGTATCGCAAGAGCACGGCGTTGACGCCCGGGTTTTCCTCTTGCGTGCTGGCGTTGGATTTGTGGGTGATTGCGACGGATACCTTGTTGTTGCTGTTCAAGGTATAGCCCACGCCCAGAAGGCTGCGGATCTGAAAGCTGCCGCCGAGGTCGTTCAAGGCGTTGGATTCGTCATAGTATCCGGGCATAACACTGCCTTCGACGAACCAACGTTCGGCAAAGGTGTACACACCGATCAGCCCCAGGCCGACATGGGTGTCCCCGTCTTCGTCAACGGATACCGCGCCGCCCCAGGTGGCACTGAATCGGGTCGCTTGGTGAAAAGGCTTGTGCTGATATTCCAGCGAAAAAATAGCCTGATCCACGGATTGGCTGTCGGAATAGTCAGCATAGCCTGCGCCAACGATTACGGATTGCGCCTGCGCGGTAGATGCAAGGGCCAACAGCGCGATCAGGGTCAATGGGGCTTTCATGTGGTGCTCTTAGGTAGTTGTTTGGTTTCCCTAACTAGGAAGTCCCGTTGGTGGATTTCAACGCATACAATTGCACGAAGGCTATACATTCTCGTGATGTGGCTATTTGGACTCGGTTGCAAGCGGGCAGATTGCGCCGATTTGCACTGCTTGCGCATCGCACCCGACGCGCATAGAAGCTGCGCTCGTATGCTATGCAGGAGGCCGTCATGGGCTTTAAGATGGGAATCGTGGGTCTGCCGAATGTCGGCAAGTCGACCTTGTTCAACGCGTTGACAAAAACCGCGGCTGCGCAGGCGGCGAATTTCCCGTTTTGCACGATTGAACCCAATGTGGGGGATGTGGCCGTGCCGGATGACCGGCTGGACAAGCTGGCGGCGATTGCAAGTTCGAAACAGATCATTCCGACGCGGATGACATTCGTCGATATTGCGGGGCTGGTAAAAGGCGCGTCCAAGGGCGAAGGGCTGGGCAACCAGTTTCTGGCCAACATTCGCGAGACCGACGCCATCGCCCATGTACTGCGCTGTTTCGAAGACGGTGACGTGACGCACGTGGATGGCCGGGTCGATCCGGTGGCCGATGCCGACACGATTGAGACCGAGCTGATGCTGGCCGATCTGGAAAGTATCGAAAAGCGCCGCGCCAATCTGGTGCGCAAGCTGAAGGGCAACGACAAGGAAGCACAGCAACAGGACCGTCTGCTGGCCGAGGCGCAGGAAATGCTGGAAAACGGCAAGCCCGCGCGTCTTGTCGAAGTGTCCGACGAAGACGCCAAGGCTTGGAAGATGCTGCAACTTCTGACCACCAAGCCGGTGCTTTATGTTTGCAACGTGTCCGAGGAAGAAGCAGCTGAAGGTAACGCATATTCGGCAAAAGTCGCCGAAATGGCGGCGGCACAGGGCAATTCCCACGTCATCATCAGCGCCAAGATCGAGGAAGAGATCAGCCTGCTGGAAGAGGACGAGGCCCAGATGTTTCTTGAGGAAATGGGGCTGGAGGAGCCCGGCCTTGACCGCCTGATCCGCGCCGGTTACGACATGTTAAAGCTGGAAACTTACTTCACCGTCGGCCCAAAAGAGGCCCGCGCCTGGACCATCCGCACCGGCACCGCCGCGCCGCAGGCTGCTGGCGTGATCCATGGGGATTTTGAAAAAGGCTTCATCCGCGCCGAGACCATCGCCTATGACGACTATGTCGCCGCCAATGGCGAGCAGGGCGCGAAAGAGGCGGGCAAGATGCGGGCCGAGGGTAAGGGCTACATCGTCAAGGATGGCGACGTGATGCACTTTTTGTTTAATACTTGACGGGTATTCGTTGAAACTTCGACAGGCAGACAAGTCGGATGCGTCCAGCATTGCGGCCATCTCGATCGAGGTGTGGATCGGCACCTATCTCAAACACGGGGTGAACGGATTTTTTGCCGAATACGCCCTGTCTGAGTTTACGACCGCCAAAATCACAGACCTGATTTGTGACCCGAACGAACTCATTCTTGTGTCGGAGAATGTTGAAGGGGTCGATGGGTTCATTCGTGTCTCTCCGGCGCGAAACGCCCCCGTTTCCGGCTGGGTAGGGACGGAGATCTCGACCTTGTACGTTCAGCCGCGTCATCACGGCAAAGGCATTGGCAAGGGGCTGCTGGCTGCTGCGCTGGAATTCTGCAGGGGCCAACAAGAAGACGTCATCTGGCTTGCGACCAATGCCGAGAACACCTCGGCCATAGCGTTCTATCTGGCGCAAGGGTTTGAACACATTGGTGAGACCTACTTTCGGATCGAAGACAGCGGGTATTTGAACAATGTGTACGCGTTGCGCCTTGCCTGATCGGCGCGCGTGGTTCTTTCCCTCGCTGGAACAGCGGTTAAAGTGTTCTTCTGGCCTGACCTTGGGATACCGGTGAATGTTCGAAATCCGCGACCTTCAACTCCTCAGCGCCCTTGCGCGGCATCGCCACTTTGCCAAGGCGGCCGAGGAATGCGGGATTTCGCAGCCCGCTTTCTCGATGCGTATCCGCAATCTTGAGGACCGGCTGGGCGTGTCCATCGTTCGCCGGGCCAACCGTTTTCAGGGACTGACCGAAGAGGGCGAAATGATCGTCCGCCGCGCCCGTCGCATCCTTGATGATGCCAAGGCGCTGGAACAGCAGGTTTTGGCCACGCGGGGCGAAATCAGCGGCACGTTGATCTTGGGTGTGATCCCGACGGCGATTGCCTTTACCGGCCGGCTGGTCAAGCGTTTGCACCAAGCCCATCCCCGCATCCTGTCGCGGATTGAAACCATGTCGGCCACGGCCATCCAGCACCGCCTGGATGAAGGCAGTCTGGATGCAGGTATCACCTATGGTGACAGTATCGGAACGGACCTGCGCCAGGTGCAGCCGCTGTATGAAGAGACCTATGTGCTGTTGGTCCCATCCCATATGACCGACGAGACCGGCCCGATCCCCTGGGCGCGTGTGGCCGAGTTTCCGATCAGCCTGCTGGAGCCGCAGATGCAGAACCGCCGCATCCTTGACCGGATTTTTGCGGAACAAGGCCTGCACCCGCAAGTGGTGGCTGAAACCAGCGGTTTCACCGCGTCGATGGTCATGGCGCGCGAGGGGTTGGCGGCCACCGTTGTGCCCCGCGTTTTGGTGCGCGCGCTGGGCGAATTGAAGGGGACAAAGGTGCTTCCGCTGGTCGAACCCGTGGTCAGCAAACCGATTTGTCTGGCAACCCTGACCCGCGATCCCGAGTTGCCGACCGTTGGGGCCCTGCGCGATGTGGTGACGTCTTTGCGGTGATAAGGTGTCGTTATCGTGCGTTCCGAATATGAGATTTGACGATATGGTAACCTGATGACACACGAAGCCTTGATCGGAGGGCATCATGGCACCACTAGATACCAAGCCATCAGGCGGACCCAAGGGCGTCTGGAAGTCAGGTAAAGGCAAAGGGCGGCGCACGCCCAAGGGCCGTCAGTTCACGGATGAGGCGCAGGCTGAAATCGCACGCCTGCTGGGGGATCGCCCACGTCGCCGTGATCTGCTGATCGAATTTCTGCATTTGATTCAGGATGCGCATGGCCATATCAGCGCCGACCACATCGCCGCACTGGCGGTTGAAATGCGCATCGGTCAGGCCGAGATTTACGAAACCGCGACCTTCTATGCCCATTTCGACGTGGTGAAAGAGGGCGAGACACCTCCGCCCGCGTTGACGATCCGCGTATGTGATTCCCTGTCCTGCGAAATGGCTGGTGCCCAGCAGCTGCAGAAAGCGCTTGAGGGCGGTCTGGACCCGTCAGAGGTTCGTGTTGTGCGTGCGCCGTGCATGGGCCGCTGCGACACCGCTCCGGTGCTTGAGATCGGTCACAACCACATTGACCATGCGACCCCTGAAAAGGTGCAGGCTGCAATTGCGGCGGGTGACACCCATGCCCATCTGCCCGACTACGAAGCCTTTGCCGCTTATGAGGCCGAAGGCGGCTACGCCAAGCTGAAAGAGCTGCGCGAGGGCGGCGATTGGGAGAAGGTGCAGGAGGATGTCCTGTTATCGGGCCTGCGCGGTCTGGGTGGTGCTGGTTTCCCGTCGGGCAAGAAATGGGGCTTTGTTCGTATGAATGAAGGCCCGCGCTATCTGGCCGTGAACGGCGATGAGGGCGAGCCCGGCACGTTCAAAGATCGCTACTATCTTGAGCGCACGCCGCATGTCTTCCTCGAAGGGATGCTGATCGCCGCATGGGCGGTCGAGGCCGAGACCTGCTTTATCTATATGCGCGACGAATATCCGGCAGTGCTGGAGATTTTGCGCCGAGAGATCGCGGCCTTGGAACAGGCCGGGATTGTCGAAGAAGGTTACATCGACCTGCGACGGGGTGCTGGTGCCTATATCTGCGGTGAAGAATCCGCGATGATCGAGTCGATCGAGGGCAAAAAGGGCCTGCCGCGCCACCGTCCTCCGTTCGTGGCGCAGGTTGGCGTGTTCAACCGCCCGACTTTGGTTCACAATGTTGAGACGCTGTATTGGGTCACTAAAGTGTGCCGTGAGGGGCCGGAGTGCCTCAACAGCACTGAAAAGAATGGCCGCACGGGCCTGCGCAGCTACTCGATCTCGGGTCGCGTTGCGAAGCCGGGCGTCTATCTGCTGCCTGCAGGGTCGACCATTCTGGACGTGATCGAAGCCGCTGGAGGTATGGCCAAAGGGCAAACTTTCAAGGCGTACCAGCCAGGCGGCCCATCCTCGGGGCTCTTGCCTGCGTCCATGGATGATATCCCGCTGGATTTCGATACGCTGCAACCGCATGGCACTTTCATCGGCTCGGCGGCCGTGGTGGTTCTGTCCGATCAGGACACCGCCCGCGATGCCGCGCTGAACATGCTGCGGTTCTTCGAGGATGAAAGCTGCGGCCAGTGCACCCCCTGCCGGGCAGGCTGCGAGAAGGCGGTGAAGCTGATGCAGGCCGACAAGTGGGATCAGGACCTGCTGGAAGATCTGTGTCAGGTCATGGGCGACGCCTCGATCTGCGGCCTGGGGCAGGCCGCCCCGAACCCGATCCGCATGGTCATGAAACATTTCGCTGACGAAATCTGAAGGGAGACAGAGCCATGCTTGACGCAAGCCCAACCAAGACCGTCACCTTCAACCTGAATGGCGAAGAAGTCACCGTGCCCGAGGGCTGGACCATCTGGGAAGCCGCCAAGGGGCAGGGGTTCACCATTCCTCACCTGTGCCACAAGCCACAGCCGGGATACCGCCCTGATGGCAACTGCCGCGCCTGTATGGTTGAGGTGGAAGGCGAGCGCACGCTGGTCGCCTCGTGTATCCGCCCCGCCGCAGACGGTATGGTCGTCAAGACCGACAGCGACCGGGCCGAGAAATCGCGCGCCATGGTCATGGAACTGCTGGTTGCCGATCAGCCCGAAGAAGCCCATGACACCTCCAGCCATTTCTGGGACATGGCCAAGCTGAACGATGTCAGCGACAGCCGTTTCCCGGCGAAAGAGGCTGAAAAGATTCCGCTGCTGGATGACAGCCACGTTGCGATGCGCGTCAATCTGGACGCCTGCATCAACTGTAACCTCTGCGTCCGCGCCTGCCGTGAAGTGCAGGTGAATGACGTGATCGGCATGGCCGGTCGCGGTCATACTGCGCAGGTTGTGTTCGACCAGAACGACCCGATGGGCGATTCAACCTGTGTGGCCTGTGGTGAATGCGTTCAGGCCTGCCCAACCGGCGCGCTGATGCCCGCCACGGTGCTGGACGATCAGCAGAAGGGTGACAGCAAGGACTACGACTCTGAAACCGAAAGCGTCTGCCCGTTCTGTGGCGTGGGCTGTAAGGTCTCGCTGAAGGTCAAGGACGGTAAGGTCAAATATGTCGAGGGCATCAACGGCCCCGCTAACGAAGGCCGCCTGTGTGTCAAAGGCCGGTTCGGCTTTGACTACATCCACCACCCGCACCGCTTGACCACGCCGCTGATCCGGCGTGAGGACGCACCGGCCAAGGGTCTGAACGTCGATCCGGGCAACCTGTCCACCCATTTCCGCGAGGCGAGCTGGGAAGAGGCGATGGATCTGGCCGCAACCAAGCTGAAAACCTTGCGCGAAGAAGACCCGCGCAGCGTTGCGGGCTTTGGCTCGGCCAAATGCACCAATGAAGAAGCCTATCTGTTTCAGAAGTTCATCCGTCAGGGATTCAAGCACAACAACGTCGACCACTGCACCCGCTTGTGCCACGCGTCGTCCGTTGCTGCTCTGATCGAAAACGTCGGCTCGGGCGCTGTGACCGCGACCTTTAACGAGATCGAAAACGCGGATGTGGCGATCATCATCGGGGCCAACCCGATCGAGAACCACCCGGTTGCGGCGACCTATTTCAAGCAGTTCACAAAACGCGGCGGCAAGCTGATCGTGATGGACCCGCGCGGCGTTGGCATGCGCAAGTTTGCCGATGAGATGCTGCAGTTCCGTCCGGGGGCCGATGTCTCGATGCTCAACGCGATCATGAATGTGATCGTCGAGGAAGAGCTGTATGACAGCCAGTACATCCACCGCTGGACCGAGAATTGGGAGGCCGAGAAAGAGCACCTGCGCGCCTTCACGCCCGAGGCGATGTCGCCGATCTGTGGCATCGAACCGGATCAGCTGCGCCGCGTCGCGCGCACGTTTGCGCAGGCCAAGGCGGGGCTGATTTTCTGGGGTATGGGCGTCAGCCAGCATATTCACGGTACGGATAACTCGCGGTGCCTGATCTCGTTGGCCTTGATGACCGGCAATGTGGGCAAACCCGGCGCGGGTCTGCACCCGCTGCGCGGTCAGAACAACGTGCAGGGGGCCTCGGACGCGGGTCTGATCCCGATGTTCCTGCCGGACTATCAGTCCGTCACCGATGACAGCATTCGTGCCAAGTTCAACAACGTGTGGAACTCGGACGATTTCTCGAACGAGAAGGGCCTGACCGTTACCGAGATTATCGATCAGGCA
This sequence comes from Alphaproteobacteria bacterium, assembly GCA_030427405.1. GTDB lineage: Bacteria > Pseudomonadota > Alphaproteobacteria > Rhodobacterales > Rhodobacteraceae > Ruegeria. The sequence continues at coordinate 123,872 of JAUHXK010000005.1, read as the reverse complement.
TATGCGGGCAACATCAAGGGCATGTATATACAGGGTGAAAATCCGGCCATGTCCGACCCCGATGTAAACCACGCGCGCGATGCGCTGGCCAAGCTGGACCTGATGATTGTGCAGGATATCTTCCTGACCGAAACGGCGAACTATGCCGATATCATCCTGCCCGCCTCGGCGCTGTATGAAAAGAACGGCACCGTGTCGAACACCAACCGTCAGGTGCAGCGTGTGCGTCCCGCCGTGGCCCCTCCGGGTGAGGCGCGCGAGGATTGGAAGATCACCGTCGAACTGGCGCAGCGGATCGGGTTGAACTGGGATTACACCGACGTGAGCCAGGTCTTTGCCGAGATGAAGCTGACGATGGCATCGCTGGACAACATCACCTGGGAACGACTTGAGACCGAGACCATCACCTATCCTTCGCTCAGCGAAACCGATCCCGGTCAGCCCATCGTGTTTGGCGATGGTTTCCCGCGCGCCGACGGGCGCGCCCGGTTCACCCCGGCCAGTGTCATTCCGCCGGATGAGGCACCAGATGACGAATACCCGATGATCGCCACAACTGGCCGTCAGTTGGAACATTGGCATACGGGTTCAATGACTCGCCGCGCCACGGTTCTGGACGCCGTGGAACCGGAAGCGAACTGTTCGATGAACCCCCGCACGCTCAAGCTGATGGGGATCGAACCGGGTGAGATGATCCGTCTGACCACGCGGCGCGGCTCGATCGAGATCATGGTTCGCGCCGACCGGGCGATTGCCGAGGATATGGTGTTCATCCCGTTTGCCTATGTCGAGGCGGCGGCGAATATCCTGACCAACTCGGCCATCGACCCTTATGGCAAGATCCCCGAGTTCAAGTTCTCGGCCATCCGTGTGGACAAGATCGACGACGCGATTGCCGCTGAATAGGTCAGGATGCGCATGACAGGGGCGGCCCTGACGGGCCGCTCTGACCATTCTGCCCGGCAGGCGTGCGGGGCCTAGTAATCTCGTTCGAAAAAGATACCGATGCCTGTTTCACCTTTGCCGTCCACGGTTCCGCGAACCGTGAAATTGTCGGTGACATCAAGGTTCAGGTTCACTTCGGTATCGCCCTCGGTGTTGACCGTGAAATCGGTATAAAGGTTGTCACTTAGATACGCTCCTGCGCCAAGACGCCCGGCGCCGCCTTCGGTCGCGCCGATATCAACGGTGTCGACGCCGGTCGAATCACGAAGCCCCTTGGTTGCATCCCCCCCTGCGCCGCTGAGTTGCGCAAGCGAGGCGGCCATCTGAGCGATGACAAAGGGCGACAGCTCGGAAAAGCGGTTGCCAAAAAGCAGCATGGCCAAGGCTTCTTCGGCCGGGCGTTCGGGGTCGGAATACACGTCCACCTCGGGCGAATCCAGCGGACCGGCGATTTCGATGGTCGCGGTGCCATCAGAGGTGCTGGTTGATGACGCAAACTCGATATAAGGCGTCAGGTCGCCCTGTAGGGTGACGATCCCCTTGGTCAAAGCCAACCGGCGCCCGAGAATGTCGATATTGCCCCGGATCAATTCAATTTGCCCGGAAGGCACGACAGAAGTGGTTGTGCCTCCGATATTAATCCGACCGCCCAATTCGGCATTCACGCCACGCCCCCGGACAAACACGGCCTTGGGGGCCACCAGCCCGACATCCAGGGAAATGCGCGAAGCGCTTTTGGTTTCGTCATCGGTTTTGACCAGTTGGGCACGTTCACGTGTGACAAAGCTTGCCCGGCGTTCATTCAAATGTTCGATATCCGGGATCGGCGCTGCACCAACTGCCCCGGACGCGGCGGCGAGGTTGATATTGGTGTCGCCAAAATTGATTTGCCCCGCGATCGAGCTGTTCCCGGTCAGGGCTCCGGTCATGGCGACCTGACCGTTCAACGTCGTTTCATAAAGCAGGTTGTCCGTAAGGACGAGATTGTTGAGAGCAGCCGTTATCTGGGCATTGAATGGCGGTGTCAGATCCACCGGCCCAGACACCGTGAAGTTACCGCCGGCGCGCATCTGACCCTTGAGGCCAACCGTCGCCCGGCTTTGTGCAAACTCTACCGATCCGCCAATCCCGGTGAAGGTTTGCCCGATGCTGGGAATGGCCATCGATGTGCCACTGGTCGTGACTGTCCCACGCAGCGAATCCAACGCTGGCGCGCCCTTCAGGGTCAGGTCAAACCGGGCATTGCCGTCGATCTTGTTGGGCGAAATGAACGCGTTTGCGATACCGATATTGATGCCGCCTTGCGCCGTCAGGTCCGCCTCGCCAGAGGTTTCGTCGAATGTTCCGGCCACGTTGCTTGTGATTTCGGCGGGGCCGGCTGCGGTCGCATCAATCGTCCAGACGCCCGCCTTGCGTTTGGCGCTGCCTTTGGCGGACAGGCTGCCGGGAAAATCGGGGACAAACCGTTCGATGCGATTGAACTGCGCATCGAAATCCAGATCAGCGGCCCCGTCGGTCGTGACCTCTCCGACCAGGGTGGCATAAGAACTGTCGGGCCCCTGCAACTTGGCGTTTCCTGACAACCCGTTGCCTGTCGGGGCGACATTACCGTCCAGCTTCAAAGGCCCGGACAGCGTGCCCGAGACACGGTTCAGATCATCAAGGGCGGCCGAAAAGTTCAACCCACCGGCCTGTTGGTCAAGGCGGCCGGATGCGCTGGCGGTCAGGGCGTTGCCTTTCAGGTGGAATGCCCGGATATTCAGCCCATCATCATTGTTCTGGGCGTCAACGCTCAGCGTTGTCTGCCCCTGAATCAATTTGTCTACTGCTTCAATGCCAGCGGCAAGATCATTGGCCGTGACATTGCCCTTGATGTCGAATTGCTGGCTGTTCCTGGCGCCGCGCCCTGCCAGTTCCGCAGAAATCGAGCCGGACAGGTCGCGCCCGGCAATCCCCGAAAACAACGACAGATCGGGCGCGTCAAGCTTGGCCTGACCATCGACGGCCAAGGCCCCCGCGGGGTCGTCGATCGTGGCCTGAACCTGGGCGGTCAGCGCGGTGCCGTTCACGGTTGCATCGCGAATGACGATCCGGTCGCCGGTCCGCGCCCCGTCGAAACGCAGCTTTGTCTGGCCAGTCAGCAGCGGGTCGAATTGGGCCATGCCGGTCTGAATATTCGTCCCTACGACCTCGGCCGTGCCGTCGAACTCCAGGGTTTGAACGGTTCCCTGACCATCAAGCCGCGCCTGCACTGCGCCCGAAAGTTCCCGCTTGGCCAGGCCCGAAAGAACCGAAAGGTCCCGCGCGTTTACGCGGGCCTGTCCGTCAATGTTCATGTTTCCGCCCGGCGTTGTAATGGCGCCGCTTGCCTGTGCCGTCAGCGCCGCAGCCGATACGGACAAGTCGCGGATCGTTACGCCATCGGTGCCGCGCCGAGCATCCAGCACGATGTCGGTCTCGCCCTTGATGACCGGATCGATATCATCCCTGCCGGTGACAAGGTCCTTGCCATTGACCTCGAGCTTGCCGTCAAAGCTGCCTTCCAGGGGTGAGCCGTTGCCCGTGACGCTTGCCTGCGCGCTGCCGCCCAGATCCAACCCGGCCAGGTCAGAGAAACGCGCCAGATCGCGGGCCGCCAGCGTGGCCGAGCCGTCGACCTGCAACCCGGTGGACAGACCGCTGACCAGGGCATCAGCGCCCAGCGTGTAATCGGAACCGGCCAATTCGAACGCCGAAAGGCGCAATGACTGGTCGGCCCCATAGGTGAACTGCCCGTCAAGGGTGACGCGGTTGCCAATTGCGGTGTTCAACGCGCTGTCCGACAGGGCGATTCCATCCAGCGCCGCTTGCAAATCGCCGTCGACAGACAGGCCCGCCGACTGATCCAGCGTGCCCTGTCCGGCGATACGGGCATGGCCCAGTGTAAGTTGCGGTGTCGCCACCTTGTCGGCGGTCACGCTCAGGTCCCACAGGTTTCCGTTGCGCAGGTCGAACAGGGCGGACAATTGCGCCGCGCCGATGGATGTGTCCCCGGCGCCGACCGGCAGGATGACGCTGCTGGTCCCGCCGGGCGGAGTTATGCGCCCCTGGATTGCGGCCAGGCGCAGCATGCCGCCCGCGGCCAGGCTCAACTGCCCCTCAAGCTTCAGCGCCTCGGATGTAAGTTCAAGGTCGGGGATGTCCAGCGCGCCGTCGGATGCAGTTTGACCGTTCAGGTAAAGGCGGGTGTCCGTTCCAAAGAACGGGTCCAGATCCTCGGCAAGAAAAGGCGTCAGGTCCCCGCCCAGATCGGCGGTAAAGGCGATGCCATCGCTATCAGCATTATTTGCTTGACCCGCTTGGCCAGCCGAGCGCAGGCGAACCTGGCCCGAAACCCGGTCCGTGCCGTCACTGCTGAGCGCAATATCGGCTGTGAAATCGTCCACCGGACCTGCGCCCTTGGCCCGCAGGCCGATCGGGGGCGCATCGGGAATGTTCAGCGCGGTCGAAATCAACCCGCCCGATGCCTCTTGGACAGTCAGATCAAGCGTGATGTCGCGCGAGGTGTTTTCAAAACCTGCGATCAGGCCAATCGTGTCCCCCGCCCGGTCAAGCCGGTTGATGTCCAGCTTGGTGTCCAAAGCGCCATCCGCCAATGTCAGGGTCCCGAACATCTCAAGAACTGCGGCAACGCCAATGACCGGCTCGCCCAGTGACAGGTCATCGACCCGGATCTCACCGATTTCGATGGACACAGGCAGGTCGGGCAACTGAAAGGGTTGGGTTTCGGCGGATGCGCCGGGGTCATCTGTGGTCGTGGGCCCGGGCGTTCGCGCAATGTCGATCTCTTCCGCGATCAGGGCATTGACCGAAAACCGACCCCGAAGCAGGGCTAGCCGGTTCCAGTCAAGCTCGGCGTTGCGGATCGTCAGCCAGATGCCTTGATCATCCGCCACCGTGATCTGTTCGATCGTGGCCCGCGAACTCAGCGCGCCGGACAGGCCGGTCACCCGGATATTTCTGTCGTCGCCCGACAGGGTGTCCTGCAGGAAGTTCTCAAGCATACTTCCGCCGCCCGTATCGTCACTTTCCTGCGCGGTCAGCGTCGCGGGCAGCCCGATGGTCAGCGCCGAGATCAGGACGGGATATGAAAGTTGCCGGATCAAAACGCCTGTCCTATCCCGAGATAGAATTGCAGCCCGTCCCCGGTATCGCCCGAAACCGGGTAGGCCAGGTCAAACCGCAAAGGCCCAAAGCCACCGAGATCATACCGAACGCCAAGCCCGGCCCCGGCATGGTCTTCGGCCCCCGACCCGATAAACGAGGACGTATCCACGACGCCGTAATCATAGAAACCGACCAGCGACAGGTTTTGCGTGACCTTCCCGCGAACCTCGCCGGACAGGCCGATAAAGGATCGCCCGCCTGCCACGCCTGATCCGACCGGAATGCCCAGACTTTCATAAGGTTGGCCCCGGACCGTGCCCGCGCCGCCAGAGAAGAACAGGAAATCCGGAGTGACGCCGTCGGCGGGTGGCCCGATTACCGAGCCGACCTGAACACGGCCTGCCAGGACCAGGCCGCCGCCTGTCCCAAAGCTGGTATAGGCGCGGCCATCAAAGAACATGCGAATTCCGCTATCCGTTCCGGAGAAGCCCGCAAAAGGCATGATCTGGCTGTCCAGGTAAAACCCGCGCGTCGCGCTGACCTTGCTGTCACGCTTGTCCCATTCCGACCGGAAGGGGATGATAAAATACCGGAACTTGCGCCGGTCGCCATAGGCGTCATCCGCGTCTGACCATTGGAACCCGGCCGAGGCCTCGGCATAGAGCTGGTCCGAGAATGTCCGTCGCGCACCATAGGCCAGCGAGGCAATCGTGACGTTGTAATTGTCGGTGTTGCGTCGTTCCAGAAGGGCGCTCCAGAAGGTGTTGTCATCGGGGCCCAGGCGGTCGGGCTGATCCAGCCTCAGGCCGATGCGCCCGTCGATATCCTCTGATCCGCCGATATTTCTGACCGCGGCTTCAAATCGCAGTCGCTCGGCGCGCCGGAACACGTTGCGGTGTGTCCAGGTCGCCGTGACGTCCAGCCCCTCGCGCGATGCCAGTTCAACGCCAAAGGTCAGGCGCCGTTTGGGCATATCTTCGAAGGTGGCGTCGAAATCCAGTGTTCCGTCGGGGTTTGGCGTTTCCCGTTCCTGAATGGACACGACGTTGAACGTGCCGGTCCGGCGCAGACGGGTGCCGACCTTCTGCACGCCCGCCGGAGAATAGACCTGGCCCGTTGGAAAACCCGCGATCTTTTCGATCGAACGGTGCCGGACATCGGTGTCGCCGTGGATGTACATCTTGCCGAATTTCAGTCGCGGCCCCTGCGCCAGGTCGATGCGGGCGTCCAGCCGCGCCTGCGCGTGACGCGCGATGATCTTTTGATCTGCAACAGTTGCCTTGGCGTGGCCTGCGTCTCTCCATGCCTGCACCCCGGCAGAAGCGGCCTGTTGTATCGCTCCGGTGGTTGCGGGTTTGCCGGACGCGAATTGTTCGGGCAACTCGGTGTCAGGCGCCAGCGGCTGAACCACGGCGGTTCCAAAGGTGAAGGCAGGCCCTGTCTTGATTGTAATTCTGGCCCGGTTGATCTTGGCCGGAACGCTGAGCGAACTCAGATCGGCGGCTTCCTTCCCGTCCAGCTTGATGCTGACAGCGGGTGCAAAATACCCGGCGTCATACATGATCTGCACAATCGTGCGATAATCCGACAACGCAGCCGACAGCACCTCGAGAGGGGTGTCCAGACCGCGCGACTCGGCGGTCATGATTGACGATGCCGCTTCCAGCCGTTTGGTCAGATCCTTTGAGGCACCCGGGGCAGACAGTGTGGTTTCAAGGGCCAACACCCCCGCGGGTGTACTGGCGACCAGTACGCCAAGAACCCAGCATGCCAGAATGCTGCGCGCGCCTCTTCTGTGCATCAGATGGCTCCACCCGCCCTTGTTCACACAATTGTCCGCCGCGCCTTCGCTGGCGGCGGTCTGCCTAAGACATGTTAGAACATCTGAACCCATGCAGGGAAAGTGAATTCCGGGTCGCGGTGGCGAATTCTTGGGGTGCCGGGGTGTTATAGGCCGGCGTTGCGAACCCACCTGATGATGGCTTCGCGGTCTTCGGGTTCCATAAAGGTGACGTTTGCGGGTGGCATGGCGTGGCTGACGCCGGCCTGCAGATAGATTTGCCGGGCGTTGCGGGCGATGTCGGCTTCGGTTTCCAAAAGAACCCCCTTGGGCGCCCAGAGGATCCCTTCCCACACGGGTTCGCGGGCATGGCACATCGAACACCGGCCCATCACCACATCATGCGCTTCTTCGAACCCGTCAGCGGCCGCGAATTTCTGTTCATGGGCGCTGAGAGGTCGGGCCTCGGCCTCTTCCAGGGGTTGGTACATCGGCGCGGTGGACAGCCACATGATGGCAATGAACAACAGCGCCGTGACCAGCCAGGTCCAGGTCGGGTTGCCCGCCCGGGCGTGGCGTGTGTTGAAATAGTGCCGGATCGTGACCCCCATCAGGAACACCAGCGCGGCAATGATCCAGTTATACTCGGTCGCAAAGGCCAACGGATAGTGGTTCGACAGCATCAGGAACACGACCGGAAGCGTCAGGTAATTGTTGTGGGTCGACCGCAGCTTGGCGATCTTGCCGTATTTTGGGTCCGGCGTGCGGCCGTTTTTCAGGTCATCCACCACGATGCGCTGGTTCGGCATGATGATGAAAAACACGTTTGCCGTCATGATCGTGGCGGTGAAAGCACCAAGATGCAGCATCATCGCGCGACCGGTGAAAATCTGGTTATAACCCCAGCCCATCGCCACCAGCAGGCAGAACAACAGAACCATCAACAGCGTCGGGCGCTCACCCAGACCGGATTTGCACAGGAAATCGTAGATCAGCCAGCCCACGGTCAACGAGGCCGCCGAGATCAGGATGCCTTGCCACAACGCCAGATCAGCCTTTTGCGCGTCGATCAGATAAAGCTCTCCGCCGACCCAATAGATGATCATCAGCAGACCCGCCCCACTGAGCCAGGTCGCATAGCTTTCCCATTTGAACCATGTCAGGTGGTCCGGCATCCGCTCGGGCGCGACCAGATATTTCTGGATGTGATAAAACCCGCCGCCATGAACCTGCCATTCCTCGCCATCGGCCGGGCCGGGGATGTCGCGGTTCAGGCCAAGATCCAGCGCGATGAAATAAAAGGACGATCCGATCCAGGCAATGGCGGTGATGACATGCAGCCAGCGCACGGCAAAGGCCATCCAGTCCCAGAACACGGCAAAGTCGTACATTTGAGGTCTCCGATTGCGTCGCCCCACACTAGGCAAGCAGGCATTTCTTCGGTATTCCCGTATATTGTCAAACTGTATCAAAAAAAACGATAAGATGTCCTATCTCGACAATATCCGAACCTTCGTCAGGGTCTATGATCTGGGCAGCATGTCCGCGGCCGGGCGGGACCTGCGCATTTCCCCGGCGGTGACCTCGGCGCGGATATCGCAGCTTGAGGATCATCTTGGCGTCCGGCTGTTTCAAAGAACCACCCGGAACCTGACGCCCACGGAACAGGGGCGCGCGTTTTACCCCGGTGCGGTCGGTGTCCTGGATGCGGTGGACGAGGCCGAGGCACAGGTCGTCCACTTGACCGAAGCGCCGCGCGGCTCGCTCTTTGTGGCCGCGCCGCTGGGCGTCGGGCGCCGATTGCTGGCCCCGCATGTCCCTGATTTTCTGTCGGAATTTCCAGAAATAGACGTTCGGCTGCGATTGACGGACCGTTCCGTAGACCTGACAACCGAGGGTCTGGATCTTGCGTTTTTCATCGGCCAGCCGGAAGACAGCACGTTGCGCATCCGCAAGATTGCCGACTGCCAGCGTGTGCTATGCGCGGCGCCGGGTTATGTCCGTCGATGCGGAATGCCCGAACGGGGCGAGGATCTGGTTGCGGGCGATCACGAATGCCTGAACCTGCGATACCCCGGAGCAACCGAATTTCAGTGGGTGCTGGAAACCCCAGAAGGTCCCAAGCGGTTTGCAGTTTCCGGGCGGTATGAGTGCGATGACGGCGATGTGCTTACGGATTGGGCGCTTTCAGGACAGGGCATCGCCATGAAACCGGTGTTCGAAGTGGCCGAACACCTGAAACAGGGGCGTCTGATTCCGGTTGCGCTGGACACGCCGCCTGTGCCTGTCCAGATGGCCTGCCTGTACACGCATCGCCGCCACCAGGACCCCAAGGCCAGGTTGTTCATGGATTTCATGATCGAGCGGATTGGCAAGGTGGTGCGTCAGGCCGAATCCTGACCGTGCGGCTAGCTGCCGCGATAGGTCGAATACCCATAGGGCGACAGCAACAGGGGCACATGGTAATGCGCCTCGGTATCTGCCATTCCGAACCGTAGCGGCACCTGATCCAGGAACAACGGGTCTTCGACGGCCTGGCCGGTTTCGCGCAGGTAGTCGCCAGCAAAGAAAACCAGCTCATATGTGCCGGTTTTGAAAGCATCCTGCGGTAAAATCGGGCTGTCGGTGCGGCCATCTGAATTGGTCCGCATCTCTGCCAGCTTGCGGTGAGAATTGCCCGAGACTTTATATAGTGCGATTTTCAGCCCCTCGGCGGGGCAACCGCGCGCGGTGTCCAGAACATGGGTCGTCAGGTAACCTGCCAAGGGGAACTCCTTTGATTTGCCGGTTGGTTTGCCACAGTGTGGAGCAAACACCGAAATGCTGGAAATGCCGAAAGAACCGGAAACAGCGTTCGGATTGATTTGATAATCGTGCATCGTTTTCTGCGTTAAGGCAGTATGCAACAGATGTACCCGAAGACGGAAGATGCCATGCAGCCACCTCGTTACCAGCGCGACATGATCGGATATGGGGCCAACCCGCCGGATGCCCGGTGGCCGAACGGCGCGAAACTGGCCGTGCAAATCGTGCTCAACTATGAAGAGGGCGGTGAAAACTGCGTGCTGCACGGGGATGCCGCCTCAGAGGCGTTCCTGTCCGAGATCGTGGGCGCCGCCCAATGGCCCGGGCAGCGCCACTGGAACATGGAATCGATCTATGAATACGGTTCCCGCGCCGGGTTCTGGCGGCTGCACCGGCTGATGAGGGATCTGCCGGTCACTGTTTACGGGGTGGCCACTGCCCTGGCGCGCTCGCCCGATCAGGTTGCGGCGATGAAATCGGCAGGATGGGAGATTGCCAGTCACGGCCTGAAATGGGTCGAACACAAGGACATGCCCGAGGACGAAGAACGCGCCCAGATCGCCGAGGCCATCCGCTTGCACACCGAAGTGGTCGGAGACCGCCCGCGCGGCTGGTACACGGGCCGATGTTCGGAAAATAGCGTTCGGCTGGTGGCCGAAGAGGGCGGGTTTGCCTATGTCGCCGATACCTATGCTGACGACTTACCCTACTGGATGCAGGATGGTGGGCGCAGCCAGTTGATTGTTCCCTATACGCTGGATTGCAACGACATGCGGTTCGCCACGCCACAGGGGTTCAACGCGGGCGATCAGTTCTACACCTATCTCAAGGACAGTTTCGACGCGCTTTATGCCGAGGGCGAGGCGGGTGCGCCGAAAATGCTGTCGGTCGGGCTGCATTGCCGCCTGATTGGTCGGCCCGGGCGCGTCATGGCACTGAAACGGTTCCTGGACTATGCGCGCGGGTTTTCGGATGTCTGGTTCGCGACCCGGCTGCAGATTGCCGAACATTGGACCGCGCTGCATCCCCCTGCGCAACACCCACGGCCATCGCAGATGGACCGCGCTGCCTTTGTTGCCGCCTATGGTGGCGTGTTCGAGCATTCCGCCTGGATTGCCGAGCGTGCCTTTGATCTGGAACTCGGGCCCGCGCATGACACGGCTGGCGGTCTGCATAACGCACTGACCCGCATGTTCCGATCCGCGTCCAACGAGGAACGTCTGGGCGTATTGAAAGCCCACCCCGACCTTGCGGGAAAATTGGCGCAGGCCAAGCGGTTGACGCGCGAAAGCACCTCTGAACAGGCTTCGGCCGGGTTGGACGCGCTGACGGATGAAGAACGGGCCGCGTTCACGGAACTGAACCGGCAATACACCGAGTGTTTTGGGTTTCCCTTCATCATCGCGGTGCGAGATCACGACAAGTCTTCGATCCTGGCGGCCTTTCAACGGCGGGTCGGGCAGGACCGCGATACAGAATTCGCCGAGGCCTGCCGTCAGGTCGAGCGTATCGCGGAATTCCGGCTGCGGGACATGTTGCCCGCATGACCCGGCAGATTGAAACCCGACCGATGACGGCACAGGCCTTTGCGCCGTTTGGTGATCTGATCGAGGCATCGGGCGCGCCGGACAAGATCATCAATCAGGGGCATTGCGGGCGCTTTCACGATCGCGCGCGCCTGGATTTCGTCGATGGTCGCGTCGGGATCAGCCTGTTCAACGCCGACCCGCGCGCCCTGCCTTACCGGTTGGACATGGTCGAGCGTCACCCCGACGGCAGCCAGGCATTTATTCCGATGACCTCAAACCCTTTTCTGGTCATCGTGGCCCCGGATGCCGGCGGCAAGCCGGGCATTCCGCAGGCCTTTGTCACCCGGCCGGGGCAGGCGGTGAACTATCATCTGGGGACGTGGCATGGCGTTTTGACACCGCTGCACGCCCCGGGATTGTTTGCCGTTGTGGACCGGATAGGCGACGGGGCCAATCTGCAAGAGCACTGGTTCGACACCCCTTACGAAGTCGTTCCGGGCTGAGGGCGCGGGCTCCTGTCTGGTCCGGCCGCATCAAAGATGCTTGGCACCCGTTGGGCCAGGCAGCGGGCGGGCAAGCCCCCCGCTGTGGCAGCGCGGCTCATGACCTTGTCATGAGGCGGGCCACGTCGAGCATTCGGGCCGAGAACCCCCATTCGTTGTCGTACCAGCCGAAAACCCGGACTTGCCGCGCCCCGACCATCCGGGTCTCGGGTCCGGCAATCACCAGCGATTCCGGTCGGGATCGCAGGTCGACGGATACCAGGGGCTGATCCGTCCAGCCCAGCACGTCCGAGGTATCGACCGCAGCCCTCAGCGCATCGGTAAAATCGGCCGTCTCACGGGGGGCAGTCAGCGTCACGACCAGATCCACGGCCGACACGCTGGCGGTTGGGACACGCACCGCGGCGCCCGAGATGCGCCCGGCCAGATGCGGTAGCACAACGTCGATCAGATGCGTTGCGCTTGACGTGGTGGGCACCATGGACAAAGCGCCAGCGCGCGACCGGGCCAGGTCTCCGCGCGGGGCGTCCACCATTGGCTGGCTGTTGGTGTAGCAATGAATTGTCGTCATGTGGCCGGTTTCGATCCCGGCCAGGTTATCCAGCAGCCGCACCAGCGGGGCCAGACCGTTTGTGGTGCATGACGCGTTCGAGACAATTCGTGCATTGCCCAGCCGGTCTTCGTTGGCGCCCAGAACGATGGTTTCTTCCGCGGCGGGGGACGGGCCCGAGATCAGCACCTTGCCTGCACCTGCGGTCAGACCGCGCCCGGCCACATCTGACGTTCGGGCAATGCCGGTGCAGTCCAGAACGACGTCAACACCGGTCAGGTCCACGCGTGACAGATCGGCACTATGCGTGACCGGGATCGTCCGACCATCCACGGTCAACGCCGCATTCCCGTGTTGGACATCGCCGGGGTAGGGGCCAAAGGTGCTGTCGTATTTGAAAAGATACGCGCAAGTTTCAAGTGGGGCGATGTCGTTGATCGCCACCAGTTCGATATCCGATCCCTGCGGTGCGGCAAGAACCTGACGCAGGATCGTGCGGCCGATGCGGCCGAATCCGTTGATTGCGAGTTTCATGGCCAAGCTATGGCAGGCCGTTCTGCCGACCTCAATGCCTGTTTCCGCAGAAGATCAGCCGCAGCTGACCTGCGAGAAAAACTGGCCCGAAATGTTCTGGTACATGCTGGGCACGATGACCTTGCAGCCGGTGGCTTTCTGGATCGCCGCGATAGCCTGCACCGTGCGCAGCCGTGGCGGCGGGCCAAACGGGTTCAGATTGTTGTTGTCACGCGTCGCGCGGTAAACCACCGGTGCGTCAGAGACCTGGGTTACGGCCCAAGTACGGCTCATGACAAAGACCGACTTGGTTTCTTCCTTGGCTGCGACGGGGGCCACGCCAAACGTCGCAAGGCCGGTCACGGCCGCCAGGGCCAACAATGTTCCGCGCATTACCATCGAACAGTCTCCAGAATTGAAAGCCCGGGTTATTTCACCAGATTCAAATGCTTCTGTGAACCCCTTCGTTGCCCGGTTTACCGCGGCGCGCCCAATGGCATGTGGCGGTTTACATCCTTGTAAAGCAAATACCGAAACCGGCCCGGTCCACCGGCATAGCATGCCTGGGGGCAAAAGGCGCGCAGCCACATGTAGTCACCGGCCTCGACCTCGACCCAGTCACGGTTGAGGCGATAGACCGCCTTTCCTTCCAGCACGTACAGCCCGTGTTCCATGACATGGGTTTCCGCAAACGGAATCACGCCACCGGGCTGGAACGTGACGATGTTGACATGCATGTCATGACGCAGATCCTCGGGATCGGCAAAGCGCGTTGTGGCCCATCGGCCCTGGGTGTCGGGCATTGGCGTTGGTGCAATGTCGCGTTCATTGGTGATGATCGGGTCGGGCACCGGCAGGCCGCTTACGGATTGATAGGCCTTGCGTATCCAGTGGAACCGGCTGACCGCATCCGACTGGTTGCGCAGGGACCAGTCGCTGCCCGGCGGGATATACGCGTATCCGCCGGTCTCAAGCTTGTGTTCGCGCCCGCCAAGCGTCAGCGTCACGGTGCCCTCGACCACAAAGATGACGCTTTGGGCATTCGGGTCCGTGTCGGGCCGGTCACTTCCGCCTTGAGGCTGAACCTCCATGATGTATTGCGAGAATGTCTCGGCAAAGCCACTCAGCGGGCGGGACAGAACCCACAGCCGCGTGCCGTCCCAGAATGGCAGGTAGCTGGTCACGATATCGCGCATCGTTCCCTTTGGAATGACGGCATAAGCGTCGGTGAACATCGCGCGATCAGTCATGATCTGATCCTGTGCGGGAAGCCCCCCGGTCGGAGAGTAATAGGTGGGGTGATCCATTGGATACCTCTGATGCTGCTTGCCTGCACTATGGCCCGGACGGGGATGATGGCCTAGCGGTTGTCCCGCGATAGGAATATTCGGGAAAATTTGAAGGTTTGCCGCAGGGGCTTGGCCGCGCTGTCGCTGGCGTATATCGTTGAAGGCAAATTGATTTCAAATCTCGTGAGGCTTTGATGAAGCGTTGGCTGGTTTTCGCATTGGTTGTTCCCTTGATGCTTGGCTCTGGCGGTGTCGCCACCGGCAAACCCCTGTCCCGAATCATCGCCGAAATGGGGCTGAGCCCGGCGGATTTCGAAGTGGTGAATGTTGCAGCCAACACCCTGCTTGCCCAGGGTGCGCCGTCGGTTGGGCAGGAACGGAAATGGACCAACCCCGACACAGGCTCGGAAGGTACGGTCCGGGTGCAGGCCGTCGAGGGCAATTGCGTCATCCTTCAGCACGTCATCGACCCCGAAGGCAAGGGACAGACACGCGATATCCGAACGCGCCGTTGTCGGGACGCCGATGGCAATTGGTTTATGGCGCCGTAACCACGTCGACGCAGTTACGAAAATTAACTGTGGTGACGTTCCGTCACGCAACTGGACTTTGTTGCCACGGCTAAGACATCCTCGGGGTGACGGCAAACGGGCGTTTGCCAACCGGAGGAGGCAATCTCATGAACATGACTTTCGGGATGCGCGACGAAAACCGCGCCTTGCTTGGGCGGGTGACCCAGATGATCCGCGACGAGGTCATGCCGCTGGAACAGGACTATCAGGCCGAAATCAACATTGGCGACCGCTGGCAATATACCAGTCGGCAGGCGGAAATCCTCGAAGGGCTCAAGGATAAGGCAAAAGCCGCCGGTCTTTGGAACTTCTGGCTGACGGACAGCGCGCGTGGGTTTGGCCTGAGCACGGTGGAATACGCATATTTTGCCGAAGAGATGGGGAAAACTCCGCTTGGGGCCGAGGTTTTCAACTGTTCCGCCCCCGACACCGGCAACATGGAGGTGTTCGAGCGTTACGGCACAGACAGGATGAAGGACCAGTGGCTGGCGCCGCTGCTCGACGGCAAGATACGCTCGGCCTACCTGATGACCGAACCGGATGTCGCGTCCTCGGACGCCACGAATATCGCGATGTCCTGTGTGCGTGACGGCGACCAATATGTCCTGAACGGCGAGAAATGGTGGTCGTCCGGTGCCGGGGACCCGCGATGCAAGGTTTACATTGTCATGGTCCGGACCGGCGATGACGCGTTGCCCAAGCACAAGCGCCAGTCGATGATCGTTGTGCCCGCCGATACGCCCGGCATCGAGATCCTGCGCCCGATGGAAGTTTATGGCCATGATGATGCGCCACACGGGCATATGCATATCCGGTTCACCGATGTCCGGGTGCCGGTCGAGAACATTTTGCTGGGCGAGGGGCGCGGGTTTGAAATTGCGCAGGGACGATTGGGCCCCGGTCGTATTCACCATTGCATGCGGGCGATCGGTCAGGCCGAGATGGCGCTGGAACAAATGTGCAAGCGGTCCCTGCAACGCGAGGCTTTCGGCAAGAAGCTGGCGCAGCTGGGGGCGAATTTCGACATCATTGCCGAATGCCGGATGGAGATTGAGATGGCCCGGCTGCTCTGCCTCAAGGCGGCGTGGTACATGGATCAGGGCGATGCGCGCGCGGCGGCGCCGTGGATCAGCCAGATCAAGGTGGTTGCCCCGCGTGTCGCCTTGAAAGTCATAGACGAAGCTGTCCAGATGTTTGGCGGCCAGGGCGTAAGCCAGGATACACCGCTGGCAACAGCCTGGACTCATGTGCGCACGCTGCGTCTGGCGGATGGGCCTGATGCGGTTCACCGGCGGCAGGTCGCCCGTGCCGAGTTGAAGAAACACACGCAGGAAAAGGTCTGACGTTCGGCGTGAGCATGGATTTTGATCTGAGCCGCGAGGCCTATTTTCACCTCGGCCCGGACGGGGCGTTCATCGGCAATGACGCGGCCCGCGGCCCGTGGTCGGCCGACCATTGCCACGCAGGGCCGGTCGCCGGGCTGATCGTGCGCGCGGCGGAAACCGAGGTGGGGCAGGAAAAGATGCTGGCCCGGTTGACGGTTGACCTGCTGCGCCCGCTGCCCCTGGCAGGTTTGCGTGTGGCTGCGGAAACCACGCGCCACACCAGGACATTGGCGACAACGCGGGTAACGGTGCATGACCTGGATGATGCCCTGTGCGCCACTGCAACAACCATGCACCTTGTCCGCAAGGATCTGGGTGATGTTCCAAATGCCCCTGTTGCGGGGCCGTCGGTCGATGACGTGGTCGACGGACCTTTCCCGATCCGCGAGATGCGCCATGACCTGCCCGGCTTTGCCCATTACTCGGACATCGCCTATCCGCGTGGCGGCAACCAACAGGCCGGGCCCAAAACTGTGTGGATGCGCACGCCGCGCCTGCTGCAAGACGAGCAGCAATCGCCGATACAGTCCCTGTGCCCCATTGCAGATTGCGGAAACGGCATATCCTGGAACGCACCGGTTTCCGAAATGGGGTTCATGAACACCGATCTCAGCGTCCATATTCACCGCGAACCGGTGTCGGACTGGCTGGCGTCAGAGTCGGTCTCGTATTGGCAACCCTCGGGTATCGGCATGTCTCAATCTGTCCTGCATGATACCCAGGGTCCGTTCGGTACTGCATTGCAAACGCTGGTTCTTTTCCCGCCCGGCTGATCGGACAGGCTGGATTTTGCGCGCAGGCGGAAAACCGATTGCCGCGCTGTGTGGCTCGGCCTATCTTCGCGCCATGCGTTGGCTTTTCACCCTTGTTGGCTTTTGCCTGCCGGTTTCGGCATATGCTCATCCGCATGTCTTTATCGACACCGGGCTTGAGTTCATCGTCGATGAGACCGGCCATTTGACGCATGTCCGCGTCACATGGGCCTATGACGAGTTCTATTCCTTGCTGGTGTTGGAAGAGCTGCGGCTGGACCAGGACGGCGATGGCAGGCTGTCGACGGCAGAGCAGGCTGTTCTGAACGGTTTTGATACCCAATGGGTCGAAGGGTACAATGGCGATCTGGTGGTTTTCTCCGATGGTGAACCCGTTGCATTGTCCGGCCCGGCCGAGCCCCGCGTCACGACCGAGGACGGCCGCATCGTGACCAGCCACCTTCGCGCGGTTCAGGACGGTCCGGCATCCGCAAACGCGCTGACGGCCAAGGCGTATGACGAAACGTTCTATACGGCGTATGAACTGAACCGACCTGTCACGGTGTCTGCCCCGATCCCGTGCACGGTGGAACGGTCTGATCCGGATATTGATGCCGAGCTTGCCCAGATGCAGGCCTTTTTGCGCACGCTGGATGCGGATTATGACCTTGAAGAGAATGACATTCCGCTGGTCGGGGAACGTTTCGCAAGCGAGCTGCGCATTTCATGTCCAAATACCTGATTGTTCCGGTTGCCCTCGCCTGTGGCCTGTTGTTGTGGTTCTGGGGAAGCGGCGGCTTTGACCATCTGGCGGCCTGGGCCGCCGGTGAACAGCGAGAGTTCCAGAACCAGATTGCCCGTTCGCTGCGCGCCGCCCGCGCAGAACAGCCCCAAGCAGTGGCAACGCTGCTGATGGTGTGTTTCGGCTATGGGTTCTTTCACGCCGTTGGCCCCGGACACGGAAAGGTTTTGATCGGTGGCTACGGGCTGGGCCGCCGGGTGGCGTTCTTGCGGTTGTCCGCGATCAGCGTACTGTCCAGCCTTGGGCAGGCCGTGACCGCCGTCGTGCTGGTCTATGCCGGGGTTTTCCTGTTTCAGATGTCCCGCGACAGCCTTGTGGGAACGACCGAACGGGTGATGGCGCCGATCAGTTATGCCGCAATCGGATTGATCGGCCTTTGGCTGGTGGTCCGGGCCTTGCGCAGCTTTGCCCGGCGATCAAAGGCCCAGACGATCAGCAATCGCG
Source organism: Alphaproteobacteria bacterium (assembly GCA_030427405.1). Taxonomy (GTDB): domain Bacteria; phylum Pseudomonadota; class Alphaproteobacteria; order Rhodobacterales; family Rhodobacteraceae; genus Ruegeria. Next base: position 105,857 of record JAUHXK010000005.1, on the reverse strand, counting down.
ATACACATGATCTCACCGGGCACAGCTGCGGCCACGAACATCACCACGATCACCATGATCACCACCACCACGACAACGCCGACGACCATGGCCGGTGTTCCGATTGCGGGCATCGCCACGGCCCAACTGCCGAAGAGATCGCAAATCTGGGAACGCTGCGCGAGGCTTTGATCCTGATCGGGGGTATTGCCGTTCGGCCCTGCACGGGGGCCTTGTTCGTATTGATCCTGACCTGGCAGATGGGCATCGCGATGGTCGGAATAGCCGGTGCCTTTGCCATGGCGCTGGGGACCGCCACCGTGACCACACTGGTTGGATGGACGTCTTTTGGATTGCGAGGCGGGCTGCTGGCCTCGGCTCAGGCCGCGCGGTTTGCATCCGTGCTTGCCCCGACGATTGAGCTTTTGGCCGGGCTGTTGATCGCAGTGATCGCGGGCGGGTTGCTGCTGCGCGCGCTGTAACTCAGTCAAAAACCGGATCAGGATACCCGACCCGTGCCAGGTACAACCCCTGCGGCGGGCAGACTGGTCCGCATGCCGCGCGGTTTTTGGCCTCAAGCGCGTGGCGCACGTCTTGGGGTGCCCAGGCACCGGCGCCTACACGTTCCAGTGTTCCGACAAAGCTGCGCACCTGGTTGTGCAGAAAGGAACGCGCCCGGACATGAAAATGTATCTCGGGCCCCGAAAACCCCTGGCGCTGTTCGATCCTGAGTTCATCCAGCGTTTTGACGGGGCTTGCGGCCTGGCAAATCGACGACCGGAAGGTCGTGAAATCATGGCGTCCGATCAGCATATCCGCCCCGGCCTGCATCGCATCCACGTCCAGCGCGTGATTGATCCGCCAGACCTGGCCCCTGTCATGGGTCTCGGGCGCGCGGCGTATCAGGATGCGGAAAAGGTATTGCCGTTCCGTGGCGGTAAACCGCGCGTGCCAGTCATCATCGACCCGGGCGGCCTTTACGATGGCCACGGGGTGCGGCTTGAGGTGATAGTTCAACGCCTCGGACAGGCGGAAAGGGTCCCATTCCTTGATCAGGTCACAATGCGCGACCTGCCCAAGCGCATGAACGCCTGCATCCGTGCGTCCGGCGGCGGCAATCGTGTGATCGCCGGGTTGAATGCATGACAAGGCGCGCTCGACAGCGCCCTGGACCGATGGTTGGTCCTTTTGCCGCTGCCACCCGGCGAACGGTTCCCCCTGGTATTCGATTTTAAGCGCGTATCTGGGCATGCGGCGCTGGTACAGTGCCGGGGGCAGGCGGGCAAGGGGGGCAAAAGCGCTGGCATGTCGACAACGCTCTACCTATCTTGAGTGAAACATGAATTGCGGGGCGGCGGATTGGTCATCTCATCATTGGCAGACAGCCTGGTACGCGGGGTCGAGACCGTAGGCGACCGGGTGTCTGAAACATTGTTTGAACCGGTGATCCGCCTGGGCGTCACCGGCCTGGCGCGGTCGGGCAAGACGGTGTTTATCACCTCGCTTGTGGCAAACCTGCTGGACCGGGGACGGATGACCGGCCTTGCGGCCCATCAGGAAGGGCGGATAAACGCCGCGTTCCTGCAACCGCAACCGGATGATACCGTTCCGCGGTTCGACTATGAATCGCACCTGTTGGACCTGACCGGCCCCGAACCGCATTGGCCCCACAGCACGCGGGCGGTTTCCGAATTGCGGCTGTCGTTCAAATCCCGTCCGGCGGGCTTGCTGGCCGGGCTTCAGGGGCCGCGCACGATCCATCTGGATATCGTTGATTATCCGGGGGAATGGCTGTTGGACCTGGCGCTGCTGGACAAGTCCTATGACGACTGGTCGCGGGACACGCTGGCGCGGATTGACGGCCGGGCCTGCGCGGCAGAATTTCTGGCCCGATGCAGTGAGGCGGACCCCGGCGGAGCCCATGACGAACCCGCAGCGCAGGCGCTGGCCGGTGCTTTTACCCACTATCTGAACGCGGCCCGCGAGGACGGGTTCTATGATTGTACGCCGGGGCGGTTCCTGTTGCCGGGGGATCTGGCGGGTTCGCCGGTTCTGACCTTTGCCCCGCTGCCGGTGTCGGCGCCGTCGCGCCGCCGAACATTGCACCGCGAAATGGAGCGTCGGTTTGAGGCGTATAAGAGCCAGGTCGTCAAACCCTTTTTCCGGGACCATTTTTCCCGCATCGACCGGCAGGTTGTCCTGGTTGACGCGCTGGGCGCGATCCACAAGGGGCCGCAATCGGTCGAAGACATGCGCCGGGCAATGGCTGATATCCTGTCGGCCTTTCGCCCCGGCCGCAATGCCTGGCTGACACAGTTACTGATGGGCAGGCGGGTTGAACGCATCCTGTTTGCCGCCACCAAGGCCGATCACCTGCATCACGTTCAGCATCACCGCCTGACGGCGATCATGGAGGCCCTGACACGCGAAGCCCGCGATCGCGCCCGGTTCGCCGGGGCTGAAACCACGGCTCTGGCGATTGCGGCGTTACGTGCCACGACCGAAGAGATGCGCAGCCATGACGGGACCGAGCTGCCTTGTGTGCGCGGGACAATGTTGGACAGCGGCAAACAGGCGGCGTTTTATCCCGGCGACCTGCCACAGGATCCGGCACATCTGCTGGGCCCGGCACGCGACGGAGCCAAAAGTTGGCTGACCGATGATTACGGGTTCATGGCCTTTGCCCCTGCCAAGCTGACGCTCAGACCCGGCGACGGGCCGCCGCATATTCGCCTGGACCGCGCCGCGCAGTTCCTGATCGGGGACCGGCTGTGACGGCAACACTCCGCCCCGCCCGCAGTACCGACGCCGGCAAGATCGGCGAAATCCTGCACGGCTTTTCCCGCGAAAACAACTGGATGCCCGACCTGCATTCCTGTGCTGAAACCATCGCTTGGTGCGGCCGTATGATCGACCTGAACTGGGTCATCATCGCCGAATCCGGCGAAGGCGTCATAGGGTTTCTGGCGCTGGACGGGACCGAGGTTCAGTCGCTTTATGTTGCGGCGGGTGCACGGCGAAAGGGCGTCGGGCGGCAATTGCTGGACCACGCCAAGGAGAAACAAGGCCAACTGTCGCTGTATGCATTTCAGGACAATGTCCCCGCGCAGCGGTTTTATGAACGTAATGGCTTTGCCGAAATCGCGCGCAGCGACGGGTCCGGAAACGACGAAGGCCTGCCTGACATCAGGTATGCCTGGAAACAAGCGGAGAAACAGGATGGCTAAGGGGCCGGTTCTTATTGACCTAGATGCGGACGAACCCGAGGCAGACGTCGCGCAGGCCCCCTCGGTGCCTGATGTCGTGCAGCCGCAGGGTCAGGCGATGCGCGGGGCCGCGCGTCTGGCCGCGCGCAGGCCATCGGCGCTGGCGCGATGGTTCTGGGGGCTGGCTCTGGCGGTTGTTGGGGCGGCGATCTCGGTTGCGGCCTGGGACTTTGCGACATCGCTGCTGGCGCGCGCGCCGGTTCTTGGCTGGGTCGCCACCGGGTTGATTGCCGCGCTGGTGTTGGTCGCACTGGTCATCGCGCTGCGCGAGTTGGCCGCGATTGGGCGGCTGTCGCGGGTGGATGGCATGCGCCGCGCGGCGGATGCAGCTCTGGCCGGGGATGATCTTGAACAGGCCAGGTCCGTCGCACGGCGCCTGGTGCAGTTTTACCGCGACCGGGACGAGACCCGCTGGGGCCGGGATCGCCTGACCGAACGTATGGGCGAACAGTTTGATGCCACGGGCCTCTTGTCGCTGGCCGAAGATGAAATCCTTGCCTCGCTGGACGCAAGTGCCAGCCGCGAGGTCGAAGCCGCCGCCCGGCAGGTGGCGACCGTCACGGCGCTGGTGCCGCTTGCGCTTGCAGACGTCGTGACCGCCCTTGCCGTATCGATGCGCATGATCCGGCGTATCGCGGAAATCTATGGCGGCCGCGCCGGTTTCCTGGGCAGTTGGCGGTTGACGCGTGCGGTTTTCGTGCACCTTGTCGCCACGGGGGCGGTGGCTGTCGGGGATGACCTGCTGGAACCGGTTCTGGGCGGGTCGATCCTCAGCAAATTGTCGCGCCGGTTCGGTGAGGGGCTTGTCAACGGGGCGCTCAGCGCGCGGGTCGGGGTAGCGGCGATGGAAGTTTGCCGCCCCCTGCCTTTTTCCGAAAGGCACAAGCCGTCGACCGGCAAAATGGTAAAGCGGGCGCTGCGCGGGTTGTTCACCAAGGGTTGATCTGACGCAAGGCAAAACCCCAGGCCCGCTTGCAAACTGGTCGCGCAGGAGGGCACGCCATGGCAGATCACGGCCACAGCCAGCAGGAAATCGCTGCACGGATCAATGCCCCGCCGGGCAGGGGGGTCCTGCGTGACATCGTCTATGGCGGGATTGACGGGTCGGTCACGACCTTTGCCATCGTTGCCGGGGTCGCCGGGGCCGGGTTGTCCCCTTTTGTCATCGTGGCACTTGGGTTGGCGAACGTCCTGGCGGATGGGTTTTCAATGGCCGCCGGGAATTACTCGGGGACCAAGGCAGAACTGGACAATATCCGCCGCATCCGCGCCATCGAAGAACGGCATATCGACCTTTACCCGGCTGGCGAACGGCGGGAGGTGCGCGAGATACTCTTGCAAAAGGGCCTGGCCGACCCGGTTCTGACAGATGCCACCGATGCCATTACAGCCGACCGTGAAAACTGGATCGACCTGATGCTGGAAGGCGAATACGGGCTGGGCAGTGTCGACCCGCACCCGCTGAAGGCGGCACTGGCGACATTTGCGGCGTTTCTGGTTGCGGGCATGATTCCCCTGTTGCCCTTCCTGGCCTCTGCGGACCAGGCTTTTGCGGTTTCGGCCTGGATGACCATGGGGGTGTTCTTTGCCATTGGCGCATTCAAGAGCCGCTGGTCGCTGGCGCCCTGGTGGCGCTCGGGCCTTGAAACGCTGGCAATCGGTGGGGCGGCTGCGTTGATCGCCTATCTTGTTGGGTCCTTGTTTCACCCCTGACGCAGCGCAGCCGCTGCCCGCACCAGTGATGCTGTCGTCACGACGGGGCTGCGGAAAATTCGGCTGTCCCCGGCCAAGCGACCGCGATAGCGTGGCCAAAACCGTTTGCGGAGGTGTCGCGTGGAGTCGCTGGTTGCCCTTGTCGGCCTGGTCGTGTTGGCCATTCCGATTTCGATCATTGTACTGTTTGTGGGACAGTCCCGTCTGCGCAAGCGCGTGGCCGAGCTTGAACAGCAGATTGCAACGCAACCTGCGGACGGTGCTGCTGATCCCATCGCGAAAGCGCCCGATCTGCCAGAGGCCCCGCAGAGGCCCGAGCCGAAAGAACCCGCGCGGCGCCCGGCACCATGGGCCGCGGCCAAAGCCAGACCCGAGGACGAGAGGTCCGAGCAGCCGCCAGCAGCACCGGTGCAGGACGACCCCACCCCGCCCGCAGCCGTGGTTTTTCGCGAAGAACGGTTCGCTGCACTGGGTGCTTGGCTGCGTGAAAACTGGTTTTATGCCGTATCGGCCCTTTCGCTGGCGCTGGCAGGTATTTTCCTGGTTCAGTACGGCGTTGAAAACGGGTTTCTGCCGCCCACGGCGCGGGTTCTTGCCGCGCTGGCCTTCGGCGCGTCGCTTATCGCCGCTGGCGAGGTCGTTCGGCGCCGGTTTGGCGACGACGAAAGCTCGGCCACCGCTTATCTTCCCTCGGTCTTTTCCGGGGCGGGCCTGGTAACGTTGTTCGGTGGCGTGCTGGCGGCCCGGCAGCTTTATGACTTGATCGGCCCGCAGGGTGCGTTGGCCGGGATGATTGCCATTGCAATTGCCGGGCTTGTGCTTGGCTGGTTTCACGGGCCCCTGTTGGCGGCCATAGGCCTTATCGGTGCTTTCGCGGCCCCGTTTGTCGTCGGAGGTGCATCTGACGATCCATCCTGGCTGTATGGGTACTTCACCGTCATAGCGGTTCTTGGCCTGGGTATCGACACGGTGCGGCGCTGGGCGTGGATTTCCGTTCTGACGCTTTTCGGGGCCTATGGCGGGGCGGTCTTGCTGGTCCTGTCGTCGCCGTCGACCGAACCCGCCTACCTGGCTTTTGCAACGGTTCTGGCGGTGATGACGATTGCCATCCCTGTCCGGCAGGTCTGGCCGCGCCACGGCGGAACCATGGTGCTGCAAGCCCTGCGGCGCGGCAAGGGTGACCTCTGGCCCGAGTTTCCGACCCGGCTGGCCTTTGCGGCCTGCGCGGTCAGTTCAGCCATATTGTCGCTGCATTGGGCGAATTCTCCGGCTGAGTTCTGGTTGGTCGTCGTGCTGTTTCTTGCCTTGACCCTTGGGTTGATCGTTTGGGCGCGGGATGCGCTGGCGCTGCAGGATGTGGTGTTGTTTCCGGCCCTGGGCTTTGTCTGGTTCGTGTTTTCGCACGGGTACGATGGCGGTAGCGTCGCCCGGACCTTTGCGGCCACCTACGCCGAAACGAACGAGGCCGATTTTCCGGTGGCCGTAACTGGCCTGCTGGCGCTGGCCACGCTGGTTTCCGGCCTGTCTGCCTGGCGGGCGCTGCGGGGTGGGAAGAATGCCATCGCCTGGGCCGTCGGAGCGGCACTTTATGCACCGGCGATGGCGATTGCGCTGGAAATCGGATGGCATCCTGCGCTGGTAATCGGTGCCTATCCCTGGGCGCTGCACGCGGTGGCGCTGGCTGCGATTATGGTCTGGATGGCGGAACGGTTTGCGCGGGTCGACCGGGAAAACCGCCTGCGACCGGCGCTGGCGACCCTGTCGGCGCTGTCGTGTCTGACATTCGCCTGCGTAATTGTTCTGAGTTCTGCGGCACTGACGGTCGCTCTGGTCGGAATGGTTGTCATTGCCGCCTTGCTGGACAGGCGGTTCAACCTGCCGCCGATGAGCTGGTTCATCTGGGCAGGCGTCTTTGCGATTACCGTGCGATTGGTGATGGATCCGGGACTGGATTGGGCAAACACGGCGCCGGTTATGGAAATGACCGGTGTTTATGCCGCCGCAACCCTTGGGTTCGTGATCGCGTGGCGGGTGCTGGCACCGCTGGAGCGCCCTATTGCCATTCTGTTGCTGGAAAGCGCCGCCTGGGCAACTGGCGGGATATTGCTGTCATTGCTTCTTCTGCGTTGGCTGGAAGGGTTCGGAGAAGGCGGCGCGGACCAAAGCCACTGGGGCCTGGGATTGCTGTCGGTTATCTGGCTGCTGCTGGCCTTTGCGCAGGTCCAGCGGTTTGCGTTGGGCGGCAAGCTGAACCCGCTGCGGATGGCGCTGGCCGTCTTCTTTGCGGGCCACGGCCTGTTATATCTTGGCATGGCGCTTGGGGATGGAAACCCCTTGTTGTCACGGTATGCCGATCCGGTCCTTGGTCCTGCGGTTTTGAATACGCTGGTGGTGGCATACCTGCTGCCTGCGCTTGCAATCGGTTTTTCGGCGTGGCGCATCCGGCCAATGCCCGAACGCGTGCGGCAGGTGTCCTATGGTGTTGCCAGCGCGATTGGCGCGGTTTGGCTTGGGCTGATGATCCGGCACGTCTGGCAGGGCGCCAGTGGCATGTACGAGGGCAACGGTGTCACGCAGCCCGAACTTTATACCTATACGTTGGTTCTGCTGCTGATCGGGGCGCTGCTGTTCTATCAGTCGCTTGCGCGCCGTTCGGACCTGATGCGCAAGGCGGGGCTGGCGGTGATCGGGCTGGCGGTTGCCAAGGTCTTTCTGATTGACATTTCGGGCCTTGGCGGGTTGATCCGCGTCTTCTCGCTGTTGGCGCTGGGCTTTGCACTGGCGGGGCTGGCCTGGCTGAATCGCTGGGCTAAGCTGCGCCATTCGCCGCATGGGCCGGAACCTCTGGACCATTGAGGGCGGGCGTCCTATAAGCGCGGCCATGTTTGACCGTTTGGCCATCATTATTCGAATTATATCCCCGGCGCTCTGATTTCGCGAGACGCCGGGCAAAGGTGCTTGAGCTATCGCACTGACCGCTTCGATCCACATACGACAAGATCATCCTGAGGACGCCCCAAATGTGCGCCGACACGACCCAAACACCTGACTACAAAGACACGCTGAACCTGCCCAAGACCGAATTTCCCATGCGCGCCGGATTGCCCAAGCGCGAACCCGCATGGCTGGATCGTTGGGAAAAGATCGGCGTCTATGACCGCCTGCGCGAGAAAGCCCTCGCCCGGACGGGCGAAAATGATAATGCACGCAAGCCTTTCACCCTGCATGACGGTCCGCCCTACGCAAACGGTCACCTGCATATCGGTCACGCTCTGAACAAGACCATCAAGGACATGATCGTGCGGTCCCATCAGATGATGGGTTTCGACGCGCGCTATGTGCCCGGTTGGGACTGCCACGGCCTGCCCATCGAATGGAAGATCGAGGAACAGTATCGCAAGAAGGGCAAGAACAAGGACGAGGTGAACATCGTCGATTTCCGTCAGGAATGCCGCAAGTTCGCCGAAGGCTGGATCGACATCCAGCGCGAAGAGTTCAAGCGCCTGGGCATCACCGGCAACTGGCCCGATCCCTACATCACCATGGACTATCACGCCGAGGCCGTGATCGCGGACGAGTTCATGAAGTTCCTGATGAACGGCACGCTCTATCAGGGTTCTAAGCCGGTTATGTGGTCGCCCATCGAAAAGACCGCTCTGGCCGAGGCTGAGGTCGAGTATCACGACAAGGAAAGCTTCACCATCTGGGTTAAGTTCAAGGTCGTGAATGCGGGCGATTTGGATGACGCTTTTGTGGTGATCTGGACCACGACTCCGTGGACCATGCCGTCGAACAAGGCGGTCGTGTATGGCAAGGACATCTCTTACGGCCTGTACGAAGTCACCGGCGCTCCGGAAGAATGCTGGGCCGCTGTAGGTGACAAATTCCTGCTGGCCGACAATCTGGCTGCTGATGTGCTGGGCCGCGCGCGCCTGAACGACGACCAGTGGACTCGCGTCCGCGATGTGACCAGCGATGAGCTGGCAGGCGTCCAACTGACCCACCCGCTGGCCGGGGCCGAGGGCGGCAATGGTGAATGGGATGATCTCCGCGATTTCCGCGCCGCTGAGTTCGTGACCGATACCGAGGGCACCGGCTTTGTCCACTGTGCGCCGTCGCACGGGATGGAGGAATTCGAACTCTATCGCGATCTGGGCATGTTGGAACAGGTCATCACCTATAACGTTATGGACGATGGCTCTTTCCGCGCCGATCTGCCGTTCTTTGGTGGCAAGTACATCCTGTCCCGCAAGGGCGGTGAGGGCGACGCGAACAAAGCCGTCATCGACAAGCTGGCCGAGGTCGGCGGGTTGCTGGCGCGCGGCAAGATCAAGCACAGCTATCCGCATTCGTGGCGCTCGAAAGCTCCGATCATCTATCGCAACACGCCGCAGTGGTTTGCATCTGTGGACCGCAAGCTGGACGACGGCATGGGCGAGATGGGGGATACCATCCGCGAACGCGCCCTGCGCTCCATTGACGAGCTGGTGAAATGGACCCCGCAGACTGGTCGCAATCGCCTGTACTCGATGATCGAAGCGCGCCCGGATTGGGTGCTGTCGCGCCAGCGCGCCTGGGGTGTGCCGCTGACCTGCTTTACCAAGAAGGGCGCTCTGCCGACCGACGCGGATTACCTGTTGCGCAACGCAGACCTCAACGCGCGCATCAAGGCCGCGTTTGAGAAAGACGGCGCAGATATCTGGTACACCGACGGGTTCAAAGAGCAGGTGCTGGACGGCATCGCCAACCCTGAGGACTACGATCAGGTGTTCGACGTTCTGGACGTGTGGTTTGACTCTGGCTCGACCCATGCATTCGTTCTGCGCGACCGTGAGGACGGCACCGAAGACGGCATTGCGGACGTCTACATGGAGGGCACTGACCAGCACCGAGGGTGGTTCCATTCCTCGATGCTGCAAGCCTGTGGCACCAAAGGCCGTGCGCCCTATCGCAACGTGGTGACGCACGGCTTCACGCTGGATGCCAAGGGCAACAAGATGTCCAAATCGCTGGGCAACACCATCGTGCCGGAAGAGGTCGTCAAGCAATACGGCGCCGATATCTTGCGCCTGTGGGTGGCCCAGACCGATTACACCGCCGACCAGCGGATCGGGCCGGAAATCCTGAAGGGCACCGCCGACAGCTATCGCCGTCTGCGCAATACGATGCGGTTCATGCTGGGATCGTTGGCTGATTTCAGCGAGGCCGACCGTGTCGCGCCCGAGGATATGCCGCGTCTGGAGCGCTGGGTACTCAGCCGTCTGGCCGATCTGGATGAACAGGTCCGCAAAGGCTATGCAGAGTTCGATTTCCAGGGCGTTTTCAGCGCGGTCTTCACCTTTGCAACGGTTGATCTGTCATCCTTCTACTTCGACGTCCGCAAGGACGCGCTGTATTGCGACGGCGATAGCCTGCGCCGTCGCGCGGCCCGCACCGTGCTGGATATCCTGTTCCACCGCCTGACCACATGGCTGGCGCCGGTTCTGGTCTTCACCATGGAAGAGGTCTGGTTGGAGCGGTTCCCCGGCGACGACAGCTCGGTCCATCTGGTGGATTTCCCGGAGACACCGGCCGATTGGCGCCATGCCGCGTTGGAAGAGGCTGTTGCCAAGGTCCGCCGCGTACGCCGCGCCGTGACCGCCGCGCTGGAGGTTCAGCGTCAGGACAAGGTGATCGGATCCAGTCTTGAAGCCGCGCCAATCGTGCATGTCGAAGACAAGGAGACACGCGAATTGCTGGCCTCTTTCGATGTGGATGACCTGTGCATCACCTCTGGCCTGACCGTGTCAGCCGACCCGGCCCCGTCCGAGGCGTTCCGGGTGCCGGAAATCGAAGGCGTAGGCGTCGTATTCGAAAAGGCCGAGGGCGAAAAGTGCCACAGGTGCTGGAAAATCCTGCCCGATGTCGGTCGCCATTCCCATGCGGGCGTCTGCGGCCGCTGTGACGAGGCGCTGGGCTGAGGGAACACATCGCCCCCGGCCTGCCGTTCTTCGGTCGGACCGGGGCAAACCCGCCTTGCGCCGGCCGGGCTGATCTGAAACGCTGTGGTCATGCCGATGATCGCAGTCAAAACCCGGTTCGGTCAGCTTGGCGTCGAAGAAACCGACGGGGCGATCACCCGCCTTGTGTGGGACGGGCAGGCATATGGCCCGGCGACGCCGCTGCTGCAAGAAGCCAAGGCGCAGCTCAAAGCTTATGATGCAGGGCGGCTTACGCAGTTTGACCTGCCCTACCGCATTGCCGGTTCAGCCTTTCAACAAAAAGTCTGTGATCTGATCTACGCGATCCCGTTTGGCGAAACGCGGACCTATGGCGCGCTTGCGCAGCAGCTTGCCCATCCTGCGCAGGCGGTTGGCCAGGCCTGCGGGGCAAACCCGATTCCGGTGATCATCCCCTGTCATCGCGTCCTTGCGGCCAGCGGGCTGGGCGGGTTCTCGGGGCAGGGCGGGATCGAAGGCAAGGTTGCGCTGCTGCGCCACGAAGGGGCGGCCAGCTTGCTGATCTGAGCCGTTGAATCCTGTTGCAATCCCGCAGTTTGAAGCCCAACTTGTAGGGGATAGGAACTCGAAGGACAGCGAAACATGACTGCTCGGACCGAACCGGCTGCCCGGAAAAAGGCCATTGTCGACCGCCTGATGTCGCTTGAGGCGCAAGAGCTTGCAACGGCGCAGGCCCATTATGACGCGTTCCTGCGGGATTCTCAGTTGGACGACCGGGAAGGGCACGACAAGGACGATATCGCGGCCTCGCGCGAGAATGCCGACCTGGCCGCAGCTTTCGACGCCCCGGTGCACGCCCACCACGCCAAGATCGACGTGATCGAGAATACGGATTTCAGCCTGACTGACACGGTCAGACCTGGTGCGGTGATCCGGTTCAATAACCGCAGTTTCGTGGTTTGTGTTTCAACGACCCGGTTCGAGGTCGATGGCCGGACCTATATGGGGATTTCAACCCAAAGCCCCATTTACCTGGCAATGGCAGGTTTGCAGCAAGGTGATTTCTTCACCCATAACGGCACCGAATTCGAAGTGCAGGAAGTCCTGTAAGACCTCGGACCAGCCTGTGCAGGTCTGACGTCAGGCCGCGCGTTGCGGGATCAGTTGCTGTGCAATGCCTGCAAAGACAAGGTACAAGCTGGTGACGACCAGGCCCCAATGCGCCCAGCTTTCGGGGTGGAAATCTACCCAGGCCGCCCATCCGGCAAAAAATGTCCAGGCCAGGGCCATAGGCAGGGACAGTTTGCGCCAACGCTCGGTGCGAACCGGGTGAATGAACTTGAGCGGCAGGAACATGGCCACCGCCAGAAGCGTCACCAAAATCAGGCTGACCCAGAAATTCGGCTCCAGCGCGAAAACGACGACGACAACCATGTTCCAGCATCCGGGAAAGCCGGAGAACGAATTATCCTTGGTCTTCATCCGCGTATCCGCGAAATACATCGCGCTGGCAAAGGTGATGATGATGATCGCGAACCAGCCGGTCCAACCGTCCATCAATCCGGATTTGAACAGCGCATAGGCTGGAATGAACACGTAAGTCAGATAGTCGATGATCAAATCCAGCAGAACGCCATCGAATTCGGGCGCGTTTTTCTTGACGTGATAATGGCGGGCAAGCGGGCCGTCGATGCCGTCGACCACGAAGGACACGACAAGCCACAGGAACATCAGGCTCCACTTTTCCTCGACAGCGGCCAGCATGGCCAGCATCGCGAATACGGCACCGGTCGCGGTGAACAGGTGGACGGCCAGTGCTTTGAATCTCAGTGTCATGTCAGTGTCATGTACGAAGCGCCCGGCAGATGCAAAGCAAAATACCGAACAGGTCCGCTGGCTTGTGGAGGGATTGAGGTCATGCCTTTGGGTGGGCCTTGTTGTAGACTTCCATCAGGCGGGCCGTGTCCACGGCGGTATAAGCCTGCGTCGTCGACAGGGATGCGTGCCCCAGAAGTTCCTGAATAGCGCGCAGGTCGCCGCCCGCTGACAACAGATGTGTGGCAAAGCTGTGGCGCATGGCATGCGGGGTTGCCGTGGCCGGAAGACCCAATTGCATTCGGGCCTTGGCCATCACCCCCTGAATGGCGCGGGGGTTCAGCGCCCCCCCGCGAACGCCGCGAAACAAGGCCGCGGACGGCGATTGAGGATGCGGGCATAGCCGCAGATAACGATCAACCGCGTTTTGTGCTGCGGGGATAACCGGCACGACCCGTTCCTTGCCGCCCTTGCCCGTGATGCGCAGTGTCGCCGGTAACGGAGCATCCGCACCAGTCAGTGACAGCGCCTCGGATATGCGTAAACCGCAGCCGTATAGCAGGGTGACAACGGCAACGTCCCGCGCGGCAACCCAGTCGGACCCTGACTGCAATTCAACCGTATCTATCATCGCCCGCGCGGCATCTTCGGCCAGTGGGCGCGGCAGTTTCTTGGTGAATTTCGGTGCGCGGGTCGACAATACGGCGGTGGGTTCAAACCCTTCGCGTTCCGCCAGCCAGCGATAAAAGCTCTTTACGGCTGACAGTTTGCGGGCCAGCGACCTTGCCCCGACGCCCGTTTCGCGTTGACGGGCCATCCAGGCGCGCATGTCCGAAACCGAAATCCGTTCCAGCGCGGCCAGCCCTTGCCGCTGGCTGTTGTGGAGGGTCATGAAAGACAGAAACTCGGTCACGTCCCCGCAATAGGCCGATCTGGTATTTTCCGACCGTCCGGCCAGCGCGCTCAGACTGTCGAGCCAATGCTGAAGCGCATCCCGACAGGCTGGCGAGATCAGGCTCACGACAACCAGTGGCGCATCGAGCGTTCGAACACGCCTGCAAAAAAGGACAAAAGGTCCGTGCCCAATTGCGGTGTGAAATGCCGCGGATCGCGGGCACCCATGACGATCATTCCCGGCAGGCGGCCCTCTCCGAGATCAAGCAACAGGCAGGCCTCGGACCTCAGATGTCCAGCTGATGTGCCGTAGATCTTCGCCTCGGGCTGGCGGATTTCGCGCAGCGTGACGTCGCGAACCTGACCGTTTCGGTCATGGGCAAAGTAGGCATTCACAAAGCCGGGTTCGACAACCGTCAGAACGCCGCCCAATTTGTCGATGGCGGGGTCTTTCCGGGCAAGGGTTGTTTCCAGGACCAGCGTGATCCTGTCCACGCGCAGGATATCTGCCACATCATTTCCCAAAGCCCGCAGGAAATCTTCGAAATCGACCGGTTCCAGCAGGCGCAGGATGGCGCGATGCACCTGATTGGTTCCGGCAAGGTTTTCATAGGCGGCGGCGATCACCGAACGGTGGGTGTCTTCAAGCCGGTCCAGCCGGGCCTCGAGGCGCTGCATGGCGATGCCGCGCAAATCGATGATATTGTCGCCCCGCGCCCGTTCATTCGCCGCGACAAGCGCCTGCATCAGGTCCTTGTCATCCAGCACGGCGTCGGGTTCCGCAAGAATAGCGGCCCGGAGGTTATCCTCGAGTTTCGGATTGCTGCTCATGTCCTGTCCGGTCATTCTTTTTGTTGGGCGGTTTATATCACGGGTTGCCGGAATTGCCTTGGAAAAAATGCACGTCAAAGTGGTTTTGAGCGTGATTGCGGAAAAGCTGAGCTCCCGCCTGCCGGGGCGTGATCATAGATCAGGCCCGGTCAGTTGGGCCGGGCGCGGCGCCGAGAGGCGCCGCGCGGCTGGTCTGTTGTGGCTATGGTCAGAGGATTTTCTGACCGGTCTTGGCCCAATCCGCCAAAAAGGTTTCCAGGCCCTTGTCGGTCAGCGGGTGGTCGGCCAGTTTCTTGATCACGGCGGGCGGTGCGGTGATCACGTCCGCACCGATACGGGCGCTGTCGGTGATGTGGTTCACCGTGCGGATCGAGGCCGCCAGGATCTCGGTCTCGAACCCGTAATTGTCATAGACCTGGCGGATATCGGCGATCAGGTCCATGCCATCCAGGTTGATGTCGTCCAACCGCCCGATAAAGGGAGAGATAAAGGTCGCGCCGGCTTTGGCCGCCAGAATGGCCTGGTTGGTCGAAAAACACAGGGTGACGTTGACCATCTGGCCTTCATCGGACAAAGTTTTGCAGGTCTTCAGCCCGGCCCATGTCAGCGGCACTTTCACGGCGATATTGGGGGCAATCTTGGCCAGCTTGCGGCCTTCGGCGATCATGTCGTCGGCCTCGGTTGCGACTACTTCGGCCGAGACAGGGCCGTCGACCAGGTCGCAGATTTCCTTGGTCACTTCCAGGATGTCGCGGCCCGATTTCAGGATCAGCGACGGGTTGGTGGTCACGCCGTCCACCATGCCCAGGTCGTTCAACTCGGCGATGGCGTCGATCTCGGCAGTGTCTACAAAGAATTTCATGAGGGCAGTCCTTTGATGGGTTGGCCTTGGTCGCGGATGGCTTTACCCCAAAGAAAGACATGCTGAAACCCCCCGGCCCAAGGATATGCGTTGAGCGGCAAGGAATATTTCGACCAAGGTGAGTTGGTGGCGGTCCTGACCACCCAACCGCTGGACCGGACGCTGGATTACAAGGCGCCCGAGGGTGGTTGTTTTCTGGGCGCCTTTGTCGAGGTGCCGCTGGGCCCGCGCAAGGTGCTTGGCGTGGTTTGGGGGCCGGGGCAGGGGGGATTTGACCTAAGCAAGGCGCGGTCGGTCATCCGCGTGCTTGAGGTTGCGCCGATGCGCGAGGAAATGCGGGTGTTTCTGGGCCGGGTGGCCGATTACACGCTGACGCCGATGCCAGCGATGCTACGGCTGGCAACGCGCGCGCCGGGCTTGGGTGATCCGCCGTCGATGCGCAAGGTTTACCGGCTGGGCACCGGTCAGCCGGACCGGATGACCGACGCGCGCACCCGTGTGCTGGAGGTCTTGCGCGATTTTGGCGGGCTGGCTTTCACGCTGAAAGAACTGGCGGAACAGGCCGGGGTAACATCGTCGGTCGTCAAGGGGCTGGTGAAACAGGGTGCCGTTCGCGAAGAGGACAGCCCACGCGATCTGCCCTATCCGCATCTGGATCCTGACCGCGCCGGAAAAGATCTGACCAAAGATCAGGCGGCGGCGGTCGCCAGATTGCAGGCGGGGCAGCGCACCGGCGACTATGGCACCACTTTGCTGAAGGGCGTAACTGGATCAGGCAAGACCGAGGTCTATCTGGAAGCCGTGGCCGAGGCGCTGCGCATGGGGCGGCAGGCGCTGGTTCTGCTGCCCGAGATCGCGCTGACCGCTGAATTCCTGACGCGGGTCGAGGCGCGGTTTGGCGCGCGCCCTGCAGAATGGCATTCGGGCGCGACCATGACCGAACGCCGCCGGGTCTGGCGGATGGTCGGGCAGGGCGATGCGCAACTTGTTGTCGGGGCGCGGTCGGCGCTGTTCCTGCCGTTTCGCGATCTGGGGCTTGTGGTGGTCGATGAGGAACACGACACATCCTACAAGCAGGAAGACGGTGTGCATTACAGCGCCCGCGACATGGCGGTTCTACGCTCTGCCATTTGCGGCGGGCGGGTGATCCTGGCCAGCGCTACGCCGTCGCTGGAAAGCTGGGCCAATGCCGAGGCGGGCAAATATGACCGCATCGACCTGACCTCGCGCTTTGGCGATGCGGTCCTGCCCGAGATGAAGCCGATCGACATGCGGGCCGAGCAGATGCAGCCGGGGACGTGGATTTCCCCATCGCTGCGGCAGGCAGTCTTGCAGCGGATTGAACGGGGCGAACAATCGCTGCTGTTCATCAACCGGCGCGGCTATGCCCCGGTGACATTGTGCCGGGCGTGCGGGGAGCAGATCGCCTGTGATCATTGCGATGCGCGTATGGTCGAGCACCGGTTCCTCAAGCGCCTGATGTGCCACCAATGCGGTGAGACCAAACCGATGCCCGACGCCTGTCCGTCCTGCGGGGTCGAGGGCAAGCTGGCCCCGGTCGGACCGGGGATCGAGCGGCTGGCCGAAGAGGCCGAGGCAACCTTTTCCGACGCCAGGATCGCGATGCTCAGCTCCGATCTGTTCGGCTCGGCGCGGGCGCTGAAGGCCAAGATCGAAGAAATTGCCAAAGGTGATGCAGATATCATCATCGGCACGCAACTGGTGGCCAAGGGGCACAATTTTCCCAAGCTGACGCTGGTGGGCGTGATCGACGCCGACCTCTCGCTGCATGGGGCGGATTTGCGCGCGGCTGAGCGGACGTTTCAACTGATGCGACAGGTCGCGGGCCGCGCGGGGCGGGCGGACAAGCCGGGACAGGCGCTGTTACAGACCTTTCAGCCCGAACACCCTGTGATCCGGGCGATTCTGTCTGGTGACGAAGAAGGGTTCTGGAAGGCCGAGGCCGCCGGACGGCAGGCTGCCGGGGTGCCGCCCTATGGGCGCATGGCCGGGATCGTGCTGTCAGGCCCCGAGGTCGCGCCGGTTTTCGATGTGGGCAATGCGATGGCCCGCAACGACGCGCCATTGCGTGAGATTGGCGCGCAGGTCTTTGGTCCGGCCCCGGCACCGATTGCGCGTATCCGCGGGCGTCACCGCGTGCGCCTGCTGGTCAAGGCCCCCAAGGGGGGGCCCATTCAGGATGCCATCGCCCGCTGGATCGCCCCCTTGCGCCTGAAAGGTGATATTCGCCTGACCGTGGATATCGACCCGCAAAGTTTCTACTGACCCTGCACCAATGCAGAGCGACTGTGCATTGCGCTCTTGCCTCTCGCCAAGCCGCTCAAATGGGCGTAGAGGGGTCTCATGTTGAAACCCATGCCCCTGTCCGAGGCGCGGTCCCTCCCGTTCTGGCGCCGCCCCGTAACGCTCTTGTTCGTGATGGCGCTGACCATGCCCATCGCGTTCAACGCGTGGAGTGCGCTGCTGAACAACTTTGTCATCGAGGTGGCGAGTTTCGATGGCGCTGATATCGGCCTGCTGCACACCGTGCGGGAAATTCCGGGCTTTCTGGCCGTTGGCGTGATCGCGGTGATCATTTTTGTCCGCGAGCAGGTTCTGGCGATGATCTCGTTGATGATGCTGGGTGTGGCAACGGCAGTGACCGCGTGGTTCCCCAGCCTTGGCGGGCTGCTTTTTGTGACGTTGTTCAGTTCGATCGGGTTCCACTACTACGAGACGGTAAACCAGTCGCTGCAATTGCAATGGCTGCCCAAGGATCGCGCGCCGCAGGTGCTGGGCTGGCTGGTGGCCATGGGGTCGGCCTCGACACTGGTGGTTTATGGGTTGATTGTCTTGACCTGGGAACGGTTCGACCTGTCCTATGACCTTGTGTTCATGGCCGCAGGCGGAACGACCGCTGTACTGGCATTGTTGTGCCTGATTGCCTATCCGCAATTCGATGCGCCGACGCCGCAGACCAAGAAACTGATCCTGCGCCGCCGTTACTGGCTGTATTACGCGCTGCAATTCATGGCCGGGGCGCGGCGACAGATTTTCGTTGTTTTCGCAGGCTTCATGATGGTCGAAAAATTCGGGTTCGAAGTGCACGAACTTACCAGCCTGTACCTGATCAACCTGGTGATCAACATGGCGGCCGCCCCGATGCTGGGCAAGGCCGTTGCAAGGTTCGGCGAGCGCCGCACACTGATCTTCGAATATACCGGGCTGGCCATCGTATTCGCGGCCTATGGCGGCATCTATTGGTTTGGATGGGGCGTCCTTCTGGCGGCGACCCTTTATGTGATCGACCATGTTCTTTTTGCGCTGGCCCTGGCGTTGAAAACATACTTTCAAAAGATCGCCGACCCGGCGGATATTGCCCCGACGGCGGCGGTGGCCTTTACCATCAACCATATCGCGGCGGTGTTCCTGCCCGCGCTTCTGGGGCTGCTCTGGGTCGTTTCGCCCGGTGCGGTATTTGCACTGGCCGCCTGCATGGCAATCGTGTCGCTGGCGCTGTCCTTGCTGATCCCGCGGCACCCAGAACCCGGCAACGAGACCATCTTTTCAAAATACGCTCCGGCACCTGCGGAATAGACACCAGCGCTTGACCTCGGTGCCCGTCCGCCCTAGGCGCAGTGTCAACCTGTACAGGAGGTCCCGATGCCCACATTTACTGCCCTTACCACCCTGACCGGCAAGGCCGCAGCCGAAGGCCTGGGCGAGGCGATGGAACGTCTGGCCCCCGAGCCCACCGGCATCGGCGTCTTCGAGGTCGAGGACGGATCGGGCCTGTGGGAGGTCGGCGGATATTTCACGGAAACCCCGGACGAAACGGCGCTGGCCGTTCTGGCCGCGGCATTCGAAGCCAAACCCTTTGTGGTCTCGGAACTGCCTGAAACGGATTGGGTCGCCCATGTGCGCCGTGAACTCGCCCCCGTCGAGGCCGGGCGGTTCTTTGTCTATGGCAGCCACGACGCGGATAAACTGCCCGACGGGCGTATCCCGCTGCTGATCGAGGCTGCAATGGCCTTTGGCACCGGTCATCACGGCACCACGCTGGGGTGTCTGAAGGCGCTGGACCACCTTCTGGATCAGGGGTTCACTGCGAACAGCGTGGCCGATATCGGCTGCGGAACCGCCGTGCTGGCAATGGCTGCCGCGCGCGTCTGGGACGGAACAATTCTGGCCAGCGATATCGACCAGGTCGCCGTCGACGTGGCCGAGGCCAACCTGAAGGCAAACGGCATGTCCGGTGCTGTCCGTTGTGTCGAGGCTGCGGGTTTCGACCATCCCGACCTGCAATCCGCAGCGCCCTATGACCTGATTTTTGCCAATATCCTCAAGGGGCCGCTGGTGGCTTTGTCGCCTGACCTGTCAGAGAATCTCAGGCCCGGAGGACATGCGATCCTATCGGGAATCCTCAATGAACAGGCCGATGATGTCGTGGCCGTTTATTTGCAAAACGGGTTCAATCTGACCCAGAAAGCCCAGATTGGTGAGTGGACGACGCTAATCTTAACGAAACAGGGCGCAAATTAGGCCATTTGCAGGAGTTTCGTGGATTTTTGCCTCGGTTTTGACGCATTCTGTGCGTACCGTCCTCTAATTCGCTAGAGGGGGCGGTTTTCGGAGGCTGCCATGACTGGGAAACAACTGGAATTTGATCAGCGCGTCCATCGCCTGAACAAAAAGCACAGGAAGATGACACGCGGCTATCGCGCGACGATGCGCAAGGATGGTCTTGTTGTCATGAAACCGCAACGCATGCGGTCCGCCGTTCCTGCCAAGGTTCTTTTGCTGTGCCTGCTCGGGTTTTTCGCCTTCAAGGCCTTCCTGTTGTCCAGCCTCGGGCCATCGGGCTATCAATACAGGATCGACAGCCTGAACCGCGGAACGTCGGTTGAGCAGGCGGGCGCCTGGATCATGCAGATTGATCCCGTGACAGAAATTCTCTCAGTCCAGTTGAACAAAGTCCTCTACTGAGGTCTGGACCGAAAAAAACACCGCGTGCCATGAAGCCCGCGGTGTTTTTTTGCCCGGCAGTTCCCGCTCGGACATGTGATCGGCGTCAGGTTCAGCGTCCGAAATCGGCGACGGTTTCGATGTCGCCACGGCAAAGCCCGATATCTTCCAACTCGCGGTCGGTCAGGCTGCTCAGCACGTTGCGTGTAACGCGGGCGTCGTTCCATTCGACAACGGCGTTTACCATTGCGACAAAAGTTGCGCCGATACGGCCGGCAAGGCCGAACGATCCGGTGGTGGTGCGGGTGGTGTCCAGTACAGCCATATCCTGTTTCCTTCTGGTTCGAGTGACGTTTTTGTAGTCGAGTCAATTCGGCCATCTAGTGGGCCGGATATGCGCCCACAAGCGCATTTTTTGCATGTGTCCCATGCAAAAAATGCATTGCTGAGAAATCACGTAAAACCCTTAAAAAATTGATAAAAATCGGGTTAACCGGGGGTCGTTTTCAGGCCATTCCGGGTCGCTGTTTGACCATTCTGTCGCCTATGGGACAGGTCTGTCGTTTTTGGGTTGTAGGTCAATTCGCTTGGAAAATGTTCATGCTTCGTGCTAATCGAAGTGAAAAGATCACATGAACCCGAGCAGACCAAGGCAAAGCATGCGAATTCTGGGCATTGATCCGGGGCTCAGGACCCTGGGATGGGGCGTCATCGAATCGCATGGCAGCCGCCTGAGCCACGTGGCCAACGGTTTGTGCAAATCAGACGGGGATGATCTGGGCGAGCGGTTGTTGTCGCTGCACAACCAGATTGTCGAAGTCATCGCCGAACACAGGCCGGACCAGGCGGCAATCGAACAAACATTTGTCAACAAAGACGGGGCTGGCACGCTGAAGCTGGGCCAGGCGCGCGGCGTGGCGTTGCTGACGCTGGCGCAGGCCGGGCTGCCGGTGGGCGAATATGCCCCTAACAGGGTCAAGAAAACGGTTGTGGGCGTTGGCCATGCCGAAAAAGAACAGGTGCTGCACATGGTCAAGCTGCAACTGCCGGGATGTCAGCCCAAGGGCGCGGACGCGGCAGATGCGCTGGCGATTGCCATCTGCCATTCGTATTACGGTGCCGCGCCTCGGGCGCGGACGAAAGAGGTGCGGGCATGATCGGAAAACTGACGGGGCGGCTGGATTACCGGGCGGCGGATCATGTGCTGATCGACGTGCGTGGGGTCGGATATATCGTTTATTGTTCCGACCGCACCATGGCGGCCCTGCCCGGAGTGGGCGAAGCGGTCTCGATCTATACCGACATGGTGGTGCGCGAGGACCTGATGCAGTTGTTCGGGTTCCTGTCCCTGATCGAGAAGGAATGGCATCGCTTGCTGTGCTCGGTGCAGGGCGTTGGTGCCAAGGTGTCTTTGGCCATTCTCAGCGCTTTGGGCCCGGACGGGGTCAGCCGGGCGATTGCGCTGGGCGACTGGGGTGCCGTCAAGGCTGCCAAAGGCGTTGGGCCCAAGACGGCGCAGCGGATCGTGCTGGATCTCAAGGACAAGGCGCCGGGGGTGATGGCCATGGGCGGAACCGTGACCGAAGCGATGGAGGGGCCCGCCGCAGATGTCGTCGAGACACCTGGCCCGGTCGCCGTGCCAAAGCGGACGGTGACGGCGGCGCCGGGTGGCGCTGCGGCATCGGCCGGGGCGTTGTCGGCGCTGTCCAATCTGGGCTATGGCCCGTCCGAGGCGGCCTCGGCCGTGGCCGAAGCGGCGGCGCAGACCCCGGATGCGGGCGAGGCGGACCTGATCCGCGCGGCGTTGAAGCTGCTTGCGCCGAAAGGGTGAATGAATGGTAGATGCAGACCCCACCCTGCGCCCGGATCCGCTGCCCGAGGACAATGACCGCGCTTTGCGTCCGCAAGGTCTGGACGAGTTCATCGGGCAGGCCGAGGCGCGGGCCAACCTGCGCGTCTTTATCCAATCCGCCCGCCAGCGCGGCGAGGCGATGGATCACACCTTGTTTCACGGCCCGCCGGGGTTGGGAAAGACCACGCTGGCGCAAATCATGGCGCGCGAGTTGGGGGTGAATTTTCGCATGACGTCGGGGCCGGTTCTGGCCAAGGCTGGGGATTTGGCGGCAATCCTGACCAATCTTGAATCGCGGGATGTGCTGTTCATCGACGAAATTCATCGGTTGAACCCGGCTGTAGAAGAGGTGCTGTATCCGGCGATGGAGGATTTCGAGCTGGATCTGGTCATCGGCGAGGGCCCTGCCGCGCGGACGGTGCGGATCGAGTTGCAGCCTTTTACCCTGGTTGGTGCGACCACCCGCATGGGGCTGTTGACCACGCCCCTGCGCGACCGGTTCGGTATCCCGACACGTTTGCAGTTTTATACGGTGGAAGAACTCCATGAGATTGTAACCCGCAACGCCCGAAAGCTGGGCGCGCCCGCCGATGACGATGGCGCGCGCGAGATTGCGCGGCGGTCGCGTGGAACGCCGCGGATTGCGGGGCGGTTGCTGCGCAGGGTCGTTGACTTTGCCATCGTCGAGGGTGACGGGCGGATCACCCGCGAACTGGCCGACGGTGCGCTGACCCGTCTGGGGGTAGACAACCTGGGGCTGGACGGCGCTGACCGCCGATACCTGCAATTGATTGCCGAAAACTATGCCGGCGGGCCCGTTGGGATCGAGACGCTTTCGGCAGCCCTGTCGGAAAGCCGGGACTCGCTGGAGGAGGTCATCGAACCTTTTCTGTTGCAGCAAGGGTTGATCCAGCGCACGCCGCGGGGGCGGATGCTGGCGCAAAAGGCCTGGACGCATCTTGGGATGGCTGCGCCCAAGGGTCAAAACGATCTGTTCGGTTGAAGCCGGGCGCCAGAAATTTTATGCCTTCGGCGAGAGTATTTGTGAAAAAGATGAAGGATAGCGCGTGACGCCCGACGAGATAGAAGCGCTGTTTACCCGGGAAAGCGGAGAGTTCCTGTTTGCGCGTTGGGGGCGGCCGATCGCGCCGATAGTTTTCGGCGTCGAAGAAGAAACCCTGGCGATTGTCAAAGGGGCGTTCGAGGCGGTTGTGGCGCTAGCCGGTCACAAGCTGACGGAAACCGACCCGGAACTGGGTGCAAACTGCATGGTGTTCTTTTTCCGGGATTGGCGGGAATTGCCCCAGGTGCCCGACCTTGATCGGCTGGTGCCCGACCTGGGGCCGCTGGTCGAGCGGCTGATAGCGGCTGAAGCCAACCAGTACCGCGTATTCCGGTTCGAGGAGGATGGTGCGATCCGGGCTGCCTTTGTGTTTCTGAAGATGGACAAGGACATGTCCCGGCTTCCGGCGGAAACCCTGGCGCTGAGCCAGGTCGTTCAAACGATCCTGCTGTGGTCGGATACGGCCTTTCGGGACGCCTCGCCATTGGCGGTTGCGGCCGGTGCGACCATCCTCAGGCCGGACATAGCAGAGTTGATCCGCGTGGCGTATGATCCGGTTTTGCCTGCTGCGGCCAATGATCCGGCACATGCTTTGCGGTTGTTTGCCAGGCAGGAGCAGGTGCCATGACGCATGAATTTCCGATCCGCGTCTATTACGAGGACACGGATATGGGCGGGGTCGTCTATCATGCGAATTACCTGCGCTATATTGAACGTGCCCGGTCGGATTGGGTGCGCAACCTTGGCAATGACCAGAATGCCATGCGCGAGGCCGGGGTCGTCTGGGTGGTGCGCCGGGTCGAGGCTGAGTATCTGGCCTCGGCAAAATTCGATGACGAACTGGTCGTCGAAACCGAGCTTGTCGCAATAACCGGCGTGAGGTTGACGATGGCGCAGGTCATCCGGCGGGGAAGCGACACGATTTTTCGGGCCTCGGTCACGGCGGTATGTGTGGGCAGCAATGGCCGCCCCATGCGGCTGCCGGCAGAGATTCGCGCATTGATGTAACAAAACCATCAGCGGGGGTGGTTATGTTGGCAATTCGTGCCGATCTGCGGTAGCGTCTGGCAAAACAAGGCCAAACGAACGGCCGTCAGGCAAAACAAAGAGCAGGTTCATGGAAGCTGAAACGCTGGCGCTGGCGCAGGAGATCGATTTCTCCATGTGGGGGCTGTTTGCCCGCGCAACCTTTATCGTCAAGGTGGTGATGCTGATCCTTGTGATCGCATCCTTCTGGTCTTGGTCGATCATCATTCAAAAGCTGATTACCTACAGGTCAGCCCGGCGCGAGGCGCAGGTTTTCGACGAGGCATTCTGGTCCGGCAACCCGTTGGATGAGTTGTTCGAAGAAATAGGTTCGCGGCCCGACGGGAGTTCCGAGAAAATTTTTGCGGCTGGCATGATCGAATGGCGCAGATCGCATCGTACGGATGGCGGGCTGATTGCCGGGGCGACGGCGCGGATCGACCGGTCGATGGATGTGGCAATCGCGAAAGAGGCCGAGGCCCTGCAAAAAGGCCTGCCCATTCTGGCGACCGTCGGGTCGACGGCCCCGTTTATCGGCCTGTTCGGGACAGTCTGGGGCATCATGAATGCCTTTATCGAGATTGCGGAACAGCAAAATACCAACCTTGCCGTCGTGGCGCCGGGCATCGCCGAGGCTTTGCTGGCGACGGGTCTTGGGCTGTTGGCGGCGATCCCTGCGGTGATCTTCTATAACAAGCTGAGCGCCGACAGCGATCGCATCGTTTCCGGCTACGAGGCGTTTGCAGACGAGTTCGCCACCATCCTTTCGCGCCAGTTGGACAGCTGACATGGGTGCGGCGGTCCAGCAATCGGGGGACAGTGGCCGGCGGCGCGGGCGGCGGCGCGGTCGTGCCAGGCCGATGGCCGAAATCAACGTGACGCCATTTGTGGACGTGATGCTGGTGTTGTTGATCATTTTCATGGTGGCCGCCCCTCTTTTGACGGTCGGGGTGCCGGTGGATCTGCCCAAGACGGCGGCAAGTGCCCTGCCGGGGGATAACGAAGAACCGTTGACCGTGACGCTGACTGCCGATGGCCGGGTTCAAATCCAGACAACCGATGTGGCGCGCGCGGACCTGATCGGGAAATTGCGGGCAATTTCCGCCGAACGGACCAGCGACCGCGTGTTCCTGCGTGCCGACGGCGCGATCCCTTATGCCCAGGTCATGCAGGTCATGGGGGCGCTGAATGCGGGCGGGTTTTCGAATGTGGGCCTGGTAACCGATACCGGTGGTCCGACATTGGACGAAGGTGGAGAGTGAGGCCGCGCTTTGCAGACCGGCACCAAGATCTCGGCGATCGCCCATGTAAGCTTGATCGGGTGGGCGTTGTTCGGCGGCACCTTCCGGTCCGAGCCGCTTCCTATGGCTGTTCAGGACGTGTCCGTGGTCACGGCCGAGCAGTTCGCGGCGATGACCGCCCAGAAAGATGCGCCTGAATTGGCGCCTGCGCCGACCGAGCTGGAACAACCTGCTGAACAGGGCGGAACACCGGATGCCATAGAGCCGCTGCAACAGGAGCCGCAGCGCCCCGAACCTGTGACCCCCGCCGAACCCACGGCCGAACCCGAGCCGGACCCGGTCGAAACCCCGCCCGAGCCTGAAGTGGTTGAACAACCCGAAACCCTGCCCGAACCCGAACCCGAAGTGGCCGCCCTGCCAGAGCCGCCGGGGCCAGAGGCGCAGCCGCGCCCAGCTGACAAGGTTGCGCCGGAACCCATTGCGCCACCCCCGCCGGACGTCAAACCCGACGATGTCGAAACGCCGGCCGTTTCGCTGGACGAAGGGGCCGAGGTTCAGCAGGAACAACAGGATCAGACGGCCCCCGAAGAGGCCACGGACGAGATCGTCACAGAGGCCGAGGAAACACCAGAGCTGTCCCCGCGCGCATCGCCACGCCCGCCTGCCCGCCCAAGCCGCCCTGAACCGGCGCAGGAACCACAGGTGGCTGAAACGCCCGAGCCTGCACAGGAGCCGACCCAAAGCGATCAGGGGGCGATAAACGATGCGCTGGCCGAAGCCTTGGGCGGCGCTCAGGAACCTTCGGGCCCACCGCTGACCAGCGGCGAAAAGGATGCGATGCGTCTTGCCGTATCGCAGTGCTGGAACGTGGGATCATTGTCCACCGACGCGCTGAGCACGGTCGTTGTGGTGGGTTTTTCGCTCAATCGCGACGGCACGGTCGTAGGGGGAAGCCTGACCATGCTTGACAGCTCTGGCGGGTCTGCAGGCGCCGCGAAACAGGCCTATGAGGCTGCCCGGCGCGCAATTCTTCGCTGTGGAGCGAAGGGATATGATTTGCCTGCTGACAAATTCGCCCAGTGGCAGAATATTGAGATTACATTCAATCCCGAGAGGATGCGGATCAAATGATGAGACTTTTGACCAGCCTGTTTGTCGGCATGACGCTGTTGGCGGTGCCCGTTTTCGCCCAGAACGGACCGTTGCGTCTTGAGCTGGACGAGGGGATCATCGAACCCCTGCCATTTGCGGTGCCAACCTTTGTGCCCGACACCCCGGCAGCCGCGCAATATGCCAATGACATTTCGCGGGTCATTTCGGCGGACCTGACGGGGACGGGGCTGTTTCGCGAGATTGCGCCAGATGCATTCATCAGCCGCGTCAGCAGCTTTGATGCGCCGGTCCAGTTCGCGGACTGGAAAGCAATCAACGCCGAGGCTCTGGTCACCGGGGCCGTCAATGTCTCGGGCAAGAAACTGACGGTGCGGTTTCGCGTTTGGGATGTGTTCTCCGGGCAAGAACTGGGCAACGGGCTGCAATTCGCGGGCACCACCGACGGCTGGCGGCGCATGGCGCATAAAGTTGCCGATCAGGTCTATGCCCGCGTTACCGGCGAGGGGGGATATTTCGACAGCCGGGTTGCGTTTGTGTCCGAAAGCGGCCCCAAGGATCAGCGCAAAAAGCGTTTGGCGATCATGGATTACGACGGCGCAAACGTGCAGTACCTGACCGACAGCGCGGCGATTGTTCTTGCGCCGCGGTTTTCACCGTCGGGGGACCGGCTGTTGTATACCAGCTATGAAAGCGGCCGTCCGCGCATCTATGTTCTGGATGTCGGCCGGGTCAAGCGGCAGGAGTTGAAGACGCAGGAAGGCACGATGAGCTTTTCGCCGCGCTTTTCACCAGACGGTCAGTCCATCGTCTATTCGCTTGCGCAGGGCGGCAATACCGACCTGTGGAAGATGGATTTGGGTTCGGGGCAAAGCACGCGCCTGACGAATACGCCGTCTATCGAAACCGCGCCCAGCTATTCACCCGATGGGTCCCGGATTGTCTTCGAAAGCGACCGCTCGGGCACGCCGCAGCTTTATATCATGCCCGCCCAAGGCGGCGAGGCGACGCGCATCAGCTTTGGGCAGGGGCGGTATGGCACCCCGGTCTGGTCGCCGCGTGGGGACCTGGTGGCGTTCACCAAGCAGAACAAGGGCCGGTTTCACATTGGCGTGATGCGCACGGATGGCAGCGAAGAACGCCTGCTGACCGCATCCTTCCTGGACGAGGGGCCGACATGGTCTCCGAACGGTCGTGTCATCATGTTCACGCGTGAAACGCAGGGGGCAAGCGGCCGGTCGACGTTGTATTCCGTGGACATATCGGGCCGGAACCTGAGACCCGTGCGCACGCCTGACGGCGGCAGCGATCCTTCCTGGGGGCCCTTGCAGAATTGACCGCCCCGACAGGCGGGCGACGTTCACAAGCCCCGGGCGGTATGATAGAAAGACGGCAATAAACAAACGGGACAAGAGGCAACTGGCATGAATGTTTTGGGCAAATTCGCAGCACTGGGCGCGCTGGCACTGATCACCGCCTGTACAAGCAACGATCCATCAACCCTGGGCGGCGGCGCGGGCGGCAATGGCGCAATCGTGCCGGGGTCACCAAGTGACCCGCGTTCACCGGCCTATTTCCAGCAGGCGGTGGGTGACAGGGTCCTGTTCCTGGTGGATCAGTCGACCCTGACACCAGAGGCCCAAACGATCCTGCAAGGGCAGGCGGACTGGCTGTTGGCCAACACGGATTACGTGGCGACCATCGAAGGGCATGCCGACGAACAGGGCACGCGTGAATACAACCTTGCGCTGGGTGAACGCCGCGCCAACGCCGCCCGCGAATACCTGATTTCGCGCGGTGTGGCCGGCAACCGGTTGCAGACGGTCAGTTTTGGCAAGGAACGGCCGATCGAAATTTGCAGCACCGAGGAGTGTTACTCCAAGAACCGCCGTGCGGTAACGGTGCTGACCGGATCAACCACGGGGTAACAAGATGCGAATTGCGGGTTTGGTTCTGGCGGCGGCTCTGACCGTCGCCGGTGTTGCACAGGCGCAGGATCAGCAGACGCTGGCCGATATCCGTCAGGAACTGACGGTTCTGCATGTCGAGATTCAGCGGCTCAAGCGCGAATTTTCGACCACCGGTTCCCCGGCGCCGAACCTGTCAGGCAGTTCGGTTCTGGAGCGGGTTGACGCGATCGAGGCTGAACTGCAGCGATTGACACGTCAGACCGAGCAGTTGAACCAGCGCGTGCAGAACATCGTCGCGGACGGCACGAACCGGATCGGTGACCTTGAATTCCGGCTGGTCGAACTTGAAGGCGGCGACCTGAGTACGCTGGGCGAGACCTCGACACTGGGTGGCGAAGACACGGGGACTACGGCGGTTGCGCCGACCCCGGCAAACCCGTCTGTCACCGAGCAGAGCGAACTTGCGATTGGTGAACAGGCCGATTTCGATGCTGCCGCGCAGGCGCTTGAGGCCGGTGACTTTCAGGCAGCGGCTGACAAGTTCACGCAGTTTGACCAGGCCTATCCCGGCAGCCCGCTGGCAGCCGAGGCAAATCTGAAACGCGGGCAAGCTCTGGAAGGGTTGGGCGATACCCGTGAAGCCGCGCGCGCGTTCCTGGCCAGTTTTACTGGCGATTCCGAAGGTCCGGCAGCCCCGGTTGCGCTGTTTGAACTGGGGGCTGCGCTGGGCCGATTGGGGCAAACAGATCAGGCCTGCATCACTTTGGGAGAGGTCGGCGTCCGGTTTCCTGCGTCCGAGGCCGTCGCGTCGGCCACTCAGGAAATGGCGGCGCTGGGCTGTACTTGAGCTCTGATCTGGCAACGCTGAGTGCCGAAATCCGCGCAGGACTGCCCGAGACTTTGCCAAAACGTCTTGGCATCGCGGTCTCTGGCGGCGGCGATTCTATGGCGTTGCTGTACCTGCTGTCCGAGATTGCACAAGCCGAAGGGGTCGCGCTGTGCGCGGCCACAGTAGATCACGGGCTGCGCCCGGATTCTGCCGACGAGGCCGCCGGTGTCGCGTCGGTTTGTGCAAGCTTGGGTGTTTCCCATGACGTGTTGGTCTGGACCGGATGGAATGGCGCGGGAAACCTTCAGGATCAAGCCCGCCGCGCACGTTATGGGCTGCTGACCGATTGGGCCGCGCGCCGGGGTGTTTCGGCAATCGCTTTGGGGCACACGGCAGATGACCAGGCCGAAACGCTGCTTATGAGGCTGGGCCGCGCTGCCGGAGTGACCGGGTTGGCCGGAATGGCGGCCCGACGCAACCAGGACGGCATTGAAGTGCTGCGTCCGATGTTGTCGATCACCCGTGCACGTCTGCGGGCATATTTGTCAAACGGCGGAAAATCCTGGGTCGAGGACCCGTCGAATCATGACGAGAGATTTGACCGGATCCGTGCCCGCAATGCGTTGGACGGGCTTGGTCCCTTGGGGATCACGCCCGAGTCGCTGTCGCGGGTTGCCGAAAATCTGGCGCGGGCGCGCGACGCATTGGATCGGTATGCGCAAGTTTCCGCCCGCGACGTGGCCATGGTGAAGGACGGCGATGTGGTGATCGACCGCGATGGCTTTGCCCGGCTGCCCGATGAGATCCGGCGCCGCATCGTGGTCGCCATTGTCAGGTGGATTGCGGGCGGCGACTACCCTCCACGTCAAACCGCGCTGGACCAGGCGCTGGCCGCGCTGCAGGCCGGAACGGCCGGTACATTGGGCGGATGCCTTTTGATCCCTGATGGCGACAGGACCTGGTTTTGCCGGGAACTGAATGCTGTCAAACGCGAAATCTGCCGTCCCGGTGCCGTTTGGGATGCGCGCTGGGTGCTGAGCGGCCCCGATCAACGGGGCGTCGAGATTCGGGCGTTGGGCGACGACGGCATCCGGCAACTGCCGGATTGGCGGGTTCAGGGCAAACCACGCGGCGTTTTGTTGGCCTCGCCATCAGGCTGGAGAGGGAGCGAACTGGTCTGTGCCCCGCAGGCTGGCTTTGCCAATGGGTGGCTTGCCGCGCCACACCCGCAAATGCCAGAGTTTTACGCATCCATTTTATCGCATTGAACCTGCCTCAATCATCTCTATTTTAAGAACAACCCGGCAGATCCCCATCTGCCGAGAATTTTTGGGAGATTTTCCTTGGGCAACGCTCGTAATATCGCCTTCTGGGTTGTTCTGTTCCTGCTGATCCTGGCCCTGTTCAATTTGTTCAGCGGTCCTGGCGGAACACTCCAGAGCAATGAAAAAACCTATTCCGATTTTGTCAGCTCGGTTCAGGCGGGGGACGTCAAGAACGTCACGCTTGATGGCGAGCAGATTCGGTACACCACCGGTTCCGGAAGCACCTATGTCACCATCAAGCCCGGCGATGCCGAGGTGACCAAGCTGCTGATCGACGAAAACATCCCCGTTCGGGCGGAAAAGCAGCAGCAATCCGGTTTTCAGTCTTTCCTGATCACGCTTCTGCCCTTCCTTCTGCTGATCGGTGTCTGGGTCTATTTCATGAACCGGATGCAGGGCGGCGGCAAAGGCGGCGCGATGGGCTTTGGCAAGTCCAAGGCCAAGATGCTGACCGAAAAGCATGGCCGGGTGACCTTTGACGACGTGGCAGGCATCGACGAGGCCAAGGAAGAACTGGAAGAAATCGTTGAGTTCCTGCGCAACCCGCAGAAATTCAGCCGCCTTGGCGGCAAGATTCCCAAGGGTGCGCTGCTGGTTGGCCCTCCGGGTACCGGTAAGACGCTGCTGGCGCGCGCCATCGCGGGCGAGGCGGGCGTGCCGTTCTTCACCATCTCGGGTTCGGATTTCGTGGAAATGTTTGTCGGTGTCGGTGCATCCCGTGTGCGGGACATGTTTGAACAGGCCAAGAAGAACGCGCCCTGTATCGTCTTCATCGATGAAATCGACGCCGTGGGCCGCCATCGTGGCGCCGGTTATGGCGGTGGTAATGACGAACGCGAACAAACCCTCAACCAGCTGCTGGTCGAGATGGACGGTTTTGAGGCCAACGAGGGTGTGATCATTCTGGCCGCCACCAACCGCAAGGACGTTCTGGACCCTGCGCTGCTGCGTCCGGGCCGGTTTGACCGTCAGGTCACCGTGGGAAATCCCGACATCAAGGGCCGCGAAAAGATCCTGGGCGTCCACGCCCGCAAAACGCCGCTGGGGCCCGATGTCGACCTGCGCATCATTGCGCGCGGCACGCCGGGCTTTTCGGGGGCCGATCTGGCCAACCTCGTGAACGAGGCCGCGTTGATGGCCGCCCGCGTGGGGCGTCGCTTTGTCACCATGGAAGATTTCGAGAACGCGAAAGACAAGGTGATGATGGGGGCGGAACGCCGGTCGATGGTTCTGACGCAGGATCAGAAGGAAAAGACCGCCTATCACGAATCCGGTCACGCCGTGGTGGGGATGACCCTGCCGCTTTGCGATCCGGTATACAAGGCGACGATCATTCCGCGCGGTGGTGCGCTTGGTATGGTTGTCAGCCTGCCCGAGATGGATCAGCTCAACTATCACCGTGATGAGTGTGAACAGAAACTGGCCATGACTATGGCGGGCAAGGCCGCCGAAGTCATCAAATACGGCGAGGATCACGTCTCGAACGGTCCTGCTGGTGACATCATGCAGGCCAGCCAACTGGCGCGCGCCATGGTGATGCGCTGGGGTATGTCGGACAAGGTCGGCAATATCGACTATGCCGAAGCCCATGAAGGCTATTCGGGAAATACCGCCGGGTTCTCGGTTTCGGCCCATACCAAGGAACTGATCGAGGAAGAGGTCAAGCGCCTGATCCAGCAAGGCTATGAGCGGGCGCATGGCATTCTGACCGAAAAGAACGAGGAATGGGAGCGTCTGGCACAGGGGTTGCTGGAATACGAAACTCTGACCGGGGACGAGATTAAGCGCGTAATGAATGGCGACTCGCCCAGTGACGGCGATGACGAGGGGGAAAACCCGGACCAGGGGAATGCGCCCAGCGTGACCGCGATTCCCAAGACCAAGGTCAAGAAGACACCGCCCGATGGCGGCATGGAACCTGAACCGACCACATGAACCAAAGACCCGGGGTTGCCCCGGGTCTTTTCTTTTTGCCCTTCAAATTCCGGCAATTGGCACTAGGCTGCGGCGCAAGGGCTGTTCTTGGAACTCAAAAGGGGGCGAGATGCCGGTTTTACGACAGACAGAGTTCAAGGCCAGTGTCGTCTGGCTTGGGCATGTTCCATCCGGCGCGTCGCTTCGCGCCGAAAACGTGCAGCGGTTGCAGCTGGACTTTTCCGGTGATCGCGGGGCGCGGCACGAGGGCGTGAACCGGCCATCCTGTGTCCGGGTCAAAAACCTTTATCCCCAGGGGACCGAGATCCGCAATGTACGCCAACTGACGATCCTGTCCGAAGAAGAATTGACCGAGATCGCGCGGGAAATGGGTTTGGACGCTGTTGATCCGGGTTTGCTGGGCGCAAGTGTCGTGATCAAAGGCATCCCAGATTTCACCCATGTCCCGCCGTCCTCGCGCCTGCAGGCGCCCAATGGTCTGACGGTAACGATCGACATGGAAAACCGACCTTGTGTCCTGCCCGGTCGCGAAATCGAAGCAGAAGCACCCGGCCATGGCGCGGCGTTCAAACCGGCAGCACAGGGGCGGCGCGGGGTGACGGCCTGGGTCGAACGCCCCGGCGCGCTGAATGTCGGCGACACCCTGTCGCTGTTCGTTCCCGATCAGCGCAACTGGTCTCATTCCTGATCACCGGTTTCCGATAATATTCGGCCCGGCGCATAATACGCCGTTTCGCAGCCCGAAAATGTCGGAATCCATATCTATTGTTCCGGTACGGAAAGCTATGGGTGGTGCAGCACCGATGCTCAAATCGGTTTCGCACCGCATTCAATCAGGGACCCCGCCCAATGAGCTATAAATCCGACATCGAAATCGCCCGCGAAGCGAACAAGAAGCCGATCCAGGAAATCGGTGCCAAGCTGGGAATTTCCAGCGATGATCTGCTGCCCTATGGCCATGACAAGGCCAAGGTCAGCCAGGACTTCATCAACTCGGTGCAGGGCCGCGAAGACGGCAAGCTGATTCTGGTCACCGCGATCAACCCGACCCCTGCGGGCGAGGGCAAGACCACCACCACCGTGGGTCTGGGCGACGGCCTGAACCGCATCGGCAAAAACGCGATGATCTGTATCCGCGAAGCCTCGCTTGGCCCGAACTTCGGCATGAAGGGCGGCGCAGCAGGTGGCGGTTACGCGCAGGTTGTTCCGATGGAAGAGATGAACCTGCACTTCACCGGTGACTTCCACGCCATCACCTCGGCGCATTCGCTGCTGTCGGCGATGATCGACAACCATATCTACTGGGGCAACGCCTGCGAGATTGATATCCGCCGCGTCGCCTGGCGTCGTGTCGTCGACATGAACGACCGCGCGCTGCGCCAGATCACCGCGTCCTTGGGTGGGGTATCCAACGGTTTCCCGCGTGAAACCGGGTTTGACATTACAGTGGCGTCCGAGGTGATGGCGATCCTGTGTCTTGCGACCGACCTGAAGGACCTGGAAAAGCGTCTGGGCGACATCATCGTAGCCTATCGCCGGGACAAGACCCCGGTCTACTGCCGCGATATCAAGGCCGAAGGTGCGATGACCGTTCTGCTGAAGGATGCGATGCAGCCGAACCTGGTACAGACGCTGGAAAACAACCCGGCCTTTGTTCATGGCGGCCCCTTTGCCAATATCGCGCATGGCTGCAACTCGGTCATCGCGACCAAGACCGCTTTGAAGGTGGCCGATTATGTCGTGACCGAGGCCGGCTTTGGCGCCGACCTGGGGGCCGAGAAGTTCATGAACATCAAGTGTCGCAAGGCAGGTATTGCCCCATCGGCGGTGGTTCTGGTCGCCACTGTGCGCGCGATGAAAATGAACGGTGGCGTGGCCAAGGCCGATCTGGGCGCAGAAAACGTGGATGCGGTTCAGGCGGGGTGCGCAAACCTTGGCCGCCACATCGAGAACGTAAAATCCTTTGGCGTGCCTGTCGTTGTCGCGATCAACCACTTTGTCACCGATACCGACGCCGAAGTTCAGGCCGTCAAGGATTATTGCAGCGACCATGGGGTCGAGGCAGTGCTGTCGCGGCATTGGGAACTGGGATCGGAAGGGTCGGCGCCGCTGGCAGAAAAAGTTGTTGAAATTGCCGAGGGCGGAACAGCGAATTTTGCACCGATCTATCCTGATGACATGCCGCTGTTCGAGAAAATCGAAACCATCGCCAAGCGTATCTATCGCGCGGACGAGGTTCTGGCCGACAACAAGATACGCAACCAGTTGCGCGAATGGGAAGATGCAGGTTATGGCAAGCTGCCGATCTGCATGGCGAAAACCCAATATTCGTTCTCGACCGATCCGACCCTGCGCGGTGCGCCCAATGGCCACTCGGTCCCGGTCCGCGAGGTGCGCCTGAGCGCAGGCGCCGGGTTTATTGTGGTTGTCTGCGGCGAGATCATGACCATGCCCGGCCTGCCACGCAAACCTGCGGCGGAAACCATCTACCTTAACGACGCAGGTGAGATCGAGGGCTTGTTCTGAGCCTGCAAATAAGACATCTCGTGATCCGAGGTTTGCGCCCCGGTTCACGAGGAGAATGACATGCCCACTCTGACACCGCCACAGGACTGCCACTCGATGCAGGACCTGCGCGTTCAGATCGACAAGCTGGATCAACACCTGATCCGGATGCTGGCGACGCGCTCGGGCTATATCGACCGGGCGGCTGCCTTGAAGCCGGGCGAAGGGCTTCCGGCCCGCATTCCGTCCCGGGTCGAGGACGTGGTGCAAAAGGTGCGCGCCAATTCGAGCGAGGCGGGGATGGACCCCGATCTTGCCGAACAGCTCTGGCGCATCCTGATCGATTGGTCGATTGCGCGCGAGGAACGCGTGCTCGGCCCCGAGTGACATTCCGGGCGCGCATGCGCCCGATCCGTTTTAAGAGAGGGGATCATTCGATGGTAGCGCAAGTCATTGACGGCAAGGCCTTCGCGGCCAAGGTCCGCGCACAGGTGGCCGATCAGGTCGCAAAGCTGAAAGAAGAACACGGCATTACGCCCGGTCTGGCCGTGGTTCTGGTGGGCGAAGACCCGGCCAGCCAGGTCTATGTGCGGTCCAAGGGCAAGATGACCGTCGAGGTCGGCATGAACTCGTACGAACACAAGTTGGACGTCGAGACCTCGGAACAGGACTTGCTGGCGCTGATCGACAAGCTGAACGCCGATCCGGCGGTGCATGGTATTCTGGTGCAATTGCCGCTGCCGAAGCATCTGAACGAAGATCTGGTGATCAACTCGATTGATCCGGCCAAGGACGTTGATGGCTTCCACATCTCGAACGTGGGTCTGCTGGGGACGGGGCAGAAGTCGATGGTGCCTTGTACGCCGCTGGGCTGCCTGATGATGTTGCGCGACCATCACGGCTCGCTATCGGGGATGGATGCGGTTGTGATCGGGCGTTCGAACATCGTCGGCAAGCCGATGGCGCAATTGCTGCTGGGTGACAGCTGCACGGTAACCATCGCGCATAGCCGGACCAAGGATCTGCCCGATGTTGTCCGCCGTGCCGACATCGTTGTCGCCGCCGTAGGCCGCCCCGAGATGGTGCCCGGTGATTGGATCAAGGAAGGCGCAACCGTGATCGATGTCGGCATCAATCGCATCGAGCGTGGCGGCAAGAACAAGCTGGTCGGCGACGTGGATTACGCCAGCGCCGCCGCACGTGCAGGCGCGATTACCCCGGTGCCCGGCGGCGTCGGGCCGATGACCATTGCCTGCCTTCTGGCAAACACGCTGACCGCCGCGTGCCGCGCCAACGGTCTGCCGGAACCAGAAGGTCTGACCGCCTGATCTCTGCCGCGGGCCGGTTTCAGGCCTGCGGCACATTTGTTGACGCGACGTCATGGCCCTGACACCGCCCATTTTGGCGGGTCACCTGACGGTTTTGTGACGTCAATTTCTTTGAATCCATTGCAATTTGTGATAGTCCTGTCTTTCCAGTCAGTTAGTAAGTGCAGGCGTTCAATCCCCCGTGGTGTTCAGGCTGGGTAACGGGGCGGGCGTCGATAAAATTGTCGATGAGGTTCAAGCTGAAAACGCTTCTTGTCAAACCTACGCCCCAGCGTGTGATCGCGGGGTTGGTCTTTATTCCGTTACTGGCCTATTCGTTTTCACCTTTCCGCGGATCAGAGCTGTCTTTTCCGATGCGGCTGGTATTTTGGGTCGGGGTAATGGCTCTTGCTGTCGCGGTGACCTGGGCGTCAAGGAACTTTGTCCGGGGGCGCTTGTGTTCTGCGGGACTTCCGGTGCGGGATTGCGCGTTTTCAGTGTTGATCTTTGCCCTGTTCACACCCGCCCTGTGGGGCTTTGCGTGGTTGCTGTTCACCTGCGACGGGCAGCAGACACCCGGGCCTTGGTCAATTGCGCCCTATGGCCTTTTGTTCGCTGCGGGGCTGATGTTGGTGGTCGGGCCCGACCAGACCGAGGAACAGGAACAACAGAAGCCGCGCCTTGCCCGCAGGCTGCCCGAGACTTTTGAAGGCGAAATATACCGGCTGACTGTCCGAAACCATTCCGTGGATGTTGTCACTTCCGATGGTACCTTCGCAATTCGCATGCGCTTTACCGACGCGATCGCCGATATGGAACCCGTGGCAGGTTGCTGTACACACCGATCGCACTGGGTGGCAGAATCCGCGATCGCGGGTGTCGAGAAAACGGATGGCAAGATATTCCTGCGGCTGAGGAACAATGACCGTGTGCCGGTCAGCAGAAAATACAAGCCCGGTCTGGAACAGGCGGGTCTGCTATAGCGCCCGACGTCAGCGCGGCAGTGGAATGATCTGCGGTTGCGATCCTGTCAGAATTGCCTTTGCATCCACCCCCATCAAATCGGCCAGGGCCGCATCGGTGCTGCGCAAACCGCCGGTATAGGTGCCATAAGCCGGCAAGATCAGCTTTTGACCATCCAGCAAAAAGGACGGCCGGGTGATCGATCTGCCCCTGATCCTAAGTTGCACCTTGGGGTGATAGTGCCCCGAAACCTCGCCCTGACGGCCCGGTTGGGCGATATGGCAAAACACCAGGGGCTGTTGGGTCATTTCAGCCAGATGCGTTCCGCCCATCTCGACGGGGCCGGGGTCGTGGTTGCCTTCGATCCAGATCCATTTTCGACCGGCTTGCAGGGTGGCGATCTGCAGCCTTTCCTCGGCCGTCAATGACTGTGATGCGGCGATATCGTCGAAACTGTCGCCAAGACAGATTACCGTTGTGGCCGCGCTATGCGCCAAATCCGCCGCAAGCCGGTCCAGCGTTTCGCGGGTGTCATAGGGCGGCAAGGCGCGGCCGCTGCGCCGTGCGATCCGTTCCGATTTGCCCAGGTGAAGGTCCGAGACGCATAAAAGGTCATGCTCGGGCCACCACAGCGCGCCGGACCCCAGGGCCCGCAAGCGCTGTCCAAAAAACGAAAAAGCAAGGTCGTTCATGTTACGTTCTTGGCGCGATGGGCCAGGTTTTGCAAGCGCCGTTTCAAGGCTGTGACAATCCGGCGGCCTGCAAGAGGCGCGCGCTTTCTTCCGCCAAAAGCCTCTCTTCGGCGGCGCCTTTCACCGGCACCTTTCCGACCTCCAGCAGCAGCGGCGCCGCCAGGGGCGAGACCCTGTCCAGCCGCACAAGGTCGATCCGGTCCCCGATCCGCGCAATCATGGATTCGATCCGGCTGAAATCGACCAACCCGCGCATGGCTTCTTCGCGGGTGATCTGCATCAAGAGGTGGTCGGGGTCGTATTTCAAAAGCGTGTCATACAGGATGTCCGAGGAAAACGTCGCCTGACGCCCGCTTTTGCGTTGCCCGCCAGTGTTCCGTTCGATCAGCCCGGCAATTGTTGCCGAGGCGCGAAAGGTCCGTTTCATGACCGCGTTTCCCGCCAGCCAGCGGTCCAGCCCGTCCCTCAGCGCGGACAGGTCGAACAGCGCGCGCGGGTCGGTTACCGCATCCAGCCCCCATATCAGGGTTGCGTAGTCGGTCGCGACAAACCCCAGAGGCGCCAGACCTGTTTCCTCCATCCGCTTTGTCAGCAGCAACCCAAGCGTTTGCTGCGCGTTCCTTCCGGCAAAGCCATAGACGCACAGGTTTTCGCGCCCGTCATTGGGGAAGCTTTCGATCAGTAACCGGTCGCGCGTCGGCAACAACGACAGCTCGCGCTGAAGCTGCAGCCACTCGGCAGTATGGCCGGGCAATTCGGGCCACTCTGGCCGCGCAAACATGCGCAAAATGCGGTCGCTCAGCTGGGTCGAGGTTGCGAATTTCGTCCCCGAGAATGTTGCGATCTTGGGTTTCTTGTTCGCCCGGCGGCTGACCTCGACGACCATCTCGCGCAGACCTTCGTACCGGACCACCTGGCCTCCGATCAAGAAAGTATCGCCGGGGGTCAACGATGCGGCAAAGGCTTCCTCGACTTCGCCCAGGGGTTTGCCCCCCCGGTTGCGGCGCAACCGGACCTTCAGCGTATCCGTATCCTGGATCGTTCCCAGGTTCATCCGGATGCGCTGTGCCGCGCGCGGGTCGCGTAGCTGCCAGCAGCCGTCGTCGCGGCGTCGAAGTCGCTGCCAGCGGTCATAGGCTTGAAGGGCGTACCCGCCGGTCGCGCAAAAGGCGAGGCAGGTGTCAAACTCCGCGCGTGTCAGGTGCGAATAGGGCCCGGCCGATACCACCTGCGCGAACAGGTCACTTGCATCGAAAGGCCCCGCAGCCGCCGTGATCAGAATATGCTGACACAGGACATCCCTGGGGCCGGGCCCCCGCGGGTCGCCGTCCAGATCATGTGCCTGCGCGGCCTGAAGCGCGGCGACACATTCAACCACCTCGAAACGGTTGGCCGGGACAAGTATTGCCTTCGAGGGCGCGTTGTATCGGTGGTTTGCCCGGCCGATGCGCTGAACCAGCCGCTTGACGTTTTTGGGGGCGCCGACCTGGATCACAAGGTCCACATCGCCCCAGTCAATGCCCAGGTCCAGGCTGCCGGTGCAGACGATGGCGCGCAGGTCTCCGCGGACCATGGCGGCTTCGACCCGTTCGCGTTGCTGCCTGTCCAGGCTGCCATGGTGAATGCCGATCGGCAATCCATCATCATTCGCAAGCCAGAGGTTGCGAAAGAAGATCTCGGCCTGTGCGCGGGTGTTGTGGAATATCAGCGTCGTCCTGTGCTGCTTGATCTGTTCCATCACCGCCGGAATGGCATAGGCCGCACCTCCACCGGACCAGGGCGGCATTTCGCGGGTCTTCAGCATCGAGATATCAGGGTCGGGTCCGGGGTCTGCCTGAACGATCCTGCAGGGGTCTGGGTGGCGGGCCAGAAACCGTGCAATCGCCTCGGGGTCCTCGACCGTGGCTGAAAGCCCGACACGGCGCAGGCCGGGACACATGGCCTGTAACCGGCTCAGCGCGAGCATCAGCTGATCGCCTCGTTTGCTGTCTGCCAGCGCGTGAATCTCGTCGATAACCACGCGCTGAACGCCATCAAACATGCGCGGCGCATCTTCGTACGAGGTCAGCAGGGCCAGGCTTTCCGGTGTCGTCAGCAGAATGTGGGGCGGGTCGGCGCGTTGCCGTTTCTTTTGCGTGGCCGATGTATCGCCCGTCCGGTCTTCGATGCGGATGGGCAGACCGATTTCATCCACCGGAATACGCAGGTTGCGCCGTATATCGGCCGCCAGCGCCTTGAGCGGCGAGACATAGATCGTATGCAGCCCGGTATGACGACCGTCGGCCAACTCGGCCAGCGACGGCAGAAACCCAGCCATCGTCTTGCCCCCTCCGGTCGGGGCGATCAGCAAGGTGGCAGGGTCAAGACGCCGGTCGAACAGTGTTTTCTGATGGGGGTGAACAGACCAGCCCCTGTTGGCAAACCAGGCGTGAATCAGGGGGGGGATGGCGGTCATGTGATCAGTTTATCCCGGCTGACGGTGCGGCGTAGAAAAAACTGAATATCGGCGCCGGAAAGGTGATCCGGCGCCTGTCGCCGACTGTGTGCAATCGGCAGGCGTTGGCTATTTGACGATCTCTTCGTCTTTGACGAACATGTTGGCCCAGGCCCTGTCGATCAGATCGGGGGTCATTTGGTAGGGAATGCCTTCGAATTCGCAGATCGAGATCATCTGGTCGATCAGGAAGATCGGCTGGTAGTTGGCATAGACATTGTTGATCGTCGGGTATTTCACCTTCAACAAATGCACCAGGGCACGTTCATCCAGGGGCATGCCGCGTTTGCGGGCGACCATGGCAAAGATTTTCAGGAAGTTTTCCTGGTTCGGGCCATCAATCTTGATCTTGAAAAAGATCCGGCGCAGGGCCGCCTGGTCGAAAATCTCGTTGGGGTGGAAGTTGGTCGAGAAGATAACCAGCGTGTCAAACGGCACTTCGAATTTCTCACCGGATTGCAGGCCAAGGATATCTTTGCTTTCTTCCAGTGGTACGATCCAGCGGTTGATCAGGGCCTGGGGCGGTTCGGCCTGACGGCCAAGGTCATCCACGATGAAAATCCCGCCCGTCGACTTCAGCTGAAGCGGCGCCTGATAGGTGCGCGCCGTTGGGTTATAGACAAGGTCCAGCATGCTCAGCGAAAGTTCACCGCCGGTGACAACCGTCGGACGCTCGCACTGTACATAGCGCGTGTCGAACCGCTTGCGGCGGCGCAGGCTGTTGGGGTCGTCGGCTTCCTGTTCGATCGCCGTATGCACGATCGGGTCATAGACCGTGATGACCTGACCGGCATATTCGATGGCGCGCGGAACATAGACATTGTCACCCAGCGCGTCGCGAATTCCGTTCGATATCGAAGATTTACCGTTGCCCGGCGGGCCATACATCAGGATTGAACGACCGGCGCTGACGGCGGGCCCCAGGTGATCCAGCAGGCTGTCGGGCAGAACCAGGTGGCCCATTGCGCCGGTC
The DNA here is from genome assembly GCA_030427405.1 of Alphaproteobacteria bacterium. Classification (GTDB taxonomy): domain Bacteria; phylum Pseudomonadota; class Alphaproteobacteria; order Rhodobacterales; family Rhodobacteraceae; genus Ruegeria. The sequence continues at coordinate 64,368 of JAUHXK010000005.1, read as the reverse complement.
AATTGGTCGCGTGTGACCTGAATGTTGCGGATCGACTGCCGTTTGACCTGTTCGCGATACACGTCCAGTGGCACCGGCATCGCGCCGAAATACTCGGACTGGCTCAGCGCGTCCAACGCCCGCGCCTTGCCGGCATCGGTCAGCTGGTACCCCATCTCGTTGCCGGAATTGGCGTTCAGCGTACCGGTCGCCTCCAGCAGCTTCTGTTCGCGCGAGATATCGACCAGTTCTTGTGTGACCGAGGATGGCAGGCAGATCGCCTCGGCAATTTCCGAGACGGTGTCCACGTTCTTGCGAAATACCGTTTTCAGCAGGATATCCCGCATCATCACCAGCGGAAGCTGCATTTCCTCCAATCCCTTGGGGGTAGGAGGGGCCATCACGGAAGTGGTCTGCATGTTCATGAGCGCGGCTCGTTTGTCCAAATTTCACACATTCGGCCCCTGTCGGGGGCGCTTGCGAAAAATTTGGCGCAGCTTTGTGGCAGCACCAAGGCGCGGGCAAGGCGCTGGGATGATGGTTTACGACCCGTTAAAAGCGCCCAAAATCAGATAGATGGCCAGGCTTCCGGCCAATGCCAGCCCCATCGGAAACAGCTTGCCCTTGTTCCAGCTGACCCAGTTGGGTGCGATGGCGCGCAGACCGGTATGTTTGGCCAGCCGATGGGTCGCAAATGCGCCCAACGTGGTGGCCATGAGGATCACAATCACTTCGCGCATATCGCCGACCCATACAAAGGCAGAGGCGGCGGCACAGAACTTGGCATCCCCTGCGCCCATCACGCCCGCGGCGTTCAGCACAATGCCAAGCAGCAAGATCACCACGATGTGGAGCAATTGCCAGGCATAGACGGGCAGCGTCACCGACAAGGGCCCCAGATCACCCGCGACCCAGTCACCGGACCAGGGGGGCAGGGCGATCAACCCGACCCCGACGAACACGGCACCCAGTGCCAGGACCGCATGGTTCTTGATCCGCATCTCGCGCATGTCGGTGAAGGCGACATAAAAGCAGATCGGCAGAACGAACGGCAAGAACCAGATCGCCGCCGCAGCAGGTATGTTCATCTATCAGGCTTCCTCAAGCGCGCGCAGCGAACGGACAGCTTCGTCAAAATGTTGTGGGTGGGTGGCGATTGCTTCGCGGAACAGGTTCTTGGCGGTAGCCACATCCCCCTGTTTGACTGCCGAAATCCCCATCGTATTCAACAATTGCGCACGTTCGGATTGCGACATCGGAATAACAGGCAGCGTGTAATTCCCCTGCGCACTCCGGGCCAGAACAAGGTTGTTCTTGGCGGTGAACAGCCCGTTATCCTGACGGATGGCTTCGGTAAACAGGCGCTCGGCGTCGGAATACTGGCCGCGGGTCAGTTTCGAATAACCCCAGTTATTCATGACACCAGCCGGTCGCGTGGTCAGACCAACGGCGGTTTCATAAAAGTGATCCGACCGCTTCCAGTCCTTGTTTGCATCTGCAACCAACGCTTCGAGCCTGTAGCGTTTAAAGGTCTCATGGGTCGGCGGAACCTTGTCCAGCGCTGCACGGGCCTGGTCCCAGCTTCCGGCCCGCACCAATGCACCGGCGTAATCCACCCTGTCGGCGTTGGTCGCGCCTTTCATGGTCGTGACGCGTTTCCACGCCGCTGCGGCCTCGGTGGTACGCTTGGCGCGGGTCAGCGATATCGCCAATCCGCGTTGCAGGTCTATACGGCCGGGGTTCTTGCTGGCCGCGCCGTGGAAATAGGTCACCGCCTCGTTCGGGTCGGCCGCGTTCAGCATCACGTCGTTGAGGTTGGTTTCGTCGATGACGTTCACCTCTTGAAAGGTGCGTTCGACTTTTTCTTCTTCGCTTTCCTTTGCGCAGGCAGACACAATCAGCCCGCACACGACGACTGCCGGAATCAGGAATGGTTGGCGCATTTTAGCGTCCTTTACTGCTCGCCTCGATTACTGGATTTTGCGAAGAACGAATGCACCGTTGCCGCGCTGTTCCAGCGTGTATTCTTCTTTTTGTTGAGCAGTATTATTAGCAGGATTTTCCATTTTTGCGAGTGCTAACCGCAGATTGTCGCGGATTGCGTCACTTTCGCCATTGTCCAGCGCGTAGGCGCGCTGAAAAACCTGTGAGGCCTCGGCATATTCGCCGGTCTCGATCAGCAAGACGCCCAGGTTGTTCCACCCAATCGGCCAATCGGGGTCTTCCTCGACGGCGCGCCGCAACAACGGCTCGGCCTGTCCAAGCCTGCGCAGACCCAGGTTCGCGGTTCCGATGGATGTCAGGATTTCGGGGGTCATTCCGTCGACCAGTGCCGCGCGTGTAAAGGACTCGATCGCCAGTTCGTATTCCCCCGCAACCATCAGCCTGTTTCCGATGGCTACTTCGTCAACGGGTTTGCCCGACGGGTCAACGCCAGGTGCATAGGGCGAGCCCTGATCGCCAGTATCCGTACAAGAAGCCACCGCGACCAGAACCGCGGTGGCTTGTATCAATCGGCGAAACCCTGATCGGGCAAGGCCCGGTTCTGATTTCATCGGGTTACTGACCCCTGTTTCCGAACTCCATGATGCCCTTTGCGGAAGGTCCGACCAGAATGACCAACAACGGAGGCACCGTCAGCATCATTGTGGCAAGTGTCATTTTGGTTGGCAACTTGTTCGCGGCCTCTTCGGCGCGCATGACGCGTTTGTCCCGCATCTCACCGGCGTAAACCCGCAGGGCCTCGGCAATCGAGGTGCCGAAAGTTGCCGACTGGATCATCACGGTCACGAATGAGCTGACATCCTGAACGCCGCACCGGGTTCCGAAATCGCGCAGAACGGTGTCTTTCTCTTTGCCGGCCTTCATCTCATAGGCAACCACTTCGAATTCCTGGGCAATATCAGGGTAAGAGGCCCGCATTTCGGCGGCCACCCGCACGATGGCCTGATCCAGCGACTGCCCCGCCTCGACGCAAACCAGCATCAGGTCCAGGGTGTCGGGAAACCCTGCGATAATGGCTTCTTTTCGGGCTTCGACCCGTCGCGTGATCCAGTATTTGGGAATGTAATAACCCACAGCACCGGGCACCAGGACGCGAATGATCATCTGCTGGCTGGTGAATTCCTGCCCATTGGAAAAGACCGTCACCAGAAGCACGCCAATGATGATACCGGTAATCCCCAGGGCAAACTGGGCAAAGTGAAAAAATCGGACTGCATCCTTGGATTGATAGCCAGCCTGCCGGAGCTTGAGCTGCACGGCCGAGAACTCTTCTTCATTCTTGGGCTCAAGGAAGGTCGCAAATTTTTCCAGCTGTTCATTGCGCCCCGAGGTGCGCAATTGTTCTTTTTTGTCTTTCTTGCTTTTCTTGGGCGCCGCGTTCGAACGCTGAAGTTTCTTCAGCGGGTCTTCGGGCTGGTTCAGCATCAGCGGAACGGCGACCAGGATCATGATCACGCCAAGCGCGCCGACGGCGATCAGGGGACCGAACTCACCAAGGTTTTCGGTCAGCATATCGTTGATTTGGGTCAGGAATTCCATGTTCGTGCCCTCAGACCTTGATGTTGGTGAGTATGCGCATGACGATCAGGTTCAGGGTCAGCATGATGCCGACAAAGAAACAGGCCGGAATGAACCATTTGTGATCCAGAACCGAGTCGTAATACCCGGGATCCTTGACCAGGATGAACACCAGGCAGAACAGGGGAAACCCGGACAGGAACTTGCCTGACCATTGTGCTTCGGCGGTGATCGCCTTGACCCGGCGGAACAGACGGAACCGCGCCCGGATAACTTTGGCCAGACCGGCCAGGATTTCGGCAAGGTTACCCCCGGATTGCTGCTGGATGCTGACGGCAACCGCCAAAAAGCGCAGATCCTGCATGTCCAGCCGTTCAGCCATGTCCTTGAGCGCCTCGCCCACGTCGCGCCCATAGGCGCATTCATCCGCGATCACGCCGAACTCGGTTGCGATGGGGTCCTGTACCTCGTTGGCCACGATCTGCACCGAGGACACGAACGGGTTGCCCACACGCAGGGACCGCACCATCAGTTCGACGGCGTCGGGCAGTTGTTCTTCCAACAGCCCCATGCGTTTCTTGGCTTTGTGGTTGACCCAGGAATAGACCGCGCCGATCCCGATCGCGATGGAAATAGCGACCCGCAAGACTGTGTCGGTCCGGGTTCCGATGCTGAGGCCCATAAAGGCCACGGCGGACACCAGCGCCATGATCATGATCAGTTGGCGCGGGGTAAAGGCGATGGCGGCCTTTTGCGCCTTGTCGGCCAGCAGCGAATAGAGCGGGATGCTCTGGGTTTTCATGTGCTGCTGCATTTCCTTGCGCAGCTGTTCCAGAACCTGTTCGCGCCCGACACCCTTGTCGATCATGTCCAGGCGCCTGTTCACGCGACTGTTCAGGCTGATGGATTTCCCAAATGCCACCAGGTAGATGCCTTCGACCAGGAGAAGGACCCCGACGAAGATCACGACATAGATAAGCGCCTCCATAGGCAGTTGCATATCCAGATCTCCTACATTGTGGTTGGGTCGTAGATGGATGGGGGCAGGTCAAAGCCCCACAGGCGGAACCGCTCGGAAAAGTGGCTGCGCACGCCGGTGGCGGTGAAATGACCGATGATCTTGTTGTCTGGCGTCAGGCCAACGCGTTGAAAACGAAAGATTTCCTGCATCGAGATTACATCGCCTTCCATGCCGGTGATCTCGGTGATCGAGGTCATCCGGCGAGAACCGTCCTGCAGGCGGCTGGCCTGTACGATCAGGTTCACAGCAGACGAGATCTGGCTGCGCACCGCCTTGATGGGCATTTCGATACCGGCCATCGCGATCATGTTCTCCAGACGCGAGATACCATCGCGCGCCGAGTTGGCGTGGATCGTCGTCATCGACCCGTCGTGACCGGTGTTCATGGCCTGCAACATGTCAATCACCTCGGCGCCACGCGTCTCGCCGACGATTATGCGGTCGGGGCGCATACGCAGGGCGTTTTTCAGACAGTCGCGTGGGCTGACTTCGCCCTTGCCCTCCACGTTGGGCGGGCGGCTTTCCATCCGGCCCACATGGGTTTGTTGCAATTGAAGTTCCGCCGTATCCTCAATCGTCAGGATGCGCTCGGCGTCGTCGATGAAACTGGACAGGGCGTTCAGCGTGGTCGTCTTACCCGACCCCGTACCACCCGAAACAATCACGTTGAGGCGGGTTGAGACAGCGGCCTGTAAATACGCTGCCATTTCCTCGGTGAACGCGCCGAAATTGACAAGGTCGTCAATGCCCAGCTTGTCTTTTTTGAACTTACGAATGGAAACCAGCGATCCATCGACCGCAATTGGCGGAACCATCGCGTTAAAGCGCGATCCATCTGCAAGGCGTGCGTCAACATAGGGGTTCGATTCGTCGACACGGCGTCCAACGGCGGACACGATCTTGTCGATGATCCGCATAAGGTGCTTTTCGTCCTTGAAGGTGACATCGCTGATCTCAAGCTTGCCGAACCGTTCGACAAAAATTTGCTGCGGGCCATTTACAAGAATATCGCTGACGGATTCGTCCTGCAAAAGCGTTTCAAGCGGTCCCAGCCCGGTGACCTCGTCATACAGCTCTTTGTTCAGCTGCGCGCGGTCATCCCGGTTCAGGACGATGTTCTTGGATTCCAGAACCTCGCCCGCAATCGCGCTGATCTCTGACCTCAGTTCGGCCTCGGCGGCGTTTTCCAGTGCCGCAAGGTTCAGGTTTTCAAGAAGTTCGCGGTGTAGCTCGATCTTGATTTCACCCAGGCGTTCCTTGCGTTTGCGATCGCGGTCATTGCTTGCGACCTCGGCTGCCTTTTTCTGTACCGGTTTGCGGGCTACCGCTGTCGAGGCCGCCTCAGGGGCCGGTGCAGCAGGGCTTGCCGCCGGGGATTTCGGCGGCGTGGCCACGGGTTGCGCGGCGGGCTCTTTCTTATAGCGTGAAAACACGGTGGCTCCCCCCTCGGGCTAGGTTAGGCGGCTTCGGCGTTGCTGGTGCCCAGGCTGTGAAGCGACTGTGCCAGTTTTGCGATTTCCTTGCGCAGCGGGTTCTTGGCCGCCGAATTCGCCAGCGGCAGACCGTGGTCCCCGCTTTGCATGACCGGCTTTCCGCCATCAGGCAGTTGCAGGTCGATCGAGATGCCAAGGCTTTCGCCCATGCGCTTGACCCGGCTTTTGCCGCTCAGGTCGGTGAATTTCGGTGCGCGGTTCAGGGCGAACCGCAGTTTGTTAAAGGGCAGTTCCTCGGCCTGCAGCGCACGTTTCAGGCGCAGCGCATTCTGCGCCGAGCGCATGTCCAGCTCGATCATCGCGAAATAGACATGGGCTGCCTGCAAAACGGTCTCAGACCAATGCACAAGGGTCTTGGGCATGTCCACGACCACATAGTCAAAATGGTTGCGCGCCGTATCCACGACCCGTTGAATATCTTCGGGGGTGATCAGGTCCAGCGGTACCATTTCGGATGGTGCGGTAAGCACCTCCATCTTGTCCTCAAAGGACTGCAACGCCGCGCCAAAGACTTCTTCGTCCATCGATGCAGTGTCCGAAAGCATCTCGAATACAGTTTCGCGCCGCGGCAGGTCCAGATAGGTCGACACCGTGCCATATTGCAGGTCCAGGTCGATCAGGCAGACTTTGGGGGTTTCCTTCGCGGACACGTTCGCCAATTCCCACGCCAGGTTGACGGCCAGCGTAGTCGAGCCGACGCCGCCGGCAAGCCCATGAACCACGAACAGCGCGCCTTCCTTGGCTTCGCCCTGGGCCAGCGGCACGGCCGCGGCTTGCGGCGCGACGACCGGGGCGGGCTGATTCATGCGATCAATGGCTTCCTGAAGCTCATTCTCGGGCAGGGGATACGGAACGAACTCGTCCGCGCCCTTGCGCAAAAGCTGATGCAACGAGGCCGGCGTGACATCTTCGGCAATCAGGACGACCTTGACGTTCTTTTCCTTGGCCTGCGCGATGATCTCGCCCATCAGGGTCAGGTTGTCTTCGTCTTCGCCGTCAATGGCCAGGGCAACGAATTGAAGGGATTCGGCTTCGGGCTGGCTGAAAAAGGCAAGGGCTTCGGCAAAACCAAGATCCCCCCAACGCTCACCCAGAGCGGCCTCCATGTCTTCGATCAGCAGATCGAAATTCTGGACATCACGGCTGATCGTGCAGGCCAGAATGGCAGTATCATTGTCTTGCGGCGTAGCGCTCGTCATTAACACAATCCTCGTCGTGCGAGCGCAACAGACTGTCAAAAACCGTCGAGATTCGTGTTTCGGTCTGCTGTCGCCCTTAAGCGGTCAATTCTGGCCGCATGTCACCCTATTGTTCACAACCTCGCTTGGAAGTTGGGCGAGAATTTGGCGCAAAAGAACCAATTGTAGGGAAATGGGCGACTATGCCGCCCAATTTCACTTTATTGTTCGCGTGTCGTGCCTGCGTTGGTCTCAAGCGACAGGCCACTGATCGGTGCGGCGCTGATGACATATTCGCGATACACGACCTCGGCGTATTTGCCGTCCAGGATGTTGGGATGGCGGTCGACCAGACCCGAAACCCCGGTCACGGTCCGGCGGTTGCGCCGGTCTCGGTCCGGTGTTGCCACCAACGGCCTGGTTTTGCCGTAAGAGACCACCGCCTCAAGGCGCGACCGCGAGATTCCCTGCGATGCAAAGAAGGCGACGACTGCATTGGCGCGGCGCAGGCCCAGGCTGCGGTTATACGCCTGCGAACCGACGGCATCGGTGTGGCCATAGACGCGGAACCGCACTTCGGGGAACTGCTTGATCCAGTCCGCCTGCTGCAGCAGGATGCGCTGTGCCGAAGCGTCCAGCTGGCTGCTGTCAAAGGCAAAGTTGATCTGGGTGGGCACTTCGGCGGCGAATCGCTGGGCCAGGATTTGCCCATAAGTCAGTTCGCCATTCATGACCTGAACATTGTTCAGCGTCGCATTTCCGAACGCGCCCTGATCGATTTCGTAACCGGCTTCCCGGGTGCAGCTGGTGACTGCGACTGTCAGACCCAGCGTGATCATCCACTTCTGCATTGGTCCTATCCTCTCAATCAATCCAGAACGTAGCCGTAGGAATTGCCAAAGTCCTGCTTGGCCACTTCCGAGGCTGCGCCGTTGCCGACCCGTTCAGTCCTGGAAACCTTGCCGTTCAGGAACAGATCGAATTCGCTGGGCGGTTTCACGCGGTCCGTCGGCAGGGCAAGCGCCTCGCCTCGGGTCGGTGACACCAGGTGCGCGGTGATGATGATAACCAGTTCGCTTTGCTCGCGCTGGTATTCCGCGCTGCGGAACAACGCGCCCAGAACAGGGACATCGCCCAACCAGGGGATCTGGCTGTTGAGATCGGCAAAGTCGTCCTGAATCAGGCCAGCGATGGCAAAGCTCTCTCCGTCGCGCAACTCGACCGTGGTGCTGGTCTGGCGGGTAATAAAGCTGGGGACCGTGTCGCCGTTGATGGTAAAACTCGAACTGGTGTCGATGCTTGAAACGGCAGCGGCCATTTCAAGGTTGATCAGATCGCCATCCACAACCCGCGGAACAAAGTCGATTTCGACGCCGAAGGCCTTGTATTCGATCGCGACAACACCGTCATCCTGCGGAACCGGGATCGGAACTTCGCCGCCCGCAAGGAACGTGGCCTCTTGCCCGGACAGGGCAGACAGGTTGGGTTCTGCAAGGCTGCGGGCCAGGCCCTTGGTCTCAAGGGCTTCCAGCAACAGCCGGACCTGGGTTGAACCGGCGCCAAATCCAAACAGGATCGCACCTGTATTCGACTGAGCGGCAGGGATGTTGTTTGCCAACGCGTTACTCAATGACAACTGGTTGTTCAGCGTGTTGATACCGCCGGTCGCATCCCCGCCGCCGAAACCCAACGAGGCGGAAAGGTTCTTGGCAACAGAGCGGTTCATTTCGGCAAAGCGGACTTTCAGCATGACCTGCTGAACGCCACCGACATTCATCAGGTTCGATACACGCTCGGGCGCATAGCGTTCCGCCAGTTCCAGCGCGCGGGCCAGCCGGGCCGAGCTTGAAACGGTGCCCGAAAGCACGATGCCGTCATTCGCGGTGCGCACTTCGATCGGCTCGTTTGGCAGAATCTGGCGCAGGCGCTCTTTGAACTCGGTAACATCCGGCGCGACGCGGACCCGAACATTGGTGATCAGGTTTCCGCCGCCGTCAAACAGGGTCAAAGTCGTCATGCCCGGCGCCTTGCCCAGAACGTAAATCGTACGATCTGACAGCGACGAAATGTCGGCGATGCCGGCATTGGCGATACTCAATTCGGCGAAAGGCTGTTCGCTTTCCACCACGATCGCGCGGTTCATGGGGACGTCAAGCGTTTCCGCCGTCCCTTTTTTTACCACGCGAAGATTTTCGGCCCAGGCGGCGTCGCCGACCGGGCTCGTAACAAGCGCCAACCCCAGCAGGGTTGCGCTGATCCAGGAACGTATTGTCATGTGACCTGCCTCTCCGATCACCACTCGATTTTTATTGGGTCTTTTGCCCTATGAGCGAAACTCTGCGCGAATTCCGGATTTATTGCAATAATCAATGGTTTCTGGAATTTTCCTTATGTGGATAATGGGCAACATCAACAAAAATGAGCCGCGCAATCCGCGCGGCTCATGACTTGTAACGAACTGAATTGACGTCAGTTTGTGCAGGGAATCGGGATTTCCTCGATCTGATCGCCGCGGCGGGTCCGAATGGTGCAAACCTTCTCGACCTCTTTCTGGGGCGCGGGTGCTGCTTCCTTGATGCCCAGCAGTTTACGCTGGTCGACTTCGACCGCGCTTGCGACCGTTTCATCCTGCACGCCAACCAGGGCCAGGGAAAGGCGACCGGTATTCTGGGCCTGCGCCAAGGCCGCAATCTGTTCCGGCGTAGCCGCGACCGTGACGGTCCGTGCAATCGTCGCGCCTGTCACATCCGACCCGGCGGTCTGGTCGACCGCAATCAGTTCGATATTCGTCTGGATCAGGCGGGTAATTTCGCCACTGGCGCCTTCGACGGCACCGCGCAGCGACCCGGTCCAATAGACGTCGACATTGTCACCGGGCCGCAGAAACCCGGAAACACCCGACGCAACGTCAACGCTGATGGCAAAGGCACGCATGCCTTTCTCGATTCGCGACGTCAGGCCAGCCAGCTCACCGGGGCGGGTGATCTTGACCTCCATCACCGCCTCGTCTTTTTCCATGGTGCGCAGAACGAAACGCTCGTTGCTGCCGGTTTCCGGGAAAAGAGCGGCCAGGTCGGTATAGGTTCCTTCGGGAATGGCATTTTCCGGCCAGTCCACGATGCGGATATCTTCGTTGGTCAGCCGTTCGCCATATTTCAATTGCCGATTGGTTACGATGACGCCAACCGTCGGAACCACGTCAACCGTAGCATTGGCCAAAGCTTCTTGTGCGGCTTGCCTTTCCCGCGCCAGTTCGGCCTGGTACGCAGAGATATAGTTGCGCGCCATGTAAACAGCACCGCCTGCCAGGGCGACCCCGACAATCAGGACAAGTCCAAATACAGCTCGCATTTTCTCACCTTTTCATTGCTCTGGCCGCGTATCTAACGCCCTGAGCATCACATTGGAACAGAGTATTCCCTAGCGGGCAATTGTGTCGAAATGTGGGACAAAAACAATTTTTGGGAAGGTTGTTTTTCATAACGGCCCAAATCGGCGTCACCGCCCGGCAGGGCACGGCAATACCCAGCCGGGTTACGGCTGGGCGTCGGTTCGGGTCATGGGAAAATGGGCGGAAAACCCGTCGGGGCAACGCGCTTAGCTGCCGCCGCCGTCCGAACCGCCGGATGATGAGCCGCCGGAAGACGACCCGCCCGAAGAAGATCCGCCCGAAGAAGACCCGCCACCCGAAGACGAACCACCGCTTGAGCCGCCAGACGACGACCCGCCGCCTGAAGAAGATCCGCCGCCACCGGCCGTACCCGCCGTAATGATACCGGCATTGTCGTCATCGTTGGTGCCGGTGCTGACTGTCGAGTTGCTAAGGGCCGAGTTGACGTTTCCACTGATGCCGGTCGCGCCGCCTTCGATCACGGTATATGCCGCAATCGACAATCCGATCACCGCCGCGGTCAGAACAACCCAGTCAACCGTAACGGCACCGCTGTCCTCTGTGGCAAAGTTCTTAAGGAACTTTTTCATCTCGCGTCCTTCCTTCAATTTATTCGACCAGCCGGTCCAGGGTGTTTCGTCCGGCCGCCGCCCTAAAATGCGTGTCGTCCAAAATTCACTTCCAGCTCATGCTGACCACGGTGCATGGCAGGAATGGGGCCAAACATGGGCCATGATGGGCCATGTGCCCGAACCAGATGGCAAAAGGGCATCCGGGGCGTCGTAATGTCTGGTCAACCAAAAAGGGCCGCGCCAAAAATGTGGCGCGGCCCGGTTCCCGTGAGGGAGTTTCTTGGCTTATTGAGTGACGCCGGCTGTGGTGATACCACCCGCGGTACCGTTGCTGTCGCCGGTGCTGATGGTTGCACTCGACAGAGCGGTGTTGACGTCGGTGGCCAGGCCAGTCGCGCCAGTTTCGATTTGCTGGTAAGCAACGGCTGCCAGGCCAACAACGGCTGCGGTCAGAACAACCCAGTCTACAGTTACGGCGCCGTCTTCGTCTTTGCGGAAGTTCTTGATGAACTTGATCATGTTACGTCCCTCCTAAAGGATCAAATAAAGTCAGTTTAAACCTCGGCGTCTTTCAGAGCTTTCTCTCTCAGTCCGCTCCCGACCGTCTCGGTATGGCACTATGTTTGCTCTTCGTGCGTGGCAGGAATTGGGCCAAACAACGAATTTTTCGCCACGAGCTTAACTTTTTGGTCATTTCTTCCGTAGTGCGCTGAAATCAAAGGGTAAAATTTATCATTTTCTTTTTAATCACTTGGCGGGGCGATGCAAAATTGCGCCAAATGAGGCGAAATCGCCCCATTTCGCTTTGTTTTTCTGGCCTTGAGGGCGGATTCGCGTATCAAATCAACGCAAAAGAAAAGATGAGGCAGGCAAAATGTATCTCCGGGACGCAGTAACATGCGCCGGCGTATTCGCGTTTCTGGTGGCAGCGGCTGCACCCGCACCAGCAACCGAAGTTGAACCGCGCGGCGTCTACAAGCGGATCAAGGCCCCCCAACCGGGTGCGCGGCCCCGCGTGACCATTCAGATCACGCCGGAAGAACACGCCGCATCGCCTTCAGCCCCTTCAACCGGAACAGAGCTGATCGTGCCCGAGATCATCGCGCGCACCAAGGTGCCGCCGTCCACGACGCCCAGGGTCGAAGGTGCGGCTGCCAAGCCGCCCGGTTCGTACAAGGCCTTCTGGGACCGGATTTCCCCGGACTTGGCGCAGGCCGGGGCGGGGCGGTTGGACCAGGCCATCCAGGCCCTGGCCGCGACCAGCGTCACCTCTCCGCGCTTGCAGACCCTTCAGAACATCGCGCATCAGCAAGGTATCGACATTCTGAGGTCGACAGTGGGAACCAACGTGTCGCCCGCCTTGGTGCTGGCCGTCATCTCGGTTGAATCGGCGGGCCGGACGGATGCGGTCAGCTCGGCCGGGGCGCAGGGGCTTATGCAGCTGATGCCCGCCACCGCCGAACGGTTTGGTGTACAAGACAGCCTGATGCCCGCGCAGAACATCGCGGGCGGGGTGAAATATCTGAACTGGCTGATGGAAGAATTCGGAAACGACCCGATCCTGGTACTGGCGGGTTACAACGCGGGCGAGGGCGCGGTCCGCAAACACAGCGGCGTGCCGCCTTATGCCGAGACCCGAGACTATGTTCCCAAGGTACTGGCGGCCTTTCAGGTGGCGCGGGCCCTATGCTCGACCCCGCCCGAGCTTATTTCGGACGGCTGCGTCTTTCAGACCATGAATTGAAAAAGGCCCGCGCATCGGCGGGCCTTTCGATCGAGTGCTTGTTGTGGATCAGTCGACAAGGGTGGCTTGGGTTGATGCGCGCATGTCCTCCTCGGACACGCCATCTGCCAGTTCCACGATCTTCAGACCGCCTTCGACCACATCCAGAACGCCCAGATTGGTAATGATGCGGTCGACCACTCCCTTGCCGGTCAGCGGCAAGGTGCATTCCTTTAGAACCTTGCTGTCGCCGTGCTTGTTGGTGTGATCCATCACCACGATGACGCGGCCAACGCCCGCGACCAGGTCCATCGCGCCGCCCATGCCCTTGACCAGCTTGCCGGGGATCATCCAGTTGGCCAGGTCACCTTTTTCGTCCACTTCCATGGCGCCAAGGATCGCCGCGGCAATCTTGCCGCCCCGGATCATCGCAAAGGATGTGGCGCTGTCGAAATAGGCCGTCCGCGACAATTCGGTGATCGTTTGCTTGCCGGCATTGATCAGGTCAGGGTCTTCCTCGCCCTCGAACGGGAAAGGGCCCATACCCAGCATGCCGTTCTCGGATTGCAGGGTGATGTCCTTGTCGCCCACGTAGTTGGCCACCAGCGTCGGAATACCGATGCCGAGGTTCACATACATGCCGTCTTCCAGCTCTTCAGCCGCGCGTGCGGCCATCTGATTGCGGTCCCAGGGCATTATGCTTCCTCCTTCTTGCGGGTGGTGCGCTGTTCGATGCGCTTTTCATGATCGCCCTGAATGATGCGATGCACATAGATGCCGGGCAGGTGGATGCTGTCCGGGTCCAGCGAGCCGCGCGGGACGATTTCCTCGACCTCGGCGATGCAGATCTTGCCGCAGGTCGCCGCGGGCACGTTGAAGTTGCGGGCGGTCTTGCGGAACACGAGGTTTCCGGTGTCGTCGGCTTTCCACGCCTTGACGATGGCCAGATCGGCAAAGATGCCTTCTTCCAGAATATAGGTCTCGCCGTTGAAATCCTTGTGCTCTTTGCCTTCGGCGATCACGGTGCCCACACCGGTCTTGGTGTAAAAACCGGGAATACCGGCACCGCCTGCGCGCATCCGCTCGGCCAATGTGCCCTGCGGGTTGAATTCCAGTTCCAGCTCTCCGCTCAGATACTGGCGCATGAACTCGGCGTTTTCGCCGACGTAAGAGCTGATCATCTTTTTGACCTGCTTTGTCTGCAGCAGGATGCCGATGCCAAAGTCATCCACCCCCGCGTTGTTTGACGCAAAGCTCAGATCCTTGACGCCCGATTCCTTGATCGCGTCGAGCAGCAGTTCGGGAATGCCGCACAGGCCGAACCCGCCCGCGGCAATCAGCATGCCATCCGACAGCACCCCATCGAGCGCCTCGGCGGCATTGGCATAGACTTTCTTCATGGAAAACTCCCCCAATGACATGGTGATGGCGCAGGTTTTGCCGCCACGTCATGGGGAAGTCAATGAAACCAAGGGGGTGTTGGTATTTCTACCTAGCCTTTAACTGGCCGCCTTCTTGGTGGTTTTCTTCGCGGCGGGTTTCTTTTTCGGCGCCGCTTTCTTTTTGGTGCCCTTCTTGGCCGCACGCTCGTTGACCAGTTCGATGGCCATTTCCTGGGTCACGTCTTCGGGCTTGATGTCCTTGGGAATGGTGGCGTTGACCTTTTCCCATTTCACATACGGCCCATAACGCCCGTCCAGCACCTGCATCGCGCCGCCATCGGGGTGTTCGCCCAGCTCTTTCAGCGGTTTTGCAGCGGCGCGGCGCCCGCGTCCGGGGTTGGCGCGCTTTTCGGCCAACAACTCGACGGCACGGTTCATCCCGATCTCGAACACGTCATTGGGGTCTTTGAGGTTGGCATAAACCGGTTTGGCCTCGTCCGCCAACTGGTGCATCAGGTACGGCCCGAACCGCCCGAAATTCGAGCTGATCATGCCGCCCTCGGGATGCTCGCCGATCTGGCGGGGCAGGGACAGCAGGGTCAGGGCCTTCTCCAGATCCATGTCATCCTTGCTCCAGCCGCGCGGTAGCGAGGCGCGCGGGGGTTTCTTGTTCTCGGGCGTCGGCTCTCCGCGTTGGACATAGGGACCGAACCGGCCGGATTTCAGCCAGATCTCGTCGCCTGCATCCTCGCCCAGCAAACGCTCATCGCCTTCGGCGCCTTCGCCCGCGATGGGGCGGGTATAGGTGCATTCGGGATAGTTGCCGCATCCCACAAACCCACCTGTGCGCGAGGTTTTCAGGTGCAGTTGGCCCGTTCCGCATTTCGGGCAGATGCGCGGGTCCGAGCCATCCTCGCGCGGCGGGTAAAGCTGCGGCGCCAGAGCCTCGTCGAGCTTGTCCAGAACTTCGGAAATGCGCAGCTCGGATGTCTCGCCGATCGCGGCCGAGAAATCGCGCCAGAACTTGCCCAGCAAGTCCTTATAGTCACGATCACCGGCGCTGACATCGTCCAGTTCTTCTTCCAGATTGGCGGTGAACTCGTACCCCACATATTGGCGGAAGAAGTTGAGCAGGAAGATGGTGACGATCCGGCCCTTTTCTTCGGGGATCAGCCGGTTCTTGTCCTTGCGCACATATTCGCGGTCCTGGATCGTGGTCACGATCGAGGCATAGGTTGAAGGGCGCCCGATACCCAACTCTTCCATGCGCTTGACCAGCGTCGCTTCGGTATAGCGCGGCGGCGGTTGGGTATGGTGTTGCAGGGCCAGAACGGATTCATTGTCAGACAGAATGGCTGCCTTGTCGTCCGCCTTGTTGAACTGATCCTTCAGCGACGTTTTGGCAAACCGCGCCGGATCGCCCTGCATGATCTGCGGCAGGCGCTTTTCGTCATCATCGGCGACATCGTCGCGCCCTTCTTCATAAACGCGCATGAAGCCGTCGAACATCACTACCTGTCCGGTGGCGCGCAGGCCGACCTGACCGTCATCGCTGCCGATCTCGACCGTCGTCCGCTCAAGCCGTGCAGCGGCCATCTGACAGGCGATGGTGCGTTTCCAGATCAGGTCATAAAGCCTGCGCTGATCCTCATCGGTGACTTTCAGCGCCTTGGCGTCGCGCGACATATCCGTGGGGCGGATGCATTCATGCGCCTCCTGTGCGTTCTTGGCCTTGTTCTTATATATACGCGGGCTGTCAGGCACATAGTCGTCGCCGTACCGGTCCTTGATGGCATCGCGCGTCGCCGCCACGGCCTCGGGGGCCATATCGATGCCGTCGGTCCGCATATAGGTAATGTAGCCGGCCTCATAAAGACGCTGGGCCACCTGCATGGCGTGGCGGGCGCCCATACCGAACTTGCGGCTGGCTTCCTGCTGCAGGGTCGAGGTCATGAAGGGCGCGCTGGGGTTGCGCGCGGCAGGCTTGGCTTCGACCGAGGTGACGCTGAGCGCGCGGCTGGTGATCGCCTGCACGGCCAGTTCCGCCTGCGTGATGTTGGACAGATCGTGCTTGTCCAGCTTTTTTCCGGCCAGAGTGACCAGGCGCGCCTCATAGGTCTGGCCGCGCGGCGTTTCGAACAGGGCGCGAACTGACCAGTATTCGACGGGTTTGAACGCCTCGATCTCCATCTCGCGCTCGACGATCAGGCGCAGGCAGACAGATTGCACGCGCCCGGCCGATTTTGCACCGGGCAGCTTGCGCCACAATACGGGCGAGAGGTTGAAACCCACCAGATAATCCAGTGCGCGGCGGGCCAGATAGGCCTCGACCAGCGGCATATCGACCTCACGCGGGTTCTGCATCGCCTCGGTCACGGCGTCCTTGGTGATGGCGTTGAAAGTGACCCGGCTGACCGGCGTGTCCTTCTTGATCGAACGGCGCTTGGTTAATGCTTCCTGCAGGTGCCAACTGATCGCTTCGCCTTCGCGATCGGGGTCAGTGGCCAGGATCAGCGCGTTGTCTTCCTTCAATGCGTCGGCGATGGCTTTGACATGCTTGCGGCTGTCATTTCCGACTTCCCACGTCATCGCAAATTCATGGTCCGGGTCCACCGAACCATCCTTGGGCGGCAGGTCACGGACATGCCCATACGATGCCAGAACGGTGTAGTCGGGGCCAAGATATTTGTTGATCGTTTTCGCTTTGGCCGGGGATTCTACAACAACTACAGGCATTTAGGGGGAAACCTCGCTCGACGGATTGGGCGCCTCTTATCGTGGTGCAACATGTGTGGGGCAAGGCGAAATTGTCAATGCGTTCATTTGCGGGGCGAAAAGCGACATGAATTCAATGTCTTGGGCCTTGTGCCCGATTTCCAACGCCTTTCAGGTTGGCCAATGCGGGCCGCGGTCTGTTAGCTGTTCAGGGACAAAAGCCCGCCCGGCTGTCGCTGGATTCGTCCGTCCAGTTCAAGATCGACCAGGGCGGGGCCCAATTCGCCGGCCGAGGCTGAAATGTCGCGCAGCAACTGATCCTCGGCGATCGGAGATGGACCGAGCCTGTCCAGGATTCGTGCGTGCAATGCAGGTGCAGGCGCGCGTTTGGCCACCACGGTTTCCTGCGTCACTGTTGGTTGGTGAAACGCCTTGCCCTGAGGTGGCAGCGCCTGGGTCACGTCGTCGGCGCATCGGACAAGGGTTGCGCCGTCGCGAATCAAAAGGTTGCATCCCGCGGCCCGCGCATCGAACGGGTGGCCCGGAACGGCCAGGACTTCGCGCCCCTGGTCAAGCGCGTCCCGTGCGGTGATCAGGCTGCCCGATTTGGCGGCTGCCTCGACCACGACAACAGCGCGCGCAAGGCCGGATATGATCCGGTTCCGGCGGGGGAAATGCCGTGCCTGCGGGGTCACGCCCGGCGGTTGCTCGGACAGCCTGAGGCCCTTGGCCGCGATGTCACCGGCCAGTGCCGTGTTTTCTGCCGGATAGATCACGTCGACGCCGCCCGCCATGACGGCAATTGTTCCGGTGTCGAGCGCCGCCAGATGAGCCGCCGTGTCAATTCCGCGCGCCAGCCCCGATGCAATCACATAACCTTGGCCTGCCAATTCCGTCGCCAGACCCCGCGCCATTCGGGCCCCCAGCGACGAACAGTTTCGCGCACCCACCATCGCAATTGTCGGCCTGTGCAACAGTGACACGTCCCCAATCGCCCAAAGCAGGGGCGGCGCGTCCGTCAGGTCGCCAAGGGCGTCGGGAAAGTCGGGCGCGCCCAGGCACAAAAGCCGCGCTTTGGCGGCTTTTGCGGCCCTGAGCTCTGCCTCGATCACGCCGGGGGGGCAAATTTCATAACCGTCTATCCCGGCGGCGCGTGCCATTTCGGGCAGCGCGGCCAGCGCGTTCTGCGCCGAGCCATGTTCGCGCAGCAGCCGGCGAAACGTCGCCGGACCGACCTTGCGCGAACGCAACAGACGAAGCCACGAAAACCTGTCTTCTTCCGTGGTGGGTGGGAGTGGGGGGTGATTGGAAGAAAGCTGCTCTTCGGTCATCCGTTGCTCCGCCTGATTGCAGAACCGGTTTACGGGAAGCGAGGTTAACAGCCTGTGAATCACGAACGGTTTGAAGAAAATTAAATTCGCGTCAAAACGGGTGAAAACTCCAACGCATTGAAATCAAGCAAAAAAAACGAAGATCTCCAAGGCGCGTGCCCCACAGCGTTTGTTTGGGCTGAAAAAAGGCCGCAGCCTTTGCCGCGACCTTGCAGGGCCAAAATCGGGCGCGCGCGACTCAGACCGCCGCGCCACCAACCGTCAACCCATCCATCAAGACCGTGGGTTGACCGACCCCCACCGGGACCCATTGGCCGTCCTTGCCGCAGGTTCCCATGCCGGGGTCCAGTGCCATGTCATTGCCCAAACCCCTGATCCGCCCCAGGGCGGAAGGGCCGTCGCCGATCAGGGTGGCGCCTTTGACTGGTTCACCGATCTTGCCGTCTTTGACCCGGTACGCCTCGGTGCAGGAAAACACGAACTTACCGTTGGTAATGTCGACCTGGCCGCCCCCGAAACCTACGGCCCAGATGCCATCGCGGATGTCGGCAACCAGGGATGCGGGATCGGCATCACCCCCCAGCATGACCGTGTTTGTCATACGGGGCATGGGCTTGTGTGCATAGCTTTGCCTACGGCCGTTGCCGGTGGGCAAGACCCCCATCAGGCGCGCATTCTGGCGGTCCTGCATATAACCGGTCAGCACGCCGTCCTCGATCAGAACGGTGCGCGAACTGGGCGTGCCTTCGTCGTCCACCGTGATCGAGCCGCGCCGGTCCGGGATCGTGCCATCGTCGACAACGGTCACGCCTTTCGAGGCAATCTGCTGTCCCATCAACCCGGCAAAGGCCGAGCTGCCTTTTCGGTTGAAATCGCCCTCAAGCCCGTGACCGATCGCTTCGTGCAGCAAAATACCGGGCCAGCCCGGGCCCAGGGCCACCTCCATCACGCCTGCGGGGGCAGGGACTGCGTCCAGGTTGACCAAAGCAATCCGCAAGGCCTCACGCGCTTTGTCCTGCCAATCGGCAGGGTCTATCAGACCGTCCAGGCCGATGCGCCCGCCGCCGCCCGCCGACCCGCTTTCCCGGCGTCCGTTCTGTTCGACGATCAGCGACACGTTCAACCGTGTCATCGGCCGCACGTCGCGCACAAGCACGCCGTCGGGGCGCAGGATCTCGACCTCCTGGACTGTTGCGGCGATGGTGGCGCTGACCTGCACGACGCGCGGGTCCAGATCGCGGGAATAGGCATCAATCTCGCGCAGCGTTTCGATCTTCACCGGAAAACTGGCCGACTCGATCGGGTCTTCGTCAGTATATAGCCGCAGGTTGGTGGCCTGCGGCGGTTCGGCCAGCGTCCCGCCGCCGTCGCCCACAGCCAACCGCGCCGTTTCCGCGGCGCGCGTCAGCGCCGGGATCGAAACATCGGTTGAATGGGCATACCCGGCGACATCGCCCTTGACCGCGCGCAGGCCGAACCCTTCGGATGCATCATACGACGCGGTGCGCAAACGCCCGTCATCAAAGACCAGGGATTCCGACTTTCGGCGTTCCACGAACAGCTCGCCATCCTCGGCGCCTGCCGTCGCCGCGCGCAAAATCGACAGCGCCTCGTCATGCGGAAGAGCGGCCTCAAAGGGGCGAAACGGGGCTTGAGTCATCTTTTGCGGCCTTTCGGGTTTGATCCAGATCAAAAATAGCGTCTGTTTGACGCAAGCATTTTGCTTTATCTACCTCTCGGAATATGGTTTTTAACGCGGCCAAAGACAACGGGAGAGGTGTGATCGATTCACGCCTTTTCGCGAGAGAAGCAAAGATCAAACGATCAGGACAGAAAATGAAGAATGCTTTGATGCTTTCGGGGCTTGTAACAGCCCTCTCCAGCCTCCCCGCCGTGGCACAGGAGCTTGAGATTATTGGTAAGCCGGTAGACGGTGGCATGGGGTTCCAGCCCGCCGCCACCAGCCTTGCCGAGGGGATTCAGCGACTGGACGGCATGATTCTGGTGATCATCACCGCGATCTGCATCTTTGTTGCCGGGCTGCTGGTTTACTGCATCGTGCGCTACAATCAGCGCGTTCATCCCAACCCGGCGCGATTCTCGCACTACACTCCGGTCGAGATCGCCTGGACCCTGGGCCCGATTCTCATTCTGGTCTTTATCGGCGCGTTCTCGCTGCCGGTTCTGTTCAAGCAACAAGAGATCCCCGAAGGCGATATCACCATCAAGGTCGTGGGGAACCAGTGGTACTGGACCTATGAATATGTCGATCATGATTTTGCCTTCGACAGCTACCTGCTGGGCCATCCGGCCACCCTGGACGAGGGCGCGCGCCCGGCAGATGCCGATGTGACGCCATTTGTACTGGACGATGCGATGCGCGCCAAGCTGGCGGATGCGGGGTACAGCTCGGATGAATGGCTGCTGGCCACCGATACGGCTGTTGTTGTTCCGGTCGGCAAGGTCGTCGTGATGCAGGTAACCGCATCGGACGTGATCCATTCCTGGACCATTCCCGCCTTCGGCGTAAAACAGGATGGCGTGCCGGGCCGTTTGGCCGAACTTTGGTTCGAGGCCGAAAAAGAAGGCATCTATTTCGGCCAGTGCTCGGAACTGTGCGGCAAGGATCACGCTTATATGCCGATCACCGTCAAAGTGGTCAGCCAGGAAGCCTATGATCAATGGCTGCAAGGCGCCATCGACGAATATGCCGGTCTGCCGCAACCCTATCAGGTTGCCGCGAACTGAGCCGATAGCGGCAGGAGAGATCCTGCGCTGACACACCTTGCGAGCTGCGCGAATTTCGCGCGGCTTTTGCCCCAGAAGGACCAGACATGAGCGACGCAAGCATCAACGCCAGCACCGTTTCCGCGCAGCTTCGCGCGGACGAGGCCAGCTTTGGCGACTATTTCGCCCTGCTGAAGCCTCGGGTGATGTCCCTGGTCGTCTTCACGGCGCTGGTCGGCCTGGTGGCGGCACCCGTTCCCGTGCATCCTTTCGTGGGTTTTTGCGCCATCCTGTTCATCGCCATCGGGGGCGGCGCCTCGGGCGCGCTGAACATGTGGTGGGATGCCGATATCGACCGTGTGATGAAACGGACCAAAGGCCGCCCGATCCCGTCGGGCAAGGTCGAAGAAGGCGAGGCGCTGGCGCTGGGGCTGGCGCTTTCGGGCCTTGCGGTGATCATGCTGGGGCTTGCGACCAACTGGTTCGCGGGCGCGTTTTTGGCCTTCACCATCTTTTTCTATGTTGTCGTCTATACGATGTGGCTAAAGCGGTCGACGCCGCAGAACATCGTCATCGGTGGGGCGGCCGGGGCGTTTCCTCCGGTCATCGGCTGGGTGGCGGCCACAGGGTCCATGACGCTTGAGCCGTGGCTGATGTTCGCGCTGACCTTCATGTGGACCCCGCCGCATTTCTGGGCGCTGGCGCTGTTCATGCGCTCGGATTACGACGATGCGGGCGTTCCAATGCTGACGGTAACCCATGGCCGCAAGGCAACGCGGACGCACATTCTGGTCTACACGGCCCTGCTGGCCCTGCTGGCCATCGGCACTGCGTTTTCGGGCATTGGCGGCCCGGTCTACCTGACGGTCGCGGTGGTTCTGAATACACTGTTCCTGCGGGGGGCATGGATTATTTCCCGGCGCACGGAACAAGATGCCGAAGCGGATAATTTCAAGGCCGAGCGCAGCTTTTTCAAACTGTCGCTGCTTTATCTCTTCCTGCATTTCGGCGCGATTCTGGTTGAGGCCCTGCTAAAGCCCTATGGGCTGGGAGGCTGGTCGTGAGTCTGCGCAAAAGCCACGAGTTGCACCAGCGCCGGTTCGGCCGAAATCTGGGTGTCGGCTTGGTGCTGGCGGTGTTTATCGTAATCATCTTCGGCCTGACAATCGTCAAGGTGTCCGGCGGCGATTTCGGCGCCCCCACGCAAGAGGTGCAGGACTGATGGCAGTTTCCGGTCCCCAGAAAACCGTCATGCAACTCGTCAGTGTCGTCGTTTTGATGGGCGGGCTGGCCTGGGCTGCTGTGCCGTTTTACAACTGGTTCTGCCGGGTAACAGGGTTTGGCGGGACAACCGGCGTGGCCCAGCAGGCTCCGGATGATATCCTGGACCGCGTGGTCACCGTGCGGTTTGACGCCTCCAAGGCAAAAGACATGCCGTGGGAGTTCAAGCCGGTCGAACGCGAAATGAAGGTTCGCATCGGTGAAACGGGTCTGGCGTTTTACGAGGCGTTCAATCCGACTGACAAGCCGATTGCGGGGCAGGCGTCGTATAACGTGACGCCGTATTCGGCCGGTGGGTACTTTCAGAAAATCGCCTGTTTCTGCTTTGAGGAACAGGTCTTGCAACCGGGGGAACGGGTCGAAATGCCCGTAACCTTCTTTGTCGACCCAGAAATGGTGGACGACCCCGAAGCGCAGTATGTTCATACGATAACTCTGTCGTATACATTCTATGAAATTGATCTGCCCGAGGGCTATGCCGCCCTGGAAGCGCAGGTCGAAACAAACACGAACTAACGCCTGTAGGTGAGGGACGCTGATGGCACACGCTAAAAACCACGATTACCACATTCTGGCCCCGTCGATCTGGCCTCTCCTTGGCGCTGTTGGCGGCTTTGTGATGCTGTTCGGGGCGGTCCTGTGGATGCACGGAATTACGCCCTTCATGTTCTGGGCCGGGCTGGTGGCCGTGTTGTACACGATGTTTGCCTGGTGGTCCGAAGTTGTCGCCGAAAGCCGTCAGGGGGATCACACTCCGGTCGTGCGCATCGGTCTGCGCTATGGGTTCATCCTGTTCGTCATGTCCGAGGTGATGTTCTTCTTTGCCTGGTTCTGGTCGTTCTTCAAACATCGCATGTACCCGATGTACGACTATGCCGGCACCGAATACATCCAGCCGGATATCCACGCGGTTGACCCGTTCCACCTGCCGCTGATCAACACGCTGGTCCTGTTGCTGTCGGGCTGTGCCATCACCTGGGCGCACCACGCGCTGGTACACGGCAATGACCGCAAGGCGCTGGTACAGGGTCTGGCCATCGGCATCGCGCTGGGCGTCGCGTTTACCTTCTTGCAGGGGTTCGAATATTACGAGCTGCTGGCCCATGAAGGCTGGAAATTCGGTGGCGATCAGTTCTACTCGAACTTCTTCATGGCCACAGGTTTCCACGGTGCGCATGTGCTGATCGGGACGATCTTCCTGTCCGTCTGCCTTATCCGGGCGCTCAAGGGTGACTTCACGCCCGAGAAACACGTCGGTTTCGAAGCCGCCGCATGGTACTGGCACTTTGTCGACGTTGTCTGGCTGTTCCTGTTCTTCGCCGTATACATCTGGGGTCAAGCCCCGTTGATGTAAGGCTTTCAGGTTGTTCAACTGCAAAAGCCGCCCCCTGGGGCGGCTTTTTCTCTGCCGGGGGCATCAGATTGCGCCCCATACAATTGCGAGGTTGCAATTTCATCGCTGCCGCCTTTAACAAGACGCCGGTTCCCGCAACGAGGTTTGGGTCTGATATGCGCCGCATCCTGTTCCTGCTGATCTTCGGTCTCGCCGGATTGGGCGTGCTGATGTCGCTGGGATTTTGGCAGGTGGATCGCCTGGCCGAAAAGGAAGCCCAGCTTGCAGAGATCGAAAGCCGCATCTCGGCGGCGCCCGTGCCCCTTCCAACCGAGGTAACGGAGGAGGCTGACAAATACCTGCCGGTGACCGTCGCGGGCGAAATGCTGCCCGGTGAAATTCATGTGCTGGTCTCGGTCAAGCAAGTGGGGCCGGGGTACCGGATCATCCAGGCCCTGCGCGCCGATGATCGCACGATTCTGGTTGACCGAGGCTTTGTGCCGACAACCGCAAAGCAGGCCGATCGCCGGACCGGTCAGATGGAAATCACCGGCAACCTGCACTGGCCGGACGAGGTCGACAGCTATACGCCCGAGGCGGATATCGACGGCAATATCTGGTTTGCGCGCGATGTCCCCGCCCTGGCAGCCGCACTGAAAACCGAACCCGTCCTGCTGATCGCCCGTTCTGAGACCGATCCAAATGTGACGCCCCTGCCAGTGGATACGGCGGGGATTCCGAACGATCACCTGCAATATGCAATCACCTGGTTTGGCCTGGCCCTGGTCTGGGCTGCGATGACCGGTTATTTCCTGTGGCGCAACCGCGCCCCGTCTGAGAGTGAAGCGCAATGAAATACATCTCGACCCGTGGGCAGGCGCCCGAACTGACGTTTGAAGAGGCAATGCTGACCGGGCTTGCCCGCGATGGTGGCCTGTACCTGCCTGCCGAAATCCCGGTAATGAGCCATGACGAGATCGCGGCGCTTGCCGGATTGCCTTATGAGGAAATCGCCTTTCGCGTGATGTGGCCCTATGTCAGCGGCTCCTTCGCCGAGGTTGAGTTCAAACAGATCATCGCGCGCGCTTATGAAGGCTTCGGCCATGACGCCCGCGCGCCCTTGAAACAGCTGAACGAAAACCATTTCCTGCTGGAGCTGTTCCACGGGCCCACGCTGGCCTTCAAGGACTTTGCCATGCAGTTGATCGGTCAGCTGTTCCAGGTGGCCCTGAAACGGCGCGGGGACCGTGTGACCATCGTGGGCGCGACCAGTGGCGACACAGGCTCTGCCGCGATTGAGGCTTTCCGGGGACTGGACGCGGTAGACGTGTTCATCCTGTTCCCACATGGCCGCGTGTCCGAGGTGCAACGCCGCCAGATGACGACGCCTGCGGACAGCAATGTCCATGCGCTGGCTGTGGATGGCGATTTTGATGATTGCCAGGCCGCGCTCAAAGACATGTTCAACGACTTCGACTTCCGCGATGGGGTCAAACTGGCGGGTGTGAACTCGATCAACTTCGCCCGCGTTCTTGCGCAGATCGTCTATTACTTCTCGGCTGCCGTCAGCCTTGGCGCACCGCATCGCAAGGTCAGCTTCACCGTGCCGACCGGCAATTTCGGCGACATCTTCGCGGGTTATCTGGCCAAGCGCATGGGCTTGCCCATCGACCGTCTGGTCGTGGCGACCAACCAGAACGACATCCTGCACCGTTGCCTGTCGGGTGAGGGGTATTTCAAAGGCGATACCATCCCCTCGATCAGCCCGTCGATGGATATTCAGGTCAGCTCGAACTTTGAGCGCGCGCTGTATTATGCCTATGGCGAGGATGGCGGCGCGGTCGCGCAGTTGATGGATGAACTGAAGACCGGCGGCTTCAACGTCAGTCAGGGCGCGATGGAGGCACTGCGCGAAAGCTTTGACTCGGGCCGGGTGTCTGAGGATGAAACGCTGGAGACGATCAAGGAAACGCTCGCCAACAGTGCCGAACTGGTTTGCCCGCACAGTGCCGTCGGCATCAAGGTCGGTGAAGATCACCGCGCCGCGGACGTGCCGATGATCACGCTGGCCACCGCGCATCCGGCAAAATTTCCGGCGGCGGTCGAGAAAGCGAGCGGAGAACATCCGCCTCTTCCATCCCGCATGGCTGATCTGTATGAACGTCCGGAACGGGTGACCCGCATTGCCAACGATCTGGGCACCCTTGAGGATCATATCAGAAGGCATATCGCTGAGTGACAGTCAGACAAGACCAGCTGAAGAACGGCTTCCGTATCGTCAGTGAACATATGCCGGGGCTGCAATCTGCAGCCATCGGCATCTGGGTGACCGCCGGCGGGCGGCATGAACGGATCGAGCAGAACGGGATCGCGCATTTCCTTGAGCATATGGCGTTCAAGGGAACCGAGCGGCGCTCGGCGCTGCAAATCGCCGAAGCGATCGAGGATGTGGGCGGGTATATCAACGCCTATACCTCGCGCGAGGTGACGGCTTATTACGCGCGCGTTCTCAAGGATGACGTGGCGCTGGCGATGGACGTGATCGGGGACATCGTCCTGAACCCCATTTTCGACCCGCGCGAGATCGAGGTCGAGCGCGGCGTGATCCTGCAGGAAATCGGTCAGGCCTATGACACGCCCGACGACGTCATCTTTGACTGGCTGCAGGAACAAAGCTATCACGACCAGCCTTTGGGCCGGACCATTCTGGGCCCGTCCGAGCGCGTCAGCGCGTTCTCGCGCGAGGATCTGTCGGGTTTCGTGGCCGAGCATTACGGCCCCGAACAGATGATCCTGTCTGCGGCGGGTGCCGTGGATCACGATGCGCTGTTGAAGATGGCCGAAGAGATGTTTGGCCACCTGCAGCCGCGCAAGGGTCTGATCCCCGAAGCCGCCCGGTTCACAGGCGGCGAGGCTCGGCAAGAGAAAGATCTGGAGCAGGCCCATTTTGCTCTGGCTCTGGAAAGCCCCGGCTATCGGGATGACGCGATCTATACCGCGCAAATCTATTCGACCGCGCTGGGCGGCGGCATGTCTTCGCGCCTGTTCCAGGAAGTGCGCGAGACGCGTGGGCTCTGCTATACGATCTTTGCACAGACCGGGGCCTATGCGGATACCGGGACGACCACGATCTATGCCGGAACCTCTGCCGATCAGGTCGCGGAACTTGCCGCCATCACCATCGACGAGATGAAGCGTGCCGCCGAGGATATGACGCCCGAAGAGGTGGCCCGAGCGCGGGCCCAGATGAAAGCCGGGATGCTGATGGGGCTGGAGAGCCCGTCGAACCGGGCCGAACGCCTGGCGCGGCTGGTGCAGATCTGGGGCCGGGTGCCCTCGCTTGAGGATACGGTGGCCAAGATTGATGCGGTCAGCACCGAAGATGTTCGCAGCTTTGCCGAGACCATGGCGGTACAGGCCCCGGCCGCGCTGGCGCTTTATGGCCCGGTCTCTGGCGCGCCCACATTGGCGAAATTGCAGGAGAGGCGCGCGGCGTGATGCTTTTGGGCAGACGCAAGCTGAAACTTGAGACCGAGCGCCTGAGCCTGCGCCCGCCCGTGCATTCCGACTTCAACGCCTGGGCTGCGCTGCGCAGGGCATCGCGGAACTATCTGACCCCGTGGGAGCCGATTTGGGCGCAGGACCATCTGAGCCGAAAGTCATTTACCAACCGTGTCTACTGGGCCCAGCGCTCCGTGGCGGGCGGGACCGCGATACCGCTGTTTCTGTTCCGGCGAACGGATGACCTGTTGGTCGGGGCCATTACGCTGGACAATATCCGGCGTGGCCCGGCGCAGGCCGGAACGCTTGGATATTGGACGGGGCAGGCCTTTTCCCGGCAGGGCTATATGCGCGAGGCCATCGGCGCGGTGGTGCATCACGCCTTTACCCGTCTGGACCTGAGCCGCATCGAGGCCGCTTGCCTGCCTGAAAACGCCGCATCACGCGGGTTGCTGGAAAGTTCTGGGTTCAAATACGAGGGCGTGGCGCAGTCTTATCTGCAGATCAACGGGCGTTGGCGGACGCATGTCCTTTATGCCTCGTTGCGTTCGGACCGGCGCGGCAAGACCGAAGCCGGATCGTGATCGGGCCAGTATTCGGGGGCTCTGCCCCCGCCGCGGCAAGCCGCGCCTCCCCAGGGATATTTGAAGCCAGGTGAACAAGGGGCATGACTTGAGCGAGAGTTGCGCTACACTCTGCGCATGCGCTGGGTGGTTGCGGCATTGATGATGGTTTCGGGTGGCGCTGCTGCGCAAGAGCGGCGGGCCAGCCATTGTGTCGCCATCGCCGAATCCGCACCGGGCGTTGAATTCCTGTACAAGGCGGCCTGGCAGGACCCTGTTGCGAAGTATTCCGTGCGCATCAGCTATGTCGCGCATGCCTCGTTTCTAATTCAGACCCATGGCGGGTTGAATGTGGTCACGGATTACACCGGGTTTATCGGTGCTGCGGACCTGATTCCGGATGTGGTAACGATGAACCATGCGCATTCGACGCATTGGACAGCGCATCCCGATCCCGCGATCCCGCATGTTTTGCCGGGCTGGGGGGAATTCGGCCAGGGGGTCGAGCATCATCTGGACCTGGGCGAAATGCTGATCCGGAACGTCTCGACCGATATCCGTTCGGCCTATGGCGGTGTCGAGGAGCGGGGCAACTCGATTTTCGTGTTCGAGGTCGAAGGGCTGTGTATCGGCCATCTTGGGCATCTGCACCATGTTCCCTCGGACGCGCAATTTGCGGCGCTTGGGCGGCTGGACGTGGTGATGGCGGCCGTCGACGGAGGAACGACAATGCCTTTGCCGGATATGATCGCCGTGCTGCGGCGGTTGAAGAGTTCGGTCATCATTCCTATGCATTGGTTTTCGGGGTATTCGCTGGATCGGTTCCTGGCTGGCATCCGGGATGATTTTCCGGTGGTTCGCGATGGCGGGTCGGAAATGGAGGTGTCGTTGCGCAGCCTGCCATCCCGTCCGACGGTTTACGTGCTTGAGCCGCAATACCTGATCGAACAGGAATAGGACGCACCGGCAGGGCGCCGCTTGGGCAAGGACAGGGCCATGACATTGAATTCCGCCGACGAAAGCCTGGCCCAACGTATACGCGCCCAGTTGGGTGACGCGGTGCTGCGCCCGGTCGAGCCGCGATACCTGGAAGAACCGCGCGGGCGGTTCCAGGGGTGCGCGGGCTTGCTTGCGCTGCCCCGCACCGTTGAGCAGGTTGCGGGTTTGGTTCGGCTTGCGTTGGATGCGCGGGTGCCGGTTGTCCCCTATGGCGGTGGCACGGGGCTGGTTGCGGGGCAGGTCATGCCGACCGGCCCTGCGCCTCTGGTGATCTCGCTTGAGCGTATGACGGCCATCCGAAAGGTTCTGCCGGCCGAAAACGTTCTGGTGGCCGAAGCAGGCGCGATCTTGTCGAACGTGCAGGCCGCAGCGGATGCGGCGGGTCGCCTGTTCCCGCTGTCGCTGGCGGCGGAAGGGTCCTGCAGGATTGGGGGCAACCTGTCCACCAATGCCGGTGGCGTCAATGTCCTGCGCTATGGCAATGCGCGCGATCTGTGCCTTGGGTTGGAGGCGGTTCTGCCGACAGGCGAGATCTGGCACGGGCTTACGCGGCTGCGCAAGGATAACACAGGCTATGACCTGCGAAACCTGCTGATCGGCGCCGAAGGAACGCTTGGCGTCATCACGGCCGCTGCGCTGAAGCTGTTTCCCAGACCGGCGGGCGTTGCGACGGCAATGTTCCAGGTGCGCTCGGTCCAGGATGCGATTGATCTGTTGGCCCTGGCGCGCGACCAGGTCGGCAATGATGTCAGCGCCTTTGAACTGATCCACCGGCAGGGGTTCGATTTCCTGGCCGAAACCCTGCCGGAATTGCGCCAACCCTTTGCCGTGACCCCTGAATGGTGCGTATTGGTGGAGCTTGGCCTGCCGGCGGGCCGCGACCCGGTTGCGGCGCTGGAGGCGTTGTTTCAGGCCGCCGCGCCAAAGGGTTTGATCAGTGACGGCGTGATTGCGCAAAACAACGCACAGCGCGCCGAGCTATGGGCCGTGCGCGAGCGTATTCCCGAGGCAAACCGCCTGATCGGGTCAATCTCAAGCCACGATATTTCGGTTCCGATCTCGGCAATCCCCGATTTCGTTCGGCGCGGGGCAGAGGTTATCGAAACGCTTGGGGCCTTTCGTATCAACTGTTTTGGCCATCTGGGCGACGGGAACCTGCACTATAACATCTTTCCGCCGCAGGGTCGGGACCGGAGCGCATTCGACGGGGACCGCGCCGGGATCAAACGCGCCGTTCATGACCTTGTTCAGGAATTCGACGGGTCAATCTCGGCCGAGCATGGGATTGGCCGGCTGAAAACCGGTGATCTGATGCGATATGGTGATCCGGCCAAGCTGAAGGCCATGCGGGCGATCAAGGCGGCGCTTGATCCGAGCGGGATCATGAACCCGGGCGCTGTTCTTGCGTCCGGGGCGCAGGATTGATCCACGCAACGGGCCGCCGCTCAGGAGCGATGGCCGTTTGTGCCGGTCACAGCCCTTCGAACGCGCACAGGACTTGCACATCCATGCCAAGGTCTTCCAGGACTTTTCGCCCGCCCAGGTCGGGCAGGTCTATGATGAATGAGCAGGACACGATCTCGCCGCCAAGACGTTCGATCAGCTTGATCCCGGCCGCCGCTGTTCCGCCGGTTGCAAGCAGGTCGTCCACGACCAGGATCTTTTCGCCGGGTTGAATGGCGTCGTCGTGAATTTCGACAATCGCCTCGCCATATTCCAGCTTGTAATCCTGGCTTATGGTGGTGCCGGGCAGCTTGCCCTTTTTGCGGATCGGAACAAATCCTACGCTGAGTTGATGCGCGATTGCACCGCCCAGGATAAAGCCGCGGGCCTCAAGACCGACAACCTTGTCGATCCGTTCTCCGGCATAGGGGTGCAGCATCTGGTCGATGGCCATGCGGAACCCGCGCGGGTCAGCGAACAGGGTTGTGACATCCCTGAACATGATACCTTCGTGGGGAAAGTCGACAATTGTGCGGATATAGTCCTTGACTGACTTGCTTTTGGACATGCGCCAACCCTTTTGCGTCAAAACACGCGGGTATTTGGCCCATCACGGTCTGTCATGCAAGGTCAGTTTCCCGAATGGGGTCCGCTGCGGTGCTTGGACATCACATTAGAAAGACCATAATACCGGTACAGTGCGGCCGGCAGCCAGGACAGGTGCGGCTTTCGCCAATTGCGTTGATCTTGCAAAAGAAATACCTGAGCGACATTGAGATTCATTGCCAAACTCCATTTTTTATTGTTAGGTGCCCAATATCTACAACCTCTATGCTATGTATATACAATGCATCGCGAATGGAATCAAGAAGCGGATAGGGTTTGGGCGCGTGGCGAAAAAAGACGGCAAGGGTTCCACCAAGAAAAACAGCCAGTTGGTCTTGCGCCTGGACAAGGACGAGCGCGATGCTTTTGTCGAGCTGTGCAAGGAACTAGACACATCGGCCGCGCGCGAAATCCGGCGCTTTATTCGTCAGTTCATGAAAGAAAACGCCGACAGCTGATATGCTGGTTGTGCAAGTGCGGCGCGATCAGGCCGGGCGGCGCAGGATCGCGGTTGCGACGCCCATTCCAACCAGCGTCACTCCACCGCAACGGGTCAGCGCCGTTATCACCGCAGGGCGGCCAATTGTCTGACGCAAGCGGTCGGCAAGCAAGGCATAGGCCAGCGCGTTCAGCCAGGCCAATCCGACGAAAGTTGCGATGAGAACGGCAAATTGCGGCCCCAGCGGGTCGTGCGGGCGCAGAAACTGCGGAACGAAGGCGACGAAAAACGCGATGGATTTCGGGTTCAGGGCTGTCACGGCCGCGGCATGGCCGAAAACGCTGCGGGCAGTGACGCTGCGGCTGGTCGCGACGGTATCAAGACCGCTTGACGGTGCGCTGCGCAGAAGCTTGATCCCCAGCCAGACCAGATAGGCTGCGCCAACCCATTTGAGAACGGAAAAGATCGTGGCCGACGCCAGGACCAGCGCCCCCAGGCCCAAAAGCGATGCGGTCATCGCGACCAGGTCCCCCAGCGCGACCCCGGACGCAGACGCAACCGCAACGCTGCGGCCTTTTGAAAGCGCATAGCTCAGCACCAAAAGAACGGTAGGGCCGGGGATAAGCAGCAACGCAGTGGATGCCGCAACAAAGGCCAGCCAAAGGTTCAGTTCCATCGCGCTCTCCTGTCACTTTGCGGCAGCAAGCCCCGGTTGGACGCCCAGGTCAAGCCGTTTTCGAGGTGTTCAGAGGATTCGCCCCGCCACTGCATCAAGCTTGGCCAACAGGGCCGGATCGCGTTTTTCCGGTGCGGTCAGGATGGCGTATTCCAACGCGCGGTCGCAGCCATGCGGGCAGGGCGCGCGATCCGTGCCCAACAAGGCGGGCAGGCCCTTGACCAACGCCCGGCCTTTTTCCGCGTTGCCGGTCAGCGTGGCGATGATGGCGGTCACATCAACCTCTCCGTGATCGGGGTGCCAGCTGTCGTAATCGGTGACCATGGCAATTGAGGCATAGCAAAGCTCGGCCTCGCGGGCCAATTTCGCCTCGGGCATGTTGGTCATGCCGATCACGTCACAGCCCCATTGCTCGCGGTACATCTTGGATTCCGCCAGCGAGGAAAACTGCGGCCCCTCCATCGCCAGGTAGGTGCCGCCGCGATGGATGGTAATGCCCGCGGCCTTGCCTGCCGTTTCACAGGCGTCCGACAGGCGCGGGCAGGTGGGGTGGGCGACGCTGACATGCGCCACGCATCCGGTTCCGAAAAAGCTTTTTTCGCGGGCGAATGTCCGGTCGATGAACTGATCGACGACTACGAAATCACCCGGCGCCATCTGTTCCCGGAACGATCCGCAGGCCGAAACCGAGATCACATCCGTCACGCCCAACCGTTTCAACGCGTCTATGTTGGCGCGATAGGGGACCTCGGTCGGCGAATGCACATGGCCGCGCCCGTGGCGCGGCAGAAACGCCATTTCAACGCCGTCCAGCGATCCGGTCAAAACCTGATCCGAAGGATCGCCCCAAGGTGTGTCCACCGAAACCCATTCAGCATTTTCCAGACCGTCAATGTCATATATGCCCGATCCTCCGATAACGGCGATTTTTGTTTGGGTCACGAGCGGCTCTCCGGTGCTTGTTCCTGTTGTCCGATTTCTGCGGGCCACGGCGGTATTTGACAAGTGGGTTCAACGGTTTGTGTATCGATCCCTTGCCCTGTGGTCACAAGGTATGCGTGTGGCGCATATCAGGTTCCCGGTTGGCGCTGTACCTCGCGGACGGTTTGACCGCTAGAAGGCCCCTTTCGCGCGAACATATCTGACCGACAGGACGTCCAATGCCCCGAGCCTTGCTGGCAAGTTTTGCCAAACGCCTAGCCATACCCGATCTGCGCTGGATGCCGGACGAGGGGCTGACCGCCTCGCGTCTGCGGATCGAGCTGCTGTCGGGCCTGACCGTCGCCCTGGCCCTGGTGCCCGAAGCGGTGGCCTTTGCCTTTGTGGCCGGGGTGCACCCGCTGGTCGGGCTATACGCCGCGTTCCTGGTCGGTCTGATCACGGCGCTTATCGGCGGTCGCCCTGGCATGATCTCGGGCGCGACGGGCGCTTTGGCCGTGGTCATGGTGGCGCTGGTGGCGCAACACGGGGTCGAGTACCTGTTTGCGACGGTGGTCCTGATGGGGATCATGCAGATTGTTGCCGGTGCGATGCATTGGGGCCGGTTCATCCGCCTTGTGCCGCATCCGGTGATGCTGGGCTTTGTGAACGGTCTGGCGATCGTGATCTTTCTGGCCCAGATGGGCCAGTTCAAGGTCCCCGGAAGCATGGAAAACACTGGCCACGGCATGAGCGGGGGCGAATGGCTTTCGGGCATGCAGCTCTATACAATGCTGGGCCTTGTGGCGCTGACCATGGCGGTGATCTGGGGCATGCCGCGCGTCACCCGCATCATCCCCGCGCCACTGGCCGGGATTGTTGTCGTCGCCGCGCTGGTCATTGGCATCGGGCTGGACGTGCCGCGGGTTGGTGATCTGGCCTCGATCGAGGGTGGCTTGCCCAAATTCCACATCCCGATGGTGCCGCTGAACTGGGAAACCTTCGAGATCATCCTGCCCTATGCTCTGATCCTGGCCGCCATCGGCCTGATCGAATCCCTGCTGACCCTGAACCTTGTTGGCGAGATCACCGGCAAACGCGGTGGCGCCTCGCAGGAATGCATCGCGCAAGGCACCGCCAATGTCGTTACCGGTTTCTTTGGCGGCATGGGCGGCTGTGCGATGATCGGCCAGTCGATGATCAACGTGAAATCCGGCGGCCGTACCCGCATCGCGGGCATCGCGGCGGCGCTGTTTCTGCTGCTCTTCATCCTTGTGGGCTCACCCCTGATTGAACAGATCCCGCTGGCCGCTCTTGTGGGCGTGATGTTCATGGTGGTGATCGGCACCTTCGCCTGGAACTCGCTGAACATCCTGCGCAAGGTCCCCATGACCGACGCATTCGTCATCGTCCTGGTAACGGTCGTGACCGTGATGGAAGACCTGGCTGTGGCGGTTGTCGTGGGCGTGATCGTCTCGGCGCTGGCCTATGCCTGGAACAACGCCAAACGCATCCACGCAATCACGCGCGATTCAGAAACCGAAGAAGGCGCCAAGGTTTACGAGGTCAAAGGACCGCTGTTCTTTGGTTCATCCGAAGGTTTCGTTGAACTGTTCGATGTTGCAAACGATCCGCAGACCGTGATCGTTGATTTCGCCGACAGTCGCGTCGTCGACCAATCCGCCCTTCAGGCCATCGAGAATATTGCCGGGAAATACGAGGCCGCAGGCAAGCGCGTCATGCTGCGCCACCTCAGCCGCGATTGTCACAAGCTGCTGACCAAAGCAGGTCACCTGATGGTCGACAGCGATGACGATCCCGATTACGCGCTGGCGGTGGATTATTCGGTCCGCACCGGAATTCTGGGCGGGCACTGAACTGAAAAGGCGGCTAGGCAGGCCGCCTTTTATTTTGGCGCAACGCGTTTCAGCGCCGCGATATCCCCAGAAACCAGCGCCTGTTCGGCTGTTGCGATCACCTCGGCGGGCCAATCCCACCAGCGCAGCCCAAGAAGCCTGTCGATTATGTCCTGGTCAAACCTGTACCGCTGCACTTCGGCCGGATTGCCGGTGACGACGGCATAGGGCGGAACTGTGCCGCGCACGACCGCGCCCGCGCCGATGATCGCGCCGGTCCCGATCCGCGTGCCGGGCAGGATCATTGCGCCATATCCGATCCAGACATCGTGCCCGATATGGGTGTCTCGGGTGTCGGGTTGATACCCGGACATGTTGTCCGGATCGAACACCGCAAACGGAAAACAGGTCAGCCCGTCCATCGCGTGATTGGCCGAAGACGTAATGAACCGCACCCCATGCGCGATCTGGCAGAACTTTCCCAGCACAAGCTTTTCGCGCGAGAACGGGAACAGATAGGGGGCCAGCCGCGCGGCCCAGTCCAGGGGCGGATCAAAATCCGAGGCATAGCTGAACGCCCCGACCTCAAAGCGTGGGTGATCGACGGCCTCGGACAGAAAAACGGTGCCCTGATGGGCCGTCCCGTCCGGCAAGGTGATCGGATAGCGGCACGAGGGATCGGGCAGCGGCATCAGTCATCGGGCCTTGTAAGGCTGAACAACTCGGACACCACGGCGTAATCGCGGTATCCCAGGCGGGCCAGCGGCCTGAACGAGGTGACGTCGAACTTGCCGTCCCTGATGTGATCGTCGTTCAGATGCACGCCGGTCACCTCGCCAAAGACAACGCGATTGGCTTCGCCGGGCAGGGTCACGATCTGCGTCAGCTTGCATTCCAGCGCCGCCGGGGCCCCAGCGACACGGGCACAGTCTATGGTTTCACAGTCAATCGCCGTCAATCCGGCATGCTCGAACTCGTCAACATGCTTTTCCAACCCGGCGGAACTTGCATTCATCGCATCGCGATGGTCATGGGCCACCACATTGACGCAGAACACCCCCGTTGCTTCGATATTGGCGATGCTGTCCTTGCCGCGATCCTGATCCTGTTTCGTCCCGGTCGAGGCGAACATGACCTGCGGCGGTGTGTAGGCCACGCCATTGAAGAACGAATAGGGCGCCAGGTTGTTGACCCCATGCGCATCCCGCGAGGAAATCCAGCCGATCGGGCGGGGGGTAATGATTGCATTGAACGGGTTATGCGGCAATCCATGGCCGTCTTGGGGGCGATAGAACATATGGTCTCCATGCGTTTGCCCAAGGCGTAGCGAAGTGCTAGGGCGATTGCCAGCGATGAAATGGGGATGCAGGTGCAGCAGTTCACGATCAGGCCCGAGCAGCCGGGCGACTGGTGGGAGGTCGAAGCCCTTTATGACCTGTGCTTTGCACCGGGTCGCGAGGCGCTGTCGTCCTACAGGCTGCGCGACGGGGTCGACCCGCTGCAAGACCTGTCGCTGGTGGCCCGGGATCCCCAGGGTATCCTGGCCGGGGCGATCCGCTTTTGGCCAGTCCATGTGGGCGCACATGACGCGCTTTTGCTGGGGCCGGTTGCCGTGCATCCGACGCATCAGGGCGAGGGGCTTGGCGGCTTCCTGATCCATGAGGGGGTCGAGGTTGGCAGCGCGATGGGTTGGAAACGGGTTCTGCTGGTCGGTGACGCGCCTTATTATGCGCGGTTCGGGTTCTCTCGGTTGCAGGGCGTGGACATGCCCCCTCCGACCAATCCAGACCGTGTTCTGGGCCGCGAACTGGCACCGGGCGGGTGGGCCGGGGTTTCCGGTCCGGTTGCACGTTGGCGCCTCTGATCTATTGAAAATGCACTGAAAGGCACCAATCTTTGTCTTTCAGGAGGGCACGGATGCAGGACGTGGTTCTGATCGACAAGGTCGACCCCGAGGCAGAGCTTGACCGCCTTGCCGATCACTATCGGTCTGCGGGCGGTGCGGGCGTGAAACTGCTCAACCGCCTTGGCGGGTCCGCAGAATCCCTGCTGGATCAATTGCCGGACCCGGTTCGCCTCGGTCTGACCGGTGCGACAGAACAGGCGCTGCGGGCCGCGATGGTCGCGGCGCAGGGGTCAAGGCGCGCGGTCCCGGATCAGCAGCCCTGGGTCAACACCGCAATTGCAACGGCGATGGGCGCCGCCGGGGGCGCGGGTGGTCTCTCGACGGCGCTTGTGGAACTGCCGGCAACAACTGCCATGCTGTTGCGCGCGATCCAGGGCGTTGCGGCAAGCGAAGGGTTTGACCCTGCATCCGAGAATGTGAAATTCGATTCAATCCGGGTCCTGTCTGCGGCCGGTCCCCTGTCCGAGGATGACGGGGCCGATCTGGGCTTTTATTCAGTGCGCCTGACCTTGACGGGTCCGGCGATGCAGAAACTGATTGCCGCCGTGGCCCCGCGTTTGTCCGTTGTTCTGGGGCAGAAACTGGCGGCGCAGTCCCTGCCGGTTCTGGGTGCCCTGGCCGGTGGCAGCACCAATTTCGTCTATTCCCGCTATTACCAGCAGATCGCGCGCGTCCATTTCGGGCTTCGGCGCCTGGCGATTGATGCGGATATCCCGCATCCCGAACTGGTGCAGCGTCTTGCGCATCGCATGGCCGTCTGACCGGTTGCCGCCCAAGCTTTGGGGTGAATTTTGCCTCAGCCACATCATGTGGTATGTATCGGGGGCGGGCGGCGAAGCAGATCAATAAAGAATGGCCCGCAGCCAGGGGCGGAAATGCGCCCGAAAGATGGGGCAGGGCAATGGGCATAAGGGTTACGCAGGAAACGATCTATAGGGGAACGCGCTGCAGCGTCGCACAGCAAGCCGCGGCGCTGTGTTATCGGACCGACCGTGGCAAGACCGAGATCTTGTTGATCACCACACGCGGTTCCGGGCGCTGGATCATCCCGAAAGGCTGGCCCATCGCGGGGCTGACCTCGGCACAATCGGCTGCGCAAGAGGCCTGGGAAGAAGCCGGGGTCAAAGGCACGTGTGCGCCGGACTGCCTGGGACAGTTCAGCTATTTCAAGCACGAATCGGGGATGCAGCCCTTGCTGTGCCTGGTCGATGTGTTTCCGTTGCGGGTCAAAACCATTCATCCTGAATACCCCGAATGCGTTGCCCGAAAACGCAGATGGTTTGCGCCTAAAAAGGCGTCTTTGAGGGTTTCTGATCCCGAACTTTCCACAGTTTTGCTAAATTTCGGGTCATTGCCTCACTGACCGCGGGCTGTGGGGCTTGCCATTGCCCTTTTGGTCAGTATCTATTCAGCAGCGACTTTTTTAGGCGAAACATGATTCAGTACGCTCTTAAATGTAGTAACGGCCACAGTTTCGACAGCTGGTTTCAATCTGCGGCAGCCTTTGACAAACTGTCCGCCGCTGGCATGGTGACCTGCGCGGTATGCGGATGCGGCGACGTCGAAAAGGCGATCATGACACCACGGGTGCGTTCGGCGCGCCGATCCGACGACGTGGATACTCCCGAACAGCCGAAAGCCGAAGCCGGGGGTGACGTCAGCGTCGCCACGCCTTCGCCTGACGTTGCCAAAGTGCTGAGTGAATTGCGCCGCCGGGTCGAAGAGAATTCCGATTATGTCGGGAAGAATTTTGCGGATGAAGCGCGCAGGATTCACCTGGGCGACGCGCCCGAACGTGCGATCTATGGCGAGGCAAAGCCGGATGAGGCCAAGGCGCTGATCGAAGATGGGATCCCCGTGGCGCCGTTGCCGTTTGTTCCCAGTCGCAAAACCAACTGACCAACTGGCGTGCAGTGACAATAGCCCGGCGTAACGCGGGCTGTTTTCGGCCCGCGTTGGGCTTTCTAAGCTTCTATTGCGGGTTTAGCGCGGCTTTCGGAATCTCGTAGACTTCGCCGGGTTCGATGAAGATGATCAGGATGTCGTGGCGTGTTTCATAGGTCAGCTTCGAGGCCGAACTGCTGGACGTCGGAATGCCGTCCGTAAAGTAGATATTCCTGACATCGCCCGTGTTCAGCAACACAGCCAGCGTGGCCGACCCGTCATCCTTGCGGCGCAGTTCGGATTTGCAGCTTTCCAGCGGTTGCCCGGCAATGGCCGCGCAAGGAACCGTTCCCAGGGCGTTTTTGCCATCGGTCCCGGATTGGGTGGCCACCTGGGCCAGCGCCGGGGTGGACAGAAGGCTGAAGGCTAAGACGTAACGAAGCATGGCAATCCTTTTGGCGGCAATGGTTTTGTTCACGCTGACACCGCCGGGCCGCGTTGTAAACCCGCCCCTGTTGGGGCCATGATGATCTTTGCAGCCTTGCCCTCTGGCCCCCCCTCGCATATGAGGCACGGAACCGGAATTCCAAGGCGCGGAGACACTTGCCCCCATGCCCGTACTCGTGATGAAATTCGGCGGAACATCCGTCGCAAACCTGGACCGCATCCGCCGTGTTGCCAAGCGCATCGGTGTCGAGGTGGCAAAAGGCTATGACGTGATCGTCATCGTTTCGGCCATGTCCGGCAAGACCAATGAACTGGTTGGCTGGGTCGACGAAATCTCGCCTCTGTATGACGCCCGCGAATATGATGCGGTCGTGTCCTCGGGGGAAAACGTCACCGCCGGGCTGATGGCGCTGACCTTGCAGGAAATGGATATTCCTGCCCGCAGCTGGCAGGGCTGGCAGGTGCCGCTGATTACGAACGGGGCGCATTCGGCGGCCAGGATCGAAGAGATCCCGCCCGAGAACATCACTCAGAAATTCGGTGAGGGAATGCGCGTGGCGGTTGTTGCGGGGTTTCAGGGCATCAGCCCCGAAGGCCGCATCACCACGCTGGGCCGGGGCGGCTCGGACACCACTGCCGTGGCTTTTGCTGCCGCCTTTGGCGCCGAGCGGTGCGATATCTATACCGATGTGGACGGCGTCTATACCACCGACCCGCGCATCTGTGAAAAGGCGCGCAAGCTGGACCGCATCTCGTTCGAGGAAATGCTCGAACTGGCCTCGCTTGGGGCCAAGGTGCTGCAGACCCGTTCGGTCGAACTGGCAATGCGCTACAAGGTGAAACTGCGCGTTCTCTCAAGCTTTGAAGAACAATCCGACGAGGCCGGTACGCTGGTCTGCGATGAGGAGGATATCATGGAATCCAATGTTGTGGCCGGTGTGGCCTATTC
The DNA here is from genome assembly GCA_030427405.1 of Alphaproteobacteria bacterium. Classification (GTDB taxonomy): domain Bacteria; phylum Pseudomonadota; class Alphaproteobacteria; order Rhodobacterales; family Rhodobacteraceae; genus Ruegeria. Next base: position 24,533 of record JAUHXK010000005.1, on the reverse strand, counting down.
CCGCGACGAAGCCAAGATGACCGTCGTTTCCGTGGCTGACCGCCCCGGTATCGCCTCGATCATCTTTACCGCGCTCAGCGACGAGGGGGTGAATGTCGACATGATCGTCCAGAACATCTCGGACGAAGGGCGCACCGACATGACCTTCTCTTGCCCCACAAACCAGGTTGCACGGGCCGAACAGGCGCTGCTGGCGATCAAGGAAAAGGGCGAGTTGAACTATGCCGAACTGGTGGCCGACGAAGATGTCTGCAAGGTTTCGGTCGTCGGCATCGGGATGCGCTCGCAATCGGGGGTTGCGGCAAAGATGTTCAAGGTGCTTTCGGACGAAGGGATCAACATCAAGGTGATCACAACCTCTGAGATCAAAATTTCGGTCCTGATGGACAGGAAATACATGGAACTTGCGGTTCAGGCACTGCATGATGCATTTGAACTGGACAAGGCGGCCTGAGCATTTCGGCCAAGGGGCGCCTGACACCTTAAACTGGTTGGGCCATGGCGGACGGCACCGAAACAGAATCCCGCAAGCTGCTTGGGCGGTTGCGCGAAGAGATGGCGAGCGAAGCCGCCGGTCAGGAACGCCTTGACCGGATCACGCACCTGATTGCCGACAGCATCCGGTGCGAGGTGTGTTCGATCTATCTGTTCCGGGACGAAGAAACACTGGAACTGTGCGCGACAGAGGGTCTGTCGCCGGAATCCGTTCACAAAACCCGTATGCGCATGGGCGAAGGGCTTGTGGGCCGTGTCGCCAAAACCGGCGAGGTTGTAAACGCCGCCGATGCCCCATCGGCCAAAGGGTTTCGATACATGCCCGAAACCGGAGAGGAACGCTATTCCTCGTTCCTGGGTGTGCCGGTGCAAAGGCTGGGCGAAAAACTGGGTGTTCTGGTCGTGCAGTCCCGCGAGGCACGCGAATTTTCGGCGGACGAGGTCTATGCGCTGGAAGTCGTCGCGATGGTTCTGGCCGAGATGGCGGAACTGGGCGCATTTGTCGGCGAAGGCGCGGCATTGTCGCCGCTGCACCAGCAATCGGTTCTTTTGCGCGGCGGGCAGGCGCAGGAAGGGTCTGCCGAAGGGCATGTTTGGCTGCACGAGCCGCGCGTTGTCGTGACGAACCCCATCGCCGAAGACCCGCACCGAGAGCTGCAGCGTCTGACCGAAGCCGTCGAAGAGCTGCGGGTCGGTGTCGACAAGATGCTCGAAATATCCAAGGACGGGGATAACGAACAGCTTCAGGTCCTTGAAGCCTATCGCATGTTTGCCAATTCCAAGGGCTGGATGCGGCGCATGGAAGAAGACATCTCTCGCGGTCTCAGTGCTGAAGCGGCGGTCGAGAAAGAACAGTCGCAGGCGCGCGCCCGAATGGGGCAGGTGACCGACACCTATCTGCGCGAGCGGCTGGCCGATCTGGATGACCTCAGCAACAGATTGCTGCGCATTCTGACGGGGCAGGGCAATAACGGCGAAGCCGATCTGCCGCCCGATCCGATCTTGATCGCCCGCAATATAGGGCCGGGCGATCTCTTGGAATATGGAAGATCGCTCAAGGGGATCGTGCTCGAGGAAGGGTCCGTCGGCAGCCATGCCACCATCGTGGCCCGCGCTCTGGCTATTCCGCTGGTGGTCCATGTGGGCCGCATCACCACCGAGGCGCTGAACGGCGATCACATCCTGGTCGACGGGGACCAGGGGATCGTGCATCTGCGCCCGGAAGATCAGGTTGTCAGCGCCTTCCGCGACAAGATCGCCATGCAGGCCAAGGCGCAGGAACGCTACGCGTCGATCCGTGAAACGCCGACCGTCACGCAGGATGGTGCCCGGATCAACCTGGTGATGAATGCCGGGCTGATGGCCGACCTGCCGTCTCTGGGGCATTCCGGTGCCGAAGGCGTCGGCCTGTTTCGGACCGAGTTGCAGTTTCTGGTTCGCAACCAGATGCCAAAGCGGTCTGAACTGGTGACACAGTACCAGCGGGTTCTGGACGCCGCCCAGGGAAAGCGCGTGGTGTTCCGGACGCTGGATATCGGGTCGGACAAGGTGTTGCCCTATATGAAGCACATCGCCGAGCCGAACCCGGCCCTGGGCTGGCGCGCCATTCGCGTTGGTCTGGACAAGCGGGGCGTGATGCGCATGCAGCTTCAGGCGCTGATCCGCGCTGCAAATGGCCGCCCGTTAAGCCTTATGTTCCCGTTCGTGGCGCAGGCGGACGAATACCGCGAAGCCCGCTGGGAGGTGAACAAAACAATCGAGCGGGAAAAACGGCTGGGCCATGCGCTGCCGGAAACGCTTGAGGTCGGCGCAATGCTGGAAACGCCTTCGCTTGCCTTTTCGCCGCAAAAGTTCTTTGACGAGGTCGATTTCATTTCGATCGGCGGGAATGACCTGAAACAGTTTTTCTTTGCCGCCGACCGGGAAAACGAACTGGTGCGCCGCCGGTACGATACGTTGAATGTCAGCTTTCTCAGCCTGATCGAGCGGATCGTCGAGCGATGCGACATCTCGGAAACTCCGGTCAGTTTCTGCGGCGAAGATGCCGGCCGCCCGGTCGAGGCCTTGTGCCTGGCGGCAATGGGAATTCGTACCTTGTCGATGCGCCCCGCGTCGATCGGGCCGGTCAAGAGCTTGCTTTTGCGTTCAAATCTGCAGGAAGTCCGCAAGATCATCGCCGATGCGCGTCACCGGGGCGAACAATCGGTCCGGCCTGCCGTCATGGAATACCTGAACAACCAGGCCTGATCGGTCGGGTGCGCAGACGGCGGATAAAGCAAATCCGTGCTTGATTTTCTGGCCGTTTCTTTTTATTCAGTCGCTAAATGTTAGCGATAACAGTGCGTATCCGCCACCTCAATCCGCGCCGGTCGTCCTGCTAAGCTGACCGCGAAGACCACAAAAGGAGCCAGCGAATGGTTTCACGCGTAATTCCGGTTCATCCCTTTGACCTGGTGCTGTTCGGTGCCACCGGGGACTTGGCGCAGCGCAAGATCCTGCCGGGCCTGTATCACCGGTTCGAAGTTGGCCAGATGCCCCAGGATGCCCGCATCATCGGTACGGCGCGCTCTGACATGGACACCGACGGCTTTCGCCAGCAGGTCCGGGACGCGATCCAGAAATTCGCCTCGGATTTCAACAAGGATGTCCTCGACGACTTTCTGACGCGCGTGGAATATGTGCCGGTTGATGCGCTGGGCGATGCGGGGTGGAAAGACCTCAGCGGCGCGTTGCGCGATGACGTTGTGCGCGCCTTCTATCTTTCGGTCGGTCCGAACCTGTTTCCCGGTATCGCGAAACGGCTTCAGGAACATGGCCTGGCCACGCCAGACAGCCGGATCGTCGTGGAAAAACCCTTTGGCAATGATCTGGCATCGGCAAAAGGCCTGAACGCGGGTCTGCGTGCCTGTTTCGAAGAACACCAGATTTACCGGATCGACCATTATCTGGGCAAGGAAACGGTCCAGAACCTCATGGCGCTGCGCTTTGCCAATTCGCTGTTTGAGCCGCTGTGGAACGCGACCCATATCGACCACGTTCAGATTACCGTGGCCGAAACAGTCGGGGTAGAGGGGCGCGGCGCGTATTACGATCAGTCCGGCGCCATGCGGGATATGATCCAGAACCACCTGGTTCAGCTTTTGTGCCTGACCGCGATGGAGCCGCCATCGAAGTTTTCGCCCAATGCGGTCCGCGATGAAAAGGTCAAGGTGATCGAGGCGCTTGAGCCCGTATCCCAATCGGACATTGCCCGTGGCCAGTACCGGGCCGACAAGGGCGACGACAGCTATCTGGATCACGTCGGCAATCCCGACAGCGCCACCGAAAGCTTCATTGCGCTCAAGGCTCATATAGGCAACTGGCGCTGGGCGGGTGTGCCATTCTATTTGCGTACGGGCAAACGTCTGCGCGCACGCGAATCCGAGATCGCGGTGTTTTTCCGTGACCCGCCGCACACGATTTTCCCAAATGTCGGCCCCTTGCGCGGCAATGTCCTGGTGATCCGTCTGCAACCGGACGAAGGCATCACCCTGCGCACCACGATCAAGGACCCCGGTCCGGGCGGGTTCCGGCTGTCCGATGTGTCCCTGGACATGAGCTTCGCCGAAGCCCTGGGCGGAGATGTGCGCGCGCAGGACGCCTATGAAAGACTGGTGATGGATGTGATCCGCGGTGATCAGACCCTGTTCATGCGTGGCGACGAGGCCGAGGCGGCATGGGCTTGGGTCGACCCCATTATCCAGGGTTGGGAAGAGCGCGGAGACCGCCCGTCGCGCTATGATCAGGGAAGTTCAGGTCCCGAAGATGCATTGATGCTGATGCATCGGGATGGACGCCGCTGGCGTCAGATCGGAGGTTAGACATGGTTCACTCAGTTATTTCCGAAGTCACCCGGCGGATCATCGACCGCAGCGCGGATTTGCGTGGCCCGCATCTTGAACGCATGGAACAGGCCCGCTCCAAGGGTCCCGCCCGCGCGCACCTGTCCTGCAGCGGGCAGGCCCATGCCTATGCCGGGGCCGGGGCAGACCAGCAATCCATGGCAACCGGAACGGCCGGTAACCTGGGAATTGTCACCGCCTATAATGACATGTTGTCTGCCCACCAGCCTTTCGAACGCTATCCCGCCCTGATCCGCGACGCGATCCGTGCGGCGGGAGGCACGGCTCAGGTCGCCGGTGGTGTGCCCGCAATGTGCGACGGGGTCACACAGGGCGAGGCGGGGATGGAACTGTCTTTGTTCTCACGCGATGTGATTGCCCTGGCAACGGGTGTGGCGCTCAGCCATAACACCTATGACGCTGCCGTGTTCCTGGGCGTATGCGACAAGATCGTGCCCGGTCTGGTGATCGGTGCACAGGCCTTTGGCCATCTGCCAGCCGTCTTCCTGCCTGCCGGTCCCATGACCAGCGGCTTGCCCAACGACGAAAAAGCCAAGGTCCGCCAGCAATTCGCCGCCGGAGAGGTGGGCCGCGACGCGCTGATGAAGGCCGAAATGGCCGCCTATCACGGCCCGGGTACCTGCACGTTCTATGGCACCGCCAATACCAACCAGATGCTTATGGAATTCATGGGCCTGCACCTGCCGGGGTCCAGCTTCGTCAACCCGAACACGCCCCTGCGGGATGCGCTGACCGAGGAAGGCGCCCGCCGCGCCCTGTCGCTCAGCGCGCTGGGCAACCATTACACGCCGGTCTGTCAGATCCTCGATGAACGCGCATTCGTCAACGGGATTGTCGGCCTGATGGCCACAGGCGGATCGACCAACCTGCTGATCCACCTGATCGCGATGGCGCGCGCGGGCGGTATCGTGCTGGATTGGCAGGATTTTTCCGACATCTCTGGCGTCGTGCCCCTGGTCGCGCGGGTCTATCCCAACGGCTTGGCCGACGTGAACCATTTCCATGCCGCCGGGGGGCTGGGCTTTGCCATCGGCACCCTGCTGGACAACGGTTTGCTGCATCCCGACACGCTGACCGTCGCGGGGCAGGGTCTGCACAACTATACCAAGGAACCCAAGCTCAAAGACGGCGAACTGGTCTGGGAGGACGGCGCAGGCCACAGCCTGAACGAAAAGATCGTGCGCCCGGCCAATGACCCGTTCCAACCCACCGGCGGCCTGTCGCGCCTGACCGGCAACCTGGGCACGGGCGTCATGAAGGTTTCAGCCGTCGCGCCCGAACACCAGGTGGTCGAAGCGCCGGTCCGAGTGTTCCACGACCAAGACGATGTCAAAGCTGCCTTCAAGGCCGGAGAGTTCACCGATGACGTCATCGTCGTTGTCCGCTTTCAGGGACCCAAGGCCAACGGCATGCCCGAATTGCACTCTCTGACGCCGATGCTTTCGATCCTGCAGGGCAGGGGTCAAAAAGTGGCTCTGGTCACCGATGGCCGGATGTCGGGTGCGTCCGGTAAGGTCCCTGCCGCCATTCATGTCTGCCCCGAGGCGCTGGACGGCGGCCCGATCGCCCATCTGCAGGACGGTGACCTGCTGCGGGTCGATGCGGTGACGGGCGTTCTTGAAATCCTGACCCCAGGCGTATTGGACCGCAACCCGGCAACCGCCGATCTTTCATCCAACCAACATGGCGTCGGGCGTGACCTGTTCGGCGCCTTCCGCAACGCGGTCGGCTCGGCCGACGCCGGTGCAAGTATTTTCGGAGCCTGATACATGTCTGCAAAAACCCAACGTACCCGCGAAATCTGTGCCCTCGCGCCCATCGTTCCGGTCCTGGTCGTTGATGACGCCGCACATGCGCGCCCGCTGGCCGAGGCGCTGGTCGCCGGGGGGCTGCCCGCGCTCGAGGTCACCTTGCGGACCCCGGCAGCACTGGATGTCATTCGCGCGATGGCCGGGGTTCCCGGCGGCGTTGTCGGCGCAGGCACGCTGGTTACACCCGAAGACGTCTGCGCCGCCAAAGAGGCTGGCGCCCAGTTCGGCGTTTCCCCCGGTGCCACCGAAACCCTGATTGCCGCGTGCGAGGCCGAAGGCCTGCCGCTCTTGCCCGGCGCGGCCTCGGCCAGCGAAGCGATGCGTCTGCTCGAACTTGGCTATGACATGCTCAAATTCTTCCCCGCCGAGGCCGCAGGCGGCGCTCCGGCGCTCAAGGCGATCGGGGCCCCTCTGGCACAGATCACGTTCTGTCCGACGGGCGGTGTTTCCCCCGCCAATGCCAAGGATTACCTGTCCCTGCCAAACGTTGTCTGCGCCGGGGGCAGCTGGGTCGCGCCCAAGCCGATGGTCCAGGCTGGCGACTGGGCCGGGATCGAGGCCCTGGCACGCGAGGCGGCCAAGCTCATGGATTGACCTCCTGTCTGCTGACGCTAGTGTGGGCGTCAATTCAGACAGGTTGCCCCCTCCATGACAAACCGCATTTCGCTCGCGCACGGGCGCGAATACCTTGCCATTCCCGGTCCTTCTGTCATCCCCGACGCTGTGTTGCAAGCCATGCACCGCCCGTCGCCCAATATCTATGCGGGTGCACTGGTTGACCTGATGCCCGCCCTGACCGACGACCTGCGCCGCGTGGCTGGAACCCGGCACAACCTGGCCATTTACATCGCCAATGGCCACGGCGCATGGGAAGCCGCGCTGTCCAATGTCATTGCACCGGGTGAAACCGTCCTTGCGCCGGCTTCGGGTCGGTTTACCCACGGCTGGGCGGAAATGGCCCAGGGCATCGGCGCGCAGGTTGATCTGCTCGATTTCGGAACCGCCGCGCCCTGGGATATGGACCGCATCGCCCAGGCCCTGCGGCAGGACACCGCTCATCGCATCAAGGCGGTTCTCGCGGTTCATGTCGATACATCCAGCTCGATCCGCAACAATATTCCTGCGCTGCGCAGCCTGCTTGACGACCTGGGCCATCCGGCCCTGTTGATGGCCGACTGCATCGCTTCGCTGGGTTGCGACCGCTTTGAAATGGACAACTGGGGTGTCGATATCATGGTTGCGGCCTGCCAGAAAGGCCTGATGACCCCGGCCGGTATCTCCTTTGTCTTTTTCAACGAAAAAGCCCATGCGAAACGGTTGGCAATGCCCCGCGTCTCCTCCTACTGGGATTGGACCCCGCGGGCCGAACCGGACTGGTTCTACCAGTATTTCGGCGGCACTGCTCCGACGCACCACCTATACGGGCTGCGTGCGGCCCTGGACCTGATCAACCGCGAAGGGCTCGAACATGTCTGGGCCCGTCACGCACACCTGGCCCGCGCTGTCTGGGCCGCTTGCGAGGTTTGGGCCCAGAAGGGCGCGCTTCACCTGAATGTTGCCGACAGAACCCTGCGCAGCAACGCCGTCACGGCGCTTCGCCTGACAGAAGGGCGCGGAACAGCCTTGCGAGATTACACCGAAAGCCAACTTGGGCTGACATTGGGTATCGGCCTGGGCATGGCGGATGAAGATGGTTGTTTCCGCCTGGGGCATATGGGCCACCTCAACGCGCAGATGGTCATGGCCATGCTCGGGGGCGTGGAAACCGCCATGGCGGCGTTGGACATCCCCCGCGGGGCCGGGGCGCTCGAGGCCGCCGCCGCAACACTGGCAAGCCAGCCCTAGACGCATTGGCCAGCGGGATCCCCTTCATCTGGCCGAAAATATCCTCGGGGGTGAATTGGCCAATCGGCCAAGAGGGGGCAGACAGCCCCCTTTTTCAACTCAGCCCCGCGCCTTGGCAAGGGCATGGGGCAGGGCGGACGCGAATGCCTCCATATCGGCCTCGGTCCCGCAACTGACGCGAATACAGCGGTTTTGCGGGGCCGCAAAAGGCATGCGCACAAAAATACCTTGATCCACCAGCGCCTCCAGAACGGCCTTGGCGAAAGCGCCGTCGCGCCCGCAATCGATGGCGACGAAATTGGTGGCCGAGGGCAACGGCTCTAACCCGTTCTCGCGCGCAATCTGACCGATGCGCTCGCGCGCCCCTGAGATCTGCCCGCGAACCGTTTCCAGCCAGTCGCTATCACCCAGCGCCGCCAGCGCACCGGCCTGCGCCACCCGGTTGACACCGAAATGGTTGCGCACCTTGTTGAAACTCGTGATCAGGCCCGGCGCGCCGATGCCAAAGCCTATCCGGGCGCCAGCCATGCCATAGACCTTGGAAAAGGTGCGCATCCGGATCACCCGCGGATCATCCGCATCCACCGGCGCCGCCGTGCCCGCGGGCGCGCATTCCACATAGGCCTCATCCAGGATCAGCACGCACCCGTCCGGCAGATCCGCCAAGGCAGCCGCGATATCGGCGCCACGATGCCAGCTGCCCATCGGATTATCCGGGTTGGCCAGGTAAACCAGCTTGGCGTCCACGTCCGCCGCCTTGGCGAACAGGGCTGTCAGGTCCTCGTGGTCTTGTCGGTATGCAACCCTGTGCAACACGCCCCCAAACCCGGCGACATGGTAATTGAACGTCGGGTATGCCCCGTCCGAGGTCACGACCGCATCCCCCGGCCCGACCAGCAACCGCACCAGATAGCCCAGCAACCCGTCAATCCCTTCGCCGACCACGATGTTATCGGGGCGCACATTGTGGTGGTCCGCCAGGGCGTGGCGCAGGTCGTGGTTTTCCGGGTCGCCATACATCCAGCTTTCGCCAGCCGCGCGGGCCATGGCCTCGACCGCGCGGGGCGAGGGGCCGAACACGCTTTCATTCGCGCCCAGCCGGGCCGTAAACGGCGCGCCGCGCTGGCGCTCCTGCGTTTCGGGGCCGACAAAGGGCACGGTTGCAGGCAGCGACAGGGCAAGCGGAGTGTAGCGTGGATCAGTCATGCGCGCAGATAAACGCAAGGTCACGGTCTCGGCAAGCTTGCAGCGCGCCACATTGCGCCGCACTCTGCATCCGAGCAATGAAAGGAGACCCGCCCCATGCGCATCGCACTCGGTCTTGGCCTTGTCGGGCTGGCCTATCTGCTGTTCTGGCCGGTGCCGGTCGACCCCGTCGCCTATGACCCGCCCGAACCGCCCGGCTTTACCGGCGATTTCGCTGAAAACCGGGCCTTGGACAGCCTCGACCTGATCGCCTTGCCCGACGGCCAGATCGGGCCCGAGGATATCGCGATTCTGCCCGATGGTTCAGTGCTGACCACCAGCCTGTCCGGAAGGCTCTATCGCATCGACGGGGATGAACCCGTCGAAATCGACCGTTTGGGCGGGCGGCCACTGGGGTTGCACGCTGGCCCGGATGGGGCGCTCTACATCGCCGACAGCTTTCGCGGCCTCATGCGCTGGTCCGGCCCCGGAACCCTGACATCACTGGTGTCAGAGGTCGAAGGTGCCCCCTTGGTCTATGCCAACCAACTGGACGTCGGCCGGGACGGAACCGTCTATTTCTCCAATTCCTCCGACCGTTTCGACCCTGAAACAATGGGTGGCACCAAGCCGACCTCGGTTCTGACGATCTGGGAACAATCCGACACCGGATATGTCGCCCGGCACACACCGGACGGAAAGACCGAGAAAATCGCCGAAGGGTTCGTCTATACAAACGGCGTGGCGCTATCGCCGGACGAAGATTTCCTGCTGATTGCCGAAACCGGCCGCGCGCGCGTGCACAGGCTGTGGTTGACGGGGCCGCGCGCGGGGCAAACCGAAATCCTGCTGGACAACCTGCCCGGATATCCTGACAACCTCGAGGCGCAGGGCGATGGAACCTATTGGATGGCCTTCGCCAGCCCGCGCGTGCCATCCGAGGCGCTGATGCCCTATCCGTTCCTGCGAAAGCTGATCTGGCGGTTGGGTCCGATGGTGCGGCCAGCGCCCATTCATCGTGGCATGCTGGTGCAATTTGACGGCGACGGAACGATCCTGCAAACCCTGCAAGACCCCGATGGGCGGCTGGGCATAACCACCGGCGGCAAAAGAGTGGGGGATCACTTCTATGTCACGACACTGGATTCCGGCTGGTTTGGCCGCATGCCCCTGTCCCGAATGCCCTGACGTCGTTGTGGCCTTGAGCGTCCTTTTCCGGGCATAACGGGGCAAACCGATAAGCGGAGGGTCGCATGGCGCGCGTGTCAGTCGAATACAAGGATCACATTGCCCACGTCACGTTGACGCGCGGCGACAAGATGAACGCGCTGGACGACGCCATGGTCAAGGCGATCTTGTCCGCAGGTCAAGAGGTTGCAGCCTCGAATGCGCGGGCCGTCGTCCTGTCGGGCGAGGGCAAGAGCTTTTGCGCCGGGCTGGACATGACCAGCTTTGCAAGCATGGCCCATACCGACCCGACCGAATGGCTGATGACCCGCAGCCACGAAGACGCCAACGAGATGCAAGAGCTTGCCCTGATCTGGCGCCGCGTCCCGGTTCCGGTCATCTGCGCCATCCAGGGTGCGGCCTATGGTGGCGGTCTTCAGATCGCGCTGGGCGCGGATATCCGCATCGCGCATCCCGAGGCCAAACTGGCGGTGATGGAAATGAAATGGGGCATCATCCCTGATATGGGCGGCATGGTTCTGCTGCCTGAACTTGTGCGCTCGGATGTTCTGCGCCTGCTGACCTACACGGCCCGTCCCATTGGCGCGGCGCAGGCCGCGGATTGGGGGCTGGTCACCAGGCTGTCCGATGATCCCCTGACCGAGGCACTTGCGCTGGCCGAAGATATCGCCGGGAAAAGCCCGTCGGCCATCCGTGCAGCCAAGCGCCTGATCGACGTTGCAGAAACCCAGGCGCGGGCCGAGGTCCTGATGGCTGAATCCTCGGAACAGGTGGACCTGATCGGCAAACCCGACCAGATGGAGGTCGTCATGGCGAAGATGCAGGGGCGCAAACCCGATTTCAAATAGCCACCTCTATGCCGCGTTTCTTACCGCTCAGGCGTCAAGCTCGGCCAGGAAGTCCGAAAATTCATTCAAAAAGATTTCGAGCGCCGGAGACCCGTCGACAAAGATGTGGTTGTTACCCGGCAGGGCGACAAATCGGGCATTGGGTATCATTGCAGCCATGCGCCGCCCCTCGGCAATGGGGATACGACGGTCGCCCTCGGCATGCAAAACCAGCGTCGGCACCCGAATTTGGCTGGCAAGGTCGGACACGTCGATATCGGCATTCATCGCATTCACCCGCGCCGCCACATCCGGCGACGTGGACACGCGCTGCAACTCGTCAAAACTGTCCTTTTGAGATTCGGTCGCGTCGGGCATCATGCTTTCCGTGAACAGGTGCCGATAGGCCGGATTGGGTGACCCCCAGCCTTCGCGGATCAAAACATTCGTAGCCTCTGACAGGGCCGCCTGATCGGGCGCATTTCGCCTGAGCGCGCCACGCAGATAGCCTGCCACCAGGACAAGGCCGGTAACGCGATCAGGGTTTTCCGCCGCATAGCGCACGGAAAAGGCGCACCCTTGCGAGATGCCGAAAAGGCAAAAACGTCCAAGGCCGGCAGCCCGGACCACGCTTTCGATATCGGAAATCATCGCATCCGCAGAAATTGCCTTTGGTTCCCGTTCGGACAACCCGTTCCCGCGCTGGTCGAATCGAACCAGGGTGCATCGTCGTGCAACCTGTTCAAGAAAGGGCCCGCGAAACGGGCTGCTCCATTCATAGTCCAGATGATTGAGCCAGTTGGGCGCCTTGAGAACGGTCGCGCCAGAGCCCACCCGCGCCCAGGCCAGCTGCGTCCCGTCCTGTCCAAGACAAAACGAGACCTTTTGCACTTGTGACGGGGCGTAGTCATCCCGGCCCGATCGGGTGGCGTCCGGTGTCCATTGCCAGGCGCGAACCGGGCGGGTGATATTCTTGATCTTTTGCAATCCCAGATCGGCAAAACACTCGGTCACCCTGTCTTGCGTCATCTGATGCGTGATGTCCGAAATGCACAGCCCGCCGGGCTGCGCGATGGTCTCAAGGCGGGCGGCGACGTTCACCCCGTCGCCGAAAATGTCGCCGTCTTCAAACAGGACATCCGCAACGTTGATCCCGATCCTATACTGGATTCGATTGCTGTCCGGCACGTCGCGTTCCTGCCGATCCATGCCCAGCTGTATGTCTATCGCGCAGCGCACGGCATCCTGCGCGGTGTCGAACCGAACCAGCATGCCATCGCCAGTAGTTTTTACGATCTGTCCGCCCGCTTGCGCGATACGTGGGTCGATCAAAGTCTGCCGGTACGTCTTGTGGCGGGTCAGAACGCCGGTTTCGTCCCGCTCCATCAGTCGGGAATATCCGGCCATGTCAGCGGCCAGAATGGCTGACAACCTGCGCTCCATTCACTCTCCCTACGCGGAGTAAACGATTGGTTTTCAGCGATGATACACAAATATGCCCGGGATTGCCGCCAAAAAGGGTGGGCGATGTTACTTCAGGAATGCCCGTCGCGCATCGCGGGCCATGTTATAGCGCATTTCCAGGTCGGCGATGTCCGCCATTGCACGTTTGCGCAGCCGCGGGTCGGTCAGAGAGGTATAGGCCTTGCGGGCGGCATCCATTTGCTTTTTGACGGCAAACTCTTCGGGCAACACCGCGGCCTGCGCCATGATCCGGTGACCGGCGGCGATGGCCGGGTCGCACTGCGCCTCGGCCGAACGGTCGGGAAGGGGGTGCCCTTCGCCCTCAAGGCCCTGCAACTGACCTTGGGCCCGCGCCTTTTTGATCTGGCGCTCTGCCAGTTTTCCCATGGGGCCGAACATAGGCCTAGTTTACCGCAGATGGCGATGCGTGGCAAAGCGGCTATCGCACCCGGTTTGACACCAGATAGGCGACCCCGCCCGCCAGCAACCCCCAGACGGCAGCACCAAGCCCAAAGACCGTTACACCGGATGCCGTGATGGCAAAAGTCAGGATCGCGGCCTCACGCTCGGCGGGGATTTCCAGCGCGGCGAATGTGGCATTCGCCAGTACCCCGATCAGGGCAACACCGGTCAGGGTTCCCATCAAAAGCGGGTCGGCATGGGCGGCAAAACCGGTGATGGCCACCGCAAAGATGCCGAAGACGCAATAAAACACGCCGGCCATGACCGCCGACCAATACCGTTTTGCAGGGTCCGGGTGACTGTCGGGATTGGAACACATCGCAGCGGTGATTGCGGCCAGGCAAGTTGCCGGGGCACCCAGTGGCGCGGACAGCATGCTGGCCACACCGACCGCGGAAAACTGCTTGCCCGGCGCAGGCGTGTAGCCGAAGCTGCGCATCACGGCGATGCCGGGGATGTTCTGGGTTGCCATCGTCACGACGAACAGCGGCAGACCGATCCCCACGGCCGAGGCGAAAGAAAATGTGGGCATGGTCCATATTGGCGCGGCCAGATAGTGTTCGGGACGCACCGATGCGCCCTCGGCGCTGAACACAACGACCAGCGCGGCGGCAAGGACGGCTGCGGGGACGGCAAGCAGTCTTTGGATGCGTCCGGCGATGAACCATGTGAGGATGACAGGCAAGGCTTGCCATGGGATCTCAGCTGCGGCCTTGAAGGGCAGGATGCACAGCGGCAGCAGAACGCCCCCCAGCATGGCTTGCGCCAATGTCGTCGGGATCGCAGCCGCAAGGCGGCCCAATGGTCGCCACAGCCCGGCCAGAACCGTCAGCGCCCCGGCGCATAGGAACGCCCCGACCGCACCCGAGAAACCGTCGGCCGGGGTGACCGACACCGCAAGCAGTGCCGCGCCGGGTGTGGACCATGCCACACTGATCGGCTGCCGATAGAAAAGGCTGAGGACAATCGCGGCCAGGCCCATCGCGACGGCCGCGCTCATCAGCCCCGATGCGGCCTGGGCTGGCGAGGCCCCCATCGCGTTCAGCCCTTGCAACACGATGGGAAACGAGCTGAAAAAGCCCACGACCGCCACCACCAGCCCGGTAGACACGGTTTGCATCGGAGGAAGGTTCTGCGCCATCTTGCCCTCGGGGTTGTTACCGGACGGTGCTAACAACCGTTTGTCCCGGTGAACAGGGGCAAAGGGTGCCTGCGCAACAGAAAAACCCCGCCGGATCAGCGGCGGGGTTCGGGATTTTGAGTATTTTGAAAAGGTGAAGCGATCAAGCGATTTCGGCCAGGCGGGCAAGCGCCTCGTTCAGCTTGGCCTCTTCTTCCTCGCGGGCGGCGAGGTTGGCTTTGGCCTCTGCAACCACCTCTTCCGGGGCCGAGGCCACGAATTTGGGGTTGTTCAGACGTCCGCGCAGGCCGCCGAGTTCCTTGGCCAGCTTGCCCTTGGCTTTCTCAAGCCGTTCCTTTTCGGCACCGATATCGATGATATCCGCCAGCGGCAGGCCGAAGCTCGCGCCCGGAGCGGCAATCGATATGGTGCCTTTTGGCAGCTCATCCGCCTTGGTCAGGCTGTCGATCCGCGCCAAGCGCTTGATCAGCGCTTCGTTGCGGTCCCATGCCGCCTGGCCGTGGGCGTCGATCTCGGTCACCAGCATCGGCACGTAGAGGCCAGCAGGCACCCGCATCTGTGCGCGGGCCGAGCGGGTATTCTCGATCACCGAGATCACCCAGTTCATCTCACGATCCGCCTCTGGGTCGACCAGTTCCGAACCGTATGTGGGCCAGTCGGCGTGAACGACCATCTTGGGCCGCGTGCCGGTCAGGTCCCAAAGCTCTTCGGTGATGAAGGGCATGATCGGGTGCAGCAGGACCATGCACTGATCCAGAACCCAGCGCATAGCGGCGCGGGTCTCGGCCTGTGCCTCGGCGTCATCGCCTTGCAGCAGCGGTTTCGACAGTTCCACGTACCAGTCGCAGACCTTGCCCCAGACAAAGGCGTAAAGCCCGTTGGCTGCGTCGTTGAAACGATAGCTTTCCAGCGCCGCGTCGACCTCTTCGCGCACGCGGGCGGTTTCGCCGATGATCCAGCGGTTGACGGCGGCTTTGGGTTTCAGGTCAGCCACGTCCAGTTGCGGCACGGCGTCGGTGAAGACCTCGTTCATCTCGGCAAAGCGGACGGCGTTCCACAGCTTGGTGCCGAAGTTGCGATAGCCGGTGATGCGTTCGCGGGACAGTTTCAGCACGCCGCCAATCGCCGCCATCGAAGCGTTGGTGAAGCGCAGCGCGTCGGCACCGAATTCGTCGACGATCTCCAGCGGGTCGATGACGTTGCCGGTGGTCTTGGACATCTTCTTGCCCTTCTCGTCGCGGACGAGCTGGTGCAGGTAGACGGTGTGGAACGGGATCTGATCGACCACCGCCAGTTGCATCATCATCATCCGGGCGACCCAGAAGAACAGAATGTCGAACCCGGTGATCAGAACGTCCGTGGGAAAGTAGCGCTCCAGTTCCTCGGTCTGCTCGGGCCAGCCCAGCGTGCCGATGGGCCAGAGGCCGGAGGAGAACCATGTGTCGAGGACGTCGGGGTCGCGCCAAATCGGGTAGACCAGTTTGGTCGGGTCTTGTTCGACTGCGTATTGAGCGAGGCTCTCTGCGAATTGATGGATTGCTTCTTGCTTGTCGGCAACTTCGACAACTGTCGCGTGGCTTAGCGGGCTGGGGATGTTTGCATTGTCGTCGAGGAATTTCTCGGCAACGGCTTCAAGGCTCGCGGCACATTCCATGACGTTGCCACGGTGCAGCATACCACCTTCGTTTAGCAAACGGCCCAATTCGACCAGATCAATGCCGCCGTCGTTTTCGTCGTCCTTGAAGTTCTCGGCCGAGAGATCGAGCCCATACCAAACCGGAATCTGATGCCCCCACCACAGCTGGCGCGAGATGCACCAGGGCTCGATGTTTCCCAGCCAGTGGTAATAGGTCTTCTCGCCCGATTCGGGGATGATCTTGACCGTGCCGTCCCTGACCGCATCCAGCGCGGGGCCGACGACCTTTTCGGCGTCGACAAACCACTGGTCGGTGAACATCGGCTCGATAACAACCTTCGAGCGGTCGCCAAAGGGCTGCATGATCGGTTTGCTCTCGACCAGCGGGACCAGAGCCGCCGGGTCGTCATCTTCGCCCAGCTTGGTGCCCAGACGCGGATCATCCGCGCGGGTCATCACGGCAAGACCGTCCGCCGTGATCTCTGCGACGACCTTCGCCCGCGCCTTGGACCTATCAAGCCCGCGCAGGTGATCGGGGATCAGGTTGATCGCGTCGATCTCGTTTTCGGTGAATTCACGCCCGCGCGCATATTCCTGCGCCAAGTCCGCCGCTTCGGCATAAGGCGCGCCATCGGCCCGCATCGCGCCTTTGGTGTCCATCAGGCGGTACATCGGGATGCCGCCGCGCTTGGCGACCATGTTGTCGTTGAAGTCATGCGCGCCGGTGATCTTCACCGCGCCCGAGCCGAAATCGGGGTCGGGATACTCATCGGTGATGATCGGGATCTGGCGACGATGCTCTTTCGGGCCAACCGGGATTTCGCACAGCTTGCCGACGATCGGCGCATAGCGCTCATCCGACGGATGGACCGCAACCGCGCCATCACCCAGCATGGTTTCGGGGCGTGTGGTGGCGATCGAGATGTAATCCCGCTCTTCGCGTAGGATCACATTCCCATCTTCATCTTTTTCCAAATACTCATATGTCTCACCGCCCGCCAATGGGTACTTGAAGTGCCACATATGACCGGCGACCTCGATATTCTCGACCTCAAGATCCGAAATCGCGGTCTCGAAATGCGGGTCCCAATTGACCAGGCGCTTGCCGCGATAGATCAGGCCCTTTTCGTACATCTCGACGAAAACCTTGATCACGGCGTCGTGGAAATTGGCCGAGTTCTCGTGTCCCGTACGCGGATCACCCGCCGCACCGGCCATGGTAAACGCGTTGCGCGACCAGTCGCAGGATGACCCCAGCCGTTTCAGCTGCTCGATGATCGTGCCGCCGTATTCGCCTTTCCATTCCCAGACTTTCTCAAGGAATTTCTCGCGGCCCAGCTCGCGCCGACCCGGCTGCTGCGTGGCGGCCAACATCTTTTCGACCTGCATCTGGGTGGCGATACCTGCATGGTCCTGACCGGGTTGCCACAGCGTGTCGAAGCCGCGCATCCGGTGCCAACGGATAAGGATATCCTGCAGCGTGTTGTTGAACGCATGCCCCACATGCAGCGCCCCCGTCACGTTGGGCGGCGGGATCATGATGGTAAAGCTTTCTTCGCGCGAGCGGTTCGCGCCTGCCTTGAAGGCTCCGGCCTGTTCCCAGGCCTCGTAGATGCGGGCCTCGGCCTCGGCCGCGTTGAATGTCTTTTCCATCGCCATGGGATGCGTCCTGCGTCAACAAATTTGGGTCAGCGCCTGCAATAGCGAATGCATGCGGGAAGGGGAAGGGTCAGTCGTGCGCGCGACAATCAACCCGCGCCGCTGATTGAGGTGTCGGGCACAGACGCCGAGGCACGCGAGCGGGAAATGCGGCAAGGCGCAGCGCGATGGGCCCGCCCTTTTCGCGCATGCAAGTCATGATGCGAACGGGCAACTGCTCACGGCTTCGTTTACGGGCCAAACCTTGCCTCGCGCGCGCCTGATACCCATGATTGGGTTTACCTTGGTGTCGGTCCCATCAACGGCCAACCCGATCGGGATGACAGGCTGCGGCAAGACCGGCACCGTGGGCGCGCGGGCGTCGTGGTGAACGCGGCTCGGCGCGCTTGCCAAGATCACGGGGTGCGACGAGAGGCTTTTCTTGCACGCCCCAGAATAAATGGGAATTGCAGACACATGGTTCTGTCGCGGCTAAGTCGAAAGGTCCTGGGGTGGCTCGGACGGCCCCTGCGGTCCGAGCACTCGGCTGAAACGCGGCACCGCGAGCCGATCAGCCATGTGATCATTCTGGACGGCACAATGTCCACGCTTGAGCCGGGATTCGAAACCCATGCCGGGCAGACACTGCGCCTGTGTTGCGAAATGGGCAGCAAGGTTTCGGTCTTCTACGAATCCGGGGTGCAATGGGAAAGCTGGAAATCGTCTCTGGACGTGATGATGGGGCGCGGCATCAATCGCCAGATCCGGCGGGCCTATGGCTATCTCGCATCGCGCTACAAACCCGGCGACAGGATCTTTTTCATCGGCTATTCACGCGGCGCTTATGGGGTGCGCAGCCTTGCGGGCGTAATCGACATGATCGGGCTGCTGAAGGCTGAACATGCCACCGAACGCAATATCAAACAGGCTTACCGGCACTATGAGTGCAATCCCAAAGGGAAGGCCGCCGAACAGTTTCGCAGCAATTTCTGCCACGCGCATGTGGCCATCGAGATGGTCGGGGTCTGGGATACAGTCAAGGCACTGGGCCTGCGTTTGCCCATGCTGTGGCGCTGGGCCGAGGATCGGCACGCCTTTCACAACCATCAACTGGGCCCATCGACCCGCCACGGCTATCACGCGCTGGCGCTGGATGAGACACGAGAGGTCTATCAGCCGGTCCTGTGGAACTGCACCGAGGATTTCAAAGGGCATGTGGACCAGGTGTGGTTTCGCGGCACCCATGGTGACGTTGGCGGTCAGCTGAACGGCTATGAACAGGCGCGCCCGCTCAGCAACATCTCTCTGATCTGGATGCTGGACAAGGCCGAGTTGCATGGCTTGCCCCTGCCGGACGGTTGGCGCGCGCGGTTCCCCACGGACCCCAGCGCCCCATCGGTCGGCACCTGGCGTGGCTGGGGCAAGATATTCCTGCTGCGCAAGCACCGGACAGTGGGCCGCGACCGGTCAGAGCGCTTGCATGTCTCGGTCTCGCCCGATGATCTGCCGGGGTGGGTGCCCATGCCAAGCTTGCCGTCGCATCCCGCCCAATAGCCGGGCGGTGCATCGGTCAGGTCTGCTTGTCGCACCGTGTGGCAGAGCGCCGGACAACGGCGATGCCAGCTGCAGCAGGCCACGCCCCAGGATCGGCGATCCGTGCATTGATTCGCGCAATCAGTACATTGGTTGGATCGGTGGCGCTTGCACGGGCCAACGTGGCCATGTCTTCGCGCCGTGCCAAACCAGAACGACCAGGGTCGGAATGCCGCCTGGCCCGGTCGGCCCCTGCCGGGGCCGCGCCTTAGCGCCGTCTGTCGCGGCGCGAGCTCATGGGTTGGAACGCGACGCCCACATGCGCCTCGCAATAGGGTTTACCCGCCTCGACGGGCAAGCCACAGAACCAGAAATCCTCGGTCGCGGGGTCCCCGACAGGCCATTTGCAGGTCTTTTCGGTCAGTTCCATCAGCGTCAGCTTCTTGGCTTTCTTCTCGACCTCGTTGACCTTGGCCAGTGCCTCGGGGCTGATTTCATTGGCCGATGGCTGCGGCGGCAGGGGTTGCCCCGCCGGGATGATCTGGCGGCGGGCCGGTGCAGCCGGCTTGGCCTCGGGCGCCGGAGCCGCAGCAGGGCGCGCGGGCTCGGTCTTGGGCGCGGGTTTCGGCTTGGCTTCGGCCTTGGGGGCGGGTTTCTCCTTGGGTTCGGATTTCGCCGGGCTCGCCCCCGAGGCGCGGTTGGACAGGCCAAGGCGATGCACCTTGCCGATCACCGCGTTGCGGGTCACACCGCCCAGTTCCTTGGCGATCTGGCTGGCCGACTGGCCTTCGCCCCACATTTTCTTGAGCAGTTCTACGCGCTCGTCAGTCCAGGACATAGGAAGCCTTTCAAAAGCGGGAAAGCGGCCCCGTTACCGGGCCGCCTTCGAAATTCGTCTCAGTCCCCTATTCTAAACACTGCGGCCCGAGTTACAAGCTGTCTTCGAATCAGTTTGAGGGCAAAGCATGCAGAATTCCGTCGATCAGGGCGCGCGCAGTTTCGGCGCGATCAACTGGCTTGGCCTTGCAACGCTGGCACGGCGGGAAACCCTGCGTTTTCTGGCCGTCTGGACACAGACCCTTCTGGCCCCGTTGGTTACCGCGGGCCTGTTCCTTTTGATCTTTACGATTGCGATCGGGCCCGGTCGGCCCGATGTCATGGGCGTGCCATTTGTGACCTTCCTGGCACCGGGCATCATGATGATGACCGTGATCCAGAACGCCTTTGCAAACACGTCGTCCTCGATGGTGATCGCCAAGGTGCAGGGCAATATCGTCGATACGCTGATGCCGCCCTTGTCGCCCCTGGAAATCCTGCTGGGTTACCTGGCTGGCGGCATCGTGCGCGGCGTGTTGATTGCGGTCGTCGTGGCCGCGGCCTTCGCCTTGTTCCTGGGCCTGTTACCGCAACATCCGGTCATCGTGTTGATCTATGTGGTCCTGGGGGCGGCGTTCATGGGGGCGCTGGGGCTGTTTGCCGGTATCTTTGCCAACAAGTTCGACCAGATGGCTGCGATAACGAACTTTATCGTGACGCCGCTGGCCTTCCTGTCGGGCACGTTTTACTCGGTCGACGCCCTGCCTCCGGTCTTGAACAGCGCCAGCCACCTGAACCCGGTTTTTTACCTGATCGACGGATTGCGCTTTGGCATGATCGGCGTTTCCGACAGTTCACCGGCCTTGGGGCTGCTGGTCTGTGGCGGGGCGACATTGCTGATCTGCGCCGTGACCTGGCAGATGCTGCGCACGGGCTACCGGCTCAAGGCCTAGCGATTGCGCGCCCGCGCCTCGCGCCAGACCAGGATCAGCGCGCCGGTCAAGATAATCGACGACCCGAACAGGCTGACAGAATCCGGGATCACGCCGAAAACCGCGAAATCGTAAAACGCGGCGAAGATCAGCGTTGCATAGCTGATCGGCGCGACAAAAGACGCATCCGCCCGCGCCATGCCATTTACGAAACAGGCCTGCGCGCAGGCCATCAATGTGCCGATCCCGGCCAAAGCCGCCCATTGCGATGCGGTGGGCGGTTCCCAAACGGCAAGAACGGCGACCGTTGCAATCGTCAGGCCCATGGCGTTGTTCACCAAAAGGATCTGGATCGGCGCCTCTCGCCTCGACAGCTTTTTGATAAAGATCAGTTCCATCCCGATCGACGCGGCCGCCGCAAGCGCCAGCAACGCGGCAGGCTGAAAGCTCCCCGGGGTTGGCCGCAACAGGATCAGCGCACCCAGCAACGCCACGGCCGCCGCGAACCAGCGCCACGGTCCGACGCCCTCTTTCAGCAGCGGAATCGCCAGAACCATGGCAAAGACCGGGTTCAAAAAGGAAATCGCCGTGGCATCGGCGATCGGAATATAGGCGACCGAGGCAAACATCAGCGTTATTCCGGTCCAGCCGAAACTGGTGCGTCCCAGGTGCAGCCCCCAATGAGGCCGCCCCAGACGCGGGCGAAGAATGCCGATCGCGCCCAGAATCACGACAAACGCAAACAGGAACCTGCCGTGGCTGATCTGCATGGGATGCAGTGCCGGACCCAGGGTATCCGTGCCCAGCGCCTTGGCCAGCAGGGTCGTACCGGCGATAAAGGCGCTGGCCGCAAAAATAAGCAGCGCCGCCAGGGGCGGGTTGTGGTCTTTGGCGATAAACATGGGCCAGCGGTGCGCCAGCGCGGCGGGAATGGCAAGCGGTAATTGCCCGGTGTCAGCGCCCAATTTGCAGGAATTTCCCAATCGCGGAAATTCGGGGTTTTCAGGCGCCCGGCGCGGCGCTATACGGGCGGCATGATCAAGACCGCTGATATCCTGCGCCTCCGACGCCGACGCCTGACCGCGTAACCGGCCCGTTTGATCTATTTGCGCTGTCCAAATCGGCGCAACCCCCACCAAATCTGTTGACGAACCCGGCCCCGGTGTATCACTCACTTGGGCTCAAACGATCCAAAAAGGATGATCCGATGATCCCGTCCGTTCTGCCGACCTATAACCGCGCCCCCCTGACATTCGTAAAGGGCGAAGGCGCCTGGCTGACCGAGGCGGATGGCCGACGTTTTCTGGATCTCGGCGCGGGTATCGCAGTGAATGCGCTGGGCCATGCCCACCCGGCCCTGGTGGCGGCGCTGACCGAACAGGCGCATGCGCTGTGGCATGTCTCGAACCTTTACAACATCCCGCAGCAACAGGCGCTGGCCGACAAACTGGTGGAACACACCTTTGCCGACACGGTGTTTTTCACCAACTCGGGCACCGAATCCTGCGAGCTCGCCGTGAAGATGGCCCGCAAGTATTTCTATGACAAAGGCCAGCCTGAAAAGGTCGAGATCATTACCTTCGACGGATCGTTCCACGGCCGCTCCTCTGCCGGTATCGCCGCTGCGGGGTCCGAAAAGATGACCACAGGCTTCGGCCCGCTGCTGGCCGGCTTTGTCCACGTGACCTTCGGCGACCTCGACGGCGTCACCAATGCGATCACCGAAAACACCGCCGCCATCCTGATCGAACCGGTCCAGGGCGAAGGCGGCATCCGTCCCGTCCCCGACGCCGAACTCAAAGCCCTTCGCCAGATCTGCGATGACAACGGCCTGCTGCTGATCCTGGACGAGGTGCAATGCGGCATTGGCCGGACCGGCAAGCTGTTCGCCCATGAATGGGCAGGCATCACGCCCGACATCATGATGGTCGCCAAGGGCATTGGCGGCGGCTTCCCTCTGGGCGCGGTGCTGGCCACCGAAGAGGCCGCAAGCGGCATGACCGCAGGCACCCACGGCTCCACCTATGGCGGCAACCCCCTGGGCTGCGCAGTGGGCTGCGCGGTACTCGACCAGGTCGCCACACCGGCCTTCCTCGAAGGGGTCAACCGCAAGGCGGGCCTGCTGCGCCAGAAGCTTGAAGGCCTGGTCGCCAACCACCCCGACGTGTTCGAAGAGGTGCGCGGCTCCGGCCTGATGCTGGGCCTGAAATGCAAGGCAACCAATATCGACGTGGTGAACGCGGGCTATGACAACGAGGTCATCACCGTTCCCGCCGCCGACAACGTCATCCGCCTGCTGCCGCCGCTGACGCTGACCGAAGACGACGTGGCGCAGGCGATGATCCGCCTCGACAAGGCCGCGCATCAGGTCGCAAGCCAACTCGCAACCGCCTGACCTTCATCTTTTCCCAAATACTCCGGGGGTCCGGGGGCAGCGCCCCCGGCCACCAACAGCCAAAAGCGACATGACATGAACCATTTTCTCGACATCCACAAAACCGACGCAACTGCTTTGCGGGACATGATCGACCAGGCCGGCGCCATGAAACAGGCACGCCTGGGCCGCCCCAAGGCCGCGCCCGATGACGATCAGCCGCTGGCTGGCCGCATGGTTGCCCTGATCTTCGAAAAACCCTCGACCCGTACGCGGGTGTCCTTTGATGTCGGTGTCCGCCAGATGGGCGGACAGACCATGGTCCTGTCCGGCAAGGACATGCAACTGGGCCATGGCGAAACCATCGCCGATACCGCGCGCGTGCTGTCGCGCTATGTCGACATGATCATGATCCGCACCTTTGACGAAACCATCCTGACGGAAATGGCCGAATATTCGGACGTTCCCGTGATCAACGGCCTGACCGACCGGACCCATCCCTGTCAGATCATGGCCGACGTGCTGACCTTCGAAGAACATCGCGGGCCGATCAGGGGTAAAAAGGTCGTCTGGACCGGCGATGGCAACAATGTCTGCGCCTCTTTCCTGCATGCGGCGGGCCAGTTCGGTTTCGACCTGACCTTCACCGGCCCGTCCCAGTTCGACCCCGAGGAAGAGTTCATGGGCTTCGCCCGTCAGAAAGGGTCCTCGATCATGGTCGAACGCGACCCCTACAAGGCCGTCAAGGATGCCGATCTGGTGGTGGCCGACACCTGGGTCTCGATGCACGATTCCCAATCCGCGAAAGAGCGTCGCCACAACCTGCTGCGGCCCTACCAGGTCAATACCGACCTTATGGCCCATGCCAAACCCGACGCGCTGTTCATGCACTGCCTGCCCGCGCACCGCGAAGAGGAAGCGACGTCCGAGGTGATGGATGGCCCCAACTCGGTCATCTTCGACGAGGCTGAAAACCGCCTGCATGCGCAAAAAGCCGTCATGCGCTGGTGCCTGGGGCTCTAGGCCCGGCCCCGCACCTCCCAGACACGCAAACGGACGAGCGTCGCGGCGCTCGCCATTACCACCAGAACGCATAGGGCGGTCTTGGTCATGACCTCCATCGTGCCCTCGATCAGCATTGCATGTACAACGCTGCCCACAATGGTCACCGCGGCCAGGGATGTGTGGCCCTGAGCCTCCCCAACTGAACTGGTCCACCGTTATGTTTAGGAAGCGGAGGACCAAGAATGGCAAACAAGAGACCGAAGCCCGAAGAGATTGTCT